>NZ_JAAATY010000005.1 GCF_013280595.1 Kibdelosporangium persicum
TCGTGTTTCGAATGTCCCGGTCGATGAGAGTCGGGATCGGGGCGGTTCCTGGCGTCGCCGCGGGATCGCCGCGAATACTGGTTGTCTTTGGGCGGTCCCGCGGTGGCGTCAGGGGCCGCATCCGGCCCGGCTATCGCGATCGGGCATTTGAAACACGGCCTAGTGCTTGCCTGAGCGGCGCTGGACCCTGGGCGCCACAACACCATCCGCCAACCGCCTCGCGGTGAGCAGGAACGCCGTGTGCGCGATCATCCGGTGGTCCGGGCGGACGGCGAGGCCGACGACGTGCCACGGCCGGTGCAGCGTCTCCCACGACTGCGGCTCGGTCCAGCATTGCTGTTCCCGCAACGCTTCGGTCACCCGGGACAACTGTGTGACGGTCGCGACGTAGACCACCAGGACGCCGCCGGGGATCAGGTTCTCCTTGACGACGTCGAGCATTTCCCACGGTGCCAACATGTCCAGCACGACGCGGTCCACCTCGCCGGTGTGCGTGGCCAGATCCGCGACGTTCAGCGTCCAGTTCCCGGGCTGCTCACCGAAGAACTGGACCACGTTGCGCCTGGCGTGGTCGGCGTGGTCGTCGCGGACCTCGTACGAGGTCACGCTGCCGGTCTCGCCGACCGCACGCAGCAACGAGCACGTGAGCGCACCCGAACCGGCGCCCGCCTCCAGGACACGCGCGCCGGGGAAGATGTCGCCCCACATGATGATCTGCGCGGCGTCCTTGGGGTAGATCACCTGTGCGCCTCGTGGCATGGACAGCACGTAGTCGGGCAGCAACGGCCGCAGCGCCAGGAACGACGTGCCGCCGACGGACGTGACCACGCTGCCTTCCGGGGAGCCGATCAGGTCGTCGTGCGCCAGCGCGCCGCGATGTGTGTGGTACTGGCCGCCTTCTTCGAGCACCAGCGTGTAGTGCCGGCCTTTCGGGTCGGTCAGTTGTACCCGGTCACCCTTACGGAACGGGCCGCTCGCCCTGCTCACCGACACGTACGCTCGACTCTCCCCGCTGTCCTCGTCCTGGCCACATATCGTGGCATCCCGCCTGGATCAGGCGTTACGCAGGGCCGCTTTGAGGTCCTCACGCCGCAGCACGCCGGACGGACGGCCCTCCTCGTCGACGACGAGGAACTGCCACGCGGCGGTCTCGTGGACCCGTTCGATGATCTCCTCGCCCGGCTCGGAGTCGAGCAGCACCGTCTCCGGCCGGATCGGTTCGGCGGCCTGTTCGGCCGGGGACAACGGGGAATGGCCGGCCAGCCGCTCCGCGGTGTCCCGGTCGAGCAGTCCGGCCGCGACACCGTCGGCCCGGACCAGCACGACGCCCCGGCCAGCCGAGGCGCCGAGCGCGTCCGCCACCGGGCTCTCGGCGGGAAGTTGCAGCACGGGCTGGACGAGGTCGGCGAGCCGGAGCCCGTCCGGCCAGGTCCGGCGCTGTTCGGCGGAGAACTCCCCCGCCGCGCCCGCGATGACGAACCACGCGGTCAGCACGCAGACACCCAGCCTGAGCCACTTGTCCGGGCTGTCCTCGGCGATCCCGAACAGTGCCCACACCAGCAGCGCTCCGGCGACCAGCCCACCGCCCGCGGCCGCGGCGAACGTGCCCTTCGAGCGGCGTCCGGTCAGCGCCCAGATCCCCGCCCGCAGCATCCGGCCGCCGTCCAGCGGCAGCCCGGGCAGCAGGTTGAACACGCCGACCACGAGGTTCGCAGCCATGCACTCCAGCAGCAGCACCCAGATCGCGCCCTCGCCAGGACCGACGAGCAACGCCATCCCGAACAACGCCGCCAGCACGATGGACACCGCCGGGCCCGCGGCGGCCACCAGACCCTCGTGCGCGGGCTTTCTCGGGGTTCTCGCGACTTCCGAGATCCCGCCGAGCAGGAAGAGCCGCACCCGCCGCACCGGCAGGCCGAACCGCAGGGCGACCACACAGTGCCCGAGCTCGTGCGCGAGCACAGACGCGCCAAGCAGGACCGCGAACGCCGACGCGAGCAGCAAGGCCGTGCCGTCACTGACGCCCGGCATCAACCGATCGACAAGCGGCGTGTAGAGGAAGACGACCGCCAGCGACCCCAACCACCACGACGGCGCGAGCAGAACAGGGACGCCGGCGATCCGGAACAGCAGCAGCCCGCTGTCGCCCCTGGCGACACGGCCGCTCCGGATCGTCGTCATAGGTTGAGAGTAGGGGTCCGGATGTTGAACTGCCGTGTGCCGGGCCCCTGTTTTCAGGGGATACGGCCCAGGAACGCGACCAGTCGGTCCCCGGGCTGCGCGGACGGGCTCATCGGCACCGGCGCCGCGAACCGCTCCGGCCGGTCGTGGCCGGTCACGAACAGGTCCGCGAGCTGCAGCAACTCCGCGGCAAGGTGGTCGGGGACCGGCCGGTCGACGCCACACGCCCTGGCCACGTCCCACCCGTGCACGGTGATCTCGACGGCGCCCGCGCAGCTGACGATCGCCCCGGTGAGCTGCTGGTCGGCGATGGAGACTGTGGACCGTTCGGTCGTCGTCCACGCCCCGACCAGACGGCAGGCACGGTCCTTGAGTTGCGCGACGAGATCGTTGGCCGGGTCACCCGTGATGGTGGCTTCGAGGGTGACGTGTCCACTGTCGACGGCCTCGTGCAGGGCGACGAGGGAATCGTTCATGTGCCGCAACAGGGCCTCGAGGTCCCAGCCCGCGCACGGCGTCGGGCGATCGAGCACTTCGGGCCTGACGAGTACCAGGCTGCCCAGGGTGTACCCGACGGCCCGCTCCAGCAGCTCAGCCCCGCCGATCAGTGGTGAAGTCACACATGGTGAGACTCACTTCGAGGCGCGAAATCATCGGTTCCCGGGGCGATCGGTCCGCGATTCCGCTCGAATGGACCAGCCCGACGCGCGGCAGGCTTCCGTTGGCCTGGCTCAGTCGGCCCGGTCCAGCACGGTCTCGGTGCCCGCGTCCGGCTCCGGCCAGCCGGGGTACTCCGGCGGGGTGCCGCCGAACTCCGGGCAGAAGGCCTTGTGGTCGCAGTAGTCGCACAGCCTGCTCTTGTTCGGGCGGAAGTCGCCGGTCCTGGCCGAGCGCATGACCGCCTGCCAGATCGCTTCGAGGGTGCGTTCGAAACGCTTCAGTTCCGCCTCGTCCGGGGCGTAGGCCAGGGACTGGCGGTCCGAGAGGTACATCAGCCGCAACTGCCGGGGCACCACGCCCCTCAGCCGCCAGAGCACCAGCGCGTAGAACTTCATCTGGAACAGGGCTTTGGCCTCGCCGACCTCCCTGGGTGCCGCGCCGGTCTTGTAGTCGACCACGCGGATCTCGCCGGTCGGCGCCACGTCCAGCCGGTCGATGTAGCCCCTGAGCAGCACGCCGGACGGCAGTTCGGATTCGACGAGCAGCTCGCACGCCTCCGGTTCGAGCCTGCGCGGGTCCTCCAGCGTGAAGTAGCCGTCGATCAGTGTGCCGGCCGAAGCGAGCCAGTCGTCCAGGCTCGAGCCGTCCCGGAAAAGCTGCTCCACGAGCTCGGGCGCCTCCTCGCTGAGCTTCGCCCAGGTCGGCCGCAGCAGCTTGTGCGCGGTTTCGGGGAGGCGTTCGGCCGCGGGCAGGCTGTAGAGCCGCTCGAGCACCGCGTGCACGACCGTGCCGCGGACCTGGGCCTTGCTGGGGGTTTCGGGCAGGCGGTCGACGGCCCGGAATCTGTAGAGCAACGGGCACTGCTTGAAGTCGCTGGCACGAGAGGGAGACAGAGCGGGGCGCCGCCGTACTTCTTCAGTCACCGTCACGCCCAGAACAGTAAGCCAGGGGTCCGACACTTCCGCGAAGGCTGTGGCAACAACTCGTCACCGCGGGTCGAAGGGATCGAGTGCACGACGGGACCGTGCCGATCTGCCTGGGCTTGCGGTCGGGTCCAAGAATTCCGCAAGACCGGCCCGGCATAGTCCCGTAGGTCAGCAGGCCCCCACCTGTGTCCCGCCGGCAGTGGCGTGCGGTGCCCCCGCGCGCCACTGCCGCGACGGACATCAGAGCCGGCAGGATCGGATGTCGGAGGCCAGGATGGCCTTGGCGCCGATCGCCGCCAGCTCGTCCATGATCGGATTGGCCCGCCTGCGCGGCACCATGGCCCGCACCGCCACCCAGTCCGGGTTGGCCAACGGCGCGACCGTCGGCGACTCCAGTCCGGGCGTCACTTCGAGTGCGTTGTCCAGCAACGACTTCGGGCAGTCGTAGTCCAGCATCATGTACTGCTGGGCGAACACGACGCCTTGCAGCCGCGCGGTCAGCTGCTCGGCCTCCGCCGACGGCGTCGCGCCCGCACGCGTCACGAGCACGGCCTCCGACACGCAGATCGGCTCACCGAAGGCGATCAGGTTGTGCTGCCGCAGGGTCCGGCCGGAGCCGACGACATCCGCGATCGCGTCCGCCAGGCCGAGCTGCACGGAGATCTCCACGGCACCGTCCAGCCGGATCACGTCCGCCTTGATGCCGTGCTTGCCCAGGTCGTCGCGCACCAGCCGCGGGTATGCCGTGGCCAGGCGCTTGCCGTCCAGGTCCGCCAGCGTCCACTCCCGGCCGGCCGGGGCGGCGTACCGGAACGTCGACGAGCCGAAGCCCAGGCTGAGCCGCTCCCGCACGGGCGCGCCGGACTCCTGGGCCAGATCCCGGCCGGTGATGCCCAGATCCAGGTCACCGGAGCCCACGTACGCGGCGATGTCCTTGGGCCGCAGGAAGAAGAATTCGACCTCGTTGGCCGAGTCGAGCACCGTGAGGTCCCGCTGCTCGCCCCGCTGCCGGTAGCCGGCCTCGGCCAGCATCTCGGACGCGGACGCGGCCAGCGATCCCTTGTTGGGCACGGCGACACGCAACATGGCAAGGACTCCTCAGAGGTAGCGGTAGACGTCTTCGAGGGTCAGGCCGCGCCCGATCATGAGCACCTGGACCCGGTAGAGCAGCTGGGAGACCTCCTCGGCCAGATGCTCGTCGTCCTCATGCTCGGCGGCCAGCCACACCTCGCCCGCCTCTTCCAACACCTTCTTGCCCTGCGCGTGCACACCCGCATCCAGCGCCGCCACGGTGCCCGACCCGGCGGGCCGGGTCCGCGCGCGCTCACTGAGCTCGGCGAACAGTTCGTCGAACGTCTTCACGCCCCGATCCTTTCATCCCAGGTCGGCCGCCCTCAAAGCACCGAGCGTGAACGCGTCCACACCAACGAGCGAATTCCGCACGGTCCAGCCCGCCCCCGGCTCGATCGGCACCTCCGCGGGCACCACCAGAACCGTGCAGCCCGCGGCCACCGCGGAGCGCATGCCCAGCGGCGAGTCCTCGACCGCGACGCACCGACCTGGGGGAACGCCCAGCATGTCGGCGGCGATCAGGTACGGCGCCGGGTCCGGCTTGTTGCGGCCGCCGACCTCGTCGCCGCAGACCGTGGCGGCGAAAAAAGACCGCCCGATCGAGTCGAGCGCGATCTCGGTGAGGGCCCGTTCGGTCGATGTGACCAACGCCATCGGCACGTCGTGCTCGCGCAGCGACTCCAGCGCCTCCCTGGCGCCGGGCCGCCAGGGCAGGGAGATCCGGAACAGCGCCGCGGTGCGCTCGTTGAGCCACATCGCCGCCTTCTCCAGTGCGGCGGGCTCGAGTTCGAGGCCCAGCGACGTGAAGATCACCCGCATCGTGCTGTCCATGTTGGACCCGACGACCGCGTCCCTGGTCTGCTGGGTCAGCTCACCGCCGAGCTGTTCGGCCAGCTCGCGCAGGCCGATGTCCCAGATCTTCTCCGAGTCGATCAACGTCCCGTCCATGTCCCACAACACGGCCTCGGGCACCGGTGTCAACGAATCCCCCTCTTGGGTCAGGTGGTGAAGTACTCGGCCCGCGGGTGGTGCACACGATCGCGTCGGCCGGCTGCTCCGGATGCGGCTGGAACTCCGCGGAGGGCGGGACGCCGATCCGCTCCGGTTCGGGCAGCCCGGCGATCGGCCAGCGCCTCGGTGAGCTGGACGCCGAGCCCATGGACCTCCCCATAATCGCGGCCCGGGTCGGCCGTGACCAAATCCCCGGCCCCGCCCGCACCCGAAGAACCCGCCCTGACCTGCGAAAACGTCACGACGTCGATCTCGCCACACCCTCGTGAGTGGTTATCAGGGTTAGAACACTGATAACCACTCACGAGGGGGGTGGGCCGACACGCCAGGGCGGCCCGGAACAAGATCACGATCTGGCGTCCGTGACGGCAGAAGCAGCGGAAACAGCGCCTGGACGGCCAGGTGGGCCTGAACCGTTCCAACGCTGTAGTCAAACAGGGCGCCCGGGGTCGTAGGCTTGGCAAGTGACCGATCACGACCCGCAGAGCACCGCCGGCACGCCAGCGCTCGTCGAGCCAGTCATAGTCTGTGCCTTCGAAGGCTGGAATGACGCCGGGGACGCGGCGAGTACGGCGATCGAGCATCTTCAACTGACCTGGGACGCCACCCCGCTGGCGGACGTGGACCCGGACGACTACTACGACTTCCAGGTGACCCGGCCGACCGTGAAACTGGTGGACGGCGTCACCCGGCGCGTGGAGTGGCCGACGACGCGGCTGTCGGCGTGCCGCCCGCCCGGCTCGTCCAGGGACATCGTGCTCGTGCACGGCATCGAGCCGAACATGCGCTGGCGGAAGTTCTGCGCCGAGCTGCTCGAACACATCGAGCGGCTGGGGGTGACCACCGTGGTCACCCTCGGCTCGATGCTGGCCGACACGCCGCACACCCGCCCTGTCCCGGTGACCGGAACGGCCTACGACGCGGCCTCCGCCGCGCGCTTCGGCCTGGAACGCTCCCGCTACCAGGGGCCGACCGGGATCGTCGGCGTGCTGCAGGACGTGTGCGTGCAAGCCGGTATCCCGGCGATCTCGCTGTGGGCCGCGGTGCCGCACTACGTGTCCCAGCCGCCGTCGCCCAAGGCCACGCTGGCGCTGCTGCACCGCGTCGAGGAGGTTCTCGACGTCGAGGTGCCGCTGGGCGCCCTGCCGGAGCAGGCCGACGAGTGGCAGCGGACCGTGAGCGAGATGGCCGAGGAGGACGAGGACGTCAGCAACTACGTCCGGGCCCTGGAGGAACGCGGCGACGCGGCGATCACCCTCAACGAGACCAGCGGTGACGTGATCGCCGCGGAGTTCGAGCGGTACCTGCGGCGCCGGCGCCACGGCGGTCCCGGCCCCGGACCGGGCCGGGGACCTCGTCAGTCCTGACCCAAGGCTTGTCAACGAGGGCCGATGACGCCGAGAAGCCGCGTTTCAGGACAACCTTCGGAGGCGCTTGTCGGCAATGGCGGGCGGGGGGTAGTAGGTGTCGCGCTGCCGGACCGTCACGCCCGGCGGGACGATCTCGTCGATCTTGTCCAGCACGTCGTCGCCGAGCCGGACGTCCACCCCGGCCAGCAGGTCCGCCAGGTGCTGCGGCCTGCTCGCGCCGATGATCACCGAGGACACCGCGGGATGCGCGAGGACGAACGCGACCGCCAGGTGCGGCAGGGACATTCCGGCATCGGCTGCCAGCTTGGTCAGCTTCTCCACCGCCGCCAGCTTCGTCTGGTTCGCCGGGTCGGCCAGGTCGAACACGTCACCGACGATCTCGGCGCGGCCTCCGGTGGCCTGCGCCGGAGCGGCACGGCCGGACAACCACCCCGCAGCCAACGGGCTCCACGTGAGCACGCCCATGCCGTAGCGCTGTGCGGTCGGCAGCACGTCCGCTTCGACCCCTCGCATCAGGATCGAGTACGGCGGCTGCTCGGTGCGGAACCTGTGCAGGCCACGCTTTTCGGCCACCCACTGGGCTTCGACGATCTGCTCGGCCGGGAACGTCGACGTGCCGATCACCCTGACCTTGCCGTCGCGCACCAGGTCGGACAAGGCCGCCAACGTCTCCTCGATGTCCGTGGCCGGGTCCGGCCGGTGCATCTGGTAGACGTCGATGTAGTCGGTGTCCAGGCGCCGCAGGCTTTCCTCGACCGCGCGCTTGATCCACCGCGGTGAACCGCCGCGCCGGTTGACGTCGTCGCCCATCGGGTTCCAGAACTTCGTCGCGAGCACCACGTTGTCGCGACGGCCTTTCAGCGCCTTGCCGACGATCTGCTCGGACTCGCCCTGTGAGTAGGTGTCCGCCGTGTCGATCGTGTTGATGCCCGCGTCCAGCGCGGTGTGGATCATCCGGACCGACTCGTCGTGGTCGGCGTTGGCGAACGACCCGAACGTCATGGCACCGAGCGCGAACTCGCTGACCGAGATCCCGGTGCCGCCAAGGACTCTGTACTTCATGCCGTCAAGGCAACCCCGGCCGGGCAGGCGCGTGACAGGGTCTGTCAGTACCCCGCACGGCCGCCGAGAGGGCCCTAGGCTGGCAGGATGAACACCGAGCTCCGGGAGTTCCTGCGGTCACGGCGGGCCAAGATCACGCCCGAGGAGGCGGGACTGCCGACCCTGCCGGGCACGCGCCGGGTGCCGGGCCTGCGGCGTGAGGAGGTCGCGCAGCTCGCCGGGGTGAGCGTGGACTACTACGTCCGTCTTGAGCGCGGCAAGAGCGTGAACGTCTCCGAGTCAGTGCTCGACGCGCTCGCACGAGCGTTGCGGCTCAACGACGTGGAGCGCGCCCATCTGTTCACTGTGGCCAGACCGACGCGCAGGGCCCGGCCGTTGCCGCCGCAGCGGGTCCGGCCAGGACTGCGGCTGGTGTTGGAGTCGCTGCCGGACGTCCCGGTGATGCTGGTCGGCCGCCGGATGGACGTGCTCGGCGTCAACAAGCTCGCTGCGGCGCTGTACAAGGACTTCGACGCCGCGCCGCCGCACGAGCGCAACGTCGTCAGGTACATGTTCCTCGACCCGGCCGCCCGGGAGCTCTACGTCGACTGGGCGGACGGCGCGCGCAGCGCCGTCGCGAGCCTGCAGTTCTACGCCGGGCAGCACCCGCACGACCCCCAGCTCGCCGCATTGGTCGGCGAGCTGTCGGTCCGGGACAAGGATTTCCGGCGCTGGTGGGCCGACCATGACGTGTTCCGGCACGGGCACGGCTCGAAGAAACTGCACCACCCGGTCGTCGGCGAGCTCACGGTGTTCTACGAGTCGCTGATCCCGCGCGAAGACCCGGACGTGATGCTGTCGATGCACACGGTCGAGCCGGGCTCGCCATCAGCGCAGAAACTGCGTCTGCTGGCGAGCTGGGCGGCGTCAGATGTCGATGCCGAGCAGGGCGTCGACAGCGTCCCGGAACTGCGCGGGAGCTGACGGGTCGCTGCCGCGGCCGGCGAGCGCGTCGTCGGCCCACGCGTCCACGGCGCGCAGCGCGTTCGGCGTGTCCAGGTCGTTCGACAGGTGGTCACGCAGGCGGGCGATCGTGTCCGTGGCGTCCGGCCCGGACTCCAGCAGCGCGGCGTCGCGCCAGCGGCCCAGCCGGCGCTCACTTTCGGTCAGCAGCCCGGCCGTCCACGGCCGGTCCTCGCGGTAGTGCCCGGAGAGCAGGGCGAGCCGCACGGCCATCGGGTCCACCTTGTCGGCCCGAAGCCGCGACACGAACACGAGGTTGCCACGCGACTTGGACATCTTCTCGCCGTCCAGGCCGATCATCCCGGCGTGCACGTAGTGCCGGGCGAAGGGGAACTCGCCGGTCAGCGCCTCGGCGTGGGCGGCGCTGTTCTCGTGGTGCGGGAAGATCAGGTCCGAGCCGCCGCCCTGGACGTCGAAGCCGGACCCGAGCCGGTTCAGCGCGATGACGGAACACTCGACGTGCCAGCCAGGCCGGCCTGCGCCGATCTCGCTCTCCCACGACGGCTCGTCCGGGCGCGCCATCCGCCACAACAGGGCGTCCAACGGGTGCCGCTTGCCAGGCCGATCCGGGTCGCCGCCGCGCTCGGCGAACAACTCCAGCATGGTCTGCTCGGAGTAGCCGGACTCGTAGCCGAACTGGCCGGTCGCCGCGTGGTCGAAGTAGACGTCCGGGTACTCGGAGTCCTCCACCCGGTACGCGTGCCCGGCGGCGAGCAGCTTGCCGATCGCCTCGACGATCTCCGGAATGGCCTCGACCGCCCCGATGTACGACCTCGGCGGCAGGACACGCAACGACACCATGTCCTCACGGAAGAGAGCGGTTTCCCGCATACCGAGCACGACCCAGTCGTCCTGGTCGCGCTCGGCGCGCTCCAACAGCGGGTCGTCGATGTCGGTGACGTTCTGCACGTAGTTGACGTCGTGCCCGTTGTCCAGCCAGACCCGGTGGATCAGGTCGAACGCGAGATACGTCGCCGCATGCCCCAGGTGGGTCGCGTCGTAAGGAGTGATGCCGCAGACATACAGGCCGGCCGTCTTTCCCGGCGCTGTCGGCCGCACCTCACCGGCAGCGGAGTCGTGGAGCCGCAGTGGCCGTGGCGTCCCTGCCACGCGTGGAACCGGTGTCGATGCCCATGTCTGCATGTCAGTCAGGTTAATCGGCGACCATTCGGATGAGACGACCGCTCATGGGTTGGAAGGATCACAGGCACCGCGTCACGCCATCGACCGGACGAACTCCACGATCTTGCCGGCGCCGTCCTCGGCGCGGACCTGTTCGCCGATCACCTGGGCGCGATCGGCATGGCGGGGAGCCTTCGTCAGCAGCCCGGCCAACGGTTCCACCGCGAGCTCGCGCATCAGGACGGACCCGGGGCTGACACCGATCGCGGCGAGCCGGGCCGCCCAGAAGGGCTGGTCGGCCAGCACGGGGACGGGGACGACGGGCACGCCCGCGCGCAGCCCGGCTCCGGTGGTGCCCGCACCGCAGTGGTGGACGACGGCGCTGGTCTGGGGGAACAGCCAGTCGTGCGGCACGCTGTCGATCGTCAGGACGTCGTCGCCGGTCGCCGCCAGGCCTGCCCAGCCTGCCTGCACCACCGCACGGATTCCGGTGCGGCGCACCACTTCCGTCACGATGGCGGACAGCCGGTCGGATTCGCCGGGTGCCATGCTGCCGAAGCCGATGAACACCGGCGGCGGGCCTGCGGCCAGGAAGTCCACCAGGTCCGCGGCCGGTTTCCAGTCCTGCGGCGGCAGCGGCCACCAGTAGCCGTCGGTCTCGATGCCGGGCCGCCAGTCGTGCGGCCGGGGCAGCAGGGCCGGGCTGTAGCCGTGGCGGATCGGGAAGTCCGAGTCGAACATCTCCCTGCGCAGGCCGCCCAGGCTGGTCCGGGGCAGGCCCAGGTCCGCGCAGAAGCTCTTGATGTGTCGTTCCATCGGTGTCGGCAGGTGCGTCAATGCCCGTGGCAGTGCGTGGTTCAGCCAGCCGCCCAACGATTTCCCGCCGAGCGACGGCAGCATGAACTCGCGGCTCGGTGCGCCGGGGAAAAGTTCGAGCGCGACGCTCCTGATCCCCATGGCCTTGGCCACGAGGTAGCCGTGGATGAGCGCACCTCGTTGCAGCATCAGCAGTTCCGCGCCGTCGGCCACCTGGCGCACGCCACGGCCGACCTCGTCCATCAGCCGGATGCCCATCTCGATGCTGGTCCTGATGCCCTTCAGGCCCGTGCCTTGGCGCTGCCACGCCAGGCCTGTCTCGCTTTGCAGGTCCGCGCGCATGTCGCCGGGCATCAGGCGGAACTCGGCGCCGCAGTCCTTGACCACGTCTCCGAACGCGGCCTGGGTCGCGATGGCGACGTCGTGCCCGT
The DNA here is from genome assembly GCF_013280595.1 of Kibdelosporangium persicum. Lineage (GTDB taxonomy): Bacteria > Actinomycetota > Actinomycetes > Mycobacteriales > Pseudonocardiaceae > Kibdelosporangium > Kibdelosporangium persicum. The sequence goes on from NZ_JAAATY010000005.1 coordinate 11,653, forward strand.
CGGCGAGCAGCCGCGCGGCGAGCCCCGTGTACGGCACGACGTCGCCGCGCGACCCGATGGTGATGATGACGATCTTCATGCGTCCCACGTCACCGGCAGGTTGAACAGCCCGTAGATGCTCATCTTGTCGCGGAAGCGCACGTCACCGGCCAGTTTGAGGGTCGGCAGCCTGCTCAGCAACGCGGTGAACGCGATCCGCATCTCCACCCGCGCCAGCTGCTGGCCGAGGCACTGGTGGATGCCGTGGCCGAAGGCCAGGTGACCTTGGGCGTGCCTGGTCAGGTCGAGGTCGTCCGGGTTGGTGAACTTCGCCGGGTCACGGTTCGCGCCCGGCACCGACATGGCCACCGCCTCACCGGCCTTGACCAGGTGCCCGTCGATCTCCACGTCCTCGAGCGCGGTCCGCACCGGTCCGAAGTGGATGATCGAGAGGTAGCGCAGCAGCTCCTCCACGGCCGTGGCGGGATCGGCCAGGAACGCTTCCCGCCGTCCCGGCTGCCGCAGGATCGTGTACGTGCCGAGCGCCAGCATGTTCGCGGTCGTCTCGTGCCCCGCGATCAGCAGCACCAGGCCGATCGTGCACAGTTCCTCGTCGGTCAGTTCGCCTTCCGCGATGAGCCCGCTCAGCAGGTCGTCGGCGGGCCGCTCCCGCTTCGCGGCGATGACGTCGCCGAGCAGCGAGTACATCGACGCCCATGCGGCCATCGCCTCGTCGGCGCCGGACTCCAGGTTGAGCAGCGTGGACGCGTCGCCCTGGAACTGGTCCCTGCGCTCGTACGGCACGCCGAGCAGTTCGCAGATCACGAGCGACGGGATCGGCAGCGTGTACGTCGGCACGAGGTCGACCGGCGGCCCGCTGGCCACGATCGCGCCGAGGTGCTCCCGCACGATTTGCTCGATCCGGGGTTCGAGCAGGTTCATCCGGCGGACGGTGAACTGGCCGGTCAGCGTCCGCCGGATCCGGCTGTGCTCGGGGTCGTCCATCCGGTTGAACATGCCCGGCGGGACCTTGAAGTCGGCAATTGACTGTGCCTGCAGCCGTTTCACCGGGATGACCGGATGGGTCAGCTCGATGCGGTTGCTGAACGCCGGACTGGCGAGCACCGCGCGCACGGCGTGGTGCGCGGTCGCCAGCCAGCCGAGATGGCCGTCGGGAAACGTCATCCGCACCATCGAGCCGGTCGCCCGCAGCTCGCCGATCTCGACCGGTGGATCAAGCGGATTCGGGCGCTGGGTCGGCAGGCCCGGAATGCTCTGAGTGGTCATGGTTCAACAACTACACGTGCTTCACAAGGTTGTGAAGTTAAGGAAACGTCAAGAAGTCACCTGTCGCCGACTTCTCCGGCCAATCCGACAAAGTCCGCCATCTGCCCGACGGCGTGCGCGAAGAACTCGTCCGCGGGGTCGACACTGCCCACGAACTGGCCGAACAGCTCGAAGCTGAGCATCCCGAAGAGCTGGCTCCACACCATGAGCGCCCGGTTGAGCGTCTCCGGCGCCGGTTTCGGCTCGACATCGAGACGTTCCAACTGGTCCGCCAGCCCGTCGGTGAGCGGCGGCGCCTCGAACGCGGGTCGCGGCTCGGCCTCGGTCAAGGTTTTCAACAGCAACAAGGGCACTCGCGCCGCCGCGGCGACGGTGTCCTGCGGCGCCCGATAGCCAGGGATCGGCGAACCGTAGATCAGGGCGTACTCATGCGGATTCGCCCGCGCCCACGCCCGGATCGCATGACATGCCGACAGCCACCGCTCCCGCGGGCTCTCCCCGACCGCGGCTTCGTCCGCCGCGTCGCCCATCGCGTTGTAGGCGTCGATGATCAACGCGGTCAGCAGGTCGTCACGACTGGGGAAATACCGGTAGAGCGCCGACGACACCATGCCCAGCGCCCGGGCGACCGACCGCAGCGAGAGCTTCTGCGCGCCGTCGACGGCCAACTGGCGGCGAGCCTCGTCCTTGATCTCGCGCGTGAGCTCAGCCCTCGCCCGGTCCCGCGCCGTCCTGCCTGCGTTCATGACCTCAGTGTAGAGCACCGAACGCAAAAGAGAGCAGTGCTCTTGACTCAACGCCTTCCAACGTGTTCACTGATCTCAACAGAGAGCACTGCTCACACAAGGAGTCCCGTGACCCACAACATCAAGGCGACCTCGACGGACCGGATCTTCAACTCGATCGCCAAGTTCCTGACGCGAATCGGCATCAGCCTCGCGGGCAGCCGGATCCTGGCCGTCCGCGGCCGCAAGAGCGGCGAATGGCGGACGACTCCGGTGAACCCGTTGACGCACAACGGTGAGCGTTACCTCGTCGCTCCACGCGGACACACGCAGTGGGTGCGCAACATGCGCGTTGCCGGCGGTGGCGAGTTGCGCCTCGGCCGCAAGGTCGAGCCGTTCACGGCCGTCGAGGTGGCCGACGAGGAGAAGCCCGAGATCCTGCGGCTCTACCTGAAGAAGTGGGGCTGGGAGGTCGGCCGCTTCTTCGAGGGCGTCACCGCCGAGTCGAGCGACGAGCGGCTACGGCAGATCGCCCCGGACTTCCCGGTGTTCCGGATCCAGTAGGCCGGTCAGCACCAGATCCACTGTGCCGGCAAGGAATTCGTCGGTCACCGGCCGTCCGGTGACCAGCGCACGGAAGTAGGGCGGCCCCAGCACCGCCTCGATCACACCACCCGGATCGACCGGCGGGATCTCCCCTCGCCGGATCGCCCGTTCCACCACCACCCCGTCGACGGCGAGCCGCTCTGTCCAGAACGAACTGACCATTGTGGCCACCGCGTTCTCGTGTGGGGACAACGCGATCCCCACCCGCACCATCGCCTGCACCTCCGGCGTGAGCAGGTTGGCGATCGCCGCGCGGACCAGCGTCACCAAGTCTTCGCGCAGGCTGCCGGTGTCCGGAATGGGCACCTTCGCCGAGGCCCGTTCCCGGATCGCGTCGAGCATGAGCGCTTCCTTGGTCCCCCAACGCCGGTAGAGCGTCGTCTTGTTCACTCCGGCGCGCCTGGCGATCCCTTCGAGGCTCAGCGCGTGGAACCCGACGTCGACGAGTTCGGCGAGCCCGGCGTTCAGGACGGTCGCCCGCACCTGCGCGCTCCGGCCACCCGGCCGCCTGACAGGACTCTCAGCCACGAGTTGACCTTAGCCGGGTCGATCCGGAAGGCTAAAAGCAACAAAAAGTTGCTTTTAGGGAGATGCTGATGGGCACACCGACTCGTCGAGCCGTACTGGGTGGCGTCGCCGCGGCGGCGGGACTCGGCGCACTGGCCACGCCCGCGGCCGCCGGGCCGCAGCGCGGCCGCTTCGCCGGCAAAGTCGTGCTGATCACCGGCGCGACCTCGGGTATCGGCGAAGCCACTGCCCGGGCCTTCGCCGCGGCCGGAGCCAGAGTGGCGTTCTGCGGGCGCCGCGCGAACCTGGGCCGGGCGGTCGAGCACGCCATCCGGAGCTCAGGCGGCGAGGCCACCTACATCCAGGCAGACGTCCGCGAACCGTCGTCCGTCCAGCACTTCGTGGACAGCGCGGTGCGCCGGTACGGACGCCTGGACATCGCGTTCAACAACGCGGGTGTGCAGATCAGCGCACCGCTGCACAAGGTCACGGTCGAGCAGTGGGACGACGTCACCGACACCAACGCACGCGGCGTCTTCCTGTCGATGAAGTACCAGATCCCGCACATGCTCGCCACCGGCGGGCACATCATCGTGAACTCGTCGGTGGGCGCGGTCGTCGGGCGCCCCGGCCTGTCCACGTACCAGGCCACGAAGCAGGCCGTCCAGGCACTGGTCAAATCGGCCGCGCTGGAGTACGGCGGCCAAGGCATCCGTGTGAACGCCATCCTGCCCGGCATCACCGACACCGCGATGATCCGGCCAGCCGGCCTCGACGACGCCACCTGGCAGAGCGCACTCGTCTTCCTCGGCCAGGAGAACGTCGACGGACTCAAACGGACAGCCACGCCCGCCATGATCGCGTCCGCCGTGCTCGGCCTCGCGGGCGACGAGTTCGCTTACCTGACAGGCGCTTCGGTGCCCGTCGACGGCGGGATCGCGGCCGGCCGCCGGATGATCGTCCCGCCCATGCCCGCGTGAGCAGGTGGCTGTGCCGGGCGACCGGCACAGCCACCTGTCGTGGTCAGCTGATCCTGCCGCCCACCACGGGGATGTCGAGGCTGCTGCCGTCCAGCGAGACGGTCAGCGCACCGGCGGCCTGGTCGACCGAGATGTACGTCCTGTTGTTGGCCATGAGCACAAGGCCGATCCGGTGCCCGGCCGGGACGACGTAGTCCTTGCCGTGCAGTTCCCACGAGGCCGTGTAGGTCTCGCCGGGAACGAGCGGCGTTCCGGAAGTCAGCGACGAACGGTTCTTCAGGTCGATCGCGCCACGCGTGATCACCTTCGCCGTGACGGCCTCCGCGCGGGAGACGAACGGCGCCGCGCAACCGGTCTTCCGCTCGATGTCGGCCAGCGAGCACTCCTGGTTGACCAGTTCCTCAGGCGACATGTCCTGCACGCTGAACGCCGTGCCCGGGCCGTAGTCCACCAGCAACGCCGTCAGCGGGGCACTCGCGGTGTTCGACCGCACGGTCACGTTCACCTTGGGAGTACCGGACATCCGTGCCGCCTGGGTCAACTCCGGGGTGACGTAGACCAGGCGGTTCGGCGCGGCGACGGCGTAGTCGGCCATCGCCGTGGTCTCGGACTGCGTGCGGTTGTCGGTGAAGGTCTGGCTCGACGCGGCGGGTCGCGCTGCCTGCAGGGTGCCCGCGACGCCGGGGGCCGCCGGGCCGAAGTTCAGGCGCACGGTGCGCGCCCCGGCGTCCGGCCAGCTGCGGTGTGCCTCCCAGGAACCGTCGGGCCGCTGGATGTCGGCCATCGGCTCGTCCATGATCCCGTTGTTCATCCCGAACAGCCAGTGGTCCATCCACCGGTGCATCACGCGCTTCCACTCGTCCGGCCGGGCGCTGACCGGGTCGATGTGCGCGCTGCGGTGCAGCCAGATCTTGCGCGGGACGTCGCGCTGCTGCAACAGGTTCCACCACGCGACGCCGTGGCGCAGTTTGACGTTCCAGTCCTCCATGCCGTGCACGAGCAGCACCGACGCCTTCACCTTGTCGACGCTCGGCTTGTAGTCGCGCTCGGCCCAGAACGGCGTGTAGTCCCAGGAGTCGTCGCCCGCGTTGTCGCCCAACGACTTGATGAAGTCGGCGCACCTGGTCTTCGCGGCCGCGCTCGCGACGTAGTTGGCCAGGTACTCCGGATATCTGCTGCCCCACCCGCCCTGGTAGGCGATGCCCGCGTCGCGGGTGTAGTCGTACCAGCTGGAGATCGCGGCGATGGGCACGATCGTCTTCAGCCCGTCGACACCGGTCGCGGCGACGGCGTTGGGCAGTGTCCCGTTGTACGAGACACCGACCATGCCGACGGCTCCGGTGCTCCACGACGCCACAGCCTCGGAACCGCCGGCGTAGAAGCCCTTCGCCCGCCCGTTGAGCCAGTCGACGACAGCCTTGATCGACGTGGTGTCCTCGGCGTCCCCGGTCGTCGGGCAGCCGGCCGAACGGCTGGTGCCCTGCATCTCGGCTTCGATGACGGTGTAGCCGCGCGGCACGAAGAACTCGTCGTACCAGCGCGCGAATCCGTAGGGCGCTTCGCCCTGGGTGCCCGGCGCGCGGTAGTACGGACTCGGTTCCATGACCACCGGCGTCTTCAGCCCGCTGTCGGTCTCCTTCGGCCGCATGATCTGGATCGCGATCCGGTCGGACTGGCCGTCCTTGTCGCTGTCCATCGGTGCCTCGACGAACACATCCTCACGGATGGCGTCCGCGTACGAGTAGATCGGCGTTGTCTCTTCGATGTCCTGTGCCGCGGCGGGCGCAGGCGTCACTATCGTGGCCAGCACCGTACCCAAGGCAGCAGTGACCGCGATTCGTAGTCGTCGCATGACTTTCAGCGAAGCGATCTCGGCCGTGCCCGCGGCACGGCCGAAAGGACCATTTCGTTCACACTTCGTTCACGGTGTACCGGTCATCGCCACATGTCCCGAGCGCCCTGGACGCCTGGCGAGTCACAGCGGCCATTCGCCGACGACCTTGTCCGAGTAGTCCTCGATCACCAGCTTCGTGCCGGGCTGGAGCTTGGCGTCGAACGCCACCTTGCCCGCGGCGGTCTTGCCCGGGCCGAGGTCGACCGTCGGAAGTTCCTCCTCGTCGACGGCGACGCCGTGCGAGCCGTTCCCGTCGTGCGGGTCGATGCTCTGACCGTCCGGTGTCTTCAGCTTCAAGCGCAGCATGTTGACCGAGTACTCGCCGGTCTTGCCCTCGAACTTCATGTCGGCGATGACGATGCCGCCGTTCTCGGGTGCGACGGTGTCCTTCAACGGGCCCTTGGACTCGGTGATCGAGACCAGGGTGACCAGCGCCGACGCGTCCCGCTGCTTGACCGTCACCGACTTGTTGACGTCCTTGCGCGGACTGCCGTCGCCCAGAATCGGTTCACCGCCGGAAACCGGGAACTGCCCGAGGACGTGGCCCATGACCGAGGTCACGAGGACCACCGCGCCCGGGTCGTACGCCATGTCGAAGGCGACCAGCCCTTCGACGGACTTGCCGGGACGCAGGTCCATGTCGTCGCTGCGGATCTTCTGCTCCAGCCGCACGGCGTCGTCGTTGTCCCCGTCGTCGGACCTGGCGACGGTGCCGTCGGCCTTCTTGAGCATCACGTAGAGCGGATTGGCGGAGTACTCGCCTTCCTGCCCTTCGAACCGCAGCTTCACGGCGACGAAGTTCCCGCTGGTGGCCTTGGCGTCCTCGTCCGGCTTGAAGGACTCGGTGACCGACACCAGGGTGACCTTCGCCGATCCGTCGTTCTGCTTGACCGTGAGCGTCTTGTTGACCTCCCGCTCGGGAGCACCGGCGGAACCGGCGGAGTTCTGGTCCGGGCTGCCCGGCTGGCCGGACGAGCAGCCCACGGTCAGCGCCGCGGTGGCGAGCAGCACGAAGCTGGCGGCAGTACGCACGATGTTCTTCCATTCACGTTGACTCTGCCCATACCTGGGCGTGATGTGCTTGGAAATTAACCATCGCCACTACACGCTCCGAACACAATCGCCGGAGCACGCACCACGTGCTACGCCCTGTCCTAAGCGAACTGTCCGCCGTGCCAGGCGAGACTGCGCCTTTGCACGACAAGCAGCAAGCGGTTCAACACATACCCGAGAGCACCGATCAGCACGATCCACGCCCACATCCCGGCGAGGTCGGAGTATCCCTGGGAATTGTTCAACTGGTAGCCGATCCCGTTGCTCGTCCCGACGAGTTCGGACAGCACCATCAGGATCAGCGCGATCGACAGGCTCAGCCGCAGGCCCGCGAAGATCTTCGGAGCGGCGGCGGGCAGCACGACACCGAGGATCCACGCCGCCTTCGACAGCCGGAACGCCCGCGCGGTCTCGGTTTTCGTCGCGTCGACGGACCGGGCGCCGTCCACGGCGTTGAGCAGGACCGGCCAGATCGCGCCGGTCACGATGGTGACCAGCTCGGTCTGCGGTCCGAGCGAGAACATCACCATGAACACCGGGACCAGCAGCGGCGGCGGGACCGAGCGGGCGAACGCCAGCAGCGCGCCGACGTAGTCCATCGCCGTGCCCGCCCGGCCGAGCGCGACGCCCAGGACGATGCCGAGCACCGAGGCGATCAGCCAGCCGCCCAGCAACATTCCCAGGCTGGGCAGGATGTCCCCGGTCAGCATCGCCGACGAGAACCACAGATCACCGGCACGACCGGCGATCTGCGACGGCGGCGGGAAGTACGGATCCGCGACGGCACTGGCGATCGCCTGCCACGCCAGGAGAATCGCGGCGACGGCGACGCAACTGACCGCCAGTTGCCAGCGCCGCTTCGAGCCGCTGTCGTCGCCCGAAGCGCTCGACGCGGGCCAGCCCAGCCACCGGTTCTGCACACCGGCGAGCGAAGCGTTGATCAGCAGACCGAACAGCCCGGCGAGCACGGTGACCGCGAGCACGGTGTCCATCCGGCCCGCGCTCAGGCCGTGCACGTAGACGAACTGGCCGACGCCGATGCTGCCACCGAACAGGAACTCCGTCGCGACAATGGCGATCAGCGCGATCGACGCGGACAGCCGGACACCGGTCAGGATGAACGGCGCCGCGCTCGGCAGGACCACCGCGGAGATCATCCGGCGCCGCGAGGTGCGGAACGCCCGTGCGGTCTCGACCATGTGACGGTCCACTTCGGCCACGGCGTAACTGGTGTTGAACAGGATCGGCCACACCGCGGCGAACGTCGCCAACGTGATCTTGGTCTGCGCGCCGACGCCGAGCAGCACGGTGATCAACGGGATCAGCGCGACACCGGGCAACGGCCGCAGGAACTCGATCAGCGGCATGGTCGCGGCGCGGACGAACGGGATCCGGCCGATGGTCAGTCCGATCGGGACGGCGATGACGATCGCCAGGCTCACCGCGATCAACCACGACAGCACGGTCGAGGCCACGTCGCCGGCGAACCTGTCTTCGCCGAACACAGTCAGACACCTGACCAGCACCTGTGACGGTGGCGGGATCAGGCCGGCGTCGAGGACGAACCGGCTGGCGGCTTCCCACAGCAGCAGGAAGCCCGCCAGGCCGATCAGCGAACGCAGCAGCCGCACTCAGCTTCCCGGTGGGTTGTAGATGAAGGAGGAAGCCTGGATCCTCTCGGTCAGCTTGGACAGGTCGGGGTAGCTCTCCATCAGCGAGATGACCCGCTGCAACCGGGTGGCGTCCAGGGACGTCGGGAAGACACCGAGGTTGAGCAGCGGCACCGTGGCCTCGTCGACACCGGTCAGCTCGGGCATCACCTGCGCGAGCTTGGCGCGGTCACCGGCGGCCTGCTGCGCCTTGGTCATCGCCCGCTGGAAGGCCGCGACGGTCTTGGGGTTCTCCTGGGCGAACTTCGACGGCGAGACGTACCCGCTCAGCGGCATGTCCTGGGTCGGCCCGGAGATCACCTTCAGCACGCGCTGCGCGCCGCTGTTCTTCTGCGCGGTCGTCATGAACGGCTCGATCGCGATGCCCGCGTCGATCTGGCCGGTCTCGAGTGCCTTCGGGATGTTCGGGAACGCGACCGGGACATAGTTCACCTTGCTCGGGTCGGCGCCGTTGTCGCGCAACGTGGCGCGGAACAACAGGTCCGCGATGTTGCCCGCCGGCTGGTGAACACTGACCTTCTTGCCTTCGAAGTCCTTGGCTGACGCGATCGTCAGGCCGGGACGGGCCAGCATCACCAGTGCTTCGGGGCTGCCCTGGTAGGCGTCCGCGACGATCTTGGCGTCCAGCGTTTTCGCGGAGGCGGCCTGGAAGTACGTCACGTAGTTCATCAGGCTGAAGTCGAGGTCGCCGTTGCTGAGCGCGGGCATGGTCTGCGAGGCCGACTGGAAGAGCTTGACCTCCGCGTTGAGCCCCTCCTCCTTGAAGAAGCCCAGTTTCTCGGCGACCTTGACCGGCGCGTCGTCGACCGACGCGATGATCCCGATGCGCACGTTGGGTTTCTCGACCTGCCCGTTTCCGCCGGACTCGTCACCTGACGAGCCGTCAAGGATGCCGCATCCGGCGGCGAGCAGGGTGGTGGCCACAGCGACTGCGGCGACTCTGAGCACTCCGCCGGCAGGCTTACGAGCCGTAAACATTCGATCCTCCGAAGATCCGACCTGTGAAGGCGGCTCAATATAGGCCGAACGAGGTGGATCTTGGCCACTCGCGAACCCCAACCTCAAGAAAAAAACATGCAAATAGACTGAACGGACCAGCAGGTCAGCGAGCACTGTTGATCCATTCAGGTGTCTCATGCCACGAATGTCACAATTAGGCATCACCCAGCGTGAGCCCCATTGTGGTGATCGTCACCCACGGAAGGTGACGAACCGGAGAATCACCCACCAACAGCGCATGATGCGGTATAGAACGGCACCCGCGTTGATCACTCACCGGCACCGCATGTATGCCCCGAATTCGGCCCGGCCAAACCGCACGAACGGTCCGTTCGCGAATCCGGTTGTCCACAACCGCCCAGTAACCCTTTGACCAGGGCTTATCCCGGCTAGAATGGAAGCGGGGCCGGCCCCCGGGACGGGTGGGGGGTGTCTCCCTACCGGTGAGGTGGCTCCCGGGCGGGGGATTCGCTGGGGCGGTTCCCCGGGCCGGGGGCCGTATTTCGGGATCACCTGCGGGTTCGTTCGCATGCCAGGCGCGCTATGTTGCCACGGCGTTTGCCGAATTCGGCTGCCGGTGAAAACCACGGCGATGCGGCGCCAGAGGCCTCTGGCGCCGCATCGCCGTACGTCAGCGCTGCCGGTTGCGCAGGTAGTCGCTGACCACGGCGGCACCGAGGCCGTCGAGGTCCGGCGCCACCACCCGGCCGCCGCTGCGGCGGGCCATGATGTCGACGAAGGCCTTCAGGCGCTCGTCCTCGCCCAGCATGAACACCGAGACCGACGCACCAAGCCGGGCCAGTCTGTCCACTTCGGCCAGGGTGAGGCGCAGCGTCCGGGGCAGCGGCGGGTAGTTGAACTCCGCTTCCCCGTCCGTTTCCAGGTGGGCCGTCGGTTCTCCGTCGGTCACCACGATCACCACGGGCTGCGCGTCCGGGTGCCTGCGGATGTGCCTGCCCGCCAGCAGCAGCGCGTGGTGCAGGTTGGTTCCCTGCTCCCACACGCCTTCCAGTGCCGTCAGCTCCGCGATGTCCACTTTGGACGCATGTCGGCCGAACGTGATCAGCTCGAGGGCGTCGCCGCGGAACCTGGTCTTCACCAGGTGGTGCAGGGCCAGAGCCGTTCGCTTCATCGGCAGCCAGCGGCCGTCCTGGACCATCGACCACGAGGTGTCCACGCACAACGCGACCGCGGCACGGGCGCGTTGCTCGGTCTCGATCACCTCGACGTCCTTGACGTCCAAAGTGACCGTTCCGCCGGAGGAAGAAGCCGTGCGCAACACGGCATTGCGCACAGTCCGGGAGACCTCCCACGGCTCGGTGTCGCCGAACTGCCACGGGCGTGACGAGCCCGTGGGTTCTCCCGCGGCACCGGCACGGGCGGTGTCACGTTCGCCACGCCGCGACGACAGCGACTTCACGACGTCCTTCAAGGCTGTCTCGCCCAAACGCCGCATCGCCTTGGGGGACAACCGCAAACTGCCGTCCGCGGCACGCTCCAGCAGGCCTTGGTCCCGCAACGCCCGCTCCAGCTCGGACAGGCGGCGGGCATCCACCGCCGCCTCCGGGCCCAGCTGGCGTTCCAGGGCCTCCAGGTCGATGTCCTCCAGGCGCGCACCGGGATACGCCTGGCCCAGCTGCTCGGCCAACGCGTCCATCTCGGCCAGGTCCTGCATGGCCTGCACGCCTTCGCCCATGCCGTACGGGTTCTGGCCACGGAAACGGCCGCTGGAGGTCCAGTCCTCCCCCGGCCGCAACGCCTGCAGGTGCGCGTCCAGCTTGCTGACCTCGTTGGCCAGCCGGGGATCGCCGAACGCCTGCTGGATCAGCGAACTGAGCTCGGCCCGCTGTTCGGCCGACATCGAGTTCATCATCCGCTGGGCCGCCGCGGCACGCGCCGCCAGCGCGTCGATGAGTTCCTCGACGTTGCGCGGGTTCTCCGGGAAGAACTCGCCGTGCTTGCGCATGAACTCCTCGAACCGCTGGTGAGTGTCCGCGTCACCGCGCGCGTGCGACGCCAGCAGGTCGTTGAGGTCCGACATCATCTCCCGGACCCGCTCGACGTCCTGCGGCGTGGCGTTCTGCAACGCCTGCTTCATGCCGCGGAACCGGGACTCCATCAGCTCCTGGCCGAGCAGGTCCTGGATCTTCTGGTACGCCTCCCTCGCCTGTGTGGACTGCCAGTCGTAGTTCGCCAGTTCCCGTACGGCCGCCGCGGTTCCCGACGGCAACGCGTCCAGTTGCGCCTCCCGGAACCGCGCGTCGTCCGACGGATCCGGGAACAGGTGCCTGCGCTCGGCCTCCAGCGCCTCGTCCAGCAGGCGCCGGACTTCCTGCAACGTCCCGTCAAGGCGGTGACGGCGTTGCATCCGGGCGCGTTGCTGCCACAGCCGGCGCGTCATGTCGTCGAGGCCACGGGTGCCTCGGACTCCTTGGCGCAGCAGCTCTTCCAGTGCGGCCCGGGGCGACGAGCCGTCCATCACGTCCCGGCCGATCTGGTCAAGCGCGGCCCGCAGGTCCACTGGTGGCGCCAGCGGATCAGGCCCGTCATGCCAAGGGCGGTACGCGAAGTTGCTCATGTCTGCTTCCCGCCGTGCCCATTTCGCGTGACATGAGCAGAGCACTGTGCCGATGATTCGCTCGCGAGCTCGCTCATGCGCCGTACACCGCCGTGCCGTCCTCAGCGTCCTTGGCCAGTCTGCGCGACAGGTACAACTGCTCCAACGCCAGCTCCACGGCCGACGCGATGCGGCCCGCGGAGTCCGTGGGCTTCACGCCGGCACGTTCGGCGACCTCGTGCAGAACAGGCAGTTCCGGCAACGCGTTCAGCACCTCGGACGCCGGTACGCGCTCGCCTGTGGTGACGATCCGGCCTTCGCCGATCGCGTCCTCCAACGGAGTCAGGTCCAGCCCGGCGAAGAGGGACCGGGTCGTCTCGGCGATCGACATCCGCAGCAGGTGCGTCAGGTGCTCGCTCTCGCGCCCTTCCTCGCCCGCCTCGAACTCCAGCTTGCCCCGCAGCACGTCCGGGATCGCGTCGAGGTCGACGGGCCGGGCGACGGCCGGGTCCTCGTTGGTCAGCGCGGCCCGCCTGAGCGCGGCCGCGGCCAGCGTTTCCGCCGCCGCGACGGCGAACCGCGCGGACACGCCGGAACGCTGGTCGATCGCCGCCGACTCACGCAGGTTGCGCACGAACCGGGCGACGACCTCGATCAACGCGTCGGGCACCTCGGCCACCAGGCCGGACTCCTGGCGGACCAGGTTGATCTCGTCCTCGACGTCCAGCGGGTAGTGCGTGCGCACCTCGGCGCCGAACCGGTCCTTCAGCGGCGTGATGATGCGGCCACGGTTGGTGTAGTCCTCGGGGTTCGCGGTCGCGACGAGCAGCACGTCCAGCGGCAGCCGCATGGTGTAGCCGCGGATCTGGATGTCCCGCTCCTCCATCACGTTGAGCAGGCCGACCTGGATGCGTTCGGCCAGGTCCGGCAGCTCGTTGACCGCGATGATGCCGCGGTGGGCGCGCGGCACGAGTCCGAAGTGGATGGTCTCGGGATCGCCCAGGCTGCGGCCCTGCGCGACCTTCACCGGGTCGACGTCGCCGATCAGGTCACCGACGGACGTGTCCGGCGTGGCCAGCTTCTCGGCGTACCGCTCGGACCGGTGCCGCCAGGCGACCGGCAGGTCGTCGCCGAGCTCGGCGGCCCGGCGCCGGGACTCGGAGGTGATCGGCTCGTACGGGTGCTCACCCAGTTCGGAGCCTTCGATCACCGGGGTCCACTCGTCGAGCAGGCCCACGATCGTGCGCAGCAGGCGGGTCTTGCCCTGGCCGCGCTCCCCCAGCAGAACGATGTCGTGCCCGGCCAGCAGCGCCCGCTCCAGCTGCGGCAGGACAGTACGGTCAAAACCGACAATTCCCGGCCAGGGATCGCCACCCGCTCGCAGAATCGCCAGCAAGTTGTCCCTGATCTCGGCTTTCACGCCACGCTGCTGATGGCCGGCGGCCTTCAGCTCGCCGACCGTGCGTGGCTGGTTTCCACGATTCACCTCATTGACGCTACGTCGGATCTCCGGATGCGCCAACGTGGAGTAGCTCCGGGGTGCGGCGGCCGGAGGACTTCAGCAGGTCCAGTGTCGTGTCCAGGGCCGCTTCCAGGTGGTCGGCCCGGCCCGTGGACAGCAGCACCGCCACGCCGCCCTGGACGGCGGCGATCAGCGAGGCCGCGGTCCGGTCGGCGTCGAGCCCGGGATCGATCTCGCCGATCCGCTGCATCGCGGCCACACCCGCCCGCAGGCGTTCCTGCCACCGCTCAAGCAGCTGCGCGGTCAACGCCTGTGCCGCCGGGGTCTTGCGGCCCAGTTCGGTGATCAGCACGCCGAGCGGGCAGTGCACGCCCAGTGTGCGGTACCGCTCGACCACCCGATCACGCCAGTTGTGCCACGCCTCCCACGAGGTCAGCGCGCTCAGGAACGGCTCCTGGTCGCTCAGCACCCGCTCCGCCTCGTAGGCCGCGACGGCGAGCAGCAGTTCCTCTTTCCCGCCGGGGAAGTAGTGGAAGATCTGGCTCTTGCTGGTCGAGGTCCGCGCGCGGACGTCGTCGAGGGTGGTCGCGGCGGCGCCGCGCTCGCGTACCTCCGCCGAGGTGCCCTCGATGATCCGCTGCCGGGTCGCCGCTCCCTTGGCCGTCAGCATGGCACCCACTTCCTTCTGGACCTTGCGGTCCACTTTACCTCCGTGGGATCGCCGATACTTGCCGGCAGTACGCTTCCAAGCGTGCCATTCCCAAGTGCCACGTTCGCTGTGTGGGGCTCCGCCTGGTTGCACGGGGTCGCAGCGCCCGACGACGCGCTCGACGCACTCGCTGTCTGGGCCGAGATGCACGAGGTCGTCGCGGACGACGAAGGAACCGCCACAGCGCTGGAGTTGCCCGCCCGGGACGAGCGCGCCGGGCAACTGGCCGCATTGCTCGCCGCCCTGCGCAAAGCGGGCGCCACGACGGCACGGCTGGTGATCCCTGTGCCGGGTGACGTCCGTGGCCTTGGCGGGTCGACCACGCTGGCCACGGCGGCGCTGAGAACCAGCCAAGCGGTGGTGCTGCCGGAGGCCGGCGTCGGCATCGTGCCCGAGACGGTCGCCGACCAGGTGATCCGGTGGACGGTGTTCGACCTGCCGACCGTCACGCCGGCCGAGCACACGCCGTTGGGCGAGGCCGACCACAACCTGTCGACCGCGATGCGGGAGGCGGCCGGGACGTTGGCGTCGCTGGATCTCACGAGCAACAGGCCGGGAGTGCGGCACGAGATCAAGGAACGCGTCGCGGTCAGCGCACGCGCACGGTGGCCGATCGGCATGCCGCAGAAGGCACTGCGCGTGTTGCAGCGCGCCGCCGAGGTCGCCGCGATCCTGGAAGTGGCCGCTGAGGACGATCCCGGCGGCGCGCTGTCGTCCTCCGCCGCGCTACGACGCTCCGAAGCTCTCCGCCCGCTTGCCGACGCCGTCCGCTTCGCTCGGTGCGCCGCCGTTGACGAGGCCGTCCGGGTTCTCTCCGACCACGCCGGCCGGCACTGAGCCCATCACCGAGCTCATCCGCAGGCGCGCCTTGGCATGAGCCGAGGCGCCGATGGCGTCGAGCCCGAGCAGTGCCGCACCGACCACCGGAGCGATGTCGACGACCCTGACCTGCGCGCGAGGTGCCACGGCGACGCACCGCTGCTCGATGACATCGATGACATCACGGCCGACGCCCGTCATCACGCCTCCACCGAGCACGATCGTCGGCGCCTCACCGGTCATGTCGAGCTTGCGCACGGTGGTCGCGACCAGAGTGCCGATCTCGTCGACAAGTTGCTTGACCACGCCCGCGGCGACCGCGTCCCCGGCCGCCGCGACCTGGAACAGCAACGGGCACAGCTCGTGGATCGCTTCCCTCGGCAGGCTGTTGAAGTGCAGCCGCTCCACCACTTCGAAGATGTCCTTGGCGCCGAAGTGGTTCACCACCGCGGGCAGCAGCTCGGTGTGCGGGCCACGGCCGTCCGCCGCGCGCACCGCCCACCACAGCGCCTCCGAGCCGAGCTGGAATCCGCCGCCCCAGTCCCCGGAGATCTTTCCCAGCGCGGGAAACCGGTGTACCCGCCCATCCGCGGCGACGCCGACGCAGTTGATGCCGGCACCACACACCACCGCGACGCCGACCCCGTCCGTCGTTCCCGCGCGCAGCAAGGCGAACGTGTCGTTGCCGACCACAATGGACGGTGACCAGCCGCGTCCGGTCAGCGCACTGGCCAGCTCCTGCTCCTCGGCCGGCAAGTCGGCCCCGGCCAGGTAGGCCGCGGTGAACGTGCCGAACGGCTTCGTGGCAGGCAGGCCCGCGGCGGAGCAGGCCTCGGTGATCAGCTGCTCGAACACGTCGAGGCCCTGCTTGATGCCGACCACCTGCGGCGACGCCCCCGGCCCGCGGCTGCTGCCGAGGACCGAGCCGGACGCGTCGACCAGGAGGACATCGGTTTTGCTGCCGCCGCCGTCGATCGCGATGACCACGGCGTCCGGTGCGGGTTGGGTCATGCGTTGGCCCACGGCAGATCGGCGCGGTTGGCCGCGATCAGGTCGTCGGCCAGCCGGTCGGCGGCCGTGTACTGACCGATCAGCGGGTGCGCCAGCAACGCGTCGGCTACCCGGTCACGGCCGCCGTACAGCGCCGCGTCGAGCGCCAGGTACTCGTACGCGGTGACGTGCGAGATCAGGCCGGAGAACCTCGGTTCGACCGGCTCGATCGGCAACGGCACGGGACCTTCATCGTCCACAATGGCCGGAACCTCGATCACGGCGTCGTCCGGCAGGAACGGCATCGCGCCGTCGTTGCGGACGTTCACCACGTGCTCCTCGGCCAGTCCGCCACCGGTCAGCGCGTGCACCAGCTGCACCGCCGCCTCCGAGTAGTAGGCGCCGCCGCGTTTGGCCAGGTTCTCCGGCTTGGTCACCACGGCCGGATCGGCGTACTGGCTCAGCAACTCGTTCTCCACCTCCATGACCACGTCGGCCCGCGGCGGGCTCTGCAGCTGGCCGGCCAGCACCTCGTCGTGCGCGTAGTAGTACTTCAGGTAGTAGGACGGGATGGCGTTCATCCGGCGCATCCAGCCGACCGGAGCGCCGATCTCGGCGGCGATCCGCTCGCCGAACTCGCCGAGCAGATCGGGCAGCCGGTCCACCATGCCGTCCGGAGTGGACACCTGGACGCCGCGTTCCCAGGTGAGGTGGTTCAGTCCGATGTGGTCGAGCCGGACCGCGTTCGTGTCCACATCCAACAGCCGGGCGAACTTGCGCTGCAGGCCGATCGCCACGTTGCACAGCCCGACAGCGCGATGACCGGCCTGCAGTAGCGCCCGGGTGACGATGCCGACCGGGTTGGTGAAGTTGACGATCCAGGTGTCCGCACCGGCCACCCGCCGGACACGCTCGGCGATGTCCAGCACGACCGGGACGGTGCGCAGCGCCTTGGCCAGGCCACCGGCCCCGGTCGTCTCCTGACCGATACACCCGCAGGCATGCGGAAAGGTCTCGTCGGACCGCCTGGCCTTCTGCCCGCCGACGCGCAGTTGCAGCAGCACCGCCGAGGCGCCTTCGGCGCCCTCTTCGAGGCTGGCGGTGGTCAGCACCCTCGCCGGGTGCCCGGCGTGCCGCAGCAGTCGCCGGCAGAAGTCGCCGACGATCCGCGACCGGTGGGTGTCCGGGTCGACGAGCACGATCTCGTCGACGTCCAGACTCGCCCGCCGCCCGGCTATGCCGTCGACCAGCTCCGGCGTGTAGGTGGACCCACCACCCACCACGGTCAGTCTCATCGCCCGCTAACCCTTCACTCCCGTGAACGTGATCCCCTTGACGAACGACTTCTGCGCGAACACGAACAGCACGATGGCCGGCAGCATCGTCAGGACGGTCGCGGCCATCGTGAGGTTCCACTCCACGTGGTGCATCCCCCGGAAGGACGCGATGGCCAGCGACAGCGTCCAGTGATCACGCGCCTCGCCGGTGTACAGCAACGGTCCGAAGTAGTCGTTCCAGGTGAACAGGAAACAGAACATCGCCGCGGCGGCGATGCCTGGTCTGGCCATCGGCACCAGCACCCTGGTGAGCACCTGCCATTCCGAGCAGCCGTCGATCCGGGCCGCGTCCAGGTAGTCCTTCGGGATGGTCAGGAAGAACTGGCGCAGCAGGAAGATGCTGAACGCGTCGAACAGGAAGTACGGCGCGATCAACGGCACCAGCGTACCCGTCAGGCCCATCCGGACCCACATGTCGAACAACGGGACGATGACCACCTGCGGCGGCAGCATCATCGCGGCCACGACCGCCATGAACGCCCAGGTCTGCCCGCGCCACTTCAGTTTCGCCAAGGCGTACGCCGCCGGGATGGCCGACACCAGGATGCCGAGGGTGGCCAGCAGCGAGTACGTCAGGCTGTTGATCAGGTAGGTGACCATCGGCGCGCGGTCGAACACCTCGACGAAGTTCTCGAAGTGCCATTCCCTGGGCCACCAGCTCGCCGTCATCGCCTGGTCGCTGCGCATGAACGCGGTCAGCAACACGAAGATCACCGGCAGGGTGAACATCAGCCCCAGCGCGACGCCGAGGCTGTGCGTGGCGACCCAGTACAGGATCCGGTTCCAGTTGGTCTTGCGGCGCACGACGACCGGTGAACCGCCCGAGGTCCGTCGTGGCGTGGCAGTCGCGGTCGTCAAGCCGCCTCCTCCACATGCGACGCCCGGCGCAACTGCCGGACCAGGATCGCGGTGAACGCGAACGACACGATGAACAGCAGCACCGCCATCGCCGCCGCGTACCCCATGTTGGAGTAGCGGAAGCCCTGCACGTACAGCCAGACCGGGTAGGTCAGCGTGGAGTTCTGCGGATTGCCGATGTACTTGGTGTTCCCGGCCACGTCCGCGGTCCCGGCCGCGGCCGCGCCCGCCACCACCGCCTGGGTGAAGAACTGCAGCGCGAAGATCATCGAGTTGACGACACCGAACAGCAGCACCGGGGAGATGGACGGCAGCGTGATGTGCCAGAACCGGCGCGCCGGGCCGGCACCGTCCAAAGAGGCCGATTCGTACTGTTCCTGTGGCACGTCGAGCAACGCGGCCAGGATGATGATCATCAGCTCGCCCGATCCCCACAGCACCAGCAGGGTCAGCGACGGCTTGGACATCGCCGGGTCGTTGAACCACAGCCCGCCGTCGATCCCGATCGCCCGCAGGAACCGGTTCACCGGACCGAACTCCGGGTTGAACACGAAGACGAACACCAGCGTCGCCGCGGCGGGCGGCGCCAGTGCGGGCAGGTAGCACAGTGTGCGGATCAGGCCGAGGCCACGGCGCAGCCGGGAGATCACCGACGCGACACCGAGCGCGAAGACCACCCGGCACACCGTCAGCACGATCACCAGCCACAGCGTGTTGTACGCCGCCGTGCCCACCAGTGGTTCGGTGGTGAACATCCGGACGTAGTTGCCGAACCCGATCCAGACGGGCGCGTTGATCAGGTCGTACTTCGTGAACGAGAAGTAGACCGTGGCGACCAGCGGATAGCCGAAGAAGACCAGGAAACCGACGATCGCGGGGGCCATGAAGCCCAGGACGACCCACCGCCGGCGGGACCGGACCCGCGCCAGCCCCGTGGCGGGGGCGGGCGACGGGTCCGTCCCGGTTGGACGCAGCGTGGCGGTCATGAAGCTACTTCTGCGCCAGCGCGTCGTTGATCTGGTCGTCGACCTTCTTCAGCCCGGCCCGCAGATCGGTCTCGGTGCCCGCGATCCACTTCTCGGCGAAGTCGTTGACCGCCTTGAGGTGCGCGTCACCGATGGCCGTCGACGGCTTGGCCACCAGCTTGCCGCTGGAGTAGATGTCCAGGAACGTCCTGAACTGCTCGTTCACCTGGAGGTTCGGCGATGTGATCGAATCGGCCGTGGTCGGCATGTTCTTGATGCCGTTGGACAGCTGCACGATCGCGTCGGTGTCCAGCGTCATGTGCTTGATCAGCTCCCATGAGGCACCGGGATTCTTGACGCCCTTGGGGATGGCAATGATCGTGCCGGTGACCAGGCCGCCGCCGTACATCGAGGCGTTGGACGGCGACATCGGCGCGGGCGCCGTGCCGTAGTTGACGCTGGGGGCCTGGTCGGCGAGGAAAGCGGTGCGGAACTCACCGTCGAACATCATCGCGATCTTGCCCTTGTGGAAGGCGTTGTCCGGCGAGTACTCGTCACCGAGGCCCGCCTTGAACCGCTCCAGCTTCTCCTTGCCGTAGAAGTCGACCAGTTTCTTCTGGAACTCGAACAGCTCCTGCCACTGCTTGCTGCCCGCCAGGCCCGACTTGCCTTCCGCGTTCAGGTACTTCGCCCCGAACGACGGCGCCCAGACCTCGGCGAGGTTGCCGTAGAACGGCATCGACGGGAGGAAACCCGCGACCTCGATCGAGCCGTCGGGCGCGAACCTGGTCAGTTTCCTGCTGTACTCGATGATGTCGTCGGTGGTCTTCGGCGGACCGGGCAGGCCCGCCGCTGCGAACATGTCCTTGTTGTAGTAGAAGCCGAAGATGTCGGCCAGCAGCGGCATCGCGCACCGCTTGCCCTGGTACGAGGTGTAGTCCCGGACCGCCTGCGGGATGACGTTAACGTCGGTTCTGTCCCGGTCGATGTAGGGCTGCAGGTCCTGGAAAGCCCCGTTGTGGCACCAGTTTCCGAGGTTGTCGGTGTAGAACGAGATCGCCACGTCCGGCGGGTTGCCCGCCTGGATGGACTGGGTCAGCTTGTCGTCGTCCTGGTTGCCCTGGTGGTTGATCTTGATGTTCGGGAACTTCTTCCTGATCGTCTCCAGCGTCGCGGTGACCTCGCGGTACTCACGGTCGGCGAACTTGCTGTAGACGGTCAGCGTCAGGTCCGCGTCCTTCGCCGGCGCGGCGCCGATGTCACCGCTCGTACCGCCACCGCCGCCTGCCGCACCGGAACACGACGCGACGAGTAACGCCACCGAAACCAGCAGCACTCGCATGGAGGCCTTGCGCATGTGCCCTCCCTGGGGGACCTAGGAACTTGTTCGGACGCCGTCGCCGTCGCCACTGGCGTCCAGCCGGCGAGAGGGTTCGGTCATGTCGCCCGTCAGGCCGAAGACCTGCTCCCGGACGACCGCGAGGGCGGAGTGCAGAGCGCCTGCCCGTACGGCATTGCCGGCAACCGCGCTGAACGCCACCGGAGTGCGGGGCACGACCATCTCCCGCAACTCCGCACTGATCGACCGGCACAGCGTCTCCCCGCCGGCCAGGCCGGTCTTTCCGCACAGCAGCACCAGTTCCGGGTCCACCACACTGACGACGCCGGCGACTCCGGTGGCGACCCGGCGCGCCAGGTCGGTCAGGAACTGCTCAGCTTGCCGCTGCTCGGAACTCTCCTCGGCCGTCGCTTCCGCTGTCATGGCGACGGCCTTGCTCACGGCTGTCCAGCCGTTGCGTGCGGCGATGCCGTACGCCTTGGCCAGCTTCACCACGTTCGGCGAACTGACCAGGTCGCCGAACCTGGTTCCCGTCGCGGGAATCCCGGTGTCGGCGGCGGCCCGGTCGGGCACCCGCATCCAGTCGATCTCACCCGCACCACCGGTGGCGCCCCGCAACAGCTTGCGGTCGACCACGATCGCGCCACCGATGCCGTGGTCCAGCCACACCATCACAAAACTGCGCGCGGCGGTCGCCTGCCCGGCGATCATCTCCTCCAGCGCCACCAGGTTGACGTCGTTCTCGATGGTGACGGGGACGCCCAGTTCCTCGCCGATCCGGCCGGGCATGTCGAAACCCTCCCAGCCGGGCAGGTGCGGGGCGAACCACAGGTGCCCGGTCTTGGGGTTGATCGCGCCGGGCGTGCCGACCACGACGTGCCGCAGGTCCTTGAGCGTCAGGTCCGCGGCCTCGCACGCGGCGGCTGTGGCGTCGCGGAAGTTGCGCACCACTTCGTCGGCCGTGCCTCTGGGCGGGACGGCCTGCCGGTGTTCGGTCAGCACGGCGCCGGAGATGTCGGCGATCGCGATGTCCACGCCGCGGGGCGTCAGGTCGATCGCGGCGACGTGCGCGACCGCGCCCTTGACGGCCCACAGCTGGGCGCGTGGCCCCCTTCCGCCGCCACGCAGGCCTTCCCGCACCACGACGCCCTCTTCCTCAAGGCGCGCCAGCAGTTGCGCGGTGGCCGGTTTCGACAGGCCGATCGCGTACTCCAGCTCGGATCGCGTCAGCGGGCCATCGCGCAGCAAGGCGTCGATGGCCGCGCGATCGTTGATCTCGCGCAGCAGCCGCGGACTCCCGGCTCTCAACTCGGCTCCCGGTCTAGGCTCTCATTAATCTGGTAACTTTCCAGACGATTTAGAGCTGACGGTAACCACCAGCCAGGTGATGGTCAAGACCGGCCCGTCCCCCAGCCCCCCTCGTGAGTGTTTATCCGTGTTCTAACCCTGATAACCACTCACGAGGGTTTACCAGGGCGTTTGGTGGGTTCGCAGCAGAGCGGGGCGCAGGGGGCGCCGTTGACGGTGCAGCCCGCGGCCGTGAACTCCGACAGCTTGCGGGGCGCGATGCCTTCGACGTGCTCACGCACCAGCTCGACGACGAGCTGGGCGAAGCGGGGGTCGCCGTTGGGCGTGGTGACGCGCGCGAAGGCCATGCCCAGCTCCGCCGCCTTCTCGGCGGCCTCGTTGTCCAGGTCCCAGATCACCTCGAGGTGGTCGCTGACGAACCCGATCGGGCACACCGCGACCGCCGTCACGCCCTGCTCGTGCAATGCCTCGATGTGGTCGACGATGTCGGGGTCGAGCCACGGGATCTGCGGCGGGCCGGAGCGCGACTGCCACACCACGTCGTACTCGGCCACCCCGACCGCCTCAGCGACCAGCCTGGACGCCTCCGCGACCTGCTTGGAGTAACGGCCGCCGCCCTCGGACGGCGGGCCCGCGGCCTGGTCTGCCGAAATGGGGACGGAGTGCGCCGTGAACACGAGCCGAGCACCCTCAGGCAGAGAGGCCAGCGCCTGACGGCTGGCGTCGGCGAAGGACTCGACGAACAGCGGGTGGTCGAAGAACTGCCGCAGTTTCACCAGCTCCGGCGTCTGCGGGCCGACGGCCGCACGGGCGCGCAGAATGTCCTCATCGTACTGACGGCACGCCGAGTAACCGCCGTACGCGCTGGTCGGGAACACGAGGGCGCGTCGCACGCCGTCCGCGGCCATCTTGCCGACGGTGTCCTCCACCATCGGGTGCCAGTTGCGGTTGCCGAAGTACACCGGCAGCTGTACGCCCTGCGCGGCCAGCTCGGCCTCGACCGCGGCGATCGCCTCGCGGTTGAGCCTGTTGATCGGCGAGACCCCGCCGAAGTGCTGGTAGTGCTGCTCGACCTCGTCGAGCCGCTCGGGCGGCACGCCTCGGCCCCGCGTCACGTTCTCCAGGAATGGCCGGACGTCGGCCGGGCCCTCTGGCCCGCCGAACGACAGCCACAGCAGCGCGTCGAAACTCACTCCCCCATCCTGCCCAACGTCAGTCCGCCGCCGCACGCCGGGACAGCCTGATCTCCTCCAGATCGAGCTGGGTCTGGATGTCGCGCAGCACGGAGTCGTCGATCCGCCGCTCGTCACGCAGCCGCACGATGGTCGACCGCTTGTGCGCGATCATCGCCAGCCGCAGCGCCTGGTAGTCGTTCTCCAGCCGCCGGTACGGGTGGTCCTCGTCGTCCTGCGTGTCGCCTTGGCGCAGCAGCGTCAGCCGCTTCTCGTACTCCCGCCGGGTCCGTTCGATGATCAACGGGTCGGTGCCGAGCTCGGCGGCGAGCTTGGGCATGGCCTCGAAGGCGGCTTCGGCGGACGTCAGGATCGCCATCGCACGCTCCTCGTCGAACTGGGTGTCCGGCGGCAGGTGCGCCCAGCGCACCACCGGCGGCAGCAGCAGGCTCTGCACGACGAGCGTGACCGTGATGACGCCTGCCGTGACGAAGACGATCAGGTCACGCCCCGGCATCGTCTCCGGCACCGCCAGCGCGGCCGCCATCGACACCGCGCCCCGGAACCCGCACAGCGAGTTGACCAGCCGGCTCCGCGCGCCGGCTCTCAGCTCCCGTTGCTGTGGCCGCCGGTCGAGAGCCCGGATCACGTACGGCGTCGTGAACATCCAGAGCAACCGCACACCGATCACGGCGACGGAGATCAGACCGACCAGCGCCAGGCCGCGCAACGCGTTGGTCGAGCTGAGGTCACGCACCGCCATGTTGGCCTGCAGACCGACGAGCACGAACAGCGAACCGTTCAGCAGGAACGTCGAAAGGCTCCAGAAAGCCGAACTCTGCGTCCGGGTGTCCGCGTGGATCAGTCGCGGCCCGACCTGGCTGAGGATCAGTCCACACACGACCACGGCGAGCACGCCGGACGCGTGCACCACTTCGGCGAGCAGGAACGCCGCGAACGGCGTCAGCACGCTCAAAGTGTTCTCGTGCAACGGGTTGTCCAACAGCTTGCGGCCCTGGACGGCCAGCCACGCGGTGATCACCCCGGCCAGCGCGCCGCCGCCGAACGAGAGCACGAAAAGCCAGGACACGTTGCCGAGACTGAAGGTTTCGCCGCCGGCCGTGACGCTCACCGCCACGCCGAAGATCACCAGCGCCGTGCCGTCGTTGATCAGGCTCTCCGCGCGCAGCAAAGTCATGCTGCGGTTGGGCAGGCCGCGCGCGAACACACCGACCACAGTGGCGTCCGTCGGCGCGAGCGCCGCGCCCAGGACCCAAGCCGGGCCCCAGTCTATGCCCATGGCGTGCGCGACGGCGGCGACACCGGCGGCCGTCGCGACCACGAGCAGCGTGCTCGTCAGCGTCACCACGCGGATGTAGCGCCGGATCTCCCGCAGCGACGTCGTCAGGCTCTCCCAGTACAGCAAGGCAGGCAGGAACAGCAGCAACATCACTTCGGACGGCAGCTCCGCCTCGCGCAGCAGCGGGATGAAGCCCAGCGCGGCGCCCAGGCCCAGAAGCAGCACCGGCGCGGCGACCCGAAGCCGCCGCGCCGCGACACTGCACGTCAGAACCGTGATGCCCAGGATGACGACGAGTTCCAGACCTAACATCGCGTCCTCCCAGGCGCGCGATCACATACCGACTGCGTGGAATCCTCCGTCAACCCAGACCATCGAGCCAGTCGTGGCGGGCAGCCAGTCCGACAGCAGCGCGCAGACCGACTTGCCGACCGGCTCCGGGTCGTCGACCTTCCAGCCCAGCGGCGCGCGGGGACCCCACTGCTCCTCGATGTCCTTGAAGCCGGGGATCGACTTGGCCGCCATCGTGCGGACCGGGCCGGCGGCGACCAGGTTCACCCGGATCTGCCGAGGGCCCAGTTCCTTGGCCAGGTACCGGGTCACGGACTCCAGGCCGGCCTTGGCCACGCCCATCCAGTTGTACGCGGGCCACGCCTGACGGGCGTCGAAGTCCATGCCGACGACCGAGGAACCCTCGCTGAGCAACGGCAGCAGCGCCTTGGTCAGCGACATGAACGAGTACGCCGAGACCTGGACGGTGGTGGCCACGTCCTCCCACGGCGCATCGAGGAACGGGTTGCCCAGGCAGGACGGGGGCGCGAAGCCGATCGAGTGCACGACGCCGTCGAGACCGTCCACGTGCTCGGAAACCTTGCCCGCCAACGCGTCCAGGTGCTCCTGGTTGGTCACGTCCAGCTCGATCACCGGCGCGGGCTTGGGCAGCCGCTGGGCGATCCGCTCGACCAGGCTCATCCGGCCGAACCCGGTGAGCACCACCTCGGCGCCCTGCTCCTGCGCGATACGGGCCACGTGGAACGCGATGGAGGCGTCCGTGATCACGCCCGTGATCAGCAGCCGCTTGCCTTCGAGCAGTCCAGACACTTCGTTGTTCTCCCTTACGTTTTCGGCGCCGATTCTCAGTGGCCCATGCCGAGGCCGCCGTCGACCGGCAGCACGGCGCCGGTGATGTACGCGGCCGCGTCCGAGGCGAGGAACGTGACGGCCGCCGCGATCTCCGCGGTGTCGCCGTAGCGGCCGAGCGGGACCTGGCCGAGGATCTCCTGCTTGCGCTCGTCCGGCAGCACGGCGGTCATCTCGGTGGCGATGAACCCGGGCGTGATCACGTTCGAGGTGATGTTGCGGCTGCCCAGTTCCCGCGCGAGCGAGCGGGCGAAGCCGACCAGACCGGCCTTGCTGGCCGCGTAGTTCGCCTGGCCCGCGCTGCCGGTCAGGCCGACGACCGAGGAGATGAAGACCAGCCGTCCCCAGCGCTTGCGCAGCATGCCCCGGCTCGCGCGCTTGGCCACCCGGAACGCGCCGGTCAGGTTCGCGTCCAGCACCCGGGTGAACTGCTCCTCGGTCATCCGCAGCAGCAGGGTGTCGTCGGTGATGCCGGCGTTGGACACCAGGATCTCGACCGGCCCCTGCTTCTGTTCGATCTCGGCGAACGCGGCGTCGACCTGTTCGGCGTCGGTCACGTCGCACTTGACGCCGAGCAGCCCCTCCGGCGTCTCCGAGCCGCGGTGCGTGACCGCGACCTTGTCGCCCTGGTCCGCGAACGCCCTGGCGATCGCCAGGCCGATGCCGCGGTTACCGCCCGTGACCAATACCGACCGTGCCACCCTCAACTCCTCGCGCTGCCCCGACGTCTGCTCGCGCCACAGGCTAGCGGCCTACCACCTGGTCCGAAGCATCCGGTCGGGACTTGTGGTGGGGCTAACCCCACCATGAATCAGCGGTTCTGCACCATGGGTCGGGCACCGTCCGCAGCAATAGCGTCATGCCACAAACAATCGGCCGAGGGATTGGAACGGACCGCGATCATGCTGCGCCTGACGCTACGAACACTGCGCTACCGCAAGGGGGGTTTCGTCGCCACGTTCATCGCGCTGTTCTTCGGTGCGGCGATCGTGATGGCCTGCGGTGGCCTGATGGAGACCGGGATCCGCACCGCGATCCCGCCGCAGCGGCTGGCCGGCGCGGACGCCGTGATCACCGCCGACCGGTCGGTCAGGATGGCCACCGACGCGGAGCCGGACGAGGACGGTTACATCGAGTACCAGTACTCCACGCTCACGGAGGACGTGCCGCTCGACGCAGGCGTCGCCGCCAAGGCCGCGGCTGTGCCCGGGGTGGCGCGAGTGGTCCAGGACATCGCCTTCCCCGTGGCCCTCGCGGGCACGACGACAACCGGCCACAACTGGGCTTCGGCCACCCTGGCCGGTCTGAACCAAGCCGCGCCGCAGCCGGGCCAGGTGGTCGTGCCGCGGAGTTCCGGCAAGCAGGCCGGCGAGCGGGTGGACATCTCGGTACGCGGCCAGGTCGCGCAGTACACCGTGGCCGGGACGTCCACGCAGTCGGTCGTGTACTTCGCGGACTCGGACGCGCAGCGCCTCGGCCGGCTGCTGGCGCTCGGCGTCGTCGCGCAGCCTGGCACGGATTCGTCGGCCTTGGCCAAGCGCCTGGCGGATTCGCTCGGGACGTCGGCGACGGTGTTGTCCGGTGACGACCGTGGCGTCGCCGAGCACCCGGAGGCCGGACAGCAGAGCGAAATCCTGATCACGTTGGCCGGGGTGTTCGGCGGCTTCGCCGTGATGGTCTCGATGATGGTCGTGGCCAGCACGTTCGGGGTGTCCCTGCAGCAGCGCAAGCGGGAGATCGCCCTGCTGCGGGCGATCGGCACGACGCCTGGCCAGATCCGCCGGATGATCTTCACCGAGTCGCTGGTGATCGCGGTGCTGGCCACGGCGGCGGCGTGGGTGCCGGGCTCACTGCTCGGCGGGTTCCTGTTCGAGCGGCTCGCCGAGTACGGCGTGGCGAGCCCGGTCGTGCAGTTCCACCAGGGCTGGATCCCGTCGATCGTCGGCGTGGGCACGGCACTGCTCGCCGGGGTGATCGCCGCCCTCGCCGGCGCCCGCCGTGCCTCCCGGACCCGCCCGACCGAGGCGCTCGCCGAGGCCGCCGTGCAGCGCAAGTGGCTCACCCCCACGCGGATGATCTTCGGGATCATCTCCTGCGCGGGCGGTCTGGCGCTGGGGATCATCTCGGTGACCGTGATGTCCGGCCCGATCGCCGCGTCCACCGCGGGACCCGCCGTGCTGTGCTGGGCAATGGCGTTCACGCTCTTCGCGCCCGGCGCCACCAAGGCCGTGATGGCGTTGCTGCGCGTGCCGATCCGGGCGTTCACCAAGGTCCCGGGTTCGTTGGCGGCCAACAACACCAAGGTGCGTGCGGTGAAGCTCGCGTCCGTCGTGGCGCCGGTGATGCTGGCCTCCGGGTTCGCGTTCGCCCAGATCTACACGCAGACGACATCCGCCGAGTCGGCCCAGCGGGCGTACACCGAGAGCCTGCGGGCGGACGCGGTGCTGATCTCCGGCACCGGCGGCTTCTCCCCCGACGTGGTCGACACCGTCCGGTCGGTGCCCGGCATCACGGCCGCCTCGGAATGGGTCACCAGCGCGGGTTTCGTCGAGAGCCCGTACGACAGCGAGATCGGTGACGAGGGCCTGACGCTGCAGGGGATCACCGCGTCCGGTGCCTCGCTGACCGCGGTCCCGGTCGCGTCCGGTTCCCTGACGGACCTGTCCGGCGACACCGTGGCCCTGCCTGTCAACCACGCGTCGGCGATGGGCGTGACGATCGGCGACAAGATCACGATGCGCTTCGGCGACGGCCAGACCAGCCCGGTTCGCATCGTCGCCCTGCTCGAACCCAACGACGTGTACGACAGCGCCTTGCTGCCCGCGCGGCTGCTGGCCAAGCACACCTCGGAGGGCGTCGCGAGCCAGATCATGGTCTCCGGCGACACGTCCCAGCTGGCGGCCCGCTTCCCCACCGCCCAGCTCGCCGACCGCTCGGCGCTGACCGAGGCCTACGCGGACGGCCTGGAGACCCAGGCGATGATCAACTATCTGATCGCCGGGATGATCATCCTCTACACGGCGATCTCGGTGATCAACACGCTGGTGGTGGAGACCGCCGACCGCCGCAGGGAGTTCGGCCTGCTGCAGCTGTCCGGCGCGCACCGCGGCCAGGTGCTGCGGATGATGGGCGTGGAAGGCGCGGCCATCACCCTGGCCGGGCTGATCCTCGGCACCATCGTGTCGCTGGGCACCCTGGTCCCGTTCAGCCTGGCGGCACTGGACACCGTGGTGCCGTACGGTCCAATTTGGATCTACCTGGGTGTGTCGGCCGCCGCGGCCCTGCTGACCATGGCGGCGACGATGATCCCGACCGTGATCGCCCTGCGCACCCGCCCGGCCGACACGGTCTCCGCACCCTAGCCCCCGCCCACCCCTCGTGAGTGTTTATCGGTGTTCTAACCCTGATAAACACTCACGAGGGGGTTGTGTGCTGGACAATGCGGGTGACCTCCAAGTCACCCGGGTTGGAGAAGACCACGTGAAGGAAGACTGCCGTGCGGGTGTTGCTCGTCGAGGACGACGACGGTGTCGGTGACGCACTGACCGAGGCGCTGGCCGCCCGTGGCCATGTGCCGACGCGGGTTCGCCGCGGGGCCGACGCGCTCACCCGCCACCACGAGGCCGATCTGGTCCTGCTCGACCTTGGCCTGCCGGACACCGATGGCCTCGAGGTGCTGCGCATGCTCCGCAAGGTCGCGGACGTGCCGGTCCTCGTGCTCACCGCACGCGGCGACGAACGTTCTGTCGTCCGGGGCCTGCGGCTCGGTGCGGACGACTACGTGGTCAAACCGGTCCGGCTGGCCGAGCTGCTCGCCCGGATGGACACCATCACCCACCGGGCGGCCCGGTCGGCCGCGGCACTCACCAACGTCGTGCGGGTGTCCGATGTGGAGATCGACATGTCCGCCCGTCGCGTGCGGGTCGGCGGCGAGGAGACCTCCCTGACGACCAAGGAGTTCGAACTGCTGGCGGTGCTGGCGAGGCGGCTGGGCACCGCGGTCAGCCGCCAGCAGCTGATGGACGAGGTCTGGGGGGACGCCTACCTGGCCATCTCCCGGTCGCTCGACGTGCACATGACCCAGTTGCGGGGCAAGCTCAAGCGCCCTGGCCTGCTCACCACGATCAGGGGTTTCGGTTATCGGCTGGGTGAATGACATGCGGACGCGGCTGCTGGTGGTGCTGCTCCTGATTTCCGCCACGGCGGTCGCCGGGTTCGCGTGGCCGCTGCTCGGCAGCACGGCCGCGGCCCGCACGCAGCAGTTGCTGATCTCGCGGACCGCGGAACTGGACCGGTTCGCCGCGTTGGCACAGCAAGCCGACGACACCGGGGACATCAGCCAGTTGGCCATCGAAGTCCGCGCGTACACGGATCTCTACGGTGAAGCCGTCCTGGTGGTGGACACGCGCAAGCGTCAAGTCCTTGCCACGGGCGGACTTCGGGCCGACGATGTCGGGTCCCTCATCGACGGGGCGTTGCGCAACCAACCCGGGCCGCGGCCGGCGGAGTTACGGCCCTGGTCTTCGGGCGACCTGCTGCTGGCTCGTCCTGTCGGCGCGGGCACACGGGTCGCGGGCGCGGTCGTGCTCAAGGCGTCCGTGACGGCCGCGGCGTCGGACGTCGCGCACGACTGGCTGCTGATCGCTGTGGGAGCCTTGGCCGCCGCGTTGTTGTTCGTACTGCTGGCAGTGGTTGTCTCGCGTTGGGTGTTGCGTCCGCTGGCCCAGCTCGAACGAGGCGTGCTCGCTTTGGCCGCCGGTGAGCAGCGTACGCACGTGCCCGCCAGCGCCGGACCGCGCGAACTGCGGGCGCTCGGAGCGTCGTTCAACAAGATGTCCGACGCGGTCGCCGAAGCCGCGGACCAGCAACGCAGGCTCGTCGCGGACGCGTCACACCAGATGCGCAATCCGATGGCCGCGCTCCGGCTGCGCGTGGATTCCCTTGCCGGACAGGTGAAACCCGACGGCCTGCGGACGTACAACGGGTGTGTCGCGGAGGTCGAGCGGATGGAGTCACTGCTCGACGGCCTGCTCGCGCTGGCGACCGCGGAGAACGTCGACCACCGGCAGACCGAAGAGGACACTTGCGACGCCGCGACCGTCCTGGTGGAACGGTACGACGCCTGGCACGCCTCAGCGGACCAGGCCGGCGTGGAGCTTGAGCTCGGTACGGTGGAGCACTTCATCGTCGCGATGCCCGACTCCGAGCTCGGCCAGGTGCTGGATGTGTTGCTGGACAACGCCGTCAAGTACGCGGGCACAGGCGCGCGGGTCGACCTCAGCTGCACCGGCGGAACGATCACGGTGTCGGACAACGGTCCCGGCCTGCCCGCCGAGGACCTCGCCCGCGCGACTCAGCGGTTCTGGCGGTCCAGTCAGGCCGGACCCGGCGGCACCGGGCTGGGCCTGGCCATCGCCGAACGCCTGGTCACCGCGCGCCACGGCACAATGTCCGTCGAGGCCGCCGAGCCGCACGGGCTCGCAGTCCGCGTCACCCTGCCGATGGAGTCCCCATGCCCCTGACCCGGCGATCAGTGTTGCTCGCCAGCCTCACCGGCCTCGCCGCCCTCGCGGGCTGCGGTGGCGGCTACTCCGGTCCACCCAGGACACTGTCCATCGCCGCGGGCGAGGAAGGCGGTTTCTACCTGGCGTTCGCCCGGCTGCTGGCCGGCCGGATCACCGCCGCCGAGCCGCGGCTGACCTGCACGGCACTGACCACAAAGGCCAGTCAGGCCAACCTGGAGATGGTGGTGACCGGCAAAGCAGACCTTGCTCTTGTCCTGGCTGACACCGCACAGACCGCGATGGCGGGCCGGAGTCCGTTCACGACACCGCTACCGGTGCGGGCGCTGGGCCGCGTGTACGAGAACTACATGCAGCTCGTGGTTCGCGCGAACGGGCCGATCCGCGGGATCGCCGACCTGACGGGACGAGCGGTGTCGCTGGGCGCGTCCGGATCGGGCGCCGCGTTGTTCGGCGACCGGCTGATCAGGACGGCGGGCGTACACCCGCGCGTGGAACGCCTGCCGCTGGCCGAAGCCGTCGCTCAACTGACCGACGGCCGGATCGAGGCGCTGCTGTGGTCCGGCGGCGTGCCCACACCCGCGCTGGCCGAACTGGACAGCAAGGTCGGCATCCTGCTGCTGTCGCTCGACGTCGTCGCGCCGAGGCTCCGAGCGGAGTACGGCCCGGTTTACGAGACTGTGACCGTTCCGTCCGGCGCGTACCAGCACGTTCGGGATGTCCGGACGATCGGCGTGGCGAACCTGCTCGTCTGCTCGCCCACACTGCCCGACGACGTGGCCGGCGCGGTGGTGTCCGTGCTGGTCAGGCAGGCCGCGGAGCTCGTGCCCCAGCAGGCGTTGGGCACCCAGTTCCTCGACTCCCGGACGCTGATCGCGACCGCGGGCGTCCCGCTGCACCCCGGTGCCGCGGAAACGTACCGCGACCTGCACGGATAACGGTTCCGCGTTTCAAGATGCCGATCTGGGGGACCCCTGAGACCGTAGGAGCAAGTGGTTCACCCTCTGCACTCAAAAGGAGTGTGCGATGACCATCGAATCGATCCTCGGTGCGATCGTGATCGGTCTGATCATCGGAGCGCTGGCCCGGTTGATCATGCCCGGCAAGCAGAACATCCCCATCTGGCTGACCATTGTGGTCGGTATCATCGCCGCCTTCCTCGGCAGTCTGGTGGCGAGGTGGGTCGGTGTGCAGGACACCCCAGGGATCGACTGGATCGAACTACTGTTCCAGCTCGGCGCCGCGATCCTGCTGGTGGGCATCGTCTCCGGAGCGATGGGTTCACGAAACGTCCATCGATAACACTTGACCAGGTCCCCCTCGTGAGTGTTTGTCAGGGTTAGAACACTGACAAACACTCACGAGGTCTGTTCAGGTGTTTTGCTCGTACGCCACCGCCAGCCAGTAGCAGACCTCGTCGTCCACGTCCTCGACGTTCACCAACGGGATCCGGTGCGTCATGGCGTCGTCGCGCAGTACCTTCGCGGACTGCAGACGCGCGGCGAACCGTTCGTGGCCGCCCGACAGGTCCACGATCCGCAGACCCAGGTCCACCCGGGTCTTCGTGGTCGGTTTGACCATCGCGAACTTGCGGCGCCTGGTCCGCAGGGTCACGTACGTCTTGCGTGCCTGCACTTCGACAAGGCCCTGGTGGGCGATGCCCACCCCGGCCTCGATCACCTCGTTGAACACCGGGCGCAGGTGTTCCCGGTCGGCGAACTGGTCGTCGACCAGTTCCTCGGCCGTCTTGAGCAGGAACTCCGGGTAGCCGAACCGCTCCATGATCAGCAGCTGCTGGGCGTAGCCGTTGATGTTGCGGGTCTTGAGCCACTGTTGCAGCTCGTCGCGCGACGTGATGCCGGTTTCCCTGATCCTGACGTTCCAGTCGTCAACGCCATGACCGGTCTGACGCTTGAGCAACTGGGCAGACCACTCGTGCATCTGCCGCCAGTCCTTGGCGTCGACCATGCCGCCTCCCCGGACACCGGGCCCTGCTACGGCAGCCGCTGCCCGATGAACAGCGCACTGGCCGCGGCGCTTATCGCCGCGATGGTGCCCAGTATCAACCATGGCCGGCTGGCGTCGGCGTCTTTGATCTCATATCCGATTTGTTCGCCGAGCGTGTCGTAGACCTTGCGCAGCTCATCGGCGGTCGCGGCCTTGTAGAACTCGCCGCCGGACAGCTTGGCGACCTGCTCGAGCGAATCGTCGTCGACCGGCACGGCGGTGCGCCTGCCGTCGATGTCCACAGTGCCCTCGGTCGTGCCGAACGAGATCGTGGAGACCGGGATCTTCACGTCGGCCGCGGCGCGGGCGGCGGTGAACATGCCGCGCGGATCGTCCTGGTTGTCGGTCGGAATGGTCTGCTTGCCGTCGCTCATCAGCACGATCCGGGCCGGCGGCGGGCCTTCCTGGCCGCCGACGACCTGCGAGAAGCTTTCGATCGACTGCAACGCGGAGAAGATCGCCTCGCCGGTCGCGGTGGACTGGGCCAGCCGGAGCGTCTCGATCGCCTTGACCACGCCCTGCCGGGACGTCGTCGGCGAGACCAGCACGGTCGCGGTCCCGGCGAACGAGATCAGGCCGAGGTTGATGCCCGGTGTGAGGCCGTCGGCGAACGACTTGGCCGCCGCCTGGGCCGCCTCCAGCCGGTTCGGTTTGACGTCCGTCGCCTCCATCGACAGCGACACGTCGATCACCAGCATCACGGTCGCACGGTTGCGCGGCACCTTCGCCTCGGCGGTCGGCCCGGCCAGCGCGATCGTGAACAACGTGAGCGCCACCAGCAGCAGTGCGATCGGGACGTGCCGCGTTCTGCGTGCCCGCTTGGGCGCGACCTTCTCCAGCAAAGCGAGATTCGTGAACCGCATCGTGTTACGGCGTCGCCTGCGCTGCAGCAGGACGTACCCGGCCACCAGCGCGGCGACCGCGATCAGGAGCAGGAACCACCACGCGTCGGCGAACCTGCCGAAACTCAGTCCCAGGAACATCAGGCCGCACCTCCTCCGGACCAGCCACGTTTGCGGGCCACGACGAACCGCACCGTGTCAGCCACCCAGTCGGAATCCGTACGCAGAACCAGGTGCCCCGCGCCGGCCCGGCGGATCGCCGCCGCGACCTCGGCACGGTGCTGCGCGGCCGCGGCCGCGAACTCCCGGCGCAGCAGCGGCGTGGCGTGCACTTCACGCTGTCGGCCGGTCTCCGGGTCGGACAACACGACTGTGCCGACGTCCGGCAGGTCGACGTCCCGGGGGTCGAGGACCTCGATGGCGATCAGGTCGTGCCGGGCCGACAGGCCACGCAGCGCCCGCTGCCAGTTCACGTCCCCGAGGAAGTCCGAGATCACCACGACCAGCCCGCGCCGGCGTGGCGGCCGACGCAACTGCTCGATCAGCGTGGCCAGATCCCCGGCCGTGCCTTCGGGTGCGCTCGGCGTCTCCGCGACCTTGCGGATCAGACCGCGCGCGTACGCCAGGCCGCCACGCGCCGGCACACGTGTCGTCTCTTTGCCCGTCGAGATGACCGCGCCGATCCGGTTACCGCCGCCTCTGGTGAGATGCGCGACGGCAGCCGTCGCCGCGACGACCAGATCGCGCTTCTCGCACGCGGCCGTGCCGAAGTCCAGGCTCGGCGACAGGTCGATCGCGAGCCAGGTCTCCAGCTCACGGTCGGCGACCGTCTCGCGGATGTGCGGCGTCGTGGTACGCGCGGTGACCGCCCAGTCCATCCGGCGCACGTCGTCGCCGGGCTGGTACGGCCGGGCCTCCCCCGGTTCGGTGCCCGGGCCGGGCACCAGGCCGAGGTGGTTGCCCTGCAACAGACCGTCGAGCCTGCGCCGGACGTCCAGTTCGAGCAGGCGCAGCCCGGCTTCCATCCGGTCGCCGCGCAGGATCGGCGGCGTCCACGAGGGACGCTCGGTGGTCTTCTTCTCGCTCACGGCTGGGTTGCCGCGCCCGCAGGTGCGTAGTGACCCTGCGGCGGGGCCTGCTGGGGCCGCGCCGACACCTGCGGCAACGGCACGGTCTGCAGGACACGCGTGATGATGTGGTCCAACGGGACACCGTCGGCCAACGCGTCGTACGACAGCACGAGCCGGTGCCTCAGCACGTCCGGCACGACGTCCACGACGTCCTGCGGCAGCACGTAGTCACGTCCGCGCACCAACGCGAGCGCACGCGCGGCGGCCACGATGCCCAGGCTCGCACGCGGCGACGCACCGTACGCGACCCAGCCGGCCACATCCGTCAGGCCGTGCTCAGCGGGCGTACGCGTCGCGAGGACGAGGCGGACGACGTAGTCGACGAGCGCGTGGTGCACGAACACCTTCGAGGCCACGCCCTGCAGGCGCGTCAGCTCGGCGGGTGAGAGCACCTGGTGCGGCTCCGGCGGCGTGACGCCCATCCGGTAGACGATCTCGCGCTCTTCCTCGGCCGTCGGGTACTCGACGATGATCTTGAAGAGGAACCGGTCGCGCTGCGCCTCCGGCAGCGGGTACACGCCCTCGTTCTCGATCGGGTTCTGGGTGGCCAGCACCAGGAACGGGTCGGGCATCGGGAAGGTCCTGCCGCCGATGGACACGTGCCGCTCGGCCATCACCTCCAGCATCGCCGACTGCACCTTGGCGGGCGCGCGGTTGATCTCGTCGGCCAGCACGAAGTTGGCGACGACCGGGCCGAGCTCGACGTCGAACGACTCCGAGCCCTGCCGGTAGATCCGGGTGCCGAGAATGTCGGCGGGCACCAGGTCGGGGGTGAACTGCACACGGGAGAACGACCCGCCGACCACCCGCGCGAACGTCTCGACCGCCAGCGTCTTGGCCACACCGGGGACACCTTCGAGCAGCAGGTGCCCCTTGGCCAGCAGGCCGACCAGCATCCGCTCGACCAGCCGGTCCTGCCCGACGATCACCCGTTTGACCTCGAACACCGTACGTTCGAGCAACTGCGCGTCACTGGCCGGGGTGTTCGTCCCAGCCTCGGGTTCCGTCACGGGCCAACCTCCAACAAGACACGGTTATCCACCGGGTCCCATCGAAACCGATCAGCGGTGTGACCTCTGTGAAGACGCCCCAAAACCCTCGTGAGTGTTTATCGGTGTTCTAACCCTGATAAACGCTCACGAGGGGTGACGCACGTCGAACGGTACGAGGAGGCCGACAGCACCGCTGCTGTATCCCGAAGTCAGAGCAGGCGCGTCACGTATGGGACCAGACCGCCGTAACGCACGGGCGTGATCCGCACCCGCGAACCCGAGTACGGCGCCTCGACCATCTGTCCGTTGCCGATGTACAACGCGACATGGTGGATCCGGCCGCTGGTGGACCAGAACAACATGTCGCCCGGCGCCATCTGCGACAGCGGCAGTTGCCTGCCCGCCTTGGCCTGGTAGCCGCTGTAGTGCGGCAGCTCGATGCCCACACCGGCGAAGGCGTAGATCATCAGGCCGGAGCAGTCGAAGCCGATTTTCGCGTAGTCGCCGAACGAATCCGCGACACCGCCGTCACGGATGCCGCGTGTCGGGCCGTTCGCGTTGCCGCCGCCCCACGCGTAGGGCACGCCTAGTTGGGAAATGGCTCGCGCGATCACGGTCGCGACCGCGCCGCCGGTGACCGGCGGACGGCCGGGCGCCGGGCGGCTGGGTTTTGCTCCAGGACGGTGTTTCTGCGCCGCTGCCGCCGCGGCGGCGGCCTTGGCGCGTTCCTCGTCCTCGCGCTGCTTCGCCGCTTGCCACTCGCGATAGCGCTGCAACTGCGATTCGAGGCCGCCGACTTTCGCCTGTGCCTCAGCCAGTTCCTGCTCGGTCCGGGCGCGGAACGATTCGAGCTGGACGGCTTCGGCCGCCTGGGAACGGCGTGCCTGCTCCGCTACGGCGGTGGCCTGGTCGGCGACGCGTTTGGCGCCTTCCGCCTCGGCCTGCTTCTCGTTGGCCAGGTCCAGCGCGGCGCGGGCGCGTGAGTCCTTATTGGCCTGATCGACCCGGGCGCGCTGCATGCGGTCGAGTGCGTCGAGTTGTCTACTGCTCACCGCGTTCAGCAAGGCGGCACGGTCCAGCAGATCCCGAGGGCTCTTGGCGCCGAAGAACGCCGTCATGGAACCGACTGTGCTGCCCTGGCGGAAGCTCGCCGCGGCGAACTCGTCGACGTCCTCGTGCACCTGCTCGATCGCGGTGCTCGCGGCGTCGGCCTCCTGCTTGGCGGCGGTCGCGTCGGCGCGGGCTTTCGCCGCGATGTCACGGGCGTTCTCCAGGTCGACGAGCGCCTTGTTGGCGTCCTCCATCTTCAGTTCGACCGCCGCCTGAAGATCGACCAGTTTGGACTCCGCCTCGGCGAGCCTGTTGGTCAGCTCGCCGACCTTGCCCGCCTTGGCGTCCCGGTCCGCCTTGCTGTCCTGGATCTCCTGGTCGCTGGGCTTGGGCGGTGGCGGGGGAACGGCCATGGCCGAGGGGGCGGCGGTGAACGCCAGCAGTGCGGCCAGGATCTGCACGACGGTTCGACGGACCCGCACGGCACCTCCTCCTCGACCACCACTTACGTCACAGCGAACACCGTTCGTAACAGTGACAACTTAGCCACCGTGCATCACAGAATCCTCTGTGGACAGCCCGGACGTGCCAATTCGACCCGAACGGGGGACGCCGGGCCGGCCTGGGACGATCATCGGGTGCGGACTTCACTGCCACGGATCGCGGCCTTCGGGGCGGCCGCGGGCCTCGCCATCGTCGTGCTGGGCACGTTCCTGTCCTGGGTCCGGTCGGGCACCGTGTACTACTCGAGCTACGAGTCACTGGGAATCCTGCGGCACCTCGGCTTCACGGACGTCTTCCCGGCGCTGCGGGTGTTCCTCGACGTCTGGCTGGGCGTAATACCGGCGGTGGCTGTCGCGATTGCCATGTACGCTCTGCGCCTACGCCGGACGGCCGCGGCACTCGCGGTCATTTTGGCGTTGATGATGGGAACGATCGCGGGGGCAGCCGCCGTCCAAGGGGACGACGGGGACGGCGTCATCGGCATCGCAAGCACCGGACCAGTGGTCACACTGACGGGGTCCGTGCTCGCGCTGATCGGGGCAGTGCTCGTCCTCGTCACGGAGCGCAACCGGGTGAAGCAGCAGTATCAAACTGGAGGGAACCTGTGACCTACCCGCCTTCCGGCGGCCAGTGGCAGCCGAACGATCCGAACCAGCCACCGCAGCAGCCGGGCGTGCCGAGCGGCGGGTTCCCCGCACAGCCGGGCGACTACCCGCAGCAGCCGGGCTACTCCCAGCAGCCCGGGTATCCGCAGCAGGACTTAGGCCAGCAGCAGGGTTACCCCCAGCAGGGCGGCTACCCGCAGCAGGACTACGGCCAGCCGCAGTACGGCCAGTACCCGCAGCAGCCGCAGCCGAAGAAGAAGACCGGCCTGATCGTCGGTGTGCTGGTCGCGGTCGTCGCGCTGGTCGCCGGTGGCCTGGTGTACTTCCTGGCGATCCGGCAGAGCGACAGCGTCGCCGAGGGCGCGCCGTCGCCGACCGCGGCCGCGCAGAACCTGGTCGACAAGATCAACGCCGGTGACGTCGTCGGCCTGTTCACCGTGTTGCCGCCCGCCGAGTCCGCTCTGCTGCGCGACGCCAACACGCAGATGACCAACGAGCTGAAGCGGCTGGGCATCTACAAGCCGGACGCCGACCCGAACAAGATGACCGGGCTGAAGGCGACCGGGCTGAAGTTCGACGAGAGCAAAAAACAGAAGGTCAACGACCACCTCGAGATCAACATGCTGGTCGAGGGGCAGTTGGAGGTCAACTCCGACATGCGGGACCTGCCGTTCAACGAGAAGTTCCTCGACGAGGCCTTCCCCAACGGCATCGACCAGGGCGCGCAGACGCAGAAGATCGACATCACCAAAGAGGTGCAGCGCTCGAAGGAGCCGATCCGGATCGCCACGGTCAAGGTCGGGGACGAGTGGTACCCGAGCCTCTTCTACACGATCGCCGACTACGCCCTGCTGGCCGGCAAGCAGCAGTGGCCGTCCAGCCCGGTGCCGGCCAACGGCGCGGGCAACGCGGGTGACGCGGTCAAGCAGTTCGTCGGCGCGGCGGTCGACGCCGACATCAAGCGCCTGATCGAGCTCACGCCGCCGGACGAGATGGGTGCGCTGCACGACGCGGGCCCCGCGCTGCTGGAGGCGATCGGCAGCCCCGAGCCGTCCGGCGTGAAGATCGACAAGCTGGAGGTCGACACCAAGGACACCACCGGCGGCACCAAGGTCACGCTCAAGGAGCTCGAGGTCTCCGCGGAGGGCGAGACGTTCCGGATCGTGCGCCAGGGCGACTGCTACGAGGCCACCGCCGAGGGCGAGACCCGCAAGATGTGCGCGGCCGACATCGCCAAGGAGATGGGCGACAGCAAGATGCCCGCCGCGGCCAAGAACGCGCTGACCCACGTCATGGAGGGCGTGTTCAAGGACGGTGTCGGCGTGGTGGCGACCGAGGTCGACGGCAAGTGGTACGTCAGCCCGGGCCGCAGCTTCTTCGAGGTCTTCCTGCAGATCATGCGCGGTTTGCAGCCGGGTGACATCGAGGCGCTGCTCAAGAGCATGAAGTAAGGCCCGCTGGCACAGGTTCCTCCGCGTGTCCACCTTTCCGGCACCCCGTGCCGGAAAGGTGGACACGGCTATGTCGAGTCCGGGTGCAGGGCGTCGAGGATCAGGGCCAGGCCGAATTCGAACTCGTCGGCGTAGTCGTAGCCCGGTTGGCTGGCGTGCTCGGTCATCAGCTCGGTGAGGTGGGGGTACGCGTCGGCCGGCAGGTCACGCAGGATGCCGTCGGCCACCTCGTCGAGTTCGGCACGGCTGGCGAACGGCAGGCTCAGCTCCTGGATGACGAACCCGTACACGTAGCTGTCGATCAGCGAGAAGGCGTGCGCGGCCATCGCGACGGAGAAGCCGCCCGCTCGCAGAACGCCTAGGACGGCGTCGTGGTGGCGCAAGGTCGCGGGGCCAGGCCGGCTGCGGGAGTCCATCAGACCGACGGCCCAGCGGTGACGCCGTAGCACCGAGCGCGACGACGCGGCACGGTCGCGCATCGCCTGCTTCCAGCCCGAATCCGCCGTCGGCAGGTCGATCTCCCCGAACACCGCGTCGATCATCCCGTCGAGCAGGTCCTCCCGGCCGGCCACGTGGTTGTACAGCGACATCGCCTCGACGCCCAGCTGGGCGGCGACCGCGCGCATCGTGACCCCTGCTTCGCCCTTCTCGTCGGCGAGCGCCATCGCGGCGCCGACCACCCGCTCCCGGCTGAGCGGCACCCGCTTCGCTTTCGCGCTCATCACCCCGTCCTCCCGATTGACGGACTTACGTTGTAAGTCTACCGTGACTTACAACGTAAGTTAGCCACGGACGGGAGATGACCCATGCGAAAGGTCTGCATCGTCGGCGCCTCGGGAAAACTCGGGCAGTACATGGTTCAGCACGCGCTGGACCGCGGTTACGAAGTCGTCGGCGTGTGCCGGGAACGCAGCGTCCCCAAGCTCGCCGCGTTCGCCGACCGCATCACGATCGTTCCCGGGCACACGAACGACCGAGAGGTGATCCGCGAGGCGGTCGCCGGATGCGACGGCGTACTGACGGTGTTAGCGCCGTGGGGAGTGCAGCAGTACTCGTCGGGCACGGCACAGGCCGTACTCGACTACGCCGACCCCGACGCGCGCCTGGTCTTCTCGTGCGGCTGGCACATCAGCCGCGACGGCCAGGACCAGTACTCCTGGTGGTTCAAGGCGGGCGTCCGAGTCACCACCTGGCTGGCCCGGCTCGTCCGCGCCGTCGAAGTCGACGATCAGGTCGAGGCGTGCCGCCGGATCTTCGCCAGCGATCGGCGGTGGACGGTCGTCCGCGGCAGCGACCTGGAGGAGGGCGAAAGCCAGGGCCTGCCGGTGTGGAGCCGGCACGTCGGTGACCCGATCCTGGCGAGCAACCGGACGCGGCGCGTGGACTTCGCCCTGTTCATGGTCGAGGCACTGACCGACGACACGCTCATCCACGAGGCGCCGGCGATCGTCGGGCGCCTCTCCCCCAGCCCCCTGGCCCACGCCTAGGTCGTGTATCAAAGCCCCGTTCGCGATAGCCGGGCCGGATGCGGCCCCTGGCGCCACTGCGGAAACGCCCAAAGACAACCAGTATTCGCGGCGTTCCCGCAGCGACGCCAGGAACCACCCCACCGAGCCGACTCCGGCCTCCGGCCGGGGCAGACTCTCATCGAACGGGGACATCGATACACGGCCTAGTTCCACCTCGTGATAGAACGCCGGAGTCGATCTTCACTCCCCGCCGGGCACGCCACCCGACCGTGATGAACCATGTCACTCCACCCCGCCTTGTCGCCGAATACAGGACAAGCGTACTGTTAACGGCGAGGGTGGGGCCCGGGGTCTGCGAGTCCAGCGGGGATGCGCGAGACTCGGCCTGACCCGAACTGACTTTTGCTGCCACCGCACACCGGCGCGCGAGATGGAGTTGGACGTGACTGGTTCTCACCAGCCCCCTACGGGGGCTCCCACCCCCACCGGACCTGCGAGCAAGGACAGCTTCGGTGCCCGCGGCACGCTGACTGTCGGCGACACCTCCTACGAGGTGTTCCGGCTGAACGCGGTCGAGGGCGCCGAGCGCCTGCCGTACAGCCTGAAAATCCTGCTGGAGAACCTGCTGCGGACCGAGGACGGTGTGAACATCACCGCCGACCACGTCCGGGCACTCGCCGGCTGGGACCCGAGCGCCGAACCCGCCACCGAGATCCAGTTCACCCCGGCCCGCGTGGTCATGCAGGACTTCACCGGCGTGCCCTGCATCGTCGACCTGGCGACCATGCGCGAGGCCGTGACGCAGCTGGGCGGCGACCCGGACAAGGTCAACCCGCTCGCGCCGGCCGAGCTGGTCATCGACCACTCGGTGATCGCCGACGTCTTCGGCCGCCCGGACGCGTTCGAGAAGAACGTCGACCTGGAGTACGAGCGCAACAAGGAGCGCTACCAGTTCCTGCGCTGGGGCCAGACCGCGTTCTCCGAGTTCAAGGTCGTCCCGCCGGGCACCGGCATCGTGCACCAGGTGAACATCGAGCACCTGGCCCGCGTCGTGATGACCCGCAACGGCCAGGCCTACCCGGACACCCTGGTCGGCACCGACAGCCACACCACGATGGTCAACGGCATCGGCGTGCTGGGCTGGGGCGTCGGCGGGATCGAGGCCGAGGCGGCCATGCTGGGCCAGCCGGTGTCGATGCTGATCCCGCGGGTGGTCGGCTTCAAGCTGCACGGTGAGCTGCCCGCCGGCGCCACCGCGACCGACCTCGTGCTGACCATCACCGAGATGCTGCGCAAGCACGGCGTGGTCGGCAAGTTCGTCGAGTTCTACGGCACCGGCGTCGGCGCCGTGCCGCTGGCCAACCGCGCCACCATCGGCAACATGAGCCCGGAGTTCGGCTCGACCTGCGCGATCTTCCCGGTCGACGGCGAGACCATCGACTACCTGCGGCTGACCGGCCGCTCCGAGGAGCAGCTGGCGCTGGTCGAGGCGTACGCCAAGGAGCAGGGCCTGTGGCACGACGCGTCGGTCGAGGCCGCGTACTCCGAGACGCTCGAGCTCGACCTGTCCACTGTGGTCCCGTCGATCGCCGGCCCGAAGCGCCCGCAGGACCGGATCGTGCTCGCCGAGGCCAAGCCCGCCTTCCGCGGCGCGCTGGGCGACTACGTCTCGCACACCGAGGCGACGTCGAACTCCGCTGTGGACGAAGCGATCGACGACACTTTCCCGGCCAGTGACCCGATCGCGGTGCACGAGGGCGAGAACGGCGACGGCAAGCCGCGCGTCGCGCACTCCGCGGCTGAGGGCAGTCAGGGCCGTCCGTCCACGCCGACCACGGTCACCGTCGACGGCAACACCTTCGAACTGGACCACGGCGCCGTCGCGATCGCCGCGATCACGTCGTGCACCAACACCTCGAACCCGTCGGTGATGATCGGCGCCGCGCTGCTGGCCAAGAAGGCCGTGGAGAAGGGCCTCGAGCGCAAGCCGTGGGTGAAGACCACGCTGGCGCCGGGCTCCAAGGTCGTCATGGACTACTACGAGCGCGCCGGTCTGCTGCCGTACCTGGAGAAGCTGGGCTTCCACCTGGTCGGCTACGGCTGCACCACGTGCATCGGCAACTCCGGCCCGCTGCAGGACGAGATCTCGCAGGCCGCGCAGGACAACGACCTCGCGCTGGTGTCGGTGCTGTCGGGCAACCGGAACTTCGAGGGCCGGATCAACCCGGACATCAAGATGAACTACCTGGCCAGCCCGCCGCTGGTGGTGGCGTACGCCCTGGCCGGGTCGATGGACCTGGACATCGTGGGCGAGCCGATCGGCACCGGCTCGGACGGCAAGCCGGTGTACCTGGCCGACATCTGGCCGTCGCCGCAGGAGATCCAGGACGTGATCGCCTCGTCGATCTCGTCGGAGATGTTCACCAACGACTACGCGGACGTGTTCGCCGGTGACGAGCGCTGGCGTTCGCTGCCGACGCCGACCGGCAACACCTTCGAGTGGGACGCCGACTCGACGTACGTGCGCAAGCCCCCGTACTTCGAGGGCATGCAGAACGAGCCGTCGCCGGTCACCGACATCACCGGTGCCCGTGTGCTCGCGCTGCTGGGCGACTCGGTCACCACCGACCACATCTCGCCCGCCGGTGCGATCAAGACGGACTCCCCCGCGGGCAAGTACCTGACCGAGCACGGCGTGCAGCGCAAGGACTTCAACTCGTACGGTTCCCGCCGTGGCAACCACGAGGTGATGATCCGCGGCACCTTCGCCAACATCCGGCTGCGCAACCTGCTGCTGGACGACGTGCAGGGCGGCTTCACCCGCAACTTCCTCGAGGACGGCGCGCCGCAGACGACGATCTACGACGCCTCGGTCGCGTACGCCGAAGCCGGTGTCCCGCTGGTCGTGTTGGCGGGCAAGGAGTACGGCTCGGGTTCGTCGCGTGACTGGGCCGCGAAGGGCACGTCGCTGCTCGGTGTCCGCGCGGTGATCGCGGAGTCCTTCGAGCGCATCCACCGGTCGAACCTGATCGGCATGGGCGTGCTGCCGCTGCAGTTCCCGGCTGGCGAGACGGTGTCGTCGCTGGGCCTGGACGGCACGGAGACGTTCGACTTCAGCGGGATCACCAAGCTGAACGACGGCGAGACCCCGCGCACCGTCAAGGTCAAGGCCACCAAGAGCGACGGTTCGACGGTCGAGTTCGACGCGGTCGTCCGCATCGACACGCCGGGCGAGGCGGACTACTACCGCAACGGCGGCATCATGCAGTACGTGCTGCGCAAGATGGTCCGTTCCTGACAGCTGTGCTGTGAACACCGCCGGGGCCTTTCGCGGCCCCGGCGGTGTTCTTTGTGTTCAGGCGCCGGTGTAGCAGCTGACTTCCATCCCGTCCTCCACCGGGAACTCCACGCTCACGTAACCGTTC
This sequence comes from Kibdelosporangium persicum, assembly GCF_013280595.1. Taxonomy (GTDB): domain Bacteria; phylum Actinomycetota; class Actinomycetes; order Mycobacteriales; family Pseudonocardiaceae; genus Kibdelosporangium; species Kibdelosporangium persicum. The sequence continues at coordinate 56,306 of NZ_JAAATY010000005.1, forward strand.
GCGGGGTCACGGACGTAGCCGAGGTAGTCGCTCATCGTGGCGAACGAGACGTCGTCCGCGACGACCAGCGCACCGGGTTCGAGCTTGGGCTCCAACGACTGCAGCACGGGCAGGCACAGGTCCTTCCAGCCGTCCAGCAGGACCAGCCCGATCGGCCCCCGGATGTCCGCGAAAGACTCACGGGCGTCGCCTGGCAGGACGGTGACCTGGCCCGCCAGCCCTGCTTCGTTGAGATTCGCTTGCGCCGCTTCACGTTTCGCGGCGTTCATCTCGCTGCCGTAGACGTGTCCCTTGCCGTTGTCGGCGACCGCGGCAGCGAGGTGGATCGTGGATATCCCGAACGACGTCCCGAATTCCACCACGGTCTCCGGCCGGGCCGACCGGACCAGCGAGTAGAGCAGCTTGCCGCCGTCGGCCGAGATCGGCATGTAGACCTCCGCCAGCGCGTCGGCATGCGCCTGGGGATCGGTGGGGTACGACTGCGGCCAGGCATCCTCCGCTGCGGCGGAGAACAACCGGTCGAGCACAGCACGCACCTGGGCCTTGGCCAGAGAGTTCGTCATGAAATCAGCTTAGACGCAACGTTGCGTCTAGTCTAGGTTGACTGGAACCGGACTTGTCCTTGAGCGGCACTAGTCTGACGGCGTGACGAAGACGCGGCATCACGGCAACCGGCACGGCCGGAGCGAAGAGGCCCGCCAAGCCGTCCTGGACGCCGCGGACGACCTGTTGGTGGAGCGCGGCTTCGCGGGCGTGACGATCGAGGGCGTCGCCGCGCGGGCGGGCGTGGCCAAGCAGACGATCTACCGCTGGTGGCCGTCCAAAGTCGACATCCTGCTGGACGCCTTCGTCGGCGACATGAACGAGGAACTGACGCCGCCCGACCTCGGCTCGCTGGCCGACGACCTCACCACGTACCTGCCCATGCTCGCCGCTTTCCTGACCGAAACCGACCAGGGCGCGGTCTTCCGTGCCCTCGCGGGCCAGGCGCAGCACGACCCGGCGGTGGCCGTGCGCTTTCGCGACGAATGCGTGGTCCCGTTGCGGGCCCGGGACAGGCTGCTGCTCGAACGCGCCGTCGAGCGTGGTGAACTTGACGGCGACCTGGACGTCGAGGTGGCGATCGACCGGCTCCTGGGGCCGTTGTACTACCGGGTGCTGGTCACCGGCGAGCCGATCACGAGAACGTTCACGGACGAACTCGTGCGGGACTTCCTCGGCACGTAGGCGGAAGATCACCCGTTCGTGCCCCCTGGGCGTGCGGCTACCTGACACCGCCTCCACTTCCCCCTCGTGAGTGTTTATCCGTGTTCTAACCCTGATAAACACTCACGAGAAGGTGCCTTGGGCGCCGTCGGCGCCATTCGCGGCCCCGGCGGTCTTGTGTCACCCGGCCAACGAGGTATGTGGCCTGCCCTTGCGGGACCGGTGGTCGCGCGGCAGGGTGGTTGCGTCGCGGCCTGGTTGGAGGTGCCTCGTGGTGGCGAACATCCCCGAGCCCGTGCCGGTGACCGAGTTGATCGCGAAGCGGCGACGTGGACGCCACTACGCCGGTGACGGTTGCCTGAACTACGCCGAAGTCGCGGATGCCTGGCCGGTCGTCTGGAACATCGAGGAAGTCGTCCGGGCCAACGGCGTCCGGACCAGGCAGGAGCATGCGACCGGCACGTATGGCACCAACAGCTGGACCGTGTACGACGCCGACGACGTGCAGCGGGTCGCCGACGCGATCGCCGATGGCTCGGCCGTGCTGCAGCCACATTGGTGCAGGAACACGGAAGAAGGCCGCGAGGCACAACGCGAGCGGTCCGAGCACTGGCGTCGGCAGGTCGTGCGCGTGCGGTGGGTCCAGAGCGTGATCGTGCTGGGTCTGCTGCTGTGTGTCGGGGTGGTGTGGTTCCTGGTGGCTCGCGCCTAAGAGAGTTCCTGTGCCGCAAGTGAGCTCGTACGGCTGTTGCCTGCTACGCGGTACCGCCGAGTCTGATCCTCGGCGCGAGGTGATCGGACAAGAAGCTGGTGCCGCTGTCCAGGTGCACCGGTTCGGTGAGGATCAGGTCGGCGCTCGTCACCGGCTGGCCGGACACCAGCAGGTAGTCGATGCGGCGGGCCGTTCGTCCGGCGGGCAGGTATTCGGCTCGGTAGGTGGGGTGATCGGCGGGCGCGAAGGCGTCGTGCCAGGCGCCGTGGTCGACGATGAGCGGGTAGAGCGGGCTGGTGCTGGCGATGTTGAAGTCGCCACCGAGGACCGACAACGGCGCGGCGTGGGCGCCTGCGGTGCGCATCGCGTGATGGACGATGCGCACCTGCTGACGGTGTATGCGGTGGTGACGGTTGGCCTGCGACCAGTCACCGTCGCGGTTGGCGGTCAGTTGGGTGTTGCCCAGCAGGAGTTCGCCGTCAGCCGTCCGCACTGTGAGGACGCCCTGCAGTCGGCAGCTCACGGCGGACTTCCCACGAAAGACCGGGTTTCCGCCGCCGGGACGTACCGTGGTGAAGGCGGTGTACGTCGGCGCGCACAGCGGTCGACGGGAGAACACCGCGAGCCCGCCCGCGGGTTGACCGGCCAGGCCCGGCCGCCAAGCGACGTAGCGCAGTGACGGCAAACGGGCGCCGATGAACCGTAGTAGCGAACGTGTCCACACCTCTTGCAGCAACAGGACGTCCACGTCCAGGTCCGTCAGGCGGCGGCAGAACTCGGCCGCCCGGGTACGGGCCGGTGCGCCTCGGGACCGCAAACCGACAAAGACGTTGAGCGACACCACATCCAGCTTCGTCGCCATCGATCCTCCGGACGGGATGCGGGTGGCGCCACTCGGCGAAGAACCCGGGCACTATAGCGCTTCAGCCCATCGCCTTGACGTCGTCCGATCGGACAGACCCAGCGTCGTCCCCGGAGGGCGTGGCGTCGTTCTCGGGGCCGCGGACCAGGACGTAGACCAGGAGGACTGCCATGATGGTCACTCCGGCCCACATGGCGGTCTGCCAGCCGTCGACGAACGATTCCCGTGCGGCTCGCACAAGCACTTGCCCCTGGTCGCCGTCGGCGGCGTCGAGGGCGTTGGCGATGCCTTCCCGTGCGGCTGCTGCGGCGGTGTCGTCGGGCAGGCCGTCGAGCCTGGCGTCGATCGCGCTGCGGTAGCCGGCCGACAGCAGCGATCCGAGCAGCGCGATACCGAGTGCGGTCCCGAACTCACGGGTGACGTCGTTGAGCGCGGACGCGACGCCTTGGCGTTCTCGCGGCAGGGCACTGGTGATGGCCTCGGTGGACGGCGTCATCGACAAGCCCATGCCGAGTCCGATGGCGAGCATGCCGGGCAGCACCGCGAGGTAGCCGCCTTCGACGGAAACGAAAGTCGCCATGAGACCCAAGCCCGCGCCCGCGAGCAGGATGCCCGTCGCCATGGTCGTGCGAGCCCCGATTCGCTCGGCCAGCCGTGGTGCCAGTCCGGACGTGATCATCATCAGCACCGCCATGGGCATGAGCGCCGCGGTGGACAGCAGGCCGGACCAGCCGAGGACAGCCTGGAAGAACGGGTAGAGCACCACGAAGATCCCTGCCTGGACACCGAAGACCGCCAGGAGCACCACGGAACCGCTTGCCAGTCCTCGCTTCCGGAAGAGACGCACCTGCAGCAACGGGGAGCGGTGGCGAAGCTCCCATGCCACGAACCCGACGGCGGCACCTGCACCGACCAGCAGGCTGACCAGGGTCACGGGCGTGGCCCAGCCTCGCTCAGGGCCTTCCTGGAGGAAGAAGATGAGCCCGACCACGGCGACGATGGACGCCAGCGAGCCGACGGTGTCGAAGGAGTGCCGCGCTTCCTCGCGCGAGTTGGGCACGGAGCGCTGCGTCATGACGAACGCGACGATGACCAGCACCACGGGAAGAACGAACAGGTACCGCCAGTTCGCCACGTCGACCAGTGCCGCCGAGAGGAACATGCCCAGAATGCCGCCGCCTCCGGCGACGCCCGTCCACACACCGATCGCCCGGCCGCGCTCCTGCTCCGGGAAGGTGGACGTGATGACGGCGAGCGTGACAGGCATGATCATCGCCGCGCCCACGCCGCTCAGCACGCGTGCCGCGAGCATCACCTCGGCCGACGGGGCGAAACCCGCGGCCGCACTCGCCACGCCGAAAACGGTCAGACCCGCGATGAGCACGGGTTTACGGCCCCATCGGTCACCGATCGCGCCGAGCGGCAGCAGGAGCGCGGCCATGGTGAGGGTGTAGCTGTTGATGATCCACAGGATCATGCTCTGCGAGGCGCCGAAGGCGACCGCGAGGTCCGGCTGGGCGACGTTCAGCCCGGTCACCGACGCGATGACGGCCATCAAGGCGATGCAGACCGCGACCAGGATCGAGCGGCGCTCGCGCGCGTCCGAGACCGTCGCGTTGGTTGAATCAGTGTGCATGTTCGGCGAGGTTAGGGACGGCTTGCCCTAAAGGCATAGGATCTTGCCCATGACGCAAGACGATGGCGATCTGGACAGCCTGGTACGCAAACGAATCCGTGCTCTGCGGCTGGCGCAGGGCTGGTCGTTGGAGGAACTGGCCACGCGGGCGCGGCTCAGCCCGTCTTCGCTCAGCCGGATCGAGAACGGTCAGCGCCGCCTGGCCCTTGATCAGCTCGTCACGCTCGCCCGTGCCCTGGACACCTCGCTCGACCAGCTGGTCGAGACGGCCACTGACGACGTGATCGCCGGTCCGGTGATCGACGGAATCCACGGACGGCTGCGGTGGCGGATCAAGGCCGATCCCGGAATGACCGTGATGCGACAGCGCCTGACGAACCCCGCACCGGACAATCCGGCGAGCATGCGCGCCCACTCAGGCCACGAATGGATCGTCGTCCTGTCCGGTACCGCCGTGCTGATGCTGGGCAACCGCCGGTTCCGCGTGGAGACCAACCAGTCCGCCGAGTTCCCCACCATGCTTCCGCATGCGATCGGCGCCGAAGGAGGGCCGTGCGAGATCCTGGGCATCTTCGACCGCGACGCGCGCCGCGGCCACCTGTCCGACAAGGGACCCGCCGCCCCACGATGACGAGCTCTTGCGTGTTCGGCAGCCCGGGATTCCATCTTTTTGCTCGGCAGGCAAGACAATGTGCGCCTGACGCATGGCCGACTTAACCTGACGCCATGACCCACACAGGCCACGACCACCATCCCCACGTCGACACCCATGCGGAAATCCTCGACCTCGACGCGGAAGTGCTCGCCGACCACACCGCGGCCATCACCGCCTGGCTGCCGGTCGAGACGAGCCCGCACGAGATTGTGGATCTGGGCTGCGGCACCGGCGCCGGCACCTTCGCCCTGCTCACCCGCTTCCCCGAGGCGCACGTGACCGCCGTCGACTCCTCCGCCGGCCACCTGCACCGCCTGCGGGAGAAGGCCCGCGAGAAGGGAGTGGCCGACCGAGTGCGCACCGTCCAGGCCGATCTCGACGCGGCGACGTGGCCGGACCTCGGCACGCCCGACCTGGTGTGGGCATCCGCCGCCATGCATCACATGGCCGATCCCATGCGGACATTGCGCCGGGTCCACGACATGCTCGCACCCGGCGGCCTGTTCGCCGTCGTCGAACTCGCCGGGTTCCCCCGGTTCCTGCCCGCCGACGCCCCGGAGAACCGCCCCGGCCTGGAAGAACGCTGCCACGAGGCGAGCGACCGCCACCACGCCGAGCACGTGCCCCACCGCGGTGCCGACTGGGGTCCGAAGCTGACCGCCGCCGGGTTCAGGCTCGAAGGCGAACGCACGATCACTGTCAACCTCGAACGTTCCGACACCATCGGCCGCTACGCCCTCACCAGCCTGCGGCGCCTGCGTAGCGGCATCGCCGACGCGCTCGCCGCCGACGACCTCGCCGCGCTGGACCAACTGCTCGATGTCGACAGCCCGCACAGCATCCTGCGTCGCGACGACCTCACCGTACGCACCGAACGCACTGTGTGGGCCGCCCGACGCACTGCCCCCCGCTGACTACGAGGCGTGGCGCAAGAGCAGGTGGGAGGAGATCGCCGGTCCGAACGGCAAGGCGAAGGTCGTCGCGAACGGCAAGGTGAGCGGCCCGGACGCGCACGTCATCCCGGGTGTTCCCGGGCGGTGGAGCACCACCGAGGCAGGTGCCCTGACCGTGACCGCCGCCGCCGGAGATGGCGTGAAAGTCAACGGCGAGACAGCGGACGGGACGGTCGAGGTGCCGTCCGGCAGCACTCTTGAGTTCCCGGGAGGCCAAGTGGGCTTCGCGGGAGGAACGGGCGGGGCCTACGGCGTCCCCAGCTGTCTTCACCTGCCCCCCGCGCCTCCTGGCAACCACCTGCCCATGCGGATCGAGGCGGGCGAGCGTGCGCTCGTCCACACCGCCCTTCAGGACAAGGCGATCACGTACCTGCGCTACCTGGAGAACAGGGACTGGGCGAGCGCGCGGACGATGTGCTCGGACACGGCGACCGTCTGGCACAACGACGGCAAGGGCGACGAGACGATCGACCAGAACATCTCCGGGATGCGCGGCCAGATCGACGCCATCGAGTCGATGCGCTACGAGATCGTCCGGCAGTTCACGAAGGCCGACGAAGTCCTCCAGCAGCACGTCGTGCACGTGGCCACAAAGGACGGAACGCGCGGCCAGGTCCACGCGGCCGTGTACTTCCGCTTCGAAGACGGCCTGATCAGCCGCATCGAGGAGTACGCCAACTTCGTGCCCAGCGCCTGAGTCACAACCGTGCGAGTTCGGCCTGGGCGCGGAACAACACCGACACCCAGGTCCGATACGGCCGCCATCTGTCGGCCACCCGCTCAAGATCCCTGACGTCCGGTTCTCGCAGGCCGTAAGCAGCCGTGATCGCCTTGTGCAGCCTCGGCTCGGCCGTGGCGAACACGTCCGGGTGTCCCGCTCCCCGCAACAGGACGAGCTGCGCGGAGAACGTGCCGATGCCCGGCAGCTTCGCCAGGAACCGCAAGGCGTCTTCGGCGGGCATGGCACGTAACCGCGTCGCGTCCAGGTCACCGGCCAGTGCCGCCTCGGCGGTCGCCCGCAGGCGGCTGCTCTTGACCTCAGGTAAGAGCGGAACCCGGGCAAGTTCAAGGAGTCGCCGTGGGGCCGGGAACGTGTCGAGCTGTATCCCCGACAGCTCGGTCGCCCCGGCCGGCACGGCAACCGCACTACCGACCCTACGCGCGATCTGGTCCTTGAGCGCGGCCGCCTGGCCCATCCGCACCCGTTGGCTGATGATCGACCAGCAGGCCGCCTCGTACGGCGAGTGGAACAGCACTGGTCGCAGGCCCGGCAGTGCCTTTTGTAACCGTCGGACAACAGGATCACGCTCGGCCAGGGCCGGGAAGCCGACGCCGTCGACGTCCAGCGACAGGATCCGCCGGACGTGCCCGACCGCGGCGGGCACATCCTCCTCGGCGGCGTTGAGCCGGACCTGCACCGGCCCATCCGCCCCCTGTTGCCGAACCAACGCGCCGACCGGCTCCCAGGACGGAGCCGCCGGGAACGCCAACCGCAACCGGCCATGCTCGTCGACAAAGGACCGACTCGGCGTGAACCCCTCGATGAACCGCGCCGAGGCGGCCAGGTCGAACGGACCGGTGAACGGCAGGTCGAACCATTCGGTGATCATGTGCTATCCCTCCCACCGACACCATCGCAGAGGGGTACGACAATTCCGGGTCGGCACGGGGTGCGGGCCCCGGTTCGATCCCGCCGCCGCCTCCCGGGCCCCGGCTCGACCCCGGCGCCGCGCGGGCCCCCGGCTCGACCCCGCCGCCCCCGGCCCCCGGCTCGCCCCCGCCGCCCCCGGGCCCCGGCTCGATCCGCCACCTCCCGGGCCCGGCTCGATCCCGCCGCCTCCGGTGAGGCGCCCACCCACGATCTCGGCCCGGTCCGTACCGATGGGATCGTCGGCGAATCCCGTTGTCCACAACCCGCCGGTAACCCTTCTACCAGGCATTACCCGCCGGTAGACTGGGTCCGGGGTCGCCCCCCGGGAGTGGCGGGGGCTGCCTGGGGGCATTTTGGGGCAGCACAAATGGGGGTGTGCTGGATGTCTGTGTTGGTCAGGAGGAGGTGCGCGCGGGTCGGCTGACTCGTGCGATGTTCTTGACGGGCTCAGTCCGAGACGTCGAGGAGGTACGCGCGCAACACGCGCTTGAGCCGCTCGTTCTCTGCCTGTGGCGGCGAGGACCGTGAGGAGCAACGCGCCGAGGATCTTGACGGTTACGGTGGCGATCAGGCGGCGTCGGCTGGGGGCGAGTTCAGGGACTCGGGTGCCGATGGTGCGGTCGACCTGTTCGGGGACGGCGGTCCGCAGCGCGTCGCGCGGTTCGGCCCAGAACATCGCCTCGAAGGCGCTGTGTTCCTCCGCTGTCTGGATTGGCGGGTCGGCCATGCGGTTGACGACGTCGTCCAGGAGCACGCCGACCACTTGCGCCGATGGGTCGTGCACGTCGGCGAGGACGGCCACGTACCGGTCGGCCAAGGCCGCGGCCATGGATTCCTTGTTCGGGAAGAGCCCGGTGAGACGCCTGCCGCTGTCGCGATCGCGTTGTCGAAGCCGTCGGCGGCGAAGACCTGCTCGGCGGCGTCCAGCAGTTGCGCCATTCGCCGCTCGCCGCCTGCGTGGTTTCCACTGTCGAGCAGCCTGACGATCGGCGGCCACCACGCCAGGCGTGGTGGCCGCCGATCCGCTAGAACGGCTGCACGTTCGGCTGGTAGACCTGCCCAGGCTTCGGCGTCTCCAGGTTGATCAGGTAGTTCGCCGCCGCCTTGTCGACGCCGAGCGAGTCACCCAGGATGCAGTGCCCGAACGAGTCCACGCTCAGCAGCACGGCGTTGTCGAGCTGCTGGACCATCCGCTTGGAGAACTCGTACTGGGTGGCCGGGTCGTAGTAGTTGCCCACGACGAGCACCGGGTTCTCGGTCTTGCGGTCCCATGGCCCGCGGTACGGGTCGGGGTGCTTGACCGGCCACGTCGCACAACCCAGCGGGTCGGAGAAGATCTGGAACCGGCCGAAGGTCGGCGACTCGCGCTCCCACTGGTGCGCCAGCAGCGGGATCAGGGCGGGAATCCGCGGGAACGGCTTGTCGGTGCAGTTCACAGCCTGATACGAGTCGTCGCTCGTGTACGGTGTGTCCGCGGGCATGTCGTACTTACCGGTCTTGTTGATCGTCGTGAAGACCGACAGGTCGGACTGCGCCAGCTGCGCCGAGACAGGCGGGTGCAGCACGTTGTACACGCCCTGCAAGGCGTCCGCGAGCGGCTTGAGCGCGGCCGGGTTGTACAGGTTGCTCGCGACGGCGCCGGTGAACGAGTCCAGCGTGACCGTGTCGCCGGTGGGCAGGGTGATCGGTTCCTTGCGGAGGTGGTCACGGATCTCGTCGAACTTCGCGCGCGGGTTGCCGTCGCTGAAGCCGCACTTGGCGCCTTCGGCGTCGCAGCGCTTGAGGTACGCGTCGAGCGCAATTTCGAAGCCCCGTGCGCGTTCGCGGTCGTACTGCAGGCCGTTGCTCAGGCGCAGCGCGGGGTCGACGTTGCCGTCGAGGATGATCGCCCTGCTGTTGCGCGGGAACATGTTGACGTACGTCGCGCCGAGCAGCGTGCCGTACGAGAACCCGACGTAGGTCAGCTTCTTGTCGCCGACGGCCTGGCGCAGCAGGTCCAGGTCCTGGGCGACGTCCTTGGTGGTCATGTGCTTGAGCAGGTCACCGGCGTTGCGCGCGCAGTACTGCGAGTAGTCCGCGTACGCGTCGACGGTGTCGTTGATCTGCTGCTTGGTCACCGGGACCAAGGCCATCCGGCCGAAGACCTCGTTGGCCTCCTCGTTGGTCGTGAAGCAGCGCAGCGGCGTGCTCTGGGCGACGCCGCGCGGGTCGAACCCAACCAGGTCGAACCGGTCGAGCACCTCGGGCTGGAAGATCGCCCGGCCGGACCGCGGCATGCCCCATCCGCTGCCGCCCGGACCGCCGGGGTTGAGGAACAGCGACCCGATGCGCTGTGCCTGGTTGCTCGCGGCGCGACGCATCAGCGCCAGCGAGATCGTCTCCTTGCGTGGTTTGTCGTGGTCCAGCGGGACGGTGTACGTGGCACAGCTGAACAGCGGCTTGTCAGCTGGCGGAACGTTGTTGAGCGAACCTTCCGGACATGCACCCCATTGGACGGCTGGAACAGCCGACTGTTGTTGTTGCGCCACGGCCGCCGGTGCCGCGAGGACGGATCCCGCGGCCAGAATGCCCGCGAGTACCGCTGAGCGCGCCCTGATGACCACCCTCACCCCTCCTAGGTCTCTGGTCCCTGTCGCGTGGGGTAGTCAGCCTCACACGCGCCGAAGCCCACGGATAGCGACCATCGGAGGGACGTCGGGCCATTGCTCCGCCCAGCGTGGGGGTTGGCCTCATAAGTGCTGCGCGGAGCGCGAACGGGGTTGGGCTGGTGGGCTTCGGGCGTGTCGTGGGCTCAGCGGCATGCCCGGTTGGATTGTGGTTTGGTGCACCGCGAGTGACCGCACGGCTTCGAGTTTCCGGGCGCGGCGATCATGGTGGTCTCGATCGTCCTCCTGGAGCCGATCGAGAAGATCGGCATGGATGCAGCTGCGGCATTTTGGCTGGGGTCAACCCGGAGTAGTGGGCAACTGACGCAGGCGTTTCGTGCGCACAAGGGGTTCCGTGGTCGCGGCCGCATGTTCCGGGAGCCACTTTCCTCAGCTCGAAGTGGGCGAGGAAGTCGTCCCATTCCTGGGCGGTGCGGTCGCGGTATTCCTCGCTGGGCCGTTCGGCTCGGCGGCGGGCGATGAACGCCCGGTGGTGTGCGATCACGTCCTCGGGGTGGTTCGCGGCGTGTCCTCACCCTCCCGGTTGATCGTTTGGGTGTCCCCGAGTTGCTTCCGTGTCGACGCATCCTGGGAGTTCGGTGAAGGTGCACTTGGTGGGCCCGTGCTCCCGCAGGCTGGCGAGAGTGATCGTTTTCTGTTCTCCGACCGCGGCGTTGAGCCGGTTCGTGGACATGACGTAGAAGTCCCACTGGTCCAGGTTGAGCGGGTCAGCGGTGGCTTTGTCGACCGGTGTGAAGACGCAGAAGACGTAGACGTCGGCTTGGCGTTTGCGTTCGGCGGCGTAGGTGTTCGTTGTCGCGTCCCATCCGGTGGTGGGCTTGATGGTGAAGGCGATCGTCGAAAGCCGCTGCTGCTTCCAGCTTTGCAGGTAGGCCGAGGACTTCACCTCCACCCGCACCCCGTGCCGGGTGCGCAGGTCGGCGGCGTCCCACTCCAGACGCGTGCGACCATCGAGGCACCCCAGAGCCAGCCCGACGATGTACTCGGCGAGCACCCCGCGCATCGCGTTGCTGATCAGGTCGGAGCAGGCCCACGTCCAGAACTCGCCAAGCTGCGTGCCGATGCTCTGGCCCCGGTGCGTGAACGGCTCGTCACCGGTCTTCGGAATTGGGACGAGCGCGTCCAGATTGATGTGGGTCACGGAAATCCTTTCTTCCGATCGGTTCCTGTCCGAGGGCTCCCGTCGCTGCTGGCGCGTTGCCAGGCGACCGCGACGCTGATGTGGATGCCGAGCATGCGGGCGAGGACGGCGGCGGGCAGTTCGGCGGCAAGCTGGAACAGGGAGATGGAGCGTACTTGGCCGGAGTGGAGGCCGAGTCGGCAGAGTCGTTCGGCGAGTTGGTAGGCGCTGATGCAGCCGCCGGAAAGCAGCCAGGGCGAAGCGCTGTCATCGCCGATGACGGCTTTGCCGTGGCGGCGGGCGACGACGTGCCGGGCGAGCGCGGCGAGTGGTTCGGGTAGCACGACGGGGGCATCGCTCCTTGTCAGCGTTGCCGGTGCTTTTGGCCGTGATGGCGCCGTCGGAGCATCGAACTGCCGGTGGCGGGGCGGCCGTGGCCTTGCTGAGCGGAGCGTTGACCTCGACGGCAGGGACCACCGCGATGTTGGTGGTCCCTGCCCGTGACACTGGTCCCCGCCGGGCCGTGGGTGGCGTTCGCCGCGGCGGCCGCAGCGATGACGGCGGTCGGCACGATCGTGCGTGCCGCCCGCCGCCTGGTCGCGATCAGACCGCTTGGGACAGCGAAAGGCCGAAGCGGTGTAACGAGTCCGTCCACCAGCGAGTCAGGTCGAAGCCCGCGTCCGCGAGTTCGGCCGTGATGCCTTCGCGGCGGAACTTGGCGGATATCTCGGTGTGCAGTTCTTCTCCTTCCGCGAAGGACACCGTCATGTCGAGGACCGGGATGCTCACCCGCATCGCCCGTTGGGCACGCAGGCGCATCTCGATCCACTCGTTGTCGGCATCCCAGAGCGCGACGTGATCGAACGCGGACACGTCGAAGTCCGCGCCGAGTTCGCGGTTCAGCACGTGCAGCACGTTGCGGTTGAACTCGGCCGTCACCCCCGCCGAATCGTCGTAGGCGACGCGGACGGTCTCGACGTCCTTCACCAGGTCCGTGCCGAGCAGCAGCCACTCCCCCGGTTCGAGGACGTCGCGCAGCGAGGCGAGGAACTTGGCGCGTTCGGCGGGCAGCAGGTTGCCGATCGTGCCGCCGAGGAACGCGACAACACGCGGTGCTTCGCCTGGCAGTAACGCCAAGTGCTCGGTGAAGTCGCCGACGACTCCGTGTACCACCAGTGACGGATAGTCGACAGCCAGCGCCGCTGCCGCGTCGTGCAGCGCGGTGCGGGAGACGTCGAGCGGGACGAACTGGCGCAGGGTTCCGCCCGCCCTCAGTGCGTCCAGCAGCAGGCGGGTCTTCTCCGACGAGCCCGAGCCGAGCTCGACCAGCGTGTGCGCCTGGCTGGCCGAGGCGATCTCGCCGGCGCGGTCACCGAGGATCTCGCGTTCGGCGCGGGTCGGGTAGTACTCCGGCAGACGGGTGATCTGCTCGAACAGCTCGCTGCCCCGCGCGTCGTAGAACCACTTGGGCGGCAGCGTTTTCGGGTCCGCGGACAAGCCCGTGCGCGCGTCCGCGGCCAGTGCGCGGGCGGCGTGGTCCTCCGCCAGGTGGACGTCGACCACCGGTTCAGTCATGGGTTCCCTTTTCTCGGGCGCCGAGCGGTCGCACGGCGAGCGAAGGCGGCCCCGGGGTAACCGTGGCCGTCACGATGTGGTGATCCGGGACGGGTGTCCATCGCGGATCGGCGTCCCACGGCTCGGAGCTGATCACCACGGAATCGTCGGTGACCAGGGTGGTGAGCGAGTGGGTCCAGGCGGTCGCCACCAGCGTCCGCCCGTCGGTGAGCATCAGGTTCAGTCGCGAGCCCGGAGCCAGCTCCGAGACCTCCAGCACGGTTTCGGCCACGGCGTCGCACGGTGCTTGCCCGTCCCGCAGGCGGGCACGGACAAGCGCCCACAGCAAAGCCGCGTCGGTCGGCGCGTCCAGCGTCATCAGGTCGGTCACGGGCAGGCCCGCCGCCAACGAGGCGATCGACGACGGCCAGCCACGGACGACCCCGTTGTGGCTGAACAGCCACTGGCCGTCGGTGAAGGGCGCGGCCGCGGTCTCGACAACCGGCATGCCGACGGTCGCCGATCGCACAGCCGCCAGCACGCCCGTGGCCTGGACCGGTTTGAGCAGTCCCGGCAACGCCGTGTCGGTCCACATAGGACTGGCACGGCGGTACACGACGGCCCGGTCGCCGGCGAACCACCCCACGCCGAAGCCGTCGGCGTTGATGGTGCCGCCGCCGCGCATGTCCGCGGGGGCCCAGCTCTGCCGCAGCAGCGAATGCTGCGGCTCGAGCACCAGGCCCGCCACGGACACGGCGGGGCCGAGGTAACCCAGATGGCGGCACACGTCTACCGCGGCTCATCCAGGCCGGCATCCCGGGCGAGCCGGAATCCGCTGAAGATCTGCCTGCGGATCGGGTAGTCCCAGTTGCGGAACGTGCCACGGCAGGCCGCCGCGTCCGCGCCGAACGACCCGCCGCGCAGCATCTTGTAGTCCGGGCCGAAGAACACCTCGGAGTACTCGCGGTACGGGAACGCCACGAAGCCCGGGTAGGCGTGGAAGTCACTGGACGTCCACTCCCACACGTCACCGATCAGCTGGGCCACCCCGAGCGGCGACTCACCGGCCGGGTACGCGCCGATCCGCGCCGGACGCAGGTGCGCCTGGCCCAGGTTGGCGTGCTCGGGCCCGGGATCCTCGTCGCCCCACGGGTATCTGCGCGAGCGGCCGGTCGCCGGGTCGAACCGGGCGGCCTTCTCCCACTCCACCTCGGTGGGCAGCCGTTTGCCCGCCCACGCGGCGAACGCCTCGGCTTCGTAGTAGCACACGTGCACAACGGGTTCGTCGAGCACGAGCGGTTCCACCACACCGAAACAGTCGCGCAGCCAACGATCGCCGTCACGTACCCAGAACCGCGGTGCGGTCAGATTCGCCTTGTGCCGGTAGGCCCAGCCTTCCGCACTCCACCACTGCTGCTGGTCGTAGCCACCCGACGAGATGAACTCGAGGTACATCCCGTTGGTCACCGGGTACTTGTCGATGACAAACGCGTCCACGTGCACCTGGTGCGCCGGGCGTTCGTTGTCCAGGGCCCACGGCTCGACCGAGGTGCCCATGGTGAACGGTCCCGCGGGCACCAGGATCTCCCGGTTGAGCACCGGGCCCCGCGGCGCGGGCGGTAACGGCGCGTGCAGCACCGGGTCGCCGGTCCGCAACTGGTGCGTGGCCAGCATGGTCTCGTTGTGCTGCTGCTCGTGCTGGACGATCATGCCGAACGCGAAGGCGTTCTCCACCAGCTTGCGTCCTTCCAGCGGCGTGCTCGCCAGCACGTCCATCACCTTGTCCCGGACCTCGCGGACGTACGTGCGCGTCTCGATCGGCGAGAGCAACGGCAACGCCGGACGGTCCGCACGCGGGTGCTGGAAGGCGTCGTACATGTTGTCGATGTCCTCGCGCACCGGCTCCCGGCCGCCGACGTCACGGACGAGCCAGAGCTCCTCCTGGTTGCCGATGTGCGCGAAGTCCCACACCAGCGGCGACATCAGCTTCGAATGCTGGCGGACCAGGTCGTCCTCGTCGACGGCGTCGGTCAGTGCGGTGCTGCGGGCACGCGACCGGGCCAGCTGCAGCGCGACCCGATCGCGCAATGTCTCCGTGTCCAGCTCGCTGAACGCCGTCATCCCCGGTTCCTCCCATCGTGCAGCCTGTGTTCGACGTCGCTGGTCACCGTTCGCGCCAGATCGGGCGTCAGTCCGGTGACGCCGAGTTCGGCGATGCCGAGCTCGGCGAGCTTGGCGGCGGTGCGGGCGAGCGCGGGGTCGCGCAGCCCGTCGCGTGCCGCCGTCAGCCAGTGGTCCGCGACCGGCATGCAGATGTCGATCACCTCGTCGGCCTTGCCGAGCAGGGCCACGAGCAATGCCGCGGGCGAGAGCCAGCGGTCGCCCGGCTGGGCGTCGATGTACCGGACCTCCAGGTAGCCCTGCGCCCGCACCGGCGGGAACAGGGTGGTCAGGTGGTACTTGAGGTCGGCCACGGTGGGTGGCCTGCCGAGATCGGCCGTTCCGTCGATCCAGTCGGCGAACGTGACGCCCGGTGGCGCGTCCCAGCAGTCATCGTCGCGGCGAACGCACAGCAGCGGCGTTTCCAGCGCACGACGCGCCCAGCTGGTCGCCGGGTCGTCGGTGAACTCACTCGGGAAGGTCCGGACGGGGTCGGTGCCCAGCACCGCGCGCAGCCGGTTCGACACCCACCCGGTGCTCCTGCCGAGCACCCAGGGCGAGTTGGCGAACAACGCACTCAACGGCGGACCCAGCACGTGCGCGGCCCTCCACCGTGCGGCGTGGTCCTTGCGCTCACCGGCGTCCACACACAACTGGAAGCCGGCCGTGCTGCACATCATGGTGATGCCGTCGGTGCCCAGGGGCGCGAATGCCTTCTCCATCGCCTTGTAGCGCGGAGTGTCCAGCACGCGCCTGGGTGTCCGGAATGGATCGACCGCCGAGGTGCCCAGCGTGAGACCGCGGGCAGCGAGCAGTCCGGTGACGTAGTCGGTGTCTGCGCGAACGGTGGCGTACAGGCCGGTCAGGGAATCCTCCGGCTGAGCCGAGATCTCGACCTGACCGCCGGGCTCGGCGGTGAGCGGTGAGCCACCTGGCAAGGGAATCTGAGGGCTGTCTTGGTGCAGTGTGCGGGGCGCGTGGTCGCCGAGTGCCTCCCGGAGCACTTCGGCGGTCAGCGGGCGCCGCGGGTCATCGTCGTGGTGGACTGTCCATTCGAGCTCGACACCGGTCAGTTTCGGTGGGCCGTGTTTGAAACACACGGACGCGACGTACGCCTCGGCTTCCACACGCTGGCGCAGCGTGCGGAACTCGGGCCCGTCGACGGGCGTGTCCCGCAGGATGGTCACGGTTGCACTCCTTCGTCTCGACCGCCATCGACGCTACCCCCGGGGTCCGACAAAATCATTGCGCGGAGCTTACGGCGACCTCTGGACCAGGAGCGATTACTCAGCGCATCAGCAGTCCACCGGTACGGAGCAACGCGTTACGCGCCAACGCCATCCGGGGTCGCATGGTCAACAGGCCGACCTGTCGTGCGGTGGCCGCGGTTCGCTGGGAAGGCTTGCGACGCAAGGAGTCGTAGCGTCGAAGCGCTTCTTCTGTGTCAGACATTGTCGCCAGGCAACGGCCGAGCACCGCCCCGTCCAGTAAGGCCTGACAAGCTCCCTGCCCCAGGTCGGGCGTCATCGCGTGCGCCGCATCCCCCACCAGGGCAACACGGTCCCGCACGTACGAGCGCAATCGTGGCGCCACATAACAGAGGTCATGGCGGAGGATGTCCGATTCGTCCGCCAGCGACAGGATTCGCGGAACCGGCTCGCACCATTCGCCGAATATCCGGTGAAGTTCCGGCAAACCCTCGCCGGCGTACCGCACACCGGCGGGCGCCCAGACCGGCGCGAACCAGTTCGTGCGACCGCCTTCCACGCCCGTGACGCCGAACTTGGCGCCATGGCCCATGATCTCTCCAGGCGGCCCGTACTCCCCCTTGACGATGCCGCGCCACGCCGAGTATCCCGCGTAGCGGAGTCCATAGGCGTCGCCGAAGCACGCCTTGCGCACCACGCTGTGGATGCCATCGGCGCCGACGACCGCTCGGCTACCGGCGGCCAACTCATCCACATCGGACACTTCGACGCCGGTTTCGACCACACCGTCCGGCAACGCCGCACGCAGCAGCCGGGTGAGCGCGCCCCGGGAAATCAGAACCACCGCTTCCGGTGGCCGAATTCGGGCAAGAAATCGGCCGTCCGACCGCCGGAACACCGCTTCCGCCTGCGCCACACCGATGTGACGGACTTTGTCGCCGAGACCGAGCCGATCCAGGGCACGTAAGGCGTTCGGCCACATGCCCAGCGCAGTCCCCGCATCCGCCAACCCATCACGCTTTTCCACCACGCGCACCGGATGTCCCGCGTTGACCAACGCGACCGCGCAGGCGAGCCCGCCGATCCCGCCACCCACCACCGTGATGTCCATGCCGCGAGGCTACTACAGACATAGTTCGGCTCGTAGTATCATTCCGGCATGCGAGCCGAACGCCTGGTGGCGCTGCTGTTCACGCTGCAGAGCAGGCGCAGCGCGACGATTCCCGAACTGGCCGAGGCGCTCGGCGTGTCCGAACGGACCATGCACCGGGACATCGCCGCGTTGCAGGCCACCGGAGTTCCGTTGTGGACGGAACCTGGCCGCAATGGAGGCGTCCGGCTGGTCGACGGCTGGCGCACCCGGCTCGACGGCCTGACATCGCGGGAAGCCGTGGCGATCTTCGCGATGGGCGTGCCGCGGGCACTCGCCGAACTCGGCCTCGGCACAGCCGTGTCGGCCGCGCACGCCAAGGTCTCCGCGACTCTGCCTGCCCCGCTGCGTGACCAGGCGCAGCACGTGGCGCAGCGTTTCCACCTCGACGCCCCGGGTTGGTTCAAGCGCGAGGACGAAGCCGAGCACCTCGCCGACGTCGCACGCGCGGTATGGGAGCAACAGCGGATACGTATCGGCTACAGCAGTGGCGAACGGACGGTCGAGCGTGTACTCGACCCACTGGGGCTCGTACTCAAGGCAGGCGTTTGGTACCTCGTCGCGCGCGTCAACGGCAGCATCCGTACGTACCGCGTCAGCCGGATCACCGCGGTGTCAGAGCTCGACGAACACTTCGACCGGCCGACGGACTTCGACCTGGCGAGCTGGTGGCAGCAGTCGTCGGCGCAGTTCGAGCGGTCCCTGCAGCAGGTGAAGGTCCGGGTACGGCTCAGCCCGGTCGGCGTGCGCGCACTGCCGGTCGTGCTCGACCCGGACCTGGCGTCCCAGGCGCTCGCGCAGGCCCAGCCGCCCGGGCCGGACGGCTGGACCGAGGTCGAACTGGGCCTCGAACGCCCCGACATCGCCGCCGGGCAGCTGCTCGCGTTGGGTGTCGAGGTGGAGATCGTGGAGCCGGAGGCCGTGCGGGCCGCGTTCGCGGACGCCGCACGGCGGATGTGGGACCGTCACCGGTAACCGGTCGGGTCCGGGTCCTTGCCCGGCTCCTGGACCTCGTCGACGTACCGCCAGCCGTCCGGCCTGCTGCCGTCGACGTCGTCGATCTCGTAGATCTTGGCCAGCTGGCCGCTGTTGAGCGTCTGGCCGGAGAAGCGCGCCTTGTCCGGGTCCGCCGCCAGCGCCGCGACGGTCCGCCCGGTGAAGGTCGGCGTCTCCGAGATCGCGAAGTACGGCTGCTCCTTCAGCGCGTCACGCCAGTTCTCCTCGGTCACGCCGAACGCCTCCAGCATCGCCTCGGAGCGCAACCAGCCCGGCGTCATGGCGACCACCGTCGTGCCGTACTCCTTGGTCTGGAACGCCTCCCCGATGGCCAGCGGGTGCGCCGCGGCCTTGGCGAGGAAGAACCCCAACGACGTGCCCTTGCGGTACTTCGAGTTGTACTCGGCGGTGCCGTCGGTCATCTCCACGACCAGGCCGCCCGGGTTGCGGATGATCAGCGGGAACAGGAAATGGCTGGTGATGAGGTGCGCGTCGATGCCCAGCCGGATCATCCGCAGGCTCTCGTCCAGCGACTGCTCCCAGACCGGCTTGCCCCAGCCGATGTAGGCGTCACCACCCCAGATGCCGTCGACCAGGATGTCCAGCCGCCCCTGCTCGCGGTCCACCCGCTGGGCCAGGCCGGCGACCTGGTCGCGTTCCAGGTGATCCACCCGGACGGCCACCCCCTTGCCCCCGGCCCGCTCGATCAGCTCGACGGTCTGCTCGATCGTCTCCGGACGGTCCACTTCGGAACGCCGGGTGCCCGAGCTGCGGCCTGTGACGTACACGAACGCCCCCGCACGACCGAGTTCCACCGCGATCGCCCTGCTCGCACCGCGGGTCCCGCCCGCGACCACCGCCACCTTGCCACTCAGATCTGTCATGCGGACAACGATGACGGCGAACCCTGACAGGTGCTGACATGGTTTACCGAAACTACATTTGCAGTACTATTCGCTTGTGCCGACTCGTCGTAACGAGATCCTCATCGGGGCCGTGTCCGTACTGGCCAGGGGCGGGCCACGGGCCCTGACCCACCTGTCCGTGGACGCCGCCGCCGAACTGCCGAAGGGCAGCACGTCCAACCACTTCCGCACCAGGGACGCACTCATCCAGGGCGTGCTCGGGCACCTGGTGAAGACCGAGCAGTCCCTGCTGGCCGACTTGCTGGGCAAGGTCGAGGGGGTGGTCGACCGTGAGGCCTTCGTCCGCAAGTTGACCGACATGGTGCTGTACATGACCGAACCCGCGCGCGAGCTGACGCTGGCGCGGCGCGCGATCTTCCTGGAGGCGGCCTGGCGTCCGGAGATCGCCGACCAGATTCTCGGGTGGACTGTCCGGTACTGGCAGCTCGGCGGCCGGTGGCTGGATCGGCTGGGCTCCCCGGACCCCGAGGGGCACGCCCGGATTCTGCTGGCATGCCTGGACGGGTTGATCACGGAGGTGCTGACTCGCCCGCTGCCCGCTTTGGACATTCAGCGGGCCTGCCGGATCATCGTCGCCGGTTTGCTCGACGAGTCAGTTTGACGGTGTCGGCCTAGGCCGCCTCGGCGGATCCGGCCCGCCGTGAACCGAGACAGCCTTCAGCCGAGGGTGACGAGCAGCCGCTGAGAGTCGCGCCGATCCTGTCCGCCGAGCCGCGCGAGGACATGGTCCCCGGATCAAGGCGCTCAAGCATGGTCACACCCTCGCGCGGCAACGAGGCGGGCAGCGATCCCGGATGACACCGTGGTGGGCCGTGTCACCAGGCCTCGGTCGTGCAGCGCGTGGATCACCTTGGTCATCGCCCGTGGTGACACGTGGGCATCGCGCGCCAATTCGGCAGGCCACGGCGGCCGAACGGCCGATACAAGGTTTGTCCAAGGCGCGGTTGCTTGACTTCGGCAAGTGGGAACAGACGAACATGGTGATTCCCGGCAGATCGGCCGCTACCGGCTGCTGGCCCAGTTGGGCTCGGGCGGAATGGGCCGGGTGTACCTGGGACGGGCGCCGGACGGACAGCTGGTCGCGATCAAGCGAATGCATGCCCGGTTCGCGGACGACCCGGAATTCCGGGCGCGGTTCCGTCGTGAGGTTGAGATGTCCATGCGGGTGCCAGGGGCCTACACCGCGGCAGTCCTGGATGCCGATCCGGACGCGGCAATCCCGTGGTCGGCATCGGTTTTCATCGCCGGGCCGTCGTTGCGCACAGCGCTGGAGCTCTCCGGGCCGTTGCCGGAGCAGGCGGTCGGCAGGCTGGCCGTGGGCCTGGCCGCGGCGCTGGCGGAGATCCACCACGCCGGCCTGGCGCACCGGGACCTCAAACCGGGCAACGTGATCCTCGCCGAAGACGGGCCCAGGGTGATCGATTTCGGCATCGCGCGGGCGACCGACGGCACGACCGAGCTGACCCACGCCGGGGACGTGCTCGGATCGCCGGCGTTCATGTCTCCGGAGCAGGCCGAAGGCAGGCAGGCGGGCCAGGACAGCGACATCTTCTCGTGGGCCGCGCTGGTGGTGACGGCCGCTACGGGGAGAAGTCCCTGCCCGGGCAACTCGGCCGCCCAGATCCTGTACAACGTCGTTCACCACGAGCCGGATCTGCGCATGCTGCCACCGGGATTGCGGCGGGTGGTGGAGATGTGCCTGGCGAAAGATCCGGCTCTGCGCCCCACGGCTCATCAGGTACTGCGGGAGTTGCCGTCGGCGGATCCCGATCCGCAGCCGTGGCCGCCGCCGGTCCACGCGGCCATCGCGCAGCGCAAAGCCATGGCACGAGAAGCTCTCAGCGCCGGACGACCGCGTTACGGGTGGAAAATCGGCATAGCGGTGGGCGCGGTGGCGTTACTCGCCGTCGGAGCGATCGCGGTTGGTATGAGTGGTGGCACCGCCTCGCCCGCTCCGCTCCCAGCAACGACAAGCAGCGGTTCGCCTCCACCGAATCAGCTGACCAAGCAGATTGTGCTGGACGTCGACCCGTGCGCCCTGCTAGACGGTGCACCAGCGCCGGGAGGCGGGGTTCTGCGACCCGAAAAGGTGAACGGTTTCGACGTCTGCGACTACCGCACGGCCGGTTATGAGGTCAGCCTGTTCCTCGGGCGGTTGAACACGGGCACCAGGACTTCGATCGTGGTGGAAGGACTCCAAGGCTTCACCGAGCCGCCACACAGCTCGAACAGATGCACGGCATACGTCCTGCTCCAGGACACACCGGGGTTGACCGTCGCGGTGCGGGTCGAGTCAGATCCGTCCTGTGACGGCGGCAAAGCCGTTCTCGGCGAGGCGGTCAGGCGGATCAAGGCGGGCCATGGCCGCTGGACCCAACCGGAATCACTGGGGCCGCTCGATCCGTGCGCAGCGGCCGACACGGCCGTGGCCGATCGGCTGGTCGGTGGCACGGCCAAGGTCAGACAGACCGGATTGCACCACTGCACTTGGCAGGCGTCGGCGGCGTTGTTGCTGATGTTCCGGCACGGTGCCGAGCCATCCGGAACACCGGTCCAAGCCAACGGGATCACCCTTCATCAGCGACAGATCTCCAGCTCCGAGTGCGCACTGGAGTGGGCTCATCGCCCGCTGACCCCGCCGTTCTCCGAAGTCGTGCACATCCAATACGCGGGCTCTGACGCGGATCCGTGTGCCAAGGCCAGGGATTTCGCCGCGGCCGTCATCGTGAAGCTGCCTTAGGAGCTACAGCCATGCAGCCGTTGCGTTCTGGAGATCCGGAGCGAATCGGGCCTTATCGCCTGGTGGCGTCGCTCGGTCAAGGCGGCATGGGCCGGGTTTTTCTTGGCGCGGCGCCTGACGGACGGCTCGTCGCGGTGAAACAGGTTCATCCCGAACTGGCCCGTGACGACGAGTTCCGTGCGCGCTTCCGGCAGGAGGTGGAGGTTTCCCGCCGGGTGTCGGGCGCGTACACCGCCGCGATCGTGGGCGCCGACCCGGAGGCGGATGAGCCTTGGCTCGCCTCGGTCTTCATGACCGGCCCGTCGCTGCGGCAGGCGATCGACGAGACAGGGCCGTTACCGGAGCACGCCGTGCTGCTTCTCGCCGCCGGGCTCGCGTCGGCGTTGCGGGCCATCCACGGGTCGGGGCTCGTGCACCGCGATCTCAAACCCGGGAACGTGCTGCTCACCGCCGACGGCCCGAAGGTGATCGACTTCGGGATCGCCAGGGCCCTGGCGGGCGGTCCCGACCTGACGAGCACCGGCTCCGTGGTCGGGTCGCCCGCGTTCATGTCGCCCGAGCAGGCCGAGGGAAGGGAACTGGGACCGGCAAGCGACATCTTCTCCTTCGGGTCAATGCTTGTCGCCGCCGCTGCGGGACACGGGCCGTTCAGCGGCGACTCCACTCCCCAGACGCTTTACAACGTCGTGCACACCGCGCCGAACCTCGCACTCGTCCCGCCCCGTATCCACCAACTGGTCGAGCCATGCCTGAGCAAGGATCCCCGGCAGCGCCCCACGGCGGCGCAAGTGCTCGACCAACTCGACACATCTGGCGCCGTCACCTGGTCAGCACCGGTGAACGGTCTGATCACGCGGCAACATGAACAGGTACGCACCGCTCTGGCATGGCCTGCCCGTACTCCTCCAGCGCCGCAGCCCAAGCCACGTCGCCGGCGGTGGACGGCGGTTCTGGCGTCGGCCATGGTGATCGTGACGGCGTTGCTCGCCGTCACCGCGGTTCACCTCTCGGACCAAGGGGATGGTGATCGATCCGTTCCGGTGGCGGCCCAGCCGGTTTTGACCGTCGCGGAAGCGCTGACCACGGACACGTTGCGCCGGGTCGACCCTTGTGCGTTGGTCAACGACATCACGGGTGTGGCCACGGGCAGTACCCGAGACCTGATCTCCGGTCCTCAACGGCCCGGCGATTCCACCGCAACCGCCCAGGGCACCATGTGCGCGGCCCGGAACGCGGACCAGGTCACGGTCTTCCTGTTCGTCGGCAGGGAAATGATGTACTCCGCTGAGACCACCGTCGCATCCGACGGTATCGTGACCTTCAACCCCACCCCTTCCTACTGCGTGGCCATGATGCCGTTGACGAACCGGCCGGCACTCGGCCTGAGCGCCGAGATCCGCGAACCCGCCGAGGGTTCCTGCGAAGTGGCGCGGACAGCGTTGCGGGAGGCCATCACTCGAATCCGTACTGGTGGATTCCGCTACAACCTGAAGCCCGGCTCCCTGCTGACGAAGGACGCCTGCACGTTCCTCGACTCCGCCACCGTGGAGCGGACCGCTGGGCCGATCACGTGGAGCGGCCTCGCCGAACTGCGCATCTGCGGGTGGCTGGCCACCGACACCGTCAAGGTCCAGATCGGTCCTGGCGTACCCGCGCAGGACGTCACCACGAACCTCGGCGAGCAGATCGAACTCGATGGCCGTACCGTCTACCGCAAAGCCGAGCCGGCATCACCCGGCGAGGATCTGTGTACCGTCACTTTTCGCCATCACACCGGAGAGGAGGTCGCGGTCGCTTACCGGCGGGTTTCCCCTCGCTCCGCCGACACGTGCGACCGTGCGACCGACCTGGCGCGCGTCGCGTTCAGCCGCACGTAGTGGTGCTTTCTGAGGCGTCGGGTCCGAGGTCCGGCTTGCCTCCGCTGTGGACGGGCAGTTCGCTCGATCGGATGACCAGGCTCGGGTGAGTTGTCCACGACCGGGCAACGGAGCCCACGTGAGCGATTACCGCTGCCAGCGAACTCGCTGACGCGGTGTTGATGGCGCCTGCGCCCCCACGAGCCGCACGGGACGTGCTGGATGTTCGCGCGGTGCCGCCTTCCTTGGTGGCCTCTGTGTCAAGACCTGTTACTCTGTGTACGCCCCAGCGCTCGCAATCCGTACGTACGGATTGCAATAGTCGCCCAGTACGTGGGACGATTCTTCGATGCCACGGGTCAGCCAGGACCATCTCGACGCCCGGCGCCGCCAAATTCTGGACGGTGCCCGGACTTGTTTCGCACGCTTCGGTTACGAAGGCGCCACCGTACGCAGGCTCGAGGAGGCCACCGGCCTGTCGCGAGGCGCGATCTTCCACCACTTCCGGGACAAGGAGTCGCTGTTCCTGGCGCTGGCCGAGGACGAGGCGCGCCGGATGGCCGACGTGGTGGCCGAGCAGGGTCTCGTTCAGGTGATGCGTAACCTGCTGGCCGCGCCCGCAGGCCAGGATCACCCGGCCGACTGGCTCGGTACCCGGCTGGAGGTGTCCCGGCGGCTGCGCACCGACCCGGAGTTCCGCGGCCGGTGGGCCGAGCGGTCCGAGGCGCTGACCGAGGCGACGCGTCAGCGTCTGCAGCGCCAGCGGGAGGCCGGCAACCTGCGTGACGACGTGGATGTCAAGGTGCTGACGGCGTTCCTGGAGCTGGTGCTCGAAGGGCTCGTCTCGCACCTCGCGATGGGGCTGCCGGCCGACGACCTGGAGCCGGTGCTCGACCTGGTCGAGGAGAGCGTGCGGCGGCACCGGCGCGGCGCCGAGATCAGCGACTGACCATCGAGGACATGACACATACCATGCTGACCGACGAACAAGTAGCTGCCCGCACGGACCGTGCGCGGGAGGCCGCAGCCGCCGCGGGGCGCGATCTCGGGCTCACGGTCACCGAGCCGCACGTCCTCTACAGCGTTTTCTCCGTCATCGTGCACCTGGCGCCGTCACCGGTGGTCGCCCGCGTGCCGACGGTACTTCCGCCGTGGTCGACGCCGGAGATCCAGGCAGCAGACCAGAAGCGGGAGCTGGCTGTCGCGGGTTGGCTGGCCGACCAAGGACATCCCGTCGTCGCGCCGAGCCCGCTCGTGCCGCGTGAACCCGTCCGTCGTGACGGGTTCTCCATGACGTTCTGGCAGTACGTCGAACAGGTCGAAGGTGCCCAGACGAGCCCGGAGCGAGCCGCGGGGCTCGCTGCCGGCCTGCACAGGGCGCTCCGGGACTATCCCGGCGAGCTGCCGTTCCTGGGCTCGTTCGACCCGTTCTTCGACAAGTCGTTCGAGTTCCTCGCCGACCGCCCGGATCTGGTCTCCCCCGCGGACGTCGACCGCGCGGTGCGCGAGTGGCAGGCGGTGCGGCCCCTGGTGGCGAGCGAAACCGCGTTCACCACGGCGTTCCCCCATGTCGGCGTCCAGGCCATCCACGGCGACTCGCCGCTCTACAACCTGATCGCCACACCGCGGGGCGAACTGTGCTCGGACTTCGAACTGGTCACGCGCGGCCCGGTCGAGTGGGACCTGTCGTTCGCGGGTCCTGAAGGCGAGAAGGCGTACGACGAGGTCGCGCCGAAGCCGCTGAACGAGCGCGTCCTGCGGCTGATGGAGGGCATCCGCATGCTGCAAGTGGTCGCCTGTCACGCGCAGGTGCCGGACATGCCGTCGCTCGGCGAGGGCATGAAACCGGCGATCGAGGCCTGGCGCGCGATGCCGCCGCTCACCGACCTGCTCTGAGGTGCCCGTCATCGGCGGATGACGGAACTGAGACGCGTCACGAGTCATCGTCGAGCTTGCCCGCGAACGAATCCGGCAGATTCTCGGCGGCGGAGGAGACGCGATGAACGAGATGACGAAGCGGTTCTACCAGCACCCTGAGCCCGGCGCACCGGACGAGGCAGTCGCCGAGTGGTACCGGGCGAAAGGCCGGATGCACGAACGGCTCGCCGAATGCGACGGTCACGACGCAGCACAAGAACGCGCGTATGCCGCTGCGAGCTATGAGCATGCGCGCACACTGGAGCTGCGCGCCGCCTCGTACGACACCGGCCAAGCAGCGTGAGCCCGTCGGGCCGGGAATCCACGCGGAAAAGAGATCTCGGTCCCAACCGCGGCGGCAATCGATTGCCTGTGACGTAGCGTCGGCGTATGCGGGCGATCAGGCTGTTGCAGCTCACAACGTTTGTGAGCACGCTCGACCGGTTCGTGATGCCGCCGATGCTGATCTCCATCGCCGCCGATCTGGCTGCCCCACTGTCCGAAGTGGTCCGTGCGGCCAGCGTCTACTTCCTGGTCTACGGGTTGATGCAACTGGTGTGGGGCACGGTGTCGGACGCGCTGGGCCTGGTCAGGACGATGCGGCTGACGTTGCTCGCCGCGGCGGTCGCCACGATCGCCGCGGCTTTTGCCGGCGACCCGCTTTGGCTGGCCATCACCCGAGGACTGGCGGGCGGGTTCTTCGGCGCCGCCTATCCGGCGAGCCTGGTCTACGTCGGCGACACGGTTCCCGCGAAGGAACGGCAACCCGAGATCACCCGCCTGATGGTCGGTACAGCGATGGGCATCGGGTTGGCGTCCATCGGCGCCGGCGTGACCGCTCAGCTGCTGTCATGGCGTGCGGCCTTCATCGCGACGGGCGTCGTATCGATCGTTCTGGCCGTATATCTGCGTAACCTGCCGCAGCCGCCGATGACGCGTAAAGGCAGCAACGTCGTCAAGGCCATCGCGTCCGTGGGCCGGACCAAGGCCGCCCTTTTTGTCCTTCTCATGGCATTCACCGAAGGCGTTGTGCTGCTGGGTGTTCTGACGTTGCTGCCGCCCGCGGTCGAGCAATCCGGGGCGACGCCGACAACCGCCGGGGCTGTCACAGCGGTCTACGGGCTCGCCGTGTTCCTGATGACGCGAGTGGTGCTGACGCTGACCAAGCGGCTGCACCCGTCCAGGCTCATCGCGATCGGCGCGGGCGCCGCCGTCATCGCGAGCGCTCTGCTCGCCATCGGCCAGACTCCCCTGATCACCATCGGCGCCGCCGTCATGCTGGGCCTCGCGTGGACCGCGATGCACTCGTCGATCCAGACGTGGGCGACCGAGGTGGTCCCGGACGCCCGCGCCACCATGATCTCGCTGTTCGCCACCGCACTGTTCGCGGGCAGTGCGGTGGCGGCCGCGGCGGTCGCCGGGCTGGCCGAAGCGGGCGCCTACGGCACGATCTTCTTCATCGCCGGCACGCTCACCATCCCCTTGGGACTGTTCGCGACGGTGGGCCGCGCTAGGTGGCGCGAACCTTGACCGGCAGCGTGGTCAGGCCACGCAGGTTGATCCGGTTGTTCCACCGCACGTCCCCGTCCAGCGTCAGCTCGGGGAACCGTCGCACCAGGCGGCCGATCGCGATCTGACCTTCCAGCCGCGCGAGCGCCGCGCCGAGGCAGTGGTGCGGTCCGCCGCCGAACGACAGGTGGTGCCGTGCTTCCTTGCGGTCCAGCCGCAACTTGTGCGCGTCCGGGCCGAACACGCGCTCGTCCCGGTTGGCCGATGCCAAGCAGGCGAGCACGAACGAGCCCACCGGGATCTCGGCGTCTCCGACGGTGTACGGCGTGATCGTGATCCTTCTTGTCTGCTGCACCGGGGAGTCGTAGCGCAGGAACTCCTCCACCGCGTTCGCGGCCAGGTCCGGTTGCTCGTGCAGCAGCGCGAGCTGGTCAGGGTTATGCAACAGGGCCAGAGTCCCGTTGGCGATCAGGTTGACCGTCGTCTCGTGGCCCGCCACGTACAGCAGGATCACCTGGGCGACCAGTTCGTCCTCGTTGAGGACCTGGCCCTCGTGCTCGGCCGTGATCAACGCGGTCAGCAGGTCGTCCGCCGGATTCGCCCGCTTCCACGCCACCAGTTCCTTGGTCAGCACGGTCAGCTCGGCATTGGCGTCCGCGATCGCCCGTGCGGTCTCCTCATCGGTGACCACTTCGAGCGATCGCACCAGAGTGCCCGAGAGATCACGAATCCGGGTGCTGTCGACCGTCGGCAGCCCCAGCATCTCCGAGATCACCGCGAACGGCAGCGGGAACGCCAGCTGCTCGACCAGGTTCGTGCTGCCCTGTTCGGCCATCTCGTCGAGCGCCGCGTCGACCAACGCGGTGATCCGCGGTGCCAGCGCCGAGATCGCGCGTCGGGTGAACACCTTCGTCACCAGCGCACGCAGCCTGGTGTGGTCCGGTGGGTCACGGTCGAGCATGGAGGCGGTCAGCACGCTGACCTGGTCGCCCGCCGTGACCGCGTCGACCTGCTGTCGCACCGGGCCGTCGGCCATGTTGCGGATCTCCACCGACTGCCCGGCCCGCAGCAGGGCGAGCACGTCGTCGTACCGGCTCAGGAACCAGAACCCCAAGGGGTGATCCTGCACCGGGTGTTCCTCGGCCAGCTGCTTGTAATGCGGGTACGGGTCGTCGAAAAACCCAGGTGAGAACGGGTTGAACCACACCCTCTCCGGCTCGGACACATCCCCTCCCACATACGCTGTGTCTGTCACATACACAATGTATGTCCTATGCTGTGAGTATGTCCACGGTTGCGAGCCGGCGCGAGCAGTACTCACAGGCCACCAGGGCGGCACTGCTGGCCGCGGCCACCCGCCGGTTCGCCGAACAGGGATTCGCCGGAACCGCGCTCGAGGACATCGCCGCGGACATCCAGGCCACGCGCGGCGCCATCTACCACCACTTCGCCAACAAGACCGCCTTGTTCCAGGCGGTCTTCGAGGAGTTGGAGCACGACGCGCTCGAGCAGTCCGCGGCGGCCGCGGCACGGGGGAAAGACCCGTGGGAGGCGGCGTTCCTCGCACTGGACGTGTTTCTGGAGCGGTGCTGCGACCCGGTCTACGGCAAGATCGTCTGGCAGGAAGGGCCGATCGCGTTCGGCTGGCCGCAGTGGCTCGCGGCCGAGGAAGCGTTGGCGTACGGCTTCATCCAGCGGCTGCTGAGCGATCTGATGGAGACGGGCCAGTTGGAGCGGCAGCCGTTGCAGACCACGACCCGGCTGGTCTTCGGCATGCTCAACGCGGCCGGGATGACACTGGCCGACGCGCCGGAACCGGCGAAACCACAGCTGAAGACCGAGTACCTGACCATGATCGGGCGGATGGCGTCGGCGTTGAGACCGCAGCCGAGCCCGGCATTCGAGTGAACCGGCACTCCTGACGGCAGGCGGCTCCGAATAGCCGTCATGACGGTTCATCACCCCGAATGCGCCCGGCACACGCACTGCGCGGAAACCGCGACGGGACGGGCCACAATCCCGGCCATGCGCGGCGACCGATTACCGACCCGCCCGGTGACGGTGGTGCTCGCCGACCAAGAGCCCATCCTGTCCACTCTGCCCGCTCTGTCCACTTCGGACGGGATTGCGGTGGTCGGCAGCGCCGCGACCGGTCCGCAGGCGCTCGACGCCGTCCTGCGGCACCGCCCCGACGTGCTGGTCCTCGAACCGCATGACGCGGGCATGAACACCATTCGCGACGTGGTCCGTGCCGCACCGCAGACCGCTGTCCTGGTCGTCTCCAGGCTCGACGACGACGCCTCGATCCGCACCGCCGTACAGGCAGGCGCCCGTGGTTATCTGGTCAAAGGCGCTGAGAAGGCGAGTATCGCGCCGGCTATCCGTGGCGTGGCCGCAGGCGAGGTGATCTTCGGTGCCGGGATCGCCTCACGGATCGGCAGGTTGCTCAGTACGGACGACGAGCTGACCGCCAGGGAACACCAGATCCTGAACATGTTGCGCGACGGGCTGTCCACCTCGGCGATCGCCCACCGACTGCGTCTCGCGCCCAAGACCGTGCGCAACAACCTGTCGTCGATCTACGCCAAACTCAGGGTTTCCGGCCGCGCCGAAGCCATCGGCGCTTCTCAGGCCGCCGCTCGACCGGCTCCGGCTTCGGCCGGTTCGCCCGCCACTGTGCGACGACCTCGTCCGCGTCCACTCGTCCGACCCTGAGGATGAACGGGCCGGACGGCGCCCGCAGCCACGCGACGATCTCCGCGTTCAGGTCGGCCACCAGTTCACGGACTTCCCGTTCCGACCGCAGATCGCGCACGGTCTCCGGCAGCCGCTCGATCTGTCTGCGCAGCCGCAACGGCGTGGGCAGCATCGTCTCGGCGGTGAGCCCCTCACGTTTCAGGTAACTCTTGATCCACCAGTCCTCTTCGTACGGTTTCCCCGCGCCCGGCAACGGTTTCCCCATACCGGGCAGGTTGTCGAAGTCGCCTCGTTCCCGCGCCGCCCGGACCTGCCGGTCGACCCACGTCTCGAAGGAGATGCCGGACGGCTTGCGTTCGGTCATACCCCCATGTTACGGACGGAACTTGTCGTCGATGTCCGGCAGCCAGAACGCCGTTTCCAACGTGCGCAGACAGGTCCAGCCTCGTGAGTGTTTATCCGGGTTCTAACCCCGATAAACACTCACGAGGGGGTTTGGGGGGTGGGGTGGTGGGCGGGGACGCGCCGGGCTCGGGGAACCACAGCACGAAGGTGCTTCCGCGCCCCAGCCGGGAGAACACGGCGGCCTTGCCGCCGTGGGACTCCACGATCTGCCGGACGATGGCCAGGCCGAGGCCGGTGTGCCGGTCGCTTCCCCGGCGCCAGAACCGGTCGAAGACCCGGCTCTGGTCCTCGCTTGCGATTCCTGGGCCGTTGTCGGCGACCGCGACCCACAGCCATCCCTCGCCACGCCCGGCGCCGACCGTGATCACCTCGCCCGGAGGCGACAGCCGGACCGCGTTGGACAGCAGGTTGCCGACCGCGCGCCGCAGGCCGTCGTGGTCACCGATCATGCGGAGGGAATCGCTGACCCGATAGGCCAGCCGGAGCCGCTTCTCCGCTGCCAGCAACGCGAACTCCTCCCCCGCTTCCCTGGCGATCGCACCGAGGTCCACGTCCGCGTCCACCAGGGCCGCCGAGTTCCGGCGGGCGGTCGCCAGCAGGTCCTCCACCAGCCGGGACATCCGGTCGGTCGCCCGGTCGATCACCTCGACGGCCCGCGTCCGCTCGGCTTCGCCCGCCTGGGTGGACTTCAGCGAAGCGTCGAGGTGCGCACGGATCACCGCCAGCGGTGTGCGCAGTTCGTGGGAGGCGTCGTCGATGAGCCGGCGTTGCGCGCGGAACGCGTCGTCCAGACGGTCGAGCATGGCGTCGATGGTGTCGGCCAGTTCCCGTAGTTCGTCCTTGGTCCCGCCGAGGTTGATTCGCCGGGACAGGTCCGTCGCCTGGATTTCCCGTGCGGCACGGGCAATGGACCGTGCGGGCCGCAGCGCCCGGCCGGACAGGATCCAGCCGATGCCGAGGCTGGTGACGAACAGGCCGCCGATCGCGTATCCCGAATACGTCCGCATCGCGTTCAGCGTGCGCAGTGTGACCTCGGATTCGATCTCCTGCACCGACGCCACCGTCATCGTGCCGACCGGGATCTCGGTCCCGTCGGCCCGTCGTTTCACCAGTTCGGCCTCGTACTGTTTGGTGATCGCCTGCGGGTCCGTGGTGCGCTCGACCGCGAAGTACGTGACCAGCAACCCGCCACCGGCGAGCACGAACAACAGCGTCGAGTACAACACCGTCAGCCGGAACCGGATCGAGCGCACGAACCGCATCACACCTCCTTCAACCGATATCCCTTGCCCACCACGGTCTCGATCACCGACGGCTCACCGCCGAGCTTGCGCCGCAACGTCCCCACGGTCACCCGCACGGTCTGCGTGAACGGGTCGATGTTCTCGTCCCACACGTGCTCAAGCAGGTCCTCAGTGGACACCACGTGCCCTGGCCGGGTCATCAGGTACTCCAGCACCGCGAACTCCTTCGGCGACAGGGAGACCTTCCGGTCTTCGTGCCAGATCTCATGCCGTGCCGAGTCCAGACGCAACGAGCCGTGCGTGAGGATCGCTGTGCTGCCCCGGGTTTCCCGTCGCAGCACCGCCCGCACCCGTGCCAGCAACTCGTCCAGTGCGAACGGTTTGACGAGATAGTCGTCCGCGCCGTCATCCAGGCCGCGTACGCGATCGGGCAGTCCGCCGCGAGCGGTGAGCATCACCACGCGGAGTTCCGAACCGCCGACAACAGGCATCGAACCGTCACGGATCGCGTTGCACAGCGCGAAACCGTCACCATCCGGCAGCATCAGGTCCAGCAGGAGCAAGTCGTACGCGTTCACCGTGAGCCGTTCGTACGCGGTGGCCACGGTTGTGGCGTGGTCCACCGCGTACCCGGCCCGCCGAAGTCCGATTCGCACGGCCTCGGCGAGATCTTCCTCGTCCTCGACGAGCAGCAGTCGCATCGTCTTACCTGCTCGTCGAGATGATGCGCTCGGCCACGCTCGCGGCCCGGTCGATCGGGATGGCGAAGCCGATCCCGATCGACCCGCCGCCCTCGTACGTGGCGATCGCGGTGTTCACGCCGATCACCTCGGCACGGGAGTTGACCAGCGGCCCGCCGGAGTTGCCGGGGTTGATGGACGCGTCGGTCTGCACGGCGGTCTGCTGGCCACCGCCGATCCGGGCCTGCCGGTCGACCGCGCTGACGATGCCGGACGTGACCGTGCCCGCCAGGCCGAGCGGCGAACCGATCGCCAGCACCTGCTCGCCGACTCGCACGTCGGCCGACCGGCCGAGCACGAGCGCGTGCAGATCGGGGCTGGGCTCGACGCGCAGCACGGCGACGTCGTTGCTGGGATCGGTGCCGACGACGGTGGCAGTACGCCTGCGGCCGTCCGCACCGGTCACGGTCACCGACGACGCCCCGGCGACGATGTGGTTGTTGGTGATGATGTGCACCCGGTCGTCGATCACGAAGCCGGACCCGGTGGCGGTCCGGCCGCCGCGTGGCGCCTGGACGGACACCACGCCCGCCCGGACCCGGTCGGCGACGCCGACCAGGCTGCCGGCCGGGGCGTCGGGTGCCGGTGCCGCCCGCGTGATGGTCGACGTTCCGGCCTGCTCGCCGGAGCCGCCCGCGTACCAGCCCGCCAGGCCGCCGGTCCCCGCCGAGACACCGGCGATCAGCAGCCCGGCGCCCAGTACCCGGCCCCACCGGCCGGGCGCCTGGGGCCCGGCCAGTGCGGGTGGCACCTGCCGCGGCGGAGGCGACGGCGTGAGTCCTGCGGCGGACTGGAAATCGGGCCCACGGGGTTCGCCCAGTCCAGTGTGGGTGGTGGTCATCTCCTGCCTCCTACGGGATCCGCGAGAACCAGAACATCGACGCGGCGGTCGTGCCCAGCGCGAGCAGCAGGCCGATGCCGATGAACCGGCTGGAGATGTCGCGCTGTTCGGTGTCGTAACCGACCGAAGAACCGATGTCGGAGTAGACGTCCCGCAACTCGGTCGCGGTCGCGGCCTCGTGGTACGTCCCGCCGGTCCGTTCGGCGACCGCGCGCAACGTCTCACCGTCGACCGGCACCTGTTGCCGCGTGCCACCGATCTCGACCGACCCGTTCTCGGTGCCGACCGAGACCGTGTCCACCGGGATGTTCGCCTGCGCGGCCTCGGCGGCCGCTTCGTCCGGATCGCGTCCGGTCGTGTTGGCGCCGTCGGACAACACGACCGCACGGGCCGGTGGCGGCTCCTGCGCCGCGCTGTCGTCGAGCGAACGCACGGCCTGCAGCGACGCGGTGATCGCCTCGCCGATGGCCGTACCGGTCGCTCCGGCCGAGCCCAACGTCAGCCGGTCGATGCCCGTCCGCAGCACCTCCCGGTCGGTGACCGGAGCGACGACCACGGACGCGTTGCCCGCGAAGGCGACGAGACCGACGTTGAAGCCGCCGGGCAACAGGTCGACGAACTCGTGTGCCGCCGCACGGGCGGCCGCGAGACGGTCGGGTGCCACATCCGTCGCACCCATCGACCGCGACACGTCCACGGCGACGATCACGGTCGCGCGTTCCTTGGGAACCTGGACGGCGGCGGTCGGCTGGGCGAACCCGACGACCAGGACCGCCAGCATGGCGAGGAACAGCCCGGCCGGAATGTGCCTGCGCCACCCGGGTTTCTTCGGCGCGACCCTGTCCAGCAAGGGCAGGTTGGTGAACCGCACCGCGTACTTGCTGCGTCGCCGTTGCAGCACAAGGTAAGCGACGAGCAGGGCGGCGACGGCGGCCAGCAGCCAGAGCCGGCCTGCCGACAGGAACGTCATCTCTTGCCTCCCAGGGCCAGTCGGCGTTGGGCGTGCACGTGCCGCACGATGTCGGCGACCCAGTCCCGGCCGGTGCTCAGCGGCACGTGCGCGGCACCGGCCGAACGCAATCCGCGTCGCACCGCAAGGCGTTGCTCGGACGCGGCGGCGGCGTACCGTTCCCGCAGCCGACGGCTACCGGTCGCGATCTCGCGTTTCCTGCCGGTCTCGGGATCGACCACGGTCAGCAGCCCGACGTCCGGCAACTCCAGTTCGCGAGGATCGGTCACCTCGATCGCGATCACCTGGTGCCGGGTAGCAAGCCTGCGTATCTCGCGTGGCCAGTCGCTGTCGTCGAGGAAGTCCGAGACGATCACGACAAGCGCACGCCGCCGCAACGCGGTGTGCAGAGCACGGATCGCATCGGCCAAAGCGGCCTGTTGCCCCTCCTGCCCGCGCGGTTGCGCGAGCAGCTTGCGCAGCAGGCCGATGAGGTGCGCGCGACCCGCCCTCGCCGGGTAACGGCGGACGCCGTCGCCGGTGAGAATGCCGGCGCCGAGCCGATTCCCGGCGCCCGCGGTGAGGAACCCGACCGCGGCCACCGCGGCCACGGCCAGTTCCCGCTTCTCCAGCTCGACGGTGCCGAAATCCATGCTCGGCGTGGCATCCACGAGCAACTGCGTCGTCAACTCGTGCTCCGCCACCGTTTCCCGGACGTGCGGCATGTCGGTGCGTGCCGTGACCGCCCAGTCGATCCTGCGTACTTCGTCCTCACCCGGCCGGTACTCGCGGCTTCCGGCGAGTTCACTGCCCTGCCCGGGCAGCAGTCCCGCGTACTCACCGCGGAGCAAGCCGTCGAGCCTGCGGGTGATGGTCAGCTCCAGCTGCCGGATCCGGCGATCCGGCACCAGATCACTGACGCTGGTCATGCCACGCTCGCCTGTGTCGGCGTGATCTGCGGGACCGGCACGCTCGCGACGATGTGCCGGACCACGGACTCCGCCGAGACACCATCGGCCAACGCGTCGAACGTCAGCACAAGACGATGTGCCAGAACGTCCACAGTCAACTCCTGGATGTCCGTGGGAAGCACGTAGTCACGGCCGCGCAACAACGCGAGCGCTCGCGCGGCCGCCGCCAGCCCCAAGGTCGCCCTTGGGCTGGCTCCGAAAGCGATCTTGTCGGCGAGGCCGACTCGTTCCGGCTGACGCGAGGTGAGCACGAGCCGGACGATGTACTCGGCGAGGGCGTGATGGACGTAGACGTCCTTTGCCTGCTCCTGCAACGCGAGCAGCGTCTGCGGGTCGAGCACGCGGCGCGGGACCGGCCTGCGGACGCCCATCCGGTACAGGATCGCCAGCTCGTCCGACTCGGTCGGGTAGTCGACGACCACCTTCATCAGGAACCGGTCGCGCTGGGCCTCCGGCAGCGCGTAAACCCCTTCCGACTCAATGGGGTTCTGCGTGGCGAGCACCAGGAACGGTTTCGGCACCTGGTACGAGTGGTCACCGATGGAGACCTGGCGCTCGGCCATGGCCTCCAGCAGCGCCGACTGGACGCGCGCGGGCGCCCGGTTGATCTCGTCGGCGACCACGACGTTCGCCATGATCGGGCCGAGTTCGACGTCGAACGTCTCCTTCGACGACCGGTAGATCCTGGTGCCCACGATGTCCGAGGGCACCAGGTCCGGGGTGAACTGGATCCGGGCGAACGATCCGCCCGCGGCGGTGGCGAGCGTCTGCGCGGCAAGGGTTTTCGCGACCCCGGGCATGCCCTCCAGCAGGCAGTGCCCGTCCGCGAGCAGCGCGACCACCAGCCGTTCGACCAGCCGGTCCTGCCCGACGATCATCCGCTTGACCTCGAACAGGGTCTGCTCAAGGGCTTCCGTCGTCACAGGGTCTCCGCGGACGGAGCCGGGGCCGCGCCGCCCGCGCCGCCGCCGCCGTTCTTCTCCGGGCAGTCCCGTTGCGGCTGCTGGTCCGGCTGTTCCTGCTGGACGATCCGCACGCTGGGCGTGGGCTCGTCAGCCCCACCGCCGCTCGCCCAGGCGACGCCGCCCGCGGCTCCCGCGACCACGGCGGCGCCGGCGATGACCAATCCAACGGTCTTGATCCTCATCTGCTGATCCCTTCCGTGATTTCACGATCAGGACCAATAGTGCAGCAGGAAAGGGCGAAAAACCGGCGAAGCAAAAACCGTGTTAAGCGCGACGGTGAATCGACAGCTGCGCAGCGTCAATGGACCAGGCCACGGCGATAAGCCTGGACGAATCGACGGGGAACCGACAGTTTCCGGCCGTCCGGTGTGGTGACCACGACCAGGTCGGGGGCACTTGCCTTCCACTGCGCCCGGCGGTGCCGGGTGTTGCTGCGCGACTTCTTGCGTTTCGGGACGGCCATCAGCGCCTCCTGTCGCCGTAGCGCTGACGGAACTTCTCGACCCGGCCCGCGCTGTCGACGAGCCGCTGCTTGCCGGTCCAGAACGGATGGGAGTCGGCGGTCACGTCGACCACGATCAGCGGGTACGTGTTGCCGTCCTCCCACTCGACGGTCCGGCTCGACGTGGCCGTCGACCTGGTCAGGAAGGCCTTGCCGGTGGAGCCGTCCTTGAAGACGACGGGATGGTAGTCGGGGTGGATGCCTGGCTTCATGGCCTGAAGGATACTCTCATTGACAACGGTTGTCGTTTTCAGGAGGTCGTCCGTGGCCAAGAAGTCCAAGATCGCGCGGGATGCCCAGCGCCGGGAGGTGGTCGCCCGGTACGCCGAGCGGCGGGCCGAGGTGAAGGAGATCCTGCGGTCCCCGTCGGCCTCGGACGAGGCACGAGCCGCCGCCAGGGCGGAGCTTCAGCGTCAGCCGCGTGACGCCAGTGCCACCCGGCTCCGGAATCGGGATGTCGTCGACGGCAGGCCACGGGGATACTTCCGGGCTTTCGGTTTGTCCCGGATCCGGTTGCGGGAGATGGCGCACAATGGCGAGTTGCCCGGGGTTCGCAAATCCAGCTGGTGATTCGGTCATCCCGGGAAATACAGGTTCAACTCCCCGTCTCGCAGCTGGAACCACCTTTGGCGGTATCACTTCCCCGCGCGTTCGACACGGTGACTTCGACGGTGGCCCGATTGTCCGAACCGCAGACGCTGGTCATGTATTTGTTGTCGTTCTCGTCCGTGATGGGGACACCGTCGACGATCCACCGGATCTGCAGCTTCGCCGGAGTGGCGGTCAAGGTGCAGGAGAATGTCCCCTTGCCCTGCGATCCGCACTCCAGGCTGGTGATCTGAGGTTTCTCGATCAGGGTGAAGGTGACGGAGACGCTTTGCTGCCCGGTCATGGTGAGCGAGCACGTCGCGCCTTGACCGGCGCAGGCGCCACCCCAGGCGCCGAAGACCCGGTCGTCGGCCGGCTCCGCGGTCAACTTCACGGCGGTGCCGGTATTCCTCGTGACCGAGCACGTCGACGGACACGTTCCGCCGCCGCCGACCAGCACCCGCCCGCCGGTCGGCGCGGCGATCGTGAGCGTGGCCTGGGGAACGGGCTTGGCCTCGAACGTGTGGCTGACGCTCTTCGCCTCATCCACGGTCACATCACAGGAAGCCCCGGATTTCCCGGCACAGGCGCCGCCCCACGAGCCCGCCTGGTGGGTGGCGTCCGGCTGGGCTGTCAACGTGATCTGGGTGTTGGGCTGCACGTCGACCGAACACGTGCCCGGACAGTTGATCCCGCCACCGGTGACGCTGCCACCGCCGCCGGGAACGCTGACCGTGAGCCGGACATGCGGCACCGCGGAAACAGTGACGTTGGCTGACGCCATCGCTTGCCGCCCGTCCGGCATCGTCGCAGTCACTGCGACGAGGTACGGCGTGGCCCGAGCCGCCGCCCACCGGTGCGTGGTCGTCGTGCCACTCCCGGTGGCACCGTCACCGAACGTCCACTGTGCACTGACGGGTGCTTCGCCGTTGAGGTTGTTGACCCGCAACGTCACCGTCTGGTTCTCGGTCGGCGTTGTGGTGCTCATCGAGATTTCGAGCCTCGGCTCCGCCGGCGGGGGATGCTGCGTCGTGGTCGTGGGTGTACTGCTGACCGACGGCGAATCGCTGGCTGTGGGCGACGCACCGGCAGGTTCGGAAGAGGGCTCGACAGGTTGCTGGTGCCCGGAAACCGGCGGACTGCCGACGCTTGTCCGCTGGGCGGCCTGACTCGGCACACCACCCCGCGGCGGCTGGGCCGGCGCGACCGCCTGACCGGCCGGCGAGGTTCGTTGCGGCGGCGCGGAGGGCGCGACGGAACCGCTCAGTCCTTTCCCCGGATTCCCGGCGTCGTACTTGGCGGCGTTGATCACCTTTCCGTCGAGCTGGATCACTCCGGCGCGTTCGGAGTTCGTGTCGTTGTAGAACACAACACCGTCACGGACCAGCAACTCGAACCGGACGTCCGGCGCGAGCACGGTCGGCTTGGCGATCACGCGCGAGTTCTCGACGTCGATGATCCAGACCTGCCCGGTCGTGTAGTCGGGCACGAATACCTGGTCGCCTGCCTCGACCGGCGGCCCGTAGGTGTTGCCCTCGCGCAGTCCGATGACTTTGCCGCAGTCGTTCGCCGCCAGGTCACACACGTTCAGCACGCCGCGGCCGACCACCAGGTACAGCCGATCAGCCCGGCGGGAACCGGAAACCTGGACGGTGTCCGTTGTGCGTAGGTCGAGTTCGACGGGATCGCCGGGCCGTCCGGTGTCGCTGTCGACGCTGACGGCCTTGCGGCCCGCGATGTCCACCACGACCGGACGGCCGCCGACCATGGTCAGTTCGGCGCCGCCGGGCTGGGCCACTTGGCGGCGGATGTTCAGCTTCCCGTCGCGCACGTGGGTCAGGTCGCCGGTGCGCGCGTCGATCGCCCAGAGCGTTCCGTTGTCGTCGATCATGGCTGTCCCCGCCGCGAACGTAACGGCGTTTCCTTGGGGCGCCAGGCTTTTGGGGTCGGTGTAGGCGAGCATGCCGCGTCGCTTGTCCACTGTGTACACAGTGTCGCGGCCGGGTATGACCGCGAGACCGTTCGTGGCGTCGGGAATCGGCGCCTGCGGGTCGGACAGTTCGTAGGTTCCGCCCTCCACCCGCCGTACGGTTCCGGCGCTTCTGTCGACGGCGTAGGCGGTCGAACCCTGTTGCGCCACTTCGAGACTGTGACCGGCGGGGGCGACCTGCACCTGCGCCGCGACTTCGACGTTGTTGCCGTCCAGCAGCGTCACCTGGCCGACCTTCGACGAGCTCAGCCAGGCCGCGCCGGACAGCAGTCGCACGTCGCGCACGGGCTCGCCCTTGTCCGAACCGATCACCACGATCACACCGAGCAGCAGTGCCGCCACAACGGCGAGCCCTGCCCGCGACCAAACACTCAATGCCCCTCCTCCGCCTGTGCCATAGCGGATTCGGTGCACAGTACCGTGCGGTTTGGTGCGAGTTCTCTTTCACCTTCGCGTGTCCACCACTCCGGCACCCCGTGTCCACCACTGCGGCACCTCGAAATGCCCGTTCCGGCACCATGAGTCGCACGCACCGGCGGCCGCGAACCAACCTGGGACTGGATCCGATCGATCCCGGGCGGTCAGCGTGTCCGGCGAGAATTAGGTGATAGCCAGCCCGCGGCCGCCAGTCAATCGCGCGCAGTGCGCGGATTTTCACTCGACAGTGACCACGGTGCCGGTGCGGCGGGCGCGTTCGGCTGCCCAGACAAGCCGGTGCGAATCCAGGCTTTCCCGGCCGTCGGTCAGGATCAGGCCGCGGTCACCGGTGCGCACGGCCTCGACGAACGCGTCGACGATCCCCTGATCACCACCGCCGTGCCCGTCGGCCGCGGTCGACCCGCCCACCTCCCCCACGTCCACGACGTCCGGGCCGGTCAGGAAGTCGTGGACGGCGATGGTCTCCCCGTCGCCCTCGATCGAGCCGCGGGTGCCGAAGATCCTGGTCTTGCGATGCGTGCCCGGCGCGAACGCGGTCATCGTGAACGACGCTGTCACGCCGCCGGAATACTCGATGTTGACCACCTGATGGTCGACCACGTCGTTGTCACAGGAGTACACGCAACGGCCGTAAGGCCCTTCCCGCAACGCCTTCATCACGCCGTCCACCGTGCGGTCGGTGGTGACGACGGACAGCGGCCAGTTCTTCTCAGGCCGGTCGAGGAACGGCAGGTAGATCCGCAGTGCCGAGTAGGGGCACGTCGCCTCGACGCCGCAGTCGAGGCAGCGGTCGGCCGCGCCTTCGGGTTGCCGCTCCTTCCGGAACTCGTAGAGGCTGCCGAAGGACGAGACGCGCCGCGCGGGCCTGCCGATGATGTACGCCAGCCAGTCCAGGTCGTGGCAGGACTTGGTCATCAACATGAAGCTGGACTCGTCCTCACGCCGCCAGTTGCCGCGCACGTACGAGTGCGCCTGGTGCCACCAGCCCACAGGCTCAAGGTGTTCCACGCTGACGATGTCGCCGATCCGCCCACTGTCGACGATCTGCTTGAGCACCCGCGAGTACGGCGTGTAGCGCAGCACGTGACACACCGCCAGCATCACGTCGGCTTCCTCAGCGGCCTGCACGATCCGCTCGCAGTCGGTCTCGGACGTGGCCATCGGCTTCTCCAGCAGCAGGTGGTAACCACGGCGAGCCAGCGCGACGGCCGGTTCCACGTGGTCACGGTCCTGCGTGGAGATCACGGCGATGTCCGCGATCCTGGGCCGGTCCAGCAGCTCACGCCAGTCGTCGAAGACCGCGTCCGCGGGAACCTCGTACTTCTCCGCGAACAGTTTCCGCCGCACGAGCCGCGGTTCGGCGACGGCGACGACTCTCGCCTTGCCTGTCCGGACCGCGCCGGACGCGTAGTTGTTGCCGCGGCTGCCCGCGCCCACGATGGCCATGGTCACCGGATTCGACAAGCGAGACCTCCTGGAGAAGGGGTGCCGATGCCCATTCTCGCAGCCTGCACCGGCCGATCGGCGCGTCCGCTGGCCCTGCGTACGGCCGGTGCGGCACCGTTGAGAAGATTTTTCGGCGGCGATGTCCGGGTCGGGCACCCCTGCTTCGACGTCTCTGGCGTAACACCACCGGAGAGGAGCAAGACCGTGAAGTACATGATCATGCTGATGGGCTCGCAGCACGACTACGACCTGCTCACCGGCAACACCCCCGCCGACCGGCAGCCGTGGACCGTCGAAGAGATCCGGAAGATGCACGAGTTCCTGGCGGACTGGAACAACGCGCTGGTCGAGTCCGGTGAGTTCGTCGAGGCCCGGGGCCTGAGTGCACCCGCGCACGCTCGCCGGGTGAGCACGAAGGACGGTGTGCCTGTGGTGACCGATGGGCCGTACCCGGAGACGCAGGAAGTGCTCGCCGGGTACACGATCGTCGAGTGCGAGAGCCTCGACCGGGCGACTGAGATCGCGGCCCGGCTCGCCAACACCCCGCACCCGGAAGACAACCAGCCCGACGACGCCCCCTGGTACGTCGACATCCGGCCGATCGCCGAGCACCGGCCGGAACCGGAGGTCTGATGCCGCTCACCGAGGTCGAGGGCCTGCTGCGGACGCTCGCGCCGCAGGTCCTCGGCGCGGTCGTGCGCCGCTACGGCCACTTCGACACCGCGGAGGACGCTGTCCAGGAAGCACTGCTGGCGGCGGCCACGCAGTGGCCCACCGAGCTGCCCGGCAACCCGCTGGCGTGGTTGATCACCGTGGCGTCCCGGCGGCTGACCGACCTGCTGCGCAACGAACAAGCACGCCAACGTCGGGAGAACAGGATCGCGCGGTGG
The DNA here is from genome assembly GCF_013280595.1 of Kibdelosporangium persicum. Lineage (GTDB taxonomy): Bacteria > Actinomycetota > Actinomycetes > Mycobacteriales > Pseudonocardiaceae > Kibdelosporangium > Kibdelosporangium persicum. The sequence goes on from NZ_JAAATY010000005.1 coordinate 98,449, forward strand.
GCCCTGCCGGAGGACTGGCTGTCCCCCGCGGCCGACCGGCCCGAGTCGGACTCCGACGACACGCTGATCCTGCTGTTCCTGTGTTGTCATCCCTCGCTGTCCGTGGCCTCGCAGATCGCGCTGACGCTCCGGGCGGTCGGCGGTCTGACGACCGCCGAGATCGCCAGGGCCTTCCTGGTTCCCGAGGCGACCATGGCCCGGCGGATCAGCCGGGCCAAGCAGACCATCAAGGACAGCGGGGTGCCGTTCGCGGTTCCCCAGGGAGAGGCTCGACGGGAGCGGCTCGGGGCCGTGCTGCACACGCTGTACCTGATCTTCAACGAGGGGTACGCGAGCACGTACGGGCCTGACCTGCAGCGAACCGACCTCGCCGCCGAGGCGATCCGGCTGACCAGGCTGGTGCACCGGCTGCTGCGGGACGACTGCGAGGTCACCGGGCTGCTGGCGCTGATGCTGCTGACGGACGCCCGCCGGCCCGCTCGCAGCGCGGCCGACGGCGGCCTGGTGCTGCTGGCCGAACAGGACCGCCGGTTGTGGGACTCCGCCCTGATCTCCGAGGGCGTCGCACTGATCAGCTCGGTCCTGCCGCGCGGCCAAGCCGGGCCGTACCAGATCCAGGCGGCCATCGCGGCCGTCCACGACGAGGCTCCGTCCTATGAGGAGACTGACTGGGCGCAGATCGCCGCTCTCTACGACGTCCTTCTCGGGTTCTCCGACAACCCGGTGACCGCTCTCAACCGCGTCGTCGCGGTCGCCATGGCCCGGGGAGCCGCCGTGGCACTCCCGCTGCTGGACGACCTCTCGGCACAGCTCGGCGAGCACTACCGGTACTTCGCCGTGCGCGGGCACCTGCTGGAGATGGTCGGGAATGCCACGGAAGCGCGGGCGGCGTACCAGTCCGCGGGCGAGCGGGCCACCAGCATGCCCATGCAGCGCTACCTGTTCGGCAAGGCCGCCTCGCTCGCCCCGCGGTCGTGAGCAGCCGCCTCACTTCGGGGCAAGCCGTTTGGCCTCACCGATCTCGCAGGTGACCTCGCCCTTCAGCGGCGTGTCGCCGGGGATGTCCTGGGTGACGGTCTGGCCGGGCTCCATCCGGTTCTTGGCGAACCGCGCCTCGCTCGTGCCACCGTTGGCGTCCTTGATGTTCACGCCGACCACATAGCGCTGCGGCAGCGGGGTGCTGTTGGTGACCTCAAGGGTGACGTCCTGGCCGTACGTCTTGTTCACGCACTTGGTGATCTTCACGTCCGACGCGGCCGACGTGTCCTCCTGAGCGGCGGTGTTGCCTGGCGCACCCGTCGGCTGGGAGCTGCTGCCGGGCTGGTTCTGGACGGGCGGCGGCGTCGCGCCGTCCTGCTTGCTGCCGCAGCCGCTCAGCCCAAGCGCGAGAAGCGCTGCCGGCACAGCCAGAGCTGCCAGTCGGTTCATCGGTGTGCTCCTGAAATAGCCCGAATGGATCTTGCGCCGGGGATTCTCACACATCCCGGACGCCCGTAGGGGCCATCACAAGAGTTCCGCAAGCCGACTGAAAGCCTGGTCAAGCGCCTCGGCCGGATCGCCGTGCGGATCTCGCGCCCAGTCGAGCAGCACGCCGAGCCCGACGCCGACGACCGCGTCCGTGATGATCTTGGCGTCCGGGCGCCGCGTCAGCGCCGCCATCCCGTCCGCCAGCGCACGCCGGCTTCTCGCGATCAGGCCGAGGTTCGCCGCCCACACCTCGGGGATGGTCAACATGGCCAGGTCACGTTCGTAGCGCGCCGCGCGCTCATCCGGTGCGAGGCCTGCGAAGACCGCGTGGAAGGCGCCGCGCAGGATCTCGACGGGCGTCGCGCCGGACGGTTGCGCCGCGATCGCAGAGCTCATCGCATCGGCGAGCGAGTAGTAGTCGTCGAGGACGGCCAGGTCCTCCTTGGTCGGGAAGTAGCGGAAGACCGTGCTGGGCGCGACCTCCGCGGCCTCGGCGATCTGCTCGACGGTCGTCGCCTGGTAGCCCTGCTCCTTGAACAGGCGCAGCGCGTGCTGCTGGATGGCGGTCTTCGTTCTGGCCTTCTTGCGTTCCCGCAGCCCGGTCGCTGGTTGATCCACGCGAAGAGGATAACCGGACACCGGAGTGTTCTCTTCTTTGACAGGTGACTGCCAAATCGGAGTAGACTCCGAAAATATGACCGACGTAGTGACGATCCCGACCGAACGCGATCACGACCGCCCGTTCGACCCGCCGCCCGACCTGGTCCGGCTCCCGCCGATCAACCGGCTGGAACTGCCCGGCGGCCATCTCGGCTGGCTGGTCACGACCCATGCCGCGGCCCGGACGGTGCTGGTCGATCCCCGGTTCAGCACCCGTCCCGATCTCAAACGCCCCGTGTTCGCCTCGGTCGCCCGGCCGGGCGGCGCCACGAATCCGGCCGCGCCCGGCTGGTTCGCCAGCATGGACGCGCCGGAGCACACGCGTTACCGCCGTGTGCTGATGCGCCAGTTCACCGTGCGACGGATCAACCAGCTCGAACCGTGGATCACCCGGATCACCGACGAACACCTCGACGCGATGGCGGACGCCGGGCCACCGGCCGATCTGGTGCGGGCGTTCGCCCTGCCGATCCCGTCGCTGGTGATCTGCGAACTGCTCGGGGTGCCCTACGACGATCACGAGTTCTTCCAGCACCAGACCTCGATCTTGGCCAGCTTCGACCGGACGCAGGACGAAGTCATGGCCGCGCTCGGCCGACTCGCGGGTTATCTGCGTGACCTGATCGTCGGCAAGCGGTCGCGCCCCGGCGAGGATCTGCTCGGCGGGCTGATCAGCGAAGGGGAACTGACCGACGAGGAGCTGACCAACATCGCGTTGCTGCTGCTCGTCGCCGGCCACGAGACGACCGCGAACATGTTGGCACTGGGGACTTTCGCGCTGCTGCGGCACCCGGACCAGATCGCCGCCCTCGGCCACCCCAACGCGATCGAGGAGTTGCTGCGCTACCTCACGATCATCCACCTGGGTACGCCGAACCGGGTCGCACTCGAGGACGTCGAGCTGGAAGGGCAGGTGATCCGGAAGGGCGAGACCGTCGCGATCGGACTACCAGCGGCCAATCGCGACCCGCGGGTGTTCGGCAACCCGGATGTCCTTCACCTGCAACGGGAAGAGGCACGCCGGCACCTCACGTTCGGCGGTGGCATACACCAATGCCTAGGTCAGCAACTGGCCAGAGTGGAGATGCGGATCGGCTACACGCGACTGTTCGAACGATTCCCGACGCTGCGGCTCGCGGTGCCCGACAAGGAGATCCGGATGCGGGAGAAGTCGGCGGCGTACGGCGTATGGGAACTTCCCGTCGCCTGGGACGTCTGAGCCCCCGCTCGCTGTCGCATGGCGAACTCGAACAGCTCGAAACCGCTGTGCGGCCCGGGTCAGTCGTTGGGACGGGCGACCGCCGGTGGGCTACAACGGATCGTTTTGGCCTGCGGACAGACGTTACGCTCCGTCATGAACGCGCCACTCGTGACGTGAGTGGTTCGCGGCGGAAGAGGACGCGTCACCCATTGATCAGGATGTCGACTCTGCGAGGTGATACACCTCCAACCGGTTGAGCAGTCGCTCAAACCCGCCTATCCTCTGCTTTGAGCAGTCGCTCAACAGGGGAGGGTCGATGGCTGAGCGCATCGTGGTCGTGGTGGGCGGTGGGATCGGCGGTCTGGCCGCGGCGGTGGCTCTGCATCGGCGCGGCTGGCGGGTGGCGGTGCTGGAACGGGCCGGCGAGTTCACCGAGGTCGGTGCGGGTCTTTCGCTGTGGCCGAACGCGATGAGCGCACTCGCGGCGCTCGGCCTGGCGGAACGAGTGCGTGCGCTCGGTGCGGTGGAAATGGCGGGCGGCGTACGTGGTCGCAGGGGTCGCTGGCTGTCCAGGGTGGACAACGCCGAGATCGCGAGGCGTCATGGCCAGCCGCTCCTGGTGGTGCACCGGGCGGACCTGGTGCGGGCGCTGGTCGAGGCGTTGCCGGCGGAGTCGCTGCGGCCAGGCAGCGAGGTGCACACCGTGCGCCCGGATGGCGAGGCTGTGGTGGTCGAGCACCGGGGTGGGACCCTGCGAGCGGATCTGGTGGTTGGCGCGGACGGTGTGCGTAGCCAGTTGCGACGGCTGTTGTGGCCGAGTGCGATAGGGCCCCGATATGCCGGCTGCACGGCTTGGCGCATGATCACTGAGCCGCTTGCCGGCATTCGGACCGAAGGCGCGGTGTTCTGGGGTCGCGGCGAACGGATCGGGTTCACAACACTGCCCGCTGGGCGGTTCTACTGTTTCGCGGCCGCCACGGTGCCCGCCGACGGCGCCAGCATCGATGGTGAACATGCCGCGATGCGGCGCCGATTCGGTGACTGGCCCGATCCGATCCCGGCGCTGCTGGCGGCGGTGCCCGAAGACGGTGTACTCCGTCATGACGTGTACGACCTGCCGCCGCTGTCGACCTACGTGTGCGGCAGGACGGTGCTGTTGGGGGACGCGGCGCACGCGATGGATCCGATTCTGGGGCAGGGCGCCTGCCAGGCCTTGGAGGACGCGGTCACGCTCGCCGCCTGTCTGGGCGCGACGCCGAACGTCGGCGCGGCACTGGCTCACTATGACCGCCTGCGCCGACCACGGACTCAGGGGATTGTCCGCCGGTCCTCCCGTCTCGGGACGGTCGCCCAATGGTCCTGGCCGCCGGCGGTGATGGTTCGTGATCTGGCCGCGAGGCTGACCCCTGCCGCCGCGACCCTGCGCGCCATGGCGCCCGTCCTCGGCTGGACGCCGCCCATGCCGACGGAAGGGGCTGGGCGCTAGTGCCCGACTGGACCTATCACCCGCTGCGCGGGATCGCGGCCGCGCTGTGGGGAACGCGCCGATCGCAGCGGGCCGCACTGCGGACCCTGGCCGCGATCGGATCGTTGCCCGGCGCCGGTGGGCTGATCGCCCGAGGGCTCGGACACCGCCACCCGCCGCCGCACCTGGCCGGTTCGGTCGCCGGCGTCCCAGTGCGGAACAGGCTCGGCGCGGTGGTGCCGCCCAGCGTGGCATGGGATGCGCTGCGCGCGTTGCCCCCGCTGGGGGCCGGACTGATCGAGGTGGCACCGGTTGGCCTTGCCGACGTCCCAGTGGTGCGTGAGGCCGCTGCGGGCCGGCGTGTCCCAGTGGTGGTGCACGCGGCCGGGCCGGACGCGGCGGCTGTGGTGACCGCCTTGGCGCCGCACGTCGACGCGGTCAGAACCGAAGCCGACCCGAGCGTGGTCCATGTGACGTCCCCGTCGGTGGCGCTGGCCGCCCATGCGCTGAACGAGCGGGCCAAGGCGGTCCTGGTCACGCCCTCGGTGCTGGTGCAGGCCGGCCCGGGCTGGTTCGCCCGGGTGACCGAGGCAGCGACTCCTACCCATCCGGCGCCCTCGGTGCGCGACGTCGGCTGGGATCCCCGGCGGTGGCCGGCGTGGTGGTGGGGTCTGCTGGTCGGCCTGGGCATGATCGGCGCGGGCCTGGGAGCCGCGGCGATCACGCTCGGACCGGTGCTGCTGTGGTACGACCGCGAGTTCCTGGGCATGGGGGTGGATCGGCTCCACGCGATCAACCACCACCTGGTGCATTTCCTGCAACACGACCGGATCACCATGGCCGGCACGATGGTGGCGATCGGCGTGCTCTACGCCGGCCTCGCGGTCGGCGGCATCCGGCGAGGATGGCCCTGGGCCCGCGAGGCATACCTCGTCTCCGGGTGGATCGGGTTTCCCACGTTGCTCTACTTCCTGGGTTTCGGGTTCGTGGAGCCGCTGCACACCGCGGTCGCCCTCGTGCTCTTCCCGATGTTCCTGATCGGCACCCGGCGCCAGCCAGAGCGGCCACAGTGGACAGTGCGGCCGGCAGGGCCGGAACACCAGCGGCGCAGGGCACTGGTCGGCCAACTTCTGCTGGTGTGCACTGGGATCGGCCTGTTCATCGGCGGTGTAGTGGTGTCGGCGGTCGGCCTGACCGAGGTGTTCGTGCCCAGCGACCTGGAATTCCTGCGGACCGAGCCGGACGCGTTGCGGGCGGCCAATCCCCGGCTGCTGTCGTTCGTCGCGCACGACAGGGCCGGCTTCGGCGGGGCGCTGATGGCAGCCGCCACCGCGATCACACTGCTCACCGCGTGGGGATGGCGCCGCGGCGAGTCCTGGGTCTGGTGGTCACTCACACTGGCCGCGATCGCGGGATTCCTCCCGGCCGTCGCCGTGCACAGCATCATCCGGTACACCGACTTCGGGCATCTGGCACCGGTCCTCGCCGGGATCGGTCTCACCCTGACCGCCCTGATCCTTGCCCGCCCCTACCTGTGCGCGTGCCCGGAGAAGGTTCGCGGGCCCCAGGACCTACCGTAATGGACATGGCCGACACCCGACAGCGACTGATCGACGGCGCGATCCAGACGATCCGGCAGCACGGCATCACCGGAACGTCCGCGCGGACGATCGCCAACACCGCCGGCGTCAACCAGGCCCTGGTTTTCTACCACTTCGGCAGTGTGCACGAACTGCTCGAGGTGGCGTGCCTGGCGGCCACCGAGGCCAGGGTCGCACCGTTCCTGGCGCGGGTGGACGCGGTCACCAGTCTCCGGCAGTTGCTGGACCTGGGACGTCAGCTGCACGCCGAGGAACGCTCATTGGGCAACGTCATGGTGCTCGCCCAGATGCTGGCGGGCTCCCAGGCGGACCCGAAGCTCGCCAAGGCGACATCAGCCGCGCTGCACCTGTGGATCGGCCCGATCGAGCAGGCTCTGAACCGGCTGCTGGCCGACTCCCCACTGGCCACGCTCGTCGACACCGCCGGACTGGCCCGCGCCGTGTGCGCCGGATTCATCGGCCTGGAACTGTTCGAGGGCGTCGACCCCACCGGCGCACACGCCGCACTGGACGCCCTGGACCGCCTGGCGTCTCTCGTCGAAGTGATCGACGACCTCGGCCCAGTCGCCCGTCGCGCACTACGCGGCAAACTCCGCAAGTCACCGGCATAAAGACCAACCAGGTTGTGGCGCGACGCGCTGAGGGCACGTGAACAAGCCCGCTCAGAGGCCTGGGAAGACTTTCATGGCGTTGCCGGACAGGACGCCGTCGAGAATGTTCCCCGGCAAGCCGAGAGCGGCGACCGCCTGGGCGTTGCGGGCGACGCCGGGGACGCCGGGCCAGTCCGTGCCGAAGATCCACTTGGTGGCGAGGCGATGGAGGTCGAAGCGGGCGTAGTACTCGGGCAGTTTCCGGGGTGGCAGGCCCGCGAGGTCGAGCCAGACGTTGGGTTTGGCCAACGCCAGGAATGCCGCGGTGTCGTACCACCAGCCGCGCCCGCCGTGCGCGAACACGAAGTCCAGGCCGGGGAACTCCTCCACGACGTCCAGCATCAGCTCCGGGTTTCCGTACTTCGACTGCGATCCCGGGAAGCTGGACACGCCGGAGTGGATGATCACCGGCACGCCGCGTTCGACGCAGAGGGCGTACGCCGCGCGCAGTTGCGGGTCGCCGGGTGAGAAACCGCCGTGCACGGGGTGGATCTTCAACGCGACCGCGCCGAGGTCGAGCTGACGCTCCACTTCGGACGCCACGGGATAGTGCAGATGCGGGTTGACGTTGGCGACCAGCCGGAACCGATCGGGGTTGAAGTCCCTGAGCGGCAACAGGTCCTCGATCACCTGCGACCCGGTGGCGCGTGGACTGTACTCGCAGAACAACAAGGCACGGTCGACGCCCTCGGATTCCAGCAGCGCGACGACCCTTGCCGGGATCGGGTCGCCGAAAGCGTCGTACGCGTCGCGCCACGGATAGCCGCGCGAGAACTCGGCCGCCCACTCCAACCACGCCGGCTTCACCGTGGACAGCCGGGGCATGTGCATGTGCGCGTCAACCAGCATGAGCCGCAGCCGCCGTCAGAGTGCCGTACACGTGCTCCCGCAACACATTCCGGCGGACCTTGCCGGTCGCGGTCTTCGGCAGTTCGCTCACGACGACCACCGCGCGAGGCCGTTTGAACGCCGCCAGGCCCTCGCGGCACCAGGTGATCAGCTCGTCGGCGTCGACCGGCACCCCGGAAACCGGGACAACACAGGCGACCGGCTTGTCCAGGCCGTCGGCGTCGGGGGCGGCGACCACGGCGACCTCGGCCACGCCCGGGTGTTCGAGCAGCCGCTCCTCCACCTCGGCGGGCGAGACCCAGATGCCGCCGGCCTTGAGCATGTCGTTGGAGCGCCCCAGGCAGCTGTACGTGCCGTCTTCGTTGCGCATGTACGTGTCGCCCGTGCGCAGCCATTCCCCTTGGAACACTTGTCGTGTGGTCTCCGCACGGCACCAATAGCCTGTCGCGACCGAAGAACCGCGTAAGTACAGGTCGCCGGGCTGCCCGGCCGCGGTGATCACGCCGCCCTGCTCGTCTCGCAGTTCGACGTCGTACCCCGGCACCGGGACACCGGACGATCCCGGGTGCACGGCACCGGGACGGTTCGACAGGAAGATGTGCAACGCCTCGGTGGAGCCGATCCCGTCGAGCACCTCCAGCCCGAACCGGTCACGGATGCGTTGGTACAGCACGGGAGGCAGCGCCTCACCGGCCGAGATCCCCTGCCGGACACCGGTGAAGGTGTCGTCCGGGATGTCGCTGTGCAGCAACGCCGAGTAGAACGTCGGCACGGCGAAGAACAACGTCGGCTGATCCGAGCGGACCTTCTCGGCGACGAGCCGCGGGGTCGGGCGTGTCCGTTCCAGGATCGCGCTGGCCCCGACCGCGAACGGGAAGAAGCACGAGTTGCCGATCCCGTAGGCGAAGAACAGTTTCGCCACGGACAGGCACCGGTCGTCCGGGCCCATGTCGAGCACGCCCTTGCCGTACGCCTCGGCGACCATCCGGATGCTGGAGTGCCGGTGCATGGCGGCCTTCGGCAAGCCGGTCGTGCCGGACGTGTACAACCAGAGCGCGGGCGAGTCCTGCCAGGTCTCGTAGGGCCGCCTGGGAACGTCGCCTTCGAGCTCCAGCCACTGCCGGACCCGGACACCTCGCCGGGGCGTGAACCGCACCTCGCCGTCCAGCAGGACATCGGTCACCTCGGGCGCCGCCGCCACCGCCGCCTGCGCGACCTCGGCGAACTCGGCCGACACCGACAGCACCCTGGCCCGTGAGTCGGCCAGGACCTTGCCCAGCTCGGGGCCGGTGACCATGGTGGACGTGGGGACCGGGACGGCGCCGATGTACATCGCGCCGAGGATGCCCGCCAGCAACTGGATGTCGTCGGCCATGCAGAACATGACCCGCTCCTCCGGCCGGACGCCGATCGAACGGAAGGCGGCGGCGCTGCGCCGCATCTCCTCGCCGAGTTCGCGGTAGGTCAGGCTGCCCGACTCCGCCACGACCGCCAGTCGTTCGCCGCGCCCGGCCTTGACGTGCCGGTCCACCAGGTACTCCGCGGCGTTGAACGGCATGCTGCCTGGCTTCACCGAAGGCGCAGTTGACGGCAAAGCAGACATGATCGCCCGTCCTCCTAGTGGAAGTACACGTACTCGTAGTCGAACGGCTTGCCGTTGATCCCGTTGGCCGGTGGCGCGACCCAGCTGGCGATCTTGCCGCGTTGGTGGACAGGGTGCATCAGCGACCGGACGAACGCCAGGTCCTCGCTGGTCGGCAGCCAGTTCCTGCTGCCCTTGCGCCAGGTCTCCTCGTCGACGATCGAGCCGTCCGGCGTGATGTGGAACCCGGCGTGCAGGCCGACCTGCCGGTTGAACCCGACGTGCGGCAGGGCGAACCGGTACTCCAGATCCGCGTCGGCGAGGATCTTGTTCCACCGTTTGATGCCGCTCTGGCAGTCGGCGATGTACTCGCTGCGCAGGTCGAGGTTCAGCGCGAGCAGCGCGGAGAGCTCCTCGGTGGTCCACGTGCCGTCGGCGTTCGGGCGTTCCAGCTCGATGCCGTGCTCGGTGAGCCGGTGGTCGTCCTTGCGGCGCTCCTCCATCCAGCGGCCCTTGAGCCCCGCGGTGAAGTAGTTCGCCGCGTTGGTGGACGTCTCGCTGCCGAACAGGTCCAGCGACACCGTGTAGTGGAAGTTGATGTACTTCTGGATGACGTCCAGCGGGATGCCGCCGTGCTTGCCGATGTCCAGCGTGTCGTGCTCACGGATCAGCTGGGCGCTGCGCGTCACCACGCGGTCGACACCGGTGGTGCCGACGAACATGTGGTGCGCCTCCTCCTTGAGCATGAACTCGCAGGTGCGCGACAGCGGGTCGAAGGCGCTCTCCTTGAGCGTGCCGAGCTGGTACTTGCCGTCCCGGTCGGTGAAGTAGGTGAACATGTAGAACGCCAGCCAGTCCGCGGTCTCCTCGTTGAACGCACCGAGGATACGCGGCGAATCCGGGCTGCCGGAGTTGCGGACCAGCAGCGCCTCCGCCTCTTCGCGGCCCTCCCGGCCGAAGTAGGCGTGCAGCAGGTAGACCATTGCCCAGAGATGCCTGCCTTCCTCCACGTTCACCTGGAAGAGGTTGCGCAGGTCGTACAGGCTCGGCGCGGTCAGGCCGAGCAGTTTCTGCTGTTCCACCGACGCGGGTTCGGTGTCGCCCTGGATCACGATCAGCCGCTGCAGGTCGGCCCGGTACTCGCCGGGCACCTGCTGCCAGACCGGTTGTCCTTTGTGCTCGCCGAACGCGATCCGCCGGTCCGGCTTGGGTTCGGCCAGGAAGATGCCCCACCGGTAGTCCGGCACGTCGACGTGGTCGAAGTGCGCCCAGCCGTCCCGGCCGACGCTGACGGCGGTGCGCAGGTAGACGCCGTGCGTCTCCAGCGCCGGGCCCATCTCGCCCCACCAGTTCATGAACTTCGGCTGCCAGCCCTCCAGCGCGCGCTGCAGCCTGCGGTCGGACGACAGGTCGACGTTGTTGGGGATCTTGTCCTCGTAGTCGATCGAGGTCGTCATGCTCACACCCGCTTCCTGTCGAAGATCGCCTTCTGACCGGTGCCGTACCGGCGTAGCGCGCCTTCGTCCCCGGCCGCGCCGGGCCGGGTGAAGATCCAGTTCTGCCAGGCCGACAACCTGCCGAAGATCTTGGTCTCGATCGTCTCGGGGCCGGTGAACCGCAGGTTCGCCTCCAGACCGGTGCACGCGTCGGGCGAGAGCGAGGCCCGGCTCTCGATCGCGATCCGGATCTCGTCCGCCCAGTCGATGTCGTCCGGGATGTCGGTGACCAGGCCCAGCTCGTTCGCCTCGGCCGGGCTCAGCGGCCGGCCGGTCTCCTTGCGCAGCCAGTCGACGTGGTCCGGATGGCCGTGGAACCGGGACTCCAGCCGGGAGATCCCGTTGCCCATCGGGAACAGCCCGAAGTTCGCGTCGGTCAGCGTGAGCGCCGCGCGTTCCTCGCTGTCCTCGTCCTCGACCGGCGGGCCGTCCAGCATGTACTGCCGGTCGGCGGCGAACGCCAGTTCGGCCAGCATCCCGGCGAAGCAGCTGCCGGGCTCGACCAGGGCGATCAGGCTGCGGCTGGTGACGTCGAGCCGCTTGAGGGTGCGTTTGTAGTACCGCAGGATCTCGTCGGCCAGCCAGTGGTCCTGGTTGCCGGCCAGCAGGTTCTCGTAGGCCCCGACGGTCTCGGCGTCGCCTTCGGTTCTGATGATCCAGGTGCCGAGCGTGGTCTCGTTGGTGCGCAGCCGCAGGATCAGGTCGTCCAGCTCGCGGGTGACCGCGAGCGGCCAGAACGACGCGTCCAGTTCGGACACCGCGGGTGGCGCTGGTACCCGCGGTGCCCGGACGGTGATGGTCACCGCGGAGGTGGACCTGTCGAACTCCGCCGTGACGTGCTCGTAGCGAATCCCGTCCGCGCTGATTTCCCGGTTGAGCGGCGTCAGCTCCACGCCACGCGCGTCCCGTGGCCGGGCGGAACGGGCCGCGAGTTCGGCGGCACGGGCGCGGACCGCGTCCTCGAACCGGCGTGGCGGAGCGAGTTCGTCCACCAGGCGCCAGTCCAGCGCGGTCCTGCCTTTCACCCCGTCCGGCCGGGTGGCGAACACGTCGGCCAGGTCCTTGCGGACTTTGCGCTTGTCCACCACGCGGGTGAGCCCGCCGGTGCCCGGCAGCACGCCGAGCAGCGGCACCTCAGGTAAGGACACCGCGGCGGAGTTGTCGTCGACGAGCAGGATGTGCTCGCAGGCCAACGCCAGTTCGTACCCGCCGCCCGCGCAGGAGCCGTTGACGGCGGCCAGATACGTCTGCCCGGCGGAGTCCTCCATGGCGTTGCGGGTCTCGTTGGTGAACTTGCAGAAGTTGACCTTCCACTCGTGCGACGACGCGGCCAGCATCCGGATGTTCGCGCCCGCGCAGAACACCTTGTCCTTGCCGCTGGTCACGACGACGGTGCGCACCTCGGGATGCTCGAACCGCAGCCGTTGCGTGGCGTCGTAGAGCTCGATGTCCACACCGAGGTCGTAGGAGTTCAGTTTCAGCTCGTAGCCGGGGACGATCCCGCCCGCCTCGTCGACGTCGAGGACCAGCCAGGCGACCTCCCCGTCGGTCCGCAGCTGCCAGTGCCGATAGGTGCTCGGGTGCGCGTCGAAGGACACGTCCATGGGGCCTCCTCGGCTATGAAGGTACCGCACCATCATCTACAGAACCAAGCGCTAACGTCAACGTTATGTAGACAGTTTGCCGGCGTGCTCGCCCCGGAATCACGCGGGCGATGATGGCTTCGACCGCCAAGCAGCCATGGGATCGTTCGAGCCAATTGGACCGCTCGCCGACACCGGCCACCCCTCGCCGTCGTCACGCACTGGTCAAGTGCGCGCCTCCGAGGTGATCAGCACTCGGAGGTGGGCGGCCAGCCAGGTTGCCGGGGCAGGATCTCCGATGAAGTCCTTCAGCAGGCGTGACGGCGTGCGTAAGCCGATGCGGTGCATGTCCTCGGCGATCTCGGTCAGGCGGGATCGCAGGCTGGGTGGCACGTCCCGCAGGCCGCGGTGGGCGGCTTCGGCGAGAACCAGCAGCGCACTGTCCAGTGTGGAGGTTATTCGGTCCGGTGTGGACATGGAGCTCGGCAGGCCGGCCGCGGAGGCGGTCGCGAGATCGGGCACGACGACGCCGGACGGCGTGAGTACGGCCAAGGGGTCGATCACGATCGTGCCGCGCGTGCGGCGCAGCGTGCCACTGATGTGTGTGGGTGACGAGCGCAGCGCTTCGACCAGTGCGTCCAGGGACTGCGGGCAGACGCCCCGGTACGTCGCGGACACGACGGCTGTGCCGCCCGCCGCGTCGGCGACGACAGCCTCAAGGGTTTGGGCTGCGGGGTCGTAGCCGATGGCACGGAGTTCGGCGACCTCGACGACCCGCACGAGTTCGGCGGCGACACGGGCGCGCACGACGCGCGGCCGCAGGGCGTTCAGCTCTTCGGCGCACGCCGCCAAGTCGCGGACCAGCAGCGAGTCCGGCAACTCCTGCCAAGCCGTGCCGACGGGAGTGACCGACGTCTGAGCGACCCGGCCGGCGCGTAGGCGGAGCACACGGCTCGCGCTGCGCGAAACCGACTCAGACACGACGTTGGCCGCCGCCGTCCGGGTCGCGGTGCGCATCGGCGCGTCGCGGTGCACCAGGACCATGTCGCCAGAAGCGAAGTACACGTCGGCAGTGCGCTCGTCGGGAACGCCGTTCACCCGGCAACCCAGTGCTGTCAGGCGAACGCGGCGTAGCGGCGTCTCCGCGGGCTCGTCCGTGCCGAGGACCTCTGAGCGCGGGCCCGTGGCGCGGCTGCGGGCGTGCAGTTCGGTGACCAGCTCGGCGAATCGCTCCGCGCGGTACCTCGCACTGCGTTTGCGGTACGCGCCAAGCTGGTCGAGCAGATCCTCGACCGCGGCGGCAGGCCAGTGCATATGCCGCGCACTGAGATCACGCTGGACTCGACGCCACGCGGCGTCCAGCACCGGGCCCGCGTGCGCGGCGCCATCCGTCAACAGCTGGGCCAGCAAGTCCTCCAGCGAACTCAGATCACCGGCCTCGACCGCACCTCCGCCCACGTCAAGCTTCGTGACGCCCGCCGCGTCAGCCTCACGGAACGCCCACACAGCAAGCACAATCGCCTCGTCCCGGCGTGCGGCTTCCACGTCGGTATGGACGTACCCCAAGTCTCCCGGCACCAGGAAACGGACTGTGCACGTGGGCAGCTCCGCTGTCGCAACCGGGTCGGCCGCCGTCGGCCTACGCACGGTCGCCGAATACCCTGACCGCAACGTCCGGCGAGCCTGCTGCACCAGGCGCTGGCCGAACCGCGCCACCAGTTCCTCGTCTGTCACCGAACCCGGCGACCACGGCGGCACTTCGGTGACGGGGTTCTCGACCGCACGCTGATAGGCCAGGACAAGCGCGATGCGGTGTCGGCACACGCCGAGCGCGCCGCAACTGCACGCCGCCGCGTCGAGCGGTGTGCCTGGTGGCAGGGACGAGGCGACGCCATCGGCGAACTTGCCGTGCACCGTGCCGTCCGCGGCGACCTCGACGGCAGGGCCCGCACCGGCGTCGAGTTCTTTCGTGGCCCGCTTGACCAGGCCACGGTTCGCGAGCGCCGCCAGCCCGTCGGGGGTGAGCGCGAGCAGGTCGGGTCTCGTCATGTCAGCTTCTCCGCCACGAACTCAGCCAGCTGGCCCGGCGTCATCGCACCTACGTGAGCACCCACGTTCGCCAGCCGCTGAGCGAGCATGCGGTCGTACGACGGCACCGCCTCGTCATCGAGCGCCGCGAGCCCCAGCACGTGCGTGCCTTGCTCGACGAGCTTGCGGACAGTACGGATCAGGTCCTGTTCGTCGCCGCCTTCGTAGAAGTCGGTGATGACGGCGACGATCGCACGGCGCGGGTTGTCGACCAGGCCCGCGCCGTACGCCACCGCACGGGCGATGTCCGTGCCGCCGCCGAGCTGGACCTTCATCAGCAGCTCCACCGGGTCGGTCACGTCCGACGTCAGGTCCACGACGCTCGTGTCGAACGCGATCAGGTGCGTACGCAGCCCTGGCAGGCTCCACAGGCACGCCGCCGTCACCGCCGAGTGGATCACCGAGCTCACCATCGACCCCGACTGGTCCACGATCAGGATCAGCTGCCACTGTTCGACATTACGGCGGGTCCGGGAGACGAACTTCGGTTTCTCGATCGCGATCCGCCGCTGATCCGGTTGGTAGTGCGCGAGGTTCGCGCGGATCGTGGCCTTGAAGTCGAAGTTGCGCGAGTTCTTGTGGTTCGACGGGCGGCGCGACCGCGCGCCGGTGAACGACTGCCGGACCTCCGTGGCCAGTTTCTCCATCAGTTGCCGCACAACGGCTTCCACGATCCGGCGGGCCATCGCGAGCACCGCAGGGTTCATCAGGTGCTTGGTGCGCAGCACCGCCCGCAACAGCGCGGGGTTCGGCTCGATCCGTTCCAGGACACTCGGGTCGGTGACGACGTCGGCGATCTCGTACCGCTCGACGGCGTCGCGCTCCAGCCGTTCGATCGTCTCCCGCGGGAAGAGCTGGTGGACCTCGTCCAGCCAGTCGACGGTCCGCACCACGGACTCACCGCTCCCGCCCCGCCGCACGTCCCGGTCGGCGAGGTCATCGTCACGTCCGTACAACCAGTCCAGCGCGGCGTCGCGGCGGGCGGCACCCCCGCTGAGCGCTCCGGTGCAGCGCTCGGCGGGCGGTCCCAGGATCAGCCGCCAGCGTTCCAGGTCGGTCATGCCAGTCCCTCCCGTACCAGCAGCTCGTCCACGCGCCGGTCGAGTGCCATCGCCTCGGCGACCACGAGCGGGTCGACGGTGGTGCGCAACAACGATCGGGCCGAACCCGGCGCGCCGCGGTGCGCGAGCACCCGTTCGGCGATCGTTTCCCGTTCCAGCGGCGGGAAGTAGGCGAACGCGAGGCGCAACGCGGGCAGCGCGACCAGGAACTCGTCCTCGGTCATCGCGTGCACCAGCTCGTCCAGCACCCCGACGACATGACCGCTGGTCAGCACTTCTTCGCGGGCCACCGCGAACAAACCCGACAACCAGTCGCCCAGCGTGTCCGGGGCGGCCATGCCGCGCACGGCTCGCTCGACGTCGGGCAGTTCGCCCAACGCCCAGCCCAGGCCGAGGGCTCCACCCCGCAGATCGGGCGGGGCTTCGGGATCGCCCGCGATCCGGCGAGCCACTCCCCTGACGTCACCGCGTTCCACCGACAGCACGGAATCCGCGTGCAGCACCGCGTCCCGGACCGCGACCAGCGCCCGTAGCCGCTCGGTGTCGGCTGGCGCCGGACCACTGTGCAGGCCCTCAACGAGCCACAGGATTCTGGTCACGGTCACGTCGATCACCGTGCCCAGCACCGGGTCCCGCGCTGTTCCGAACACCCTGTCGTGCCGCCACAAGCCGAGCACGCCCGCGAGTACGGCGCCTAACGCCGCCACGTCGCTCCCGCCCCGCACTCGCCGAGCCAACGTGGTGGTCACCTCGTCGGACATCGTCGAGATCCCGCACAGCGCCGCGTCGAACAGGATCGCCGCCAGCGCCGGCATCGACGCGTCGGGAATCCGGCGCTGCAACGCCCCGCCCGCCGCCTCGCCCAGCGTCGCGCCGAACGCCGCCGCCTCGATCAACGCACCGACCCGTTCATCGCACGGCGTCAGCTGCCAACGCTCGTCCAGCACGGGATCCGCACCTGACGAGGGACCGGACTGCCGCACGAATCCCGGAATGTGCAGCACCCGCAAGCGGTGCAACACACGGCTGCGCGTCATCTCGGCCGGATCGGTGAGGTCGAGGTGGACCAGGCCCTCGCGGTCGAGCCGCAGCTCCTGAAGCTCTTGCAGCACGGCCGAAACCAGCGGCGGCGCGGGAGTGGCCGGGTGCAGCCTGCCAACCCGGTCACCACTCAGCGCCGCCACCATTTCCACGAGCGCGGGATGTGCGCCCGGCAGCAGCGGGCCACGGCGCGTCCACGGCGGCGGTTGCGTGAGGTCCTCGGACACCAGCGCACTGACCAGACCGTCAAGCACGTCCGTCCGCGCCGGGTGCACGTGACCACGCAGCCGGGCGAGCCCGGCCGACAACGTCCGCGCCGCGATCAGGTCCGCTGTCGACACCGGCTGCTTACGGCGACGCAGCCGGTCCACGACGGACTCGACAAGCCCGTCAGCCGCCTTGGCGAGTCCGTCGGTCCAGACCTGGTGGTAGTACTCGGGCGACGGCATGCCGGACTGGTAGCCGGTGAACGCGTCCAGCCGCTGATGCGAGTACGGCACCAGATAGCTCGCGCCGGACGACCGGGGAATCTCGGGCCAGTCCGTGTCACCGGTCACCGTCATGGCCTTCAGGGCAGGCATGTGGAAGCCACCCGTCACGACGACTGCAGGACGGTCGCCCGCGTGGTGCACCGCGGCGCGGACCCAGCGCGCCATGTACTCCTCGCGGGCTGTGTCGCCCTCGTCGGCCGCCTCCGAGCCGCGCAGCAGGTCGAAGTACTGCGCGAGCCGGTCGGCTATGTCGTCCGGATCTGCTTCGAAAAGGTGGTCCCACAACGTGTCCACGTTGTCCGCCGCGAACTCCCGGCACAGTCGCTCGGTGACCTCGGCGTAGCGCAGCTCGGCGTCGGCGTACCGGTTGCTACGCCCCGCGAACGCGGGATGCCACGCGGGCAGGTCGATGAACCGGACGTCGGCGCCGGTCGCGCGGCCGGTCGTCAGCGCCACCCATTCTGGCGAGTAGTCGCAGAACGGTGTCCACGAGGCGGTGCCGAAATGATCGGCACCGCCGTCGTAGCTGAAGATCGCGATCGGCAGCTCGTGGCCGAGCAGGAGCTCGTCCAGCCGGTCGTTGACGTCCGCGGGTCCCTCGATGAGCACGTACGCGGGTTTCAGCCGCTCGATGGTCTCGGCTACCAGCCGTGCGCACGCCGGGCTGTGGTGGCGGACGCCGATGAACGTCGCCGTCATCAGCCGGGCAGCAGGTGCCGGGCCTGGTGCAGCGCCTGCCATTGCTCCCCCTTGCGGCGGCTCGCGTGTTGTTCCAGGTAGCGCCGCAGCCGGGCGAGATCGTCGGCGTTGTCCTTGGCCGCCGTGCCTGCCAGGCACTCGACCACATCCGCCGGCGTGCCCTCCTCGCCGCGCAGAAACCAGCCACGTAACCCGACCGCGTGCGCGACCGACACCGCCTCGGCTGTGCTCATGACCGTGGACAACCGGTCGCTGCCGTTGCCGTCACGCAGGTCGCGGAACGTGCGGACCAGCACCTCCAGCACATCGCGGCGCGGCGGCAGCCCGACGCCGGACTGCGCGAGCAGCTTGCCCGCCTCCTGCTCGACCAGGCTCAGCTCGGTCTGGAAGTCCGGGATCGGGAACACCGTCTCGAAGTTGAAGCGCCGCTTGAGCGCCGCGCTCATCTCGTTGACACCCCGGTCACGGGTGTTGGCGGTGGCGATGACGTTGAACCCGGCCTTGGCGAACACCATGCCGTCCGGCCCGGTCAGTTCCGGAATCGCCACGACCCGTTCGGACAGCAACGACAGCAGCGAGTCCTGGACCTCCAAGGGACAGCGGGTGATCTCCTCGAACCGCACGATCCTGCCCTCGGCCATGCCGCGCAGCATCGGCGCGGGCACCAGTGATCGGGTGGACGGTCCTTCCGCGACGAGCAGCGCGTAGTTCCACGAGTACTTGATCTGGTCCTCGGTGGTCGCCGCGCCGCCCTGGATGGTCAGCGTCGACTCGCCGCTGACCGCCGCGGCGATCAGCTCGGACAACAGGGACTTCGCCGTGCCCGGCTCCCCGACGAGCATCAGGCCGCGGCTTGTCGCCAGCGTCACCAGCGCTCTGTCCACCAGGGACGGATCGCCGACGAACTTGCGGCTGATGTCGCGAGCCGGATCACCCACGATGAACCGGCGGGCCGCCTGCAGGCTCATCGCCCAGCCCGGCGGTCGCGGGCCGCTGTCGTCCGCGCGCAACCGCTTGAGTTCGTCGGCGAACCGGATCTCCGCGGGCGGCCGCTGGAGGGAGGTGTTGTCACTCACTGGATCACTTCCGGTTTCACAAGGTCAGTCGGTGAGGGAGGCGAACTCGGACAGCAGTTCCGACGCCGTGACGGCGTCGACATCCGGGACTGCGGCGGCGTTCCTCGGCGAGGACCAGTAATCGTGGCCGTCTCCGCCGGGCGAGAACGACAGACCGGCCACCTTCTGCTCGGGAAACTCGTTGACCAGTCCGACCGCGATGCCCGGCTCGAGCCCCACGACGACCGCGCCGCCGGACGGTAACGGCCGGGTGATCCAGCACTCGATGCCCGCGTCCTGTGGTTCCCCACGGACCCAGCCGCGCTTGGTCAGGCCGAGCAGCTTGCCCACCGGGACCACCAGTCCCTCGAACTGCTCGAGCAGTTCGGCGAACGGCCGCTCCGGATCGACCTCGTGCACGGGCCTGCCCAACTGCGGGAATGGTTGCAGGATCTCGTAGTCCGCGAACACCTCGCCCCACGCCGCCAACGTGTCCGCGTCGAGAGTCACCGGGTGGGCGATGCGCACCACCGCGTCGTCCGGCAGCACGAACGTGTCGTCGTCGGCGTTGGCGAACGTGCGGTCTTCGGCCAGGCGGAAGGTCTCGCCCGCGTCGGTGGTCCAGACGAGCCTGCGGACGATGTGCCACAGCAACGGATGCCCGGCCAGCAGGTCACGGAACTCGGTCGCGGTCCAGGTCCGCTGGGTGACCAACGCGGCTTCGAGCCGGTGGATCTGGTCCGACGCGATCGTGCGCACGTCTTTCTTCAACGCGGTGAACCGCTTGTACTCGGCCGCCGCGACCTCCTGGTCGTCACGCGCGCCGGGTTTCGGCAAGTCCTTGCGACGCTTGCCATCCGAGTCGACGACGTACGGCTTGAGCTGCTCGTCGAAACCGACGGTGAACTTGCGCGTGCCGTAGTCGATCGTCAGCGACGCGGTGTCGTCCAGGCCGAGCCGCGGCACCAGCCGGTCGGCCAGCTGCTCACGGCTCAGCCCCAGCTGGGCGGCGATGGCGGCGACCTTCTCCCGCGCGCGTGCCTTGAGCGCCTTGAACTTCACCTTCTCCGCGATGCCGTTGAGGTGCGCGAGCGCCACCTCGGTGCCGATCTCGGCGAGCACGTCCAGGCCCGCGACGGCGCGCTGATGCTGGCTCTCCCCCGGCCATTGGCGGATCAGCGGCGACAGCCTCCGGACCGTCTCGTCGTCACCGAACCAGCCCAGTGCGGTGAACGCCCAACTGTCCTTCGAAGGCGCCCCGGCCTGCTGCCACAGCTCGAACAGCGCCCACCCGAACGACGCCAGCGAAGCCGGATCGCAGACATCTCGTGCGATCGGCAGGCCCGCGTAGACCTCGGCGGGCTTCGACAGGGCGGCGGTCATCAGCAGGTGGTTGATCGCGCTCGACGGCAACGCGTACTGCCCGTCGCGCAGCCGGACCTGGGGCAGCAGGTTGGAATCGACCCACGCGCTCAGCGCAGGCAGCTTCGCGGGCAGGAGTTCGGTCTCGTCGACGTCGACCAATGCGCGTATGCCGTTCTGTGCCTCCTCGCCGTACTCGCCCGCGATGGCGACGAGGTCGTGCCCCCGCGCACCCAGGAAACGCAAAGCGGCCTCAGCGTTCGCCCGCGGGGCGCCTGGCTTGCCCAACGCGGCCGGAACCAGCAAGCGGACCGCGGTTTCACCATGGCGGACAAGCCAGTCCACGGCGTACTTGCGGGCGGACTTCAGGCGCGACAACCAGTCCGCCATCAGCGCGGCGACCTCCGCCGAGGCGTACGGCATCAGCAACACGGCGCCGTTCGGCGCGTTGCCGGCCACCAGACGCACTATGGCGGGCAACGCGTCCAGACCGTACTTCGCGACGACCACCTTGCCCCACTCCTCGGCGTAGTAGACGTACGAAGTCGTCCAGTCGGCGAGCAGCGGGCGGATCATCTCCTCGGGCGCCCGCGCGAAGAACGTCGCCTCGTGGTACCTGTCGGTATTGGTCCGCTGTTTGCTGTGGTACGTCTCCAGGTGCTTCGCCCAGTTGCCGTCGGACCAGTGGTCCCAGTAGCCGCGCACGGCGGCCCACTGCTCCCGCTCGCCGGGCTCCCACAAGATCGACGGCTCAGGCGCCTCGAGTCCCGTGACCACGATCGGCTTCACCTGCTTACGGCTGCGCGTCCACGGCGGGTCAACGAGCAACGGCGGCAGCAGGTCCGCCGGAGCATCAGGCAGCACGTCCGCACTCGTGGTCACCTCGTCCGCGACCGCCCGCACCTGCTCGGGCAACTCCAGATCGGGATGGGACTTCAGGTGCGCGTCGAACAGTGTGCGGGCTTGCTTGTCCTCAAGGGCGCGTTCGGCCAGCAACCGCGCGGCGCGCCGCGGATACGCCTTCATCGCGGCGAGCAGCGCCGGCTGAACCTTGTTCTGCGCCACCCGGTCGAGCAACGCGAGGAAGGCCTCGTCCGTCGGCATCGCCGCCAGCACACTGACGGTCCGCTTGCGGAAATCGGTGTGGTGATGGGTGTCCAGTTCGGCCGCCAGCCTCGGCACGACCGCCGGGCCGACCGCCTCGATGAGGGTGTACAGCACGCCCTTGTCGAACGCGATCCCGTGTGTCCTGCTGAGCGCGGCGAGTTCGTCCGCCGTGCCGACACTGCGCGCGACAAGCAACCACAGCTGGTATTCCACGTGCTCGGCCAGCGCCTCGGCGACCCAGTCGGATCGTGTCGGCATCAGGTACGCCCGCAGCACGTTCGGCATTCCTGGCGCGCCAAGCGGTTCGAGCGCCGCTTCAGCCGCGGCGTAGTCGGCGTCGCTCGCCGCGGCCAAAGCCGTCCTGATCACCTCGGTGCCGACGGTGATGAAGTGGGAGTAGACCGGCAGGTCGTCGGACTGCGGCAGCACCCAGCTCGGCGCGCGCTCGCCGTTGCGCCAGAAATGCCCGGCCGAGTTGTCGACCGCCACGGTCACCTTGGCGCAGTTCAGCACCGCCTCGGCGGCGAAGACGACCCCGTGCTCGGCGACCCAGTAGTGGACGAGCGTGCTCATGTCGTCCCGGTCCTGGTTGTCGAAGGTCGCGGCCATCCGCACCACCGCCGCACCGAACGGGGTCACGTCACCCGCGAGATACGCGCGGCCGGCCTCGGCGAGCGGCTCGGCGGACCGCGGGTCGCCGAAGATCCGTTCCAGGCTGGTGCGCAGCTTGCCGACCAACGCGGCCCCCGCCGCGATCGCCTGCTGGTCCGGCTGGAACTCGGGTTCGCCGCGATCACGGCGTGAGTGCGCGAACCGTCTCCATGCCGACGGCATGACGAACGTGTCCTCGTCCAGTCGCGGCTTGCCCACCTGTGTCCTACCCCCTGCGGTCGATCCGATGTTGCGGTGAACCGTACGGCAGGGGTCCGACAATTCCGGATAACCTCGGCTCAGCCGACCGACGACTGGGGAACGAATGATCACGATCGACGCTCTGGCACAGGCCGACCGCGCCGCGTGGCAACGGCTGTTCGAGGGGTACAACGCCTTCTACGAACACCCGATGCCCGCGGAGTTCTACGACCAGGCCTGGGCACAGTTCCAAGCAGGGGAACGGATGCACGCGCTGGGCGCGAAGCTCGACGGGAAGCTCGTCGGCATCGTGCACTTCCTTGTCCACGCCAACACGACCGCGGCGGACGTCTGCTACCTGCAGGACCTGTTCACCGATCCGGACGCGCGCGGGCAAGGCGTCGCCCGCGCGCTGATCGAGGCGGTCAAGCAGTGGGCCGCGGGCCAGGGGTGTTCCCGGGTCTACTGGCACACCAAGGAGGACAACCACACCGCGCGCCGGTTGTACGACGAGGTGGCGGAGAACCGGGGATTCATCCAGTACGTCATTCCGCTGTAGCGGTGATCAACACGACGTCCGAGCGCCACCGCACGCCGTCGTCCGTCTCGAATGGACGCAACGCTTCGGTCATCGCCGCGTGGATCTCCCCGGTGTCGTCGACTTCCGCCTGCTCCAGGGCGTAACGCACCGGGCCCCACGTGAGGATGAAGTCCGTCGCGTCGACGGCATCCGCTCCGACAATGGACACGGTTTCGTGTGTCTGCACGGTGATCGCGTGGAAACCGGCGGCGGTGAAGATCTCGCGGATGCGGTCCGGATCGGACAGCGCGGCCGGACTCGGGCTGTTGTCGCCGGGTTCGCGGGCCGGGCGCGGGATGAACCGGCTGAGCGTGGTGAACGCCGCCATGCTGTCACTGTCCGGTTTCTGCGCACCGCCCGCGATGAACGCGACACGTCCGGCCGGCCGCAGTGCACGGCGGATGTTGCTGAACGCGGCGACCGGGTCCTCGAAGTACATGATGCCGCCGCGGCTGATGGCGATGTCGAACTCGTGCCGCGGGAACGGATACACCTGCGCGTCGCCTTGGATGAAGGTCACGTTGGCCAGATCGGCCGACGCCGCCCTGGCCTGTTCGAGCATCGGGCCGGACAGGTCGATTCCGGTGGCGTGGCGGGACGACGAGGCGGCGATGCGGGTGGTCTCACCCGCGCCGCAGCCGACGTCGAGGACACGTTCGCCGGCGGTGATCGCGGCGGCGGGGAACAGTTTGGCGTTGAGGTCGGCGAGCATCGCGTCGTAGCGCGTGCGTCGCGCCGCCCAGTGCTCGCCTTCGTAGCCGTTCCACGCCTTGGTCTGATGTTCGTTCGCCATCCGGCACCCTCCGGTCGTATCGCAACTGCCAGTTGCGATAGCCTGGCAGACAACCCGGACGTAACGCAACTGGGAGTTGCTTTGGAGCGAATCGGCCGAGGTGAGAAGGTCAGGGCCGCGGTCATCGCGGCCACGTTGACCGAGCTCACCGAGAAGGGCTACGCGGCGCTGACGATCGACGAGATCGCGCGCCGCACCGGCGTGCACAAGACGACGATCTACCGTCGCTGGCGGGACGTTCCGACGCTGGTGCTCGACGCGGTGACCGTGCACGCCGAAGTGGACATCCCCATCCCGGACAGCGGGGACATCGAGCGGGACCTGACGCGACTGGCCACCTCGTTCATCGGCTGGGCGACCAGCACGACCGGCCGCGCGATCCTGACCGTCCTGCTGTCCGACGCGGCCCGGATCCCGGAGATCGCGGCGATTCGCAGGCAGCTCTTCGAAGACGGCCCGCGCCGGGCGGACACCATGATCACAGCCGCACTCGCCCGGGGTGACCTGCCCGCGGACGTGGACCCGGCCGAACTGCTGAAGGCACTGATCGCGCCGATCTTCTTCGAGATCGTCATCATCGGCGCCACTGTGGACCAGAAAACCGCTGCGCACGCCGTGTCCGTCGCTCTCGCGGCGGCCCGGGCCGGTGTGCTGGGAAGGCAGTGACCTCTGCGCCGCCGATCACCCCTCGTGAGTGTTTATCAGGGTTAGAACACGGACAAACACTCACGAGGGGGAGTGTGCGACCCGCATGCCGGAGGGGGTCGTGCCGCGTACTCGTTTGAAGGCGGCGCTCAGCGCGAACGCGTTGGCGTAACCGACTCGGCGCGCGATGGACGCGACGGTCGCGTCGGTGTCACGCAGCAGGTCCGCGGCCAGCGCGATACGCCAGCTGGTGAGATATGCGATCGGCGGTTGCCCGACCTGGGCGGTGAACCGGCGGGCCAGCGCGGCCCGTGACGTGCCGATCTTGGCGGCGAGGCTCGCGACCGTCCACGGATGCGCCGGGTCGTCGTGCATGATCCGCAACGCGTCACCGACCAGCGGGTCCGATGTCCGGTACCAGACCGGGGCCTCGTTCTGGTCGAACCACGTTCGCAGCGTCTCGACGAGCAACAGGTCCAGCATCCGGTCGAGCACGACCCGCTGTCCCGGCCTGGACCGTGTCATCTCGCCGGCGATCATGTCCAGCATCGCGGTTCCGGACCGCACCACGGCCACCCGCGGCAGCGCGTCGAGCAGCCGTTCACTGATCGAGCCCTGGTAGGCGCCGCTGAACAACAGCGACGGGCCTTCCGGCAGGACGCACTCGTCGATGCAGTAGTCGGTGTCCTTGACGAGGTACTGCGGCGGCGTACGCGGATCGTCGGCGATCGTGTACGCGCCCTTGACGATCGCGATGTCGCCTTCCCGGATGGCGGCTGGCCGATCGTCGCCGATCACCCACGCGTCGCCACGGATCATGGTGGCCAGCGTCAGCTCGACGCCGAGTTCGAAGCGCAGTGACCACGGCGGACGCAGGGCCGTCTGGTTGAACAACGCGCCACGCGCCCGTACGCCGTCCAGCAGGTCCGCGAGCATGTCCACGGACCAAGGTTAGACGCTCACGTATCGCACCGAGCTTTCCGGCCATGGCCCGTCTCACCGTCCGGCGATTGACTGGCGCCATGGATCCGATACTGGTGATCGGCGGGACCGGCAAGTCCGGCAGCCGGGTCGTGGCGCAGCTCAAGCAGCAGGGCAGGGAGGTCCGGATCGGGGCACGGTCCACCGGGTTCGACTGGCTCGACGAGTCCACTTGGGACTCGACGGTGACCGGAGCGGCCGCCGTGTTCGTCGTTCCCCTTGACGGCACGACATTGACGGGCGCCTTCGTCCGCCGGGCGGTCGAACTGGGCGTCCGGCGCGTGGTGTTGTTGTCCGGCAGAGGAGTCGACACTCCCGGGTACGGCAGTGCGGACAACGCCCTGGGTAACACCCATGTCCTCGGCGAGCAGGCCGTGCGGGCACTGGACGTCGACTGGACGATTCTGCGGCCCGGCTGGTTCGCCCAGAACTTCAGCGAGGGGTTCTTCGCCCCGGCCGTGCAGGCGGGTGAGATCCGCGTGCCCGCGGGCGACGGCGCCGCCACCTTCGTCGACGCGGAGGACATCGCCGCCGTGGCGGTCGCGGCGCTCACCGAAGACAAGCACGGAGGCGAAATTTACGAACTGTCCGGGCCGCGCGCGTTGACGATGGCCGAAGCGGCGGCCGAGATCTCGGCGGCGAGCGGCAGGCAGGTGCGCTACGTGCCGCTCACGCCGGAACAGTACGTCGCCGAGGCCGTCGAGCAAGGCATGTCGCCCGAGGAAGCTGCGGCGTTCGGCGAGGTCTACGACGCGCTTCGCCGCGGACTGGACGCGCACGTGTCCGACGGCGTCGAACGCGCGCTCGGCCGCCGGCCCCGCGACTTCAGCGACTTCGCGAAGAGCACGTGGCTTGCCGTCCCGCTCCCTCTACGGGACGACAAGCCTTCCACGTGACCGGGAAACATCCGGCTCGCCGTCCCGCCCCCGACGCGGGACGGCGAACCCGTCAGACCGTCGCGCTGACGTACTGCTTCCCGGTGGTGGTCTCCACGATCACCCCGGCCACATCGGCGGCCGGGATCAGCGCCGAACCGTCCAAAGTGGTGCCGTCGGCCTTCTCCTTGTCCGGCACGACCCAGCTGCCCGCGGACTCGTGCCTGCCGTCCTTGCTGACGATGATCAACCGGCATTGCTCGCCCGCCGGAATCCCGCTGACCGCGGCGTTGACCCGGACCCAGCCCGAGGCCGGGGTGATCCGGGCGACGATCCGGGCGCCGGTCGTGCCGTCGGTCGCGCTGGCGAACCGCACGCCAGGCGGCTGGGTCGCGGCCGTCGTCGGCGTCGCGGACGGTTCCGTGTCCGAAGTGGACTGACCAACCAACACGCCGCCACCGGCCAGCACCGCACCGGCGACTACCGCGGCGGCAACGGTGAGAAACCGGCTCCGGCGGCGCACGGCGGTCGATTCCGCACGCATCCGGCGCAGGGTCCGTTGCAGGACCAGGTCCGCGTCCTCCGGATACCCCTCCAGCAACGCCTCCGGCGGAACCTCGCCGAGGAACTCCCGCATCTCCCGCAACGTGTCCGCCTCCCGCCGGCAGTCCTCGCATCCGGCGATGTGCTGTTCCACCTCAGCGGCCTGGCCCGGCGCCAGCTGACCGGCGACGTAGGCGTCGATGTCCACGTGCTGCTGCTCGGACGTGCTCATCAGGCCACTCCTTCCATGTCGGCGCCGCGCGCGGAGAACAGGTCACGTAGGGCTCGTAGGGCGTAGTAGGACCGCGATTTCACCGTTCCCGGCGGGATGCCGAGTGTTTCCGCGGTCTCGCTGACGCTCTGCCCACGGACGTAGATCTCGACGAGCACCGACCGGTGCACGTCCGGCAGCTGCTCCAAGGCGTCGAGCACCACCAGGGAGTTGACCACCTTGTCGGCGTGGTCGCGTTCCACCGGACCGGTGGTCGGCGACTCGGCGACCTCCTTGGGCCGGGCGTTCTTGGCCCGCACCCCGTCCAGGACGAGGTTGCGCACCACGGTCAGCAACCAGCCACGCACCGACCCTTTGCCGTTGACCAGCGCCTCCGGGTGTTTCCACGCCCGGATCAGCGCTTCCTGCACGACATCCTCGGCCGTGGCCCGGTCGTTGGCCAGCCGCGTCGCGTACGCGAGCATGGCCCGGCCGTGTTCCTCGAACAACCTCCGGACCAACGCCTCGTCGGCGACTTGGCGGTGACGAGCACTCACCCCGCCCATCCGTTCACACCTCCACGGCCTCAAGTTCCCGACCAACACGGCCGCGGACCCGAAACGGCTCACTCGAATTTATGTGATGCGCATCACATCACGCCGTATGCGAATATCAGGCGTGCCGTTACGGACCGCTTTTATGACCGCGCTGTGCACTGCCGCCGCTCTCACGTCCGCCTGCCACAGCGAATCAGGCGATTCGGACTACATCGAGATCGGCCAGGTGCCCGAAGTGCCCGCGCGGCCGAACGTCGGCACCTGGCAGACCACTTGTGGCAACAACGAGAACGGGCACCGCAACGCCGACAACGTGGTGGCCCAGCCGCAACTGCCCAACGGCGCTCATCACGTGCACGAGTACGTCGGAAATCTTTCGACCGACGCGTTCTCGACCAATGACACACTGGCGAACGCGGCGACAACTTGCCAATTCGGTGACAAGTCCACGTATTACTGGCCGGTACTCAGGCTGATCGAAGAACGCGGCCACGACGAGCACGCGCCCGGCGGCGGAATACACGGCAACCACGGCAGAATCCTCGGCCCCGAGTCGGTGCTGATCCAGTTCCGCGGCAACCCGAGGAGCAACGTCGTCGCCATGCCGCGGTTCCTGCGCGCGATCACCGGCAACCCGGTCGCGGTCTCCCAGCAGGGCGAACACGCCGAACGGGTCCAGTGGACGTGTTCCGGCGCCCGCGACCGCGTCACGAACCGGTATCCGCGTTGCCCGGAAGGCCAGCGGGTGGTCCGGGTGTTCGACTTCCCGAGTTGCTGGGACGGCAGGAACACCGACAGCCAGACGCATCGGACGCACCTGGAGTTCCCCGTCGACGACGCCTGCAAGGTCGGCACGTTTCCGGTTCCGCAACTGCACATCGAGGTCGCGTACGCGGTCCCGCCCGGCGCGCGGTACGCCATCGACTCGTTCCCGGAAGAGGGCCGCGAGCCGATCACCGACCACGCCATGTTCATCGGCGTGCTGCCCGAGCAGCTCATGGCGCAGGCCGTCACCTGCGTCAACAGTGGCAGGCAGTGCTGAGGAGAACTCGTTCAAGATTTTTGTGAACCTGACGGCGCCCAGTTCCGTGTCTGCCGCGAACGGGTCGGCCGCAGGCAGCCGTCCCCCGCCCTTCTGGAGGGGATTCCCGTGGCGCGCAGTCAATCCGCTGTCCTCGCCGCCGTAATGGCGGTCGGGCTCACGGCGTGTACTTCGGAACCGGAGCAGCAATCCACGGCTCTGGCTGTCGAGGACAAGGGCGCCGCCGCGTCGTCCGCCTCCGCACCGCTGTTGTTGTACGGCACCGCGCGGCAGTACAACGTGTCGCCGGACAGCACGGACTGGTTGCAGTTGCGGGCATCGCGGGCGGGCAGGCTGAACTCCGTGGTCGTCGACAGCGCCGGGATGACCTTGTACCGCTTCGACAAGGACGCTTCGCAGCCGTCGGCGTCGACCTGCGACGGCGACTGCGCGGCGGCGTGGCCACCGTTGACCGTCGCCCCGAGGGGCCGGATCTTCCTCGACAGGCTGGCGAAGAGCGATATCGGTGTGATCACCCGGAATGACGGCACGCTCCAGGTCACGATCGGCGGCTGGCCGGTCTACCGAAACGCCAAGGACAAGCAGCCCGGCGACACGTTCGGCCAGGCTGTGAGCGGTACGTGGTTCGGCGTCACGCCCAACGGCGAGAAGGCAGGCGCCGCCGGACCGGCGTCTCCGTTGTCGGCGGAGAAGGTGACGCTGTACGACAGCCCGAATCTCGTCGAGCCCGCGCAGGACGTCACCGGTGACGGGTGCCAGAACCTGGACCGGCCGGGCGTGGCTTCCTCGGTCTCGGCGCCCGGCTGGATCACGCTGTGGTCGGAGCGCGACTGCAAGGGCAAGGCGTTGCAGATCAAGGGGAACATCCCGGATCTGGCCAGTGCCCGGTTCGACGACAGGGCGGCTTCGGTGTCTTTCGGCTGAGGCCCGGCTTTCGCCGCTTCGCGTTCGTCACTCAGTTCAGCGTGACCAGGGCGTGGATCGGGAAGTGGTCCGAGGGGATCTGGCCGCCCGCGGCGAACGTGTTGATCGCGGCGAAGGTCGTGCTGGCGCCCCTGGTGAGGATCCAGTCGATCCGGCTGCCGCCCGGCCGGATGCCGCGATAGCCGTGGTAGGTCGAATACAACGGGGACAGGCGTTGGCGGGCCGCGAGCCAGGAGTCCGCGAAACCGCCTTCGGTGACCAGCACGTGGTAGCTGCGCGACCGGGTCGCCGGGTCGTTGAAGTCTCCGATCAGCAGGACCGGCAGTCCGGGCGCGAATTCGGTGACCCGTTCGCGGACCAGGTAGGCACTGCGGACGCTCGCTTCCTCGGAGTGGTTGTCGAAGTGGGTGTTGACCGTGACGAACTCGCGGCCGGTGCGCAGGTCCCGGAACCGGCCCCAGGTCACCATCCGCGGCACGGTGTTGCCCCACGACTTCGAGCCGATCACCTCGGGCGTGTCGGAAAGCCAGAAGTGGTGTGACTCCAGCGCCTTCACTCGCCGGGAGTCGTAGAAGACC
The DNA here is from genome assembly GCF_013280595.1 of Kibdelosporangium persicum. Lineage (GTDB taxonomy): Bacteria > Actinomycetota > Actinomycetes > Mycobacteriales > Pseudonocardiaceae > Kibdelosporangium > Kibdelosporangium persicum. The sequence continues at coordinate 128,488 of NZ_JAAATY010000005.1, forward strand.
GCGGCGAACTCGTCGCGGTCGCCGCCTTCCCGGCCGACGCCGATCCACTCGTAGTACGACGGCAGGTCACGGTCGATGTCCCGCAGTTGCCGGTACAGGCCTTCCTGGGTTCCCAGGATCGTCGGCAGTTCCCGGTTGAGCAGCTCGGCCATCACCGGGCGGCGCTGTGCCCACGAGTTCGGCTTCTGGTCCGAGGCGAACCGGAGGTTGTAGGACATGACGTGCAGCGCGTCGCCTTGCGCCGGACCGATCACCGGTGACGGGTCGGCGTCCGCCGTGCCCATCAACACGGCGAAGCTGATCCCCAAGGTCGCGATCAGCCCGGCGATCCTCCTGGACACTCCCCCACCGCCCCATTCGCCTCAGCCCTGCCGTTTGCATTCCGAGTACAGCCGCTCCGCCACGGCGACGAGCTGCTTGCCGACCGGGCCGATCAGGTCCGGGTCCATCAGATCGACGACACGCTTGCGGACACTGGCCAGATGGGTGGGATAGGCCGACCGCAGCCGTTGCAGACCCGGTGGTGTCAGGACGGCGTTGTACCCCCGGCCGTCCGAGTCGGTGCGGCGCTTCTCCACCAGGCCCCTGGACCGCAGGTTGTCCACCACCCTGGGGATCCGGCTCGCGGACAACGCGGTGGCGGTCGCCAGGTCGGCCATCCGCAGCTGCTGGTTCTCCGCCTCGGACAGGTGCATCAGCACCGAGTAGTCGGTCAGCGACAGCCCGGTGTCGCGTAGCAGGTCGTCGTCGAGGGCACGGGGAAGCGAGACCATCAACCGCGCGAGCGCCCGCCACAGGGCCTCTTCCCGCGCGGTCAACGGCAGATCGGTCATGACGGGAAGTATAGCGGTTATAGCTAAGCGAACGCTTATATTAGCGGCCGGACCTCCTGGCCCACGAACCGAACGAACCCCTCCGGGTCGGGTTCGTCCGAGGTCGGTTGCAGCACAACGGTGTCCGCACCGGCCTCAGCGAGCTGCCGTACGGCAGCCGCGATGTCCTCCGCCGTGCCCGCGACGCCTTCGTTGTCCGCTGCCACTCGTTCCGCCGCGCCCTCGCCGGTCGCCGCCGCGAGATAGACGATCACCTGGTGATCATCGGTTCGCCCGGCCGCCGCGCGGCCTTGGTCAATGAGCTGACGAGCCTGGCGGAGCATGTCGACCGTCGTCGCCGCGGTGAGAAGCGTTCCGTCCGCGACCTCACCGCACAGCTTGAGCGAACGCGGCCCCGTCGCTCCGGCGATCAACGGCGGCACTGTCGCCGGTGGCCAGTCCAGCGCGACGTCGCGAAGCTTCACGTAGCGTCCGTCGGTGGTCACCCGCTTGCCCGCGAGCAACGCCCGCATCGCGGTCACGTACTCGCGCAACAGGGTCACCGGCGAGTCGACGCGTGCGCCGACCTGTCCCATCCAGTCCTGCACGCCATGTCCCAGCGCGAGCAGAGCCCGATCGGGAAACAGCCGGTACAGCGTCGCGGCCTCCATTGTGGTCAGTGCGACGTTCCTGAGCGGGACCGGAAGCAGCCCGACGCCCACCTTCAGCCGCTCGGTCCACGCCAGCGCCGCGGCCGCGGTGGCGATGCCGCTTTCGAAGAAGCAGTCCTCCCACACCCACAACTGGTCGAGTCCGGACTCCTCAGCCGCACGAACCACACCGCGCAGCCGTTCCGGCGGCGCCTGAGGACGGAAAACCGCACCAAGAGTCGTCACACCTTGTTTCATACACCACCGGACGGCCCCCAGGTGACAGGCAGCGAGTGCACACCGAAGATCACCATGTCGTCCCGCACGGGCACCTCCCGCGGGTCGACGGCCAGCCGCAGGTCCGGGAAACGCCGGAACAACCAGGTCGACGTCCGTCAAGGCCGATCGGGCGGTCCCGGGAACCACTGGCAACGCGCACCACGGCAGCAGGCTTCCGGTCGAGGTGATCGCCACCACCCGGCGACCGGGCGAGGACGTCGTCGATCTGCTGGCCAGGGCGTAGGAAGCCGGGATCGGCGACTACCTGTCCGACGGGCCGGGCGTGGACGACCCGGAGGAGCTCGACCCGGTCAGTGCCGCGGCGCTGGTCGGCGCGGTCGCCGGTGCCACCCAGACGACGGCGTTGACCGTGCTGGAACGCGGAGAAGGCCACGAGAAGATGTGGCAGGCGATGCGCCGGGCCATAAACATCGCCCTGCACGGTCTAGGGAAGTAGCGAGTTGCGGCGTAGCACGGACACCGCCCAGACCGTCCGGTAGCCACGCCATTCCAACGCGGCTGCCGGTGAATAGCTGGTGAAGTCGACCGTCCAGCCGCCGTCCTCCTGCTGCTCGCCGGCGAGCCGCGCCAGTTCGGCCGCGATCACCTCGGGCTGGTACAGCCGCCGCGACGGGCTGTCCGGCCACGGCGAGAAGTCCAGCGCCCGCAAGGTCTCGCCCTCTTTGCCGCCGGCGACCGGCACCAGCCCGTCCGCCGGGACGAACCGGGCCAGGTGGTCGAGCAGGGCCGGGGCCTCCGGATACTTCTCGTAGGCGGCGTCCAGCAGTTGGACGCAGAAGCACAGCTCGATCGCGAACGGCCGGGTCTCGATCGCACGGATCGCCGCGAAGCAGTACTCGACCGCGCTCCTCAACCACGGGTGCTCCGCCACGGACGGATCCAGTTCGGCGGCTCGCAGCCCGGCCGTGGTGACGAACGCGGTGCTCTGCAACGCGGACTGCTTCGGATCGGCCTGCGACCAGAACGGCGCGCACCCCGCGGGGTCCGCGACGGGCAGCGCGAACGGCAGTCCGCCGTCGGGCAAGGCGGTCGCGGCCAGCCAGTCGAACAGTTCGGCGGTGCGCGGCGTCGGTCCGGCTTCGGCGAACACCTCGAGCGCGTGCAGCGCACCGCCCGGCTGGCTCTCCGGCGCTCGCAGATCCGGTTCCAGGCCCCAGCCGTATCCACCGTCAGGATTGCGGTACCCGTCGACGGCCGCGAGCACCGCGTTCTTGTCCGTCGTCCCCATGAGCAGTTCGAAACGACGGCGATCAAGCACACGGGCATGAGTGGCCATGAACGACGTGGCCCTCGCGATGTCTACAGTCACGCCTTCACCCTCGCACGCCTGTCTTGAACAGATCGGACATCACTCGACCACCCGGGTGACCGAACGCCACGGGCCGCCTGGGACGAGTCGGCGAAGCACCGGAACGAGGTCGGCAGGCTCGATCCGTTCGGTCGTGCCGAGCAGTTCCCGCCACGACCACCAGCGGCTGTCCACCAAGGTCTCCACCTCGGTCTCCGTGAGCACCGGCCTCGTGGTCACCTGGTCGGCCGAGATGCGGGCGACGAAGAACTGCTCGACGTTGCGGAACCGCCGTCCGCGCCACAGTTGGTCACGGCGCACGGGGATGCTCTCCTCACCGATCTGGACGCCGAGGAAACCCGTCTCCTCGACGAGCTCACGATGAGCCGCCTCCAGGTAGGTCTCGCCGGGCTCCACTCCGCCGCCGGTCGGCTCCCACAGGTAGGCCCCGTTGACCGGGTCGCGCCAGTGCATCAGCAGCACCCGGTCCTCCGGGTCCAGGCACAGCACACGAACGGCCTCGCGGTCGACGACCTCCGGCGACGTCCGATCCATCAGGTCACGATCCAGCCACTCGCCGACCGTCTTCTTCAGATCGGCGGCCGACGTGAACGTGTGCGCTGCCATGCCGATCCGTTCGGCCGCCGCGGTGTGCTCCGGCGAGTCGTCGATCACCAGGCACCTGTCGGCAGGAACACCCGCCAGCCGTGCCCCCGCGGCGAAGATCCGTTCGTCGGGTTTGGTCACTCCCAGGTCGGCCGAGGCGACAGCGTGGTCGAACCGATCCGCGACGCCGAGCGCCGCCAAGTCCGGGTGCAGCCGGTCGGTGGCGTTGCTGATCAGACACACGGTCGCATGTGGACGGACCGCGTCGACGACCGCCATCACCTCGTCGTCGATGTATCCGATCTCGCCGAAGCACTCGCCGACGGCTGCGCTGACGTCTGCTTCGGGGTACTGCCGAAGCAGCTCGAAGGTGATCTCGTTCTCCCATTCCCGCTGACTGATGACACCGGTGGCGGCGGCTGTCAGCAACCGCGGCTGGAACGCGGTCCCGAGCAGACTGCCTTCGGGCAGTCCGGCGTCCCGCTCGCACCGAGCGGCGACGTCCGGGTCACGGTGCCGGAGCACACCGTCGAAGTCGATCAACAGCGCCCGAGTCGTTGCCGTCACGATCCCCCTCATTCACTGGCAGATGTCGTGGTTCCCAGTGTGCCGGAAGGACCCGTCGCGCGACGTGCCCGTGTCACAAGTGACCAAGCCTCGAAGGTCCGCCGCACCATCCCGCTCGCCGTCCACATTGGACCAACCTTGTCATTGCTACGGAATCGCCGGAAAAGCAAGGGATTTGCGGAAGCAAAGACCTATGTGCGACGGGCGCGAAAAACTGGCTAACGTCGGCGGCGATCCGAACCAACCGAAGGATTCCCGTTGAGAATTCTCGTAACCGGCGCCACGGGCACGGTCGGCCGGCACGTCGTCGATCAGCTTCTCACCGCGGGGGCGACGGTCCGCGCGCTCACCCGCGACCCGGCGGCCGCCGCACTGCCGTCCAGGGTCGAACTCGTCCGTGGCGACCTCGACGCACCGGCGCCCGAGCTGTTCGAAGGCGTCGACAGGATGTACCTGCTGGCCCTGGGCGACCCTCAGCACGTCACCGATCTGGCCAAACGGGCGGGTGTTCGCCGGATCGTCACGCTCACGTCCGTGGTGGCGAGCGAAACCCGCGAGCGGACCGAGCGGGCGGTGGAGAACTCCGGCCTGGAATGGACCCACGTCCGCCCCGGCATGTTCGCGGCGAACCTGCTCGACTGGGCCGACGCCATCAAGACCACCGGCGTGGTACGGGAACCGTACGCCGACGCCCGGCAAACCCCGGTCCACGAACAGGACATCGCCGCGGTGGCCGCGACCGCACTGCTCTTCGACGGCCACACTGGACAGACCTATCCACTGTCCGGCCCCGAGTCGCTGACCAAGCGCGAACAGGTGGCGGCCATCGGTGCGGCCGTCGGCCTCGACCTGAGGTTCGAACAACAGTCGCCCGACGAGTGGCGCACCCAGGTACCCGGCTTCGTGGCCGACTTCCTGCTCGACCTCTGGCGACAGGCCACTCGGACACCCGAACCCGTGCTGTCCACGGTCGAGGACCTGCTCGGCAGACCTGCCCGGACCCTCACCGAATGGGCAGCCGACCACGTGGGGGACTTCCGATGACGATCCCGGCCACCGCCGCCACGGATTGCGAGCGGACCCATCCGCCGTAAGGAAACGCGCAGGCCGGCACGACCTCGTCACCGCTGGCCGCCCCGTATCGTGGAGGCATGATCGAGCTGCTTCGTTCCAATGATCCGGTGCTGATGTCGTTCGCGGCGTCCGTCCTGAAGGACGCCGGCATCAACCACAACCTGATCGACGGTCACATGAGCGTGATCGACGGCTCCATCGCCGCCCTCCAGCAACGGATCCTGGTCCCGGAGGACCAGCGGGACGAAGCCGGGCGCCTGCTCACCGAGGCGGGCGTCGAGCTCACTTCATGACCAGCCGTCACCACGAGCCGTGAACCACGGCTGGCGGATGCCCGTGGCCGAGTTGAAGCGGCCCGGGCAACCGGTTGCCTTGCTAACGGACGTCGCGAACGGTGAGGTCGTGGCGGCCGTCCGCAGGCTCGGGGACCGTCGATAACGCCGACTGGGCGCTGTCGAAGACCTCCAGCACCTGGTCGAGCCCGGCCACGGTGAGCACGCGATGCGCGATGGACCCGCCATGGGCCACCCGCAGGGCCCGCTTCTGCCGCCGGGCTTCCTCGTTGGCCTGCAACAGCACGTGCAACGCCGAGGAACCGAGGAATTTGACTCCGGCGAGGTCGACCAGGATCACGGGAGCGGACGTTCCCAGAGCAAGCGCCAACGCCTCGGCGAAGTCGTCCTCGCTGGCCAGATCGATCTCACCGGCGATGTGCAGGACGACCGCGTCGGTGTCTTGCTGGACGTGCCAGTCGAGCAGGCCGTTTTCCGACACCGTGTGAGGTCCCTTCATGGGGGATGTTGCCTCGGCTCGGCTTCCACCCTAGCCCTCCGGCCGCGAACAGTCATCGTCAGAGGCGAGGTAGTCGCTGTGTGTGACCGATCAGGTGCGCCATCGGGTCACCCACCGCATTGAGCCTCTCATGGACTGTTCGGATAGTCCATTGATCGGATTTCAGGCCGGGGTCGTCGAGTTCGTCCCACGTGATCGGCACCGACACCGAAGCGTTCGCTCGTGGGCGGACGCTGAACGGCGCGACAAGCGTCTTGTTGATGGCGTTCTGCGTGTAGTCCAGACGCGCGAGGCCCGACCGCTCGTCGCGGTACCACTGCCAGCTCACCAGGTCGGGCAGCGTCCGGCCGACGGCCTTGGACACCTTCTTCACCCAGTCCCTGGTGTCGTCGAAGGTGTAGCCGGAGGCGACCGGGACCCAGATCTGGATGCCGCGCTGGCCGGTGACCTTCGGCATCCCGTCGACCTTCATGTGGTCCAGCGCGGTCCGGTACAGCCGGGCCAGCGCGAGGACGTCGTCGAACGAGGTGTTCCCGCCGGGATCGATGTCGATCAGCGCCCAGGCCGGCTGCCGCACGTCGGGCAGCCGCGAAGTCCACGGGTGCAGTTCGATCGCGCCGAAATTGGCCATCCAGACCACCGCGGGAACGCTGTCGACCACGGCGTAGCACTGCGTCTCGTCCTCGTCGGCGGACGTGTTGTGCCATTGTCTCAGCCATTCCGGGGCGTGGCCGGGCACTTCTTTCTGCCAGAACCCCGGTTTGTGCACGCCGTCGGGATATCGGTGCGTGTTCACCGGGCGATCGGCGAGATAGGGCAGGATGAAAGGCGCGACGCGCGCGTAATAACGGACCAGGTCTCGTTTGGTGGCAGGCGGATCGGCGTCCGGGAAGAGCACCTTGTCCAGGTTGGTCAGCTTGACCTGGCGGCCGCGCACGGCCCACGTACCCTTCGTCCTCATCGCGTCGAGCTCGGCCAGCTCGTCGTCGGTCACCGGATCCCAGCGCGGCGGCATGTTCTCGTGCCACAACGCGTCGCGAGCCTGAGCCACTTCGTCGTTCGTCCGGCCGGTCTTCACCGACTTGGGCAGGTCCTCGGGGTTCCAGCCGCGTTCGGCGTGGTCGTCGTTTTTGTGGATCAGCAACCAGTTCTCGTCGCCGGTGCGGACGAGCACGAACCGGCCGGCCAGTTTCTCGCCGCGCAGGTCGAAGTGCAGTTCACCGTCGGCCACGGCCTTGACCGGGTCGGCGTCCTTCGCCGGCTGCCAGGTCCCCCAGTCCCACACGATCACGTCGCCGCCGCCGTACTGGCCCTTCGGGATGACCCCTTCGAAGTCGAAGTACTCGACCGGGTGATCCTCCACGTGCACGGCGAGCTGACGTGCCTTCGGGTCGAGCGTCGGCCCACGCGGCACCGCCCAGCTGACCAGCACTCCGGCCATCTCCAGGCGCAGGTCGTAGTGCAGCCGGCGGGCCCGGTGCCGCTGCACGACAAACCGGCCCGATCCGGCGGGAGCGGGACCACCGGCTGGCTCGGCGGTCACCGCGAAATCCCGCTTCCCGCGATACCGGGCCAGCCGGTTGTCCCGTTCGCTCATGTCACTCCCGCACGACGCCGCCCCGGCGTCCGAGCGCGGCGCCGAGCCCGATCATGCCGATCGCCAGCACCAGGTGCAGCCAGTCGTCGGCGTCGTTGACCGGCACGAAGTTCGCGTCGGTGTTCTTGTCGATCAGCAGCCCGTAGAGCCACAGCAGCAGGTAGATCACCCCGCCGCCGATCAGGAAGCCACGGGCGCCGCCGGCCGTCCTGGCCAGCGCCAGTCCGGCGATGCCGAACGCCAGGTGCACCAGGTTGTGCAGGATCGACACCTGGAAGACGCCGAGCAGCAGCGCGTCCGAGTGGTGCCCGGCGAAGGAAAGCGTGTCGTAGTTGGTGGTCAGGCCGGGAATGAAACCGGCGATACCCACCAGGAGGAAGACCGCGCCCACCACCAGCGCGGCCATCTGGACGGGTGTGCGAGCTGTTCGCTGAATCTGAGCCATCACCGTCTCCAGCAGATCGATGTCGGAATTCACATCGGATGTAGTCCGGCTACCCTCCGCGAAAGCGGGCAAACAGGTCACCGCCGGCCGGCTAATGGACGGTCACGGCCGCCGGGAGATCGCGATACCGCTGCGAGTTCACCCGCGCTTTCGGGGCCAGCACGAATCCGCTGCTCACCTTGGCCGGGATACGCCGCAACGAGATGCCCAGATCCTGCTTGGGCACCTCGTAGTCCATTCGGGCGAGCCGGACCGTGAACGCTTGCAGCAACGCCGTCGTGAACGCCTCGCCGGGACAGCGGTGCCCGGTGCGGGGGTCGCCACCGCCCTGCGGGATCAGGTCGAACTCGCCGGGCGAGCGGCCGGCGAACCTTTGTGGATCGAAGCGGTACGGCTCGTCCCACAGCTCCGTGTGGTGGTGCTGGCCGTAGACGTCCAGCAGGACCATCGAGCCCTGCGGGATGGTGTGGCCACGCCAGGTCAGTTCGTGCTGGGCCTTGGCCGCAAGGAAAGGAGCGAACGGGTAGAACCGGCGCAGCTCGTGCGTGAACGCCTCCACGAACACGCCGCCGCCCGCGGCGAGCGGGGCGCGGTACCGCGGCCACCGGTGCAGAGCGTGGGCGGCGAACATGACGTACCAGCTGACCGCCACGGTCGGCCGGATGACGTTCAGCAGTTCCACCGCCGCCGTGTGCGGTTCGAGGGACTTGAACGCGTCGAGCGTCAAACGCTTGCCGAACCAGGCTTCCCGGCGGCTGCGGGCCCGGCGGGCCCGCCAGTGCCGCGGCCCGGCGGTGGCGAAGCCGTCGACCATCGCGACCAGGTCCGCGGCCAACGAGTCCACTTCAGACTCGCGAAGCGGTACGCCCGCCCATTCGCAGACGCCCTTCGTCAGCACGCGGCTCGCCTCGTCGAACAGCACCACGCGGTGTCCGTCGGCCCACGAGCCCGCCGCGGCGTCCCACGCTTTCATGGTGCTGTTGACGAGGTCGACCACGCTGTCCGGACTCACCAGTTCCATGAACATGGCTTTGCGGGCACGGTGTTGCTCGCCGTTGAGCGTGTGGACGGCACCACGCCCGAACAGGGTGTCCTGCACGGGCATGGGGATGTCACGCTCGAAGTTGGCTTCGTCGTAGAAGAAACGGGTGGCCTCCGGTCCGCACACCGCCACCATCCGCTTGCCCGGCAGTCGGATGTGGACGACGTCGTCGCCGGACCGCCGCCGTCGGTTGGGGAGCCACCCATAACCCTCTGTGAACATGTCAGACGGATGCCCAGGCGACGGCCTGGCAAAACCCTACTGCCGGCCCAGGATGACCAGCATCTGCTGGATCTGCCCGGTCCGGGACTTCACGATCCGGTCGGCCAGGTCCTTCACCGGCTGACTGGCGCCTTCCTTGATCTCCCGCCGCGCCATCTCCACGGCGGCGCCCTGGTGGCCGGTGAACAGGGTGAGGAACTTGGTCTCGAACTCGGCGCCGGACGACTTCGCCAGGTCGGCGATCACCTCCGCGTTGGTCGCGGGCAACCCGCCGTGGTTGACGTGCGCGTCGGCGTTCGGGTCGGCGGTGGCCGGCTTGCCCCACTGGGTCAGCCACGCCGTCATGTTCCTGGCCTCGTCGGCCTGGGTGACCTCGATGGCGCCGACCAGGTCCCTGATCTCCGGCCGGGCCGCCTGCTTGCCTGCCAGCCGCACCATTTCCATGCCCTGCTCGTGGTGCGGGATCATCATCTGCAGGAACATCACGTCGACGTCGTTGAAACCACCGGCGGGTGCGGCCTTCGGCGCGGCCTCGGCGGCCTGCCGCGCGGAGGGGGCGGCCGGGGACGCGGTGCCCGGCTCGGTCGAACCGCAGGCGGCCAGGCCGATCAGGCTCGCCGCCGCGATGAGGAGGTGGAAGCGCTTCACGTTCGTGGTTCTCCAGGTCAGGGCCCGCGCCGGGCTCTGCGGCGCGGGCCGGCAAGGTCCGGTCAGAGCTTCTGCCAGAGCGCGGGCGTGGCGGGCGGCTCCCAGCCCGCGAGCGAGGTGTGGCGCTGGATGATGCGGTAGCGCGCCCCCTGGAACGTCACCTCGGCACCGGCCGGGTACGCCGTGTTCGGCTGCCACTCGGCTCCCGTCGTGGGCGGTTTCTGGGTGGTGCTCGTCGGCTTGGGCGTGGTGCTGGTCGGTTTCGGCGTGGTGGGCTGGCTCGTCGGCGGCTGGCTGGCGGGCGGCTGGGTGGTCGGCGGTGTCGTACCGCCGCCGCCACCGATCTGGAGGTCGACGCACGAGTAGAAGGCCATCGGCGTGTCGGCGATGTTCCACACTGCCAACAGCTTCTGCCGCCCGCTGGCCCCGGCGAGGTCAACCGAGTGCGTGACGGTGGGCGCGGGCTGCCTGCCGCCGCCGTCGAACTCGGCGATCCGCTGCCCGTTGAGGAAGTACTCGTAGTTCTTGGTGGCGTGCCGGGCGGTGAAGGTCCAGGTGAAGTCGACCGAACTGCCGACGGACGTCACCCGCCACGGCTTGCTGTCGTCGTTCAGCTCGGCGAACTGGCTCAGGCCGCCGTCGCAGCTGGTCAGTCCCTTCGGGCCCTCGACGCTCTGCGGCTCGAACTGGATCGAGCCACAGGGAACCGCGCGCTGCGCGCACTGCGCCTGACGGCTGCTCGGGGACGAGACATATCCGTGTGCGCTCGCCTGGCCCGCCGGGACGACGACCAGCAGCACGGGCGCGAGCCCGGCCGCGGCCGCGGTCACGGACAACTTTCGCTTCAGGGACATGGAAAGGAACTCCTCGCATGGTGGCGGCGGAACAGCTCGCGCCCGCTGTTCCCCACGACAAGATCACAAAGTGGTCCAGACCATATAAACCATTGCGGGACACGTCAAGCGGCGCATCACGGCGTCTATTGTGGACACTTTCGTCCGGACAGTCCTCGCCTTACCCGGGTATACGGACAAGGTGGCGGTCCGGTTCACCTTCGGCCGATCATGCACGGAGCGAATATCCGGCCCCAGGGGGCACCGGCCGGGACGGACGCCGGCCGGGCATAACCGGGCGCTGGGTGAATCCGTTATGCACCGTACCGGGGAATGGGATTGGTCGTGTCGTCGGATCATAACCCTGAATACGCGGAGAAAATCTCCGAAATTCGCGGACGAGCAAAGTATTGCTCCATCCGTCGGCTTTCGCTCCGGAGCGAGAGGGCTACCCTGCGTGCAGGGCCCGCTACCGGAATGGTTTGCATTCGAAAGGTGCCTCAATGATCACTACGTTGCTCGCCCTCGGTGTGGCGTTATCCGTCACCGCGCCCACGGTGACGGCCGCGGACGACGTCCCGGACGGGCGGGTCACAGTGCACGTCGTGACCGCCAACGGCTCCGGCTGCCCGGCCGGATCGACCGAAGTGGCCGTCGCGGACGACAATTCCGAGTTCACCGTCATCCACCGCAGTTACGTCGCGAGGGTCGGCGCCGGTGCGGATCCGACCGACTCCAGGAAGAACTGCCAGCTCAGTCTGGACGTGCGCGTTCCCGCCGGATTCACCTTCGGGATCGTGCGCGCCGACTACTCCGGCCGGATCAGCCTGGCCGCGGGTGCCCAGGCCTGGCAGAGCGCGTACTACTACTTCCAGGGCGACTCGAGCACCGACCGCCGTGTCCACCCGTTCACCGGGCCGATGCGCGATCGCTGGGCCACCACCGACACCACCAACCCGGGCTCGGTGGTCTTCCTGCCCTGCGGCGACAGCCGTTACCTCAACGTCAACACCGCGTTGCAGGTGAGCTCGGGCTCGTCCAACCCGGAGGCCACGTCGAGCTGGATCTCGATGGACTCACCCGACCGCAATCCCACCGGCCGCTACCGTTTCCTCTGGAAGCGCTGCTGACCCACGGGCATGAGCCGGGCCTCTCGTGAGTGGTTATCGGGGTTCTAACCCTGATAACCACTCACGAGGGGAACGCCGGGGGTTGGACGGCTGGAGGACGGGTACTCCCCTGCTGAGAATCCCTTGGCAGCAGGAAACACTGGGAGGACCGTTGTCCCAAACAGCCAGCCCGCAATCGGTCACCGGCGCCCGGGTATGCACCATCATCTCGTTCGTGCTGTCCGCGGTCGCGGTGTTCTTCTACCCCATCATCTTCGGCCTGCTGGCGATCGTGCTCTCCATCGTCGGCTTCAGCATGGGTGACAGAAGCCTCGGCAAGTGGGCGATAGCCGTGTCCGTCCTGGCGACGGTGCTCGGGTTCGTCCTGGGTTATCTCGCCGTGAGTTGACGCCGGCCGCGTGTGCACCCCCTTTCCGCTTGCGGGAAGGGGGTTTCGCGCTCGTTCAGCCGGTCAGTCCCCTTCGGAAGGCGTACGTGACCGCTTGGGCCCGGTCCCGCACGCCGATCTTGGCGAAGAGGTTGTTGATGTGGGTCTTCACGGTCGCTTCGGTGATCACCAGATTCGCGGCGATCTCGGTGTTCGACCGGCCTTCGGCGATCAGGCGCAACACGTCCGCTTCGCGCGGCGTCAGGCCGTCCGGCAAGGCGTGCGCCGGCACCGGCCTGCTGGTCACGGTCTCGGCCAGACGCCGTTGGATGGCCGGGTCGAACTGGGCTTCGCCACGCCGGACCGCGGCGATCGCCTCGGCGATCTCGCCTGCCCGCGCGTCCTTGGTGAGGTAACCACGGGCACCGGCGCGTAGTGCCGCGAAGACGGACTCGTCGTCGGAGTACGTGGTGAGCACGACCACCTGGGTGCCGGGATGTTCGGCACGAACCCGCCTTGTCGCCTCCACACCGTCCATTTTGGGCATTCGCAGGTCCATCAGCACGACGTCCGGCCGTTCGGCGGCGACCATCCGCAGCGCCTCCGCACCATTGGCCGCGGCGCCGACGACTTCGATGTCCGGCAACAGCCGCAACAACAGGACGAGGCCTTCACGGACGACAGTCTGGTCGTCCACCACGATCACCCGCGTCATGCCGGCACCCGCAGCCGGACCCGAAACCCTTCGGGCACCGGACCGGCGTCGAGTGTGCCGCCGATCAGCTCGGCTCGTTCCCGCATCCCCACCAACCCGTAGCCGTTCCCTGTGGAGGTGACCGTGTGCCCGCCGGTGTCGCGGACTTCCAGCTCACACCAGTCCCGCGCGCACCGCAAGTCCATCATGACCTCGGCCTCGGGGGCGTGCTTGTGGGCGTTCGTCAACGCTTCCTGCGCCGTACGGACCACAGCGAGCCACGCCTCCGGAGCCAGCCGACCGGCGTCACCGGTCACTGAGACCTCACACGACCGTCCTGTCGCCGACCGGAACTGGTCCGCCAGCAGTTCCAACTGTTCCACCAACGGCGTCTGGTCACCGCGCAGCGCCGAGACCGCTCGTCTGGAGTCCGCCAACCCGGCTCGGGCGAGGTCGCCGGCCCGGACGACCCGGTCGAGGATCACCTCGCGGTCCCCGCCTTGTTCCAGCAACAGCCGGGCGCCTTCGAGGTGCACGACCTGAGCGGACAACGAGTGCGCCAGGATGTCGTGGATCTCGCGCGCCAGCCGTTGCCGCTCGCCCAGCACCGCCGTGCGCGCCTGAGCCTCAGCCACAGCCTTGGTCTGGTTACGGGTGACCACAAGCTGATTGAGCACGGCGGCGAGGAATCCCGCCCAGCCGAGGGCGAATCCGATCCCGAAGATGGATTGCTGCGGCAAGGACATCACCAGCGACGTGCCGACGAACCCCGCTGTCGTGACCGCGGTGAGCACCATCGCGTGCCAGAGCCGGACCCGGAACGGCGCGAGCCAGACCGCGAGGAAGAACAGGCTCGTCCCGGAGAACTCGGTGTGCAGATGCAGGATCAGACCGAACGCGACGGTCGTCGCGAGCAACCAGATGCCGACGATCTCCCAACGGTAGACGGCGTAACCGGACGCCAGCGCCGCGACATAGAGCACGCCGTCGAGAACCGCCCCGGCCCAGCCGTGTTCTGATGCCGAAGCGATCACGGTCCACAGCAGGGTCGAGCCCAGGTAAAGCACGGCCAAGGCCCATACGCCGTAACGCCATCTACCCACGCCGGTCACGGTACCTCCGTTCCCAGACCGGCACCTCCACCCGTGGCTGGAGCTGTCTCCACCCCGGCAAGACCCAGCCGCGGGCCGATGACCTGGGCATTCGTCTGCGGCAAGGTTCACAACCGTGATAACAGTGGAGAAGCTGAGCAAGCGGTTCGGCGACGTCCTCGCCGTGCGGGACCTGTCGTTCACGGTGGCGCCGGGTGCCGTCACCGGTTTCCTGGGACCGAACGGTGCGGGCAAGACGACGACCTTGCGGATGATCCTTGGCCTGGTCAGCCCGACCTCGGGCACGGCGACCATCGACGGCAGTCAGTACGTGGACCTGCCCGAGCCCGTGAGATCGGTCGGTGCCGTCCTTGAGTCGACCGCGTTCCATCCAGGCCATACCGCCCGCACCCATCTGCGGGTGCTGGCGACGGCCGCCGGGATCGCACGGGATCGCGTGCACGAGGTGCTGGCTCTGGTGGACCTGGACCACGCGGCGGCACGCCGGATCGGTGGTTTCTCGCTGGGGATGCGGCAGCGGCTGGCCATCGCGTCGGCTCTGCTGGGTGATCCGGACGTGCTGATCCTCGACGAGCCCGCCAACGGCCTCGATCCCGAAGGCATCCACTGGCTGCGCGGGTTCCTGCGCGCCCTCGCGGTGGACGGTCGCACGGTCCTGGTGTCGAGCCATGTCCTGACCGAGATGGCCAAGACCGCCGACCACGTGGTCATCATCAACCACGGCAGGCTGCTCGCGTCCGGCCCGACGGCCGAGTTCGGCAGCCTGGAGGACTCCTACCTGGAGCTGGTGCGGTCATGACAAATCTGATCAGGGCCGAACTGTTGCGGGTCACCAGGTCCATGTGGCTGGTCGCGGCGATCGCGGTGGTGGCGTGCGTCGGGTGGGGTGTGCTGCAGGTTGTCGTGTTCATGACGCCGGAGACCGTGAACGAACGCTCGGTCAACTCCGCTTACAGCATGGCGCAACAGGGTTACGTGTTCGCGATGATCCTCGGCATCATCGTGGTGACCGGCGAGTACCGGCACCACACGATCACGTGGGCGTTCCTCGTCACGCCCCGGCGCGGTCACGTCATCACCGCGAAACTTCTGGCCAGCGGCGTGATCGGCCTTGCCCTGGGGGTGGCCGCGGCCTTGGTGACGTCACCGGTCGCCGCCGCGCTGCTGTCCTTTTACGACTATCCGGTGTGGACTCCGGACGTACCCTTCGTGCTGCTGGGTTCCGTGGTCAGCACAGTCCTGTGGTGCCTGTTCGGTGCGGCGCTGGGGGCGTTGGTCCGCAACATGGTCGCCGCGATCACGGCCGCGTTCGTGTGGTTCTTCTACCTGGAATGGGCATTGGTCATGCTGGTCCCGGCAGTCGGCCGATGGACTCCGACCGGTGCGGGCAAGGCCGTCAGTGGATGGACCAGGGACGCGCTGTCGTCCGGCCCGTTCGCGGCCGGAGACCTGTTGCCGATGTGGGCAGGCGGGCTGCTCATGATCTCCTACGCCGTCACCGCGGCCGTCGCGGCAAGGCTGATCAATGTGCGCAGGGATGTGACGTGAAAGGAGGGCCTGCGCGGCAGGCCCTCCTTGCTAGGCGGGAATCAGCTGGTTCAACCGGTCCCTGGTGAACACCTCGGAACCGTCCGGCAGACCTTCCGGCCGGTCGAGCCCGACGAACACAACCGGCTCGGTCAGCTTGAGGCCCGGTTCCCACATGGTCACCGATCCTGCCTTGGCCGTCAGCATGTCGACCAAGTAGGACATGGTCAGGTAGTCGCGTTCGTACAGACCACGCGCCAGAATGGCGGTACTGACCCTGTTGCCCTCCACCACGTTGAAGTTCACCCTTCCTGACAGGTAGAGGTGCATCCACGTCGCGGACCACTGCCCGTCGCCGTCCCGGGCGAACATGACCGGCAGCGCGACCCGTCCCGAGCCTCGCATGTCCGAACGCGTCCGCACGGTCCGCGCCTCGAACGGGGCGCCCCGCTGGTCACGCTCCCGCGTCATCCAGCCGAACATCGACTCCTCGACCTGGTCGAACCCCTCTCCGCTGTAGATGTTCACCTGTGGCACGACAAACGCGGCTTCCACCTTGTCCAGCGTGATGTCGATGAACTCCGTCGCGCCCTTGGCCGCGCCGGTGACGTCACCGGAGTAGACCACGCCCTCGGTGCCGTACTTCGTCCACGACACGTGGCCGGCGTACCGGAAGTCCTCGTCGAGCAACAGCGCCGACAAGTCGTAGTCTGTCCGTTGCTGACGCTGACGCCAGTACGTGAAGAACCGCAGCACGTCACCGTCCACCCGAGTCCGGGTGCCGCGCGGCAGCACGGCGAAACCGTCCTCTGTGGCCTTGCCCGACAGCGGCAGCGCCACATCGAGCACGGCGGGGTCCACCACGAGCCGCTCGTACGTGGGCACACGCGCCAGCAGTTCGAGGTCCAGCATGGAGGTCACACGGTGAATCACCTTGCGAGGCAACCGCTTCCTGTTGTCCGTGGCCACCCACGAACGGCGACCGCGCGTCGTGAACACCCGTGCCGGGTCCGGCGTGCCACGGTTGGCGAAGTGCTCACGCAGCGAGCACAACACGCGACCTGAGACCGACCCGAGCGCGCTCTCGGCACCCGCGAGGATCACCTCCACGTCGTCCGCGTTGGCCTCGCGCAGCAACCGGTCCAACGACCGCACCAACAGACCCGGCGCGTTCGCCAGAACCGTCGCGGCCCGCACGGCTCCGTCCGTCATGAACGCCAGCTCGGCACGGCCCGCGAGCGACCGGACCTTCCGCTCGCCACGCGCCACCGCGAAGACGTCCTGCGCGTTCGGGAACCGCGGGTACTCGTGCGGGTGCAGCAACTCGCCCAGCCGCTTCCACGGCCCGGCGAACCGTGCCACATCCCCGAGCTTCCCGCTGTTGCCCGCGACGACCGCGTCCAGCGCCGCCAGCATGACACGCCGCTCACGCCGCTTGAAGCTGCGGAACTTGGTCCGCTCCCGCAACGTGACGTCGCCACCGCTGGCCTGGCACGCCACCCGAAGCACGTCGGTGACCGTGTCCACGGACACCAACGGCAGTCCGGCCCGCATCCTGACCGCGTTGACCACGGCCCGGTTCTCCCGTACCGGAATGACTTCCGGCTGCGTGCCCGCCAGGCACGTCTCGGCCAGGTCCGCCAGCACCTGGAGGTCGGCCTCGCCCAGCGGCGTCACGCTGCCCGCGAGGCCGAGGTATGCCCGGCTGGCCTCTTCCTGGACGGTGCCACCCAGGTGCAGGACGGTCACGCGGTCCTTCACCGAGGGGATCAGCTCGTCGTGCGCGGCCAGCAGTTCCTCGTACGTGTGCTGGTAGCGGCCGTACCGCGGCAGCTTGAGCAGGTCGACCCATCCGCCCGTGAGGACGTCGACCAGGTCGGCGTCCCTCGGGAACCACTTGCGGCGAGCCGGAACCAACGCGTCACGCAGGCACTGCACCCAGAACTCCACGGTGTCCGGGACGCCGTCGGGGAAGTTGATGAAGTACGCGTTGTGCGGGACGTTGTCGCCGACCAGCCCCCGGACCGCGCCGATCACGTCGATGGCGAGGTCCATCGCCGCGCCGGGTTCGAGGGTGGCGACGTACTCGAGCAACTCGCGGCTCGCCTTGAAGCCGACACCGGCCAGCGCGGCGTCCATCTGCCGCGCCACACCGGCGCCGTCACCGCGCGGGCCCTCGCTTCGCGGGACCCGTAACGTCTTGCTGATGAGAACCTTCGGATCGGTCATAGGATCCCCCTTTTACATGCGCGGAGGGCGCGCGATTCGAACGCGCGCCGGCATCACACCGGACGACGTTCGGCAACCGCTGCCTTGCCCGACTCGGCTAGCCTTCCAAAGTGGACAGTCTTGGTACCCCTGGCAGGAGTCGAACCTGCACGCCCTGACGGGCCCGCGAGTTTGAGTCGCGTGCGTCTTCCGTTCCGCCACAGGGGCCTGTCTGCTCGCTGCCCGTCGAGGGGTCGAACCTCGGTCTCCGGAGTCAGAGTCCGGCGTCCATGCCTGCTGGACCAACGGGCACTGCGTGTGAGCGGCGGGACTCGAACCCGCATCGTGTGCATGGCGAGCACACATCCTGGCCTTGGGAAGACGCCCACAGTGTTTTCCACTCGGAACGGCCGACGGGAATCGAACCCGTTTCTCCAGGGTGGAAGCCTGGCGTGTTCACCGCGTACACCACGACCGCATTGTGTTTTTCGAAATGACCCCGGACCACGGTTTCCGGAGGCTGCGCCGCTTCCGTAAGATCACCGGCCCGATTTGCTCCGCACAGCAAAAACCGCCCTGATCGGATGGTGTCCGATGGGCGGCTCCCGTGGCGTGACAAGGACTTATGTCACGGCGGGGAGCTCGCACCACTGCGCCGGCCCCCACCTAGCAAGGCGAGCGCGCACGACTGGGCGAGGTGTCCCCGCTGTCGCGTGTTCGCCATGACTGCTCTCCTTGCTCGGTGTGTGGTCAAATCATGCCTGGTGATTCGCGGCGGGTCAACCCATATTCACGGTGACCATCCAACCGGGATGATCGATGGCGCCTGCCATATCGAACTTCGTGCCGCTGACAATGGCGGGATCGGCACTGGCGAAGATATGGTGCGACGCGCCGTCGCCCGTGCGGTAGAAGCCGCTGGGATTGCAGCCCTGGACGTTCGGCGAACCCCGGTAGCGCATGTTCATGCCCCCGGCGACGACCGTCGGCCGGATACCCGGCCTCCGCGCAGGCCCCGGCCACAGTGGACGTTCGTGGGCCTGCGGCGGTTCCGGAAGACCCGGCCGGGCGGGCAGCCCCAAACCGTGGCGACAGCGAGGAAAGGGAAGGAACTACTGGTTTCGATCACAAGTCGATGAGCAGGAAGTTCCCTCATGGCCTCGCAGGCGCACGACGAGGAGGGCGACTGGACTACGGGGAATTTCGACCCGAAGGCGCGAAAGCAGAAGGAAGTCCGGTCATGGCCTCGCCTGCGAGGAGAGCGAGGAGGCTACACCGATCGCCTTGCGGCAGGACTCGGTCCCTTGGCAGGAAGCTTCCTCATTGCCTCGCGTGATCACGCTACCGCCCCGCGCGCTATGAACTCAACTGATTTGAACGGCCCGGCGCAGGCGTCGTTTGTGGACAGCAGGCGGCCGGGCCCCGACGAGCGACGCGACTGGGCGAACGACCGTTAGGGTGGACACATGATTCGCTCGGTACGCGTCCCTGACGTCGAAGATCTGGCCAAGGCGTGGCAGCGGGTGCCGGAGGTGCTGCCGCCGACACCGCTGGACACGACCGGCGACATCTGGCTGAAGCTGGAGACCCTGCAGCCCAGCGGGTCCTTCAAGATCCGTGGCGCGATCTCGGCCATGCGGGAGCTTCCGTCCCACGTCGAAGTGGTGACCGCGTCCGCCGGGAATCACGGGCTGGGCGTCGCGACGGCGGCGAGGCTGCTCGGCACCCGGGCCACGGTTGTGGTCCCCGGCAACGCTTCTCCCGCCAAGGTGGCGAAACTGAAGGCGTTCGAGAGCGTCACGCTCGTCCAGGTCGGCACCTCGTACGACGAGGCCGAGCAGCACGCCTTGGGCCTCACGCACGGCGTCTACGTGTCGCCGTACAACGATCCGGGCATCATCGCGGGCCAGGCGACGATCGGCTACGAACTCGACAGCCAGGTCGACGGGCCCATGACCGTGGTGTGTGCCGTCGGCGGTGGCGGACTCGCCTCGGGACTGGGGTTGTGGGCGTCCCAGCGGCCGGACGTCCGGATCGTCGGAGTCGAATCGGCCGAGTCCGTGGCGGTGTCGGAAACCGTCAAAGCGGGCCACGACGTGGAGATCTCCGTCGGCGAGACCGTCGCCGACGGCATCACCGGCAACCTCGAACCCGGTTCGGTGACCGTCGGGCTGATCCGCGACCACGTGCACTCGCTGGTACGGGTCACCGAACCTGAGCTCTGGCACGCGATGCGGTACCTCGCCACGAACCACGGCGTCATCGCGGAGGGCGCCGGGGCGGTCGCGGTGGCGGCTCTGCTCGCCGGGAAGGTGGACGTGACCGGCCGGGCGGTCGCGGTGATCTCCGGCCGCAACATCGCACTGCCCACTCTCGTCAAGATCCTCACCGCGTAAGGTGCGGCCGGGGACACGACGAGGAACTGGGATTCTGACTTTCCATGGCTGAGTTCACCAAGGGCCACATGGCCACGCTCATGACCGCGAACTTCATCGGCATCGGTTTCGGCCTGGGGTGGTGGTTCTACGGCGTGACCTCGGTCCCGGATGTGGCGACCGCGCTGCGTGTCGCCGGCATCGTCGCCTTGCTCGGTCTCGTGGTGTGGACGTTGCGGATCGGGCGGCGCGCCGGCGACCTGCCCGCGGCCAGCGGGAAGAGCCCGTTCGGCAGGGCGTACGGGATCGCGGTGCTGGTGATGCTCGTGGCGATCTTCGCGGGCTCCCGGGTGCTGAGCGCCGTGCTGGACAAGCCCGAGGCGGTCGCGACCTGGGTCCTGTTCGTCGTCGGCGCGCACTTCGTCCCGTTCGTGAAGATCTTCGGCTCGCAGCGGTACATGACCATGGCGCTGCTGCTGTGCGGCGTGGCCGTGCTCGCGGCCGTACTCGGCCTCTCCGGACTGTCGTGGGCGTGGGCCGCGGTGACAGGTTTCGGTGGCGCGATTGTCATGTGGGGCACAGTTATCGCGGCTCTCGCCGACGGCGCGAAGAAGATCACCCGACAGATGAGTGGTTCACCCCTCTGAACGCTGCGTCACGGGCGATCAACCGATAGTCTCTTCGGCCGAAGGGAGACTGCCCCGAGATGAGCAATTCCTCCAGCTGTGGCTCGTGCGGCCACCCCCACGGTCCGTGGGCGACCGACCGGCTGACCATGCTGCTGGACAGGTGGGGCTGGGACGCGGAGGCTCCACGCCTGCTCGCGTCCTGCTCGACGACCGCTCTGGTCGTGATCGATCTCGACAACTTCAAGCACGTCAACGACAAGCACGGACACGTGGCCGGCGACGCGGTGCTCCGCGCCGTGGCAGACGCACTGCGGCAGAACACAAGAAAGGGTGACCTGCTCGGTCGCTACGGCGGCCACGGCGGCGACGAGTTCCTCATCCTGCTCCCCGAGACCGTGCTCGACGAGGCTCTGGCCGTCACCGAGCGAGTCCGCCAGGCGATCCGCGCTCTGGTCGTCCCGGCGCCGGTCCAGGGCGGCACGGTGACGATCGACTCGATCACCGCGTCGTTCGGAGTCGCGATCGGCGGGCCGGACAGCAGCCTCGAAGCCCTGATCGTCGAGGCGGACACCGCACTGCGCACCGCCAAGAAGTCCCGCCGTGGCCGGGTGCGGACGCCGGCACGGCGATCGTGCCGGGTGCCGTTGGCGATCGTCGGTGCCGCATGCGCCGCGGGCATCGCCGTGCTGTCGGTCGTCTCGGACGCCCCGTCGGCCGAGCCGGGCCACGCGGCTCCACCCCCGCCTCCCCTGCCGACAGTCACACTGCCTGCGGTCACGGTGCCGACCACCGTGACGATGACCGCGACCGTCCAGCCCTCCCGGCCCGCCGCACCACCGGTCCCGAAACCGAAGCGCCCGTCTTCGTCCTCCGCTCCGGCGGCGGCTGCGTCCAGTCAGGACCCTTCCGCTCGCCGTGCCGAGAAGCCGCCGGCCGGCAGCCAGCGCCCGTGTGTGTTGTGCGACATGGTCGACGACGCCGTCCAGGACTTCCGTTCCCTCATGCCCCGGTAAGGCGGTCAGGAATCGAGAAGCGCGGATTCGTGCCGCCGCAATAGCGTCACAGCATGTGCAGGAACCGCCCTCCGACTCTTGAGGAGATCACCATGCCGCTGCAGGCGAACGTCATCATGCTGGGCGTCCAGGACGTGGACCGCGCCAAGAAGTTCTACGCCGAAGGCATGGGGTGCCGGGTCAAACAGGAGTTCCCCGGGTTCGTCCGGTTCGAACTCGGCGACGGCTCGTCGGATCTGGCGCTCTACGGATGGGACACGGTCGCGCGGGACGCCGGTGTCTCCGCCGAGGGCTCCGGATTCCGCGGCATCTCCCTGCACTTCCTGGTCGACTCCAGGGAAGCGGTGGACGAGGTGATGCGGACCGCCGTGGCGTCGGGCGCGACCGCGGTCAAGGAGGCGGCCGCCGCGCAGTGGGGCGGGTACGACGGCCACTTCAGCGACCCGGACGGCTACCTCTGGAAGGTCGTCACCGCCTCGTAACCACGCACTCCGTGCCGGTCTTTCCGGCCCCCAAGGGAATTTCGGGGTGCCGGAACGGTGGACACGCGGGTCAGGCGGGACGGATGCCCAGCGCGTGGGTGAACACGTCACGTGGGTCGTACTTCGCCTTGACGCGTTGCAGGCGTGGATAGTTGTCCTTGTAGTACAACGTGTACCAAGGCACGCCTGAGGTGTTCTGCGACGGGTCGGCCAGATCCACGTCCGGGTAGTTGATGTACGACCCGTCGCTGACCTCGTTCGGGACCGGCACACCGCCGGTCTCCTTGTACACCGCCCGGTAGAACTGCCGAACCCAGTCGATGTGCTGCTGGTCCTTGGCGGGGTCCTGCCATGAGGTGATGTAGATGGCCTTGAGCATGGAATCCCGTTGCGGGGAAGCCGTTGCGGCCGGGTCGACCTCGTTGACCTTGCCGCCGTACGAGACCAGCCACAGCATCCGGGTGTCCAACTGGCTCTGCTCCGCCGTCAGCGTGTCGTAGATGGTGTCCGCCTGGCTGTCGGTGAACCGGCGCCGCAGGTACGCCGCCTTGTTCTTCTGCCGGTCGATCTCGCCGACGCCCTCGACGTTCCCTCGCACCGTGGTGTGCCATGGTGTTGGTTGCGGTGAGATCGACGGTTCCCCGCCGACGCCCTCGGCCACGGCGGCGAAGAAGTCACGCAACTGCTGTTCCGCTCCTGGTGCGTACGCGTCGACCTGCGCGAGGAGGATCAAGTCGCCGGGCAGGCCCATCGGCGACAATCCCTTGCCGCCGATCATGAACACGCCGTAGACGCCCCCGCCGGGCGCGCCGGGCACGCTGGTGCGCTCGTGCCAGGCGCCGTGGTTGGCCAGCAGCCGCCGGAACTTCTCCTTGCCGAGATCGTCCCATTTCCAGAAGGCCGCGCCGCTGAGCAGGCCGCGAGGCGGCTTGGGCAGCAGCTTCGTGGGATCGTTGCCCCGCGCGCCCGGGGTACGCAGCCAGTACCGCGTGACGACACCGAAGTTCCCGCCGCCGCCCCCGGTGTGCGCCCACCACAGGTCGTGGTCCGGGTCGCGCGGATCGCGGGAGGCCACGACCGCACGGGCCCGGCCGTTCCGGTCCACCACAACGACTTCCACGGCTTCCAGGTAGTCCACAACGGACCCGAGCGTCCGCGACAGCGGCCCGTAGCCGCCGCCCTGGATCTGCCCGCCGACCGCCACGGTGCCGCACTGGCCGGCCGGGATCGTGACGCCCCAGCCGTAGTACAGCGTCTCGTAGACGTCCGAAAGCAACGCGCCCGATTCGACGGCGAACGCGCGCCGCCGTGCGTCGAAGTACACCCGGTTCATCTCGATCATGTCGATGATCACGCCCGGCGCCGGCTCGCCGACGAAGTTCTCGTAACAGTGCCCGCCGCTGCGGACCGTGATCCGCTTGCCCGCGCGTGCGGCCTCGTCGACCACCCGGACCACCTGGTCTGTCGTGCCGACGATCCGGAAGGACTCCGGCCGCGTGACGAACCTGTCGTTTTTCGTCCGCACCGCCAGGTCCTCGTACCGGGGATCGTCCGGCCCGATCGTCACCGGCCCCACCGCGAACTGCTCTGCCTGCGCGACCGCCTCGCCCGGCAGTGCCACGGCGGCGCCCAAGGTGGCCGTGGTCGCCAGGAAACCCCTCCGATTCACCATACGGCGCACGCTAACCACCGGGACTGGACGCAGACCGGATTCTTGACGTGTCACCAACACGTAGGATGTCGGGGTGACCCGGCAGGTGGGGGTACTCGGCCCGCTCACGATCCATGTCGCCGGCCAGGAGGTACGCCTGCCGGCGGCCAAACAACGCTGCCTGCTCGGTCTGCTCGCGCTCACCGCGGGCGAGGTCGTGGGCCGCGACGAGATCATCGACGTGCTGTGGCCGCGCAAAACCCCGCGCAGCTGCTCGGAACTGGTCACCGGATATGTGTCGCGCCTACGGCGAGCGGGCATGATGATCGACCTGGTCGGCACCGGCTATCGGCTCGTCGCCGACACGGACCTGCGTGCGTTCGAGACTCTCGCCGCTCAGGACTCGCTGGCCGAGGCCCTGGCGTGCTGGCGCGGCCCGGTCCTGGCCGACCTGCCGGACGAACTACGCGACCACCCGCGTGCGATCGCGGCGGCTCAGCGACGCCTGGAGGTCGTGCTCGAGTTCGCCGACCGGGCCATCCAGGCGGGACGGCACGCGGACGCCGTCGCCCGGCTGCGACAGCTTGACGAGCCCCTGCACGAAGGCTTGCACGCCAAGCTCGGACTGGCGTTGGCGGGCAGCGGTGAACAAGCCGCCGCACTGCGGTTGTTCACCGACATCCGCCGCCGCCTGGCCGACGAACTGGGCATCGAGCCGTCCGCCGAACTGCGGGCCGCCCACCACCAGGTGCTCCGCCAGGACATTCCCCGTCCCGCGGCCAGGCCCGCCCAGCTCACCGCGGACATCACCGGCTTCACCGGCCGCGCGGAGTATCTGTCCCAACTGGACGATCTCAGCACCGCTCCCGCGGTGGTCATCGCCGGGATGCCCGGCGTCGGCAAGACCGCGCTGGCCGTCCATTGGGGACACCGGGTTCGTGACCAGTTCCCGGACGGCCAGTTGCAGGCCGATCTGCGCGGGCAGAACGTGCTCGGCCGGTTCCTGCGGATGCTCGGGGTGCCGCCGCGGGGTGTGCCCGCCGACCCGGACGAAGCGGCCGCGCTGTACCGGACCTTGCTGAGCGGCAAACGGATGCTCATCCTGCTGGACAACGCCACCGGCGCGAGCCAGATCCGGCCGCTGCTGCCGGGCACGCCGGGAAGCCTCGTGCTGATCACGAGTCGCAACCGGATGGACGGACTGGTCGCCAGGGACGGCGCCCGGCACCTGATCCTCACCACGTTGCCGGTCGCCGAAGCGCACGAACTGCTGGCCAATCTGGGCGTTCCGAACGACGGAATCGCGGAACTGGCCGAGCTGTGCGCACACCTGCCGCTGGCCCTGCGGATCACCGCGGCCGACCTCGCCGCCCACCCGCAGAGGCCACTGGAAGAGCACATCGCCTTGCTGCGTAACGGAAACAGGCTCGCCGCGCTCGAAGTGCACGGTGACGAGCAGTCCGCGGTACGAGCCGCGTTCGCCACGTCCTACCAGGCCTTGGACCGTCAAGCGGCCGAACTGTTCCGGCTGCTGGCGTGGATTCCGGGCCCCGACTTCGGCGTGGACGTGGCGTCGTACCTGCTCGGCGCACCAGCCGAGCGCTTGCTCGACACGTTGGCCACCGCCCACCTGGTCCAGCCGACCACGCACGGCCGGTACACCTACCACGACCTGCTTCGGCTGTACGGCCGGGAACTGGGTCCCAGCCCGATCGACCGGTTCCACGACTGGTGCCTCGGGAACCTGCGCTCGGCCACAGATCTGTTGTACGCGGCCGAATTTCCCGCTGTCACCGGACACCCTGGCACACCGGTCCCGTTCACCGGACCGCACGACGCGCTGGCGTGGCTGGACGCCGAACGAGCCACCCTGGTGGCCACGATCACCGAGGCACCGGACGTGCTGGCCTGGCAGATGGCCGCTTTGCTGCGGGGGTACTTCTCCATCCATCCGCACGTGATCGACTGGGAGATCATCGCGACCAGGGCGTTGCGGGCCGCGCAGGCGACCAGGGACATCCGCGGTGAGATCGTCAGCCTGAACAGCCTGGCGGAGCTACGGATGCGCCAGTGCAGGCCGGCCGAAGCGCTCACGCACGCCGCCCGCGCCTTGGCGATGAGCAGGGACATCGACTGGGACGTCGGTGAGACCACCGCGTTGACGCAACTGGCCTTCGGTCACGCCGCGGTCGGCGACTTCGACGACGCCTCGGCCCACGCGAACGCGCTGGCCGGCAGGAACGAAGTCGGCCGCATGCTGGGCATGATGGTCCTGGGTCTGGTGGCTTCCTGGCGTGGCGACCTGCCGACGGCGATCGACTGCTACAGCACCACACTGCGGTTGAGTGAGACGTTCGGCGAAGCCAACTGCGCGGTCGCGTCGCTGGCGGCCCTGGCCGACATCCACCGCGAACTCGGCGACATCGAGCAGGCGCGGCGCCTGCTCGCCGAAGCCGAGCGGTTCTCCGACGTCCCGCTCAAACGCCCGGTCCAGTCGAACCTGTTGTGCGCGCACGCCCAACTGCACAGCGAACTCGGCGAGCACGACACCGCGCTGTCGTACGCGCACTCCGCGATCACGGTCGCCGCGACCCTCGGCGACCCGAGCTTCGAAAGCGGCACGCTGGAAACCCTGGGCTCGGTCTGTCATCGGCGAGGTGACCACCGCGAGGCCATCAGGCACTACTTCCGCGCGCTCGACCTGGCGGTGCGCGGCGGCCAGAAGCACACCGAAGCCCGTGTCCACCTGGGTCTCGCCGCCGCACTGACCAGCTTGAACGACGACGTGCAGGCCGCGTCGCACGTCGAGCGGGCCACCCGGATCGCCCGCGCGGCGGGCTTCGAGAACCTGCCGGCCCGACGCTGATGCAGCAGAATGGCCGGGTGAGAGTGGTCGTACTGGCTGACACGCACTCGCCCCGGCGCTGGAAGGCGTGCCCGCCGCGGGTGGCTACGCACCTGCGCGATGCCGACGTGATCCTGCACGCCGGTGACGTGTGCACCAAGGACGTCCTCGACGAGCTGGCCGAGTTCGCGCCCGTGCACGTGGTGATGGGCAACAACGACGGCCCGGATGTGGCCGCGTGGGGCGCACCCGAGACGCTGGAGCTCGACCTGGCCGGCCTGAAGGTCGCGATGATCCACGACAGCGGGCAGGCGACCGGCCGGACCAGACGGATGCGCAACCGGTTCCCGGACGCGGACCTGGTGGTGTTCGGGCATTCGCACATCCCGATGGACCAGACCGGCGACGGCGTGCGGATCTTCAACCCCGGCTCCCCGACCGACCGCCGCCGTCAGCCGCACGGCACGATCGGGCTCCTGGACATCGCGGACGGCGAACTCGCCGGCGCCCGGATCGTCCCGGTGACGGACTGACATGCGGCCATTGCCCGCCGGCACGTGCACCGCGTTGCTCCGGACCGACTTCTCCGACGACGGCGTGTGGCAGGAGATCCTCACGGCCGTCGGAACACCGACCGCGGAAGGGTTCCTGCCGGACCTCACGCCGATCGACGACATCGCCTACCTGGGCGCGACCAAAGCCGACATCCTCGACGCCACCGGCGCCGGCTACCGGCATCCGGTCGTTCTCGTGGTGGACGAGGTGACCGTCCGGCACCCCGAACACGCGATCCTGGTCATCTCGCTGCGCCGGGATCGTGGCCGGGAGTTCCGTGCCATTCCCGAAGTCGCGTGGTCGGTGGAGAACAACCTTTCGCAGGCGAACATGGACTTCCACGAGTTCGTCGACGCCGCCCACCAGGACGGCGTCTACCGCGGGTTCTAGCGGGTTCTAGGCTGTGCGGGGCCGCAGTTTCCGTTGCATGCCACGGGCAACGGGCTCGACGACACGTGCGGCGACCGGACCGAGCACGGCCATCAGCAGCACGTAAGCCGTTGCCAGCGCGGCAAGTTGCTCGTCCACCGCGTTCGCGGTCACCGCGAGGCCCGCGATGACGATGGAGAACTCACCACGGGCCACCAGGGCCGCGCCTGCCCGGGCCCGGCCCATCCGGCCGATTCCCTGCTGGCGCGCGGCGAACCAGCCCGTCGCCACCTTCGTCAGCGTGGTCACGAAAGCCAGGGCGACGGCGTAGCCGAGCACCGGCGGGATCGTCGTCGGGTTGGTGTTCAGGCCGAAGACCACGAAGAACATCGCGGCGAACAGGTCACGCAACGGCTCCAGCAGCTTCGTCGCGTTCTCGGCCGTCGACCCGGAGATCGCGATGCCCAGCAGGAACGCGCCCACCGCCGCCGAGACCTGCAGCTGCGACGCGATTCCGGCGACCAGCAGTGCCGCGCCGAGCACGCGCAGGAGGAACACCTCGGGCTCGGGGCTGTCCACCATCATCGAGACGTACCGGCCGAACTTCAGCGCGACGATCAGCACGACCGTGATCACGATCAGCGAGATCCCGACCGCGGTCAGCCCGCCCACCAGGGTCGCGCCGGCCAGCAGAGCCGTCAGGATCGGCAGGTACACGGCCATCGCCAGGTCCTCGAAAACCAGGATCGACAGCACCACCGGTGTCTCCCGGTTGCCCAGCCTGCCGAGGTCGCCGAGCACTTTCGCGATGATCCCGGACGACGAGATGTACGTGACGCCCGCCATCACGATCGCCCCGACCGGGCCCCAGCCCAGCAGCAACGCCACGGCCGCGCCCGGCAGGGCGTTGAGCACCACGTCGACCAGCCCGGCCACCCACGACCGGCGCATGCCGGTGACCAGTTCGCTGGCCGAGTACTCCAGGCCCAGCAGCAGCAACAGCAGGATCACGCCGATTTCCGCGGCGAGGGTGGCGAACTCCTCGATGCCGTGCAGCGGGATCAGCCCGCCCGCACCGAACGCGAGGCCGCCGATCAGGTACAGCGGGATCGGCGAGATGCCGATCCGCCACGCCAGTCGTCCGAGCAGGCCCAGGCCGAAGAAGACCGCTCCCAGTTCGATCAGGGAGATGGCGGTGTCGTGCACTTGTCCCCTTGCTTGTCAGGCCGGCCGGTCAGCCGGTCTCAAGAACCTCGACGGCCTTGCTCAGCCCTTCGGCCGTGCCGACCGTGATGAGCAGGTCGCCGGCGACGAGCCGGAAGTCCGGCCGTGGTGAGGGGTGCACGGTGCCGTTGCGCACCACTGCGACCACCGAAACCGCTGTCCTGGTGCGCAGTGCCGTGTCACCGAGGGTCCTGCCGTCGTACGGCGACGCGGGCGCGAGCGGCAACTGCCGTGTGGTGATCCCGGCGAAGTCCTTGTGCTGGTCCTCCAGTTGCGTGACCAGCTGGGGCGCGCCGAGCAGGGCGGCGAGCGTCGCACCTTCCTCGACGGTCAGCGGGATGGAGGCGACGCACGAGTCGGTGTCGTCCTGTTTGGAGACGATCATCTCCATCCGGCCGTCGCGATAGGTGATCACCCCGATCCTGCGGCCGCCACGGGAGACGAAGTCCTGGCGTGTTCCCAAGCCCGGCAGGGGGGTCACCTCGACGTTCACACCTAAGACTCTAACCCGGCGGCCTGATCGGCACTCTGATCGGCACTGTGATTGGCACGGGGGCCAGGCGTTCCCCCCGGGGTTCCACCCTCGATCAAAGTTAGGTTAGGCTAACCGACAGAACCTGGGAGGAACGCGCATGACCGTGAAGAACCAGCAGCGGCCGATGTTCGTGACCGTCACGGCGGTCCGGCGGTTGTCCGAGCAGATGGCCCGGATCACGTTGGCCGGTGACGAGGTCGCCAACTTCGCCTACGCCGGCCCGGACCACCTGGCCAGGGTCTTCTTCCCGGTCGCCGAGGACTTCCGGCTGCCGGTGACCGAGGACTGGTGGCCCGAGCTGCAGGCCATGCCCGCCGAGCACCGCCCGGTGATGCGCAACTACACGGTCCGCCGGATCGACCACGAAAGTGGCGAACTGGACATCGACTTCGTGCTGCACGGCGACAGCGGCCCAGCCTCCGCGTGGGCGTGCGCCGCCACCCCCGGCGATCGCATCGGCGTGCTGTCCGACCGTTCCGAATACCAGCCCGCCGACGCGGACTGGCAACTGCTCGTCGGTGACGAGACGGCTGTGCCCGCGGTCGCCGGAATCCTGGAAAGTCTCGCACCGGGCACACAAGCGACGGTGTTGCTCGAGGTCGCCGAGTCCTTCGCCCGGATCGAGCTGACGATTCCCGCCGGTGCCGAGGTCTCGTGGCTCAACCGCGGCACGGCACGCGGCGGCGCGGTGATCGAAGCCTTGCGGTCGTCGACGTTCCCCGAGGGCAAGCCGTACGCCTGGGTGGCGGGCGAGTCGTCGCTGGCGACGTCGATCCGGCGCTACCTGGTCAACGAGCGGGGCATCGACAAGAAGCACATCTACTTCTGCGGCTACTGGCGCGCCAACCGGCCCGCCTACGACTGACTCGCGCGGGGCGTCACGCCCGTCCTGTTCGGACAACGGCGTGAACTCAATGAACGCAACCTCTGCGCCCTCTGGGCATTGTGTCTACCGTCACCCCAGCGCGACGGAGCGCAGCTCGCGGAGGACACATGCAGACTGTTTCACTCATCGCCGCCCTCCTCATGGGACTGGCACCAGCCCCCGCGCCGGCGGACCACTTGCCGACCGTGGCGTGCCCGACCACGTTACCGGCCGAAACCACGTGCTACGGCGGCCAGGACAGCAACGGCGCCTACTACTCGGTCGCCATCCCCCGCGGCTGGAACGGCACACTCGTGCTGCACACCCACGGCGGACCCGATCTCGGCGCCCCCACACAGGACCGTAGCGTCGACGATCTGACCCGGTGGTCGGTCATGGTGCGCGAGGGTTACGCGTGGGCCGGTTCGTCCTACCGCCGCGGCGGATACGGCACCCAGATGGCAGTTCTGGACACCGAGAACCTCCGTGCGATGTTCACCCGCAGCTTCGGCAAGCCCAGGACGACCCTGCTGCACGGCCAGTCGTGGGGCGGCAACATCGCCGCGAAGGCGGCGGAAACGTACAAGTACGACGGAGTCCTGCTGACCAACGGCGTGCTCGCCGGCGGCAGCCGTGGCTACAACTACCGGGTGGACCTGCGCGTGGTCTACCAGTACTACTGCGGAAACCACCCGAGGCCGACCGAACCGGACTATCCACTGTGGATGGGTCTGCGGCCGGACTCGGCCATGACCGGCAGCGGCCTGCGGGCCAGGCTGCAGGAGTGCACCGGCATCGAGTCCAGGCCTGAGGAGCGCACCGCCCAGCAGGCCAGCAACCTCAAGGACATCCTTGGCGTGACACGGCTTCCGGAGCGCACACTGGCGTCCCATCTGAACTTCGCGACGTTCACGTTCCGCGACATCGTGCACAACCGGCTCGGTGGCCGTAATCCGTTCGGCAACATGGGTGTCCGGTACACCGGTTCGCACGACGACGTGGCGTTGAACAAAGGCGTGCAACGGTTCTCCGCCGACCCGTCGGCGGTCCGCGACCTGTCCTACGACAGCGACCTCACCGGTTCGATCAAGGTGCCGGTGCTGACGATGCACGCGATCGACGACCCGACCGCGTTCGTCGAGCACGAGTCGGCCTACCGGGCCTCGGTGGGCAACGCCGGCAACGCCCGGCACCTGGTGCAGATTTTCACCCAGGAGAGCGAGCACAGTGCCCTCAGTGACTCTGGGTACGCCGCGGCCATCTCGGCCCTGTCGACCTGGGTGCACACCGGCCGGAAACCCACGCCCGCCTCGGTGGCCGCCGCGTGCCCGGCGTTCGACGCCAAGTACCACGAGGGCTGCTTCGTCGACCCGGCGTTCAGCCCGAAGAGCTACGAGTCCAGGGTGTATCCACGGCCGGGCGGCGCGCACTGGCCCGCGTTGACCGAGTTCCAGGCGAAGGTCTGGAAGCGGTTCTACCCGAACGTCGGTATCGCCCCGTAAGCCCCGTGGGCGTCGAGCCACCCCGAACGACCCGGCGTCCGCGGAACCACGCCACGCCCCCTGCCCGCCGGGCAGGGGGCGTGCCCTGTGCTGCTTCAGACGGCAGACATCAGGGCCGCTTCGCGGTGCGGTGGCGGTGCCGGGCTCAGCACGCGCGAGGCGTCGGCCAGTGCGGCGGCCGCGGCATCGGCGAGACCTGCCTCCAGTCGCCCGATGGCCAGGCGGACCGACTCGGCGGCTCTCGCGATCATGGCCGTCTCGCCGATCGCGGCCGTGTAGGCCAGCGCGCCACGGAGGTTGTCCAGTACCGCCCGGACGTCACCCGCTTGCGAAAGGTCATGCAGCGCGACGCCCACTTCGGTGCGCAGACGCAGGCCCGGTGTCAGGGTGACGGCCGGTTTCGGGCGCTCGACGTGGGCGGCCGGCAGGTGGCCCCGGTGCAATGTGCTCATGCCACTTCCCTTGCGACGGCGGACCTCGTTGTCCGCGGAGATCATCTTCCCGCGGCGACGGCTCCGCAAACGACGCTCCCCTGAACGTGACGGTGGACTCAGTGTGGTCACAGCCGGTGATTCCCGCCGGTGCCGCCGAACGGAGGAGTAGATCTCCGCCAGAACGGGTAGCCCACAGTCGGACTTGTCAGCGAGCCGAAGGTGTTGGCGACGATGCGAAAGAAGGCTGCGGGGTCACATCGGGCGATGGCGCTGGCGGACTGGGGCGCGTCGCTGCCGGAGGTGGCCTCGAGGGTGGTCGCCGACGCCGACATCGGCCAGCCGCACGTCTACCTGCGGTTCTCGGCCGATCCGGGTAAGCTCGGGACGGCGCGGCGGGAGATCACCCGGTGGGCGGGCGAACTGGGGATGGGCCGGGAGCTGATCCAGGACATCGTGCTCGCCCTGGACGAGGCGACGACCAACGCGGTCGAGCACGCGTACCTCAACCGCAGCGGCCCGGTGACGCTGTTCGCCGGATGCGACCGGTCGGGCCATTGCGCGTGGACGGTGGTGTCGGACTGCGGGAAGTGGCGTCAGCCGAAGCCGAGGACCGAGCCGAGCACACGAGGCCGTGGCCTGTTACTGATGGCCGCGCTGGCCGACGAGTTCGACGTGACGTCGACCGTCTCGGGGACAACCGTCGTCCTTGGCTGGCCGCTCACGGACTACCGCCAGGCCGGCGGCGACAGGTACGGCTTCGCCCAGGTCTCTTAGCGGCCCTCGCCGCTGCGGACCTGGGTTTCACCCGGGTGCCGTGGGCACCCGGGCTGAGCACCGCGACGTCCTACAACTCCTCGCCGCCGCCCTCGTCCTCGCCGAAGCCGTCGAGCATTTCGCCGATCATCATGC
Organism: Kibdelosporangium persicum; assembly: GCF_013280595.1. GTDB lineage: Bacteria > Actinomycetota > Actinomycetes > Mycobacteriales > Pseudonocardiaceae > Kibdelosporangium > Kibdelosporangium persicum. The sequence continues at coordinate 161,790 of NZ_JAAATY010000005.1, forward strand.
CGCCGACGACACCGGCCGCGGCGCCCGCGACCATGCCGCCCATGCCGCCGCCTCGGTGGCCGCCGTGACCGTGGTGGCCGCCGCCGTGCCCGCCGAACATGCCGCCGCGCCTGCTGGCCACGCGCTCGAGCCACTCGTGGAACATCCGGGCCCAGTCGAGCTCGACGGCCTCCCGGTGCGACGCCTCGAACCGGCCGATGACGTCCTGGCCGCCGCCGAAGCCGCCGCGCTTGTCCGCTTCCAGCACGACGACGATGCCCTCGGGCGACGCGACCAGGGTCAGCTCGACCTCGTTGATCCGGCCGGCGAACTGCTGCGGCGGGTAGAACTCGATCTCCTGGAAGAACGGCAGCTCCTGGCGGATGCCGTAGATCCGGCCCGCTTCCAGGTCGGCCGACTTGAAGTGGAAGCCCAGCTGCCCGAACGCCTCCAGCACCGCGTCCTGCGACTCCAGCGGCAGCACGTACACCGGGTCGAGGTCACCCTTGTCGACCGCCTTGGCGATGGACAGCTCGGTGCGCAGGCCCAGGTCCATCCGCGGCAGGCGCTGACCGCCGACCTCGGTGATCGGCGTCTCCCACGGCACCGGGATGCTGAACGGGATGGTGCGCTCCTGCTTCGGCGCCAGCTTCGTCGGACCGGCGACGACGACCCGGTGGAACTCCACCAGGCCCTGCCCGTGGTCCCCGCGCTCGACCCGGGTGACCAGTGACAACGCGATGTGCTCGATCTCGGCCTCGGCTTCGCCGCCGGCGATCCGCACCTCGCCGGTCAGCGTCCCGCCGGGCGTGACCCTGGGGTCGGCCAGCACGGTGTCGACGGACGGGCCGCCAACCCCGAGCTTCTGCAGCATCTTCTTGAACACCATCCGGTGGTCTTCTCCTTCGATTCACGGCAGGGCGGACATAATGCCAACGCAACTCTAGGGTCCTGAAGTTCCGGACAAAACGCCCACCCGACTGACACCCTGTCGTGTCCACCGTTCCGACACGCCGTGTCCACCAGTGCGACACCCCGAAACACACTTTCCGGCACCCCGAGTTCGCACATGCGCCCTCGCACGGGCGACTCACCGTGCCGGAACGGCGAAGTCACCGTGCCGGAACGGCGAAATCGGGGTGCTGGAATGGTGGACACGGGGTGCTGGAATGGTGGACACGGGCGGGTCAGACCACTGCCCCGGAGCCTGTCCGGGCTCGGGGCCTGGCCTGCCTGGGCGAACGCTGTGCCCCTGGATAACGCCGGTGCAGCAGGATGGCCACGGGTCCGGCGGTGGCTACTGTGGACACCGTGCCGGCGACCAGGCCGAGCAGGAGCGCCAGGGCGAAGTCCGCGAGGGAACCATCGCCGAGGACGAGCAGCGCACCGAGGACAAAGAGGACACCGACACCGGTGTTCACCGTACGCGGCAACGTCTGCAGGACGGCGGCACCGACCGCCCTGGCGAACGGGTCCTTCGGCCGCCGTCCCCGGATCTCCCGGACTCTGTCGAACACGACCACGGAGTCGTTGACGGAATAGCCGATCACCGTCAGCAGGGCGGCCAGGAACACGCCGTCCATCGTTTTGCCCAGCCACGCGAAGATGCCCAGGATGATCAGCACGTCCTGGGCAAGCGCGACGACCGTGGCCACGCCGAGCCGCCAGTCGAACCGTACGGCCAGGTAGATCAGCTGCGCGGCGATCGCCAGCCCCAGCGCGATCAGTGCCTGGTTGCGCAGTTCGGCGCCGAGACTCGGGCCGATCTGCTCGTCGCGGATCTGGTCGGCCTGCCCGGTGACCGATGCGACGGCGGCACGGATGCGGTCCGACCCGGCCTGGTCGACCGGCTCGGTACGAATCGAAACGGCGTTGTCGCCGGACGACTGCACGACGGCACGCGGGAAACCGGCCTCGGACACTGCGTCACGAATCTGGTTGACGTCGGCCGACGTGCTGTACTCCAGCACCCGGCCCCCGGTGAACTCGATGCCCGGCTTCGGGCCCGCGAACACCATGCCCGCCACCGCGATCAGCACCGCGGCGGCGGCCGGGACCAGCCACCACCGTGGCCTGGCAAGGAAGTCCGGATTCCGCCGGTTCACCCAGCGGCGGACGCGCCCGTCCCTGGTCAGCCCGGAGATCTTCGGTGACCGGACGGTGTAGTGCGTCAGCACACGGGTCAGCACCAGCGTGGTGAACATCGCCGCCAGCACACCGATCGTCAGCGTCACGCCGAAGCCGCGCACCGGGCCGGACGCCAGCAGGAACAGCAGTCCGGCGGCGAGCAGAGTGGTCACGTTGGAGTCGACGATCGCCGACAACGCGCCCCTGAATCCCTTGTCGACCGCCTTGGGCAGCGGACTGTCCCGTTCTTCACGGGCACGTTCGAACACCAGAACCGTCGCGTCGACGGCCATTCCGATCGCCAGGACAAAACCCGCCAGCCCCGGCAACGTCAGCGTGGCGCCGATCGCGAGCAGTGCCGCGTAGGAAACCAAGGCATAGCAGAGCAATGCGAACACCGCCACGAAGCCCGCGAACCAGTACACCACCATCAGGAACGCCGCCGTGAGCGCGAGCCCGATGACGGCGGCCCTGGCGCTGTCCTCGATCGCGGCCGCGCCCAGGGTCGGCCCGACCGTCCGCTGCTCGATGATCTCCACCGGGACCGGCAAGGCGCCCGCGTTGATCAGCAGCGCCAGGTCCTTGGCCTCGGCCTGGCCGAACTGGCCGGTGATCCGGATCCGGTCGCCGATCATGCCGACCTGGCACTGGGCCTGGACGTCGACCTCCGGCGCGGAGATCACCTCGTCGTCCAGCACGATCGCCACCCGGCGTTTCGGGTCGCCCGGCGGCGAGCACGCGGCCTGCCCGGTGAGCTCCTCCCATTTCCTGGTCGCGTCACTGGCGAAGTCGACGCTGACGAACCAGCTCGGGCCTTCCTGCGGGTTCGTCTCGGCCCGTGCCTCCTCGACCCCTTCGCCGGTCAGCGCCACCGGCCCGAGTTGCTGGGGTGCGGCGGTGATCGGGTGGAACGTCAGCTGGGCCGTGCGGCCGATCGTCTCCACGGCCTGCTTGGGGTCCTGCAGGCCCGGCAGCTCGATGACGATCCGGTCGTCGCCGGACCGGGCCAGCATCGGTTCGGCCACGCCGAGTGCGTCGACCCTGCGCCGCAACACTTCCAGGGTTCGCTCGGTGGCCTCGTCGTCGGCCTCGGCCTTGGTCTCCAGAACGACTTGCGTACCGCCACGCAAGTCCAGCCCCAGCCGGGGCGCCGTGGTCAGCAACAGATAAACGGACGCGGCAAGGACGACCAGGCACGTGATCACGCGACCGGTCATGCCTCGCCGCGCGGGAGCGTGCGACAAGGTAAGTCTCCTATGGGTTTGTCCGGACAGGGCTCAACGCGATGCCTGCCGGACAGGAGGAGCACGTCCATCGCTCACCGGAAGTGCTGCGGCACGGGAGAACCGCGGCACGTCCGCATCCTGGTCACCCAGCCCGATCACCACAGGTTCGGTGCTGATCGTCTCGGTGACGCCGCGGACCTTGAGCAGGCCGGGGTCGGCGGCGAGCCGCCCGGCGTCCCGCACCGGCGGGACCGCGGTCACCACGGTCCGCGCGACAACGTTCTCGTCCTCGGCCTTCGCGGGGGCGGATTCACCGCCCAGCCAAGAACCCAGGCACAGCAGGACAGCAGCGACCAGCACGAGGGCAAGCCGCCGCGCCACAACGCGCGACAAGGAAAGGCTCCTGGGAATCGTCCGGACAGGGTGCTACAGAACTGCCTGCCGGACAGGAGGTCCACGGTCGCCGGAGACCGGAAGCGCCACCACACGGGAGACCAGCGGCACGTCCTCGTCCTGCTCGCCCAGCCGCACCAGCACGGGCTCGGCCCCGGCCACCTCGGTGACACTCTGGACCTTCAGCAGGCCGGGATCGGCGGCGAGCCTGCCGATCTCACGCATCGGCGGGGTCGCGTCGACCAGGGACTGGTCGATCGCCACGGTCTCGGTCTCGGTCCCGGGCTGGGGGTGCGCGGGCGCCTCGCGCGCCACGAACCCGAGGGACATCAGGACAGCGGCGACCACCAGCAGAAGCAGTCGCCGGGCCGTCACCCGCCCAACAGTACTCACTTGCCCGGATCTCAGCCACTACCACGGGTAGGGTGAGATGGTGCGGTCCGCGCCAGGTTCAGCCTCGCTGAAAGCCGACCTCCTGCTCACCAACGCCAACGTGGTCACGGTGGACGGGCCGGACGTGACGTCTGTGGCGATCCTCGGCGACCGGATCGTCGCTCTGGCGGATGTCCCGGCCCGGCAGGTGATCGACCTCGACGGCGCCACCGTCACGCCGGGTTTCCACGACGCGCACAACCACATGGCGTGGTACGGCCTCACCCTGTCCGAAGTAGATGTCCGGGTGGACAGCCTCGACGCGTTGTACGACGCGATCGCCGCCGCCCCGGACGGCGAGTGGATCATCGCCTCGGGCTACGACCAGAACAAGTGCGGCGGGCATCCCACGCGGGACGGGCTGGACCGCGCGGGGCGTGGCCGCAAGGTGCTGGTGAAGCACACGTCCGGGCACATGTGCGTGGTCAACTCGCCGGTCCTGCGGGAGCTCGGCCTCGCGGAGCACGCCGTCGAGGTCGACGGCGGTCTGGTGGTCGCCGACTCGGCGGGACGGCCGACCGGGCTGCTCCAGGAAACGGCCCAGCAGCTGGTGAACCCGCTGATCCTGCCGTACCCGGTGGACAGCCTGGCCGGCGCGATCGACCGGGCCGGACAGCGGTACCTGCGGGAAGGCATCACCAGCTGTACCGAGGCCGGGATCGGCGGCGGCTGGATCGGCAAGAGCCCGGTGGAGCTCGAGGCGTATCACCGTGCCCGTGAGCAGGGCAAGCTGCACGTGCGGGTCGAGCTGATGGTCGCGTCGGACGTGCTGCATCCGGTCACCGAGCTCGGAGTCGGCCTCGACCTGGGAATCCGGACCGGCTTCGGTGACGACTGGCTGAGCATCGGACCGGTCAAGGTCTTCGCGGACGGCTCGTTGATCGGCCACACCGCCGCGATGTACCACGACTTCTCCGACTCCCCCGGCGAACGCGGCTACCTGCAAGCAGACCCGGAGGCGTTGACAGCGACGATCCTCGACGCGCACAAGGCGGGCTGGCGCGTGGCCACGCACGCGATCGGCGACGCGGCGATCGACCTCGTGCTGGACGCCTACGAAGCAGCAGGCGATCCCACCCGGCGGCACCGGATCGAGCACTTCGGCGTGGCCCGGCCGGACCAGGTCCGGCGCGCGGCCGAACTCGGTGTCATCCCCGTGCCCCAGGGCCGCTTCGCCAACGAGATCGGCGACGGCATGCTCAGCGCGCTCGGCCCGGAACGCTCGCGCTGGGCGTACCGGCAAAGGTCGCTGCTGGACGCCGGGATCGTCGTGCCCGGCAGTTCCGACCGGCCGGTGGTCACGGGCGCTCCCCTGCTCGGCATGCACGACATGGTCAACCAACAGACCGCTTCCGGCGTGCCGTTCAATCCGGCGGAGGCCGTGACCGGGTTGGACGCGTTGCGCGCCTTCACTTACGGCTCGGCGTACGCATCCGGGCAGGAACACCGCAAAGGCACGATCACCGTGGGCAAACTGGCGGATCTCGTGGTGCTGTCGGACAACCCGGCGACCGTGGAACCGGGCCGGATCAAGGACATCGAGGTGTTGCGGACCATGGTCGGCGGGGTGTTCCGGTAAACTCGCCCCTTGTTGCCACAGTTTTGCATTAAGATCCCGTCATGCGGATCTCCGGCGTGACAGCCACGCAACTCGACGACCTGCGCACGCCGTTACATGCGATGTACCGCCAGTGTTTCGCGGATCCACCGTGGAACGAACCGCCCGAGATGCTCGACGACTACGCCAACGTCCTCAGCAGACACCTCGGCCAACCAGGCTTGTACGGGTCCGTCGCGTGGTCCGGCAAAGACCTGCTGGGGGTGGCTTACGGCCACCCGATGCCGCCCGACCTGCCCGACGACCCGTTCCACCACGCCGTCGCCGAGGTGGTTTCCCCGTCGTCGTTGGTCGCCCCGGCGGTGACCTTGATCGAGCTGATGGTCAGTCCCGCCGCTCGCGGACGTGGCGTGGGCCGGGGGCTGATCGACCACTTCGTCCGTGACCACGATCAGGCCTGGCTGGTCACCCACCCCGAAGCGCCGGCGTGCCGGTTGTACGAATCCGCGGGGTGGACCAGGTCGGCGCCGTTCGCCAACCCGCACGGCGGTCCTCGCGTGGCCTACCTGCACACGAAGTAGTCAGCAGGCTCTCGACGCCGAGCGGCCGAAGTGGACGGTCCGCTCCGGGGCGAGCGGCGACAAGTCCACTGAGGACCAGTCGGCGCCCGCCGGTCGAGGAACCCGTTGACCACCAAGTTGGTGACGAGTCGCTGCACAGTGGACGCGGGCAGGCCGGTAGACTGCTGGATCTCGCGGAGCGTCAGGTCAGGCCGCTGCAGCGTGAAGGCGTTGAGGATCTCCGTGATCTTGCCGAGCACGAGCAGCGGCGTGTGCCCGGCTCCGTTGGCGGCCTTCTCGTCCTGGCTGCTCATACCGTGAAAATACGACAGGAGCGGGTGTTGTCCGCAGAACACCCCGTCGCGGCGGACGTCGTCGCGGCGGCGAGCCGGTTCACCGGAGTCATCGATCCCAGCCCGTTGCAGCGCAACGAGCGGCTGTCCCGTCGTCACGACCTGGACGTATGGCTCAAAAGGGAGGATCTGCACACGGTTCGCTCCTACAAGGGCCGCGGCGCGTACAACCTGCTCAGCAACCTGTCCGCCGAAGAGCGTGACCGCGGCGTGGTGTGCGCCAGCGCCGGCAACCACGGTCAGGGCGTCGCCTTCGCGTGCGCGTCGCTCGGCATCGAGGCGCGCGTGTACCTGCCCCGGACCACTCCCCGGCAGAAGCGCGAGCGGGTCGCGAGCCTCGGTGGCAAGTACGTGCAGATCGTCGTCGAAGGCGAGACGTACGACGACGCGGCGGCAGCGGCCTTGGTCCACGCGCAGGCCACCGGGATGACGCTGGTCCCGGCGTTCGACGATCCCCGCACCATCGCCGGTCAGGGCACGGTGGTCAAGGAAGTGATCGAGCAGCTGGGGCACGCTCCCGACGCGGTGATCGTCCCGGTCGGCGGCGGTGGGCTGCTCGCCGGAACGCTTGTGTGGCTGCGGGAGCACCATCCGGAGGTGACGGTCATCGGCGCGGAGCCGCTGGGCGCGCCCAGCATGGCCGACGCGATCGCCCACGGCGGCCCGGTCGATCTCGACCACGTCGACCCGTTCGTCGACGGTGCCGCCGTCCGGCGGGTCGGGCGGCACACGTTCGCGGTGGTCGACGAGGCGAGGCCGAAGCTGGTCGCGGTACCGGAAGGCCAGATCTGCGTGGAGATGCTGGACCTCTACCAGAACGACGGCATCATCGCCGAGCCCGCGGGTGCGCTCGCGTCGACCGCGTTGGCGCTGGACCTCGGCCTGCGTGCGGGCGCGACGGTGGTGTGCATCCTGTCCGGCGGCAACAACGACGTCAGCAGGTACGCCGAGATCGTCGAGCGGGCGCTGGTGTTCGAAGGCCGCAAGCACTACTTCCTCGTGGAGTTCCCGCAGGAACCGGGCGCGCTGCGGCGTTTCCTCGACGACGTGCTCGGTCCGGACGACGACATCACGTTGTTCGAGTACGTCAAACGCAACAACCGGGAGTTCGGTCCCGCGCTGGTGGGCATCGAGCTCGGCGCGCCGGAGAACCTCGAAGGCATACTGAAGCGGATGAACGCCGTCCCGCACCGGATCGAACGCGTTCCGCCGGACAGCCCACTTTTCTCGTTCGTGGTCTGACGCTCGCCATCCCTCAATAGGGTGACGCGCATGAACGCAACGCCCAGCCGCAGGTCGATTCTGAAAGGGGCGGCGCTCACCGCCGCCGCGATGGCCGGTTCCATCCGCGTTTTCGACTTCGAGGCCGCCGCCGCGCCCGCGTCCGACGGGATTTTCGGGTACGGCGTGGCCAGTGGCGATCCTCTGGGGGACGCCGTGGTGATCTGGACACGAGCGACACCGCCGTGCGAAGGCAGGCAGGTCGCCACGCCAGGCAGCGGTCTCGGCCGTCCGATGCTCGTGCGCTGGGAAGTGGCGCGCGACGAGACCTTCCGGCGTGTGGTCAAGCGCGGCACGGTGCTGACGTCCGCGGCTTCCGACCACACGGTGAAGGTGGACGTGACCGGCCTGCGGCCGTACACGCGCTACTTCTACCGATTCCACGCCGAGGGCGAGACCAGCCCGGTCGGCCGCACGCAGACCGCGCCGGACGACGGCGACCGTCTGCACGCGCTGCGGTTCGCCCTCGTGTCGTGCAGCAACTACACCGGCGGCTACTTCGCCGCGTACCGCGCTCTGGGGCAACGCACCGACCTGGACTTCGTCCTGCACGTCGGTGACTACTTCTACGAGTACGGCAACGGCGCGGACCGTTCCGGCCCGCCCGAGCTGATCGGTGTGCGGGACGGCATCCCGGAGACCGAGACCATCGACCTGACCGGGTACCGGCTGCGGCACGCCCTGCACAAGGCCGATCCCGATCTGGCGCTGGGGCACCGGCAGCACCCGTGGATCACGATCTTCGACGACCACGAGGTCGCCGACAACGCGTGGGAGGACGGCGCGTCCAACCACTCGCCCGACACCGAAGGCGCTTTCCTCAGCCGCCGCCGTGCGGCGTACCAGGCGTACCTGGAGTGGATGCCGTTCCGGCTGCCCGAGCAGCGGCGAGTACCGCACCAGGGCACGCGGTTCTTCCGCGACTTCAGCTTCGGTCCCCTCGGCAACCTGTCCGTGCTGGAGACCCGGCAGAACCGCACTGCGCAGGTGAACGTGCCGCCGTTCAGCACGAGTGGCGGCGGGTTCATCCCGATCGGCGCGCCCGAAGTCGAGGCACAGCTGAACGACCCGGCCAGGCAGTTGCTCGAACCGGAGCAGATGACGTGGCTGAAGAACTCGTCGCGCGGCAAGCCGTGGCACCTGATCGGCAACCAGGTGGTGCTCAGCCCGTTGATGATCCCCGGGCCGCTGCTGGACCTGCCACCGGAGCTGACGTTGATCAACTCCGACCAGTGGGACGGTTACCGTGCGCAGCAAGCGGACTTAGTCAGCCACATCGCGGCCCAGCAGAACAACGTGGTCGTGCTGACCGGCGACATCCACTCGTCGTGGGCGACCGACATCCCGTCGAAGGCCGCGCCTGACTACACGTCAGTCGGCGTCGAGTTCGTGTGCCCGTCCGTCACCAGCGACGGGTTCTACGAACTGGCCCGCGCCCGTGCCGGCGCAGGCACTCCAGCCGAAGTCGTGGTCGCCGCGACCCGCGCCATCACCGGCACGCTGACCACCCGTAACCCGTGGATCAAGTACTTGGACGGCATCGGCCACGGTTACGCGTTGATCGACGTGACGCCGGACCGCGTGCAGGCGGACTTCCACCACACGCCGATCCCGACCAGCGCGCAGCCCGACCCGCGCATCGTCCCGAGCGTGACCACGTCGTACTCGGCGAGCTGGCAAACCCTTGCCGGATCACGGAAAGTCAGTCCGGCAGCCGGTCCTGTCGGTCCACGGTCCGACGAACCAGCGTAAGCCGGAACAGCAGCAGCGCTGACATCAGTGCCAGCGCTGCTGCTGCCAGGTCCAGCCACCACACCCAGTTCAACCACACCAGCAGTTCACCCGCGTCGAACGGGACCAGACCGGCGTAGTCGGTGACAGGTTCGTAATCCGTGGACAACTCGGACACCACGATCAACGCCACCGGCGCCAGCAACGCGATCGCGGCCGGGATGTGGGCCGTCTTCCGCCTGACCGCGAGCAGCCCGAGCACAGCGCCCGCGATCAGCAAGAGCGGTAACGCTCCCATCGCGAACGGCACCATCGCGCCGTACGGAACCGACATGGCCGCGATGACGCCAACACCGACAGAAGCGAGCACCAAGGCGATCTGCGTCCAGAGCAACCACTTCATCGGGTGACCTTATCGGCGGTCCTCTTCCGGACGACGGCGACGTTGACGGTGTGGGTGAGCCGCTCGTAAGGCGCGGGATCGTGGCCGAAGAAAACCGCGAGCGGCGTCCAGATCACGACGACGAAGAAGGACGCCACGGCGCCGATCGGGATGAGCAGTTGCTCCGGGTTGGCGAAGACGTCCCAGTCGTCCACTGACAGGGCGAGCCAGAGCAACCACAAGGGAGACAGCAGGATTCCGTATCGGACAGCCAGCGAGACAGGTCCGGCGCGATGCCCGTTCGTCCGTTCGATCCGCAGGAGCATCGCACGCTTGCCCGGCGTCGAGCCGGTGAGCAACGGGACGAGCAGGAACCACACCGCGGCGAGGACGACGACGATCGGGCCTGCCGGTGTCCCACCGAAAAGCGTGATCAGGCCCAGGACAAAGGCGGTCATGGTGGCGAATCCGACGGCGTCGGCCACGAAGGCGAAGAGGCGGCGGCTTGGCGTGACGCGGGCAGCGTAGCGTTTGCGGTCACGTTCCGCCGCGAGATCGGGCAGCAGACGGCCGAGCGGGCCCGCGATCACCCAGCCGATCACCGCTCCGGCCGTGTTGAGGATCAGGTCGTCCACACTGAACAGCCGGTATGCGCAAGGGTAGACGAACCAGAGCCCGGTCAACTGCGTGAGCTCGAACAGCAACGACGTGCCGAAACTGATCGCCGTCGCCGCCAGGAACCGCATGTTCGCCATGTACCGCAGGAAAAAGCCGAGCGGCAGCAAGAGGACGACGTTCAGCGCCGTGCTCCACAGGGCGGGGTTGCGCATCATCGCACCGGGCGTCCAGCGACCTCGGGCCCGTTGGTCGACGACCTCGAGGAAGTAGAACGGCCGCAACTGCGGGGAACTGGCGTAGTTCTGGGTCGCGCAGTACCACGCGGGGTCGCGTGGCAACGGCATCACCGTCTGCATGGCCGCGGCCAGCAGGTAGAAGAGAAAACAGTAGAAGACGACCGTCGCCCAGCCGCCCGCACGGCCCCGGCGCCGGTAACTCACCACCGCCACCGGCAGCATCACGAGCAGGACGACGAGGGGGAACACAAGCAACGCCGTCTTGACCGGCAGCAGGAAGGTGGCGACCACGACGGATTGTTACCCAGCGGACACGCCATCCAAGCGCGGGACTTCGTGGTGGTGCCCCATGGCCGCGCGGCTCGGATGGGCCGCGAGGCTTGACTTCAGGACCGCTGGTCGGACAGGCTAGCTCTTGGAGAGCGCTCTCCCAGACTGCACCCCACGGCACCGGCCGGTGCCGGTCCCAGTCGCGCTCTCACCCTGCATGGAGCCTGTATGCGCCGAGTTCTCGGTTTGGCGCTCGCCGCTGTGTTGATGCTGTCGTTGGTCGTGACGGCACAAGCGGCGAGTGTTCTGCTGTCCCAAGGCAAAACGACAACGGCGTCGTCGGTCGAGAACGACGCCACCCCCGCCGCCGGCGCCACCGACGGCGATCCGGCGACCCGCTGGGCCAGCCAGTTCAGCGATCCGCAGTGGATCCAGGTCGACCTCGGCGGCAGTGCCAGGATCGACCGGATCACGCTCTCCTGGGAGGCCGCGTACGCCAGCGCCTTCCGGGTCCAGACGTCCGGCACCGGCTCGGCCTGGTCGGACATCTACAGCACGGCGAACGGCACCGGTGGCACGCAAACCCTTGCCGTGCAGGGAAACGGCCGGTACGTCCGGATTCTCGGCACGACCAGGGCCACCGCGTGGGGGTACTCCCTGTGGGAGTTCCAGGTCTTCGGCGAGCTGATCGCCGCTCCCCCGGCGGGACCGCCGATCTCCGAGTTCAAGCAGGTGACGGCCTCGTCCTGGGAGGGCGGCAACGCGCCCGCGGCCGCGTTGGACGGCCGGACCACGACCCGGTGGTCCAGCCAGTTCAGCGACGAGCAGTGGCTGCGCGTCGACCTCGGCGGACCGGCCACCGTCACCCAGGTCAAACTGGTCTGGGAAAGCGCGTACGCCAAGGGGTACCGGATCGAGACGTCCCCCGACGCCACGAACTGGACCCCCATCCACACCACCACGAACGGCACCGGCGGAACCGAGACGCTGACCGTCACCGGAACCGGCCGGTACATCCGGATGCTGGGCACCGCGCGGGCCACCGGCTACGGCTACTCGCTGTGGGAGTTCCAGGTCTTCGGCACCGTCGACACCACGACGACCAAGCCGCCGCTGCTGTCCCCGCCGACGAAGGCGCCCGGCAACACCGGCCGGTTCGCCCTGACGGCACCGGGCGACGGCGCCATGATCACGACCACTCGGCGGCCAACTCTGTCGTGGTCAGCGGTTCCCGGCGCGACCCGCTACCAGGTGTGGATCAACGTCAGTCGGGAGGACTACGACTTCGCGGCGCCCGGCAACCTGATCGACCTCTACACCAAGGTCGCCGAGCCCACCGGCACGAGCTACACGCCGACCTGGGACATCAGCGACCGCTGGACGTACAAGTGGTTCGTGGTGGCCAGCGACGGCAGCGCCTCGACCATCCGCCAGTTCAGCGTCTACGTGCCGACTCTGGAGACGGTGGCCGACGGCGTGCCGATCGTCGGCGGTGCCCGGGACCTCAACCGCAACGGCACGATCGAGCCCTACGAGGACTGGCGTCAGCCGGTCGAGAACAGGGTCACCGATCTGCTCGGCCGGATGACGGCCGAGGAGAAGGCCTACCAAATGTTCTACAACGCACAGGCCTTCCCACAGGCGGGCTGGCACTTCGGCCCTGCCGAGGCGCAGGACCTGCACACCATCCTGCTGGCGTCGTCCGGGACCCGGTTGGGCATCCCGTTCGTCTCGGCGGGCGACACGATCCACGGGTACAAGACGACGTATCCGACCCAGAGCGCGTTGGCAGCGGCCAGGAACTACCCACTCGACTACAAACTCGGCGACATGCAACGCCGTGAGCAACTCGAAGTCGGTACGCGCGGCGTGCTCGGACCGCTCGCCGAAGTCGGCACGAAGGTGCTCTACCCGCGCATCCAGGAAGGCAACGGCGAGAACGCCGAAGTCGCGGCGGCACAGGTCCGTGCGCTGGTGGCGGGTCTGCAGGGTGGGCCGGAGCTCAACCCGTCGTCGGTGCTGGCCACGGTCAAGCACTGGCCCGGCGAGGGCGCGGGCGGTGAGGCGTTGATCGTCTACGACGCGGTCACCATCAAGTACCACATGGTGCCGTTCCGCGCGGCGATGGAAGCCGGGGCGGTCAACATCATGCCCGGCTACGCGGGCAGTTCGTTCCTGGACCCGGGCGGTCCCGGCGCGGGCGACAGCGCGAAGATCCTGGCGTACCTGCGGCAGAACCTCGGTTTCACCGGGCTGATCACCACGGACTGGCTGCCGTCCGGTTCCTGGATCGGCGCGGCCAACGCGGGCTCCGACGTGATGGGCGGCGCCGACCCGGGCGCGGCCGGTTTCAGCATCGGCTCGTTCGTCGCCAACGTCCCCGCGGCCCGGATCAACGACGCCGTCCGTCGCGTGCTGCGCCTGAAGTTCCAGATGGGACTGTTCGAGAACCCCTATGGTGACCCGGTGAACGGCCCGTACCGGCTGCACACACCGGCGTACACCGCTCTGGCCAACCAGGCCTCACGGGAAGCCATGACGGTGTTGAAGGGAACCATGCCCCTGCGGCTGAGCCCTGGTGACAACATCGTGGTGGCCGGTCCCCGTGCGACGGACTCGAACGCCTGCTGCGTCTGGACAAGCTACTTCCACCAGGAGTACGGCTCGCTGAACATCCTGGACGCGATCAGGGCACGAGCGTCCCAAGCGGGCGTGAACGTCTATCAGGACACCGGTCCTTCGCCGAAGCTGGCGGTGGTCGCCGTCGGCGAGGCCTCGTACACCCATGGCACCAACTGGGTGAAGGAACAGCCGTATCTGCCGCCCGATCAGCTCGCGGTGATCCAGAACTTCCACCGGCAGGGCATTCCGGTGGTGGTCGCGCTGGTGATGCCACGGCCGTACGTGATCACCGAATGGCACGACCTGGCGAGCGCCATCGTGGTCACCTACCGCGGCGGCGAGGAGATGGGCCCGGCGTTGGCCAGCCTGTTGTTCGGCGACTACACGGCTCGCGGCAAACTGCCGTGGCAGCTGCCGCGAGCGCTGAGTGACGTGTTACGGCCAGGCGGCAGCGACATCCCCGCGGACGCGACCGAACACTGGGACCTGCCCTACGACCTCGGCGCGACCGCCGCGCAGCGCACCGAGATCAGAGCCCGGATCGACGCGGGCCGGCAACCGCCGAGCACGTACGGAAACCCGCTCTACCCGTACGGCGCGGGGCTCTGAATCACCAGGAGTGCGCGACGTCGACGACGACCCGGTCGGGCAAGGTGAGGACCCGGAACGGCAACCGGGCACGGACACCGAGCCCGACCGTGGTCGATCCCTCGAACGACCCGGCCCAGGCCAGCTGGCGGAACGTGGGGAACCCGGTGAGGTCGTTGAGCTCGTCGCGGTTCGGGTACGTGTACGTCGGCTGGCCGTTCTCGTCGTACGCGGGCCCGTGCGCCGTGACCGACAGGAACGCCCCGCCGCGCAGCGGAATCGGGTCGCCGGTCGGGTCCTCGGTCATCTGGTCCACATAGGTGACGTGGAAGCCGTCCACGGGCGCACGGAAGTCCAGCACGAGGCGGTCATAGCACTCGTGACTGCCGGATCGGACGTTCACCAGTTCCCCGGTCGTGGACGGCGGCGCGGACTTGGTGGCCGAACCCCACGTGATGCCGCAGGCCGCCTGCGTGGCGTTCGCCGCCGCGGGCATGAGCAAGGCGGCCACCGTGGTGATCAGTACAAGAAGCGTTCGTCGTGTCATCGTTCCTCCCCTCGGAGTGCCGGAATCCCGGCATGGGGATGACGGCCGGCGCACCGCCGGGTTGTCCTCCGTAGCGAGATCGATGCTTCACCGGATGACGAACTACAGTCACTTCATGATCCGTACAGCTGTCGAAGCGGACCGTGCGGCGGTCGAGGAGATCGTCCGGGACGCCTACACCAAGTGGATCACCGTGATCGGCGGCGAACCGGCCCCGATGAAGGCGGACTACGCGGCCCTGATCGAGGCGGGCCGGGTCTGGGTCCTCGACTCGCTGGACGCGCTCATCGTCCTGGTGGAGGAGCCCGGCGTGCTACTCATCGAGAACGTGGCCGTCCGGCCGTCGGCGCAGGGCAAGGGCCTCGGCCGGCGGCTGCTGGCCTTCGCCGAGGAGCGCACGCACGCCCTCGGCCGCACCGCGGTCCGGCTTTACACCAACGAGAAGATGACCACCAACATCGCGCTCTACCAGTCCCTCGGCTACCGGGAGACGGGCCGCGAGGAGATCAACGGCCGCCGAATCGTCCACTTGCGCAAGGATCTGCCGCACCGCACGGCACAACGGTGAACAGCCGAGCGGAGATCCGGAACAGAATGATCCCGGCTCCTCCGCAGCCGTCGCATTCCGGGCATTCAGCGCGCTGACCGGAAACAGACCCACCGTGCGTGTGAATTTGTCCGGGTGTTTTCCTTGGCGGACATTCCCGTGTTTTGCCCGCGGCGCCCGGTGATCAACGCGAAAGGTGGCGGCCATGACTCCAGATCCGCCGGTTCGCCTGATGCGCGGATGGCGCTCCTGGGATGGATCGAGTCATGGCCGCTGTGCCCCCCTTGCCCTCGCCCTCTTAGTTCCTACCCCGGTGGGGCCGTGTTACCGCAACGTGGGAGCCCGTGACACCTCGAGGTAACCCGGTCATCTTCACTCATTCGGAGGTACGCTGAAGGGCCGGAGGGAGTGGCGCGATGACAGGCGGCGGCAGCGGCAATGTGCCTTATCGGCAAAGCCTGCTCGACGCCATGGCGGTGCTCACCGGGCAATGGGTGCCCGCGGTACTCGCTTCATTGGCGCCGGGGCCATTGAACTTCACCGATTTGCTGACCGCGATCAACGCGGCCGAGGAACGGTCCGGCTGGGTCAACCACGTCCGGCCGTTGACCAGGAAAGTGCTCACCGAAACGCTGTCGAGGCTGCAACGGGACGGCATTGTGCAACGGCAGAACACGCCGGACGCGTTGTTCCAGCCGGTGTACTACGAACTCACGCCGATGGGCAGTTCGCTGCTCAGAGCGGTCCGGCCGTTGATCAAGTGGGCTCAGGACCACCAGGCCGAGCTGACGTCCGCTCGGCAGCGTCGCGGCCCCTAGCCTGCGGCCGGGAGACGACCACCTGGTCACGGCCCGCGTCCTTGGCGCCGAACGCGGCCAGGTCGGCGGCCAGCAGCAGCTGGTCGAGCCCGCCGCGGGTGGCCGGGTAGCAGGCCGCGCCGATCGACACGGTCAGGCCGGTGACCACGTCGTTGCCGTTCACCGGCACACGCAGCGTCCTGATCCGTTCGCAGATGCGCTCGCCGATCTCGATGATCTCCTTGTCGCCGACCTCGGGCAGGCCGACGACGAACTCCTCGCCGCCGAACCGGCCGGCCACGTCGTACCGGCGGATCTCCGCCCGCAGCGCGTTGGCGACCGCCTCGAGCGCCTGGTCACCGGCGAGGTGCCCGTAGCCGTCGTTGACCTGTTTGAAGTGGTCGAGGTCGATCATCAGCACGCCGAGGGACGTGCCCTCGCGTTTGGCCCGGTCGTACTCCTTGGTGATGACGGTGTGCCAGGCCGCGGCGTTGAGCAGGCCGGTCTTGGTGTCGGTCGCGGCGGCCTGCTCGAACTGGCGGATCAGCAGGCTGCGGTGCAGCACGTGCAACGCGGGGACGAACAGGGCGACCAGCAGTGGTTTCCACGCCAGCAGGATCGCGGCCAGCGCGCCGAGGCAGATCGTCGCGAACTCCAGCGCGTTCGCGTGCCAGCTGCCCAGAATCCGCACCGGTTTGAGCGTGCGCTCGGACAGGGCGATGGCGCCCGCGATCAGTCCGGTGTTCACCGCGGAGAACGCGGCGACGGCCAGCGGAATACCCCACAGCGCGGCGGGGAACTCCGCTTTCACGAGGCTTTCGGGCCCGAGCAGCTGCTGGATTCCGGTGGCCGCGTGGCAGGCGAGGACAATGGTGGCCGCGCTGAAGGTGAGCCGATAGGCGTGCACGCCGCGGACGCGATACCAGCTGCGAATCCACAGGTGCAGATACAGCGCCGCGACAACGGCCGCGGCGAGTCCGGGCGAGAGCACCAGCGCGGCGGCGACGGTCCAGATCGAGGTGAGATTGACGTGCGGGGTGTCGGAGAATCTCCGCCGCATACGCTCGACATGCCGGGATATCTCGCCGTTCACCAGGCCTAGCCCGATGATCGCCGCGGCCATGACAAGATCCCGCCCGGCAGGCGGATTGGTGACGAGCAACAACGCCGTGATGATGAGCGCGAGCACGTCGACGACAAGGACGTAACAGACGATATGTCGCGGGAGCGACCACAACGACCAGCTCGTGGGGCGCACGAGCCCTTTGTGCCGTCGGCCTCGAAAGCGGACCATAGTCACAACTTCTTCGTCACCTCCCGCCGATCGAACAGTGTATCTGCCCGGACACGAAACGTACTAGCAGTGGAACGGAGGTGACACCGATGCGCGGAAAGGACTGGTGAGCACTCAGCGTGCGCCTCGCGCTCGCCGGACGTCTGTCGTCGCGAGGCCGAAGCATCACCCCTGGCGGGCGCGAAGCCACGACACACCGACGAGAACGGCGAACGCCGCACCGGCGAGACCGGCCAGTGCGATGGCCGTGCTCGGGCTGACGGCGTCGGCCACCACACCGCCGAGTGCGATCGCGACACCCTGGGAAGCCTGGACACCCGCGCTGCCCAGACCGACCGCGGTCCCCTGGCAATGCTCGGGTATCCCTTTGACAAAAGCAGCCTGGGTCTCGATCAGATAGGCGGTCGACGCGGCCCCGGAAATCCCGAACAGGAGAACGGACACCGGCACGCCGGGCTGCAGCACGCAGAGCACGAGCGGAACCCCGGCGAGGACGGCGAACGGCACGAGCATGCGCTGCCTGGCGTACTCGGTCATCCGCCCGGACACCCATGCGCCGACCATGCTGCCCAGCGGGTCGGCCGCCATCAGCAACCCGACCGCGACCACACCGGCCGCGAGTTCGGCGGTATAGGGAGCCGCGAGCCCCTCGGGCACGACGAACAGGCCCACCATCCACGCCAGGGCGATCAGGCCACGCAACCGCGGGTCGCGCCAGATCATCCGCCCGACCGCGCCTGTGCCATCCCGCTCGTCTCCCGCCACGACAGGACGGCTGGTCACCGTGCGCCCCACGAGCGCCGCTGCGATGAGGAACGTCGCCGCGTTGAGCCCCAGCACGACATACGGACTGACCACCGTCAGGACCGCTCCCCCGGCCGCGAACCCCACGAGTTGCGCCAGCTGCGTACTGATCGTGCGGATGGCCAGGCCACGGACGTAGTTCTCACCCAGCACCTGGTACATCAGGGAAAGCTGTGCGGCTTTGAACGGTCCCCCGGCGAACGACAGCAACGCGATGAGTACCCCAAGCACCGGTAGTGGCAACCCTGGCACAGCCATGCAGGCGGCGACGAGTCCCCGGCACAGGTCAATCGCGACGATCAACTCACGTCGCCTGAAGCGGTCGGCGAGGCTCGCGAGGAGAACACTGCCAAGCAGTGTCGGCAGGAACGTCATCGCGTAACTGAGCGTCGTCCACGTCGCCGATGCGGTCTCCCGGTAGACAAGGACCGCGACGGCGACTCGTGCCAACTGGTCTCCGCCGACCGAGAGCAGTTCGGCCAGCCACAACCCCCGGAACTCCCGCACACGCAGGACGGCCGTCAGCCGGACCCCACTGTCACCCCGCACAGTTGCGAACAATAAACGGCACACCGTGTCCCGTCGACTACCTACGGTGATACGCCTAGGTCGTGTTTCGAATGTCCCGGTCGATGAGAGTCGGGATCGGGGCGGTTCCTGGCGTCGCCGCGGGATCGCCGCGAATACTGGTTGTCTTTGGGCGGTCCCGCGGTGGCGTCAGGGGCCGCATCCGGCCCGGCTATCGCGATCGGGCATTTGAAACACGACCCAGCCTTCTGGCATGGATCTGGGGTGTGAGCAGTGCTACGGCGAGGACGCCGAGGCGGTGCTGGAGTACTGCGTCAAGAATCTGGAGACGACCCGGTCGATCGTGTCCGATTCGCACTTCATCGTCTCGCTGCGGCGGTGTCCCGAGTGCGGTCAGCAGTTCGTGACGATCTTCACCGAGTTCGTCGACTGGCGTGGCGGTGACGACGCGCAGTACTTCGACATCGTGCCGGTCACGCCCGTCGAGGCCAAGTACATCGTCGACGCCAAGGACCTCGTCGAGGACCTCGGCGCGCTCGGTCACCGGCGCAGGCACGTCTCCAAGGACTGGCCGACCGGTGGCACCAAGCGGATCACGTGGAAATACGGTCCCTTCACCGTCGAGGAAGGTCACTAGGCCGTCGCCCAGCCGGATCGTGATGTCCGGATTGTTCGAACCGTTGCCGTGACTCAGCGTGACTCATAGGCCACGATGTCCGTATGCCTACTGATCGTCCGTACGCCGCGTTGGCGATGTCGCCGCAAGCCGCTGCCGCTGTGTTCGACAGGGGTGCGATGGCGGCCTTGAGGAAGGTTTGTGAGGTGGCGCCGTCGCCCGTGCTCGACGACTTCGGCACGCCGCGGGCGAGGGAGGTGCTGGCGAGAGTCGACGTCCTCGTGACGGGATGGGGCTGCCCGCCGGTCGACGAAGCGGTCCTTCAGGCGGCGCCGAGGCTCAAGGCCATCGTGCACACCGCGGGATCGGTGCGCGGGCACGTCACGGACGCCTGCTGGGCACGCGGGATCGAGGTCACCTCCGCGGCTGCGGCGAACGCCCTGCCGGTAGCCGAGTACACCGTGGCGATGATCCTGCTCAGTGGCAAGCGCGTGCTGGAACGGGCCATGGACTATCGGGAGAAGCGCAGGCCCGAGCCGTCCTTGAGCACACCGAAGGACGTGGGCAACTTCGGCCGGACGGTCGGCATTCTCTCCGCTTCCCTGATCGGGCGGCGGGTGGCCGAGTTGCTCAGACCGTACGACCTGAGGTTGCTGCTGCACGACCCGTCCCTGAGTGAAGAAGAGGCCGCGGTCCTCGGTGTGCAGCCGGTCGGGTTGAGGGAGTTGTTCACGCGCAGCGATGTGGTCACCGTCCACACTCCGCTGTTACCCGACACGCGCGGAGTGGTCAGCCGCGAGCTGCTGGGCATGATGCGGCCCGATTCCGTGCTCATCAACACTTCCCGTGGCGCCGTGGTCGATCAGGACGCCCTCGTCCAGGAGGCGGGCAGGATCCGGGTCATCCTGGACGTCACCGATCCCGAGGTCCTGCCGCCGGACCACCCGTTGTGGGACAACAGCGATGTACTGATCACCCCGAACCTCGCCGGTTCACAGGGCAACGAGTTCGGCAGGCTCGCCAACACCGCCATCGCCGAGCTCGACCGGTGGGTGTCCGGCGCGGGCTTCGCGCATCCGGTACGCAAGGACAGGCTGGGGTTCCTGGCGTGAACAGCGCGCGGCGATCCACTTCGGACGGTCGTGGCCGTTCGCTTCGGCGGAGGTGCCACAACAGGCCAGGGGCCACGCACACCCCTGGCACACGGCCGATCCGCCCCGCGGGCTCAGCGTTGTTGTCTGGTCGGTGCCGGCTCCGGCGGCGGCTCGGGCGCGCCCGCCGTGGACCGACAGGTCAGCAACGCGAACAGGATGAACGAGAGCAGCAGCACCGTGGCCAGCAGGCGGACCAGTGTGCCGAATCTGATTGCCACCATCATGGGAGTCCCTCCTCGAATGTGACTGGCACATCCCTGAAAGGCACCACTCTCGTCCACCCGGGACGTGGCCGACAGAGTCCAACTACTCTGGGTGGCGTGGGCCAGAAGACACCGCACGAGTACACCCGGCTGCTGGAGGAGTCGAGGCGGCGGGAGGCCTGGCTGCGCGCGTCCAATGAGATCACCGCGACCTTGTTGGCGGGCAACGGATCCGAGCTGGAACTGGTCACCCACCGGGCCCGCGAGGTGGCGGGCGCGCCGCTGGCCGCTCTGGCCCTGCCGGACGAGCACGCCCCGGGAACGCTGTTCTTCCCTGTGGTCGAAGGCGCCGAGCACCTGGCGGGCACGTCGATCACCATCGAGGGCACCGCGTCCGGTCTGGTCTTCAGCTCCGGTCAGCCGCTGCTGATCGACAACTACGGTGACGCGGCCGCGGCCTGGCAGGGCGACAGCGGCTCGGTGGCTCCGTCGGAACTGAAGCCGCTCGGGTCGGCCGCGATCGTCCCGCTCACCGCGGGCACCGAGACCCTCGGTGTGCTGTTGCTGTGCCGCCTGCGTACGGAGCCGCTGTTCGGCCAGGCCGATCTGGACCTGCTGAACTCCTTCGCCGCACACGCCGCGCTGGCGTTGCAGTACGCCGCCGCGCGGGCCGACCAGCAGCGGCTCGTGGTGCTGGAGGACCGCGACCGGATCGCCAGGGACCTGCACGACCTGGTCATCCAGCGGATCTTCGCGACCGGCATGGCGCTGGAGGCTGCCGCGTCGGTCATCGCCGCCGACCCCGGGGACGCCGCGGCCCGCATCCGGTCGGCCGTCGACGATCTGGACGAAACGATCCAGGAGATCCGGACGACGGTGTTCGCGCTACAGCACCCACCGGTGGAGAGCCTGCGGTCACTGGTCCTGACCGTGGCGGGGACGGCGGAGGCCACGCTGGGGTTCAAGCCGTCGGTCCGGTTCCTGGGCCCGGTGGACACGTCAGTCCCCGGCAACGTCTGCGACCAGATGCTTCCGGTGCTGCGCGAGGCTTTGTCCAATGTGGTCAGACACGCGCACGCGACCTCGGTGACGATCGAGGTCACCGCCGGCGACGAGCTGTCCCTGCGCGTGATCGACAACGGCATCGGGGTACCGGCGGGCGGGCGCCGCAGCGGGCTGAACAACATGGCCGTGCGCGCCCGGCGGCTGGGTGGCTCGTTCACCCTCACTCCGGCGAACCCGGGAACCGAACTGCGGTGGAATGTCCCGCTGGACTGACTACGGGCGGCGGCGGTTCTGCCGCAGTTCCGTGGCCAGCACGGCGGCCTGCGTGCGGCGTCGCATGCCGAGTTTGGCGAGCAGGTTCGACACGTAGTTCTTCACGGTCTTCTCCGCCAGGAACAGCCGCTCGGCGATCTGCCGGTTGGTCAGCCCCTCGCCGATCAGCTCGAGCACCTTGCGCTCCTGCTCTGTGAGGTCGGCAAGTTTGTCGGTCGGGCCCCGGCGCAGCCGCGTCAGCACCTGCGTGGTCGCTGTGGCGTCGAGCAGCGTGCCGCCCTGCGCCACCGTCCGGATGGCCCTGACCAGATCGCCGCCACGCACTTCCTTGAGCACGTAGCCCGCGGCGCCTGCCATGACCGACTCGAACAAGGCCTCGTCGTCGGAGTACGAGGTCAGCATCAGGCACCTCAGATCGGGCATTTCGGCCCGCAGGTCACGGCACACCTGGACGCCGTCGCCATCGGGCAGGCGGACGTCCAGCACGGCCACATCCGGGTTCAGCGCGGGCACCGCCGCCAGCGCCTCCGCCACGGTCGACGCCTCGCCGACCACGCTGATATCCGGATTGGTACCGAGCAGGGCGGCCACACCCTTGCGAACGACTTCGTGGTCGTCGAGCAGGAAGACCCGGATTGTCACCCGCCCACGGTAGTAGCCGGGGCTGGGCCGGCGGAACCACGTTTGTCACGCGTCCGGGCGAAGCCCCGGACATGTCGGAGACAACACGGCAGCGCCGGGGGCGATTAGGGACTTTCGACTCGGTTGCCACGTCGATCGACCAGGCAGGATCGGGCCCAGCCGGCTTCTGGTGCCGGGTTCACCCAGGGGAAGGATGGGAGGGGTTGCGTCACGTGGACTCCGCGGGACTGGAACTGCTCTCGGGGCCGGAGTGCCTCCGTCTGCTGGCCAAGGTCCCGATCGGCCGGGTGGTCTACACCGACCGCGCGCTGCCTGCCGTGCAGCCGGTCACCTTCGCGCTGCACGAGCGCTCGGTGATCATCAGGACGGCGGCGCACACCCGGCTGGCCCTCGCGGCCGCCGGGAAGGTCGTCGCCTTCGAGGCCGACGAGTTCACCGAGGACCGTGTCCGAAGTGGATGGAGCGTCGTCGCGATCGGGCACGCTATGAAGGTCGCCGACCCCGCGGAAGTGGAGGTGGTCCGGCAGTTGGGCCTACGCCCGTGGAATCCGGACGCCGAGGATTTCTACCTGCGTATCTCCGTGGAGGTCGTCTCCGGCCGGCGGCTGCCCTGGTGAGTGCCCGCCGACGCCGGTCAGCACGCGCCGGACAGTCCGTGTTCCAGCAGGTCGAAGATGGCGTCGAGGGCGGCGCGCGGGTCGGGCTCAGCGCCGACGAACTGAGGGATCTCCAGCACATAGCGCGCAATGGCACGCACGGTGATGTCGTCGGCGGGGCGGCCGAGTTCCGCGGCGATCACCTCGGCGAGCGGCCCCTCACAGCGGATCCAGAGCTTGCGTGAATAGTCCCGCAACGCCGGGGTGTTCATGATCAGCGCGGTCTTGCTCGCGAACTCGGGAGCCGGGTCGGCGGCGAACGGGCCGCGACCGGCCATGAACTGTCGCAAGGCGGCCATCACCGACTGCCCTGCCGGACGCTCGCGCACTGCGGCGAGCAAGCTCTCCCGGCGTTCGGTGCCGTCGTCGAAGATCAACGACTCCTTGCCGTCGGGCGCGTGCTTGAACACCGTCGGCACGGAGATGTCCACGGCGTCGGCGATCTCCTTGACGCTGACCTGGTCGTATCCCCGCTCCAGGAACAGCCGCAGCGCGGCACGGGCCAACGCCTGCCTGGTCTGGACGTTCTTGCGTTCGCGGCGGCCGACGGGCAAGGAACTCACGACGTCACCCTAACACCACCGCTTACTGGATTAAAATCTTAAGTCGCTTGTAGTTTTTACTCAGTTGTGTTTTTCTGGAGGCGCGACCACCCGCCTGCCGAAAGAGCCGATCACCATGACAAGCGAAGACGAACCGATTCCCGTCCTGATCGTCGGCGGCAGCCTCGTGGGGCTGTCCGCCGCCGTGTTCCTGGCCTGGCGCGGCGTCCCCACCGTTGTGGTGGAAAAACACGCGGGCAGCTCGCTTCACCCCAGGGCCATCGGCTACACGACCAGGACGGTGGAACTGTTCCGAGCGGCGGGCATCGAGTTGCCGCCGGCACGGCACGAAGGGCCGCCACGCCGAGCACGGGTGGAAAGCCTGGCCGGCCACTGGCACGAGGAATACCCCTGGACGCCGGGCAACCGTGCGGCGACAGCCGGACATTCGCCGGTGCGGGGGACCGCCATCGCACAGGACCGGCTGGAGCCCATCCTGCGTGAGCGGGCCGTCGAACTCGGGGCCGATCTGCGGCCGGACACCGAGCTGACCGGGTTCACCCAGGACGACGACTGCGTGACCGCGACACTCAGCGTCCGCGGCGGGCAGGAGTACCGTCTTCGCGCGCGGTACCTGGTGGCTGCCGACGGCGCTCGCAGCTTCGTGCGGGAGAAGCTGGGAATCGGGCGCGACGGGCGAGGCGTGTTGTCCGTGCAGCGCAGTATCCTGTTCCGCGCCCCTCTTGAGCAGTACCTCGACCAGGGCGTTGTGCAGTTCGAGATCGAGCAACCGGACCTGAAGGCGTTTCTCACCACCTATTCCGACGGGCGGTGGGTGCTGATGGTGGCCGACGACGTCGACCTCGACGAACGGCAGCAGTACACGCTCGTGCGACAGGCGACCGGACTGCCGGATCTACCGGTCGAGCTCATCACCACCGGACGCTGGGAGCTGGCCGCGTCGATCGCGGACCGATTCTCCTCCGGCAGGGTGTTCCTCGCCGGCGACGCCGCGCACCAGCTTCCGCCCAACCGCGGTGGATACGGCGCCAACACCGGCATCGAGGACGCGCACAACGTCGCCTGGAAGCTCGCGGCCGTCCTTTCCGGACAGTCCACACCAGACCTTCTGGACAGCTACGACGCCGAACGCCGACCCGTCGCCTGGTTGCGGCACGAGCAGATCTTCGCCCGCGCCGACTACAAGGCGCACATCCGGACCCCGACGTCCGATGTCCAGATCATCGACGAGCAAGCCATGGAACTCGGCCAGATCTACCGTTCCGCCGCCGTGCTCGGTGCGTCCGGCGAACTGCCACCCGCGCGGCGCCCGGAGCTCTGGGCCGGACAGCCCGGAACCCGCGCGCCGCACGTTCGTGTGCGCGCCAACGGCGCCGAGCGATCCATGTTGGACCTGTTCGGGCACGACTGGGTGCTCCTGTCACAGGACGGCGAATGGTCGGCCGCTCTCGCGCACGCCACCGCCGAACTGGGCCTGGCCGCCACGTTCGTGCACATCGGCACCGACGCCGACCCGCTGGAACCGGACGCGTTCCGCGACGCGTACGGCGTCGCCGACGACGGCGCCACACTGGTCCGCCCGGACGGCTACATCGCCTGGCGAACTCGCACCGCTCCGGCCGATCCCGCCGCCGCGCTCACGGACGCCCTCGGCACCGTCGCCCACGCGGCCGGGAACCGGTGAACGCCGTGGTGGTCACGGGCCGGCGGGGTCACCACGCCGCAGCCTGATGACCGCCGTCCTTCTGAGAACGGACGTCGAAGGTTCATCTACCAGCAAGCAACACCGGCTAGACAGTGCCGGTGACCACATCACTCGCCCGGCGAAGATTCCTGGCCCTCGCCGGCGCCGCCGCCATCGCCCAGGTACCCGCGCATTCCGCCGCCGCTTCACCCAAGCCGGGTGGCTACCCGTTCACGCTCGGTGTCGCGAGCGGAGACCCCACGTCCACCGGGGTCGTCCTGTGGACGCGGCTCGTGCCCGAGCCGTTCCTGCCCGGCGGTGGCATGCCGCGTACCAAGGTTCCGGTGGAGTGGCAGGTCGCCACGGACGAGCGGTTCCGCCGGATCGTCGCGCACGGCACCGCGTGGGCACTGCCCGAACTGGCGCACTCGGTGCACGTCGAAGTCGACGGCCTCGCGCCGGACCGTGAGTGGTTCTACCGCTTCCGTTACCGCCAGGAGGTCTCCGCGACCGGCCGGACCCGGACCACGCCGCCGGAACACCGGCCCGGCGGGAAACTGGCGTTCGCCTTCGCGTCCTGTCAGGACTGGACCAGCGGTTACTACCCGTCGTACCAGCACATGGCTCGTGACGACCTCGATCTGGTCGTGCACCTGGGCGACTACGTCTACGAAGGCGGAATCCCGGCGGACGGTGGCTACCGGAAGACCAGCACACCGGACACGCTCCGCAAGGCGCCCCAGGACCTCGAACGCTGGCGGATGCAGTACGCCTTGTTCAAGAGCGACCTGGATCTGCAAGCCGCGCACGCCCGGTTCCCCTGGCTGGTCACCTGGGACGACCACGAGGTGAAGAACGACTACGCGGGCACGAAGCAGGAGCACGCCGGCGACATCACCGGCCTGCGTGCCGCGGCCTACCAGGCCTGGTACGAGCACCAGCCGGTCCGGCTGCGTTCGCACATCTACCGGCGGACGCACTGGGGCAGGCTCGTGCAGCTCGATCTGCTCGACGGGCGGCAGTACCGCAGTGTTCCGCCGTGCGGCTGGGGTGAGGCCGACGCGTGCACCGGTGGTTACGCCCCTGACGTCACCATGTTGGGCTTCCCTCAGGAGAAATGGCTCTACAGCGGACTGGCCGCCTCCAAGGCCCGCTGGAACATCCTGGGCAGCAACGTGATGGTGGGCAGGCTCGACCACGACGGCGCCAGTGGCGACAAGCTCTGGCACGACGCGTGGGACGGTTACCCCGCCGCGCGCAACCGCCTGACGGACGCCTGGGTCAACAGCCGGGTCAGCAATCCCGTTGTGGTGACCGGGGACTGGCACTCGACGTTCGTCAACGACATCCACAGGGACTTCGACCGGCCGGACTCCCCCGTTGTCGCGACCGAGTTCGTCGGCACGTCGATCTCGTCCAATGGGGACGGTCAGGTGTACGGCCCGTACTACGGCCCGATGATCAAGTACAACCCGCACATCAAGTTCTTCGACGGTGACCGCCGCGGCTACTTCCGTTGCGAGGTCCGCAACGACCGGATGACCGCGGATCTGCGCGTCGTCACCACCGTCAGCCGCAGGGACTCGCCTGAGTCCACCTATGCGTCCTTCGTAGTCGAGTCCGGCCGACCGGGAGCTGTTCAGAAATGACTGAGAACTTGGGTCGTCGCACCCTCTTGCAGGCCGCGTTCGCCGCGCCGGTGGTGGCTGGTCTGTCCACTTCGGAAGCCGCCGCCGACCAGAACCGGACCGGCACCCGGTTCACCATCGCGGTCATGCCGGACACCCAGTACCTGCTCGACGAGGGCGGCTCGGACCCGGAGCCGGTCCGCGAGAGCCTGCGCGCGCTGGTCCAGCGCCGCCGGGAGGCGAACATCGTCTTCCTCGCCCATCTCGGCGACGTGACCGAACACGGCACCGAACGGGAGATGCGCACCGCGGACGACGTCTTCCGGACCATCGACGGCGCCTTGCCCTACAGCGTGCTGGCGGGCAACCACGACGTGCCGGGCAGAACGGACGATCAGCGCGGGCCCACGCCCTACCTGTCCACCTTCGGCCCGCAGCGGTTCAGGCGGATGCGGACCTACGGCGGCTCCTCCCCCGACGGGTACAACAGCTTCCACACCATCTCGGCGGGCGGGCGGCAATGGCTGTTGCTCGCGTTGGACTGGCGGCTGTCAGCGGCCGGATTCCAGTGGGCGCAACAGGTTCTCGACCGGCACAAGAACCTGCCGACGATCCTGACCACTCATGAGCTGGTGACCGCCGACGGCGGATCGCAGGCCGTGCTGTCCCAGTACGGGCAAGGGCTGTGGGACAAGTTGATCCGCCGCAACGACCAGATCTTCCTGACGTTGAACGGGCACTACTGGCCGTCCGGCCGCACGACGCTGACCAACGACCACGGCAATCCCGTGCACCTGCACCTCACCAACTACCAGGACCGGTACTACGGTGGCGCGGGCATGATCCGGTTCTACACCTTCGACATGGTCCGCAACGTCATCGACGTCGAGACGTTCTCGCCATGGCTGCTCGGGCGCCGGGACCGCACGCCGTTGGAGACCGAGAACTCGGCGTTGACCGGCGACGCCGACCGGTTCAGCGTCGAGATCGACTTCCGGCGGCGATTCGCCGGCTTCGCCCCGCCGGTCCTGCCCCGGCCGCGCCCGGCGAGCGCGGTGCTGGTGCGCGGAACCGTGGCGTACTGGCGGTTCGACGCCGAAGGCCTGTCCGACGGCAAAGCCGTCAAGCCGGGCAGCGTCGCCCGTGACCTGACGGGCAACGGCAACGACCTGACCGTCCAATATCTACACTCAAGCACGCCGGATGTGCTGACGTGGTCGCAAGACCACCACGACAACCAGCCCGCACACGCCAGCCTGACGTTCGCAGGCGGCAAGCAACCCGACCGCGGCGCGATCCTGCGGGCCGGGAACACCGCCCCGATCAACAGCATGCGGTTCGAGTCCGGCTACACCATCGAGACGTTCATCAGGCTGCCCGCGCCCTTCGAGGGCGACCACGCGTTCATGGGCATCCTGAGCTGGGAAGGACGCAGCGGCGACGCGGGCAAGTCCAGCGGCTGGTCGCCGGAGGAGCCGACCTGCAGCCTGAACGTCTCCGGTGAACGGTTCCTGCAGTTCGTGGTCTATCCGGTGCCGGTCGACGACGACCCGACGTCGTGGAGTCACGCCATCCCGATCGGACGGTGGACGCACGTCGCGGTCGTCAACGACGGCAGGCGCACGGTGATGTACGTGGACGGCGCGAAGATCGCCCGTAACGCCGCCGCTGAATCGACCGGGATCAGCACGCTCGGCAAACCGTTCGTGATCGGGGCGACCCAGTTCGCGTTGCGGTACGGCCACGGGTTCTACGGTTCGGTCGGCGACACGCGGATCGTCGCCCGGGCGCTGCGGCCGGGCGAGTTCCTCACTCGGCAATAAGTCACGAACAACACGGACAGCAGTCGAGACGTTCACCTGTTCGGTCCATTGAGGAATCGGCCGGGGACGGCGACGCTGGGAGTCCCTGCATCGACGCCTGGAGGGTCCCATGCGCCGGTTATCCCTGCTGTCCGTGCTGACCGCGCTTTTGGGCCTGGTCGGCGTTCATACCGCGGAAGCCGCCGAGGGCGCGTACAGCGCCCTCGGCGACTCGTATTCGTCCGGGGTCGGCTCACGTAGCTACTACTCCGACAGCGGTTCCTGCCTGCGTTCTCCCTATGCCTACCCTGCGCTCGTCGCACAGCGGACCAGTTCGACGTTGACGTTCGCGGCGTGCTCGGGCGCGCGGATCGCCGACGTCCAGAACAACCAACTCGGCAGCCTCAACTCCGGCACCACGTATGTAACGGTGTCAGCGGGCGGGAACGACGCCGGGTTCAGCTCCGTCATCACGCAGTGCGCCAAACCGTGGCCATACACCTGCACCACGGAAATCACCAACGCGAACAACACCATCCGCACCACGATCCCGGGCCGGCTCGACAGCCTCTACAGCGCGATTCGCGCCAAGGCACCGAACGCGCGGGTGATCGTGGTCGGCTATCCGCGGATCTTCAACGGCGAGGAGTGCAACGCGCTGGCCAGGATCAGCCCCGGCGAGCAGGCCGAGCTGAACAAGAGCGCGGACCTGCTCGCCGGCGTGATCTCCGCACGGGCCGCCGCACACGGCTTCACCTTCGTCGACCCGCGTTCCTCGTTCACGGGTCATGCCGTGTGCGACGACACCGAGTGGCTCAACGGACTGTCCAACCCGATCGAGGAGTCCTACCACCCCAACCGGACCGGCCAGTCCGCCGGCTACACCCCGCTGGTGTCAGCGAGGATGTGACTTGACTACGACGCGGCGTTGAACGGCAGGTGAGCCGCCAGCGCCGCGCCGCGGTGGATCTGGAACTCGTCCAGTGTCCCGGTGAGACGGTTGGTCCCGTCGGGTTTGGACCCCAACCGGAATCCGTCGACCGCGAACGTGTCACCGTACGTCGCCGAACCGCTGACCGTCGTGCTTCCCAAGCGGACGCCGTCCACGGTCAGTGACAGAACCCCGGCCTCCCGCGAAGCCTCGACAAAATGCCAGGCGCCGTCGTTGAATCCGGCGGCGGCGGAGGCGTCCACGGCCGCGGTTTCGAAAGCACCGGTGTCCGTCTGCAGGTACACCAGTAGCCGGTCCTTGCTTGGCTGACCGCGCATCCACAGACCTCGTTCGGTCGCGCCCGAACCGTACGCCCAGAACACCACCTGGTCCGCGGTTCCGGTGTACCGCAGCCAGGTCGACACCTTGAAGTCCTTGTCGCCCAAAGCGACAGTCGGCTTGTACGGCATGTAGACGACGTCGTCCACACCGTCGAACTGGACCGCGTTTCCGGCCTTTCCGGCGACCACGGCCGGAGTTCCGGACACGGCCGCGTGCGCGCAGTGCACGGAGGCGTCAGAGGTCTGCGGCCCGGTGATCGGCTGGACGACGTCATGTGCCTGCGTGTACTGGCCTTCGAACGTCCACCACAACGCGGGCAGTTCGGCGGGGAATCTTCCGGTGGCGGCCTGCGTGAGTTCGGCACCGGTCAACGCCCGCCGGTACAACCGGAAGTCGTCGAGCGCACCCTGCATCACGTCGGTTCCGTCCATCTTGGACCCGACCCGCAGGCCCTTGATGGCGTCGGCCTGATCGGCACTGACCGAGCCGGTCAGGCCCGTCGCCGTGGCGGGGGCACCGCCGTCGACACTCAGCTGTACCTGGTCCCCGGTCCGCGTCAACGCCATCAGGTGCCATTGGTTGTCACCGAATGCCACGCGGCTTGTGTTGTCCACCAACGGAACCGAGACTCGGCCGGTGTCCGTCTCCACCCAGGCGTACAGGCGGTCCTGGCTCGGCTGTGCCCGCACCCACACCGCCCGCTTACCGGAAGTGGTCCCGTAGGCCCACACCAACGCTTGGTTGGACGTGCCGGAATACCGGAACCACAACGCCATCGTGAAGTCACCGGAACCGAGGTCCAGCGTTGGGGAGAACGGTGTCTCGACGCCAGGATGCGAAGCGTTCACGGGCAGCGCGACGCTGTTGGACGCACGCCCCGCGACCGGCGACTGCTTGCCACCGAGCAGGCGACCGGCCGCGCAGTGCCCGGAGACGTCGTCGCTGATCGGCGCGGTGGCCCGGGCCGGGACCACGGCACCGTCCACGGTTTTGAAGGCCAGGTTCAGGCTCGGCACGCCCTGCCGGGTCAGCTGGAACTGCCCGATCCGGCCGGTGTACGCGTCGGAGCCGTCCAGCTTCGCGCCGAGCCGCAGACCGGTCACGCCCGTCGACACCGCGCCTGCCACACCAGTCCCCTGTGCGGTCAGGTCGTCGACCTTGAGGTCGACCCGGGAGCCGGTCCTGCTGAGCGTCAACTCGTGCCACGCCCCGTCGCCGAACGCGGCGCTCGCGCCGGGATCAGCCAACGTCACGTACGCGTGGCCGTCCTTGCCCTCGACCCACGCGGCGACCTGATCCTCGCCCGGCCGGACGCGGAGCCACACCTGCGGGACGTCGGCGCCGACCCCATATCCCCAGAACAACACCTGCTGCGGGCTCGTGGACGTCGCCGAGTACCGGAACCGTGTGCTGATGGTGAAATCGCCCGCACCCGGGTTGATCGTGCGTGTGTACGGAACCTCCGCGTAGTCGCCGTTGCCGTCCAGCAACAGCCCGTCGTTCAAGGTCGCGTTGCCCCGCAGGTACGCGTCGTTCGCCTCGAGTGTGCTGTCCGGCGTGGTGGGCCCGGCCGGTGTCGAAGGCTGCGGCGACGGCGTGCCGGGGGCGACGCCGGGCAGTCCGAGCTGGCCGGGTGTGAACCTGGTGAACCGGATCTCGTCCGCGGAGAAGGACACGCCACCCTCGTAGACGACACCGATCTCGCCCCCGGTGAGCTCCGCGAGGTCCGAGTAGCCCGAGCGCTCGGTGGTGACCAGCCCGTTCGACGCGCCCGACCACGTGGTGCCGCGGTCACGGGAATAGCGGATCTTCAGCTGTTCCCGGTCGTTCGGGTCGGACGGCCCGGAGAAGATCAGGACATCGCCCAACGCCAGGATCGACCCCTGCACGGTCGGCGACACCAGCGACGGAACCGGCGTGAACGCCGGGAAAGTGGTCCCGCCGTCCGTGCTCACGGCCTTGGCCCGGTGATGCCCGTCGTCGATCTCGTTGCGGGCGGCCGCGTACAGCGAACCATCGGGCAGTTCCGCGACCGCGATCTCACCGGGACTGACCTGACCGGCCACATAGGAATTGGGGACCTGGCTGGCGTGCCACGTCTCACCGTGGTCATCGCTGTACAGCACTCCCGCGAGGACGGTCGTCGGCGTCGGCTTCTGGTGCGCACCAACGATAAGGCGGCCGCTCCTCAGCTGGATGCCATGCGCGGGACCGGTGGCGAACCAGCCGTTGTTCGTGCCGTCGAAGGTCACCCCCAGCGGCCTCGGCGTGGTCCACGTGAGGCCGTCGTCCGAGCTCTGCTGGATCCACGGCAGGCGTTTGCCGGTCGGGGTGGCCTCGTTGGACGTGGTGACCAGGTTGATCTTCCCGGTTTGCCTGTCCACCACCGGAACCGCGTTGCCACGGGTGAACGGCGCGTCCGGATCGGCCGGCGAGCCCGACGTCACCACCCGGATCGGGCCCCACGTCCGGCCGTCGTTCGTGGACCGGCGGACCACGAGGTCGATGTCGCCGCGGTCGGCGCACGACGGCGACTTGCGGGCTTCGGCGAAGGCCAGCAGTGTTCCGGCGGTGGTCCTGGCCAGGACCGGGATCCGGAAGCACCCGTAGCCGGCCGTTCCACCGCGGTAGAGCACCTGCTGCACACCGACGAGCGCGGTGGACTGGCTGACTCCGCTCGCCGCGGCCGGCAGTGGGGCCGCCGACATCGGTGCTGCGAGAAGAAGAGCGCATGCGAGTGCCGCGAGTCTTCGAGACAAGATGATGTTCCCCTTGCTCCCCCCAGAACAACGCCATCCTAGCGTGGAACGCAACCACCCCCTCGTGAGTGTTTATCAGGGTTAGAACACGGATAAACGCTCACGAGGACCCGGACGACGTGGGCACGCCCGGATCTGGCATCTTCTCCACCTGTGCGTCTGGCAGTCATCGACGATGTCCCGGGGATCGGCGCGCTGATGCGTGCCTCGGCCACCGAGTTGTTCCCGCTCTTCTACACCGAACACCAGGCCGCCAGCGCCGTGACCTACCTCACTGAACCGGACATCACGCTGATCGAGGACGGCACGTACTACGTGCACGAAGCCGACGGCGAGATCGTCGCGTGTGGAGGTTGGAGCAAGCGCAACAAGCTTTACACCGGGTCGGGCGCCAGGGACGACGACGGCCGCCTGCTCGACCCCGGCACCGAGCCCGCACGAGTGCGCGCGATGTTCGTGCGCAAGGACTGGACTCGGCGAGGGCTCGCCAGAACAATCCTTGACAAGTGCGCGCAAGCCGCCTATGCCCAGGGATTCCGCTCGTTGTCACTGATGGCCACGCTGCCGGGCGTACCGCTCTATCGCGCCTACGGCTTCGCCGAAACACGCCGGACATGGGTTCCGCTACCTGACGGAGTGGAGCTGGAAGGCGTGGAGATGACGTACGAGCTTCACCCGTAGCGGCGTCACCCGGCTTTCGCCCGGGAGGGTTCTGGTGTATATGGACAGATCGGCCGAGCGGGGCGCCGTGCCGCTGCGTGTCCGTTGCGGACAACGGGAAACCCGGATGGCGCAATTGGTTGGACCACCCGGGTACAGCTAGATCGTCGAACGCCGAATCGGCTGATAACCTCCGCTGGTGGCCAGTCGATCACTGTGGTTACCTGGTTATACCGGGGAAAACTATCCCGCACAGGGTCGACCGTTCGGTGACTTTCTGTGCGGACTATGGGCAACGGCGTGTGCGGCACTCCAAGTCCCGGTTGACCAGTCGATCCGGACGACCCGGATGCTGCGAGCCGTGCTTCCCGCGTGGACGGCCGAGCCGATCGGGACCGCGCCCACTTCGCCGTCCTATGTGGCGGACGACGGGTTCCCCGCCGAGATGTCGGTGAACTGGTCCGGGCGGCATCCGGAGCTGCGACTGCTGTTCGACTGCTTCGGCGACGACCACACGGTGGTCTCGCCCGTGAGTCCCGGCGACACCGGCCGGTTGCGCCGGATTCATGAAATCTTTACGCTGCAAGCCGGTCGGCCGTCCGCCGCGCCGCTGTGGCACTCGGTCGCCTGGCGTGCGCCCGCACGAGTGGTCCACAAGACATACTTCGGGCTGTACGAATGGCCGCTGCCGCAGCGCTATGCCGCGGTGGCCGAGGCGATGGCCCAGCTGGGCATGGCCGCGGCCTGGGACGACGCCCGCAGCCGGATCGAGAATGCCGACGGCACAAGGGAAATCGAGTTCTTCGCGGTGGACCGGGCCGACCAGGCTGAGGCCCGTGTCAAGATCTACTATCGCAACCACGGCGCCGGCATCGACGAGATGAACCGCATCGCCTCGGTGGCGTCACGCCACGACGCCGAAGCGGCGTTGGCTGCCTACCGGACACTGGCAGGCGTTCGTACCGACGCCGGCGAAGCCGCGCTGAGCTGCCTGGCGTTCCGTTCCGGTCTGGACCAAGTCGCGGAGAGCACCAGCTACCTCCGGCTGGCCGACCTGGCGTCCAGCGATCGGGAGGCCGTGGACCGCACCGCGGCGCTGTTGCGCGGCGAGGGGGTGGACCCCGGCCGGCTGCACGCGCTGGCCGCCGCGTTGTCGCCGGTACCGCTGGAACACAGCCGGGGCTTGCTGAACCTGGTCAGCTACCGCGCCGCGGGCAGGCGGGCGGACATCACCACCTACTTCCGGTTTCCGGTCTACGAGCAGCCTGCCCCGCACCCTGTCCGCACTGTTGATGTTGTATCGCGTGACCGAGAGGAGCCCATCGTGAGCGACCAGGATGTGGAACGCATCGCCCGCCACAACGAGCAGCGGCAACGGGAGTACGAGTCGTCGGACCTGATCCGGCTGCTGGCCGGCGAGAACACCGCCACCGAGACGAAGCGGGCCGTCCTGACGTACCTTCAGCCCTGGTCGAACGCCTTCCAGCGGATGATCAGCGCGCGGGTCACCTTCGAGACCGACCCGGACCTGCGCCTGCTGGCGCTGGAGCACCAGCAGGAGGAAGTCGGTCACGACGCGATCCTGGCGCGCAGCCGTGCGGGGGACCAGCGGCTGGTCTGGGACCCCATCATCGAGGCGGGCGCTTCGTGGTTCGTCGACCAGTTCGCTGTCCTGCCAGGGGTTCAGCGCGCCGTTCTGGCTCACCTGGCGCTCGAAGCGGGCAGCCTCGTCCTCAGCCAGGCAGGCACCCGCGCCTTCCCCGACGACCCGTACTTCACGCTGCACGACGAAGCCGACGCCGAGCACCTGGAGATGGGCTACCGGCTGCTGCGGCAACGCTCCGACTGGGCCGCGGACGACCTCATCACCTTGCTGGACCGGGCATGGCAGGTGATCGGCGTGGTCTCCGACCGGATCGCCGAGTGCGCCCGGCGGGACACCCTCGTCGCCACCGCATGACCACGACCAATCCAGCCACCGACCCCGTCACCGCAGCACGCGCCGTCGCCACTGAATGCGCCCGCGCCTACCAGGACGTCTTCGCCGAACGCTTGGCCGCCGCCTATCTTCTGGGCAGCCTCGCGTACGGCGGCTACGCCCCGGCTGTCAGCGACATCGACCTTGCCGTCGTCCTGACCGACGCCCGTGACGGCGACAGCGGCACCTTCGCAAGCGTCGGCGAAAGCCTGCGTGGGCGAAGCGACCTGCACCGCAAGCTGTCCACATTCTGGGCGTCGCTGCCCGCGCTGCGCGACGGCCGCGACGACGGGCGTTTCCCCGCACTCGACCGCTTGGAACTCGCCGACCACGGCGTGCTCCTGCTCGGCGACGACGTCGCGCGGCAGGTGGCCCGCCCGGCGGCCGAGGAGTTGTCGCTGGAGAGCGCCCGGTTCGCCGTCACGGTCCTGGCCACCGACGAGGTGGTCGCCGAGTTCCGCGAACCACGTCGTCTCCTGGCGGACCCGGTGTGGTTCACCAAGGCCGTGCTGTTCCCGGTCCGTTTTCTTTACACCAGCGTAAGAACCGCCGGGCGCGCCGCCACCAACGACGAGGCGGTCGCCTGGTATCTGGACCGGCCCGATCCCGTCGCGGGATCGCTCGTCCGCTTGGCGGCGCGGGTCAGAGCGGGCCATCCGGTGCATCCCGAGCAGATGAAACCGCAGCTGGCAGGGGGCTTGGTCCCGCTTTACCGGCACTACATCGACGAACAGACACCTCGGCTGCTGCGCGCCGGCGCACCAGCCGACCTCGTCACCGCCTTCGCGCGGTGGCGCCGGCGTCTGACGTGACAGTCGTCCGCCGTTTCGCCGCGGTTCACCCCGTCCTCCGCCGTCCATGAGCCAGGGACCTGGGACAACGCTTGCACGGCACCGGAATTCGCGTGACCACACTGGACTGGCCGCTGTCAACAAGGCAAGCGGGTGACAACGCCGGACGGTGTGGACGGTCCGCCGCGTTTTCCCGACCGTCCAAGGGGGACGCCGGAATTTCGTGTCAGTGAAGGAAAAGCAGTGGTCAGTGACTCGGTGACGGGCTGACCGGTGGGCAACGGCGACGGCAGTCATCGCGTTTCGTATGGCTCATGATAAAACCTCCATGATCGGTTCCACGGTGACCCGGAGAGTGGGGCAAGGACTGGTGCGTACAGCTGCTGCTGTGTCCCATCGTCGTGTCCGCCTCCTCGGCCGGGTCGCCACTTTCAACCGACTGCCACTCAGGAGTTCGTGAACCGTGCAGCGCACAGACGCCCAAGACGAGTCCGGAAAGCCGTACGACAAGTCGATTCGCAAAAGGCTGACCAGGACCGTTCTCATTCCCAGCGTGACACTGCTGGTCTTGTGGATCGCCGTGTCGTCGTACTTCGTGATCAACGGCGTTTATGTCCGGCTGGTCGCCGCGTCGGTGCGTGAGGTGTCGATCCCCGCCGCCACCGCGCTGGCCGCGTTCCAGCAGGAACGTCAGCTCGCCCTGCAGTACCTCGACAATCCCTCGCTGGGCCAGACCGAGTTGCAGGCACAGCAAAGAGCGACGGACGAGAAGCTCGTGGCGCTGCGGACCGCTTTCGACGCGACCATCTCCACGGCACCCGACGAGATCGCCACCAAGGTCAACACGCTGAAGGGCCAGTTCGACCAGCTGCCGGTGCTGCGTTCGCAGATCGCCTTCCGGAGCATCAACCGCGCGCAGGTCAACGGTTACTTCAACGAGGTGCTGGACACCGCGACGAGCCTGTTCGACACCCAGGCCCACATCGTGCCGGACGCCGACGCCGCGCTGGGCGGCATCACCGCGACCTCGGTCTTCCGCGCCGGTGACCTGATGTCGCGCGAGACATCGCTTGTCACGACGGCGTTCGCGGCCAGGGCGTTCGCGCCCGACGACTTCGTCCAGTTCACCCAGCTGCGCGGCTTCTACCGCACCGAACTGACCAAGATCGCGCCCTTCCTCGATCCCGAGATCCGTGCCGCGTACGAGGCCCTGACCGCCAGCGACGCCTGGAAGCGGCTCACGACCGCGGAAGACGCGCTGGTCAAGCGTGGCCCCTGGACCAGCCGTGAGCTGGGCACCGTGCCGGTGACCGAGGCCGACTGGCAGAAGGCGACGAACGAGGTCGCCCAGAGCCTCAACGCCATCGCCATCAACCAGGCCGACAAGGTCTCGGCGGCCGCGCTCGAGTCCGGTGACGCACAGCTGCGCAACGCCATCATCGGCAGTGTCTTCGCGCTGCTCGCTTCGCTCGCCGCGATCATCGTCGCCGTGCGGGTGTCCCGCTCGCTCGTCGACCGCGCGCTGATGACACGGCTGGCACGGCTGCGTGACGACTCGCTCGACCTCGCCCGCAACCGGCTGCCGGACATCGTGGAACGCATCAAGGGCGGCGACCACGTCGACGTGAACGAAGCGATGCCACGCCTCGACCACGGCCGTGACGAGATCGGACAGGTGGCCGAGGCGCTGAACATCGCCCAGCTGACCGCCGTGAACGCTGCTGTCAGTGAGGCGAAGGCCCGCAGCGGCGTGCACAACGTGTTCCTCGGTATCGCGCACCGCAACCAGGTCCTGGTGCACCGTCAGCTGCAGATCCTCGACGAGATGGAGAAGCGCGAGGAGGACTCCGCGCAGCTCGCGTCGCTGTTCCAGCTCGACCACCTGGCCACCCGGGCCCGGCGGACCACCGAGAACCTGATCATCCTGGGCGGCAAGCAGCCGGGCCGCCGGTGGCGCAATCCCGTGCCGCTGCTGGAAGTCCTGCGTGCCGCGGTGTCCGAGACCGAGCAGTACTCCCGGGTCAGGGTCGAGGGCATCCCGGACGTCTCGATCGCCGGTTCGGCCGTCGCGGACACCATTCACCTGGTCGCCGAGCTGGTCGACAACGGCACCTCGTTCTCGCCGCCCGGCTCCCAGGTCGAGGTCAGTGCCACGGCGGTGGCCCGCGGCGTGGTCGTCGAGATCTCCGACCAGGGGCTCGGCATGAAGGACGCGGTCCGCGAATGGGCCAACAAGATGATGAACGAGGCACCGGAGTTCGACGCCATGGCGTTGCGTGCGGACACCAGCCTCGGTCTGTTCGTGGTCGCCCGGATCGCGTCCAGGCTCGACATCACGGTCACCTTCGACCCGTCCCGCTACGGCGGCACGCGGGCGACCGTGCTGATTCCCCAGCAGATCCTTGTCACCGACGGACAAGCCGAGGACCCCATGGTGGTGAGCGAACCGGCGCCGGCGGCGCCAGCCCCCGCAGCGCCCGCACTCCCCCCGGCCCCGGGCCCGTGGCCGGAACCCCGTGACGAGGCCCGGTCCAACGGGTCCGCGCCTCGCCGCGCGGACGCCCCACGGCCCCGGCCCGCACCCGCCCCGGCCGAGGCGCAACCCGTTGCCGAGCAGGAGAAAGCGGCCA
Organism: Kibdelosporangium persicum; assembly: GCF_013280595.1. GTDB lineage: Bacteria > Actinomycetota > Actinomycetes > Mycobacteriales > Pseudonocardiaceae > Kibdelosporangium > Kibdelosporangium persicum. Next base: position 200,980 of record NZ_JAAATY010000005.1, read on the forward strand.
AGGACACCGGTCGCGCGCCGTTACCCCAGCGACGGCCGCAGCAGAACCTCGTGTCCCAGCTGCGTGACGATCCGGTGGAGACCGGCGAGAACCTCGGGCAGGCAGCTGACGAGGCTCCGGAATACGGCCAGCCGAGGACGTTGTCGGCGTTCCACAAGGGCACCCAGCGCGGTCGCGAATCCGATGTCACACAAGACTGATCCACCGCACTCCAGCAGGGGAAACTTTCCAATGAACCAGAAAACCGACCTGAACTGGCTGCTCGACGACATCGTCAGTCGTGTCGTCGGCACCCAGCACGCCATCGTCCTGTCCGCGGACGGTCTGCTGCTGGGCAAATCGGCCGGGATGAGCAAGGACGACTCCGACCAGCTGTCGGCGATCGCGTCCAGCCTGCAGAGCCTTGCCAAGGGCGTGAGCAGGCACTTCAACCGCGGCGGTGTCCTGCAGAACCTCATCGAGATGGAACGCGGCTACCTGTTCGTGTCCGCCGCGGGCCGTGGCGCGTGCCTCGCCGTCCTCGCCGAGGAGACCGTCGACGTCGAGATGATCGCCTACGAGATGAACCGTCTGGTCAAGCGGGTCGGCGACTACCTCGCGTCGGCGCCACGGGACACCGTGAAAACCGCGGAAAGGTCGTAGGGAGTGGACGACGGTTGGTATGACGAGGCCGCGGGCCCGCTGGTCCGCCCGTACGCGATCACCGCTGGCCGGACGTCGGCGTCGGCGGGCGCGAACCTGGACGTGGCCACCCAGGTGATGACGTTGCGGTCGGCCGAGACGACGGACGGCGGGCTCACCCCGGAACACCTGCAGATCAAGCGACTGTGCCAGAAGCCGTTGTCCGTCGCCGAACTGGCAGCGCACATGAATCTCCCGCTCGGGGTGATCCGTGTGCTGTGCGGTGACCTCATCGAACGCGGCGTTGTCATCGTCCGATCCCCGGCGCAACGGGTCGAAGCGCCCAACCGAGAACTACTACAGGCGGTACTTGATGGTCTCTCCAAGCTCTGACGACGGTTTTGACGAGGGCGCGGACACGATCCCCACGCCGGTCAAGATCATCGTGGCAGGCGGCTTCGGTGTCGGGAAAACCACGATGGTCGGCTCGGTCAGCGAAATCCCCCCGTTGACCACGGAGGAACTGCTGACCGAGGCCAGCGACGGGATAGACGACCTCGCGGGCGTCGAACGCAAGACCACCACGACAGTGGCGCTGGACTTCGGCCGGATCACCATCTCGCCCAAGCACGTGCTGTACCTGTTCGGCACGCCCGGACAGGACCGGTTCTGGTTCATGTGGGACGAACTGGCCCGCGGCGCGATCGGCTGCGTCGTGCTGGTCGACACGCGGCGGCTGGACACCAGCTTCGCGGCGATCGACTTCTTCGAGCGCCGCAAGATCCCGTTCATCGTCGCGGTGAACTGCTTCGACGACGCCCAGCGGTACGAAGAGGACGAGATCCGGGCGGCCCTGGCGGTGCCGTCCCACGTGCCGATCGTCATGTGTGACGCGCGGAAGCGCGACTCGGCGAAGCTGGCGTTGATCAGGCTGGTCAAGCACGCGATGAGCGAACTCCCCGTCGGCTGACCTCCCCTCCCCTCGTGAGTGGTTGTCGGGGTTCTAACCCTGATAACCACTCACGAGAAGAAATCGCGGACGTCCTCGCGGTTGACCATGGCGAGCACGCCGATCGCCAGCCCGATGCCCGCGAACGCGGTCACCTGACCGCTGAACAGGTTGATCACCCCGCTGATCAGGCCGAGCACTTCGATCCCGATGATCGTCGGCCGGATCCAGGACTGCCGCGTCGCGGCCAGCAGCACGCAGGCCAGCAGTGTCAACGCGATCGCGATGGACAGGAACCCGACGAAGTACAACAGGCCCGCGTTCGGCGTGCGCGCGCCGTGACTCGACCGTCGGCTGATCTCGTCGATGATCAGGAATCCGATGAACCCGTTGGCGAGCACCTGGAAGACCAGGACGCCGAGGGTCAGCTTGAGCATCCCTGGCATCCGTCGCTGGGAGATTTCTGGTGTCATGGCCAGAACACTGGCGAGCCGCGCGGGTACGGACAACCGGAAAATTCCGCTTGCACCACAGACCTCGTGAGTGTTTGTCGGTGTTAGAACACGGATAAACACTCACGAGGGCATGGGGAGCTACGCGGTCAAGTCCTTGTGGTACGTCTCCTTCAGGGCCAACTGGCAGACAACCGTGATCAACGAGATCAGCACCACATAGGCCGTGACCGACCAGGAAGTACCCGTGGCGCCGTAAAGCGCAGTGGCGACCAGCGGCGTCACCGCGCCTCCCAGGATCGTGCCGAGGGTCAGGCTCAGCGATGTGCCGCTGTAGCGCAGTTCGGTGGGGAACAACTCCGCGAACATCGCGGGCTGCGGGCCGATGTACGCCGACTGCAGGGCCAGGATCATGATCAGGTCGATCGCGATCAGCGGCACCGACTTGGTGTCGGCCAACGGGAAGAGCACCAGCGACCACGCCGCGTGCCCGACGCAGCCCCAGATCATCACGCGCCGTCTGCCCCACCGGTCGGACAGTCTCGCGAACACCACCACGCCGATGGCGAACACGACGGACGCCATGATGAGCATCGTCAGCACGGTCGGGGTCGAAATACCGAGTTGACGGTTGGCGTACGACACGAAGTAAACGATGACGATGTACCCCATCCCGCTCATGCCGACATAACTTCCCGCCGCCAGCAACACCTTCCGCCACTCCGCCCGCAGCACGTCGACCGCCGGCACCCGGCGGGGTTGCTCCATCTGCTGGAACACCGGGCTTTCGGCGATCCGCAATCGGATGAACAACCCGACGACCACCAATACCGCGCCGAACAGGAACGGGATCCGCCACGCCCATTCGGCGAACTGCGACCCGGTCGTCACGCCGGTGACGATCAGGAACACCACATTCGACAGAATGATGCCGGTCGGCAGCCCGAAGGCCACAAAACCACCGAAGAACCCGCGGCGTTCGCGCGGCGCGTGCTCGACGGACATCAGCACCGCGCCGCCCCATTCACCACCGAGCCCGAAGCCCTGCACACAGCGCATGAGCACGAGCAGGATCGGCGCCCAGACACCGATTTGCGCGTGCGTCGGCAACAGCCCGATCACCACGGTGCCGATTCCCATCAGCATCAAGGACCAGACCAACATCGATTTCCGGCCGATCCGGTCACCGAAATGCCCCATCACGATTCCGCCGAGCGGACGGGCGATGAACCCGATCGCGAACGTCGCGAACGACGCCAGCGTCCCCTCCAGCTCCGAGACCTGCGGGAAGAACTGCGGCGCGAACACCAGCGCCGCGGCCGTCCCGTAGATGAAGAAGTCGTACCACTCGATCGTCGTGCCGATCGCACTCGCGACCGCGACACGTCTGGCTTCCCGGTTTTCCGACAGAGGTCGGGTCTGGATCTTCATGACACCTCCCTGCCCGGCAGCACAATGCCCGTGCTCTCGCAGTGTCGGCCATTGCCCGGCAGATCGCCATGGGCCGAAAGTGGCCTGTTTTCACCAGTCGGCACTGGTTATTGAAATCCATTGTGGACCGGAGCGAAATGTTTCGACGACACGATGGGCTGATTCCCTGAACGTCTTTCGTTCTTCCGGCCGAGGTGACCGTCGCCCGCGAAGAGCATCACCGGCCGCACCGGCGGCGAGTGATGTCCATTTTGTCCCCGCCCGGAGTGTGAGCGCCGGACCGGCCGGTTGCATGATGGCGTCGGCAAACCAAGTCTTCTGGAGGTCGGAGATGATCGGCGTACTGGGGCCGGGCGGGGTCGGCGGGCTGGTCGCGGCAAGGCTCGGCGCGGCGGGCTACGACGTGACGATCGTGGCGAGCGAGTCCACCGCGGCGCACATCACGGCGCGTGGATTGGGTTTCACGGCGCCGGACTCGCCCGAGGCCGTCACCTTTCCGACGGCGCGGGCGTATTTGACCGAATCCGTCGACATCCTCTTCGTCGCGGTGAAGGCGACAGACCTGCTCCCGGCCCTGCAACGGGTGCCGGCCAAGACGTTGGGCAACGCCACGGTCGTCCCGTTCTTGAACGGTGTCGACCACATGTCCGTCCTGCGCGCGGTGTATCCCGAGGCCAACGTGGTGGGCGCGAGCATCGCGGTCGAGGCGACGAGACACCGGCCGGGCGTGATCGAGCAGGTCACGCCGATGGCCACCGTGACCACCACCGATGAGGACGTCGCGGAACTGCTGCGGGAAGCCGGGATCGACGTGGCCACCCACCCGGACGAGAACACAGTCCTGTGGCGCAAGCTGGTGTTCCTGGCACCGTTCGCCTTGCTGACCACCGGCGCGAACGCGCCTCTCGGTGAGGCGCTGGAGAAGCGCGGGTCCTGGTTGAGCCCGTTGGTGCAGGAGGCGGCGGCAGCGGCGCAGAAGCAGAACGCGGACGTGGACGCCGACGCGATCGAGGCGCGGCTGCGGGGCATGCCCGTCACCTTCCGCTCGTCGATGCTCAAGGACTTCGCGGCAGGCGCCGAACTGGAGCTCGACGCGATCGCCGGGCCGATCATCCGCACCCTGGACGCGCGGAACGCCCCCGTCACGACGGAAGCCGTCCGGACGATCCTCGACGCCCGCACGCCCAGGCCGTCCGCCGTGTCCACCACTGCGACACCCTGAAATACACATTCCGGCACCGAGAAACGCACGTTCCGGCACCCCGAAGTCGCCCCGGCGGAGATTTCGGGGTGCCGGAAGGGGGATTTCAGGGTGCCGGAACGGCGAAAACGGCGTGCCGGAGTGGTGGACACGACCGGTGTCAGGGGTGTTTGCCGACGCCTCGTAGCAGCGTTTCGACCACCAGGTCGGCGGCGCGGGGTGGTTCCATGTCCAGGAAGGCGTGTGCCACGAGCCGCACCAGCTCGTGCAGGGATTCCCGGATCCAGCCTGGGGGCAGGTCGTCGCGGAACAGACCTTCCCTGCTCCCTCGCTCGACGAACTCGTCGAGCCGGGCGCGCAGGAGTCCGCGCCGGTGCTCGATCTCCTCGTCGTCGCTTTCCAGATGGTGGAACTCGACGGGCCACTGACGGGAGACCGGCACGAGGCCCTCGATGTAGCGGTGCAGGGCCACGGCGACCGGCGCCTCGGCCATCCGGGCCTCTTCCAGTACGCGCTCCACCCCGTCGAGTTTGGCCGCGAACAACGCGACCAGCATCGCCTCCCGGGTCGCGAACCGCCGGTACACCGTGCGCCGGTCCATGCCCGCCTCGGCAGCGATCTGGGCGATCGACGCCGACGGATCCCTGGCCAGGACTCGAGCCCCGACCTGCATCAGCGTGTCGAGGTTGCGCACGGCGTCAGCTCTCACGACTCCGAGTCTAAAGGTGTGACATCTGACGCACCATCAGTCACACGCAAGCTGCTTTACTCGCATTAAGTGTCGCAGTAGTGTGACAGATATGAGCAGAACTTTGGCCGTCCTGGCCATCGGTGCCGGTGTGTTCTCGTTGTTGCAGTCGCTGACCGCGCCGGTACTCCCGACGATCCAGCAGGAGCTGAACACCTCGCAGAACACCGTGACCTGGGTGTTGACCGCGTATCTGCTGTCCGCGTCGGTGTTCACCCCGGTGCTCGGCCGGGTCGGGGACATGGTCGGCAAGCGCCGCACCCTCGTGGCGGTGATGACGGCCCTCGCCGCCGGCCTGTTCCTGGCCGCGATCGCGCCGAACATCGAAGTCCTGATCCTGGCTCGCGTGGTGCAAGGCGCGGGCGGCGCGCTGATCCCCCTGGCGTTCGGCATCATCCGTGACGAGTTCCCGCGCGAACGGTCGGCCGCCGCGATCGGCACCCTGTCGGCGATCTTCGCGGTCGGCAGCGGGCTCGGCGTCGTGCTCGCCGGTCCGGTGGTGAGCTCGCTCGGAATGCGGTGGCTGTTCTGGCTTCCGTTGGGCATCGTGCTGATCGCCGCGTTCGCGGCGCACCGGTTCGTGCCGGAATCCCCTGTGCGTACGCCAGGTCGTATCAACTGGGTCGCGACCGGACTGTTGTCGGCCTGGCTCGTGACGTTGCTTCTGGGCGTCAGCCAAAGCACGTCACTGGGTTGGGACTCGCCCACTGTGCTCGGCCTGCTGGGCGCTGCCGTCGTCCTGATCGTCGCGTGGATCCGCGTCGAGGTGCGTTCGGACAATCCACTCATCGACATGCGGATGATGCGGCTGCCCGCGGTGTGGTCGACCAACACCGTGGCGTTGCTCTTCGGCGCGGCGATGTTCGCGGCGTGGGCGTTCATCCCGCAGTTCGTGCAGACGCCCGCCAGTCAGGGTTACGGCTTCGGCGCCAGTGTCAGCCAGGCGGGCCTGCTGATGCTGCCGATGCTGGTGACGATGTTCATCGCGGGCATTCTCAGTGGACGGATCGTGGCGGTGTTCAGCTTCCGCGCGCAGCTGGCCGTCGGTTCCGTGCTCAGCGCGGTCGCGTGCACCGTGCTGGCCTTCGCCCACGACCGGGAGTGGGAAGTGGCCGCGGGTTCGGGCCTGCTGGGCCTGGGCATCGGTTTGGCGTTCGCCACCATGACGAACCTGGTCGTCCAGGCGGTACCCGTCACCCAGACCGGCGCCGCCAGCGGGATGAACGCCAACATCCGCACGGTCGGCGGGTCGATCGGCGCAGGCGTGATGAGCAGCCTGGTCACCGCTCAGCTCGGAGCCGGCGGCCTGCCCCTGGAATCCGGGTACACCACCGGTTTCGCGACGTTCGCGGTGATCTCGGTGATCGCCGCCGGGGCCGCGCTGCTGGTTCCCCGGGAGCGCAGGGCCGAACTGCGGCCCGCGGCGGCGTAATCCGGCGTCGCCCAGCAAAGAGAAAGGGAGCGTCCCAGTGCGGGACGCCCCCTTTTTCGCTTGGTGTCACGAGGTCAGCAGCGTGACCCCGTAGTAGTTCGCCGCGTCGACGACCGGCTGGTAGAAGGAGTAGGAACCGGCGTTGGCGCCCTGGTTCCAGCCGCAGTCCACACCGATCGGACCGCCGGAGGTCATTCCCTGCGCGGTGTTGCCGGAGATGTACGCGCCACCGCTGTCACCGCCCTCGGTGCAGACCGTGGCACGAGCCAGGCCGGTGGTCGTCGCCGACTCGCCGGAGTAGCGCACGGACTGGTTGTAGTGCGTGATCCTGCCGCAGGTCCAGCCGGTGGTGTTGCCCGCCTTGCAGATCGTGGTGCCGATCGGCGCCTTCGACATGCCGGTGACCGCGACCGTCGTGCCCATCCGGGTGTCCACATAGGCCCGCTGGGTGTCCTCGGCGTCGATGTTCACGATGCCCATGTCCACCGACGGGAACCGGGTGCCCGCGCCCTTGCCGATGTGCGTACCGTTGGCGTCCAGGATGTCCGGGTTGCCCTCGACGCAGTGGCCCGCGGTGAGCAGCACCTTGGCGCCGTTGGACCGGCGGCCGTTGAAGCCGAGCGAGCAGTTGGTGCCGGGCTGCAGGTCCATGATCCGGCCGGGCACGACGTCGGCGTTCTTGGCCAGGTCGGCGCCGGTCTCGACGATCACACCGTCCATAGAGGACAGTCGCTGCACCAGCGCCGCGCCGGCGGCGGGCTCGACGGTGACCACGACACGGTCGATCGCCACGTCCGGCCCCCACGACTGGACCTGGTCCATGTCGGCCCCGATGGCCCGCTCGACCTGTGCCGACAGGTCGTTGAGGGCGCGCTCGCCCTTGACGCCCGACCGTGGCGTCAGGCCGGCCGCCCTGACCCGTGCGGTGTCCGAAGTGGTCACGATCAGCGCGCCGGTGCTGTCGAAGAACGCACCGTCCGTCGGCACGCCGCCGGCCTGCAGGTCGGCCAGCTTGCGAGAGAGACGCTGCTCCTGGTCGAGACGCTGCGCGGCCTGCGCGGGCGTGGCGCCCATCTGGACGGCGGCGGCCTGGACCATGGCCGCGTCGAACGACGGCGCGGCGGAGGCGACCGGCGCCAGGAAGGCAGCGCCGACCGCGGCGCCCACCGTGAGGCAGGCACCGAGAATACGCGTTTTCATTTGTTCCAGCCTTCTTCGCAGGGAAAAGAATGCGGGAATCGCCCTCGGTGAATCATTCCCGTTGCCGATCACGCTAGCCGCGCGATCCGGCCGCCAGTACCGTCGAAAGTAGGCCGTTCGGCGGGCGCCCCCGGCGGCCGAACGCCAGCCGCCCCTCCCCCTCGTGAGTGTTTGTCAGGGTTAGAACCCTGATAAACACTCACGAGGGGGTTCTACGGGTAATCCGGTGGCACGCGTGGACAAGGGCCACATAATGTGGCCGCGTGAGCGAGCCACAAGCACCCAAACAGCGGCTGGACATGAGTGCGCCCGGGACCCGGACGTTCCTGCGGTTGCTGTGCAACACCCTGCTGGTGTCGGTCACCAACTACACCGTCTGGTTCGCGATCACGTTCTACGTGTACCTGGAGACCCGGTCGGTGTTCGCGACCGGTGTGCTCGCCGGGCTGTTCCTGGTGATGACCGCCGCGACCGGGATCTGGTTCGGCAGCCTGGTCGACCATCACGACAAGAAGACCATGATGCTGCTGTCGGGCATCGGCTCGCTCGTCTTCTACGCGATCTCGTTCGTCGTCTACCTGAGCGCGCCGGAAGGCACGTTCAAGGACCCGGCGAGCCCTTACCTGTGGACACTCGTGGCCCTGCTGATGGTCGGCGTGATCGTCGGCAACATCCGCACGATCACGTTGCCGACCATGGTGACCGCGCTGATCGACGAACAGAACCGGGACAAGGCCAACGGCCTGGTCGGCACGACGTCAGGGGTGTCCTTCCTGGTCACGTCGGTGATCAGCGGTGTGCTCGTCGCGCAGGGCGGCATGACGTACGTGCTCATCGCCGGTATCGCGGTGCTCGCGATCGCCAGCGTCGACGTCGTGTTGACCCGCGTGCCCAGGATCGTCGCGTCGGACGGGTCCGACGAGCCGAAGCGGGTCGACGTCCGGGGCACCGTGAAGATCATCAACACCATTCCCGGGCTGATGGCGTTGATCCTCTTCGCCACCTTCAACAACTTCCTCGGCGGCGTGTTCATGGCGCTGATGGACCCGTACGGCCTGTCGCTGATGTCCGTCGAAGTCTGGGGCTTCCTGTGGGGCGTGCTGAGCGCCGGAATGATCATCGGTGGCCTGGTGGTGGCCCGTACCGGCCTGGGCCGCAACCCGGTGCGGACGTTGCTGCTGGTCAACCTGCTGCTGTGGTCGGTGTCGATCGTGTTCCCGATCCAGGCCTCGATCGCGCTGCTGGCCGGGGGGCTGTTCGTCTACCTGTTCATGGTCCCGTTCGCGGAGGCGTCCGAGCAGACGATCCTGCAGAAGGTCGTGCCGTACGAGCGGCAAGGCCGGGTGTTCGGGTTCGCGCAGAGCGTCGAGCAGGCCGCCTCCCCGCTGACCGCCTTCCTGATCAGCCCGATCACCCAGTTCGTGTTCATCCCGTTCATGACCACGGGCTCGGGCGTCGACCTGCTCGGTGACTGGTTCGGCACGGGGCCGGACCGCGGGATGGCACTGGTCTTCATCGTGACCGGCGTACTGGGCGTCATCATGACCTGCCTGGCGTTGGGTTCGAGGCAGTACCGCGGACTGTCCCGGCGTTACCTCACGCCAGCAGTCGAAGCGGCTCCTCCAAAGCAGTGACCACAGCGGCCAGCCACTGGGCGGCGAGCGCGCCGTCGATGGCACGGTGATCGACGGACACGGTCAGTGTCATCTGGGTCTGCACCCGGATCTCGCCGTCGACGACGACCGGAGCCGGTTTGCCCGCGCCGACCGCGAGGATCATCGACTGGGGCGGATTGATGATCGCGGAGAACTCGTCGACGCCGTACATGCCGAGGTTGCTGACGGTGATCGTGCCGCCTTCCAGATCGGGCTGACGCAGTCTGCCCGCGTCGGCCTCCTGGGCGAGCTCCTTGATCCGGCGCGAGATCACGCTCGGTGAGCTGCGCTCGACGCCCCGCACGACCGGCGTGACGAGGCCACGGCTGGACGCGACCGCGACACCGACGTCCACTGTGGAGTACCGGGTCATCCCGTCGCCGGTCCAGATCACGTTCGCGTCGGGCACCTGCGTGTGGGCGACCCCGACGGCCCGCACGACCAGGTCGTTGACCGAGATCTTCGCCGGCGAGACCTCGTTGAGCTGCTCGCGCAACGCCAGCAACGCGTCGATCCGGGCGGTCCGGCGGACGTGGAAATGCGGGATCTCCCGCGTGCTTTCGGTGAGTTTGCGGGCGATCGCCTGCCGCATCCGGGTGAGCGGAACGTCCTCGCTGGTAGAGACCAGCGCCGCGGCGGGGGCGGGTTCGGCGATGGCCTTGTCCACGTCCCTGCGCACGATTCGGCCGCCCGGCCCGCTCCCGGTGACCTGGTCGGGCGTCATCCCCGCTTCCTTGAGCAGTTTGCGGGCCAACGGGCTGGCGAACACCCGCTCGGGCTTGGGTCCGGGCGGGCCGACCCCGAGGTCCGCGAGCACGTTCTCGATGTCACCGGCCTCGGCCTCGGAGCCGAGCACCGCGATCGGAGTGCCCGCCTGGACGTTCGCGCCACCCGGCACCAGCGCCCGCAGCAGCACGGCGTCCACCTCGGCCTCGACTTCCACCGCGGCCTTGTCGGTCTCCAGCACGGCAAGCGGGTCGCCCACGGCGAACCGGGCGTTCTCGGCGACCAGCCACTCGGTCAGCACAGCCGACGTCGAACCTGTCGCCACTTCGGGCACACGCAACAGCGTCGCCATGGTCGTGTCTCCCTCAGGCTCAGTACGCGGCGATCCGGCGCAACGCGGCGACTACTTCCTCGGTCCGCGCGATCGCCGCGCGCTCGAGGACCTTGCTGACGCTCGGTGACGCCTCGCCGCCGGTGACCCGTTCGACCGGCGCGTCCAGCCAGTCGAACAACCTGCGCTGGATCTCGTCGGCCAGCCGTCCGCCGTAGGAGGTGCCGATCGCGCCCTCCTCCACGATCAGGACCTTGTTGGTCTTCTTGACGCTGCGGTCGATGGTGTCCCAGTCGAGGCTGGCGCGGTCGAGCCACCGCAGGTCGACCAGGTCCGCGCCGATCTGGGGGACCTGCCCGATGGCTTCCAGGCAGTGGCCGACCATCGACAGGTACGAGATGACCGTGACGTCGTCCCCCTCCGAGCGCAGAGCCGCCCTGCCCACCGGTATCCGGTAGTCCAGATCGTCGATCGGCCCGATGCCGGTGGACGTGTACAGGTCGACGTGTTCCAGCACCACCACGGGGTCGTCGCAGGCCAGCGCCGTGTTCATCAGGCCCACGTAGTCGAACGGGGTGGACGGGGCCACGACACGCAGGCCCGCGGCGGTGGTGAGCACCCCGGCCGGGTCCATCGAGTGTTGCGAGCCGTAGCCCGTGCCCGCCGCGAGCTTGCTGCGCAGGACGAACGGAACACTGCCCTGCGCGCCGAACATGTGCCGTGCCTTGGCGATCTGGTTGAACAGCTGGTCCGCGGCGACCCACATGAAGTCGGCGTACATGAACTCCACGACCGGGCGGCAGCGCCCGTCGAAGGCCATCCCGCCGCCGAGTCCGGCGAAGGCGTTCTCGCTGATCGGCGTGCCGAGGACCCGGTCGGGGAACAGCTCCAGCGGCCGTTTCGTGGCCCCGTTCGTGCCGCCGTTGAGCCGGTTGACGTCCTCGCCGAGCACCACGATCCGCTCGTCGGTCGCCATCCGGCGGGCCATCACGTCGCTGACGACGTCGATGAACCTGCACTCCGCCAACCGCCCGGAGAACGTGTCCTGCTCCTCGTACCGGCTGTCCGCCAGCTCCGAGAGGTCACCACGGACGCCCACGTCGACGAAGCCTGGGTCCGGCCACGCGGACTGCTTGATCCGGCGCTTGCCCGCCGGATCGGTCTCGACGAACGAGTCGCCGATCTCGTGCAGCGTCTTGACCACCTCGGTCCGCGCGGCGGCGATCTCGTCGGCCGAGGCCAGTTCGCGCCGGACGACGTGGGACCGCAGCAGGTCCAGCGGATCGCGCTCGCGCCAGGCCTGCTCCTCGTCCTTCGTGCGGTAGCCGAAGGCGCTGCCCGGACAGGGGCCGTTCTGGTGGAAGTACCGGTAGACCTCGGCCTCGATGATCGTCGGGCCGCTCCCGGCGCGCATGTGCTCCAGGGCTTCGTTCATCGCGGCGTGCACGGCCAGTGGATCCATTCCGTCCACCCGCCAGCCGGGGATGGTGAAGCCCAGGCCACGGGCGGCCAGCCGCGGTTCGGCCGTCGACTCGGCCACCGGCGTCGACACCGCGTACAGGTTGTTCTCGATGAAGAAGCACAGCGGCAGCTTCCAGGCGGCGGCGAGGTTGAACGTCTCCAGGACCGAGCCGATGTTCACGGCGCCGTCGCCGAAGTAGGTCACCGTGACCGCGTCGGCGCCGGCCCTGCGCTGGTTGAACGCGAACCCCGCGGCCTGCGGGACGCCACCGCCGACGATCGCGTTGGTGCCCATCGCGCCCGCTTCCCGCCATCGCAGGTGCATCGACCCGCCCCGGCCACGGCAGTACCCCTCGGCCAGGCCGCAGATCTCGGCCAGCGTCCGGCGCAGCACGGTCCGCACGTCGTCGGTCAGCTCCGGCAGGCCGTCGGGCCTGTCCGGCAGGACGTACCCGAACGCCTTGGCCAGGAACTGGTGGTGGCCGCGGTGAGATCCGTTGACGAAGTCGGTACCGCGCAACGGCAGGATCGAGCCGACCGCCCCGCCCTCCTGCCCGATGCTGGCGTGTGCGGGGCCGTGCACCAGACCTTCCCCGGCTAGTTCGAGCACGTACTCCTCGAACGATCGAATCCACGTCGCCTGGGTGAGCAGGCGCAGCAACAAGCCGGGATCGGCGGCGTCCCAGTCGTCCGTCGTCGTGCTGAGCGCGGTCAACGGCGACGCCGGGGCCAGGGCTGCTCGGGTGACCATGGGCCGCTCCAAATGGATCCATTTCGAGGCCGTCCACCAGTACTATGCGAGGTAACGGGCGCGAAAGCAAGCCAAATGGATACATTGGAGGATGCGGTGGCCATCCCGGGACTGAGCCGTGTCGACCACATCGGGCTGACCGTGCCCGACCTGGAGCAGGCCAGGGAGTTCTTCGTCGACGTCCTCGGCTGCGAGTACATGTACTCACTCGGGCCGTACGAGCACGACGGTCACTGGATGAGCGAGCACCTCAACGTGCACGACCGCGCGGTGATGCGGAAGCTCCACTTCTTCCGGCTCGGTGGCCAGGCGATCTTCGAGGTCTTCGAGTACGAGGCGCCGGACCAGAGCACCGAGCCGCCACGCAACAGTGACATCGGTGGCCACCACATCGCGCTCTACGTCGAGGACATGGATGCCGCCGTCGCCGATCTGCACCGCCGCGGCCTGCGCGTTCTCGGCGAGCCGACGGCCAGCAGAGGCCCGAGCGAGGGGCAGCGCTGGGTCTACTTCCTCGCCCCGTGGGGCATGCAGTGTGAGTTAGTGTCCTATCCGAACGGCAAGGCGTTCGACCACAACCCACAGGCCTTCGCGTAAGGGGGAACCGTGTCCGAGGGCGCCGGCGTCGCGAGTCAGCGGATCGCCGACCAGCTGCGGGAACGCATCCTGACCGGCCAGCTGGCGCCCGGCACCCGGATCATCCAGGACGAGCTCGCCGAGGAGCTGCGCACCAGCAGGCTGCCGGTACGGGAGGCGTTGCGGATCGTCGCCTCCCAGGGCCTGATCACGTTGCGCGCCAACCAGGGCGCCTGGGTGACCAGAATGGACATGCGCGAGTGCGACCTGACCTACCGGATGCGTGAACGGCTCGAACCCATGCTGCTCACCGAGTCCGCGCCGCACCTGACCGACGACGACATCGACGAGCTGAGCGAGCTGCAGGACCGGATCGAACGCGGCACGGAGGTCGAGGAGTTCCTGGTGCTGGACCGGCGTCTGCATTGGACGGTCTACAGGCACCACAACGCCGAGGAGCTGGCGTCGATCTGCGCGCGGCTCTGGGACACCACGCAGCACTACCGCCGCGCCTTCACCCGGCTGACCGGGTCACAGCGCGGCTGGATCATCGGTGCCGAGCACCGGCTGCTGATCCAGGCGCTGCGCGACCGTGACCACGTCTCGGCCGAGCAGGTCCTCGAACTGCACATCCGGCGGACCCGGGTCGAACTCTCCCGTCACCCTGAAGTGTTCGGCTGAGAGTCCGGCGGCCTCTTGTGCTCGGTCTCGGCCAGGTATTCGTCCACCTGCTGCGGGGTCGGGTCCACCCCGACCGCGTCGGCGAAGTCCTCGGGGTCCTCGAAGTCGTCGACGTGCGGTTCCTGTTCGGGCTCAGTCATACCGGTGAGATACCCAGCGGTCGCGCCTGTCACGCACTCAGCGGTTGAGGCGCTGGATCACCCTCGGCCGCACGTGGCAAGGGACGCCGGGCCGCGGCGCCCCTTGCCGCGGTGTCACCCGAGATTGCGCTTGATGTGCTCGGTGAAAGCGTTGAGGAACAAGGCGAGGAACTCGGCGGTGGTCTCGTTGGTGACCTCACCGTTCTCGGTGATCAGCCCCTCGGTGTACTGGACGTACGCCTCGGGCTGGCCGAGCACCGGCGAGTTGGTGAACGCCAGGATGCTCTTCAGGTGCTGCTGCGCGACCGCCGTGGAGATCGCGCCGATCGACGCGCCGATCACCGCGGCGGGCTTGCCGTTCAACGAGTTCGAGCCCCACGGCCGGGTCACCCAGTCGATCGCGTTCTTCACCGCGCCCGGAATGGAGCGGTTGTACTCCGGCGTGACGAACAGGATCGCGTCCGCCTCCTCGACCTGCGCCTTGAGCCGCCTGCCGGTCTCGGGATAGTCGTCGTCGAGGTCGTGGTTGTACAGCGGCAGGTCCGCGATCGGGATCTCCACCAGTTCGAGGTCGTGCGGCGCGATCTTCGTCAACGCCTTGGCCAGCCTGCGGTTGATCGAACGCTGCGACAAGCTGCCGACGATGTAACCGACGCGGTACGTCATGAAGGGTCTCCCGAGAACTGACATTGATCGTGATAGTCACCAAACTTGACAATCACAACCCTTCCCCGTGATCACCTAATCCCGGCAGGCATGTCGGCTGCGTCACACCACCAGAGGAGCGCGAAACTTTGCGCACAGCCTCGGCCCCCGGTTGATTTAGTCAAAATTAGTGACTATCTTGAGGGACACCACCGACGAGGGGAACGTGCCATGACCGCGACCACCGACTTGGCCGAACAGTTCGAGCGAGCATGGACCAATCCACGCAACACCGCGATAGATCTCCCACCGGTCGACGTGAACCAGATCCTGCGCGATCATTACGAGGTCGACGGCGACCTGCGCTACACCCGGACCATGCTGTGGGACATGGAGGTCCGCAAGGCCTCACGGCCCGACTTGTTCCTGCCCAACGTCGTCCAACCGGGCAGTGCCGAGAAGTGGGCGACCGCGGACCCCGACGTGTTCACCCGCGTGTCGGCACAGCGCTTGTGGCTCAAGCCGGAGGAGTTCGGTGTCGTCATCGAGCACGTCCAGCTCGACCAGGCGAAGCAGTCCGCCTATTTCATCGGCGTCGCGGAGTACGACACACCGGACGGCCGTCACCTGGTCGCGGACACCCGTCAGCCGCTGTTCCACGTCGAGCACTGGGTCGAGGGTGCCGAGGACCAGCCGGTCAACCGCTGGCGGATCGTGCACGAGACCGACGGGCCGGACCAGGTTCTGACCGACTTCTTCACCGACATGGGCCGCACCGTCCGCTTGCGCGACTTCATCGAGGTACACATCCGCGACGTACTCGGCCACAAGATCACTCCGAGGTAGCGTGACATGACGACGACAGTGGAACTGACCCGCTTCCGGGTGACCCCGGACAACGCCGACCGGCTCCTGGCCAGCCGGCCCGCGATGATCGCGGACTTCAAGGCCGACCGTACGGGCTTCCTCACCGCGCGGCTGGTCCGGCTGCCGAACGACGAATGGCTCGACATCGTCGAGTGGCGCAGCCCCGAGGACTTCGCCGCGTCCCGCGCGAAGGGTGCGAACCTGCCCGGCATCAAGGCGTTCTTCGAAAGCATCGACTCTCTCGTGTCCGCCGAGGAAGGGACGACGGACGAAGGCGCGTGACGTTGCCGCACATGACCTTCCATGCAGGCCTCGCAGGGCCTTCACCGCGCTCCCAGAGTCAGGGCCGGGCGGCGACTCACCGCGGCGCCCGGCGCGGGCAGCCGGTCACCGCCGGACGCCCTGTTCGTCGCCGCGGCACGAGTAATGCCGTCACCGGCGGCCTGCTGTGCGAGTGCGGCGGCCTGCGTAAGCAGTGACCAGCCGTGGTCGAGTTCTTACTCAATGTGCCGGCTTCGCCGTGGACGCTCCTTCGCCAGGGCCAGGCACCCGCTCGGCCTCGATCGGCGGCCGCGGAGGGGTGCCGTCGCCGAAGGGCCTGCCGCCCAGCTCCTCCCTGCCGTGCGGGGTCAGCCAGCCCGACTCGTCCGGCCCCGCCGGGACGATCCCGGTCGGGTTGACCGTCTTGTGCACCACGTAGTAGTGCTCCTTGATCTGCGGGAAGTGGATCGTGTCGCCGAACCCCGGCGTCTGGAACAGGTCCCGCGTGTACGCCCAGAGCACCGGCATCTCGGACAGCTTGTGCCGGTTGCACTTGAAGTGGCCGTGGTAGACCGCGTCGAACCGGACCAACGTGGTGAACAGCCGCACGTCCGCCTCGGTGATCGTGTCGCCGACCAGGTAGCGCCGGCCGGCCAGCCGGTCGGACAGCCAGTCCAGCCGGTCCCACAGCCGGCGGTACGCCTCGTCGTACGCCTCCTGCGAAGTGGCGAAGCCACACTGGTAGACGCCGTTGTTGACGTCCTTGAACACCTTCGACGCCACGTCGTCGATCTCGTCGCGCAGCCGTTCCGGGTACAGCTCAGGCGCGCCGTCACGGTGGTGCGCGGTCCATTCGAGGGACATGTCGATGGTGATCTGAGCGAAGTCGTTGGTCACCACCTGCCCCGTCGGGATGTCCACGATCGCGGGCACGGTGATCCCGCGCGGGTACTCGGGATCACGCTTGAAGAACGCCTCCTGCAGCCGTTCGATGCCCAGCACCGGGTCCTTGCCGCCGGGGTCGAGATCGAAGGTCCAGCTGCGCTCGTCGTGCACCGGCCCGCAGATGCCCATCGACAGCACATCCTCGAGACCAAGCAGCCTGCGTACGATCGCGGCACGGTTGGCCCACGGACACGCACGTGCGATGACCAGGCGATACCGGCCCGGTTCGACGGGATAGCCGTCGCGTCCGTCCGCCGTGATCCGGGTGGTGATGTAGTTCTGGTCGCGCTTGAACTCGCCGTCGTTCGCCATGGCTCAAGTCTCCCAGCGATCAGCCGCGGCGCGCGCGGTGTGATCCAGGCGCTCGCGGTACTCGGCCCACCATGCCCGGTCGTCCGTGGGCAGGTTGGACGTGCGTGCGGTGAGCCCGATCGCGCCGTCGATCGTCTCGCGGACGATGTCGGCGTGCCCGGCGTGCCGGTGTGTCTCGGCGATCATGTGGACGAGCGCCCGGTGCAGGGTGATCTCGGCCTGCTCCGCCGGCCAGTGCGGGACCCGGCCGACCGAGTCGAGTTCGAGCGACTCGATGGTCACGTCCGAGTGTGCCCAGACCTCCCGGTAACGGTCCACGATGTCGGCACGCGATTCGTCCTCGGTCGCCCACATGTCCGCGTTGAGCTCGCCTTCGTACGGCTCGATCGGCAACGGACGGCCGAAGGTCAGCCCGAAGTACCCGATCTCACACCCCGTCACGTGCTTGACCAGGCCGAGCAGGTTCGTGCCGGTCGCGGTCACCGGGCGGCGGATGTCGTACTCGCCGAGCCCGTCCAGTTTCCACAGCAGCGCGTCCCTGGCGGCCTGCAGGTAGCGCCGCAGATGTGCTTTCTCGTCGGTTGTCCTCACTCCAGCAGCATGCCAGTGGGGTACGACAGTTCCAGTCGCGCGGCTCTGCCACGGAACCCTCTTCGCATCACAGCCACGAAGGCGGCGGTGTAGTAGCCGTACCTGGTGGTCGCCGCGTCCCGGGACCCATGGCGGTGCCCCTGATGTGGTGCCGCAACGGGATCCGCTGCGTCTCGGAATCGTTGAAGTAATCCTCCTTCAGTGCCGCGGAATACCGTGCCGCCGGTCCCGTCGCCAGGTCAGAGCACGAATCCGACATGCGTTCACGAAATCGTGGCGATGCCGGGGCGTCGCTCGATCCGGTGAACCGACCGTCCACCTTGGATAGTTCGGCCTGGTCACGGGTATGTGACGTGGGCACAAGCCGAAGGGAGCTGGCCATGCAGTCATGGAATCTGGCGGCGATCGACATTGGCGCGGGTCTCACCGACGCGTGGCGAGCCGTCATCACGTTCGTGCCGAAACTCGTCGCCTTCCTGGTGATCCTGCTGATCGGTGTGATCGTCGCGAAGGTCCTGGCCAAGGCGGCGGACAAGCTGCTCGCCCGAGTCGGGTTCAACAAGATCGCCCAGCGGGGAGCGCTCAAGCAGACGATGGAGCGGTCGAAATACAACGCGTCCGGCATCGTGGCCAAGCTCGTCTACTACGCGATCGTCCTGATCACGCTGCAGATCGCGTTCGGCGTATGGGGCCCCAACCCGGTGTCCGTCCTGCTCACCGACATCGTCAACTGGCTGCCGCGGGCCGTCGTGGCGATCATCATCGTGGTGGTCGCGGCCGCGATCGCCGGTGCGGTCAAGGATCTGATCACCAGCACCATGAGCGGCCTGTCCTACGGGCGGGTGCTGGCCAACATCGCGTCGATCTTCATTCTGGCGCTGGGCGTCATCGCGGCGCTCAACCAGATCGGCGTGGCCACCAGCGTCACCACCCCGGTGCTGATCACCGTCCTCGCCACGATCGGCGGTATCGCGATCGTCGGCGTCGGCGGCGGCCTGATCCGGCCGATGCAACAGCGCTGGGCGAACTGGCTGGACAAGGCCGAGCACGAGATCCCGAAGATGCGGGAGACCGCCGAAAGCCATGGCACCGCGGTCGCCGAGGCGACCCCGGAACGCCCGGTTCAGCAATCCGGCACGGGCAAGTCCGCCAGCCCGCAGTCCTCGTTCCGGCGCCCCGGCAGCGTCTGATTCCCCAGCCCACCCCTCGTGAGTGTTTGTCCGTGTTAGAACACGGACAAACACTCACGAGGGGTTTTGGTCCACATCACCCACTTGAGGTGACTCGCACCCTGATCTGGGTTACCGTTGATCCATGGTGCGGGCTCCCCTGACACCCCAGGAACGGGAACGCGGCAAGCAACTGGCCGCGGTACTGCGTGCGGCACGCGGCTCGATGAGCCTGGTGCAGCTGGCATCGGAGACAGGCTTGTCGCATGAGACGTTGCGCAAGATCGAGGCGGGCCGCATCCCGAGCCCCTCGTTCTTCACGGTCGCCGCGATCGCGGACGCCTTGGACATCTCGCTGGACTACATCGCCTCGCTCTGCTCGGACAGCGACGAGCATTCGCAGCTCCCCGCGTAAACCGATTCGGCGGTGACCACGGCCGCTGGTACTGTTCGCGCGCCGGCCGTGGGACTTCGGTGCGACTTCCGTCAAGGCGCCTTTCCAGCGACACTTCGCTGCTCGTGCCCCCATTCCCCGGCCGGCGCCGGGTACGAGGGGGAACGATGGATCGTGTCACCGCCGAGGACATGCTGATGTTCGTCAACGCGGCGATCACGTCGAGCGGTCAGCGGGAGTTCCACAGCGCCGCGCAGCACCAGCGGCTGTCGCTGGACTTCCTGCACGAGTACATGATCGGGAACTACCGTGACCTGTACGCCGCGGCCTTGGCGCTGGACATCAACGACCACAACGCCACGTTGATCGCGTACCGGCTGCTCGCGACGTCCGGTGACACGGACCTGGAGCAGCGCCGCCTGGAAGGCCGGTTGATCGGCAAGCGGTTGCGTCTCGTGGCGCCGCAACGGGTGTACGGGCTTTTCCGCAGGCTGCGACGGTCGCGTGTGAACAATCGCAGGACCAGGGCCATCATCCGGGACTGGTTGGCGTCCCGGCCTGATCCGGCGTTCGACGCCGTGAAGTACCGCACCACGCTCAAGCAGGCCGTGCGGCACGCCCACCTCACCCCGGCGGGGGAGGAACTCGGGCCGTTCCTGTTCGCTGGCAGAACCCGTTATGACACGCCGATCCTGGAGTCCTGGCGCCGGGCGCACTACGAGCACGCGGCCATCTACGACCTGCCGTACACGGTCGCGGAAGGGTTCGCGGCCAAGCACAAGATCGACCGTGCCACGTTCCTGGAGCGCATCGCGCCCCGGATGACCAGGGTGGAACGGCTGCGGCTGCAGGAATCGGCGAGCCGCAACGACGTCGAAGTCGCCGCCGACCTGTCGGCCATGCCGTTGACACGGCTGGCGTCCTACGTTCTGTCGCTGCCGCTGTCCGTGCGTGCGCAGCGGCGCGACGAGCTGACCGGAGCACTGCGCGCCGCGGCCTCCCGTACGTCAGGGCGTTGGGGACGGGTCGTCGCCGTGCTCGACGACAGCTTTTCCGCGTCCGGGTCGGGGCAGAAGCGCAGGCGCCCGCTGGCCGTCGCACTCGCGTGCCACTACCTGTTCGAGGCGCTGGCGGACCGCTACGTTCCACTGTGGACATCCGGGCGGACCGACGCGCTGATGACGTATCCGTTCGGCGTGACGCCGCTGGGCGAGCGGATTCTCGACGCCTTGGAGCACAGGCCGGACCGGCTGGTGATCGTGTCCGACGGCTGGGACAACGCGCCGGACGGGCTCGCCGCGGAGGTGCTGCGCGTGTGGCGGGCCAGGCTCGACCCGCGGCACGAGGTCGGCATCGTCCACCTCAACCCGGAATACGACGCTGACACCTTCGACGTGAAGCGCCTGGGACACGTCCCCACCGTGGGCGTGCGGGACGCCGAGGACGTGCCCGCCCTGGTGGAGTTCGCCCGGTTCACCGAGGGCCGGACCGGCCTCGCGGAGCTGCGTGCGCACTTCGACGACCGGATCGCCCGGTTCCTGGAGGGATGATGGGTGGCTTCGACCTGACCGGCCTGTCGGTCCGGCCTTCCCAGGTGTGGGGCGGTGTCCGGCTCGTTCCCCTGGTCCGCGCCGAACCGATCCGCACGCTGCGGCTGCACGCCGAGGTCTACCGCTCCTTCGGCGTGGTGGACGTCGATCACCGGACCACGTACCTGTCCTACATCCCGCATGGGTTTGTGGCGACGTGGACTCGTGACGGCACGCCTGCGGCGGCGTACGGCACCGAAATCGCCGAGACCCCGTCGTCGTGCATGCCGCTGCGTTTCCATCGGCGGATGGCCCGGCGTACCGACAAGAACCGGCTGCGTTTCCTCCCGATGCACCTGGCGATGGAGGGATACCTGGCCCTGCACTTCGGCGGCCCGCGGATCGTCTGGGAGGAATGGTCGCAACGCGCCGTGCGGCACGGGCTTTCACCCCGCGTCGAACAGGCTTACACCGGTGCGGCGGTGGACGGTCTGGCGGACGCGTTGCGGATCTTCGAGATCCACCCTGGCCAGTGCGGCGTGCTGGTCTACGTGGCCGATGCCCTCGCCGCCGCGTTCGTCGTACCGCACCCGGACGACTACCGCGCCCTGCATCCCACGCTCATCCAGGACCTGTACGGCGAACTGGTCTACCACTACGCGACGTTCTCCTCGCCAGTGCCGCAGTTCCGGGTACAGCTGGACGACACCTCCATCACCACCCTGGCGGACCTCAGGGCGGAGGCGACCAAGCAACAGTTGGCGTGGCCGGACTTTCACGACTCGGCCATGGCGTCAGGTCTGCTGGACGCCACCTACGACGTGCGCCGTGTGTACCGCATGGGTGACTACACCCTGGCCCGTTTCCTGCCCGGTTTCCGGCTCAAGCAGGAGAACCACATCGGCGAACTGATCACCGACCGGCGCGGGCGCACCGCGTACCTGAAGACGTTCCGGCTGTCGGAGAACCAGATCCGCCGCGGTCATCTGCTGACCCAGCTGGCCGGGCACGACTGGCACCTGCGGGACACCGCGGCCGCCCTCGGGGTGACAGAGGCACAACTGGGCCTGCGGATCGAGTCCGCGGGGTTCGGAGCGCTCCTGCGGGAGGACGTGCTGGCGCGCTACCGGGCCAGTCAGCGAACGCCTCAGTCACGATGACGTCCACCACGCCCGGCGAGAGTCAGCGGTGTGGATGCGCGACACGGCCGGGGCTTGGTGCAGGCCATGCCTCCGCCTGGGCACGTCTGGACTGGCACCACACGTCCCGCGTTCACCTTTCCGCGAGCCGGGCGACCTCCGCGGCCTGGTCCAGGTTTCCCACCTGCACGAAGAGATCGTGGGCGGAACGGAACGCCCGCCGTGCGGCTTCCGGGTCGCTGTCCGCGTACGCCTTGCCGAGGCTGGTCAACGCGATCGCGTGGAACGAGTGCCAGCCGCGCGTGCGCCACAGCGCGACGGACTCCTCCAGGTGCGGGACGGCCTTGGCCGGATTCCCGGCGGCCACCTCGATCGAGCCGAGAATCTCCAGCGCCTCGGCCAGATGATGGCTCATGTTGTACTCACGGCTCAGCGCGACGGCGGTCTCGGCGGTCGGCCGCGCGGCCTCGTCACCGACCCTGAAGTACAGCCGTGCCAACGCCAGCAGTGTCAGCACCTCGGTGTAGTTGTCGCGATAGGACCGTGAGATCGCCAGTGACTCGTCGAGCATCTGTTTGCTGGTGTCGAAATGGCCGAGTGCGTGGTGGCCGATTCCGGCGAACTGCAACGCGGTGGCGTAGCACCGGGCGTTGCCGAGTTCACGGGCACGGTCGAGCGCGTTGTTGGCGTGCCCGATCGCGACCATCACATCGCGGTTCTCGAAGTGGGCCAACGCGAGTGACAGCTCGGCCCTGGCCTGGCCGCCGAGGTGACCGGCCCGGGTCGCGAGCTCCAGCGCCTCGTCGGCCATGGTGATCGCGTCCGGGTAGGCGCCGTTCGCGGTGAGCGACCACGAACACATCAGGGCCGCGTCCGCACTGCCCTGGGGCAGACCGAGTTCGGTGAACATCTCCTTCAACCGGGTGGCTTCGGCGTACTGGCGTGCCATCGCGTCGCCTTCGGTCCGTTCGGCCGCCCATGTGGTGACGTCGATGAGGCCGCGCAGCATGACCGCCTCGCCCAGCGCGTTGCCGCACTCCCGGCAGAGCACCAGCACCTCGGTGTTGAGCGTGATCCAGTCCGTGTACATCCCGCGGACGTCGAAGTACTTCTCCATGCACGCGGCCAGGTCGAACGCCAGGTCAGCCAGCCGGAGCCGGCACGCCTGGCGTACCGCGGCGAGCAACGCGCCGCGTTCGGCGTCGAACCAGTCGGCGGCCCATTCCGGCCGGAAGTCCCGCAGGACGTGGTCCATCCGCGGCCGTGGCGCCGGGCTGCTGATCGGCGCGAAGCACGGGCCGGGGACCGAGGCCGACATCCGGTGCGCGAGGCTGAGCCAGCCGCCCAGCCCCTGCTCCAGCGCACGGGCACGGCTTTCGCCGGTCTCCTCCTCCGCCGCTCGTTCGGCGGCGAACAGCCGGACGAGGTCATGGAACCGATACCGGTACTGGCCGGCGGCATCCGTTCCGGACGTGGTCAGCAACTGCGCGTCCACCAACGCCTCGGCGCACTCGGTGGCCTCGTCGATCGGGCGTTCGAGCACCACGGAAGCGAGCCACGGCGGGAAGTCGGGCGCACTGAACAACCCGAGCAGGCGGAACAACCGGCGCGGCTGGTCGTCCAGCCCGCGGTAGCTCAACGCGAGCGACGCCCGGACTGCCAGATCGCCCGCGGACAACTGGTCCAGCCGACGCCGCTCGTCACCCAGCATCGAAGCCAGGTGCGCCAGGCTCCACGCGGGCCTGGCCGCCAGCCGCGCACCCGCGATCCGCACGGCGAGCGGCAGCCCACCGCACAGGGTGACGATCTCGCTCGCCGCGAACAGTTCACGCGTGACGCGGTCCTCGCCGACGATCTGCGTGAGCAGGTCGACGGCCTCGTCCGCGGCGAACACGTCGAGATCGACGCGGTGTGCGCCTTCCAGCCCGATCAGCCTGGCCCGGCTCGTGACCACCACGGCACACGTCGGAGTTCCCGGCAGCAGCGGCCGTACCTGCTCCTCCGACGCGGCATCGTCGAGCAGGACCAGGATCTTGCGGCCGTTGACCAGAGTCCGGTACGTCTCCACGCGCTCGTCCGGGTCCGCCGGGATCGCACGTTCCGGAACGCCCAGCGCGCGCAGGAACCGGGCCAGGACGTCCGCGGGTTTCGCCGGGTTCGCGTTCGCGCCCTGAAGGTTCGCCCACAGCTGGCCGTCCGGGTACGAGGCGGCCGCGTGGTGCGCGACGTGGACGCTCAACGCGGTCTTGCCGATGCCGCCCATGCCCACGATCGTGGTGACCGGCGACATCGAACCCCAGTCGCCGGTCAGATGCTTGATCAGCGTGGCGATCTCGG
Organism: Kibdelosporangium persicum; assembly: GCF_013280595.1. Lineage (GTDB taxonomy): Bacteria > Actinomycetota > Actinomycetes > Mycobacteriales > Pseudonocardiaceae > Kibdelosporangium > Kibdelosporangium persicum. The sequence continues at coordinate 225,524 of NZ_JAAATY010000005.1, forward strand.
TGAGCCTGCCGGTGAAGTCGGGCACCTTCGCCGGCAGCGACGCCGGTGCCGACCAAGCCCTTGCTTGCGTGCTCGTCTGCTGCTCCGGTACCGCGGGCCGGCTGGTCACGAGCAGATCCGGGTCGGCCTCCAGGATGCGCAGGTGGAGCCGCTGGAGCTGCGGGCTGGGCGGCACACCCAGCTCTTCGGCCAACCGGGCGCGCACCCGGTCGTAGCACGTCAACGCCTCGGCCGGCCGGCCTTGCCGGTACAACGCGAGCATCAGCTGCCCGGCGACGCGTTCGTTCATCGGATCGGCTTCGAACGCTCCGGTCACCTCGGTCAGCACCTCGGCATGCAGGCCGCAGCGCAGTTTCAGGTCACGCAGATCGATCTCGGCGGATTCCCGTTCCCGCAACAGTGCCGCGCGCTGCGTGTTGAACCACGGGTTGTCGACGCCGGAGAACGGTTCGCCCCGCCACAACTCCAGAGCCTCGTTGAACAAACCGATCGCGCCGGTGGGTTCGTCGGTGGTCCTGGCGCGGGCCATCAACTGGCGGAAACTGTGCAGGTCCACCGTCGCCGGGTTGACCGCGGCCATGTACCCACCGGGCTGACGCACGATCCGCACGCTCTGTTCGGCGGGCGCCAACGCCTGCCTCAACCGGGAAAGGTAACCGTAGAGCGGAGTCAGGCCGCTGTGCGGCGTGCGGTCACCCCAGATGCGAGCGGCGAGGTCGGTAATGGGTACCAGCCGGTCCGCGTCGACGAGCAACGCGGCCAGGACGTGACGCTGCCGAGCGTGCCCCAAGTCCACCTGATGGCCGTCGACGCGCGCCTCGATCGCGCCGAGCAACCCGAACTCCACTGCCGTCACCGCTCCCCCAGCGCTGGCCCGATACCACCATCCCCGCCGAGAATGTCCCCAGCCTATCCGTAAACGTGCTGATCACGTCAGGTCGTCGAACTGGAGGCCGTGCTCCTTGCGGAACCGGACGAGAAGTCCCCTGGCGACTTGCGGATCGACGGCCATCTGCTGCCGGACGGTCGCCAGCGGTGCCAGTGTGATGGCGCGCAGCGCCTTCCCGTCGAGCGTGTCGGTGAAGACCTCCAGGATCGTGGCGCAGAACAACAGAAAACCGCTGCTCTGTGCCCGCAGCTGGGCGTAGTGCTCGTCGGGTTCGGCGAGGCTCTTGGCCAGTTCCAGCATCTCGCCGGGCGTGGTCGCCGACCGGGCGGCGAGCAGATCGCCCATCAGCCGGGAAATCCCCGGACCGGCCTCCTGGGACCGGGCCATCCCGGCGAAGGCGTGGGATTTCTTCAGAACCTCCTGGCGGACCATCCGCGCGACCACCGCCGAGAGCGGCGGGTTGTACAGGTCGAACGCGGCGTCCAGCATGTCCACGACACAACGCCGCAGATCGCGGGGCAACCCGCCGGAAAGGCAATGGCACAGCAGGATGAACTGTTCGGGCGCGCCGGGCAGGCGCCTGCTGATCCATCGCCTGCTCTCGTCGACGGTGAAGTGGTCCATCCGGATCATCTCGGCGAACGCGCTGTCGAAGGCGTCCCGCACGGCGATGCCGCGCTGTTCGAACGTGGTGAAGGCGTCGTCGGACACCGAGACGAGGAAAAGGCAGCCGGGAACGCCGAAAACGCCCTTGATGTCGTTGACGAACTCGTGTGCCTTCTCCGGCTGGCCGATCTTGTCCAGTTCGTCGATGGCGATCACGATCCGGTCGATCACCTCGGCCGCGACGAGGGTGGCCGCGGCGGTCCGGGCGAACCGGCGGAACTCCTCGACCACTTCGGGATGGGTCAGCTGTTGTTCCGCGCGCTGGGACTGCCAGGTCCGGCTGGCCTCGCCCTTCAGCGGCGTGCTGATCTTGCCCGACCACCCGGACGTGAACGTCTGCAGGAACCGGATCCGGTCCAGTTGCTGCCGGGCCTGTGTCTTGAGGGTGGTGAGCGGGTCGCGCCTTCGCCTCGTGCTCCTGCGCCACAACCACCTGGCACTGCCCGGCAAGGCGAACACGAGCCGGACGCCGTACAACGCGGCCACCACGCAAGCCACGAGGACGGTGCCGCGCAGGAAGGACCCGCCGAGGAAGACGTCCGGGATCTTTTCCGGAAAGCCGTGCCAGATGGTGGCCGCGGCGCGTTGTAAGTCCGTCAGGAAAGCCGGGATCGTCATGCCCAACAGCTGGCTTCCGCCATAGACGACCGCGGTGATCACCACGGCTGGGCCCAGGATGCCCCGCAGGCGATCCCGGTTGCGGTCCGGCCCGTCCCATTTCGCGAAGGCGCGGACCTCGTCGACCTTGGCGATGACCGCCTTGCACAGCAAGGCATGCAGGTGCAACACGAAGTCGCGCGCCTCGTACCTCGCGGGTGCGGCGGCGACGACCGTCAACGGCGGCGGGGAGTCCGGCGACTGGAACCGGCCGTGCATGATCGACTGGATGGCGGTGGTCTTGCCGGTGCCGCGCTGTCCCGCCAACGCGATGGCGCCGGAAGCCGAGCGCTTGAGCACCCGGCCAAGCCGTTCGGTGGCTTCGGTGACGACGACGTCCGTGTCGTCCTCGATGTACAGGTTGGTCACTTGCCTGGACCGCAACTTGGTGCTGTAGATCCGTTGGCGGCGGCTTTCGATGTGCCGCAGGAGTTCCGGCTGGACCAACGTGACGAGCACGGTGTTCCACCGGTCGCCGAGGCCGTACGTTTCGTCGGAATCGCCTTCCCGCTCGTACACGCCGAGCAGGGCCAGCACGCCGGGTGTCCGCTCGATGGCCACCCTGCAGGAGATCGCCACGGTGGCGATGAAGCCGATCACGACGATGACGTGGTCGATCAGGGCCATGCCGGCCCATGCCGCCCGCATCAGGGAGATGTAGCCGACGCCGAGCGCGAACGCGAACAGCAGCCGCCCGACCTCGGCCAACGTCACCCTGGGCCGCTCGTGGCGGTCGTCGTCGAACGTGTCGAACCGCAGGCCGAGCCACCGCACCTCGTCCTGCTCCATCCGGATGCGCGCCAGGACCGTGTGGTCGTCCAGGATGGCCTGGCCGGCTTCCCTGTCGGTGATGTCCGAGCCTGCCAGCGCCGTGCGGATCTCCGGTTCCGACAGGGCTTCGTAGAGCAGCGCGGACAAGGCCTCCCGTGCCGTGTCCCACTCGCTCTCGTGTTCCATCAGCGGCCCCCTCGTCGACACCCAGGCCGATTTTAGAGGGCACTTTCCTGCTCGTGAGTGGTTATCAGGGTTAGAACCCGGACAAACACTCACGAGGGTCTTTCAGGGCCGCCAGTCCGCTGAGGATGTCCACAAGGGACACAGGGACGTCATCGCGATGGTGCCGCCGAGGCCGAGGACGACCACTCGGCCTGTCATAGCCGGGCTTCGGCCAACCTCTTCATGAGCACATCGTAGAGTCCGGGCGCGACGGCGATCGTGTTGGTCGATTCGGACGTGTGCGGCGTGCCGTCGTAGTCGACGACCATGCCGCCCGCCTCCCGCACCAGGAGCGCGCCCGCCATCGTGTCCCAAGGCATGTTGGACAGGTTGATGGTGGCGTCCAGCTTGCCTTGGGCGACCCAGGCCAGGTCGATCGCCGCGGTGCCGATCATCCTGATCCGCTGGACACGCGCGCCCAGGTCGGTGAGCAACGCGAGCCGGATACGGTTCTTCTCGGTCGAGCCTTCGCCCACCGAGAAGTCCCCGATCGAGATCATGGCGGCGGACTCCTGCACGACCGCGGAGCACCGCATCGGCTCGCCGTTGACGTACGCGCCGTTCTCCGCCCGTGCGGTGTACCAGGTGTCCAGGAACGGCAGGTCGACGGCGGCCAGCCTGGCCTCCGTGCCGTCGACCAGCGCGAGGGACACCGCGCACAACGGGATGCCACGGGCGAAGTTGGCGGTTCCGTCGATCGGGTCGAGGACCCAGTTCAGCAGGCCGCCGCCCGCCCCGGTCTGCCCGTGTTCCTCTCCGAGCATCCCGATCTCGGGCGTCTCCCTGGCGAGGAACTCCCGGACGGCGTCCTCCACCGCGAGGTCGACGTCGGTCACCATGTCCCGGTCGCCCTTCGGGGACACAGTGGACGGTGTCCGCTCCTGGACGATCCGTCGGGCCAACGCGACGGCTCTGGTGGCGACGGGCATGAGTTCGGCGTGATCGGCCATGGATGTTCACCTTCGTCTGGTCGGGTCACGTGGACGACTACTGGCGTGGGTACTGACAGTTCCGTCGAGCACCACGTCGAACGCCCACCGGGCGCGTGCGGTGCCGGGTCCGCGTCTACGCGAGTTCGCGCCGCTGCCGCGAGCACCGTGCCGGCCATGGCGTCGTGTTCCTCTGCCGCACAGGCATCCCCTTCCTCGTCCCGACCTCGACCGTGGTCGCCCGTGGTCACCAACAATAGGGCGTCCACGGCCCACGTGGCCCTGCCGCGAGGCACGCCTTGGTCGCCCGGCGGCGCCGGAATCGTCCCGGCACAGGCGTTTGCGCCGGTCAGCCGGGCCGGAAGCCGTTGTGCAACTCAGATCCACTTCGTCAAGTAACACGTCCGGGATCTCGTGTGGCCCGTCGCTCATCGTAACCGGTCAAGCACAGACGAAGCACTCGCCGTCCGCACCGGATCACGACAACGTCTACAGTGGACTCCGCAGTGGTTCACGGGAGATCGTCGCGGCACCGGGCGAACCCATTACGCTCTGGTCCATGCAGGTACGCGTTGATTTCAACCCGCATGACGCCGTCCCGGAAGTGCTGTGCCTGATCGTGCCGGCACCGACCGGGGTGGTGTACGAGAACCAGTGCGGTGGTCACGCGTGCCTGCGGAAGTCACTGGAGGGCTTCCTCGTCGTGGTCGGCCGGGCGACACCGTTCACCGAATTCTTCGCCAGGTTCGACGGGCGTCCACCGGTCTCCTGGACCGTCGAGGACCTCGACCGGCTCCAGCGCCTGGTCCGGGAGAAGGTCGCCTACTTCGTGCCCGACGGCGACTCCGGCGACTCCGACGTACGCGTCCTGCTGAGTCTCGATTTCGACCGGCTCGACGACCTCACCGAGGCCTGGCTCCCGGTTCGCGCGGGCGACGAGGCCGCTGTGCTCGTGTTCGCCAACTCCGACTAGGCCGTGTTTCAAATGCCCGATCGCGATAGCCGGGCCGGATGCGGCCCCTGACGCCACCGCGGGACCGCCCAAAGACAACCAGTATTCGCGGCGATCCCGCGGCGACGCCAGGAACCGCCCCGATCCCGACTCTCATCGACCGGGACATTCGAAACACGACCTAGGTGATCGGCCGCCCGTGTTCGCAGAGGACCGTCGTACCGAGCTTGACGGCCTCCAGCGCGGCTTCGACCCGGCCCGCGAGCCGCGGGATGAGGCGTTCCCGGGCCGCCGGCAGATCGTAGAAACCCGCTGAGAGGATCTCCCCGTCGGCGAACACCATCGCGTCCACATCGGACTGTGTGAGGACGCCGCCGTCGAACACGAACATGACAGCCTCCGGCCAGTCCCCGTCGGCGTGGATGTAGTCGACGACCAGCAACCTGCCCACCGGCCGCCGCATGCCGAGTTCCTCGGTCAGCTCACGGGACACCGTCGCCCACGGAGACTCGTTCTCGTCGACCGCGCCACCCGGGATCTCCCACTGCTGCTTGTACGACGGCTCCACCAGGAGCACGCGGCCGGTGTCGTCCCGGAACAGCACCCCCGACGCCATCCGCTTCCGGCTCAACCCGGCGACGAACTTCTCCACCGAGAAGGGCTCAGTCTCCGCCACATCGCCAACCCTATACGGCAGGGCGTTTCGTGCGCGGGACGCCGGTGACGGCCAGGCTGTCCGTCCCCGCACGAGAAAGGACGGCGGTCGCCGGCGACCGCCGTCCCTGCCCGGCAGGTCACCTGTCGTGCGGGATCCGCGGCAGCACCTGGGTGGCGTCCGCGTCCTCAGCTTTTCCCTTGTTGCGGTTGCGCAGCCGCATCACGACGAACAGCACGACGGCCAGGACCACCGCGCCGATCACGATCTTCTGGAACACCCCGGCGTACTCGTCGACCAGGTACCAGTTCTCCCCCAGCTGGTAGCCCGCGACGACGAAGATGGTGTTCCAGATCAGGCTGCCCGCCGTGGTCAGCAGCAGGAACTTCACGAAGTTCATCTTCTCGACGCCCGCGGGCAGCGAGATGAAACTGCGGAACAGCGGGATCATCCGGCCGAAGAACACCGCCTTCGTGCCGTGCTTGGCGAACCACTGCTCGGTCTTGTCGAAGTCGGTCACCTTGACCAGCGGGATCTTGCCGACCAGGGCCCTCGTGCGGTCCCGGCCGAGCAACGCGCCCACCAGGTACACGATGATCGCGCCGACGACGGACCCCAACGTGGTCCAGAACAGGGCGCCCGCCAGCGTGAACACGCCCTTGCTCGCGGAGAACCCGGCCAGCGGCAACACCAGTTCGCTGGGGATGGGCGGGAAAAGGTTGTCCAAGCCGACGACGAGTGCCGCACCCACACCGCCGAGGGTGTCCATCAGGTTGACGGCCCAGCCGGCCAATCCGCCGACAGGCTCGTGTGCGCTCTCGGCTAGCAGGTAAACAGACATCAACGCTCTCTTCCGGGAACCTTCTTACACCCACAAGCTTAGGAATGCGCAGACGGCGGCAGAAGGAGGTGTGCCTCCCACTTCACGGCGTCAAACCTCACCGCACCTACTGTGGAAAACCACAATGCAGCCCGTCGACGTCGGCGTACCCGATGCAAGATCCCATGCCAGGGTACCGTGCGCCCGCCCGGGGCCGGTACCGCGGCCCAGAGTGGCCCGGAAGGTAAAATCCGCAGGTCAAGGGCTTGCAAACCGCGTGTCGCGATCAAGGGACACCGCTGGCCACGGATGCGGGTGGCGGTCGGCGGACCGGACGTCGCGGTGCGGTACCGGTGGATCTGTCACACCGTTTCGTGTGGTCCGTTTAATCGTGTGCGACCGAACGGGCGCCCTGGTTATCGTCCGTCGCGATGACGATGCACGCCGATGAAATCCCCACGTCCGTCGCCCTTGTCCGGCGACTGCTGGCCGCACAATTCCCGCAGTGGGCCGATCTGCCGATCTCCCGGGTGACGTCCTCGGGAACGGTGAACGCCCTGTACCGGCTCGGTGAGGACCTGGTGGTGCGCCTGCCGTTGGTCGAACGGGCGGCCGCGGACATCCGGCGCGAGCAGACCTGGTTGCCGCGGTTGGCTCCGTTGCCGGTGGCGACTCCCGTTCCGGTCGGTCAAGGCGTGCCCGGTGCGGGTTATCCGTGTGACTGGTCGGTGCTTCGCTGGATCGAGGGCGAGAACCCGGTCGTCGGTGACATTCCGGGCGTGGCCGAGGACCTCGCGGAGTTCGTCGTGGCCTTGCGGCGGATCGACCCGGGTCCGGGTCCGGCATCCGACCGGGGCGGTCCGCTGTCCCACCGGGATCACGCGACTCGTCAGGCGATCAGCGAGCTGCACGGGATCATCGACACCGATGCGGCCACCGCCGCTTGGGAAGAGGCGTCACGGGCACCGGAATGGTCGTCGCGGCCGGTGTGGACGCACGGCGATCTGGGGCCGGGCAACGTGCTCACCGCGGACGGCGGGCTCCGCGCCGTGATCGACTTCGGCGTGGTCGGCGTCGGCGATCCCGCGGTCGACCTCATTCCGGCATGGAACCTGTTCACCGGCCAGGCCAGGGAGACCTTCCGGTCTGGTGTGGACGTCGACGACGCGACCTGGGCGCGTGGCCGCGGCTGGGCGTTGTCGATCTCACTGATCCAGCTGCCGTACTACCGGGAGACCAATCCGGTGATCGCGGCCAATTCCGTGCACGTGATCGACGAGATCCTCGCGGAGCACCGGTCGCGGTCGACGCCGTAGCGGCCCACGAAATCGAGCCGCGACTGGACCACGGACCGCGCCCGCACGGACCTATGGTCAAGGACATGCGGATCTTCTTGGCCGGTGCATCAGGGGTAATCGGACGGCGGGTGACGGAGTCGCTGGTCGCCCATGGCCATCAGGTCGTCGGGCTCACCCGGCGCCCGTCCCCCGTCCTGGAGAAGCTCGGCGCCCAGGTGGCGATCGCCGACGTCTACGACCGCGCCGCGCTGGCCGACGCGGTCCGCGCGGCCGAGCCGGACGTGGTCATGCACCAGCTGACCGACCTCAGCGCCGGCGACCGGACCGCCAACGCCAAAATCCGGGAGCAGGGCACCCGCAATCTGGCCGACGCGGCTCTCGACGCGGGCGTCCAGCGGATCATCGCCCAGAGCATCTGCTGGGTCTACGAACCAGGGGACAAACCGGCCGCCGAGGACGTGCCCCTCGACCTCGATTCGGACGCTGACCGGCAGAACACCGTGCGCGCCGTGGCCACGCTGGAAACGACCGTACGAGAAGCACCGGAATGGGTCGTCCTGCGCTACGGAATGTTCTACGGTCCCGACACCTGGTACACACCTGGCGGATTCATGGCGCGACTCGCCCACGACGGGCGTTTGCAGGCGACAGCGGACGTGACCAGCTTCGTGCACGTCGACGACGCGGCTTCAGCGGCCGTATCGGCGCTGCACTGGCCGACGGGTGTCGTCAACGTCTGTGACGACGAGCCCGCGACCGGCTACGACTGGACGCCCGTGTTCTGTCAGGCGGTCGGCGCACCTGAACCAGCCCGATCGGACGCTCCGCGGACGGGATGGGCACGTGGCGCCGACAACCGGCGAGCACGTGACTTGGGCTGGACGCCGCAGTGGCCTTCGTGGCGGGACGGTCTTAGCGCTACAAAGTAACCATACGTATTACGGCGGTAATTGGAACGGGTGTGGCCCACCCGCCACAAGGGACTTTCCTGGCGGAAAGAACCCCTTGTGGCGGGAAGGTCCGACCTGGCACCGAAACCCGTGGCGGGCAACGTGATCGCCGTTCACTCGGACGGCCGGTTCCGGCGACGCTTTGCCACCAGGCCATGTCCCTCAGTGCCAGTTGCTGATCCTGACGTCGTCCGGCGCGGGTTCGCCCGCGCCGGTCTCGACCAGCTTCTTCAGGCTCATCAGGAACGTCGCCCACTTGGTGCCGCAGTGGTGCATGAACTCGTTCGGCGCGGCCCAGCCCTCGTGCGCGAACAGCACGATCGTGTACTCGTCCTCCTGCTTCAGGTCGAAGCGGATCCGCGTACCGACCCATTCCCCGGGACCTTCCACGACCTCCCACAGCACGCGCTCGGCCGGTTCAGCCGCCAGGACCTTCATGTCGAAGCCGCTGGGCGGGGGCGCGGCCTCGAAGCGGAACCGGATCACTCCGCCGACTTCGCCGTCGCCCGTCGTGTCACGCGTCCACCAGCCCGCCAGGCCGTCAATCGTGGTCAGTGCGTCGTAGACCTCCTTGGGAGACGCCGTGATCCCGACCCTGTGCAAGATGTCCACCATTTCGATACCCCTCTGTTCATCGCGCCGCCGCGGATACGGCTGCGTCCATCGCGACGGTTCAGCTTTTCCGGGTGCGCTGGATCGTCTCGGCGATGCGCTGGATGCGCCGCAGCCGGGCGTCCCAGGCCGTTCCGACCGACGACAGTTGCGCGACCGCGCGGGCGAGTTGGGCCTCGTCCACCTCGTAGCGGCGTTCACGGCCCGAAGGCGTGGAACGAACCAGACCGGCCCGGTCGAGCACGCCGAGATGTTTGGCGACTGCCTGACGAGTGACCGGCAGTTGCTCACTCAGCCTCGTCGCCGTGCTGCCACCGTCAACCAGCAGCAGGTCGAGCATCCGACGGCGGATGGGGTCACCCACCGCCGACCAGAGCTCGTCGTCGACGGCGGCGTTCATCGCGCCGACGCCAGCCGGCCCACATACGTGACGAGCCTGGGCAGGAAGTGGTCCCAGCCGGCGGTGTGGTCACGGTACGCCTCCTCGAGCACCGCCACCTCCCAGCCCTTCTCCCGGAACCCCTCTTCGGTGAAGCGCAGCAGCGTGCCCGCACCCGACGGGACCAGGTCGAACGTCACCAGCAGCGAGTTACCCGGCGCCGCGGCCGCGCCCTCGTCGGCCACCCACCGGAAGGAGAACCGGCGGGGCGGGACGGCCTCAACCACCGTGAGCGGTTCGACCTTGTCGGCGCCGAACGAGACGGTCCCGGTGGCACCGGGCACCGGCTCGATGTCCGCCTCGTCGGGCCACCATTCCCGCAGGTGTTCCGGCGTGCTGATGACCTGGTAGACCACTTCGGGCGTGGCGTCGACGTGGATCTCCCGCTCGATGCTGCCGTACTCCATCACGTTCTCCTCATCTCGCAACCTTTGGTTGCACATGACTGTAGGGCAGTCGCCCGCCACGCGCAACCATCGGTTGCGATTGAGGTGGTGGCGCGCCTTCACCCGCCGAAGGCGCGGGACGCGGGCCCGTCGATCCGCAGACGAGGCAATCCGCGCCGATTCGGGTAGTTCCGCGCGTTACGTCAGCACTGCGCACAATCGGCATGGCCGAGCGGACCGCTGCTGACAGTTCCGGTGCGGCACCACAGGTCCTAGCCGAGCGAACACTCCGTGGCGAGGTTCGCACCGGCCCGCTTGACAGTCGCCGACGGTGGCGGCTGAACGCCGTTCAACCACCCGTCCAAAGCCGTGAACGCCGTGCGGAAGCATGGACCGATGGGCCGCAACAGGTCCGGGTATGTGTCGTACAGCCCGTCGACGTGGTTGCCGCCCTCGATCCGGTAGTACCGCTGAAGATGCGCACGTCCCTGCCGGGTGATCATCCCTTGGTAGACATCGGAATCACGGCTGATCGGCAACAACGCGTCCACAGTCCCGTGCAGGGTCAGCAAGGGTTTGCCGATACGGCCGGTCAACGAGATGCGGGCGACCGCCCTGTGCACCGCCGCGGGACGCGTCGCGTAATCGTACGAAGCGTCGTCGCCGGTGAACTCCGGGTCCAGTTCGGTACGGTAGATCCGTTGTGTCAGGTCCCAATACACCTGCTTGTGGTACGGCCACAGGAATTCCGATTCGGGCGCGAATCCCGCCGCGCCGATCGTCTCCCGGGAACCGCTTTGGTAGCCGCGGATCGCCGGAGGCAGGAACGTCAGCAGGTTGTCACCTTCGGCGCGCCACAGCGTCCCTTCCCAGTCGACGCCGCCGGCGTACAGCCACGGCACGTTCTCCAACTGCCAGCGTACGAGGTAGCCACCGTTCGACAGGCCGGCGGCGACCGTCCGGGACGGGAGTCGTCCATAGTGGAGTTTGGCGGTCAGCTTCGCCGCGACCGTGAGCTGGGTGACGCGGGTGTTCCACTCCACCAGCGCGTCGCCAGGGCGATGGCCGTCGGTGAAGAAGTCCGCCCCGGTGTTTCCCTTGTCCGTCGCCGCGAAGGCGTAACCGGCGGCCAGCACCTGGTCGGCTATCGCGCGGTCGTTGGCGTACTGGCGTCGCACGCCCGGTGAACCGGACACGACGAGGCCGCCGTTCCACCTCTTCGGCAGGCGGATCACGAACTGGGAGTCGTGGTTCCAGCCGTGGGTCGTGTTGGTCTTCGAGGTGTCCGGGAAGTAGCCGTCGACCTGGACACCGGGCACGGCACCCACGGTGGGCAACCCGGCCGACGTCAGGCCTGCCCAGTCGGCCTGCACGGTGTGGCCGGTGCGCAGGGTGCCGGTCGTGGTCAGATCGTCCAAACAGGACCGCACGACGTGGGCGGCGCCGGGAACGACGACCGGCGCGCAGGTACTCGCGTGCGCGGACGGTGTGGCGAGGGTGGCGAGCAGGACTCCGGTGAGGACCAAGGCTGACCGCATGGCCGGACGGTAGGTCACCTGGTGACGCGGGGGTATCCCGTGCGGCCACACAAATCCCGCCCTGATTGTGGTGGTCCGCACCGTGGGCACGGTCAGTCAGGGGACATACCGTCAGAGTGATGACGGTCACAAGGAGGTGGTCGTGAAAATCCTCATCAGTGCCCTGCTGGCCATGACGTTCCTGGCCACACCGGCGTCGGCGGCGACCGTCCGCCAGATCACCGGATTCGGCAGCAACCCCGGCGCGTTGCGGATGTACGAGTACATCCCCGACGGCCTGGCGCCCGGCCGGCCGGTCGTGGTCGCCCTGCACGGCTGCACCCAGGACGCGACGTACGGCCAGAACGCGGGATGGATCGACCTGGCGGACCGCCTGCGGTTCACCGTGGTCCTGCCCCAGCAAGTCACCGCCAACAACTTCTCCCAGTGCTTCAACTGGTTCCAGTCCCTCGACATCAGACGCGGTTCCGGCGAGGCCGAGTCCATCGCCCAGATGGCACGCCGAGGTGTCGCGGACGCCGGCGCCGACCCACGCCGCGTGTACGTGACCGGCCTGTCCGCAGGCGGCGCGATGACGTCGGTCATACTGGCTGCTTATCCGGACCTGTTCGCGGGCGGCGGCGTTGTCGCCGGGTTGCCTTACGGTTGCGCCGCAACGGTTATCGAGGCGTATACGTGCATGAACCCCGGTAAGGATCTCACCCCGCGTCAATGGGGCGACAAAGTTCGCGCCGCGAGCACGTTCAGCGGGGCACGACCTGGCGTCAACGTCTGGCACGGTGGCGCGGACTACACCGTCGCCTCAGCGAACATGCGTGAACTGTCGGAGCAGTGGACCGACGTCGGAGCGCCGGTGCAGACCCGGTTGATCACGGGCATGGGACACGGTCAGCCCGTCGCCCCGGGCCAAGGTTGTGGCCGCGCCGGCGCGTACATGCTGGATGTCGGCGTGTGCGCCGCAGCCGAGCTGAGCCGGGCCTGGGGGCTTTGACCTCGTGACCCGGCCATGGCCGCCGTCGTGATGTCCGATCGGTGCCGCTGTCCGAGACAGCGGCACCGATCAGCGTGTGCGGGCAGAACCGCGGGCGCGTTGTGATCTCCGCGGTCACAGGACGTCGAGATCCACCGTGGCCTTGTCCCCCACGTCGAGCCCTTCGGACTTGCGGACGGCCCGCTTGACCGGCAGCACGTAGTGCCCCTCCTTGCTCGGGAAGATCGACGTCTGCCACGTGCTGCCGCCGACCGTGACCCGCACTCTGACCGACCCGAACCCCCGCCTCGGCCCGGTGGACATGTCCCGGATCTCCTCGGAGACGTCGACCGGCAGGCTGACGAACGTCCAGCTGTCGCCCCGCCTGGCGTCCCACATCCACAGCTCGGCATCGAACAGGAAACCCATGCCCGGCAGCATCGCACAGGGGTCCGACAATCCCGCCTCCCCGTGACCGGCGCACGCCTTGGACCTCCGTGGCCTTCGAGGCCGTGCACCGCGCTCCGGCGTGCCGCTCGCGCGCTCACCCGGCCAATTGTCACATTACTTGTTTGCCGATCTGCGAATTGATCAGCGTCGGCGTTATCGCTCCATTTTGGATGATCCACAGAATTGACAGGACATTGCCGAGCTCGCAACACGGGTGTAATGTTGCCTTAGTCACAGCATCTGTTGGACTGGGGGGAAGCCGAGCGAAACTTTCGACGTTGAACCGCCGGCGACATCCGGGTGCGGGATTCCCACATTTCCCGACAGCCATCTGAACATGCCCACGAGCAGCCCAGTCGGGCTGTCGCTCAGCGCTGTTCTTCTCGCGTGCGCCGCCGTCATCACTCCGATTGCAGGAAAGCGTGCCGTGCAAATGTCACTTGTGAATGTCCACACCGAGTGGGATCCGCTCGAGGAGATGATCGTCGGGATCGCCGACGGGGCCAGGGTGCCCTCGCCGGACCCCGGACTGTTCGCGATCGGCTACGCCGACAACGTCGCCGAAATGGCCGACATCCCGACCGGACCGTACGACGCCAGGATCATCGAGGAGGCCAACGAGGACCTCGAAGGCCTGGTCGAACTGCTGCGCGGGGAAGGCGTCACGGTCAGGCGGCCGGATGTCACCGATCACGCGCGCGGGTTCGGCACCCCGGACTGGGAGTCCGACGGCGAGTACAACTACTGCCCGCGCGACGTCCTGCTCGCGGTCGGGCAGACGATCATCGAGACGCCGATGGTGCTGCGGTCACGGTACTTCGAGCCGCACGCCTACAAGTCCATTCTGGTCGAATACCTGCGCAGCGGTGCCAACTGGATTTCCGCGCCGAAACCGCGGCTGCTCGACGACACGTACAACATCAGGCCGCGGAGCGGGTCGATCCTCAACGATCACGAGCCGCTCTTCGACGCGGCGAACATCCTGCGCGTCGGCCGCGATCTGCTCTACCTGGTTTCGTGCAGCGGAAACGAACTCGGGCTGCAATGGCTGCAACGCGTGCTCGGCGACACCTATCGGGTGCATCCGGTCCGAGGCGTCTACGACGGCACGCACATCGACACGACAATCACCCTCGTGCGCCCCGGCCTTGTCGTGCTCAATCCGGAGCGGATCAGGGAGGACCAGGTCCCGTCGATTTTCAAGAATTGGGAAATCATCTGGTGCCCCGACAACGTGGACACCGGATACGCGTGGTCGTACCCGCGCGCGTCGCTCTGGCAGGGCGGCCTGAACTTCATCATGGTCAACCCGGACCTCGCGGTCGTCAACGACCTGCAGATCCCGCTGATCAAGGAACTGGAGAGCAAAGGCGTGACCGTCGCCCCGCTGCCGATGCGGCACGCGCGCACGCTCAGCGGCGGCTTCCACTGCGCCACGCTCGACGTCCGCCGGACCGGCACGCTTGAGGACTACACCTGATGCTGGTGAGAACACTGACCGAAGACGGTGTGAGCGCCGCGGACATCCCGGGCTTCCCCGTCGTTCTGCGCAGGCACCACCTGAAAGCCGGGGCGCACCAGGACATCGGCGGTACCGGGCCGGTGATCCTGTTCGTGCTCACCGGTTCGGCCACGTTGTCCGGGGACAGGACGGCCGGTGACGCGGTTCTCGTGCCCGGCGGCGGCACCCGGCCGCTCGTGGCGACCAGCGATCTCGACTACGTGACGCTTTCGTGGAAAGGCAAGGCGGACAAGGAACTGAGCCGTTCCTTCGACCGTGACCAGATGGTGTGGTCCTACGAGATGCACCTGCAGGACCTGTTCGACGCCACGGCCGTGCCGGGTCTGCCGTTCGGTTCGGTGTACGGATCGGTGCCGCCGGGCGTCACGTCGAAACTGCACTGCCACCAGGACGGGGAGCTCTTCCTCGTGCTGGGTGGCACGGCCGAGGTCCTGGTGGAGGACAAGACGGCCGAGGTGCGCACCGGCGACGTGATCCACCTGCCCGCCTTCCACACCCACGGAATCCGCAACACGTCGGCCGAGCCGTTCGACATCGTCTCGGTCTACTGGGAGGACATCGACCTCGCCGTCCGGAACCTGGCGGAGCTCGGCCAGCCCGGCCGGACGCTGTTGTTCTGCCCGCCGGTCACCCCGAACGGCGGGTTGCACCTCGGCCACCTGAGCGGCCCGTACCTGCGTGCTGACCTGTTCGCCCGCGCCCTGCGCGGCACCGGTCGCGACGCCTTGGTGATCACGGGAACCGACGACCACCAGAGTTTCGTGGCCACCGCGGCGCATCGGCTCGGCAGGACGCCGGAGGCCGTCGCCGCGGAGGCCGGCGAGTCGATCAAGGCGACGCTCGGCGCGGCCGGTGTCGATCTGGCGCACTTCTACCGGCCGACACCGGACCAGGAGCTCGTCGCCCACGTCCACAAGCTGTTCGAGGCACTGCTGGAGTCGCCGGCCGTGTCCCACCACGTCGCCGAGACGCCGTGGTGCGAGGCGTGCGAACAGTCGCTGTACCAGGCGTTCGCCAAAGGTGTCTGCCCGAACTGCCGGATGTCGTGCGAAGGCGAGATCTGTGAGGCCTGCGGTGTGCCCACGCCGGCCCGTGACATCCACGAGCTGAAGTGCGCGCAATGCGGGGCCACGCCGGTCATGCGCCCGGAACCGGGGTACGAGCTGGACCTGGACGCGTTTCAGGACACTCTTGCCGCGTACTACGCACAGGCCCAGGGCGGCGGTCAGCCCCGGCGACTGGCCGACTCGCTGCTGGGCCGCGGGCTCGGCCGTTTCCGGATCACCCGCCGTTCCCGCTGGGGCCTGCCGGTGGGTGACGAGCTGGTGATCGATCCGTGGGTGGAACTGGTGCTCACGCAGCTGATCAACACCGAGCGGTTCACCGCCGGGCGGACGTCGAACGTGACCGTGCTCGGGTTCGACAACACGTTCTTCTACCTCGTCCTGCTCCCGGCGATCTACCTGGCACTGGGCAAGGACGGCCTGTTGCCCAAGGGTTTCGTGGCCAACCGGTTCCTGATGCTCGACGGCAGCAAGTTCTCCACGAGCAGGCGCCACGTGGTCTGGGCGGACGACGTGCTCGCGACCGTGCCCGCGGACATCGTGCGGGTGGCGTTGCTCCGCCGCTCCCCCGAGGAGGACGAGCGATCGCTCGGTTCGGACGAGATCGCCGACCTCGCCGCGGACCCGGTGGTGACACGGCTCGATTCCTGGCTGGCGTCGGTGCCCGAAGTGGTGCCCGGGACGGGTGCCTGGACCACGCACCACCGCGCGTTCTACCGCACCCTGCTCTCCTTCGGCGACCAGTTCGACCAGGTGCTGACGGTCGACTCGTACAGCAGCGCCGGATACGTCGAGAAGCTCGACGCCTTGCTGGCCGAGATCGCGCGGTTCCGGTCCTTCGAACAGGCCCGGCGCACGATCAGCAAGGCGCAGGAGGAATCGCGCACCAGCGTCGCGCTGGAATTCCTGGCGCTGAAGGTGTTCGCGGCGTTCGTCCACCCCGTGATGCCCGACCTCGGCGCGGCCCTGTGGCACGGCCTCGGGCTGACCGGCGCCCCGCTGCGGGAACGGAACTGGTCGTTCGTCCCCGGCGGCACCCGCGGCGGCCTCGCCGGCCGGACCGTGCTCGACCTGCTCGCGAAAGGCCGGTAATGCAAGAGTGTCACGACGTGCTGGGTGTCGGCTTCGGCCCGGCCAACATCGCGTTGGCCATCGCGATCGAGGAAGCACGGCAGGACGGCATGATGCCGCCGTGCGACGTGCGTTTCCTCGAAGGACAGACGGATCCCGAATGGCAGGGCGGGATGCTGCTGACCGGATCGGACATCCAGCACAACCCCGCTCGCGACCTGGCGACCCTGCGCAATCCACGCAGCCACTACACGTTCATCAACTACCTGCACCTGTCCGGCAGGTTGCTCGACCACCTGAACGTGCCCGGCGAATTCCCGTTGCGCCGTGACTACGCGGGGTACATCCGTTGGGCGCGTGGGCATTTCGACCACCTCGTGGACTACGGGCAGAAGGTCGCCACGGTCGCGGTCACCGAGCACGAAGGGGAACGCGTCTACGAGGTCAACACGGTCTCCGGTGCGCGGTACCTGACTCGGTGCCTGGTCGCCGGTCCCGGCCGCACCCCGTACGTGCCCGAACCGTTCGCCTCGGTGGACGACGACCGGATCTTCCACTTCACCGAGTACCTCTACCGCGTCGAGGCGCTGCCCGAGCCGCCCGGCACGGTCGTGGTGATCGGCGGCAGCCAGAGCTCGGTGGAGATCCTGCTCGACCTGTCCCGGCGGTTCCCGGACAGCCGCGTGCTCAACTACGTGCGGTCGTTCGGCCTGCGGCTCAAGGACACCAGCCCGTTCAGCGAGGAGGGGTTCTTCCCCGCCTTCACCGAGTACTACTTCGCGGCGTCCCGGCCGAGCAAGGCCGTGCTCGACGCGTACATGCGGCCGACGAACTACTCGTCAGCCGACGGTGACGTGCTGCGTGAGCTGTACCTGGACATCTACGAGCAGAAACTCAAGGGCCGCCAGCACGTCTTCGTGTCCGGCAACCGGCTGGTCCGGTCGGTCGACGTGCGGCCGGACGCCGTCACGCTGACCGTCGCCGAGGTCAACACGGGGCTGGTGGACCAGGTGGACGCGGACCTCGTGGTCCTCGCGACCGGGTTCCGCGATCTCGGTCCCGGCGTGCGTCAGGAGCCGCTGCCCGGCTTTCTCACCGGGATCGCCGAGCACGTCGTGTTCGACGGCGGCTATCCGAGCATCACCGCGGACTACCAGGTCGAGACGCCGTCCGCGCCGCCGCTGTTCCTCAATGGACTGTGCGAGACCACGCACGGCATCGGCGACTCGGGCTCGTTCAGCCTGCTTTCCCTCCGCACCGCCGCCATCCAGCGCAGGCTCGCCACGTTCGCGAGGGCGGCACCCCGACAACTCGATCGACTGGGGGAACGACCGTGACCGCTCAGCAGACCTTGGCACCGCCTTTGGTCTGGCGTGAACCACCGGTCCGCACGACCGTGCCGGGACCGAACAGTCAGGCCTTCCTGGACCGCCAGGAGGTCCGCGAGTCCAACGCCCGCACCTATCCCCGCAGGCTGCCGATCGCCGTCCGGCGGGCCGCGGGCACCTTGATCGAGGACGTCGACGGCAACGTCTATCTCGACTTCCTCAGCGGCGCGGGCGTGCTGTCGCTGGGCCACAACCACCCGGACGTCGTCGCCGCGGTGACCGACCAGCTTTCGGTGTTCACGCACGGCCTCGACCTGCCGACGCCGATCAAGGACCGGTTCACCGAGCTGCAACTGGGCATGCTGCCCGCCGCGATGCGGGACCGGATGAAGGTCCACTTCTGCGGGCCGACCGGCGCGAACGGGATCGAGGCCGCGATCAAGCTGTGCAAGATCGCGACCGGCGGCGGCGACATCATCGCCTTCCAGGGCGGTTTCCACGGCAGCACCACCGGGGCGATGAGCGTGACCGCCAACCAGGAACCCCGGGCGCGCATCCGCAACGGCATGCCGGGCGTGCACTTCTTCCCGTACTCGTACTGCCGCCGCTGCCCGGTCGGCCTGAGCCCGGACACCTGCACCACGAACTGCGTGACCTTCCTGGAGCGGACCCTGTCCGATCCGTACGGCGGCCTCGGTACTCCCGCCGCGGTGATCCTCGAACTGGTCCAGGGCGAAGGCGGTGGCGTCGCCGCGACCGTCGACTTCGTCCGGCGGGTCCGGGAAGCCACGCGACAAGCGGGTATCCCGCTCGTGGTCGACGAGGTGCAGACCGGCTGCGGCCGGACGGGCACGTGGTTCGCGTTCGAGCGGTACGGCATCGAGCCGGACGTGATCGTCGCGTCGAAAGCGTTGTCCGGCATCGGTTTGCCGGTGTCGATCCTGCTGTACGACCGCGCGCTGGACAGTTGGTCTCCCGGCGCGCACATCGGGACGTTCCGGGGCAACCAGCTGGCGTTCGCCGCCGGTGTCGCCGCGCTGGAGGTGATCCGCCGCGATGACGTGCTGGGCAACGTCCGCGCGCGCAGCGCCCAGCTCACCGAAGGGCTCACCCGGATCGCGAGCGGTAACCGCTGGATCGCCGACGTCCGGGCGACCGGCCTGCTGCTCGCGGTGGAGATCGTCGATCCGGATTCCGGACAGGACGTGCCCGACTTCGCCCGTGCGGTCCAACTGGCCGCGCTGCGCCGTGGCCTGATCCTCGAAGCGGGCGGCCGCAACGACAGCACGCTGCGGCTGCTGCCGCCGTTGACGCTGACGGCGCAGGAGGCGGACAAGGCACTCGAAGTGCTCGAACTGGCGTTCGCCGACGCCAACTCACCGGTCCGGCGGATCATCCGGGGCTTGGGGCAGGATTGACCCTGTGCTGATGATCCTGTTGTCGGTGGCGGGCGCGTGCGCCTACGGAGTCGCCGACTTCCTCGGTGGTCTGGCCAGCCGCAAGGCGCACGTGCTGCGGGTCGTGGTGATCAGCGCGCCGGCCAGCCTGGCGATCGAGCTGGTCCTGCTGCCGATCCTCGGTGCCTCCTGGACCGCGGGATCCATCGGCTGGGGCGCGTTGTCCGGTGTGGCGTCGGCGTTCGCGTTCTCGTTGCTGTACCTGGCGTTGTCCATCGGCCCGATGAGCGTGATGGCGCCGATCACCGCGATCGTCTCGGCCTTGCTGCCCGCGGTCGTCGGGCTGCTCGACGGTGAACGGCTCCCGGTTGCCGGGGTGGCCGGGATTCCGGTCGCCCTGTGCGCCATCGTCCTGGTCACCATGAACCGCCAGACGGCGGCCGAGAAGATCCCGATGCGGGCGATCGCCGTCGCCGTGCTCGCCGGTGCGGCGATCGCCACGCAGCTCATCACGTTGGACGCCGCGCCGCACGACAGCGGCGTCGCGCCGCTGATCGTCGGCCGGACGGTGAGCAGCCTGCTGGTGCTGTCGGTCGTGCTGTTCGTCCGGACCAGCCACAAGGGCAAGGTCCCTGTGGTGATCGCCGCGGCCGCGGGCTGCCTCGACTCGTTGGCGAACCTGTTCTTCCTGCTCGCGGCGCGAGAAGGAATGCTCAGCGTGAGCGCGGTGATCGTCGCGCTCTACCCGGCCGCGACCGTGCTGCTGGCCGCGGTGGTGCTGAAGGAACGGATCCGGCGCAACCAGTGGCTGGGCCTCGCGGCCGCGGCCGCAGGCGTCGTGCTGCTGTCTACGGCAAGTTCAGCTGCCAGCTGACCCCGAAGCGGTCGTTGACCCAGCCGAATTTGGTGCTGAAGCCGTAGTTGCCCAACGGCATCAGCTCCACGTCCACCAGTGCCTTGTACAACCGGTCGAGCTCGGCCTCGTCGGCGCAGGTGACGTACAGCGAGATCGACGGCGTGAACTTGAAGGCGTGCTTCTCGTACGAGTCGATGGCCATGTACTCCTGCCCGGCGAGCCGGAAGGTCGCGTGCACCACCGACCCTTCCGGCCCGGGCCCGTCCGGACCGTAGCGGGTGATCGACAGGATCTCGCCGTCCTCGAACAGCGAGGTGTAGAACGTGATCGCCTCCTCGGCCTGTCCCTCGAACATCAGAAAGGTGTGGATCTGCTGAGCCACGCCGCCTCCTAAACCTGAGCTTATATAAGCCAGGACTGTACCATGGTCAGATCCGGCCGAGCCGGAGGAACACGGTCTCGCCTGGTGCTTCGTCGACGCCGTCGTTGTCGACGACCCCCACCAGCCGCCGGAACGGGCCGAACCCGACCACGGCCAGGCCTTCCGGCTTGTCGTGGGTCGCGGCGCCGCCGGCGGTGAGCGCCGGGATCAGGTCCCGGGCCGGTGCCTTCGACACGACCGGCTTCTCGCTGCCCGCGGGCACCGGCGTGACCTTGCTGATGTCGACGCGGTGGACCTTCTTGACCTTGGCCGCGTCACCGCGTTGGTTGTCGCGCTCCAGGACCAGCAACGTGTGGTCGTTCAACGCGGTCACCTCGGACAGCCCGATCCAGGCACCGGCAGGGGCCGCGTCCAGCGGATACGCGACGAACGCCCACTCCCCGGTCGCCGGGGTGAAACGGGCCAGCGTCGCCTGGCCGGGCTTGTCGGCCTTCCACTCCCGTTGCACGGCGAGCCACACCTGTTCACGCCGGCCGCCGCCGATCACGGTCACGCCTTCAAAACCGTTGCTGGTAGCCGTTTGCGCCACGGCCGCGGGCAACGGGATCTCCCGCTGGACCGCGCCCGTGGACGACACCTCCACCAGCAGGTTCGGCGACTGCTTGCCGTCGCCTTCCACCGCGATCCAGTAGCCGCCGCCCTGGCGCGCGGCGATGCCCTCGCCGTCGTAACCGACAGGCTGACCGTTCTTGGTCAACGTCAGCTCTTTGCGGACACGCGCCGGCACGGAGGCCGTGTCGATGGTCAGGACACGAGTGGGGCTGTAGGCCGCGTCCGTCACCGAGACGACGTCACGGAAGTTACCCGGGATGTGGGAAAGGCCGGACAGCGCACCGAATCCGATGCCGTCGGACACTATGGACGGTGTCGTGACTTGCTTGTGCGTCAGCCGGTAGGCGCTGAGCGACGACCGCACGTTGTCCGAGGCGGAGTCCTCCTCCGCGGAGACGACAAGCTTGCCGGTCGCGGGAATGGGCAACAAGCCCTCCGGGCCGACACCGGTCGGCACTGCTTGCAGGAACCGTGGCCGGCGCGGGTCGTTCACGTCGTACACCGCGACGAGGTTCGCCCGTTCCATGCCGACGAACGCGTATCGGTCACGTCCGAACGTGGCCACGGCCAAGCCTTCGGGCTCGACGCCCTTGTTGTCCGACCTGCCGTCGGGGTACTGGCCCTGCCGGATCGCGATCTGGTCGAGCTCGTTGCCCGAGGAGCGGACGACCTCGCCGGACTCCGCGTCGAAGATCGTCCAGGTCCGCGTGCCGCCCACGTAGTCGCCTTCGTCGGCCGTGGCGAGCGTGTGATCGTCAAGCCACGCCACGGCATCCGGCTCACGCGCGGCGGTGATGGTTCCGGTGGCCGCGATCTTCCCGTCGTCCTCGGTGTCCACGCCGCCGACCGTGGCCGTGCCCGCCGGGAAGTGCTTCACGAGCTTGCCGGAAGACAGGTCCACGACCGCGATGTGGTTGTTCTCCTGCAACGTCACGGCGACCTGGTCACGGCCGTTGATGCTGACGTACTCGGGCTCGGGGTCCGTCGGCGCGACCTGGGCGATGCCGGTGAGGTCCACTTTGCGCAGTGGCCACCCGGCCGGCGCGCCGGCAAGGTCGACAACGGCCAGGAAACCCGCAGGCGGCTGCGGGATCTCGCCGTCGTTGACGTCCTCGTCCCGTTCGTTCTCGATCGCGATCGCGGCGTACCGGCCGTCCCGGGAGATGTCGATCGAGTCCGGCTGGCCGCCCAGCTCGCGCGTGGCCACGACCGAGCGCTTGGCCAGGTCGACGACCACGAGCACGCCCGACGGGTCAGCGTGCGACTCCGACGTGTTCACCGCGACCAGGGCCAGGCCGCCGAGGATGTCGACCGACGTCGGCTCGCCCGGCATGGCCAGCACACCGTCGGGCGTGAGCCGCTGGCCCGCCTTGACGAACCCGATCCTGCGCGCGGGCGAGTCGGTGTAGACGATCAGCTTGCCGTCCGCCGTGGCGGCGGCGATCTCCGCCGCGGTGTGCTCGGCGGCAGAACTGTTGCGGTACACCGACATCGTGTCGAACCGCTGGAACCGCTCGGGGGCGGCCGCCGTCGCCGGGACCGCCGGAAGGATCAATCCGCAGGTCACCAGACCCGCACATAACCGGAACATCGGCGCAGTGTGGCCGACCGAAGCGACCTGCGGATGAACGGCAGGAGGCGATCAGCCGAGACCGATCTGCTGGAAGAACGCCTGGTTGTCCCAGAACAGGAACTCCTCGTCCATCGAGCCGTGCCGGTTCCACAGGCCGATGGTGGCCATGTTGATGGCGTACCTCTTGCCGGTCGGCTGGATGAAGCCGCCCCTGCCGTCCGGCATCGGCCGGGTGAACGTGCCCTTCATGACACCCGCGACGGCGGTCAGCCCGCCGTTGGCCACGCGGAGGTAGTGCGACTCGATGCCCCACCAGGGCAGCCGGAATGGCGACCTGCCACGTAGCATTCCCAGGAGAGCGAGCGAAGGCAGAACCGGTGCGCATCCTGCTTATTCACCCGTCCGCGGGGACGTCGGACCCGGCGACAGTGATCCACCGGCCGGATCTGGTCACGGCCAGTGACGAGGTGGTTGCCGAAGCGATCGAGGAACTCAGGCCCGACGCGGTCGTACGGCCTGAAGGCGACGTGGACGCCGCCCTGGCCGCGGCGGAACGGGACTTCGCGGACCGGATGCCGATTCCGGCAGGCACCCAGGGAAACAGCGTCGCGATGGTCGGCGCGGGAATCGTGAACCTGGTGTCCGCCTTGACCTTGGTCCGCGCGGGTTACCAGGTCGACGTGTACGAGCGGTCGCCGGACCCGAGGGCGGATGCCGACTGGACCGTCTACGGCTGCACGCGAGGCGGCGGCGACGGCCGGATGTTCACCCTCACCGAGGCCGACAGCTACAACAGCCGATCGTGGCCCGGCAACGACCTGCTCACGCGACCGGTCACCGACCATGGCTGGCTGGTGGCGAAACCGGGTGCGCTGTCCGCCAGGGAACTGGCCTGGGCCAACGACTTCCACCGCATCCCGGCATGGCTGGCCGACAGTTACACCCAGGACATCTTCGACACCAACCGCGCGGCGGGCCAAGGCTGGGAACGGCTCATGGCCTCCGATCCCGGTCTGTTCGACGGATACCGGGACGGCATTCTGCGGCTGTACACCGACGACGACTACTTCCAGTGGCACGTCGACCGCAACAACAGGCTCGGCGCGACGCGTAATGTCCTGACACCCCACCAAGTTCGAGCCGCTTACCCCGCGTTGGCCGACGCCCCGGTCGCCGGCGGCCTCGAAGTCGTCGGGTTCACCGTGAACATCCACAGGTTCATGGCCCGGCTGGTCGATCTGCTGGTCGCCGAAGGTGTCCGGTTCCAGTGGGACACAGCGGTCACCGGCATCCGCTGGGCCGGCACGACGCCGGACGGATTACTGACGGACGGCGGCACGATCAAGGCCGATCACTATGTCCTCTCCCCCGGCGCGTACGGCGAGGAGTTGTTGCGTGGCACGGCTTCGCACGGCCAGATCATGGGCATGCTCGGTGTCTGGCTGACCGTGCCGAACGTCGAGCCGCGGCTGGACCACTCCGTCAAGATCGCACGCAAGGGCCACCGGGCCGAGGAGACCAACGTGACGCTCGGGACCGGCCCCGACGGTGCGCCGATCCTGATCTGCGGCGCGGGTTACGGCTGGACCGGCACCGATCCCGCCGCCATCGACCAGGCCGAGCTGGAGACGCTGTTCGAGGCGCTGGCCGACACGATCCGCCGGTTCTTCCCGAAAGCCTATGCGGCGGCACGGGAAGCGGGCACGCTCGCGGCGAGCCGCCGGATCTGCGTGCGGCCGTGGACGGCGTCCTGTCTCGGCGTCTTCGAGACCATGGTGACGGCGAGCGGCGGCACGCTCGTGGTCACCGGGGGCCACAACACCGGCGGATTCACGCAGTCACCTGACGTCGCCGACGCCGTGCTCGCGGCCCTGCGAGGCCGGAGGCACCGGATGCACACCCGGTTCCACCCGGCCCGGCTGGACCGGTTCTACTCGGCCGACACCGTCAGTTTGAGGATCACGTCCTGATGCGTCTGGCCGTACTTGCGGTTGAAGACGTCCAGGGCCATCGCCAGATCAGGGGACGTGTGGTCCAGCGGTGTCAGCAGATACGGTTTGGACCGGTGTACCTCACCCTTGGCGTTGTCGTTGACGATCCGCACCGGTAGCCCGTCGATGCCGCCGCGCAGGTTGCGCTCCACGATTTTCCGGCCGCTGACGTAGATCTGCTCGTCCACGTGCACGAACCGCGCCTCGTAGCGCTCGTTCCGGTCCTCCAGCGTGAGCGTCCAGAACTGGTCGAGCCAACGGGTGCTGCGCGCCTCCCACAGCTCGTCGAACTTCGTCCCGACAAACTGCCCCAGCTGGGCCTGCGGGCTGGTCTGGTACTGCGCGGCGTTCCACGACGTCATGTTCACCGGGTAGAACGAGACGATCACGTGATCGTCCACCCGGTACATCTGCACCGGCGGCAACGCCGAGTAGATCCGCACTTCCAGATAACGGCGGAAGTGCTCGGGCAAGTCGCGTTTGAACTCGTGCAGCACCCGCAGGTTGTCCAGGATGTTGTTGACGACGTCGGTCTGCTGCAACAGGTCGTCCGCGCGCTGCTCGGCCGCGCGGGCGTCCGGGTCGAGCAACAGGATCCGCACTTCGACCTTGCGGCTGAGCACTTCCCTGACGGCGGTCAGGAACTCGTCCTGGTAGCCGCCCTGCAACAGGTCCGTCCACAGTTCCATGACCATGACGCGGTGCCGCGCGCTCGCGGCCTGCCGGATGAAGGCGCGGTGGTTGAACCGGTCGAGCACCGCCTCGTTGAGCCGGTCCGCCTTGGTGAGGAAGGGCGCGATCAGAAACAGCACCACGATCGTGCCGATCAGGTCGGCGCCGAGGTTGAGGCTCAGGTTCATGCCGTAGTGTTCGAGCGGCCGCGAGTACAGCAGCAGAACCACCACGACAACGACCAAGGCCGCCGCGACGATCGCGTAGTAGCGTCTTCTTTGAACCCACGCCAGGAAGAAGTTCGCAGTCCTCGTCCGCAGACGGCCCTCGCCCACAAGGCCTCCCCTTCTTGTTCGGCCAGGTGCTCCGTTGGCCGATTCTACTGAACCGGTGGCCCGGCGAACGGGCGTCCCGGCAGTCTTATAGCGTCCAGGACGACGCCAACGCCGAAGGACGACCCGTGAACACAGATCAGAACACCGACCTGTCAGCGAGCCTCGACGCCGCCAGGCGGGACTACGCCGCGTTGCTGGAGCGGAAGCTGAAGCTGGACCTGACCCGGGGCAAGCCGTCGGCGCGGCAGCTCGACCTGTCGAACGAGATCCTGGCCCTGCCCGGCGACCGGTACAAGTCGGCCGACGGCACGGACTGCCGCAACTACGGTGGGCCGCAAGGACTACCGGAGCTGCGGGAGATCTTCGGCGAACTGCTGGACGTCCCCGCCGGCCAGTTGCTGGCGCTGGGCAACTCCAGCCTCACCCTGATGCACGACACCGTGGTGCACGCGCTGCTGGGCGTGCTGCCCGGGGCGCGGCGCCGGTGGGCCGACGAGGAGCGGATCGCGTTCCTGTGCCCAGTGCCCGGCTACGACCGGCACTTCGACATCTGCGAGCGGTTCGGCATCGAGATGATCCCGGTGCCGATGACGCCGGACGGGCCCGACATGGCCGAGGTCGAGCGCCTGGTCAGCGCCGACGCCGGGATCAAGGGCATCTGGTGCGTGCCGAAGTACAGCAACCCGGACGGCACCACGTACAGCGACGAGACCACGCGCCGGCTCGCCGCGATGCCGGCCGCGGCCCCGGACTTCCGGATCTTCTGGGACAACGCGTACGCCGTGCACCACCTGACCGACGAAGAGGTCCAGGTCGCCGACATCCTCGCCGCGTGCGCACAAGCCGGGAACCCGGACCGCGTGTTCGTCTACGGGTCCACCTCGAAGATCACGCTGGGCGGCGCGGGCGTGGCGTTCTTCGGCTCGTCCGAGGCCAACGTGAAATGGCTGCTCGGCCACCGCGGCAAGCAGACCATCGGACCGGACAAGATCAACCAGTTGGCGCACGTGATGTTCCTGCGCGACGCCGACGGCGTGCGGGCGCAGATGCGCGGGCACCGCGAGCTGATCCAGCCGAAGTTCGACGCCGTGCGGCGGATCTTCGCCGAGCGGCTGGACGGCCTGGCGACCTGGTCGGAGCCGAAGGGCGGCTACTTCATCACGCTCACCGTGCCGGACGGCTGCGCCAAGGAGGTCGTCCGCAAGGCGGCCGAGGCCGGGATCGCCCTGACACCGGCCGGTTCGACCCACCCGTACAAGGATGACCCGCGGGACAACGTCATCCGGATCGCGCCGACGTTCCCCGACGTCGCCGAGCTGGAGCAGGCCATCGAAGGTGTCGCGACGTGCGTCCGCCTGGTCGGTTACGAGAAGCTCGCGTCGGCGTAGTCATCGTTCCACCCGGACACCACGTACTGATCGCAGTTCGGCCAGCAAAGCCGGGCTGACGGTGACCGGATAGTCGTCGACCGCGAGGGTCGTGCGTCGTTGCTTGTGGTCGACGACTATCCGCACGGGTGTGGAGCCTCGATGCGCCCGTAAGGTGGAACGCAACTCCGCCACCATGTCGTGGTCCACAAGGGACGCCGGCATTTCCAGGATCAGCGGCGGCTCTTGCACTTGGGTCACGTCCAAGGGTGTCAGGTCCGAGCCGACCACGGCCATCTTGTCCTCGCGCCAGTTGACCCGGCCTTTCACGAGGACCACGGTGTCCTCGGTCAACTCGGTGGCCAAGGTGCTGTAGGTCTTCGGGAAGAACAGCACCTCGACCGAGGCGTCGAGGTCCTCGATCACGGCGATCGCCCAGCTCTCGCCCTTCTTGGTGACCCGGCGTTCGAGCGAGGAGACCATGCCCGCCACGACGACTTCGCCTTCCCGGGGCGGGTTGGCCAGCAGGGCCGCGATCGGCTTCGGCGAATGCCTGCGCAGCACGTGATCGGCGCCGTCGAGCGGGTGGGCGGAGACGTACAGGCCCAGCATTTCCCGTTCCAGGCCCAGCAATTGCTTACGCGGCCATTCGTCCCCGTCGAGCCGCAGATGCGACAGCGGCGACGCCGAGGGCGCGGATTCCGTGGCACCGAAGAGGTCGAACTGGCCCATGGCCTGCCGGCGTTTGAGTCCGGCGACGGCGTCGACGGCTTCCTCGTGGATGTCCATGAGGGCCTTGCGGTGGTGACCGAACGAATCGAACGCGCCTGCCTTGATCAGCGATTCCAGGACACGTTTGGTGCAGCACACCAGTGAGGACTTCTCGACGAAGTCCGCGAAGGACGTGTACTTTCCTTTCGTGGCACGGGTTTCGACGATCGACTCGACCACGTTCGCGCCGACGTTGCGCACCGCGCCCAGTCCGAAGCGGATGTCGTCGCCGACCGCGGCGAACCGCGGCACGGACTCGTTGACGTCCGGCGGCATGACCTTGATGCCCAGCTGGCGGCACTCGGACAGGTAGACCGCTGACTTGTCCTTGTTGTCCGACACCGACGTCAGCAGTGCCGCCATGTATTCGGCCGGGTAGTTGGCCTTGAGGTAAGCGGTCCAGTAGCCGACCAGCGCGTAGCCCGCCGCGTGCGACTTGTTGAAGGCGTATCCGGCGAACGGCAGGATGGTGTCCCACAGCGCCTGTAC
This sequence comes from Kibdelosporangium persicum, assembly GCF_013280595.1. Lineage (GTDB taxonomy): Bacteria > Actinomycetota > Actinomycetes > Mycobacteriales > Pseudonocardiaceae > Kibdelosporangium > Kibdelosporangium persicum. The sequence continues at coordinate 254,161 of NZ_JAAATY010000005.1, forward strand.
CGCCTCGTCGGAGAAACCCTTGGCCCGCATTCCGTCGCGGAACCCGGAGAACTCCTTCTCCAGCACCTCTTTCTTCTTCTTGCCCATCGCACGGCGCAGCACGTCGGCGCGGCCCATCGAGAACCCGGCCACCCGTTGCGCGATCTGCATGATCTGCTCCTGGTAGACCACCAGGCCGTGGGTTTCGGCGAGGATGTCCCGCAACGGCTCGGCCAGTTCCGGATGGATCGGCTCGATCGGCTGCCTGCCGTTCTTGCGGTCCGCGTAGTTATTGTGCGTGTTCATCGCCATCGGGCCCGGCCGGTACAGCGCGTTCACCGCGACGATGTCCTCGAAACCCGTGGGCCGCATCCGCCTGAGCAGATCGCGCATCGCACCGCCGTCGAGCTGGAACACGCCAAGGCTGTCACCCCGGGAGAGCAGTTCGTACGTCCTGGCATCGTCGGTCGTCAGCACGTCGAGGTCGATCTTCTCGCCGCGGTTGGTCTCGATGTTGTCGATCGCGTCCCCGATGACCGTCAGGTTGCGCAGACCGAGGAAGTCCATTTTGAGCAGTCCGATGGCCTCGCACGACGGGTAGTCCCATGCGGTGATCACCGCCCCGTCGTCCCTGCGCCACAGGGGAATCACATCCAGCAACGGCTCGGACGACATGATCACCGCGCAGGCGTGCACGCCCGCGTTGCGGATCAGCCCTTCGAGGCCCCGTGCGGTCTGGAAGATCGTCGACACGTCGGTGTCGGACTCGACCAGGGCGCGGACTTCGGCGGCTTCCGGATACCGCTCGTGCCGCGGGTCCGTGATGCCGGACAGCGGGATGTCCTTGGCCGCCACGGGCGGCGGGAGCGCCTTGGAGATCCGGTCGGCGAGGGCGTATCCGGCCTGCCCGAAGTGGACACGGGCGGCGTCCTTGATCGCCGCCTTGGTCTTGATCCTGCCGAACGTGATCACCTGGGCGACCCGGTCGGCACCGTACTTCTCGGTGGCGTAGCGGACCATCTCGCCGCGGCGGCGGTCGTCGAAGTCCATGTCGATGTCGGGCATGGAGACGCGTTCCGGATTGAGGAACCGCTCGAACAGCAGGCCGTGCTCGATCGGGTCCAGGTTGGTGATGCCCATCGCGTACGCCACCAGCGACCCGGCCGCCGACCCACGGCCAGGGCCGACGCGGATGCCGACCTCGCGCGCGTGGTTCATCAGGTCCGCGGTGATCAGGAAGTACGCCGGGAATCCCTTCTGCACGATGACGTCGATCTCGAACTCGGCTCGTTCGACGTAGCCTGCCGGTACTCCGCCCGGCAGTCTTCGGGCGAGGCCGCGCATGACTTCCTCGCGGAACCACGACTGCACGTCATGGCCCTCCGGCGGTTCGTGGATCGGCATCCGGTCACGGTGCTCCCACACCTCGGCATAGGACTCGATCCGTTCGGCGACAAGCAAAGTGTTGTCCGTGGCACCTGGGACCTCGGTGTCCCAGTACGCCCGCATCTCCTCGGCGGAGCGCAGGTAGTAGCTGTCGCCGTCGAACTTGAACCGTGTCGGGTCGTTCAAGGTCTTGCCCGCCTGCACGCACAGCAGTGCGGCGTGCGCCTCGGCCTGCTCTTGACGGACGTAGTGCGAGTCGTTGGTGGCCAACGGCTTCAGGCCGAGCCGTGCGCTGATGTCGAGCAGCCCGTCGCGGACCACCTTCTCGATGCTCAGGCCGTGGTCCATCACCTCGACGAAGAAGTTCTCCTGGCCGAAGATGTCCCGGTAGTCGGCGGCGGCCCGCAGCGCTTCGTCCTGCTGGCCCAGTCTCAGGCGGGTCTGCACCTCGCCGGACGGGCAGCCGGTGGTGGCGATGATCCCCTCGGCGTGCCCGGCGATCAGCTCACGGTCCATCCGAGGCTTGCGGTAGTAGCCCTCCATGCTGGCCAATGAGGACAGCCTGAACAGGTTCCGCAGGCCGGTGGCGTTGCGCGCCAGCATGGTCATGTGGGTGTAGGCGCCACTTCCGGAGACGTCGCCGTCACCCTGACCGCCTTGGCCCCAGAAAACGGGTTTCCTGTGCAGCCTGCTGCCGGGCGCGACGTAGGCCTCGATGCCGATGATCGGCTTGATCCCGGTCCGCGTGGCGACCTGGTAGAACTCGTCGGCGCCGGACATGGTGCCGTGGTCGGTCATGCCCACCGCGGTCATGCCGAGCCGCGCGGCCTCCTCGAAAAGCGGATTTATCTTCGCCGCGCCGTCGAGCATCGAATATTCGGTGTGCACATGCAGATGAACGAACGAGGACACGCGCACATTCGAGCCGGAAACACAGACGCCGGTCAAACAAACGACACGCTCACCACCACAACGAACAATTGTCGGCTACGCTGGGCCCGTGGGTGACCTGGACCTGGCCGCGTTGCGGGCGTTCGTCGCCGTCGCGGACTTCGGGCACTTCGGCGAGGCCGCGGCCGAACTGGGCATCACCCAGCAGGCGGTGTCGCGGCGGATCGCCAAACTCGAGGCGGGTTTCGGCACCGTCCTGCTCACCCGGCTGCGTTCCGGGACGACGCTGTCCAAGGAGGGCGCGGCGTTCCTGCCGTACGCCCGCAACCTGCTGACAGTGGCCGACCAGACCGCGGAGATGTTGCGCGGCAAGCGATTGCCCCTGCGAGTGGACGTGCTCGACACGCGGGTGGCGTCCACCGACCTGGTACGCGGATTCCACCGCACGGCGCCGGACCTGGCGCTGGAGATCACCACCTCCACCGGGCTCAGGGCCGCCCGCGAAACCCTCAAGGCCGGCACGGTCGACGCCGCCCTCGCCCGCGTGGTCGGCTCGCTCGACCAGGACGGAATCACCTCGATCCCGGCCTGTCTGGAAGCCGCCGAGGTCATGGTGAACACCCGGCACCCACTGGCGAAAATGCCCAGTATCCCCATGCGTGAACTGTCCGGCCGGCAGATCTGGATGCCGGGAAACATCCCCGGCAGCGAATGGGCGGATTTCCACGACCGCCTCGGCGACGAATTCGGCCTGCACATAGACACCAGTGGCCCGAATTTCGGCTGGGAGGATTTTGTGCACCGGTTCGGCGAATCGGGCGACATCGTCGGAATCGTCGGCGAGCAGTGCAGGCTTCCGGCGCACCCGCACGTGGTCCGGATTCCGATCACCCGTCCACGCCCCTGCTACCTGTGGTCGCTGCTGTGGCACCGCCGCAGGCCGCATTCCGCCCTCCCGCAACTGATCTCCTACGTCCGCCGCACGTACCAGCCGCCCCGCCGCGAGGACGTCTGGCTACCCGCGGCGGACTGGGCGCAGGTCGAGCGAAACGTGATCACGACGGCTTGATGTTCAGGTTGCGGTGGAAGACATTGGCCGGGTCCCACCCGGCCTTGACCTCACGGAGGCGCTGGTAGTCGGCGGCGGTGTACGCGGTCTCCACGGCGTCGGCGTCGTGCAGGAAGTTCAGGAACGAACCGCCGGTGGCGTACGGCCAAAGGTGCTCTGCCGGGCCGTCCACGGCGATGGAGAACGGTACGTCACGGTATCCGGCCGGGCTGGTGCCTTCGGTGATCGCGCCGCCCCAGTAACGGAATTCGACGGAGTTGGCCTGTGTGGCGAGGATCGATTCGAGCAGCGAGTCGGGCACCTCGGTGAACAGTTCGAAGTTTCGTGGCGCGGTGCCGGGAACACTTGCCTGGGCAACGGACACCTCGGCGAACGTGCTCTGCACCGGCGTGCCCGCGACATTCCACAGTGGTCGCAACGCGTGCTGTGCCGACGACGCGTCACCGGCGTACGTGGCCCGGATCGCGACGTGCTCGCCGACCAGGGCGATCGTGCAGCTCAGTTCCCGGGGCATAACGGGTGCGTAGTCGCGGTAACGGGCCAGCAGGTCGGCCGCCCGTGCGATGGAGAACAGCGCCTGACCGGCGTAGACCTCGTCAACCGGGTGCAGCCGGATCTCCAGGGACGTCACCACACCGAAATTGCCGCCGCCACCGCGGACCGCCCAGAACAGGTCCGCGTTCCGGTCGGGGGTGGCTGTGACCAGCTCACCGTCCGCGGTGACCAGGTCGACGCGCAGCACGTTGTCCGCGCCGAGGCCGTACTTGCGTGACAGCGGGCCAAGGCCGCCGCCCATGCTGAAACCGGCGACGCCGACCGTCGGCGACGAACCGGAAACCGGAGCGAGCCCGAACGGGGCGGCCGCGGCGAGGACGTCGCCCCACACGGCACCGGCACCCACCCGTGCGATCCGCCGGTCCGGGTCGACGAACACGCCGTCCAGCCGCGCGGTTCTGATCAACAGGCCGCCGTCGGAGGGCACGTACGTGCCGTGCCCGGTCGCCTGCACCGCGAGCGGCAGGTCGTGCTCCCGTGCCCAGACCACCGCGGCCTGGACGTCGGCCGCGCTGGTCACTTCGGCGACTACCACGGGGTGGGCGTCGAAGGCCGGGTTGAGTGACGCGCGCAGGGTGTCGTAGGCGTCGTCACCGGGGCGGTGCACCTGGCCGCGGATGAGTCGGCCCAGGTCAGCGGTGGTCTGCGGGTGGCGGGCGAACAGCTGCTGGGTCATCGGGGTGCCTTCCTCGTCGTGGGCGTGCACCCCTGCGTCGAACGGGCCACCGCGAGATCGACACACTCACAAAAATTTCGAGCCGATGGACAGTCCGCCGTGGATCGCGGGCATGATGGGCGCATGGAAGCGGATCTGCCCGGGGGTCTGCGCCATCACCGGCAACTCGAGGAGTCGCGCCGCCGGGAGGCGTGGCTGCGCGCGTCCAACGAGATCACCGCGACGCTGCTGGGCGGAACGTCCACCGACGAGCTCGACCTGATCGCGCGGCACGCCCGGGAGGTCGCCGGCGCACCGATCGCGGCGATCGCGTTGCCCGATGCCGACGACCGGCTCGTGGTCGAGGTCCTCCAAGGCGTCGACGACCTCGCCGGTGCGCCGATCGACATCGACGGGACCGCGTCGGGGCGTGTCTTCCGGACCGGTCAGCCGGTGCTGATCGACCATTACGGTGACGCGGCGGCGAGCTGGCAGGGCGACGCCGTTCCGCACTGGCTGAAGGACCTGGGTTCGGCGGCGATCGTCCCGCTTCCGGCCGGTGACGAACTCCTCGGCGTGCTGCTGTTGGTCCGGCTGCGGCACGAGCCGTTGTTCGAACAGGCCGATTTGGAGCTGCTGCGCAACTTCGCCGCCCACGTGGCCATGGCGCTGCAGTACTCCCGCGCACGCGCCGACCAGCAGCGGCTCGTGGTGTTCGAGGACCGCGAACGGATCGCGCGCGACCTGCATGACCTGGTCATTCAGCGGGTGTTCGCCACCGGTATGGCACTGGAAGCCGCGGCCGCCGTCATCCCGGTGAACCCCGGCGACGCGGCCACGCGGGTCCGGCATGCCGTCGACGACCTCGACAGGACCATCCAGGAGATCCGGACCACGGTGTTCGCCCTGCAACAGGACTCGACCGGCAGCCTGCGCTCGCTCGTGCTGGCCACCGTGCAAGACGCGAAGGCCACGCTCGGCTTCACCCCGTCCGTCCGGTTCCGCGGCCCGGTGGACACGTCGGTTCCCGGGCCGGTCAGCGACCAGTTGCTCCCGGTTCTCCGGGAGGCACTGTCCACTATGGCGCGACACGCTTCGGCGACTGAGGCGTCGGTGGAGGTGGCGCTCGGCGAGGACCTGCTGCTGCGGGTCACGGACAACGCCCTCGGCATCCCCGGCTCAGGACGTAGCAGTGGCATCGCCACCATGACCGCCCGTGCCGAACACCTCGGCGGCACGTGCACGGTCACGTCGGCCAACCCCGGCACGGACCTGCAATGGCGCGTCCCGCTGCTCAAAGCTCGTGAGTGATTATCCGGGTTAGAGCACGGATAATCACTCACGAGGAGGAGGGGTCGTCTACTGAGTCGGATCGTTGATCCGGCCGAGGAACAGCGGCGCTCCGGTCGCGGTGTCCGTGATGACGAAGAGGAACGGCCGGTCGACGGTCACGGTCCGGTAAGCGGGCGCTGACACGGGCTGCATCTCGACGCCGGTCGCGGCGGCGGCTTCGGTGCCTTCCTCGTCGACCTGAACGAAAGTCTTGTGCCGCACCGACGCTATCAGCAGGGCCTCGTCATCGGTGATGCCGCTGAAGTCGGCGGACGGCGTGAACGCGAGCGGCATTCCGGCCTGCACCAAGGTCTCCTTCAGGTCCAGCTCGGACCGGGTGGTGAAGCGGGGCATGGCCAGCTGCACGGCCGTCGGCCGGACCTGGCTGAGGATCTCGGCGATTCCCTGGCCCCGCAACACTTCGATGGACGCGGGCGCGATCACGGTGAAAGCCAGCCTGCCACCGCGGTACGGCAGCGTGACCACCTGGTAGCCGGGGCCCTGCGCGTATCCCAGCTGAGCCTTCGGGTCGTTGTGCATCATCGGCACGGTCACCGTCGACCCGTCCGCGCGGGTGAAGGGCATGTCCCTGGTCCGCTCGCGGGGAAACTCCCGTGCCCACGCGGCTTTCAGGTACAGCGCGTTGGTCAGGACGAGGCGGGTGTCACGCGTGATCGCGTCAGGCGGGAACAAGTCCGTGATCTTGCCCGCGGTCTGGTCGGCGACGGTCTTGTTGATCCGGCCTCGGGCAGCATCGCTGTCCCGGACGAAGTCCGCTTCGTTCATGGTCGTGCCGAACTGGTCGCCCAGCGCCTCGGTGTAGCGGGGTTTGAGAGTCAGGCCCTGCTGGACCCAGGCCGTGTTCGACAGCTTCAGATCCGTCTGGTCGAACGCGGGCAGCGCGGGCCGTACGCCCTGCGGCAGGTGCAGCACCTTGGTCATCTGTGCCGCGGTCTCCCCTGCCGCACCGGCGGCGGCCATCTGCAACGCCAACGAGGCGCTGACCGGCGACACGACCAGATTGGTCTTGTCCGCCAAGGCGGGCGCGGTCACCAGATCGAGCCCGAACGCGTCCGTCGCCGAGACCAACGCCGCCATGTCCGCGGGAACCTGCCGTGCGACGGGCACCGGCGGTGGCAGCGGCTCGTTGTCCGCGGATTGCGCGCCGCATGCCGTGACCAACAGAACCACACAAAGTGCCGCTAACCGGGTCGTGACCGCCATATCTCATGGACGGTTCCCACTCGGCCCTGGTTGCACGGGATTCCGCGGACAGCCTTCGATGATCCGCGGGCGTCGAACCTGTCCGAACGGTCAACCGACGATCGCCTGCTGGATGGTGACCGGGATCTTCGGCTTGCCGTCGCCTTCCCGGTACTCCCCGGCAGTCACGCCACCCGCCACCACCTTGTCGATGACGGTCAGCGCGGCGGTGGTGTAGCTGCCCAGCACCGGATAACTCGGCGGCAGCTGGGAGTCGCCGTAGACGAGGAAGAACTGACTGCCGTTGGTGCCCGGGCCGGCGTTGGCCATCGCCACCGTGCCCGTCGGGTAGATCACCGTGCCCTGACCCGCGGGCTTGAGGTCGGACGGCAGTTCGTCGTCGAACTGGTACCCGGGTCCGCCATATCCGGAGCCGCTCGGGTCACCGCACTGCAGGACCTTCAACCCGGCCACGATCGTCAGCCGGTGGCAGGGCGTGCCGTCGAAGTACTTCTTGCCCGCCAGGAAAAGCAGGCTGTGCACGGCACAGGGTGCCTTCGCCCGGTCGAGGGTGATCGGGATGTCGCCCTGGTCGGTCCTCAGTGTGAACTGGACGGTGCCCGTGTCGGGCGCCTGTCCCGCATTGTCAGGCAGGCCCACGTCCTTGCCGACCGGGCCATCCGACGCCCGGTTGTACACACACGAAGTGGTGGAACCGGCGCCGCTGGCCGATGTCGTGGGTCCTGCCGTGGGTTCTGCCGCGGGTCCCGCCACCGCGATTCCGGCGACGCTGCCCCGATCCGGCACCAGGACCGCGACCGTGACGCTGACCGCGACGATCAGCACAGCCGCGGCGATGGCGACGATCAGACCGGTTCGTGGTGTGGAGGTCACGGCTCGATCATCGTGCGGCTGACAGAAACTGTTTCAGCGGCTCGGCCAATCCCAAACCGTTCTGACGTCTCAACGCGGAACGGCCCGCCGATCAGCATCAGCGGGCCGCCCCGTCTTGTCACTTACGCGAGCTTCGTGATCCTGTTGCGCGGACCGGGCGCGACCGGGGCGGTGCCGAGGTGGGCGATCAGTGCGTCCACGTCGAAGCCGGGTGCGGTGACGCGGCCGGTTCCGGCGGACAGCTTCGTGAAGCCGTCGCCGCCGTTGGCCAGGAAGTCGTTGCTGGTCACCTTGTAGGCGGCGGCCGGGTCGATCGGCGTGCCGTTGAGCGCCAACGCGGACACCCGCTCACCTGCCGGCCTGGTGCTGTCGTACGAGTACGAGAACCCGGCCGAGATCTGCAGGATGCGTTGGGTCGTCTGCCCGGCGAAGCCGACGAACTGCTGCTCCAGCACTTCCTTCAGCTGCGCACCGGTCAGGGTCTGCGTGACCACCAGGTTGTTGAACGGCTGCACGGTGAACGCCTCGCCGTACGTCACGTCACCGACCGGCTCACCGCCGGGTGAAGTCGCGTAGCTCAGGTCCGCGCGGATGCCGCCCGGGTTCATCAACGCGATCTGGGCGCCTGCCGACGCGGTGTAGGCGAGCTGGGCGTCGGCGATGACGTCACCGAGCGCGCTCTCGCCCGCCGGTGTCGTCGCGCGGGTGATGTCCGCGGTGATCTTGCCGACCACGCGGTTCGCGATCGGGGCGACGGCCGCGCGGTACTTGTCGACGAGGGCCTTGGCGTTCGCGTCCACCAGGTCGGGGTTACGCAGGAACGCGCCGGACGGGTCCGTGGCCCACGTGCCGTCCGCGCGCTTCACGCCGTTCTCCGCGATCACGTTGCGCGCCGACACGCTGGCGAAGCGCTTGGTCGCCTTGTTGACGGTGAACTGGATGTCGGTGATCAGCGTGCCGTTCGAGCCCGCGCTCGTGACGACCGTGTTCGCGCCGGAGGAGTTGGGCAGCGCGCAGCTGTAGAACCGGTGCGTGTGCCCGGAGACGACCACGCCGAACTCGGGACGCAGACCCTTGACGATGCCGGTGATCGGACCGGCGAAGTTCGCGCAGCTCGACGGATCCTGCACGGCGGGCGGCGCGGACTGCGCCCCACCCTCGTGCACCAGCAGCACCAGGGATTTGATGCCGATCATGCGCAGCAGGTCGGCGTAGGAGTTGGCCGTTTCGACCTCGTCGAGGAACTCGACGTCCTTGATCCCCGACGGGTTGACGATGCTCGGCGTGCCCTTCAGCGTCATCCCGACGAACCCGACCGGCACGCCCTTGACGAACCTGATGTCCACCGGCGCGAGGATCGGCAGCCGGGTCTTCTTGTCCACGACGTTCGCGGCCAGGTAGCGGTAGGCCGCACCGGCGAACCCGTCACCGTCCTGGCAACCGTCGACCGGGTGGCAGCCGCCCCGCTGCAACCGCTTGAGTTCGGTGACGCCTTCGTCGAACTCGTGGTTGCCGACCGAGCTGATGTCCAGGCCGAGCCCGGACAGCGCTTCCACGCTCGGCTCGTCGTGGAACGCCGCGCTGATCAACGGAGTCGCGCCGACCAGGTCACCGGCACCGACCGTCAGCACCTTCTCGCCGTTGGCCTCACCGGCCGAACGCAGCCGCTTGACGTGCGTCGCGAGGTACTCGACACCACCCGCGGGCGTGCCGTTGACCAGGCCACCGCTGCTGGTCGGCGGTTCGAGAGCACCGTGGAAGTCGTTGAAGGCCAACAGCCTGCCCTTGGCGGCCGCACCGCGTTCGGTGTCGTAGCTGACCGCGACGGGAGACATCGGCGTCCACTCCGGTGCCTGCTGGGCCGTCGGCGCCGACACCAACGGGATCGCCACGACGACACCGGCGGCCACGGCAAGCCCGACGGCGGCCCGCAACGCCGATCCGACACCTGACACAAGGGCCTCCATTGTCGTTTGCGCACGAACGCATGCATCCTGCCCCGTGCCGTCCGCCTTTGGGTGAACGATCGATAACGGATTCCTCATCGGACTTGCAGGCACCAGCAGGGGCACCGAGCGGTGCGGAACAAGGCATGCGTTGCCGTGCAAGACAAACCACGACCAAGGCAACGCGGCGACCGTGGTCCGCGAACGCGCCGGAAGGCCCGGTCGCGGCGCACGGGCTCAGCTGATGCCGGTCTGCTGGCGGATCCAGTCGGCCACCGTGTCGATCCGGGCGACGATCTCACGCCCGGGCTGCGGGCAGGCCGGCCCGGTGTTCACGATCGCCACCAGCGTGCCGGTGCGTTCGTCGTCCGTGACGAAGAACGGCGCGCCCGAGTCCTGCGGGCAGGGGCTGTTCTCCACCGTGCGCGGCACCACCGGTGACGTTTCCAGGACGTACTGGCTGATCTTGGCGACCGTGAACTCGCCGCGTTTGAGGTGGTCGGACGGGGCGAGCTTGGTCGCCGAGAGCGACCCCCACCCGGCGAACTGGAGTTTCTGCCCGATGGTGGGTTTGGCGTCGGCCAACGTCAGCGGCGTGATGCCGGTGACCGGGTCGGCGAGCTTGGCCACCGCCAGGTCGCTGAAGGGGGACTGCTTGACGTCGACGACCATGGTGGTGTGCCCGCCGGGATCGCTGTCCTTGAGCTTGCCGATCACCACCTTCATGGTGTAGCGCGGCTTGCCGCTGACCCGCACGTCCCTGCCGTTGTGGAAACAGTGCCCGGCGGTCACGATCCAGGACGGCGCGATCAGCGAGCCGCTGCACGCGCCGCTGCGCACCCCGCCGCCCTGGGCCGGGATGTCGTCCGAGGTCAGCTTCGCGTTGAAAGGCAGGATCGGGTCCGGCGGCGGAGGAGGTGTGGTGGTGCTCGGTGTCGTGGTGGGTTGCGGCTCGGGAGTGTCGCTGGGGATCAGCACGCTGTGCCCGGCGGCTTGCGCGTCGGCGGGCGGCGCGTGCGTGCGTAAGTCGCCGGCCACGGCATAGGCGAAGGCAACGCCCGCGCCCACGACCATAGCGGCCGCGACCACTGACAGCCTCATCAGCGGGCGAGCCCTTCCCTCACGAGATCCCACGTCTGGAATACGAGCGGAAGCCCGGAAAAGTTGTGCCCGATCATGATCCATGCCCGCCCGTACACCGAACGGTTCCCCCTTTTCCGCCGGTCAGCCCCTTGCGGGAGCTGTCGGTAGTGATCCTGTTCACTAGACTGCGGCCATGGCGTCGGACCACGAGGTGGACGAGTTCGCCCGGGCGTGCAACCGGGTGTACTCGCTCATGCGCCGCAACCGCAGCAGCCTCGCCGCCACGGCCGGAGCGGGCCAGCTCTCGGAATCCCAGCTCACTCTACTGACCCCGTTGGCGGAGCACGGACCGCTGCCGGTCGGCCGGCTCGCCCGGCTGGCCAGGGTGTCCCAGCCGACGGTGACGCGAGCACTGAAGCAGCTGGAAAGCAACGGGGTCGTCCGGCGGGAACGCGCCGAACCGGCCGACCGCACGGTCCTCGTCTCGCTCACCGCCGACGGCAGTGCCGCCATGCGGGCCGCCACGGACCGCGTCCGCGCCTTGCAACGTGCCGCGTTGGAAGCCCTGCCGCCGGAGCGTCGCCGACCGGTGATCATGGCGCTGACCGAACTGGCCACGGCCATCGACCGGATCAGCTGACGGTCACCGGCGCGGGTCAGGTACCGCCCGGATGGCGAGGAATCCGCTCGGTTCGCTGGTCAGCCGCTCGTAGGTGGCCTGGCTGATCTCGGCCGCCTGGGGCTTCGGCCGCGGTTCGAGCAGCCGTTCGATGAGGAACCCCGCCTCGTGCAGCTCCTCGCACGTCCGCTCCAGCGGAGCGAGCCAGTAGCGGACCCGCCAGCCCTTGTTCCAGACCTCTTCGATCACGCGGACGTCGAAGTAGTTGCCGCCCTGCCGCAGCCAGTCACCCGTGGGATGCATCCGGGACAGCACGAGCGCGCCGTCCGGCCGCAGTACCCGCCGCAGCTCCCGGAGCGCCGCGGTCCGGTCGTCGACGTACTCCAGCGCCAGCGCGAACAACACGAGGTCGACTGAGCCGTCCGGCAGCCAGTCGAGCCGGTCGGCGAGGTCATGGACGCGAAACCGCCCCATCGGCTCCCGCTGCCGTGCCAGCTCGATCATGCGCGGGCTCTGGTCCAGCCCGATCACCGTGGCGCCGCGCGTCACCAGCTCCTTGGCGTACAGTCCCGGTCCGCATGCCGCGTCGAGGACAACGCGGCCGGACACGTCGCCCAGCAGCTCCAGACACGCGGGCCGGTCGTAGTGCGCGTTGTACAAGCCGTCCCGCGCGTGCTCAAGGAACTCGTCGGCGAACACGTCGTACTGCGGCTGCGAACCCACGGCGTCAGGCACACCATTAGAGTGCACCATTGATCCACTCTCGGGGGCTGGTATGAGCACGATCGTCGTCCTGGACGCACCGTCCAACCTGGGTTTGCGGATGCCCGCGCCGGGTGTCGTGCCCGGCTGCTACAAGATGGCGGGTGCCTTGCGGGATCAGGGATTGCTCAGCCGGATCGGTGCTCGCGACGCCGGCTACGTCGTACCGCCGCGGTACGACATCTCGGGCTGGTCGCCGGGCGACGGGATCTTCAACGCCTCCGGGATCGCGCGGTACGCCAAGCGTCTCGCCGAGCGCATCGCCGGGCATCTGGACCGCGGCGAGTTCCCGGTCGTACTGGGCGGCGACTGCAGCATCCTGCTCGGGCCGATGCTGACGCTGCGCCGCCGGGGCCGTTACGGATTGGCCTACTTCGACGGCAGCGCCGACTTCCTCCGCCTGGCGCAGGCCGGGCGGATCGGTGCGGCGGCGGGTGAGACGCTCGCGCTCGTCACCGGCAGGGGCCAGAAGGACGTCACCGACATCGACGGCCTGGGCCCGTACGTCCAGGACAGCGACATCGTGGTGCTGGGCAACCGTGACGAGGACGAGGACGTGCCCAACCTCGCCGAGGCGGGCATTCTGGGCCTGACGGCACCGCGGATCCAGGCCGAGGGCACCGCGACGGTGGCCGGACGGACCCTGGAGCGGTTCGACGGCCTGGACGGGTTCTGGGTCCACGTGGACGTCGACGTGCTCGACATCGACGTGCTGCCCGCCGTGGACGCCCCGGACCCCGGCGGGCTGCGGTACCCGGACCTGATCGGCCTGCTGCGGCCGATGCTCGCGGACGAACGGTGCGTCGGCGTCAACGTGACGATCTACGATCCGGACCTCGACCCGGACGGCCGGTACGCCACGGAACTCACCGACGCGATCGTCGCGGCGTTCAGTCCACGAGGCTGATCCGCACGCGGCGGTTCTGCCTGCCCTTGTTCTCCACTTTGGTCACGCGAATCCGCCCGATCTGCGCGGTCGACGCGACGTGCGTGCCGCCGTCCGCCTGCACGTCCAGCCCGACGATGTCGACGATGCGCAGTTCCGGCTCGTCCGGCGGGCTGACGCCCATGGTCTTGACCAGTTCGGGGTTGGCCAACGCCTCGGCGCGCGGCAGGAACCGGACGTCGATGCGCCGGTCGGCCTCGATCTCGCGGTTGACCGCGTCCTCGATGGTGGCCTTGAAGTTCGGCGGCAGCTCGGGCAGGTTGAAGTCCATCCTGGCCTCGCCCGGCTCCATGTTGCCGCCGGTGACCAGTGCGCCGAAGTCACGGAACACCGTGCCGCACAGGACATGCAGGCCGGAGTGTGTCCTCATCAGACTCGTGCGGCGGTCGTCGTCCAGCGCGCCCTGCACGACGGTGCCCACCGGCGGGACCGGCTCGCCCGGCTCGGGCAGCAGGAACAGGTCCTCGCCCTTGCGTGTGCCGGCGATCCGCGTGCGAACTCCTTGCCACAGCAGCACACCATGGTCCGGCGGCTGCCCTCCCCCACCCGGGTAGAACGCCGAGCGGTCCAGCACGATCCCGGCTTCCGGGTCGTCCGGATCCGACCACAGGACCGTGCACTCCCACTCGCGGACCGTCGGGTCCTCCCAGTCCAGCCGGTACGTCCGGCCGTGATGACCAATACCCATGCCGACAACCTACTTCAGCCGTTGAGCTTGTCCCTGATCAACGGCTGGAACCAGCGGCCGGCCAGTTCGTCGTGCAATGTCAGGGCCCGGACGAAGATGTCCTCGGCGATCGGCGCCGCCGGGACGTCACCGCGACGGGACCGCAACATCAGCCGCAGGTGCGCCAGGGTGACGACGAGGTCGTCGAAGTGGGACTGGTCGCAGCCTTCCTGACACACGTGTCCCCACCGCTCAAGCGCACGGCACACCGCGGCGAAGACCTCGGCGCGCATGTGGCTCTCATGCCGTTCCCGGAACGCCCCCGCGATGGCCGGGTCCGGCGAGACGGGTGCGAACAGGGCGGCGAGCGCCTGCGGGCCGCCGAGTTTGGGCGAGAACACCCCGGCGGACGGGAGTCTGCGCGCGGGACCGCCTTGCAGGGTCTCGGCGAGCAACTGCACGGCCTCGTAGATCACGCGATCCGACGTCACTCCGGGACCACCCCGCTGTGCAGGCCGAACACCTGCATCCGGGCGGCGGTCAACTCGGCGTCCTCCAGGTCGTCGTAGCGGCCGACTTCCGCGACGCCGCGCGCGTCCACTTCGTGCGGCAGGTCGAGCGCGGTGCCGAGCGGCAGACCGACCACCCGGTGCAACACGAACGCTACGGTGGCCGGGGTGTTGGTGTCGTCGTCCCACAACACCACGCGCCATCTTCCACTGCTCATGAATGCATTATCGGGGCATTGACGACGGCGCGGGCATGCCTCACGATTGACTAGCTACTCACGAGTAGGTACACCCGTCGTCGATGCCGGAGCGTGCCCATGCCCCGCCGTGCCCTGCTGTCCCTTGCCGCGGCCACCCTGACTCTCGTCGCCGCGTCCCCTGCCGCCCAGGCCGAACCCCTGACCTACGTCGCACTCGGCGACTCCTACAGCGCGGCGTCCGGTGTCCTGCCGGTCGACCCCACCGCGCCGCTGCTCTGCCTGCGCTCAACCCGCAACTACCCGCACGTCATCGCTGCCCGGACCGGCGCACAGCTGACCGACGTCACGTGCGGCGCCGCCGACACCAACGACTTCACCGCCGCCCAGTACCCGGGCGTCCCGCCACAGCTCGACGCCGTCAGCGCGGACACCGACCTGATCACGATGACCATCGGCGGCAACGACAGCAACGTGTTCATCGGTGCCCTGCTGGCCTGTGGCGCGGCCGGCATCCTGAGCCTCGGCCAAGGCAGCCCGTGCAAGGACCAGCACGGCTCCAGCTTCGAGGACACCATCCGCACCAAGACGTACCCGTCGCTGGTCAGCGCGTTGCGGGCGGTACGCGCCAAGGCACCCGGCGCCGAAGTGGGTATCCTCGGCTACCCGTGGATCCTGCCGCCGACCGGCGGATGCTTCACCAGGATGCCGGTCGCCCACGGCGACGTACCGTACCTGCGTTCCCTTCAGGCGACCCTGAACGACGCAGTCCGCCGCGCGGCCGCCGAAACCGGCGCGACCTATGTGGACATGAACACCGTGTCGGAAGGGCATGACGCCTGCCAGCCGTTGGGCGTCCGCTGGATCGAACCCGTACTGCACACGACGAACCCCGTTGTCGTGCACCCGAACGCGCTCGGCGAGGCGAAGATGGCCGCGCAGGCCGTCAAGGTCCTCGGTCTGTCTTCATAGGACACCAGCACGGGTGCCCCCGCTGACGTCCGGGGGCACCCGACGGCGTCCGATCAGCCGTAGCAGGCGCCGAACGAGATGTTCACCTGCGTCGACGTGATGCTGCGGCCCTTCTCCGAAGCGACAAAAGCGGCCACGCTGCCCACGTCCGACATGGTCGCCGCCCGCTTGAACGGCGAGTTGTCGATGATGCTCTGCCTGGGCCCTTCCATCTCGGGGATGTCCGGGAACGTGTCGATGATGCCGCCGGTCAGCAGCGTCACGGTGCGGACGCCGTGCGGCGCCAGCTCCACGGCCCACTGCCTGCGCAGTGACTCGACGGCGTCGAAGCCGACCTGCACGTTGCCCAGGCCGGGGCTGGTGTTCGCGTTGTCCGACCCACCGAAGAACAGCAGCACCCCGGACTCCTGCTTGACCATGTGCCGGGCCGCGGCCTTCGTGGTGATCAGCTGCGAGGTCAGCGCCTTGCCGATGGCGGCGACGAAGTCGGGCGTCGAGATGTCGGCCAGCGGCTGGAAGATCCCCTCCTGGGTGATGACGTTGACCGAGATGTCCACACTGCCGGTCTTCTCCACCACGGTGTCGATGTGGTCGTTCACGGCGGCCGCGTCCAGCGCGTCGACCACGGCCGTCTCGGCCTGCCCGCCCGCGCCCCGGATCCTGTCCGCGACCGCCTCGAGCTTCGCCGGCGTCCGGCCGGCCAGGAAGACCCGGGCGCCCTCGGCGGCGAAGGCACCGGCCATCGCACCGCCGATCGAGCCGCCGCCACCGTAGATCACCGCGGTCTTGTTCTCCAGCAACATCAGCTTCTCCTTTCGTTGCCAGAGAAGCTATGGCCCGGGCACACCGGTGCACATCGGTCACGCGACTGGCGTTGGGGCTCCTCGCCCGGCCGGCGGTTAAGTCATCCGAGCCCGAGCTGCGCCAACTCGATCCGTCGGGTGACCCCCAGTTTCGGGTACGCGCGGTACAGGTGGTGGCCGATCGTGCGCGGGCTGAGGAACAGTTGCGCGCCGATCTCCTTGTTGCTCAGCCCGGCCGCCGCCAGTCGAACGACTTGCACCTCCTGCGGTGTCAGGTTCTTCAGTGGATCGTCGGCGACCGGTTCGAGCGTCGGCCGCTCACCCAGTGCGGCGAGTTCGCTCGTCGCACGCGCTTCCCACGTGCACGCGCCCAGCCGCTTGAACCCGGCCAACGCGTCGTCCAGCTCAGCTCGCGCCTCGCCACGGCGGCGTCTGCGACGTAGCCACTCCCCGTACAGCAACTGGGTCCTGGCCTGGTCGAACCGGCCGCCGTGCTTGTCGTGCAGGTCCAGTGCGGCCCGGTAGTGCTCCTCGGAGTCCTCGATCATCGCCTGGCAGCGCCGCAGCAGTGCGGTCGCGAGCGGCGTGTCCACGTGCTCCGCCCACCGCTTGAACGTCGCGAACTGGTCCGCGACGCGTCCCGGGTCACCGTCCCGCACCGCCGCCTCCACCAGGTCGGCGACCGCGCGGATAAGGAAGTCGTACTTCGCGGGACCGACGCACACGGCGTGCAGCGCGTCGAATGCCTCCCGGTACCGTCCCGCGGCGAGATCGAGCAGGCCAAGACCCCAGGAGATCAACGCGGCGCCGACCGCGTGCCGTCCGTCGAGCACCGGCAGCACCTCGGCGGCCAGTTCGCGGCATCGCGGTTCGTCGCCCGTCACCGCGGCAAGCCAGACGGAGGTCGCCCGTAACACCGCGATTTCCATGTCCATCCCGAACTCGGTGCTGAGCGACACCGCCTCGGCCAGGCAGGTCTGCGCCGCGAGGAAGTCGCCGCGCAGCGCCTGGGCCACCGCGGCGATCTCCTGCGCGTACGGGATCCACGTCAACGCCCCGCTGGCACGCACCTCGGCCAGCAACACGTCGATGACCGCGACCGCCGCGTCGTCCTCGGCCAGCATCAGCGCGCTGAACCCGGCCACGACCCGGTGGACGTAGTCCGCGTCGCGGCCACGCGCGACGTTGATCATCACCCGGAGCGGGCCGACGGCGTTCTCCGGCCGGCCGGCCAGCAGATCGGCCCAGGCGACCTGGGCCTCGGCGGCCGCGCGCGCCCCGGACTCCGGCGGCAGCCGCAGCCCGGCCATCAACCGCCCGCCCTCGGCGATCAGCGGCAGCGCACCGGCGTCCCGCCCGGCGCAGATCATCTCCGTCAGCATGACGACCGCGCGTTCGGGGTCGCTGTCCATGACCAGCCGAGCCGCCTCCGAGGCGAGTGCGGCGTCCGCGACGGGAGAGGTCCGCTCGTATTCGATCTGGCCACGCAGCAGCGTCGCTTCCGCGACAAGAGCTGGGTCCTTGGTGAGCGATCCGACTTCCGTGGCCAGGCGCGCGGCACGGTCGGGTTTGCCCGCGTCGTAGGCCGCGAGCGCGGCCTTGGCGATGCGGCGGGCCTTGCGCTCCGGGTCCACGCTCAACCGGCCGGCCCGGTCGTACGCGGCGGACACCGCCATGGCGCCGCCTCGGCGTTCCGCCCGTAACGCGGTTCGCTCCAGTTCGGCGGCCACTGTCTCGTCCGGTTCGGTGGTGGCCGCCGCGAGGTGCCAGGCGCGACGGTCGAGGACGTCCGGGGCGGTGAGTGCCTCGGCGAACGCCCGATGCACCGCGATCCGCTGGTGGTGGGTGGCGCACTGGTAGGCCGCGGCCCGGACCAACGGGTGCCGGAACGCCAGCTCCCCGTCCGTCACGCTGATCAGACCGGCGCGCTCGGCCGCGTCCAGGTCGGACGTGTCCGCACCGACCGCACGGGCGACGCTCAGCACCGTGTCCATGCCGGCGAAGCGGTCGGCCGCGGCGACCAGCAGGATCGACTGGCACCTACCGGGCAGGCTGACGATCTGCTCGCGGAACGTCTCCTGCACCCGTCGCGTGACCGGCAGCGGGCCGACCTGGTGCGCGGGCTCGGCACGCCCCGCACGCTGCGCGGCCAGCCGCGCCGCCCCCAGTTCGAGCAACGCGAGCGGATTCCCGTTGGCCTCCTCGAGAACCCATGCCCGCACCGGCGCGGTCAGCCCAGGACTGTTGCGGTCCAGCAGCCTGGCCGCCGCGTCCGGCGGCAGGCCGGGCAGCCGCAACTCCTCAAGGCCCGGTGTCGGAAACGGCACGGCCGTGTCGCGGACGGCGAACAGCAACGCGACCGGGTCCGCCTGGAACCGTCGAGCGGCGAACAGCAACGCGTCCGACGACCCACGGTCCAGCCATTGCGCGTCGTCGACCACGCACAACAACGGCTTCTCCGCGGCCAGCTCGGCGAGCAACGTCAACGTCGCCGCACCGATCAGGAACGGGTTGGTCGCCGCGGCGTCGCTCAGCCCGAACGCGCCGCGCAACGCGGCCGCCTGCGGAGCGGGCAGCAGATCAAGGCGATCCAGGTACGGGTAGAGCAGCAGGTGCAGAGCGCCGAACGCCAGCTCGGCCTCGGACTCGATACCCACGCCCCGCAGCACACGCATGCCTCCTGCGTGTGTCGCGGCCGTGGCCACCGCATGATCGAGCAGCGCCGACTTGCCTATCCCCGCCTCGCCTCGGATGACCACCGCCGCGCTGCGACCGGAACACGCCTGCCCCAGTAACCGTTCGACGTGGTCCCGTTCGTCATCCCGGCCGACCAACATGGCACCGAAGCCTAGCTGCTGGAATCGCGCGGCAATGGCGGCCGTGTGTCGTCGGCGGAGCCTTGACAGAAGACATCCGTCGCCCGATACTCAACCAAACGGTTTATAAACCTGATAGTTGGGTGTTGAATGGACGACGAGCTCAGCCGGACGTTCGCGGCACTGGCCGACCCGACCCGGCGGGCGATCCTCGCCCGGCTCGCGGACGGCCCGGCGCCGGTGAACGAACTGGCACAGCCGTTCGACATGACGCCGCAGGCGATCTCGAAGCACCTCAAGGTGCTGGAGTCCGCCGGGCTGATCAGCCGGAGCAGGCAGGGCCAGTGGCGGCCGTGCCGGCTCGAGGTCGCGCCGTTGGACGCGGTCACCGCGTGGATCGCGCGCTACCGCGCGGCCTGGGCGGACTCGTTCGACCGGCTCGAAGCGGAAATCAAGAAGATGCGGCACAAGGAGGACGGATGACCGAGGTGATTTTCGAGCCGGGCAGGCAGGACATCATCATCAGGCGCGAGTTCGACGCACCGCGCGAGAAGGTGTTCAAGGCCTTCACCGACCCGGAGCTGATTCCCCGCTGGTGGGGCGCGCGGCGCTTCACCACCACCGTCGACCGGATGGACGTCCGCCAGGGCGGCCAATGGCGATTCGTCACCCGCAACAACGACGACGGCAGCGAGTACGCGTTCCGCGGCGTCTACCACGACGTCGCCGCCCCGTCGGGCACGGTGTTCACGTTCGAGTTCGAACCCGGCGGGCCTGGCTACCTCCAGTTCGTCACCGAAACCTTCGAGGAGGCCGACGGCCGCACGGTGTACACGCAGGTCTGTCTCTTCCAGTCCGTCGAGGACCGTGACGGCTGGATTCCGACCGACATGGACAAGGGAATCCGGGAATCCCTGGACCTGCTGGCCGATCTCATCGCGAGGAGCTGACATGGACGTCGTGGCGACCCGCGTGTTCGACGCGCCCGCCGACCAGGTCTGGCAGGCCTGGAGCAAGGCTGAGTACGTGCACCGGTGGTGGGGCCCGGACGGCTTCACCGCACCGATCGCCGAGATGGACGTCCGCGAAGGCGGGACTTCCCGCGTGAGCATGCGTTCCCCGGAGGGGCACGAGTTCTACAACACGTGGACGTACTCGCGCGTGATCCCCCGCGAACGCCTGGAGTTCACCATGGACTTCGCCGATTCGTCCTGGCAGCCCCGAAGCCCGGCCGAACTCGGCCTGCCCGCCGACATCCCGGTTCCGGTACCGCACGTCGTCACGTTCGCCCGCGCCGGCGCGAAGACCGAGCTGACCGTCACGGAGTCCGGTTACACCTCACCACAGACAGCCGAAATGTCCAGGCTGGGGCTGGAACAGTGCCTCGACAAAATGGCGATCGCCTTGTCGGCGAAGGAACACTGAGGCCGGCACCGCTCGGCCACTGTGGACCGAGCGGTGAGACGACCCCTCCTACGCGTGCACCACACGCACAAGGCGTTCGTGCACCCAGAGGAACCCGATCGCGAAGCCCACGCTGATGATCGCCTGGTACGCCAGGAAACCCCAAGCGTTGGGCGGCAGGCCGGGCTCGCCGACGAACACCAGCCGGGTCAGGACTTCCTGGAGCAGTCGTGCGACGGGAAACGCGACCATCCAGAACAGACACGCCGGAGCGAACCTGCCGCGTGGCACCTTTCCGGACGCCAGCAGCAAACTGTAAGCCGCGCCGAACAATCCCAGCGGCACGCCGAGCGTGACCACAGCGACGAGGGCCCAGCTCCACGGCTGACCGACCACCACGGCCATCAGACCGGCGAGCGAGCCCGCGAGGAAACCTACGGCGAAGCCGGGCAGGCTCGCGTCGACCAGGCGTTTCATCAGCCCACCACCACGCCGAACCGGATCAGCGAGTACAGCAGCATGCCGAGGTAGAACACCGCGCCGAACCCGATGACCAGGTTGGTGTACCACTTCGGACGGATCGGCCGCGGCAGCATCCTGTTGTTGACCAGCAACAACACCACGCAGTACGAGCCCATGGCGAACGTGGACAGGAACGCCAGGACGTCCAGCACCGAGCCCGGCCCGTCGACCGGGCCGAACAGCAGGATCAGGATGCCGAACGTGATCAGGCCCCAGAGGAACCCGGCGTACAGGTGGGACATCTTCACCCGCTTGGCGCCCTTGACGAAGAAGTACGTCATGTCCGCCTGACCGCGGGAGAACGAGTCGAACAGCCCCAGCGTCGCGTTCAGGCCGATCAGCGCGATGAAGCCGAGGAAAACCGCACCGAGCACGGAACCGCCCGCTTCGGCGAACGCGTCCGACATCGCCGACAACGCGGCTTCGCGTTCGCCGTTCTCGATCAGTCCGCGGATGTCCGGGTTGGCCCGGACCGCGGACTGCGCGAGCACCGTGAAGGAGACGGTGACGAGCATCGTGATGCCCCAGAACAACAACAGGGCGTCGAACGTGACCCAGCGCCGCCATCCCTTCCACTTGCGCATCTCGTCCGGGTTGCCGGTGTCGAACATGAAGCCACGGCTCGGCATCTGTTCTTCCTCGCCCGCGTGCCGCAGGCCGCGCAGCTTCGGGATGTACGCACCCATCCCGGCGCCGCTGTCGCGCAGGTGCAGCGTGTACCACATCTGCTGCATACCGGACGGGCCCGCGAAAGCGACCGCACCCACGACGATCGGGAACCACGCCTCCGTCAACGCGCCGGAGGGAACGTACCCGAACGCGAACATACCGCCGACTGTAGAGGCCAGGTCCTCCCAGTTGCCGACGAACGACGCGATCACCGCGGTGCCCACCACGAGCAGTCCGATGAGGATCGCCAGCACGTTCTCGAGCAGGTTGTAGATGACCCTGGCGAGGCTGAACAGGATGCCGACGACCACAAGGGCGACACACGCGGTCACGACCCACGGTATGCCGGTGATCTCCTCGAGCGCCGCCGCACCCGCCGAAAGGTGGCCCGGCCAGATGTAGACGAGGATGGCCACGACGAAGAAAAACCACATGATCGGCTTGAACACCCGGGCGGCGCCGGCGAAGATGCTCTCGCCGGTGGCCATGGTGTAGCGGGCCATCTCGAGCATCACGACGGCCTGCAGGGTGACGCCGATCAGGAACAGCCACCTGATCTCGGGGCCGAAGACCAGCACCAGCCTCGGCCACATGTAGGACTCGCCCATCCCGACGCCGAGCGCGACCAGGAAGACCGTCGGTCCCAGCAGGTGCATGGCCGGGGGCGGCTCCGGCAGGGTGCGGATCGGCATCGGTTCGAGCCGACCGGCCCGCCACACCCTGTTCCCGGCGGCCAGTGAGCGATGTCTGGCCGCCGGGGTATGCGAGGTTTCCATCTGTCCCTCTCCCTTGAGGAATACCGATGTGACGCAACCCCGATCGCCCTGTTGTAACCCGGCGAACACCATAGGCGGGCACGACCACGCCATGCCAGTGCCCAATGATCACAGACTGGCCACAGTCCAGAAGTCACACCATTGACCAGCCGTCCACTTAGGAATGCTCAGCGCCACCACTCGAAACACCGTTACCCCGCGAGCCGTCCCCGCGTGTCCACCGTTCCAGCACCCCGTGTCCACCATTACGACACCCCGAGACGCCCGTTCCGGCACGCCGTGTCCACCGTTCCGGCACCATGAAATTCCCCTGCCAGCCGCAGCGGGGGATTTCGTGGTCATGGGTTGACCGGGTCGTTACGGGACAGGCGGTCAGGCTGCTTCGGACTGGCGCCTCGCCGGTGCCGCAACGCGCATTTCGAGGTGCCGGAACGGGAACTTCGAGGTGCCGGAAAGGTGGACACGGGGTGCCGGAGTGGTGGACACGCGGGGACGTCAGACGGTGACGAAGCTGAGGCGGGTCGCGTTGGCGGTGACGTCGTCCGGCTGCTCCTGGGCGGAGCGTTCGGCGTGCACGCGGGACAGGTAACTGTCCAGTTCGTGCTGTTTTTTCGCCTCGTCCCAGTCCAGCAGCGGTGCGATCAAATCGGCCACCTCCGCGGCCGCTGTCACGCCACGGTCCCGTTGCTCGATGGAGATTCGGGTCCGCCGGGTAAGGACGTCCTCCAGGTGCAACGCGCCCTCATGCGTCACCGCGTACACGGCTTCTGCCTTGAGGTACTCCTCCGCGCCGGTGATCGGCTTGCCGAGGTCCGGCTGGTCGTCGATCAGCCACAGCAGGTCGTGGATCGCCGTGCCGTACCGTTGCAGCAGGTGTTCGACGTAATCCAACGACAACCCGGAGCGCCGGGCCACGTCGTGCCGGGAGCGCCACAGCGAGTGGTAGCCGTCCGCGCCCAGAATCGGCAGCTGCGCGGTGGGCGAAGGCTTCACGTCACCAGAAAGGTTGGTAGCAGCGACATCCACCGCGTCCGAAGCCATCACGCGGTAGGTCGTGTACTTGCCGCCCGCGATCATCACCAGGCCGGGCACGGGATTGGCGACGGCGTGTTCACGGGACAACTTGGTCGTCGAAGCGGCCTTGGCGGCGAGCAACGGACGCAGGCCCGCGTACACGCCCTCGATGTCGGCATGCGTCAAAGGCTTGCGCAGCACGGAGTTCACGTGATCGAGCACGTAGTCGACGTCCGCGCGACTCGCCGCCGGGTGGTCACGGGACAAATCCCACGGCGTGTCAGTGGTGCCGACGATCCAGTGCCTGTCCCACGGGATCACGAACAGCACGCTCTTCTCGGTCCGCAGGATCAACCCGGTGTCCAGGTCGATTTTCTCGCGCGGCACAACGAGATGGATGCCTTTGGACGCCCGGACCGTGAAAGGCGCGGGAATCCCGGCCGCGGCACACACGTCATCGCTCCACACCCCGGTGGCGGCGACCACGACCCGAGCCCGCACCTCGAAGTCCACATCGGACTCCAGGTCACGGACCACGGCGCCCGTGACCCGGGAACCCGACCGCAGCAGGGCAGTCATCCGCGTGCGAGTCAGCACGGACGCGCCCAGCTCCGCGGCGGTACGGGCGATCATCATGGTGTGCCGGGCATCGTCGACCTGCGCGTCGTAGTACTGGATCGCACCGATCAACGCGTCCGGCGAGAGTCCTGGAGCGACGGAGAAAGCGCGACGCCGGCTGAGGTGCCGGTGCCGGGGC
This sequence comes from Kibdelosporangium persicum, assembly GCF_013280595.1. Classification (GTDB taxonomy): domain Bacteria; phylum Actinomycetota; class Actinomycetes; order Mycobacteriales; family Pseudonocardiaceae; genus Kibdelosporangium; species Kibdelosporangium persicum. The sequence goes on from NZ_JAAATY010000005.1 coordinate 278,587, forward strand.
AGGGCGCGTGCGCCGCCAAGGGTGTCGTAGAGCATCACACCCGCGCCGATGTAACCACGCTCCCACACCCGGTGCTTCAGCGGCACCAGGAACTTCACCGGGCGCACCAGGTGCGGAGCCAGCTTCGTGAGCAGCAGCCCACGTTCCCGAAGTGCCTCCCGCACCAGCTTGAAGTCGAGCTGTTCCAGGTACCGCAGGCCACCGTGGATCAGCTTGCTCGACCGGCTCGACGTCCCCGCGGCGAAGTCACGGGCCTCGACCAGCCCGACGGACAGCCCCCGGGCCGCCGCGTCGAGCGCGATCCCGGCTCCGGTGACGCCGCCGCCGATCACCAGGACGTCGACTTCCCGGGTGCGCAGCCTGGTCAGGGCTTCGGCACGGTACCGCGGGGAAAGAGGTACGGAAGGCACTTCATCTCTCCTAGTTGACTTCGACCCAGTCGAGGGTCCGGCCGACGGCCTTCTTCCAGCCCGCGTACCCGGAGGCCCGTTGCTCCTCGGTCCACGTCGGCTGCCAGCGGTGGTCCTCGTTCCAGTTCTGCTCGAGTTCGTCAGTGGACTTCCAGAACCCGACCGCCAGCCCGGCCGCGTAGGCCGCGCCCAAGGCGGTGGTCTCCGCGACCACCGGCTTGGACACCGGTACGCCGAGGATGTCGGCCTGCATCTGCATGCATAGCTGGTTCGCCGTCACGCCTCCGTCGACACGCAGCACGTCCAGCGGCACGCCGGAGTCGTTCTGCATGGCCTCGACGACATCCCGGCTCTGGTAGCAGATCGCCTCGAGCGTCGCCCTGGCCACGTGCGCGTTTGTCGTCGCACGGGTGAGCCCGACGATCGCCCCGCGGGCGTCCGACCGCCAGTAAGGCGCGAACAAGCCGGAAAACGCCGGTACGAAGTAGACTCCGCCGTTGTCGGCGACCTGGGACGCGAGCGTCTCGCTCTGCGAAGCGCCGCTGATGATGCCGAGCTGGTCACGCAGCCACTGCACCGCCGAACCGGTGACCGCGATCGAGCCTTCCAAGGCGTAGACCGGCTTGTCGTCGCCGAACTGGTAGCACAACGTGGTCAGCAGGCCGTGCTTCGAGCGCACCAGCTCGTGCCCGGTGTTGAGCAGCAGGAAGTTGCCGGTTCCGTACGTGTTCTTGGCTTCACCCGGCCGGAAGCAGACCTGCCCGACGGTCGCGGCCTGCTGGTCACCGAGGTCACCGGTGAGCGCGACCTCGCCGTGCAGCGGGCCGTTCGCCCTGGTGGTGCCGAAGTGGCCGGACGACGGCTTGATCTCCGGCAGCATCGCTCGCGGAATGCCGAAGAACGACAGCAGTTCGTCGTCCCACGCCAGGGTTTCCAGGTCCATCAGCATGGTCCGGCTGGCGTTGGTCGGATCGGTGACGTGCAGGCCGCCGTCCGGGCCACCGGTCAGGTTCCACAGCAGCCACGTGTCGGTCGTGCCGAACAGCGCTTCGCCGTTCTGCGCGTCCGCCCGCACGCCGTCGATGTTCTCCAGGATCCACTGCAGTTTCCCGCCGGAGAAGTAGGTCGCGGGCGGCAGACCGGCCTTGCGGCGGATCACGTCACCCTTGCCGCTGCGGTCCAGTTCCGCCGCGATGCGGTCGGTCCTGGTGTCCTGCCAGACGATCGCGTTGCAGTACGGCCGACCGGTGCGGCGGTTCCACACGACGGTGGTCTCGCGCTGGTTGGTGATGCCCAGTGCGGCAAGGTCCCGGTAGGTCAGGTTGGTCTTGGTGAAAGTGGACTCGATCACCGAGCGGGTGCGTTCCCAGATCTCGGTGGGGTCGTGCTCGACCCAGCCCGGCCTGGGCAGGATCTGCTCGTGTTCGAGCTGGTGGCGGGCGATCTCGTTACCGCCGTGGTCGAAGATCATGAACCGGGTGCTCGTGGTGCCCTGGTCCACCGCTGCGACGAAGTCCGGCATTGCTCAACACTCCCGATGGATCAGGCGGACGGTTCGAGGTCCTTGGCGGCTGACGGCGCGGGGCCGACGACGTCGTCGGCGGGCAGGAACTTCTCGATGAGGTACTTGTAGATCGCGGCGCCGATCAGGCCGCCGATGATCGGCGCGACGATCGGTATCCACCAGTACGGGTAGTCGTACTGGTCCTTGAACGCCGTTTCGTAGCCGGTGAGCCAGGACGCCAGCCGCGGCCCGAAGTCGCGGGCGGGGTTGATCGCGTACCCGGCGTTGGTCCCCCACGCCATCCCGATCGCGACGACGGAGAACCCGACCAGCAGCGGGGTCATGTTCGCCAGGGGCGCGGAGTTGCGCAGGTCGGTGATCGCGAAGATGACCAGGACGAGGATCGCGGTGCCGATGATCTGGTCGCGGAACGCGCCCCAGTCACCCACCGGAAGCGTGCCGTTACCCGGAAGAGTGGAGAACACGCCCTGGGTCTTGATCGTCAGGCCGGGATCGGCGGCGTTGAGCACCTCGGTGTAGTTCCACCGCACCAGCATGGCGGCCACGAACGCGCCTGCCGTCTGGGCGAGCGCGTAGGGCGCGACCTTCCGCCACGAGAAGCCTTTGAACACCGCGAGCGCGATCGTCACCGCGGGGTTGAGGTGTGCGCCGGAGATCTTGGCGGCGACGTAGACGCCCAGCGTGACGCCCAGCCCCCACGCCCAGGCGATGCTGTCGTGATCACCGATCCCGGCGGCCACGACCTGGGCCACCACCCCGCACCCGAACAGGATGAGGATCAACGTCCCGACGAACTCGGCGGCCATTTCGCCGCCCAATCCGCGGGCCCTGAGGTTTCGCACCATTGCTCTCCTCCACAAAGGACACCCGGCTCCCCTGGCCCGGCGAACGTTAAGATCGTGGAAAGAGCAGGTCAACGCGGCCGGGTCGGCATTGTCGAACGCCGCACGCGGGGTGTTCGACATTGTCGAATCGCAGCCGGTCCGGTTAGGGTCAGGCCGTGCCAGGTCCCATCCAGTCGATCGAACGAGCCGCCGCGATCCTGCGGCTGCTGGCCCGCGGCTCCGGCAGGCTCGGGGTCGGCGAGATCGCCGAATCGCTGGAGCTGGCCAAGGGCACCGCGCACGGCATCCTGCGCACGTTGCAGGGCGTCGGGTTCGTCGAGCAGGACAAGGACTCCGGCAAGTACCAGCTCGGCGCCGCCCTGCTGCACCTGGGCACGAGCTATCTCGACGTCAACGAGCTGCGGTCGCGGGCCATCAACTGGGCTGACGCGCTGGCCGCGCGCAGCGGCGAGGCGGTCAGGATCGGAGCGCCGCTCGAAGGCCGGGTGCTCGTCGTGCACCACGTGTTCCGGCCGGACGACTCGCTGCAGACCCTCGACGTCGGCACGTTGCTGCCGTTGCACGCGACCGCGCTCGGCAAGGTCCTGCTGGCTTTCGACGCGGCTCTCGTGGCATCGTTGCGCGGCGGTGAACTGGAGGCCTACACCCGGCGGACCCTGGCGTCACCGACCGCCGTCAAGCGCGCCCTGGCCAAGGTGCGGGAAGCGGGCTGGGCGGGCGAGCTCGGTGAGATGACGCCCGGCGAAGCCGGGATCGCGGCGCCGATCAGGGGGCATGGCGGCATAGTCGTCGGCGCGCTGGGGATCTCCGGGGCGGTGGAACGCCTCTGCGACCCAGATGGCAGTCCCAAAGCGACCTTGCTCGGCTACGTGCGGGACGCCGCCCGAGCGGTGTCCCGTGATCTCGGCGCGTCCCGGTGGTGAATGAGACATGGTCCAGCGTTACGTGATGTCGATCGACCAGGGCACCACGTCGACCCGGTGCATCCTGTTCGACGCGCGGGGCAGGCTGGTGTCGGTGGTGCAGCGTGAGCACCACCAGCACTTCCCCCGGCCGGGCTGGGTGGAGCACGACGCGACCGAGATCTGGCGCAACGTCACCAGGATCGTTCCCGACGCGCTGGCCCAGGCCGGGGTCGGCGCCGGCCAGGTGGTCGGCCTGGGCATCGCCAACCAGCGGGAGACGACCGTGCTGTGGGACCGGCGGACGGGTGCGCCGGTCAGCCGGGCGATCGTCTGGCAGGACACCCGCACCGACCAGATGATCGAGTACCTGTCGCGTGAACCGGCCGCCAAGCGGGTCCGTGAGCTGTGCGGGCTGCCGCTGACCACGTACTTCTCGGCCCCCAAGATCCGCTGGCTGCTGCAGAGCACGCCGGGCCTTCAAGAGCGCGCCGAGCGGGGCGAGGTGCTGTTCGGCACCATCGAGAGCTGGCTGATCTGGAACCTCACCGGCGGGTTGCACGTGACCGACGTGACGAACGCCAGCCGGACGATGCTGATGAACCTGCGCACCCTGTCGTGGGACAACGAACTGCTGGAGTTCTTCGACATCCCGCGCGCGATGCTGCCAGAGATCCGATCGTCCACAGAGGTCTACGGCACCACGACGACGGTCGTGCCGGGCATCCGGATCGCGGCGGCGCTGGGCGATCAGCAGGCGGCGTTGTTCGGCCAGACCTGCTTCGCCCCCGGCGAGGCGAAGTGCACGTACGGAACGGGCAGTTTCCTGCTGCTCAACACCGGGCAGAACCTGGTGCTGAGCAAGCACGGGATGCTGACGACGGTCGGGTTCAAGATCGGCGACGAGCCCGCGGTGTACGCGCTGGAAGGCTCGATCGCGGTGACGGGCTCACTCGTGCAGTGGTTCCGCGACGGCCTGGAGCTGATCAGCAGCGCGCCGGAGATCGAAACGCTCGCGCGCACGGTCGAGGACAACGGCGGCTGCTACATCGTGCCCGCCTTCTCCGGGCTTTTCGCGCCGCACTGGCACAGCGAGGCACGCGGTGTGATCGCCGGGCTGACGTCGTACATCACCAAGGGACATCTGGCTCGCGCGGTGCTGGAGGCGACCGGCTGGCAGACCCGTGAGGTGGTCGACGCGATGAACGCCGATTCGGGCCTGGCTCTGTCCACTTTGAAGGTCGACGGCGGGATGACCGCGGACAACCTGCTCATGCAGTTCATCGCGGACGTCCTGGACGTGCCCGTGGTCCGGCCGATGGTCGCCGAGACGGTGTCGCTGGGCGCGGCGTACGCGGCGGGCCTGTCCGTCGGCTACTGGCCTGACCTCGAAGGGCTGCGCCGCAACTGGCACCGCGCGGGCCAGTGGCTGCCCGCGATGGCACCGTCCCGGAGGGACACCGAGTACGCGCAGTGGCGTCAGGCGGTGGAGCTGACGTTCGGCTGGATGCGTCCGAGCACGAACACCGCGCGTCCACCGAGGACTGACCTGATCGAGGTCATCCTCGACGACCACCGGCAGATCGAGCACCTGCTGCGTGAACTGCGCAACGAGGATGCCGACCGGACTTCACTGCTGGCCGAGCTCTCGGCGGTGCTCACCGCACACTTCACCGCCACCGAACGAATCCTGCACAAGCGAGTCGGCATCGACGTGACCGCATTGTCCGAAGAGGACCTGGAAGACGCCGTCAACGCCCACATCCGTGACGAGGAACGGCTCCTTCTCAACGAGCTCCGCCGCTCACTGTCCCCATCGGACCGCACCGCGCTGGGGCGAGCGTTCCGGCACCTGTCCTCATGAGGGCAACGGGAGACCGTCGGCGAAAAGCGTCCGGCAGTACCGCAGGAACACCTCAGCCCGTCGCGTCAACCGACCGCCGCCCGCCCAGCCGAGCACTACGGGCGTAGTGGGCACGGTGTCCCGCACCGGACGTACCACGATCGGCAGTCCTTCCAGCGAAACCTCGACTGGAGGTCGTTGTACGGCAAGCGAATAACCCAGTCCACGCGCGACGAGCGCACGAGCGAGGTCGAAACTGCCCACTCGGTGGGCGACGTGCATCTCCAGCCCCACGGCGTCGAACACCGCCTGGAAGTACCGTGCGCTCGGGGCGACGTCCAAGAGGATCAACGGTTCGTCAGCGACTTCCTTCAGTGCGACCGTTTTCCGTTTGCTCAACCGATGCCCGGCGCTGAGCAGCACGCTCGGTCGCTGGTCGTAGAGAACCTCGGTCCCGATCCCGGGCCGTAGCTCCTGCTGGTAGAGAAACGCCAGTTCACAAGTGCCGTCGAGGAGGAGGGCCTGGAGGTCCGGCAGGGTGCCTTCGACGAACTCGACGTCGACTTCCGGGTGCTCGGCACGAAAACCCGCGATCGCGGCCGGCAGGTGCAATGGCGCGATGGGGGCGTAACACCCGATGCGCAGCCGCCCGGCCAGCTCACGTCCCAGCCTCCGCGCACCGGCGCCAAGCTCCGACACGGCGCCCAGGACACGACGCGCCTCGGCCACGACGTGGCGTCCGGCCTCGGTCAAGGCGGTGCCACGCTTGGGGCCCCGGATGACCAACCGGACATCGAGTACGCGCTCCAGCTCCGAGACCGCAAGCGAAACAGCCGACTGGGAGACGTGACAGCGCGCCGCGGCGGCCGTCATCCCGCCCGTGTCAGCGATGGCGACCAGGTATTCGAGCTGGCGCAACGAAGGCATGAGCGGAGCTTATGGGATTCTTCGGTTTTCCGAGCTGGACTGATGGATTGCCGCGTGTCATGGTCGGATCGTGCCGTCGCGAACCCATGCCTATCCGTTCATCCCGTACACGCCGGACCGCGTCCCGGCGGCCGAAGGACTGCGCAGAGGCGCGGATTTCCACCGGCTGATGGACCAACGCCGGTCAGTACGCTGGTTCTCGCCAGACCCGGTGCCATTCGAGGCGATCGAGACCGCGGTCAGGACCGCCAACACCGCCCCGAGCGGAGCACATCACCAGCCGTGGACGTTCGTCGCGACGAACGATCGTGGACTGAAACACCGCGTACGGCAAGCCGCGGAGGCGGAGGAACGGAAGTTCTACCACGACCGTAGCGTCCCGCAGTGGCACGCCGCGCTCGCCCGCCTGGAAACCAACGAGGACAAGGAGTTCCTCGACACAGCACCATGGCTCGTCGTGGCGTTCGCACAGAAGAGCACGCCCATGCCGGACGGCAGCCTGCGCAAGAACTACTACGTCTCGGAAAGCATCGGAATCGCATGCGGCTTCTTCATCGCCGCCCTGCACACCATGGGTCTGGCCACGTTGACCCACACACCGAGCCCGATGTCCTTCCTCACCGAACTGTTCGGCCGCCCGAGCACCGAACGCCCGTACGTCCTCTTCCCCGTCGGCTACCCCGCGGAGGACTGCGAAGTGCCTGACCTCCAACGAAAGCCGCTCTCCGAGGCACTCGTCGTCCACCAGGGACCGAACTCCCACGCGACCAACAGCGCGTAAGCGACCGCCCCAGCGTAAGAAGCAGACTAGTGGCCGAAGACCTGAAGATCCCAGAGCGAGTAGCCCCACTGAGTGGCACGCTGCGTACCTTCGACCCGAACGTAACGCGCAGAGCCGGAGACGATGACCTCGTCAATCCCGCCATCGCCGGCACTGGTGGTGTACGCGGTCGTCCAGGCCGAGCCGTCCGCGGAGAACTGGATCGCGTACGACTTGGCGTAAGCGGCCTCCCAGTTCAGCCGAACACGGCTGATGTCGTGCGAAGCACCGAGGTCGACGGCGATCCACTGTGGATCGGAGTGCACACTGCCCCACCGGGTCTGGTTGTCGCCGTCGACGGCGTTCGCACCCACGTGTGAACTGTCAGGCTCCACACTGGACACCGTGACCGGACGATCCCTGGCCAGGTCCTGATCGGACGGACCGCCGTCCTGGCGGACGCGGATGTTGCGGTAGCTGATGTCCAGGCCCGCGCCGTCGTTCTGGACGCCGACGTAACCGAAGGCGATGTCGCGCTGGCTCGTGTATTCGTTGATCTTCACGCCGTTGAGCCAGACCTCGACCAGCTGGCCGTGCACGGCGATCTCGTACGCGTTCCACTGGCCCGGCGGGTTCAGCACACTGTCGCGCAGTGCCCGGTCGGGGGCGCGGAAGCTGTAGACGCTCCCGGTCGTGCGGGTCGGATCGCCGTCGGTGGCGTCGATCTGGATCTCGTGCCCCGCGTTCACCGGCTTCCACGGATCTCCTTGCGGGTCAGGGAAACCGATGAACACGCCACCGTTGTCGTCGCCCGGCATCATCCAGTCGAGACGCAGTGAGTAGTAACCGAACCGCTGCACCGGGAACCACAGCAGGCCCATGCCGCCGTGGGACACCAGCGTGCCGTCGGTGAGGGTGAAGCCACCGGGACCGGCCTGCCGCCACCGGTCCAGGCTCGCCTGGCTGCCGTCGAAGATCGCGGTGTAGCCGGTCTCCGGGCGGCAGTCGGCGTTGCTCGCGCCGCCGGCGATCTGGATGCCGCCGAGCAGCATCCTGGTGAACGCCGGGTCCGAATAGGACTCGGCGGTGTGCCCGAGTCCGGTGTACCACGCGCGGCCGCCCTGGTACTCGTGGCACCAGGTGATGGGGTGGTCGCCCATGGTGCCGCCGCTGTACGACGATTCGTCGAGGCTCGCGAGAACCCGGACGTTCGCCCGGGGATTGGCGCGGTAGTTGTACCACTCGTCGAGACGCGTCCAGGTCTGCGGCAGGTGCGAGGTCGAGACGTTGGACCGGTCCTCGACCCTGATCCGCGCGGTCTGGTTCGCCGGGTGCGAATGGAAGTACGCGCCGACCAGCCCGCCGTACCACGCCCAGTCGTACTCGGTGTCGGCCGCGGCGTGGACACCGACGAACCCACCACCGGCTGCTACGTACTTCTCAAAAGCTGACTGCTGACTGGCATCCAGCACGTCACCGGTGGTCGACAGGAACACGACGGCCTGGAAGCGCATCAGGTTCGTCTCGGTGAACTGGTTCGCGTCGGCCGTGGCGGTGACGGTGAAACCGTTCTGCCGACCCAACTGGCGGACAGCCTCGACGCCCGCGGGGATCGACGGATGCTGATATCCGGCGGTCTTGTGGAACACCAGCACATGCCGCAACGGCACGTCGGCGGAGGCACTCGGCGCGATCACCAACGCCCCCAGCAGGGCGAGGACTGAAACGATTCCGTAGACGGCCCGGGACAGGCCACTGGACACAGCTCGCACGACTCGTCCTCCCTCGCGCCGCCGCGATGCGACTCGACGAGCAGTGAACATCGGACGTCTGGACCTCGTCAAGGGAGCACAAGATCGACGGAACCACAAGAAGGGCCGTTTTCCGCCATCGATTGCTCCGATGCGCGGATTGACGGACCAGGTCGACGCCGGTGTCCACACCAGCCTGTCGATGCACCGTGGCTCGCCGCCCGACCTGCTGAGGCCGGTGAACGGTGACCGGGTTTCACGTCCCGGCGAGATATGTCCGGTTGATGTCGATGAGGTTGTCGAGCGCGGCCTTGGCGGCGATGAGACTGTCGATGTCGGATGACAACCGGTTCCGCTCGCGACTCATGATCGTGAGGGCCCGCTGAGCTTTGCGCCTGCTCGGCGCCGCCATGCAGGGAACCATCTCGGCAATGGTGGCACTGGACATGCCCGCGGCCAGAAAGGACCGGATGAGCCGGACTCGTTGGACGTGTTCCTCGTCGTAAAGACGTTGGCCCGCGGGAGAACGCGAGCTGACCAGCAAACCCTGGTCCTCGTAGTAACGCAGCAACCGACGGCTGACACCCGTCCGGGCCGACAGTTCACCGATCCGCATCGTCACTCCTGTTGTGCGGTGGAACACATAACCTTGCCCCTCACATCGATGTGAACGGTTACCGTGACTCTACCAACCTCTTTGCCGAGCAGGAGAAACAGCAGCCAGTGATCAAGTTCGCCTATCTGGTCAACCGCCGCGAGGGAATGTCCTTCGAGCAGTTCGTCGACTACCACCGAGGCCATCACGCGCCCCTGTTCACCTCCATTCCGGAGGCACAGCGGTATGTGAAGAAGTACACCGTCTCCCACCCGGTGCCGGCCGGGACCTACCCGAAACCGGCCTACGACGGCCTGACCGAGATCTGGTTCGAGAACTGGGAGGACCACAACGCGTTTTTCGCCTCCCAGAACTACCGGCAACTGGTCAATCCGGACGAGGCCGAGTTCATCGACATGGATTCGGTGGCGATCATGGTCACCGAGGAGACGACCGTGATCTGACCGCCACCGCGTGGGACGCGCTCCCGGCCTCGGGTCCGGAGCGAACTTCGTTCGGCCGGCCACGAAGAGGGATGCCTCCGCCCGCGTGGTCGGCATCGGGGCGCCGGTGCGTCAGCGGCGGGCGCGGACCGCCGCGAGTCATGTCCGGGCCGACGTCTCGACGGAGCACAAGATCGACGGACTGACAAGAAGGGCCGTTTCCGCCATCGATTGCTCCGATGCGCGGATTGACCGATCAGGTCGACCGAGAACCCGGCGAACCGTTCAGGGCCGGACCGTCAGGCGATGCGGAACCGGCGTTGTACGTACGTGCCGAAGTCGTCGGCCAGGCGCTCCGGGCCGCCGCGGTCCGCGGCGCCGGGATCCCAGACGACCACCGGATATTCGCCGTCCGCGTCGGGCTGGGCGCTGTCGAGGGAGACGATGCCGCCCATCCCGTCGTACTCGATGATGAGCAGCTCAGGCGGGAACCGGTCGTCCGCACGCGTTTCCAGGGTTTGCGACACCGTGCCGAGCAACCGGTCGCCGCGGGCCGGGGTTCGGTAGACGCCGAGCAGCTCCACGCCATCCCCGTCGCAACTGCCCAGTTCGCTCAAGAACAGCCGGTACGACGGCGGGAACGTCGCCGCCAGCTCCGCTTCGGCGCGCTCGATGTCCTGGTCGCTCAGTCCGCCGGTGTAGTTGTACTCGTCGGGGTTGCCGCGCACACGCTCGACGAGTTCGCGCACCGAATCGACACCGCTCATTTCTTAGGACACCACCCGAATCCCTTGGCCCGTTCCTTCCAGTATTCCTTCTTCCAGTCGGCGAAGGCATCCCGGTCGATCCCGCTCGGAATGTCCGTTCCCGCCTTCCAGTGCAACGTATTGTACGAACCGCTGCCCTGGTACGCGCCCTGAGCGAGGTGCATCGACTGGGTCACCTCGGCCAGCGGGCCGTCCTGTGTCTGCAGCATGTGGTGCACGTTGATCGGCTTGTCGTCGGGTCCCATCGGCGCGAGTCCCTGGATCATCCGCTTGAGGTTCGTGCGCCCGTACTTGTCCTCCGGGGAGACGTAGTTCGGGTCGATCAGATCGTCGCGCTGGTACACGCGTTGGCCGTTGTAGTCGACCGCCGACCAGAACTTGGTGAAGCCCAGTTGCAACGGCGTGAACGCGGACAGACCGAGCGGGTCGATCCACATCAGCGGGTTGTCGACGTACCGGTGCGGGTTCGTCGCGGGCCGCAGCCCGAACGGGTCGGGTGACAGATACGCGGCGATGTCCGCGTCGTAGTAGCGCGTCAGGTTGTAGTGCAGGCCTGTCTCGACGTCATGGTACTGACCGGGGAACCGCAGCGGACAGTCCACGCCCACGTCACCGGTCGCGAAACCCTTGCCCCAGAGGGTGGATGTTCGGCGCCATGCGATCCGGCCGTCGAGTGTCACCAGTTCGCTCGGCGTTCCGACAAGGTCGGTGACGATCGCGTAGAACCGACGGTCGACTTCCTCCTGGCTTTGCCAGGTCCGGTGCAGCTGCGTGGCGGCACGGTAGCTACCAGGCTCGTAGTCCCACGTCATCGCCTGCTGGGTCGCGCCCGAGATGGTGCGCTGCTCGGCGAGCGCGGCACCGTCCCAGCTGAACTCGACCGCTTCGACGATCGATCCGTCGGGGCCAAGGCGTGCTTTGCCGATCCGACGTCCAATTGCGTCGTAGCGATACGTCCACGACGTACCGTCGGGCGTCACGACACCGATCAGCCGATCGTCGAGGTCCCAGGTGTAACGCCATTCCTGCCGCTGACCGGACAACGTACGTCGCAGCGCACGAACGACCCGGCCTTGCTCGTCGTAGTCATAGCTGAGCCGGCCTGCCTGCCGCACGAGCGTCCCCTGCGCCTGGCGGACGCCCTGAGTCATGTCATCCGGTGCCGGGTAGTTCGCTGCCACGAGATTGCCCATTGCGTCGTAGGCATACGTTTCATACCCGGCGGTGGCGTGCACAGCCGTGACTCGTCCAGCGGGATCCAGGTCGAACCGCCGATTGCCGCCCAGCTGATCCGTGATCTCAAGCGGCCGGCCGTCGGGGTGGTAGCGGTAGCCACGGGATTGCAGCCTGCGCTGCGGGCTGCCCGGAGTCACTCCCCATATCTCCTGGCTCACCAGTTGGTCGGCCGGATCCCACGTCTGGGCCAGCGAACCGAGGCCGAACGTCCGGTTGATCTCCCGCCCGGCCGCGTCGTGCTGGAACGACAGGACGCCGCCCGCGGTGGCCAGCGCTTCCGGCAACCCGACCTCGTCATAGGTCCACGTGGACACCGCACCCGACGGCGTGACGCGACGAATACGTTGTCCAGCAAGGTCGTACGTGTGGCTGACCGTCCTGCCGTCGACGGTTTCCGCAACGATCCGGCCGACCAGATCGTAGGCATACTCCAGCACACTGCCCTGTGTGGCTGCTCGAATCGTTCGACCCGCTCTGTCGTACGCATACGTTGCAATCTGACCGTGGTCAGCAATGGTTCGTTCGACGCGCCCGACGACGTCACGCTCGTAACGCACGGTTTGACCGGTACCGGTTGTCCTTGCCACCAGCCGATTCGCCGCGTCATGGGAATACCGGAGTGTCCGATCGTTGAAGTCGGTCTCCTCGACCAGCCGACCGGCAGCATCGAACTCGTATCGCCACCGCAAACCGAGCGGATTGGTCACGCCGGTCAGCCGCAGCTCATGGTCATGCGTGAACTCGTACCGCGCACCGTCGGGGTCGGTCCGCGTCGCCGGTGTACCGAAAGGACCGTACGTGAATGCCGTCACCAACCCGACCGGATTGCGGTACTCGATCATGTTGCCCTCGGCGTCGTAGCGCCACTCTTCGCGTGCGCCGTCGGCCGAGACGCGCCATAACCGCTGTCCCTCGATGCTCCACCCCAGACGCGTGATCGCCTGCAGTGGGTCGATGGTGGATGTGACCCGCCCGAAGGCATCACGCGTAAGCCGTGCCGTGTCGCCCCTCGCCGACGTGACACCGACGACAAGACCCGCGGGGTCGGTTTCGTAGCGTTCGACGCGACCGATCGGATCGGTACGTGCGATGCGATGTCCGCGTGAGTCGTACGTGTATGCGATCACCCCACCCATCGGGTCGGTAGCCGTGAGCAAGTTGCCCCGGTCGTCGTAGGTGTGTCGCCAGATCCCACCAACCGCAGCGACGAAGTGCACCGGACGGCGGTTCTCGTACTGGATCGTGACGCGGGAACCGTCCGGTTGCTCGATCTCGATCGGGTCGCCGTTGTCATCGAGCGTGTAGCGGATCGTGTTTCCGAGCCCGTCGGTGTGGGCCAGAAGCCTGTGATAGCGGTCGTATTCCAGGCCGACCGCGTTGCCGAGCGGGTCGACCACTCGAACCAGGTGATTATGTCGATCGTAGTGATACGTCGTGCTCTGCCCCAGAGCGTTGGTGACCGTGGTGACGCGATTCGTTGTGTCATAGGCGAACGTGGACGACAACTCGCCGTCCTGCCCGTATGCCCGAACCACACGACCATCCGCGCTGTACTCGTACGAGTACTGATAACCGTTGCGGTCGATCCACGCGGTAATTCGATTCGAGAAGTCGTATTCGTAGCGATACGGAATACCGGTCGAGTCCGTAATCGCCGTCAACCTGCCGCCCTCGTCGTATGCGTACTGCACCAACGGAATGCCGTCCGCGGTGCCGTCGAGCAAACGTAAGGCAGTGACTCGTGGCCCGGCCGGGTTGTCCGCACGTTCGACCGCCACCAGGTAGCCGCCCTCGTGATGGACTCGGTCGTGGGTGAAGGTGATGCGGTTGTCGTTGCGGTCGGTCAGAGCGACGAGCGGCCAGCGGTCGGGCGTCGACTCGTCCGGCGCGAAATGCCGTACCCAGCCGGATTGCGGGTCCTCGACACGGTAGACATTCCCGTCCTTGATCAACGGCCAGCGCGCACCCGCGGCCGGCAGCACCGGTTCGGCGTCCGGGTACGGATAGATCAGCACCTGCGCGTTGTCGCCGATGTACCGGACAGCGTCGCGGGTGAACTCGAGCCGCTGGTCGAGCGTCGAGGACCAGCCCGGCCCGAACAGCCCGCCGTCGGTGTACCCGGAGGCGTACGCCCGGCGCAGGATCAGCGGCAACACACCGGCGAGCGCCACATCGACCGTATCGGTGATCATTTGCCCGGACACCACGTCGACCGGGTCGCCGCCCGTGCCGTCGACGCCGTCGTTGCCGTCCGATCGCTGCCCGCCGTTCGGCTCCGTGCCGTTGTCGCCAGGCCTTCCCGGCGTACCAGGCGTTCCGGACGTCCCGGTCGGGCTGGTGCCGGTGGCGGCGGATGACTGGCCGCCGCCCGGCGGAGTCCCCCGCGACGCCAGGTCGCCGACGGTGTCCTGCGCACCGGACACGCTGCCGGACGCATCGACCGAACCATGTCGCTGGGCCGGCTTGCCGTCGCCGTCGGACGGTTTTCCGTTGCCGCCGCCGGTTTTCGTCTTCTTGTGCAGGGCGAACCACACGAGGACGAAGAGCAGCGCGATGAGTGTCCGCACGGCCGCCTACCCGTCGAGGAGCTTGGAGAGGTTGGTCAGGCTGTCGATCAGCGCCATGGTGTAGGTCATGATCCGGCCGGCCCACTTGACCACCGCGGCGGCGATCTGCGCGGCGATCACCGGGATCGTCACCACGAAGATGGCCTCAGCCACCCAGACGATCACCCGTGCCACCAGGTCGGCGATCAGGTCGCGGACGATCTCACGGGTCAGCTCGACCAGCCCGCCCGCGCCTTCGGTGGCCGAGGCCATCGCGGCGGAGATCGCGCCGAGACCACCGATCGCCTCGACGTTGTTGGCCATCAGCGTCTGGTACGCGTCCGCCGCCGTGCCTTTCCAGTCCGGGAGGTCGGTCTTGAGGTGGTTGGCCAGATCGGTGGACATGCCGTGCAGTTCGGTCGCCATGTTGTTCCACGTCGCGGCGTGTGACCTGACCACGTCCGGCTTCCCGGTCAGCTCGTCGAGCATCTGCCGCAGGGGCTCGAAGTACTCCATGGCCCAGCCGATGCCGTTGGCCAGCAGGGCACTGATCGGGTCCATCACCGTCGCGGCGACTTCGAGGCCCAGCCCGGCGCCGGCCAGGACGTCGTCCACCCAGCCTTCGCTCCTGATCGCGTCGACCAGGCCCTCGAAGCTTTCGGCCGTGCCCGCCCCGGTCCACGCCTCCCGGGTGGACTCGACCGGCGCGACCAGGGAGTTGGGTTCGCTCACCGCGCACCTCCGCCGTCGGCGGAGTTGAGCAGACTGACGTTCCCACTCTCCCGGGACTCGTACTGCTGGGCGGAGTCACGCAGTGCTTTCGCAACGAGCAGCAGGTTGTTCTCCACCTGCGCTATCAACTCGTCCTGCCGGGTGTGCCGTCCCTCGAGGATGCCCGAAATCCACCCGCACAGCAGTCCGTACGCCTGGTCGTCCTGCGCGATGTGCCCACTCGCGCCTTTGACCGCGGCGAACCGTTCCCGTATTGCGTCCACGTGATCGGCGTGGGCGCGCAACTGCGCGACATTGACGTTGTAGCCATCGGGCATGGCTCACCCCCAGTCCGTTCGCCTCCCGTTCAGCAGGCCTCAGCGTAACGGCCCAAGGCCTGCGGTAACGGTGAAACGAAGGCAATCGCCGGTGCGTCAGCGGCGGGCGCGGACCGCCGCCGCCAGCTGCTGGACCGTCGATTCCGTCGTGTCCCAAGCCATGCAGGCATCGGTGACGGACTGGCCGCGAGTCATGTTCGGACCGACGTCCTGACGTCCGGCGACCAGGAAGCTCTCCAACATCACCCCGGCGATGCCGCGCTCGCCACCGGCGATCCGGGCGGCGATGTCGCCGGCCACCACCGGTTGCCGGGCGTGGTCCTTGCCGCTGTTGCCGTGGCTGGCGTCGATGATCACACGCTCGGGCAGTCCGGCGGCACGCAGGCGGCCGAGAGCCGCGGCGACGTGTTCCGCACTGTAGTTCGGTCCGTTCGCCCCGCCCCGCAGGACGAGGTGGCAGTCGGGGTTGCCCGCCGTGCTGACCAACGCGGCCAGCCCGTCGGCGTTGACGCCCATGAACACGTGCGGCGCCGCGGCGGCGCGGATGCCGTCGACGGCGTCGGCGACCTCACCGGAGGTGGTGTTCTTGATCCCCACCGGCATGGACAGGCCGCTGCACAGCTGCCGGTGTGTCTGGCTGGCGGCGGTCCGTGCGCCGATCGAGCCCCAGGCGACGAGGTCGGTGAGGAACTGCGGAGTGATCGGGTCGAGGAACTCGCAGCCGACCGGCAGGCCCAGTGCCAGCACGTCCAGCAGCAGGCGGCGGGCCAGCCGCAGACCGGTGTTGACGTCGAAGGTGCCGTCCAGGTGCGGGTCGTTGATCAGTCCCTTCCACCCGACCGTGGTGCGCGGCTTCTCGAAGTACGCGCGCATGACGATCCGCAGCTCGTCGGAGACCGAGGCGCTGAGCCGCGCGAGCCGGTGCGCGTACTCCAGCGCGGCGTCGGTGTCGTGGATGGAGCAAGGTCCCACCACGACAAGGAGACGGTCGTCGCGGCCGTCGAGGATGTCGACGGCCTCCGCGCGTGCCTGGGCGACCGTGGCCGCCATCGTTTCGTGCGCGGGTAGCTCGTGGCGCAGCAGGGCCGGCGACAGCAACGGGCTGAACTGGTTGATGCGGTGGTTGTCCTGGGCGACTGCCGTGACAACTGACATCGGGGCGTCCTCTCATGGCCGAGCCGCCCCGCGATACCCGCCGAGCCGGCTCGATGTCCGGCTCGAAGGTGGATGGTCAGCGCAGCGGATCGCCCGCCGACCCACTCCGGGCCGGGCGTCCAAACCAATACTGGCGCTGCATGCCGCCCACCCTAGCAGAGCGTACGGTGGGCGCGTCGGTCGACGCGGTTTGTCGCAGTCCTTGCGTCAAAGAGCCGCCACTTGGTGTGGCGCAGCTCGCTTTTTGTAGGTTCCCTACAACCCCACGGCTCCGGCATGCGCGATGCGGCACATAGGTGTACTCGCCGGTAATCGAGCAGGGTAGAGAGCAGGTGCAGGCGACGCTCCGGGACCCGGACGTCGCCTTCTGTGCGTGGGTACTTGGGAGGCTCAAACCGGTGTTCAGTCGTGTCGCCATCGTGAACCGTGGTGAGGCCGCGATGCGCCTCATCCACGCCGTCCGGGATCTCTCGGCGGAAACCGGCAGGCGGATCGAGACGGTCGCGCTTTACACCGACGCCGACCGCAACGCGACGTTCGTGCGGGAGGCGGACGTCACGTACTCGCTCGGACCGGCCGCGGCCCGTCCGTACCTCGATCTCGCCGTCCTGGAGAAGGCCCTGGTGGACACCGGGGCGGACGCCGCGTGGGTCGGCTGGGGGTTCGTCGCGGAGGACCCGGCGTTCGCCGAGCTGTGCGAGAAGATCGGTGTCACGTTCGTCGGCCCGAGCGCGGAGGCGATGCGCAAGCTCGGCGACAAGATCGGCGCGAAGCTGATCGCCGAGGAGGTCGGCGTGCCGGTCGCGCCGTGGAGCCGCGGCGAGGTCGCCACCCTTGAGGACGCGCTGCGCGCGGGTGACGAGATCGGCTACCCGTTGATGCTCAAGGCGACCGCCGGGGGTGGCGGTCGCGGCATCCGGATGGTGGCCTCGGGCGAGGACCTGGCCGAGGCCTACGAGCGCACCAGCCAGGAAGCGTTGCGGGCCTTCGGTTCCGGCGTGGTCTTCCTCGAGCGCCTGGTCACCGGCGCGCGGCACGTCGAGGTCCAGGTCATCGCCGACGGCCAGGGCACCGCGTGGGCGCTGGGGGTCCGTGACTGCTCGGTGCAGCGGCGCAACCAGAAGATCATCGAGGAGTCCGCCTCCCCGGTGCTGGCCGCGGAACAGACCGCCGAGCTGAAGGCGTCCGCCGAGCGGCTCGCGGTGGCGGTGGGCTACCGGGGCGCGTGCACGGTCGAGTTCCTGTACCACCCCGGCGAGAAGCTGTTCGCCTTCCTCGAGGTCAACACCCGGCTGCAGGTCGAGCACCCGATCACCGAGATCACCACCGGCACCGACCTGGTCAAGCTGCAACTGCACGTGGCGGGCGGCGGCAGGCTCGAAGGCAAGCAGCCCGCCGAGGCCGGGCACGCGATCGAAGCCCGGCTCAACGCCGAGGACCCGGACCGTGACTTCGCCCCGGCGCCCGGCCGGATCGCGCGGCTGATCCTGCCCGCGGGGCCGGGCATCCGCGTCGACACCGGCGTGAGCGAGGGCGACACCATCCCGGCCGACTTCGACTCGATGATCGCGAAGATCATCGCGTACGGCCGTGACCGCGACGAGGCGCTGGGCAGGCTGCGCCGCGCGATGGCCGAGACCACCGTGATCATCGAGGGTGGCGCGACCAACAAGAGCTTCGTGCTCGACCTGCTCGACCAGCCCGAGGTGATCGACGCGAGCGCCGACACCGGCTGGATCGACCGGGTCCGCGCCGAAGGCCGCCTGGTCACCCACCGGCACTCCGCGATCGCCCTGGCCGCGGCCGCGATCGAGGCGTACCAGGACGAAGAAGAGGTCAGCTGCCAACGGCTGCTGTCCACCGCGCACGGCGGGCGCCCCCAGGTCCGGCACGAGAGCGGACGGCCGCTGGGCCTCAAGCTGCGTGGCGTCAGCTACCACGTGAGCGTCGCCCGGGTCGGTCAGAACCGTTTCCGTGTCGGCGTTTCCGCCGGCGGTGACGCGCACTTCGCCGACATCGAACTCAACCGGTTCGACACGTACAGCGGCCAGATCGTCGTCAACGGGCACCGTTTCCGGCTGGTCTCGGCCACCCACGGCCCGATCCACCTGGTCGAGGTGGACGGCATCACGCACCGGATCAGCCGTGACGAAGGCGGCGTCGTCCGCTCCCCCGCGCCCGCGCTGGTCGTCGCGACGCCGTTGGCCGTCGGCGACGAGGTCGAGGCGGGCGCGCCGATCCTGGTGCTGGAGAGCATGAAGATGGAGACGGTGCTGCGCGCGCCGTTCCGTGCCCGCGTCCGGGAATGCCCGGTGTCGGTGGGCGGCCAGGTCGAGACCGGCGCGGCGCTGATGCGCCTGGAGCCCCTCGCCGACGAAGGCGCCGAGCAGGAAGCCGCGGGCGGCGGCGAGACCGTCGAGATCGACCTGCCCGGCGAGCAGGACGGCATGTCCGCCGCCGACCGGATCGAGCGTGGCCTGCAGGACCTGCGCAGCATGTTGCTGGGCTTCGACGTCGAGCCGCACGACCGCGACCGCGTGCTGTCCCGCTACCTGGCCGCACGGGCCGAGCTCGGCGGCCGTCCGCTGCCGGGTGAGCTGGACCTGCTGACGGTGTTCGCCGACCTGTCGGAGCTGAGCCGCAACACACCGGGCGGCGAGCTCGAGGTCGAGCCGGGCAGCCCGGTGCACAGCCCGCGCGAGTACTTCCACAGCTACCTGCAGAGCCTGGACGTCGAACGTGCCGGGCTCACCGAGGGATTCCAGGCCAGGCTGCGCACGGCGCTCGGGCACTACGGCGTCACGAGCCTCGACCGCACGCCCGAGCTCGAAGCCGCGGTCTTCCGGATCTTCCTCGCGCAGCAACGGATGACGACGGACGTCGCGGTCGTGTCGGAACTGCTGCGGCAGTGGCTGGCCGGAGCGCCGCCGCTGGAGTCGTTGAGCGAGCGGGCCGGCCTCACCCTGGAGTACTTGGTCGAGGCCACCCAGGTTCGCTTCCCCGCGGTGTCGGATCTGGCGCGCGGTGTGGTGTTCCGCTGGTTCGCCCAGCCGCTGTTGCGCCGCAACCGCGCCAGGGTCTACGCCGCCGTCCGCGACAGCCTGCGCTACCTGGATCGCAACCCGGACGCGCCGGACCGCGCCGAGCGGATCCAGTCCATGGTGGCCACCGCCGAGCCGTTGGTCCGCTTGGTCGGCCAGCGGATCGGACGGCCCGGACTCGACCACGCGCCGCTGCTGGAAGTGCTGACCCGCCGCTACTACGGAAACCGTGGGCTGTCCGACGTGACCGCACACGACATCGCGGGGTGCCGGTTCGTCACCGCGCAGCACACCGACGCCAACGGTGTGACGCGGTTGGTCACCACCGCCGTCAACATCGCCGCCCTGCCTGACGCGATCACGGCGGTCGGCACGTTCGCCGCCGACGTCGCCGAGCGCGGGCTGGTCGCCGATCTGTACGTCACCTGGGAGGGCCAGCCGGACGCCGACACGATCGCGGTGCGGCTCGCGGAACTGCTCGCCGAGCACCCGTTGCCCGCGGGCGTCCGCCGGATCACCACGACCGTCGCCGGGACCAGTGGCGCGGTGATGCACCACCACTTCACCTTCCGGCCGGACGATGACGGGGGCTTCACCGAGGACCGGCTGATCCGCGGGCTGCACCCGCAGATCGCGCGGCGCCTGCAACTGCAGCGGCTGCGCGAGTTCCACCTCACCCGGCTGCCGTCGTCGGACGAGGAGATCTACCTGTTCAAGGCGGTCGCGCGAAGCAACCCGGCCGACGAGCGGCTGATCGCGATGGGTCAGGTTCGTGACCTGACGCCGTTGCGGGAGACCGACGGCAGGCTCGTCGCGCTGCCCGCGCTGGAGGACGCGATCGCCGCGTGCCTCGACTCGATCCGCAACATCCAGGCGCAGCGCCCGCAGAACAAGCGGTTCGACACCAACCGGATCATGATGTACGTCTGGCCGCCGACCGACCTGCTGGCCGACGAACTCAACACCCTGGTGCAGCGCATCCTGCCCACCACGGCCGGCGCGGGCCTGGAGGAGGTCCAGTTCCTCGCCCGGCAGCGCACCGACACCGGTGAACTGCTGGAGGTCGCCGCCCGGATCACGCTCGACCAGGGCAACGGCGCGCAGTTGCACGTCGGTGAGCCGTCGACGGAACTGGTGCAGCCGCTGGACGACTACCGCCAGAAGGTGCTGCGCGCGGCCCGGCGCGGGAACGTCTACCCGTACGAGCTGACCGGCATGCTCGCCGGCCCGGACGGGACCTTCGTCGAGTACGACTTCGACAAGCAGGGTGCGCTGGTGCCGGTCGACCGGCCGAAGGGCAAGAACACCGCCGCGATCATCGCGGGTGTCGTCACGACACCGACCCAACGCCACCCCGAGGGCGTGACGCGCGTCGTCCTGCTCGGCGACCCGACCAAGGCACTCGGCGCGCTCGCCGAACCCGAGTGCACGCGGGTGATCGCCGCGCTCGACCTCGCCGAGCGGATGCAGGTTCCGCTGGAGTGGTTCGCCCTCTCCGCGGGCGCGAAGATCTCGATGTCGTCGGGCACCGAGAACATGGACTGGGTCGCGGCCGCGCTCAAGCGGATCGTCACGTTCACCCAGGACGGCGGCGAGATCAACGTCGTGGTCAACGGGATCAACGTGGGCGCCCAGCCGTACTGGAACGCCGAGGCGACAATGCTCATGCACACCAAGGGCATCCTCATCATGACGCCGGACTCGGCGATGGTGCTGACCGGCAAGCAGGCGCTGGACTTCTCCGGCGGTGTCTCGGCCGAGGACAACTACGGCATCGGCGGTTACGACCGTGTGATGGGCCCGAACGGGCAGGCGCAGTACTGGGCGCCGAACCTTCCGGCCGCGCGGGATGTGTTGATGGCGCACTACGACCACACGTATGTCGTGCCCGGCGAGGCGGCACCGCGCAGGGCCGAGACGAACGACCCGGCCGACCGTGACGTCTCCGCCTTCCCGCACGTGAGCGCCGGCAGCGATTTCACCACCGTCGGCCAGATCTTCTCGGCGGAGCACAACCCGGACCGCAAGAAGCCGTTCGACATCCGCACGGTGATGCGCGCACTGTCCGATCAGGACCACCCGGTGCTGGAGCGGTGGGCGGGCATGGCCGACGCCGACACCTCGGTGGTGCAGGACGTGCACATCGGCGGCTGGCCGGTCTGCCTGGTCGGCATCGAGTCGCGGTCGGTGCCGCGGCGCGGCTTCCCGCCCACCGACGGCCCGGACACCTACACCGCGGGCACGCTGTTCCCGCGGTCGTCGAAGAAGACGGCGCGGGCGATCAACTCCGCGTCCGGCAACCGTCCGCTGGTCGTGCTGGCGAACCTGTCCGGGTTCGACGGCTCACCGGAGTCGCTGCGCAAGCTGCAACTGGAGTACGGCGCGGAAATCGGCCGGGCGATCGTCAACTTCGAGGGCCCGATCGTGTTCTGCGTGATCAGCCGTTACCACGGCGGCGCGTTCGTGGTGTTCTCGAAGGCGCTCAACCCGAACATGACCGTGCTGGCGTTGGAGGGTTCGTTCGCGTCCGTGCTCGGCGGCGCCCCGGCGGCGGCCGTGGTGTTCTCCAGTGACGTGAACAACCGCACCGCGACCGATCCCCGCGTGACCGAGTTGCAGGCGCGTGTCTCGGCGGCCAGCGGTGCCGAGCGCGCGGCGCTGAACGCGCACCTCGCCGAGGTCCAATCCGCTGTGCGGGCGGAGAAACTCGGCGAAGTGGCCGCGGAGTTCGACCGGGTGCACAGCATCCAGCGCGCGGTCGAGGTCGGTTCGGTGGACGCGATCATCAGCACCGCGGAGCTGCGGCCGCGGATCATCGAGGCGATCGAGCACGGCATGAAGCGCTGACGGGTCCGGGGACCGGCCTCATTTCCGGCCGGTCCCCGTGATCTCGTCGCGGTTGCGCCTGAACTTCCTCAGCACCCGGCCGACGTACAGCAGCGCCGCGGCCAGCACGCCGATGTCGTCGACCAGGATCGGGTCCGGCAGCAGGTCGACCGGCAGCACCGCGTAGGCGATCGACCCGTAGTACGAGATCTTGGCCGAAACCGGAACACCGGGCTGATGCACCTTCCGGTGCCGCCGGATCATCGTGATCGCGAGCACCAGCACCACGACGGCCGTCACCACGACCGCGACCAGCGCCACCACACCCAATGCGGAC
This sequence comes from Kibdelosporangium persicum, assembly GCF_013280595.1. Taxonomy (GTDB): domain Bacteria; phylum Actinomycetota; class Actinomycetes; order Mycobacteriales; family Pseudonocardiaceae; genus Kibdelosporangium; species Kibdelosporangium persicum. The sequence goes on from NZ_JAAATY010000005.1 coordinate 301,545, forward strand.
AGCACATCCCAGCCTTGGTCCGGCATCGCAGTCCTCCCGTCCGGTTCTCCTTCCAGATATACCCGGCGCGAGCGGCCTCAACCCGCCCGACTGTCCACTATGGACCAGAACGGGCGCTCATTACGTCCCGTGGTCGTTCACCAGGTAAGTTCATCGGCAGGACACACCGGATGGGACAGGACCGGAACCGTGAGTGAACAGCAAGACCACGCGCGCCTGCACTGCCGAGTCGAACAACGGGAGGAGACGGTCGTCATATCGGTGAGCGGCGCCATCGACCTGGCCACCCAGGCCACCTTCGCCGAGACGATCCAGCGGGCGTTCCAGGGGGACGAGCAGGCGGTGGTGATCGACCTCACCGGGGTCACCTTCCTCGCCTCCCCCGGTCTGGCCGTCCTGGTGGAGGCTCAGGAGAACGCGATGCGCGCGCAGAAGGATCTGCGCGTGGCGGTCGGCAACGACACGGTCAAACGGTCCATCGAGATCACCGGATTGGCGCAGATCCTGTCACTCGCACCGGACTTGCGGGCGGCACTGGACAACTGACCGGACAATCTCCCCAAGGACCGGAACGCGAGTTCGCATCCCTCAGCGGAGGTTATGCTTGGCGAGGAAGTTCTCGATCAGGCCGGCGACCTCGTCGAGGTGGCTTTCCAGCAGGAAGTGGCCACCGTCCAGCAGGTGGATCTCGGCCTCCGGCTGGTCGGCGGCGAACGCGCGAGCGCCGTCCGGGCCGAAAATCTCGTCGTTCGCTCCCCACACCGCCAGGACAGGCACACGGCTGGTGCGCAGATATTCGTGCAGCCGTGGGTAGAGCGGCGGGTTGGTGGCGTAGTCAGCGAACAGCTTCACCTGGATCACGTCGTTGCCTGGCCGGGACACCATCGCGAAGTCGTGGTGCCAGGTGTCGGGGCTGACGACGGTCTCGTCCGGCACGCCGTGCAGGTACTGCCACCTGATCGCCTCCAGCGTGAGCGCTTCCCGTACCCCGGCTTCCGTCTCGGACGTGCGCGAACGGTGGAACTCCCATATCGGACGCCAGAACTCCTGGACGAACCCGGCTTCGTAGCCGTTGCCGTTCTGCGTGATGATCGCGGTGATGGCGTCCGGGACACGCAAGGCCAGGCGCCAGCCGACGGGCGCGCCGTAGTCCTGTACGTAGATGGCGTAACGGGTGACGCCGAGCTGGTCGAGCAGCCCGGCGGTCAGGTCGGCCAGCGCGTCGAACGTGTAGTCGAAATCCTCGGCCGGCGGCGCGTCGGAGTGTCCGAATCCGAGGTAGTCCGGCGCGATCACCCGGTTGTGCCGGGCCAGCCGGGGGATCAGGTCGCGGAACATGAACGAGCTGGTCGGAAAGCCGTGCAGGAGCACGATCACGGGCGCGTCCGCAGGTCCGGCCTCGCGATAGAACAGCGTGTGACCGTTGACGGTGGCGTACCGGTGACGCGTCATCTCTAACCCCTTTGAGCGGTGTTTGATGGTTAGAGATAAGCACGTGTGCTATAACCTGTCAAGGGGGTTCAAGGAGGTTAGAGATGGGCGACGAGACACTGCTGCTCGCGTTGCTCAACAGCGCGCCCATGGTCGACGGCGTGCCGCGCGACCACCTCGTTGACGCGAGCGCATGGCTGGCCGATCAAGGCCGGCCGGAGGCGACCGACTCCGCGCAGACTCTGCGCGAGGCGCGCGAGGCACTGAAAGCGGTGGTCCGCGGCCAGGCGACGCCGGTCGCACTGAACCCGTTCCTCACGAATGTCCGGAGTACCCCGTCCACCACCGACGACGGTCTCGAGTGGACACTCGACGACACGTCGGCCCGATCCGTTGTGGTCCACGCGATCCTCGCCTGGGACGAGCTCGCCAAGAAGAGCCCCGGACGGCTGCGAGCCTGCGCCAACCCCGACTGCGAACTCTTCCTGATCGACCGCAGCAAGGCCAACAACGCCCGCTGGTGCTCGATGGCCGCGTGCGGCAACAGGATGAAGGCCCGCCGACATTACCGGCGGTCCCGCCAGGCGCCCTAGGAACAGGCAGCACCCCTTCCCTGCCGGGCCGTCTTCGGGTACAAGTAACTATCTAGTACGTTCATTCCCGTGGAGGGACAGCGGCGTGACGGCACTGCGCGACGGTGGCCGATATCTGGTCGGCCTGATCGGCTCGGGCATCGAGACGTCACTGAGCCCGGCACTGCACGAACGTGAGGCCGACGAACTCGGGCTTCGCTGTCTCTACCGCACGCTCGACCTGACCACGCTCGGCCTGCCGCCCGAAAACGTCGGCGACCTGCTGGCGGCGGCCAGACTCGCGGGCTACGACGGGCTCAACATCACCCACCCGTGCAAGCAACTCGTGCTCAGCCACCTCGACGATCTCTCCGCCGAAGCGGACGCCCTGCGAGCCGTCAACACCGTCGTCTTCACCGACGGCAAGGCCATCGGCCACAACACCGACCTGTCCGGCTTCGCCCGCAACATCGCCTTGGGACTGCCCGATTCCGCGGTCGACAGGGTGGTTCTGCTCGGCGCCGGCGGCGCCGGAGCCGCCGCGGCACACGCCCTGCTGACCATGGGCACCGGAACGGTGCACGTCTTCGACACCGACCGGGAGCGCGGCGAAACACTCGCCGGATCACTGCGCGGTCGCTTCGGCGCAGGCCGAGCCACCGCGGGAAGTCTCAAAGACGATCTGGCGCCATCCTTGCGTGAGGCGAACGGGCTGGTGCACGCCACGCCGACCGGAATGGCGGCGTATCCGGGACTTCCGTTGCCCGAGCACCTGATCATGCCGCATCTGTGGGTGGCCGATGTGGTGTACCGGCCGTTGGACACCGAGCTGGTGGTGACCGCACGCGCCAAGGGATGCCGGGTGCTCGACGGTGGCGGCATGGTCGTTTTCCAAGCGGCCGAGGCGTTTCAGCTCTTCACCGGGTACACGCCGGACGTCGGCCGGATGGTGCGGCACTTCGGTGAGCTCACTCGTGACTCAGCCTGAACTGCCGATGGGCGGCCATCCGCACCGGCGAGTTGGCCACACCGTAGCCCGCGTAGCCGTCGATGCGTTGCACCACCTCGAAGAACATCCGCGACCCCACCATGTGCGTGTAGAAGTGGAGAAACTCGCCGTGCTCGTCGCGGTCGTAGAGCACCGAGTACTCGCGTAGAGACGCCAACCGCCCGGCCGGGAGATCGAACCGCGCGGCGAGATCGTCGTAGTAGTTGCCCGGAATGTCCAGCAGTCGCGCACCGAGTTCCCGCATCGCCTTGGCGCTGGCCACGACGTCGTCGGAGGTGAACGCGATGTGTTGCGGCTCGCGGACAGCAGGCGCCCAGTCGCCACGCCGCAGGGCCGCCACGTTGAGCGCGATGCGGATTCTGCGCCCGGCGTCAGCCGACGACCGGCTGCGGATCAGGCCGAACGGTGCCGCGAACTCCGTTTCCGGCTCCGCTTCCAACCCCAGTGCCGCGCGGTAGAACAACGCGATCTGGTCGAAGTCGTCGAACGGCGCGGTCAGCGAGACGTGGTCGATTCCGGTGATGCCGCAGGTGGTCACCAGCGCAGGGTCCGGCGGCGTGAAATCCGCCATCCAGTCGCCTTCCGGGCGGCAGAAGACAATGCCGACGCCGTCGGGCGCTCGCACCGCGGGGTCGTCGTAGTCCAGATCGGACAGAGCCGGAGCCAGCAACCGCTTCGCGCGCCGGGCGGCGGCGTGTGGATCGGGTGTCGCCACGCCCAACGCGCCGATCCGCACATCGGCGTCGGACCGCACCACGATCCGGGCGTCTCCCTGCTGCCACAGGTGAGCCGGACGGGACTCGTGTTGTCCGATGTAGACGAACCCGAGCGCGGCAAGAACCTCGGCCGGGTCCGGCGCGGTCAGTTCCACGAAGGCGTAGCCATCCGAAGGCGGAACGACCGGCAATCCGGCGACACGCATCCGCTCAGGTCCCCTGCGGGCGGTCGCTTCCCGCAGGACGAGCAACGACCGCATGGCGTCGACGGCGGTGTGCACGGGGTCCGATTGCCGGAAGACGTCGTTGAACACCTCCAGCGACAGCGGCCCGGCGTATCCGGTCGCCGCCACCGCGCCGAGGAAGGCGCTCAGGTCGAACGCGCCCTGCCCCGGGAACAGCCGGTGATGCCTGCTCCACTGCAGCACGTCCATCCGCAGCCGCGGGGCGTCCGCCAGTTGCAGGAAGAAGATCTTCGCCCCCGGGATGACCTTGATCCCGGTGATCCCGCTTCCCCGGGACAGCACGTGGAAACTGTCCAGGCACAGCCCGAGGGACGGATGGCCCGCCTTCCGCACGATCCGCCACGAGTGCTCGTAGGTGTTCACGAACCGGCCCCACGCAAGGGCTTCGTACGCGATCCGGATGCCGCGGCCCGCGGCTCGGGACGCCAGCTCGTGGAGTTGCTCGGCGGCGAGGTCGTCATCGTCGACCGCGTCCGGGGACACGGACGAACAGACGAGCATGGTGTCCGCGCCCAGCTGTTCCATCACGTCGAACTTGCGCCCGGCCCGGCGCAGGTTCGCCGCGAACACGTCCGGCGGCACCGCCTCCAGGTCGCGGAACGGCTGGTACAGGTCGATCGACAGGCCCAGATCGGCGCACCGCCGCCGGATCTCCCGGGGTGTCCACGGCGAGACCACCAAGTCGTTCTCGAAGATCTCCACGCCGTGGAAACCCGCGCCCGAGGCGGCGGCCAGTTTGTCGTCGAGCGTGCCGGACAGGCACACCGTGGCGATGTCCATCCGGACTTCCGGACCGTCCATGGCAAATGAACGTACCAGATAGTTAATAGTTCGGCCGGTCGATCACGTCGTCCGGATTCGGAGCCGACCACGACGTGCGCACGGGCCATCAGCCCCGACTACAGTGAACAGACCCGATCATCACCACGAAAGGCGAGTCGTTGGCCGCACCGGACCGCGGCCGGGATCCCGACCGGACCCGCGCCGACATCCTCGACGTCGCGACCGCCGAATTCGCCGACAAGGGCTACACGGGTGCCCGGGTGGACGAGATCGCCGCACGGATGAGCACCACCAAGCGGATGATCTACTACTACTTCGGCAACAAGGAACAGCTGTACATCGCGGTGCTGGAGCGCGCGTACACCGGCATCCGGACCATCGAACAGGGCCTGGACGTCGAGCACCTCGACCCGGTGGACGCCATCCGGCAACTGGCCGGGCTCACGTTCGACCACCACGAGTCGCATCCGGACTTCGTCCGGCTGGTCAGCATCGAGAACATCCACCGCGCCGCGCACATCACCCGGTCCTCGGTGCTGTCCGGGCTCGCCGATCCGGCCTTGGACGTTCTGACCACGATCCTCGAACGCGGGCGGGACGCGGGCGTCTTCCGTGCCGACGTGGACCCGCTCGACGTGCACATGGTGATCAGCGCCTTCTGCGTGTTCCGCACGGCCAACCGGCACACGTTCAACGCGATCTTCAAGCGGGACATGCTCGATCCCGGGCTGCGCGAGCACTACCGCGAGATGCTGGGCGACCTGGTCCTGGCGCACGTCGCCGCCCGCTGAACCGGCCCTTGACAAGTCGCCTGGGTCACATCATCTTAATTAACTATCTAGTTCGTACCTACGCCCCGCTGTTCCGCAACGCCGCCTGACAGAGGAGCACGACGTGACACCACCCGCGAGTGCGCACCCGGTGGGCAAACCCAAGCAGGCCGCGGTCGCGGCCTGGATCGGCAGCGCACTGGAGTACTACGACTTCTTCATCTACGGCACCGCCGCGGCGCTGGTGTTCAACAAGGTCTTCTTCCCCGCGTCCGATCCGGCCACCGGCACGCTGCTGGCCGTGGCCACCTTCGGGGTCGGCTACGCCGCCCGCCCGGTCGGCGCGTTCGTGCTCGGGCACATCGGCGACCGCTACGGGCGCAAGAAGGTCCTCGTCTTCACCCTGTTGCTGATGGGCGTCGCGACGTTCCTGGTCGGCTGCCTGCCCACGTACGACCAGGCAGGCGTGCTGGCACCGGTTCTGCTGGTGGTCTTACGCCTGCTGCAAGGTCTTTCCGCGGCAGGCGAGCAGGCGGGCGCGAACTCCATGACTCTCGAACACGCCCCGGCGCATCGCCGCGCGTACTACACGAGCTTCACGCTCAGCGGCACACAGGCGGGGCAGATCCTTGCCACGGCGGTGTTCCTGCCCGTCGCCGCGTTACCGGAACAAGCCCTGCTGTCGTGGGGGTGGCGGATTCCGTTCTGGGCCAGCTTCATCGTCGTGGTAGCCGGGTACGTCATCCGGCGGAAGCTGGACGAAACCCCTGTGTTCGAACGAAAAGCGGCCACGGAGGGCGTGGCCCGGCTGCCGGTCGCGGTGCTGTTCCGCGATCACTGGCGTGATGTCCTGCGTGTGGTGCTCGCCTCGATCATCGCCTCGGTCAGCACGATCTTCAGCGTCTACGCTTTGAGCTATGCGGTGAACACGGTCCAGCTGGACCGGTCGGCGATGCTGTGGGTCGGCGTGCTCGCCAACGTCGCCGCGCTGGTGGCGCTTCCCCTGTGCGCCACCCTCGCCGACCGGATCGGCCGCAAACCGGTGTTCATCGCGGGATCGGCCGGGTGCGCCGCCCTGATGTTCGCGTACCTCGGTGCCATCTCGGCCGGGAACCACCTGTTGATCTTCGTGGTGGGCATCGTGATGTTCGGCGTGGTGTACAGCGCCACCAACGGAATCTGGCCCTCGTTCTACGGCGAGATGTTCACCACCGAGGTCCGGTTGTCCGGCATGGCGATCGGCACCCAGATCGGTTTCGCCATCGCGGGTTTCGCGCCGGCCATCGCCGCCGCGATCGACGGCGCGGGCTGGGTCCCGGTCGCTGTGTTCACCGCGGCCCTGTGTGCCGTCAACATCGTCGCTGTCGCCAGCGGTCGCGAGACTTACCGCGTACCCACCGAGCAACTCGGTCTGCGGCCTGCCAAACAGGTTGCCGGCTGACCCGAGGGTTGCCGGAGCGGCTTGATCCGCCGCCCCGGCAACCCGCTAGTTCACCAGCGCAGCCCGATGTTGGACGGTCCCTGCGGGCCCAGCACGGAGGCGGACAGATAGCCCCCGGCCACATTGCTGCACACCCAGGACTGCGGAGGCGCCGAAGCACTGAAGTTCAACCGGCAAGCCACGCGGTCGCCGGAGAACACCACCCATTCGGCGCTACCGCTGCCATGCACGTCGGCGTCGACGGACAACCTTCCCCCCGGGAACCCACCCGCTTCGACACTGCACGCCGGGCCGGCGCAGTTGTTCGAGGCACCGCCTGCCGACGCCGCCAGTGGTGACATGACAAACGCTGCTGCCGCGACTGTCCCCAGCACAGCCGCGCGCTTCACTGATCGACTCATCGAATCCCTCCCTGTTCGAAACCTCGAACCGATCCTGCCGAAGACCGGCTTCACTTCGGCAACAGCGTGGTTTCCCCTCGTGAGTGTTTATCGGCGTTCTAACACGGACAAACACTCACGAGGGTTTACCTGCGGGAGGGGTTGGTTGGGCAGACCCCGCACCGTCGTACGGGGCCCGCCCGGTCTGGGAGGAATCTACTCGTGCCGGCGCTCGGCCTGTTCGGCCGCGAACGCGGCCACCCAGGCCAGTGCCGAGTTCCAGTTGATGGTGACCTCGTTGGTCGCCCAGGAACCGATGTCGTCGATGTAGCACATCGCGTCGGCGCATCCCTTGAGCTTGTCCTGCGCCACCGGGTCCTGGATGTACGAGTTCGGTCCACCGGCGAGTGATCCGGCGGGCGGGTTCGGCAGCGCGGCATCCATCTGGTGCGCCCAGAACCGGTGGTGCTGGTTGTGCGCGTCCCGTTCGCCGTACCCGGTGATGTACGAGATGTTCAACGGGTTGCGGCCGAGGATGTAGTCCAGGCCGGTGAACACGGCGTCGCGATACGCGGTCCTCCGAGTCAGGTCGTAAGCCGTGGCCAGGACGACAAGGTTGTTCAGCACCTGGCTGTTGGATCCCCAGACGTACTTCCCTTCGGGCGGGGCGTACGCCAGGCCGTAAGCCTGGCTCCGTGCCGTGGCGAGGTACTTGTCGGCACCGGCGATGACCGATTGACGTACCCGCGCACGATCCGGGAGTCCATTCGGGACGGTCGCCAGGTCGAGCCGGCCCAACGCCGCGACCGACTGCCAGGAGAAGCCGTCGGCGGTGAAGACGTCCGCGGTGTGCACCGGGGACGAAAGCACGGCGTCGCGATACTCCACGCCCTTCGTCGTCAGGTACAACTCGGCCGCGGCCCAGTAGAACTCGTCGTTCACGTTGGTGTCGTCGTACGCGCCGCCACCTGTCGCGTCCGAAGGAGACGCATAGATCGCGGGGTTCGCTTTGGCGGCGGCCCATGCCTGACGCGCCGCGGTCAGGCACCTGGCGGCGAACTTCCGGTCGTAGCGGCTGAACAACCGGGCGCACTGGGCGGCGGTCGCGGCGAGGTTCAGCGTGGCCGCCGTGGACACCGGATGCAGCTCGCGGAGTTTCGGATCCAGGTGCGGCGGCAGCGGCAGACCGGTCCACTCGTTGTCGTGGATCTTGTGGTGTGCCATGCCCGCGTACGGCTTGCCCGCCGGAACCTGCATGCGCAGCAGGAACTCCAGTTCCCATCGGGCTTCGTCGAGGATGTCCGGCACACCGTTGGCGCGCTCCGGGATGCGCAGGTTGCCGTCACCGAACGCCCGCGGGGACCGTTCGAACTCGCTCATCAACTGCGCGACCGAGATGCCGCCGTTCACCACGTACTTGCCGTGGTCGCCCGCGTCGTACCAACCGCCGCGGACATCCAGCCGGTAGTCACAAACACCTGGCTGGCAGGCGACGTTCGTGTCGCCCTGGTTCGGCGGGACGTCCAGGTGCCCGGCCGGGCGTGCGTACCGCGCTCCGACCAGCGACTCCTCGATCGGGGTTCCGCTTCGCTGGTGGTAGAAGAAGGCCAGGGAGTCGGTCTTCAGCCGTTGGTAGAACTCTCCCCCGATGTCGAAGGGAACGCTCGTCTCGCCGTCCGCGCTGAGCGTGTAGCCCTTGCCCGGGGCGGCCCGGCTGAAGTCGATCGTGTGCGTGTTCTGGCGTGAGGTCGGATCGATCCCTCGCGGCTTGGAGTTCCCGCTCGCCGCGACAGTGCCGTCCGGGCGGGACAGCCGCCACGCGACCGGCTCCGTCGCCGTGGTGACGAGGGTCGCGTGCTTCGCCGAACTGGGCAGATAGCCGGTCTGGTTGACCCTGACCCGTGGTCCGGTATCCGGAATGTACGGCGGCGGCTCCGAACCGCCGGCCAACGACACGTCGTCCACGCAGAAATCAAAGGAATCGGCGTTACCGCCGATCTGGAACGCCACCTGCGCCTTGGCCGTGGTCACCGTGGAGGTGAACTCGTACTCCTGCCTGGTCGCCGACGAGGTGAGCGGAACCTGTTGGGACAGTTCGGCGGTGTACGGCGGGTCGGCCAGCTGGACGTTGGCCCGGACAGTGGCCGAAGTGGACGCCGACGCGGTGAACGCGAACTTGTACGACTGCCCGGCCTCCAGGTCGATCTCGTTCTGGCCGATGATCGCGTCCCATGGGTTGACCGTCCCGCCCGGGACGGTGGCGCATAACCTGCCGTCGACGACCGCGCCGGGCGCGTTGCTCGTCCACCACCATGGCGCCGTACCCGCGTCAAAGCCGCCGTTGGTGACCTGTTCGGCCGGCTCGGCGGTCGCCGCGGCCGGTGTCGTCAGCGCCAGCGACATGCCCAGCAACCCGATGAACGTCTTGCGCCACATCTGCCGTCCTTTCGCAGGGGAGTACGCAGATTCTGGGAGCGCTCCCAGTCTGGCCTCCGCCTGCCCGGCCGTCAACAACCGATTCGGGAGAGGTCCCGGGCGGGCGGGGCACGCTGAGGCGGAACCCGTTAGGAGAGATCATGATCGGACCCATGCCGCCACCGCCGGACCCGGCCGGCGATCAGGTTCCCGCGCCCGGCGCCATCAAGGCGGCGTCGACATTGTGGATCATCACGGGAGTTCTCGTGACCTTCGCGTACGGCTACGCGGCGTTCCGCGCTTACGGCGCGGGCGACGATCGTCTTGCCGCACTGGCCGCGGTGTTCACGGTCGTCGGCCTTGTCCTGTGGCGCTTCGGCAGAGCGCTTCGCTACGGCCGGGACCACCGCAGGGCGTTGATGGTCTGTGGCGCACTGGTCTCCATCGCGATCATTCCGCTGATTCTCGTCATCCCCGCGATGGTGTTGCAGTACCAGCAGACCGGCAACCACTGGTTCGCCCTGCCACCGGCCGGTTCCCAGGCGTGACCCGCGAGCACTACCCCTTGTGGACAGCGTTTCCCGGCTCGCGGCAGATGCCCGGCATACAGCGCCGAAATCCGCTCGATAACCACCGCCTTGACTGTTGACTCTGTCAAGCATTAGCTTGACTATGTCAACGACTTGGGAGGGCGGCATGACGGGTCTGGCGGCGTTGGAGGATGTCCTGGCCGGCGAATCGCCTTCCTGGCAACCGGTGATCGTCACCTGCGACGACGATGCCCTTCGTGCTCTGTGTCGTGACCGGGGAATCGCCGTTCTGGACACGCTTGACCAGCAACTGGCGGAGCTTGCCCGAGTGCGGTCCCCAGGCGCCGGGCGGGACTCGCCGGCCAGGTGGGTGTACTTCCCGTGGGAACGCCGCGTCGTGCACCTGCTGGCGGAGAACGACTTCTTCGATGTGATCACCGATCGGAACCAGGACAAGATCAGTCGCGCTGAGCAGGATGTTCTGCGGGGAAGGACTGTCGGCGTGATCGGTCTGTCGGTCGGTGGCGAAGCGGCGGTCACGGTGGCGCAGGAACACCTGTGTGGTCACATCAAGCTCGCCGACTTCGACCGCCTTGATCTGTCGAACCTCAACCGCCTCAATGCCGGAGTGGACGACCTCGGCGTGCCGAAGGCATGGATCGTGGCCAGACGGATCGCCAAGATCGATCCTTACATGCGAGTCACCGTCTTCGACGAAGGCGTGACACCCGCCAATGTGGACGCATTCCTGGATGGAGTCGACCTGCTGGTCGAGGAATGCGACGACCTCGCGTTGAAGTACGGCATCCGCGTACGGGCCAAGGCGCGCGGGCTTGACGTCGTGTACGCGGCCGATGAGCGCGGTTTCCTCAGCATCGAGCCGTACCGCACTCATCCCGATCTACCGGTTTTCCACGGTCTGGTGAACGGCCCACAGGAGCTCACCGACTGGCTCGGCGAGCTCTCCGACCGGTCACGCCGCTCCGTGCCACTCATCGGGCAGTCGCTGTGCGGTTATCCCCAGTTGGCCGGTGAGGCGCGGTGGGCCGCGGGACAGGTCGGCCATGTGGCCCGGCGGCTCTTGCTGGGCGAGGCCTTGCCGCCCTTCCACGGTCACCTCGATCCCGCGGAGTGGATAAGCGGCCCTTCCGAGGCGATCTGAGGTGGACAGAACCATCGGCGATGGACTGACGGGCGGGCGCCCCGCTCAGCCACCGGTCCCGCGTCGTCAAGACCCTGCGAAACCCGTTCTGACCAGGCATGATCACCGCGTCGAAAAAAGTCCGGGAACTCGTGTCGACTTCGGCGGCCCGTGTTCGACGCAGTGACGAGACCACGTCAGAACAACCTAGGAGCACCCCATGCGCACCCTGATCTCCACCGCCTTCGTCTCGCTCGACGGTGTCGTGGAAGCGCCCGGTGGAGAGCCGGGATACCGCAACTCGGGCTGGACCTTCAAGGACATCGAGTTCGACCCGGCCGCGTACGAGATCAAGGGCCGCGAGCAGGACGAGGCCGCGGCCATGATGCTGGGCCGCGTCAGCTACGAGGCGTTCTCGCCGGTGTGGCCGACGATGACCGAGGACTTCGCCGGCTACAACGTGATGCCCAAGTACGTCGTGTCGACCACGCTGCAGGAGAAGGACCTGGTCGGCAACTGGGGCGAGATCACCATCCTCCGGTCACTGGACGACGTCGCCGCGCTGAAGGAGACCGAGGGCGGGCCGATCATCGTGCACGGCAGCGCCACGCTGAACCACAACCTGTCCGACGCGGGCCTGATCGACCGCTACCACCTGCTGCTGTTCCCGGTCCTGCTCGGCGCGGGCAAGCGCCTGTTCAGCGAGGCCGACCGGGACAAGCAGAACCTCAGGCTCGTCGAGAGCGAGTCCTACCCCAACGGCATCCAGAAGCTGGTCTACGACATCGTCCCCTGACCACCCCAACCCCCTCGTGAGTGTTTAACCGTGTTCTAACACCGATAAACACTCACGAGGGGTGAGCTGGGATTATTCGACGGGGGCCGCGAACTGCGCGGAGTACAGCCGGTGGTACGCGCCTGCACGGTCGAGCAGTTCCTCGTGCGTGCCCTGCTCGACGATGCGGCCGGATTCCATCACCAGGATCACGTCCGCGTCACGGATCGTGGACAGCCGGTGGGCGATCACGAAACTCGTCCGCGACGACCGCAACGCCGCCATCGCGTGCTGCACCAACGACTCCGTGCGGGTGTCGACCGAGCTCGTCGCCTCGTCCAGGATCAGCAGCGACGGGCTCGCCAGGAACGCCCTGGCAATGGTCAGCAACTGCTTCTCACCGGCCGAGACGTTCGTGCCCTCCTCGTCGATGACGGTGTCGTACCCGTCCGGCAGGGTGCGTACGAAGCGGTCGACGTACGTGGCACGGGCGGCCGCGATGATCTCCTCCTCGGTCGCGCCCGGCTTGCCGTACGCGATGTTGTCGCGGATGGTTCCCCCGAACAGCCACGTGTCCTGCAGCACCATGCCCGTCTGGGAACGCAGGTCCTCCCGTCGCAGTGCGGTGATGTCCACGCCGTCGAGCGTGATCCGGCCGGCGTCCAGCTCGTAGAACCGCATGATCAGGTTGACCAGCGTCGTCTTGCCCGCGCCGGTGGGCCCCACGATGGCGACGGTCTGACCGGGTTCGGCCACCAGCGACAGGTTCTCGATCAGCGGCTGGTCCTCCTTGTACGAGAACGACACGTTCTCGAACTCGACCCGTCCGCGCCGCCGCGCGGGCAGCGACGCGTCCGCCGGGTCGGGCTTCTGCTCCTCGGCGTCCAGCAGTTCGAACACCCGCTCCGCCGACGCCACACCGGACTGCAGCAGGTTCGCCATCGACGCCACCTGAGTCAGCGGCTGCGTGAACTGCCGTGAGTACTGGATGAACGCGGTGACCTCGCCGAGCGTCATCGTGCCTGACGTGATCCGCACGCCACCGACCACCGCGATGGCCACGTAGCTCAGGTTCGACAGGAACATCATCGACGGCATGATCAGGCCGGACACGAACTGGGCGCCGGACGCCGCCTGGTACAGGTCCTCGTTACGGCGCCGGAACTCCTCTTCGGACTCCCGCTGCCTGCCGAACGCCTTCACCAACTGGTGCCCGGTGAACGACTCCTCGATGTGCGCGTTGAGCGCGCCGGTGTGCTTCCACTGCGCGATGAACAGCTTCTGCGCCCGCTTGCCGACCGTTCTGGTCACGAACACCGACGCCGGGATCACGAGCAACACGATCAACGCGAGCAACGGCGAGATCGTGAACATCATGACGATCACGCCGAGGACGGTCAGCACCGACGTCAGCAGCTGGCTGATCGTCTGCGCCAGCGTGGTCGAGATGTTGTCGATGTCGTTGGTGACACGGGAGAGCAGCTCACCGCGCGGCTGGCTGTCGAAGTACCGCAACGGAAGCCGGTGCAGCTTCGCCTCGACGTCCTCGCGTAGCCGGTAGACCACGCGCTGCACGACGTTGTTCAGCAGGATGCCCTGTGCCCAGCTGAACAGCGATGCCGAGAGGTACAGCCCGAGCACCCACCAGAGCACTGTGGCCAGTGCGCTGAAGTCGATGCCGGGGGTACGGCCGATTACGCCGTCGAAGATGATGTCGGTGGCGTCACCGAGGACCTTCGGCCCCGCGACGTTGAACCCGACGGCGACCACGCAGAGTCCGAGCACCAGGGCGAGGCTGAGGCGTTCCGGCCGCATGCGGCCGATGAGCCGTTTCGCGGACGTGCCGAAGTCGTTGGCCTTGCTGACCGGTGCCTGCATGGCCGCGAAGCGTCCGCCGGGTCCGCCCGCGGCGGGCTGGGGACGGCGGGTCGTGGTGGGAGTGCTCATGCTGCCTGCTCCGGGGTGAGCTGGGACTCGACGATCTCGACATAGGTGGGGCACGTGCCCATCAGCTCGCGATGGGTTCCGGTGCCGACCACTTCGCCGTTCTCCAGGACGATGATCTGGTCCGCGTCGAGCACAGTGGACACACGTTGGGCGACCACGATCACCGCCGCGTGCTCGGTCCGTGGCCGCAGCGCGGCACGCAACGCGGCGTCCGTCGCGAGGTCCAGCGCGGAGAACGCGTCGTCGAACAAGTAGATCTCCGGTTCGCGCACCAGGGCTCGCGCGATCGACAACCGTTGCCGCTGACCACCGGACACGTTGGTGCCGCCCTGCGCGATGGTCGCGTCGAGACCGCCCATCTCCTCGACGAAGTCCCGTGCCTGCGCGATCTCCAGCGCCTGCCACAGTTGCTCGTCCGTCGCGGCCGGATTCCCGTACAGCAGGTTGGATCGCACGGTGCCGGTGAACAGATACGCCTGCTGTGGCACCAATCCGATCCGGCTGCGCAGCACCTCGGGGTCCACCGTACGGACATCCGTGCCGTTGACGCGGACCTCCCCCGCGGTCACGTCGATGAACCTGGGGATCAGGTTCATCAGGGTGGTCTTGCCCGCGCCGGTACTGCCGATGATCGCGGTGGTCTTGCCTGCCTCCGCGCGCAAGGAGATGTCCCGTAGCACCGGATCGACCGCGCCCGGATACCGGAACTCCACGTTCTGGAACGTGACCTCGGCGCGTCCGGGAAGCTCGGCGACGGGCGAGTCCGGCGGCCGCACGGACGGCTCGGTGTCCAGCACCTCCAAGATCCGCTCGGCGCAGACGGCGGCACGCGGGATCATCATCGAGATGAACGTGGCCATCATGACCGACATCAGGATCTGCACCAGGTAGGTCAGGAACGCGGTGAGCGCGCCGACCTGCATCTCACTGGCACCGACGCGGTGCGCGCCGAACCACAGCACCGCGACGCTGGAGACGTTGAGGATCAGCATCACGGTCGGGAAGATCATCGCCTGCAGCCGTCCGACCCGCAGCGCGGTGTCGGTGAGCCGCTGGTTCGTGTCGCCGAACCGGTCGGTCTCCGCCTTTTCGCGGACGAACGCGCGGACCACGCGGATACCGGTCAGCTGTTCCCGCAGCACCCGGTTGACCTGGTCGATGCGTTCCTGCATCAGCCGGAACTGCGGGACCATGCGCGAGACGATCAGGCCGATCGAGATGGCCAGCGCGGGCACGCAGACCAGCAGCAGCCAGGACAGCCCGACGTCCTCCTGCAACGCCATGACCACGCCCGCCACGCACATGATCGGCGCGGCGACGAACATCGTGGCCATCATGACCACCAGCAACTGCACCTGCTGCACGTCGTTGGTGGTGCGCGTGATCAGCGAGGGAGCGCCGAACGTGGCGACCTCGCGCGCGGAGAACTCGCCCGCGCGGTGGAAGATCCCAGCCCGCACGTCGCGCCCGAACGCCATGGCCGTGCGTGCGCCGTACAGGACCGCCGCGACGGAACAGGCGATCTGCAGCAGCGACACGGCGAGCATCCAGACGCCGGTGGTGATGATGTACTCGTTGTCTCCACGCGCGACACCGTTGTCGATGATGTCGGCGTTGAGGCTGGGCAGATAGAGCGATGCGATCGTGCCGACGAGTTGCAGCACGAGCACGATGGTCAGCTCTCTGCGGTACGGCCGCAGGTAGGTGACCAGCAAGCGGTTCAGCACCAGTTCCCCCATGCAAGAAACGACTCGTGTCTAATAATGCGCAAGGTAGACCACTGACGTAAGAAACGCAACGTATCTTAGGAGCTCGGGTGACGGACACCAGGACGAGGCGCCGCGGCACCGAGCTCGAGCATGCGATTCTGGACGCCGCGTGGGCCGAACTGAGTGAGGTCGGCTACCCGTCTCTAACCATAGAGGCAGTGGCAAAACGGGCAGGGACAAGCAAACCCGTCATCTACCGGCGATGGCCGAGCCGAGCCGCGCTGGTCATCGCCGCATGGGCCCGCCGTCAGCCGATCCACGAGGCAGCACCCGACCAGGGTTCGCTGAGAGCGGATCTGCTGTGGCTGTTCACCCGGATCGCCACCCGGATGGACGCGATGATGAGCCAGACGATCGCGGGCGTGATGGCCGAGGCGTTCAAACACCCCGAGGTCCAGGACCTGCTGCGGGACCGCCTCGACTCCGCTCCCCTGGCCAGGACGCTGGGGACCATCGTGGAGAACGCCGTGGCCCGCGGCGAACTGCGCCCGGCCGCCCTGCCGCGTCGCGTGCTGCGGCTGCCGCTCGACCTGCTGCGCTCGGAAGCGATCCTGTGCGGAACCCCGCTGTCGGAGGAGACGCTGGCCGCTCTGGTGGACGACGTGTACATCCCGCTGCTGAAGGGCCTGGCAGCAGACCACGGTCACTGAGCGAGCCACGGCAGGATGGATTCCCAGGCGGACCCGCGCCCCCCAGATGTACGGCTACGCGGGTGGATCAGGAAGGATTCGGCGCGTCCGCCACACGGAAGACGGGATGCGCGGACGCCTCCGCGGCGAAGGCGCTGGCCGGGTCGCGCGGCTTCGCGTCGAAGTAGGGCCTCGTCACAGGTTCCTTACGGACGTACGCCTGGAGCACCGGCGCGCTTTCCTCGGCGCCGCACTCGAACACGCTGACTGTCCGCGTCTTCCGGCCGTGCCGTAGCCGAACCTCGCCGGCCGCGCGTGCGTTGTGCACCCATGCCACGTTTCCGTAAGGCGAGACAAGCCATTCCTTGCCGTCGAACCTCAGCAGACGGATCGGTGTCGTGCGCGCGAGGCCGGTACGCCTCCCCACAGTCGTGAGCAGGACATAGCTACGCGGTGCGACGCCGACGCGCAACGCTGCTCCGATGACGGCGTTGCCGACCTTCCTGACCACGCCGTACTTGTACTTCCTGGCCACCAGGCCACCCTATCCGCGGGCGCGGCCTGGCGTCTGTTCTGCCACACCGTGGCGCAGCGGGGTTCTGTCGTCGGGCGAGTGCGCGGGCGAGACCGGCGACGTCCTGGGGGTATCCGTGGCGCCCGGGGCGTTGCGCTGGTCGCCGCCTGCGGGTTGTGCTCCGTCGGCAAGTTCATCCAGACGGGTGATCAGCAGCTGCTCGACCTGGGCCCGGTTGGCGTGCTCACGTTCGTGCTCAAGGACCTGCCGGAGTTCGTCCCCGGACAGCGATCGGATGCGATGCCGCAGGTCACCCGTGGAAAGCTGGTCGTAGTCGTTGATCGGGAAGTCATCTGCCATGCCGATCGGCTACCCGGATGGACCCGGGCCTAACTCCCCGTCCGCCCTGGTGAACCTCGTGAGCGTTTATCCGTGTTCTAACCCTGATAAACGCTCACGAGGGGGGCCAGCGCGGCTGTGAGGCGCTGGAGGTGGGGCGGTGGCGACTCGACCAACGGGAGGCGCACGGTCGCGTGCGGGATGATCCCGAGTTCGGCCAAGGCGGCCTTCGCCATGATGGCGCCCTGGGACGTGTGCATGATGGCGTCCATCAACCGGAGCAGCGACTCCTGGATCGCCTTCGCCGAGCCGAGATCGCTGTCGCGGACGGCCCGGATGAGCTCGGCGTTGCGGTCGGCGACGACATTGCCGACGACGCTGACCACACCGGTGGCGCCGCACGCGAGGTAGGCCAGGTTCAGTTCGTCGATACCGCAGTAGTAGGCCAGCGATGTGCGGGCCATCAGGGACATCGCTTCGAACAGGTTGCCCTTGGCGTCCTTGACCGCGCGGATCCGCGGATGCCCGGCGAGTTCGGTCAGCGTGGCGGCTTCCATGGCCATGCCTGTACGGGCGGGCACGTCGTAGAGCATCACCGGGAGCTCGGTGGCGTCCGCCACTGCCACGCAATGGGCGATCAAGCCTGCCTGAGTCGGCTTGGAGTAGTACGGGCAGACGAGCAGCAGCGCATCCGCTCCGGCCGCTTCGGCTTCGCGTGCCCGGCGAACGCTGGCGGCGGTGTCGTAGGTGCCGACACCGACGGTCACCCGGGCCTGGCTCTTCGCCTGAGCCGCCACGGCACGGACCGACTGGACAGTCTCGTCGTCCGTCAGGGTGGGCGACTCACCAGTCGTCCCGGCCACCACGATCCCGTCGCAGCCTGTGGCCAGGAGGTGGTCCATGAGGTTCGCCAGGCCAGGCTCGCTGATCGTGCCGTCGGGATTCATCGGGGTCACCATGGCGACGAGGTTGGCGCCGAAGAGCTGCTGTGCGTCGGTCATGGTCCGATCGTGGCGCGTCCGATAGGTGTGGTCCAGCGATGCTTTCTTGCCGGTATTGCGTAACCTGGCTTTATGATCGATGTCGCTGCCCTGCGGGCGTTGCGGTCGGTGGCCGCCCTCGGCACGCTGGCACGGGCGGCCGAGGAGCTCGGGTTCACCGCCTCCGCGGTGTCGCAGCAGATCAAGCGGCTGGAACGGCAAGTCGGTGTGCCCGTACTGGCCCCGGCGGGACGCGGGGTCGTGCTCACCCCGGCCGGACAAGCCATTGTGGACTCGGCGGCCGAGGTGTTCCAGGCGTTGGAGCGGTGTGCCGAAGCGGCCCAGTCGGTCTCGGCGGGCACGCCGCGGGGTGTCCTGCGCGTGGTCGCCTTCTCGACTGCCATCCGTGGGCTGCTCGCGCCCGTCATTCCGCGACTGGCGGCGCACTGCCCGGATCTGCGCCTGCACATCACCGAGCAGGACCCCGACCAGGCCCTGCACAGCGTCGACGCCGCGACGGCCGACCTCGCTCTGGTCCACGACGCCGACGGGCTGCCAGTCCCGTTGCCCCTGTCCTTGACCCAGCGCCACGTGCACACCGACGTCGGCGACGTCGTGATGAGCCGGACGCACCCGCTGGCGCGCCTCGACCGGCCCCTCACCGGCACTGATCTCGCCGGTCACGCGTGGGTGACCAGCCCACCTGGTTCGGTGTGCCACCAATGGTTCCGGCGCCTGTTCGCGGACGCCGCCGAAGAGCCCGACGTGCACCACCTGGTCGACGACTTCGCCACCCAGCTGGCGCTGGTCGCCGCGGGCGACGTGCTCGCGTTGATCCCCCGCCTCGCCCGCCCGCCCCTGGGCGATGGGCTCGTATCCCGGCCGTTGCGCCGCCGGCCGAAGCGAGAGATCAACGCGGCCTGGCGGCGCAGCGCCAACGCCAGCCCGGCGATCCAAGCCGTGCTCACCGCGCTCGCCGATTAGCTCACCGGGCGAAATCCCAGCGAGTGGCGCCGTGCGGTTCGGCGCTGGCCACACCGAAAGCGGTGTGCAACGTCAGGCGGTACAGGTGCCACGGCGGCGGGCCCGCGCTGGGCGCGCTGTACGGGGCCGTGAAAGCGTCGCCCTCCACCGAGACCGGCCAGCCGCCCGTGCGGTAGACGGCCGCCACACGCTCCAGAGTGGACGAGTCGGTGACCCGGTGCGCCTCGCCTTCCAGGACCAGGTCGAGGCCACGCAAGCGCACCGACACACTGCACGCCGGATTGGCCGCCAGATTGCGCGACCTGCGTGTGCCCGGTCCGCCCTTGAAGTACAGCGCACCGTCCACCCACACCGCACCGACGCCTGCGGTGTGCGGCCGCCCGTCAGGCCGTACGGTCGCGACGAAGAACGTCAGGTCCGCGGTGGGCGTATCGGCCGTGAGGATGTCAAGCGCACGGCTCCACGGCAGTTCCGCGGTCCCGTACCGGTCGAGGTTACGTGTCGATGTTGGGGTGTCAGTCATGCCTACGCGTCGAACGAGCCGGGCCCACATCGACACCGGCCGAATTAGTTCACGAGCTGAGCTATCTCGGTGAGCACCCGGCTGCCCGTGATGGCCATCCGGCCATCGATGTCGGATTCGGGGTGGTAGGCGGTGACAGCCGCGGCGACCACGTCGAACCGTTCGAAGATGTCGCCGACGATGCCGAGCAGCCGCACGAGGCTCAAACCGCCTTCGGCGCTGTACTGGTTGGCGACGCCTTCGCTCGGGTCGAGGCAGTCGAGGTCGATGTGCAGGTACACCCGGTTCACCCGGCCGCGAAGACCGTCCAGTTCCGCCCGCAGCCGGGCATCGCTGAAGGTGTTGCCTTCCAGCACATGGATCGGCGACCGCAACAGGTCCTCGCGCTGACCTGGCTCGTAGTCCCGGACGCTGATCTGCAGGACGTTGCCCGGACTGACCGGCCGCAGGCCGAGGACCCGGTCCCGCAGGGACGACCAGCCGTCCCCGGTCAGCACCGCGAGCCCCATCGCGTCGAGGGAACCCGAGTGGGACCGCTCGGGGGTGTCGAAGTCCGGGTGCGCGTCGAACCACACCACGCCCAGGTCGTCGGTGCCGCATCCCGCGGACGTACCAAGGCTGCTGTTGCAGTCCCCGGCGACGACGAGCGGGAACACCCCTTCGGCGAGCGCGGCCCGGACGTGCTCCTTGAGCCGGCGGGCCAGTTCGAAGACTCGGGCCGCCTCGGGCAACGAGGGGTCGACGGCGGGAACGGTCACCGTCTGAACCGCCGCGAGCTGGGCTGATGCCGCCTGCACCAGCCGCGCGGGCCCCCGGCCACGGTCAACCCCTTCCCGGCCGTCATGGAAAGGCGACATGATCACCCGTAGCGGCTTCACCAAGCCTCCTCTGCCGAGCGGACGGACTGGACGGCGGATACCCCTGTCAGCCGTCGATCACGCCGCCCGGTGAGCTGTTCGGCGTAACTTTGGCCCAAATCCAACCTACTTTCGTTGACTTTGTGCAAAAGTAGGCCGTACTTTCGCTGAGCATTAGCGGAGATCCCTGCTCTCCTCAAAGGAGCAAAGATGCTTCTGGCTGTCCACGAACGATGCCGCCAGTCGCTCGTAGCGGCACTAGTCCTGTTCACCTTCCTGTCCTGTTTTGTCACGGCGCCTGCCCGCGCCGACATCCCGCCGCAACAGCCGGGCGTGACGTTACGGGTCTACGACCTGCAGACCGGGCTGGACAGACTGTGCACGATCAAGTCCGGTCAGACCCCCAACGTCGACAAGCTGATGCCGGTGATCAACTGGACCGGCACCGCCGACTTCGGGATCAGCGACATGTTCGTGTCCGAGGTGACCGGCAACATCAACATCCCCACCGCGGGCACCTACCAGTTCCGCCTGACCAGCGATGACGGCTCAAGGCTGCGCATCGACGGCCAGGTGGTCATCAACCACGACGGGCTGCACGGGGCGACCCCGGTGACCGGCTCGGTCCAGCTCACCGCGGGTTACCACGCGCTGCGGATCGACCACTTCGACAACCTCGCCGACCAGCAGATCACGTTGGAATGGCAGCCACCGGGCGCGTCGAGCTTCGCCGTGGTGCCGAACTCGGTGCTCAGCACCGACGCCGACGTGGTCCGCGTGACGTCGCCGGGACGCAAGGAGTGCGAAGGCGCCGCGGACTCACCGGGCGACGGCCTGCCGTTGACCGGCGTGCACCCCGGTTTCACGCTGACCAACCTGCGCCCCAGCGGGTTTCAGCCCCAGGTGACCGGAATGGACTGGCTGCCCGACGGCAGGCTGGCGATCGCCACGTGGGGTGGCTCCAACAACGTGCTCGGCGAGGTCTACCTGCTCAGCAACGTCGCGGGCAACACCGACCCGTCACGCGTGCAGGCGAAGCGCGTCGCGAGCGACTTGAAAGAGCCGATGGGCATCAAGCACGTCGACGGCAAGCTGTACGTCTCCGAGAAGCATCGCCTCGTCGAGCTGAACGACACCAACGGCGACGAAGTGACCGACAACTACCGGACTGTCGCCACATGGCCGTTCGGTGGCAACTTCCACGAGTTCGCGTTCGGTCTGCTGTACAAGGGCGGCTACTTCTACGCCAACCTTTCCGTGTCCATCAACTACGGCGGTGCCACGACCGATCCGCAGCCCGCGCCGAACCGCGGCACCACGATCAAGGTCAACAAGGCAACGGGCGAGGTGTCGTACATCGCGGGGGGCCTGCGCACGCCGCACGGCATCGGCTGGGGCCCTGAAGGTGACATCTTCGTCACCGACAACCAGGGCGGCTGGCTGCCCGCGAACAAACTGGTCCGGGTCAAGCAGAACCGGTTCTTCAACCACTACACCAACCCGGCGGGCCCGTTCGACGCGCAGCCCGTGACGGCGCCGGTACTGTGGTTGCCGCACAACGAGATCGCCAACTCGCCGAGCAACCTCGTCATGCTGCCGCAAGGGCCCTTCGCCGGGCAGCTCGTGTACGGTGACGTCACCTACGGCGGTCTCCAGCGCGCGTTCCTCGAGAAGGTCAACGGCGAGTACCAGGGTGCTGTTTTCCGGATGACGCAAGGACTCGAGTCCGGAGTCAGCCGGATCAGCCTCGGCCCGGACGGCGCGATCTACACCGGCGGCATCGACGGTGGCGGCAACTGGGGCCAGCCCGGCAAACTCGCCTACGGCCTGCAGAAGATCACGCCCAACGGCACGAACACCTTCGACATCCTCTCGATGCGGGCCGTGCAAGGCGGGTTCGAACTTCAGTACACCCAGCCGTTGTCGGCCGAGACCGTGCAGGACCTCGTGACGAAGTACCAAGTGTCGCAATGGCGTTACGTGCCGACACCCGCGTACGGCGGCCCGAAGGTCGACGAGCAGACGCTTCGCGTGTCCAGTGCGACGGTCTCCGCCGACCGCAGGAAGGTCACCCTGCAGATCCCCGGCCTGCAGGCCGGACGGGTCGTCCACGTCCGCTCGCCGCGGCCGTTCGCTTCCGAATCCGGCACGACACTGTGGAGCACGGAAGCGTGGTACACCCTCAACTCCCTGCCGGGCGGGCCGTCCGCCAGCGTGACCTATGAGGCGGAGCGCGCGGCCCTGAGCGGTGGCGCGGCGGTCAACACCAACCACACGGGCTACGAAGGCACCGGATTCGTCGACGGGTACTGGAACAAGGGCGCCGCCACGACGTTCGCCGTGAACGTGCCCTCGGCCGGGACCTACAACGTCGGCCTGCGGTTCTCCAACGGGCCGGATCCCAGTCCCGGCGCGAAGTCCGTGAGCGTCTACGTCAACGGGACCAAGGTCCGGCAGACCCGGCTGGCCAGCACGACCACCTGGGAGAACTGGGCGACACAACCGGAGGCATTGACCCTCAACGCCGGCGCTAACTCGATCTCGTACCGGTTCGACGACGGCGACGCGGGCAACGTCAACCTCGACAACATCACCGTCACCGCGGCCACGCGTATCCCCCTGTTCACCGGCAACAAACTCGACGCGTGGGAACTGAAGTCCGGCGGCGCGGCGACGTGGCCGGTCACCGCCGGTTCGATGGAAACCCTCGGCGGGGACATCCGTACCAAGCAGAAGTTCGGCGACTTCAAGCTGCACGTCGAGTGGTACGAACCCAACTACCCGTCGAACGTGACCGGACAGGCACGCGGCAACAGCGGCGTGTATCTCCAGGAGCGCTACGAACTCCAGGTGCTCGACTCGTACGGCGACACCAGTCTCGCCAACGACGAGGCCGGCGCGATCTACTCGAAGAAGGCACCGGACGTGAACGCCGCGAGGGCTCCGCTGACCTGGCAGACCTACGACATCACGTTCCGCGCGGCCCGGTTCGACAGCGCCGGGAACAAGACCGACAACGCACGGGTGACCGTCGTCTGGAACGGCGTGACCGTCCACAATGACGTGGCGATCGACGGCCCGACCGGCGGAGGCGATCCGGAAAGCGCCGCCGCGGGCGCGATCCGCCTGCAGGACCACGGCGATCCCGGTGAGAACCCGAGGTTCCGCAACATCTGGATAGAACCGATCAGCTGACACCCCCTCTCGTGAGTGTTTATCAGGGTTAGAACCCTGATAAACACTCACGAGGCTTACTTGTCGTCCTTCAGGGCCTCTTTGGCGTCGTGTACTGCCGCGGCGCCCTTGTCGCGCAGGTCGTGACCGGCTTCCTTCATCTCGCCGCCGAGTTTGTCACGCTTGCCTTCGGCTTCCATGTCCTCGTTGTCGGTGGCTTCGCCCAGTCGCTGCTTGGCCTCACCGCCGACCTGCTGGGCCTTGTCCTTGGCCTTGTCGAAGGTGCTCATGGCGTCGGCCTCCTCGATGGTCTGGCACTGTGCCACCTCTCGGGTGCCCGCCCCGCCCGGTCTTACACGTGCGTCACGAGCAGGGTCACCCCGGCCTCCCCGCCGCAGTCGACGAACACCGGGCCGACGCCGTTGCCCACGGTCGGCGCGACGTTCGCCTTGGCGAGGAAACCGTTGGGGTCGTTCTTGAGAATCCGGATGTTCACCAGCGCCGGATTGTCCGGGAAGCCGCCGAGCACCGTCTTCAGGCCGGTTCCCCCGCCGCAGTCGCCGGTGATCGTGACTTCCTGGCCGCGCTCGGTGGTGGGGTTCGGGCTGACCCGGACCGTCGCCCGTGCGCCCTTCGGCGGCCTGGCTTCCTGCTCGCTCATTTCCTGTGCACTCCCTGACGCGTCACTCGCGCCCGCGGTCCCGATGACGCCTGCGGCGATCAGGCCGGACACCGCGACCAGCCCACCGACCACGCGTCCTGTCGTGGTGATCCTCGGCATGGTTTCCCCTTCCTGACTCTGCGACCGTTTCCCAGACAGGCGCTCGCATCGGCAGGAAGGTTCTGGCGCACGGGAAATGTGACCCAAGCGACACCGGCCGGTCACTGCTTGTCGGGCACGGATGCCTGCGTGATCCAGGTGGCGACCTGGGTACGTGAGTCGAGGCCGAGTTTCCGCAGGATTCTGTCGACGTGCCCTTCGGCCGTGCGCTGGGAGATCACGAGTTTCCGCGCGATCGCCTTGTCCGACAGGCCCGCGGCGATCAGGTGCGCCACATCGAGTTCCCGTTCGGTCAAGGCCGCGAACCGGGAGGTGTCCGCGGACGGCGGCGCTGTCTTGTCCTCGGCCAGCGCGTAGGCGATCGCGTCTTCGAAAGTCAATTCCTCGCCGTGGGCGACCTTCGCTTCGTACAGGCGGTCGCCAAGCGCTTGCCGGCACTGCGTGACGCAGTCCGCGCGCGGAGCCCCGAAGTACAGCGAGCCGAACATGGGATAACCGACCGACCGCCAGATCCGTTGTGCCGCACCGAGCATCGTGGCGGCACGGTCCCAGTTGGCGTGGGCGGCCTCGGTCCACGCGAGCACTTCGACGGCGAGCACGATGCCCAGCTGGTCCTTGAACTCGCGCTTGATCCGCAGGCACTGCCGGCCGTACTCGGCTGCCTGACGCAGATCGCCGCGACTCAACGCCACGAGCGCCAGCCCGTAGATCGCGTAGGCGTACGCCCACTTCTCGCCATGCGCCCGGGCGATCGCACAGGCTTCGTCGCACAGGACGGCCGCTGTGTCGAGATCACCCTGGAACACCGAGGCGACGGCCGACTCGATCCCGGCCATCAGCACATTGCTGTCCAGCACACCCAGGCGCCGGTAGCGTTCCTGTGCGTCCTTGAACAGGGATTTCGCGTAGTCCACGTCGTCGCCGACCAGCGCGTTGCACCCGAGCCGGTGCACGGCGTAAGCCAGCGCCACGTCGTCGCCGGAGTCGCTCGCACAGTCGCGGCACTCCTCAAGCATGGTGACAGCCTCGGCGACCTGCCCCTGCAGCGTACGGATGTATCCGTTGACCCAGAGCGCTTTTCTCCGGTCGTCACCGAACGCCCCGGCGGACACCACAGTGGACCCAAGGGCACGGTCAAGCCAATGCCGCCCCTCACCCAGTGTCCCGCAACCGATCCAGTAGAACCACAAGGTGGCGGCGAGCCGCAGGCCTGCCGCCGATTCGGCAGGTGCTGACAGGCTGAAGTCCAGCGCGGCACGGAAGTTGGCGTGCTCCAGCGTGGTCCGCCTGACCACCTCCGCCTGTCTCGGCCCGAACCACTGCCTCTCACAGTGCTCCGCCAGGTCGAGGTAGTGGTCACGGTGCCTGCGCCGCACGGCCGTTTCCTGGCCGGACTCCCGCAACTTCTCCAGCCCGTACTGCCGAAGCGGCTCCAGCAGCCGGAAGCGGCTGCGCGCCACGTCCGGTTCGCAGACCAGCACGGACTTGGCGATCAGCCGGAACAGATGGATCAGCACCTCCTCGGCGGCCAGACCGGCTCCGGAACAGACCTCCTCAGTCGCGCGCATGTCGAAGCCACCGGCGAAGACCGACGCCCGCATCCAGAGGTTCTGTTCGGCCGGTGTGCAGAGGTTGAAGCTCCACTCGACCGCCGCGCGCAGCGTCTGGTGACGGGGCAGCCTGCCCTGCGTAAGCACGGCCGGCGACCGGTAGCAATCGGCCAGTCGGGCCCGCAACTGGTGGAGCGTCAGCACCCTGAGCTGGACCACGGACAGTTCGATGGCCAGCGGGATACCGCCGAGCAGACGACAGACCTCGGCGATCTGCCCCTGGCTTTCCGTGGTCACCGCGAAACCCGGTCGCACGGCGGCCGCGCGTTCACTGAACAACGTCAGCGCCGGATAACGTGCCCATTCCCCGGGCGACAAGGACTCTGGGGATTCCGGCAGCGGGAGCGGATCGACCCGCCACAGGTGCTCGCACCTGACGCTGAGCCGCTCCCGGCTGGTCGCGAGCACCCGCAGCCCGGGCGCGGCTCGTAGCAGGACGTCCACCAGGTCCGCGCACGCTTCCACCAGGTGTTCGCAGTTGTCCAGAATCAACAACAACTGCCGGTCGCGGAGATGGCCCGCGAGCACTTCGGTCCGATCGCGTCCGGTCTCGTCGTGCACCGCGAGCGTCTCGAGAATCGTGTGCGGGACCAGGTCGCCGCCGCGCAGGCCCGCGAGTTCGACCAGCCAGACCCCGTCACGGAACACACGACGCAGGTCGGTCCCGGCCTGTAACGCCAGCCGTGTCTTGCCGACGCCGCCCACGCCTGTCAACGTCACCAGCCGTGCCTTCGACAGCAGGTTCCTGACCTCGGCCAGATCCTGCTTGCGGCCTACGAAACTCGTCGTGTCAGCAGGCAGATTGCCCTGCCGACGGGTTGCAAGGGCACTACCCACGGGTAAAACCTTGCTGGCCGTTCGCCATCGGGTCAACGCGCGACGTAGTCGTTCCCCCAGAGGGAGCAACGAGCGCTCCCCCTCCGATGACAAAAGGACGAACGCCTGTTACTCGTCCGGCACCACCCGCGGCGCCGCCGGAGATTACCCGCGCGTCGGGGAGCGACCGGTACTGCACGGCCGGCGCCCCGAGGAGATGCCCTGCGCACATGTCCGCCCTGATCGTTCCCTGTGTTGTGTTAATCCTGACGCGACGGTCCGGAAGGAGGTCGGGTGAACCGCAGGGTGAGGTGGGCGGTGGTCGGCGCCGGTGCGTGCGCGGTCGTCGCCGTGGTGACGACGCTGCTGATGAGTCCGGTCGACCAACCGGTCGGCGCGCGCATCACCGTGCCGCAGGCTGACGCCACCAAGGAGGCGACACTCCCACCGCCACCGTCCTCTGTGTCCGTGATCCTCCCGGCGCCGCCCATCGACACGCCACCAAGCACTGCGCACGACATTCCAGCGCGGAACACCCCGGCGACGGTCCCACCCGAACACCGCCGTCACGTGCCCGCGCCGCCGCCGCCGGAACCGGCGCCGCCCAAGTTCTCGGCCGCCGAACTGCAGGCCGAGAACGCCAGGGTCCGCCACGGGGACGTCGAGTCCGAACACGCCGGGTTCACCGGCTCCGGGTACGTCAACTACGACAACGAGGCGGGCAGTTCGGTGGAGTGGACGGTGACCGCGTCCACGACCACGGCAGCGGATGTGGTCTTCCGGTTCGCCAACGGCAGTTCCGAAAGACGGCCGATGGACATCAGGGTGAACGGCATCCTGGCCCGGACGGTCACCTTCCCGGTCACCGACGGGTGGTCGGACTGGCGGACGGTGACCGTGCCGGTGAACCTGTTGGCAGGCACCAACACCGTCAAGGCCACGGCGACCACCTCGAACGGCGGCCCGAACGTCGACAGGATCACCCTGGGGTGACCGGTGGTGGTGCCGTGCTGGACCGGACGACCAGTTCGGTCGGAACACTGACCGGTTCGGTGGCCTGGGCCTCGCCGGTGATCTCGGCGAGCAGGGCGGCCACGGCGTTGCGGCCGACCGCTTGGAACGACTGGCGAACGGTGGTGAGCGGGGGCCAGAACTGCGCGGCCCCGTCCATGTCGTCGAATCCGACGACACTCACCTCGCCCGGCACGGCCCGGCCTTTCTCGTGCAGCGCCCGCAACAAGCCCAGTGCCATCTGGTCGTTCGCGGCGAAGACAGCTGTGACCGTGGCTTCGTCGGCCAACCGCAGCCCGTGCTCGTAGCCTGACTCGGCTGACCAGTCGCCGGTGAGCACGGGCGGTACTTCCCGGCCGGCCCGTTCGAGCGTCGCCTGCCACGACTTGCGGCGCCGTTCGGCCGCGTACGACTGAGGTGGGCCGGCGATGTGCCAGACGGTCCGGTGGCCCAGGTCGAGCAGGTGGCGGGTCGCCGAGGCGGCGCCCTCGGCCTGGTCGGTGTCGACCACGGGATACGTGTAATGCGCACTGGAGTCGATGACCACCACGGGAAGCCCGCTGGGCAGCTCGATCTCGCTCTCGTCCAGCTCGTGCCGCTCGATCAGGATGATCACGCCGTCCACCGCCTGCTCGTTGAGCCTGCTGAAGGCGCCGGTGACCTCGCCCTGGGTCGGCCGGGTCATCGGCATCAGCGTGATCGAGAAGCTCTCGGCGACCGCGGCGGCGGCGATCGCGCTGAGGGTGCGGCTGTTGCCGAAGGTCGGCACCGCGGACATGATCACGCCGATGCTGCGGAACCTGCCGTTGCGCAGTGCCCGCGCCGCGCTGTTCGGCCGGTAGCCCACGCGGCGCATCGCGGCCAGCACCCGTTCGCGGGTGGCGTCGTCGACGTTCGTCCTGCCGTTGGCGACGCGGGACACCGTCTGCCCCGACACCCCCGCCTCCCTGGCCACGTCGGCCATGGACGGGCCTCTTCCGCCGGTAGTGCGCACGACAGGGGACTCCTCGGGTGTCCTGGACATGTTTACGTCAGCAGGTTAGCCTCGGCGAGTCGATGTTTACGTAAACATCCGCCGGAACCGGAGTGACGACGATGCCTGACTTCGCCATCGGCGAGACGGACTTCCTGCTCGACGGCCGTTCTTTCCGGATTCTCTCCGGCGCCCTGCACTACTTCCGGGTGCACCCGGACCTGTGGGCCGACCGCATCGAGAAGGCCCGGCTGATGGGGCTCAACACCATCGAGACGTACGTCCCGTGGAACGCCCACGCCCCGCGGCCCGGCCGGTTCGACCTGTCCGGCGGCCTCGACCTGGGCCGGTTCCTCAGCCTGATCGCCGAAGCCGGGATGTACGCGATCGTGCGGCCTGGCCCGTACATCTGCGCCGAGTGGGACAACGGCGGCCTACCGGCCTGGCTGTTCCGTGACCCGAGCGTGGGCGTTCGCCGGTACGAGCCTCGCTATCTCGCCGCCGTCCGCGAATACCTGGACCAGGTGTACCGGGTGGTCGTGCCACACCAGATCGACCGCGACGGCCCCGTCCTGCTCGTCCAGATCGAGAACGAATACGGCGCCTTCGGTGACGACAAGCGCTACCTCGCAGCGTTGACGCAGTACACCCGCGAAGCCGGGATCACCGTTCCGCTCACGACCGTCGACCAGCCGGTTCCGCACATGCTCGAAGCCGGCAGCCTCGACGGACTGCACCGCACCGCGTCCTTCGGTTCACGCAGCACTGAGCGGCTCGCGACGCTGCGGGCCCACCAACCCACCGGTCCGCTGATGTGCAGCGAGTTCTGGGACGGCTGGTTCG
Organism: Kibdelosporangium persicum; assembly: GCF_013280595.1. Classification (GTDB taxonomy): domain Bacteria; phylum Actinomycetota; class Actinomycetes; order Mycobacteriales; family Pseudonocardiaceae; genus Kibdelosporangium; species Kibdelosporangium persicum. The sequence goes on from NZ_JAAATY010000005.1 coordinate 331,503, forward strand.
ACCACTGGGGCGCGCACCACCACACCACCCCGGTCGAGGAGTCGGCGTCCGATCTGGACGCCCTGCTCGCCGCGGGCGCGTCGGTCAACCTCTACATGTTCCACGGCGGCACGAATTTCGGTCTCACCAACGGCGCCAACGACAAGGGTGTCTACCAGCCACTGGTTACTTCGTACGATTACGACGCGCCCTTGGACGAAGCGGGCAATCCGACGCCCAAATACCACGCCTTCCGCGAGGTGATCGCCCGCTATCACAAGGTCCCCGACAGCGTTCCGCCTCCGCCGCAACCCGCCCCCACGCCCACCGCGGCACTGCGTGACCCCGTCTGGCTGCTGGACGCACCCCAACGATGGGGGACGTGGCAGACACACGAGCACCTGCCGGTTTTCGACGAGCTCACGCCGATCCCCCGGCTTGCCTTGCTGCGTACGGCAATCAGCGGTGATCACCCCGGTGTGCTGACGTTCGGCGAGGTCCGTGACCGCGCGACGGTGTTCTTCGACGGCCACCAAGTCGGCACACTGATACGCGAGCACCACGACCGTGCCATCGCCTTGCCCAGGGCGCGTGGCGAACTGCTGGTACTGGTGGAAGACGAGGGACGAGTCAACTACGGCGAGCGGATCGGCGAGCCCAAGGGCATCATCGGCGGCGCCACCCTGAACGGGCGAGAGCTGTCCACGTGGGACATTTTGCCGATCGACCCGGCTGCCGTGCCTGATATCCGGCCCGGCACAGGCAGCGAGGCAGCCGTGTCCGGCCCGTTGGCCGGGCCGGTGGTGATCCGCGCCGAGTTCGATGTCCCGCGGCCCGCGGACCTCTTCCTCGACACCGCCGAGTGGGGCAAGGGAATCGTGTGGGTCAACGGCTTCGCGCTCGGCCGCTACTGGCGTCGTGGTCCACAACGGACGTTGTACGTGCCTGGCCCGGTGGTACGGGAAGGCACCAACGAGATCGTCGTACTGGAACTCGGCACCCTGCTCGATCCCCAGGTCCGTTTTGTCCCCCATCCCCTGCTCGGCCACACCGAATCCTGACCGGAGGGCAGTTCGACGATGAACCTGAAACGCCTGCTGACCATCCTTTGTGTCCCCGTGGCGGCCGCCGCCGTCCCCGCTGCCGTGCCCGCTGCCGCGGCGGCGGCCGAGTCGGTGACCGTGCGGCCCGATCCGACGTACCGGCAGCAGCCCTTCGAAGGGTGGGGTGCCAGCCTGGCGTGGATGGCCGTGGCGACCGGCGGATACCCCAACGAGATCCGCAACCGGCTCGCCGACATGGTCTTCGGTCCGGAAGGGCTGAACTTCACGATCGCCCGCTACAACATCGGCGGCGGGAACGCCCCTGACGTACCGCCGTATCTGCGCGCGGGTGGCGCGGTGCCGGGCTGGTGGAAGGCGCCTGCGGGCACGACCCGCGACGACAAGGACTGGTGGACGCCCGGCGACCCGGCCGAGTTTGATCCGGCGGCCGATCCGAACCAGCGGTGGTGGGTCGACCGGATCAAGAACCGGGTGACCAAGTGGGAGACGTTCAGCAACTCCCCGCCGTACTTCCACACCGTATCCGGTTACGTCTCCGGCGGATTCAACGCCACCGACGAGCAGTTGCGTACCGAGAAGATCGGTGACTTCACCGCCTACCTCGCGCAGGTCACCAAAACCCTGGAGCGCGCGCACGGGATCAAGGTCTCCTCAGTGGACCCGTTCAACGAGCCCAACACCAACTACTGGAAGACCACCCTCGGCAGCGACGGCAACCCGACCGGCGGTCGCCAGGAAGGCGCACACATCGGCCCCGCGGTGCAGTCACAGGTGATTCCGGTGATGGCGCAAGCGTTGTCGTCGTCGGGATCTCGTGCCGTGGTGTCCGCACCGGACGAGACGAACCCGGACCTGTTCGCCGCCGACTGGCACGGCTGGTCGCCGGAGTCCCGCGCCAAGGTCGGTCAGCTCAACGTGCACACCTACGGCACCGGGAACCGCCCGATCGCCAGGGATATCGCCAAGGGCGCGGCGAAACCGCTGTGGATGAGCGAGGTCGGCGGGAGCTGGCTGGACCGCCAGGACTTCACCAGCATGGACCCGGGTCTCGGGCTGGCCGCGCAGATCACCGGTGACCTGCGCGAGCTGGAGCCGAGCGCGTGGATCAGCTGGCAGCCGATCGAGGACTACAACAACATGAAGCCGGGCGGCGAGACCCCGGCGGGGATGAACTGGGGCGAGATCCAGGTCCCGTTCGACTGCCCGGCGAACGCCACCCTGCGGACGTGTCCGATCAGGACGAACACGAAGTACCACACCATGCGTAACTTCACCCACCACATCAAGCCGGGTGACCGGCTGATCGGCGTGAACGACAGGGCCAGCACGGCGGCGATGCGTGGCGAGAACCTGGCCACGGTGGTCCACACCAATGCGAGCACCGTCGAACGCGACGTCGTGCTGGACCTCTCCGGCTTCGCGTCCATCCGCAACGGCGCGTCCGTCACGCCGGTCATCACCGATGTCGGCAACGCTCTCAAGCCCGGCAAGCCCGTGCGAGTGATCGGCAAGAAGGCCACGATCCGCGTCCCGGCCCGCTCGGTGACCAGCCTGGTCGTCACCGGCGTCAGCTCCGCCGCACCCGGCACCGGCCTCGCCTCCGGCAAACCGTTCTCGTTCACCGGCGTGCAGAGCGGCAAGGCACTGACCGCGGAGAACGGCACGCTCGTGCAGCGCACGACAGACGCGTCGGCCCCGGCGCAGCGCTGGACGCTCACCAACCGCACCGGCAGCCACGGCAACCGCGACCAGTTCACCATCACCAACGCCGCCAACGGGCAAGTCCTCAGCACCGCGAACGGCGCCGTCACACTCGCCCCGGCGGAAACCGACAACCCGGCCTCACGCTGGCGGCTCTCCACCACGGGCGACGGGACGTGGACGTTCGTCAACGTAGGCACCGGTGAGCTGCTGGACGTGATCGGCGAGTCCCGTGAGGACGGTGCCCGCATCGGGCTCTACCGCGCCACCAACGGTGCCAACCAGCGTTGGACAGCCGTCACACGCTGACGCCCGATCCACTGGATGCCGCCTGTTTGGGCGTCGCCGAAACGGGTAGCCGCTACCGACCGGACTCGGAGGAAAGCAGCGGTGTCCACGGGGAACGCGGCGGTGGCGGCATCCAGTGGGTGGCATGACGCGGAGTACGGCAGGCAGCCGGCCGGTGACACCCACGCCTGACTGCTCAACCTCGTGAGTGTTTATCAGGGTTAGAACCCCGATAAACACTCACGAGGGAACGTTGTCCGCAGGCGGCCAAAGGTCACCGCACCCGGGTTCGTCGTAGGACCTTGGCCAGGATGTCCTCGGCCAGCGCCTCGGCTCCGGTCAGCCGCGTGAGCAGGTCCGGCCGGCGGGTGATCGCCTGGAAGACCAGGTCGACGGTCACGCCGTGTCCCGGCCTGGTCAGCACCTCCACGGCATCTCCGGCTCGGATCGCACCCGGCCGGATCACGCGCAGGTAGGCGCCCGGCACGCCGCGGTCGATGAACGTCCGAATCCAGTCCCCGCGTTCCAGCCATGCCGCGAACGTCCTGCACGGGGTTCGCGGCGCACTGACCTCAAGCACGACCTCGTGCCCGACACGCCACCGTTCACCGATTTCGGCGCCGTTGACGTCGACGCCGATCGTGGTCAGGTTCTCGCCGAAACCGCCGGAGGGCAGCGTTGTGCCCAGATCCTTCTGCCAGTCGTCGAGATCCTCCCGCGCGTAGGCGTAGACAGCCCGGTCCGGTCCGCCGTGGACGGTGCCGTCACTGATCTTGTCACCGGCCAGCCCGGACGCCCCCGCCTCGGGCGCGGACACCGCCACAGGCCCGGTCACAGGCCGCTTGTCGATCCCGCTGTGTCCCGTCGCGGCCAGCATCGGCCGCAGATCGCCGACGTTGACCGACAACACCGCGCCCATGAACTCACCGTTCCCGAGAAGATCCTTGTTTCCGTGGAATGACAGCGGGTAGCCACGCGGCAGTCCGCCAATCGGCGTCCCAGGAGGCACGATGGATGCCCGGTATCACCAACGTCGGCTTCGCCAGATCGAGCACACTCTCGAGATGTCCGACCCGTCATGGGCACAGTCCGTGGGCCTGCGTCCGAGCAGGGCACGACGGGCCAACCGGCTCCCGGTACGCCTCGCGGTGGACGCGGCCGGGGTGGGCTGCATCGCCTTCGGAGCGGCGACGGAGGCGTTCCTGGTCATCTTCCTGGGCTGTCTGCTGGTGATGTCAGGTGCCTGCATGCACACAACCAGGAGGCAGACGCCCCTCGGCGGGGCCACTAGCTCGCGGAATCCAGGCGCGAGGTCAGGCCGTCCAGGTCTTCCCGCAGCTTGGTGAGGTCGCGTGCGTGCTGCGCGAGTTGCTCCGTGTGCCGGTCGATCCGTTCCTGCAGGTCCGCGACGAGGTCGCTGGTCCGCGGTGCTGTCGACTCAGGCGTCCCCGTGGCTTCAGGGTCCATGAGTCACCTCCCAGTCCGCCCTGTCTGCTCAAGGCTCCCTCCCCTCTACCCGATCATGGGCGGGCCTAAACACCTTCTGTCCGCCGTTCCGGCTTGGTGGCTTCGTGGTGTACCGCCTCCAGCGCGTCCACGACGACAGTTCGCGCATGCCAATCCAGCCATGTGGCGATCTCCGTGGCGGCGTGGTCGAGTTTGGCGGCCTGCAACCGCGTCGGCGTGAACCCGGTGTCCACGTGACAGGTCGTGACCACGCCGACACACGAGTTGTCCGTGGTCAGCAACGGGGTGCTGACCACGGTGCCGACACCGGCCTTGAGCAGCACGTCCCGGCCTGGGAGACACTGTTCCTCGGAGACGTTCTCAAGGACCACGCGGGTTTTGCCCGCCACCGCTCTGCGCCACGGCGCCATCGGGTCGTCCTCGCCGGCCAGGTGATCGGCGAGGTCCGGGGTGAGGCTGCGGGACGATTCGACACTCAGCCGTCCGCCGGGCGGCTCCACCAGCTGCACGGCGGCCATCACCGCGCCCACGTATTTCACGACCTCGTCGACGAACGAACTCAGCACCGCCGACCTGTTGCCGCGTTGCCGGGCACTCTGGGCGAATATCGACAGCGACGGCGCGGGTCGCCGGGTGCGTCCCGGGAACCACACCGGGCCTTCCGGAGCAGGAGCGTCGAGCAAGGCACGGGCCAGTGCGTGAAGCCGGAGGTTGTGCCGTTGGGCGCTGTCACGCAGCAGGTCGAACGCCGCCTCCGGCACACGCAGCCCGTACCGTTCCTGAACGACACCCAGCGCCCGTGCGATCACCGGCCTGGTGCGCAACGCGGCACGCAGGTTGAACACCTCTTGGCGCAGTTCACCCAACTCGGGTGGACCGGGCATGTCCGTCCGTGCCCTGCCGACGTGGCCGACCGGCTCCGGCGTCCCCAGGCACGCCGCGATCGCCATAGGCACGTTCTCGTGCACGTTGACGAGGTGAGTGGCGTGCATCAGCCCCAGGACCCGCCGCACGTGTGAGCTGGACGCGACCGTGAGCAGGCGCCGTCCGGTCAGCGCGAGCCGGTCGGCCTGTTCGATCAGGACCCGCACGCCGGGCGCGCCGAGCAGCACAACCTGGTCGAGGTCGACCACGACGTAACGGCTCTCGCCCGGTATCCGGGTACGCAGACAATGATCCAGGGTCCGGCTGCCGTCCACGTCGATTTCGCCGCGGACGCGCAGGATGACGAGGACGTCGCCCGGTTTCCATTCGGTGTCTACGTGGATGCGCGGGCCGGAACGCCCGTTCCCGACGAGCGGTGGATCGGTTCTGCCCACAGTGTGCTCCTGATCTCGTGTACCGGCGGCGTACACGGAAAGAGCCGCTCTGCTGGACTCACCCGACACATCCCACCGTAACCGCCACACCGCATGGCGTGGTGACGAGAACCGGCGTGGTTATCGGGTACCCGGGACCATGGACGTTCACCGGTTGATGCGAGCCGTCGAGAATCTCCGTGCGGTCGACCGTCCCGCGGCCACGGTGGCCGCGGCGGTTCGCAGGGGACTGAAAGCGTCGAAGGCCGACGGCGCGTTGCGCGGATCGTGGCTGGGACACCCGCTGCATCCGTTGATGGTCACTGTGCCGATCGGGGCGTGGGTGTCGGCGGCAGTCCTCGACGCGGGGAACCGCAACGACGACGCGGCCCGCAAGCTCATCGCGATCGGGCTGACGGCCGCTCCGCCCACCATCCTGCTCGGGCTGGCTGATTACGGCGAACTCGACAAGCGCCAGCGGCGTGTCGGGCTCGTGCACGCGGTCACCAACGCCGCCGCAGTGGGGTGCTTCGCCGCGTCCTACCAGTTGCGGCGACGCGGGCGACACACTGCCGGAAAGCTCATGAGCACGCTCGCGCTCACCGTGCTGAGCACCGGAGGCGCGCTCGGCGGACACCTGTCATACGCGCAGGGAGCAGGCGTGCACCGGTGGCAGGCACCGCGCTCCATCGAGGATGGCACCGTCGGCTGACGGACGGCAGTTAACAGCGAGCCACCGACGCGGCCACGTCTTCCAGCGGCGAACAGCGGCTCGCGCACAGCTTCCCGGTGGCCATGTCGATCTCGCCGGACAACTCCACGACGACGATCGCGCCGAGAACGCGGACACCGACCCTGCTGGTTTGACCCCGGAGAACGCCTGATTCACGGCGGACGCGTTCGGCCGAGGGCTCACCGTATTGGGGTCGCCGGGCGGAGCGCGAACCCCGTCAGGTGGCACCGGTGGGGCGGCTCGGCCGGGTCCAGCGGGCGAGCAGGATGGTGGCGTCGTCCCGCGGTGTCTCGTTCTGGTGGGCGATGACGGCGTTGATCAGCCGGCGGGCGATTTCCGGGAGCGGGTGTGCCACCGCGGTCTCACGACGGAGGAAGTCGGTCAGACGGGCCTCGCCGAACGGGTCCCCGGCCTCGTCACGGGCTTCGGTGATCCCGTCCGTGCAGAGCACCAGCAAGTCCTCCGGTCGCAGCGTCTGCGCGCCGACCTCGATGTCACCCACGCCCGAACCGAGCGGGCGGCAGCGGCCCGCACCCAACGGTTCGACCACCTCACCCGCCCGCATGATCAACGGGTCGGGGTGCCCGGCGTTGATGTAGCGGAGCCGGCCGCTGGCGAGATCCAGCTCGGCGAGGACGGCCGTGACCGACACCGCGTCGCCGAACTGCCTGCCGATGGTCTGGTCGATCAGCCTGGCCTGTTCATGGAGCCCGTGACCGGCGTGCCGGGCACTGCGGTGCGCGGCCAGTGCGGCCGCCGCGACCAGGCCGCTGCGCAGGTCACGACCCACTGAGTCCAGCACGATCAAGGTCGCGGTGCTCTCCGACAGGGCGTAGTCGAACGCGTCACCGCTGACGGTGTGGCCGGGCTCCAGGACGCCGGTCACCACGAAGCCGTCCACACCGGCGGTCAACGGCGGCAACAGCGACCAGATCAGCTCGGCGTTCACCGTCCGCTGGGTGCGCAGCCGGGTCCGGTCGAACACGTCGCCGTACTGGGAGAGCAGGGTGACCATGTGCCCGAGCAGGTGGGACAGCCACCGGCACTGCACCCGCAGACCCGGGTCGTGGAGATCGTCGACGCTGTCCACCGCGACCTCGAGGACACCGAGACGCTCGGCTCCGTCCAGCAGGGGCACCCAGAGCCGCGGTCCGGCGGACGTCGCCGACGGCTGGATCCGTGCCTGTTGGAACGCACGTCCCGCGAGCGTGGTGTCCACGTCCAGCGCACTGTCCTTGTCACCTGTGTCCGGGTGCCGGAGGGGCTGTAGGCACTGCTGCTCATAGTCGACCAGGTAGATGGTGATGCGCACCCCGAGCGCCTTGCCGGCGGCTTCGGCGACCGACGGCAGCCGGTCCGGCGGCGCGAGTTCCGTGCCCTCCAGCAGCCGGACCAGGGCGGCGAAGGCATCGCCACGGGGTTCGGCGTCCCGGACCGGCCGGCTGTAGACGGCCCGGTGTGTCCACGTCAGTTCGTCGAGGCGTTCGTTGATCGCCTGGGCGAGGATGTCGCGCTGGAGCGGGGGCAACGACCCGAGCCCATGGACGTACGCGTCGACCTCCAGGAACCCGGCCTCACCGCCTATCCCGAGGTAGCGCAGCCACAACTGTTCCACCGTCAGCTCGGCGCGCTTCATCGCGCGCCTGACGCTGCGCTGCTGCTCGCCGGCACGTCCATGGTCATTGCTCATGACAGTCACCATTCATGACGGTTGGACGTACGGCGGTGGTTCCGCTCACCGCAGACGCCGCACCGTGGACTGGGCGACCCGTTCGGCCGCCTGGCGCACTGTCGTGCGTTGCTCCCGACGGCTGCTCCGGGAGGAGCCGTCCAGGACCATTCCCGCACCTCCCTCCTTGAGACGCCGCGCTCGACTGCCCCGAGGTACCCGGCTTGGCCGCGTTCAACCCTGCCGGCCGCGGGGAGGCGGCACGGTCGTCCTCTCAGGACCGACGAGAGCGCCGGCCCGGGTGTTCACGAGCGTTGGCGTCCTCACGGGTGAACAGCACGCGGCACCCAGCCAGGTCCACTGTGGTCACTCGCCATCCGGCGGACCGCCAGCCCATCGCCTGCACGAGGTAGCCGTTCGCCCACCACTCCCGATGCCGGTAGGCCGAGGCCGGCAGCCCGCCGACCATGTCGGCGATGTCGGCGAAGTCGAGCCGCACGGCGGTCAGGCCCCGGTCAGCCTCGGTGGTGAGAAAGGCGCTCAACGGCGCGTACTTCTTGCCCGGCATCGGACACGCCCCCGGCGTCGGATGAACTGATCGGTCACCCAACGAGATGCCCACCGTGCACAGTGTTATGCCGTTGTTCCGAACCCGGTTGCGGGCAACCTGTGACACGACTTCCGGGCTCCGTGGCGGCACCGGAGGCACGAGCAGGTACCTTGGGAACCCGGACCTGTGTCTGCGAGGGACGGCGCTGCGGATGCTTGACGACACTGACCCACACATATCGAAGTCACCAGCGGCCCTGCGTGCCTGGGCCCGCCAGTTGCCCGAGCCCATCTGCGAGACCGTCCTCGACGCCGATCTGTCCCTGCCTTTCCTGTTCCACGAGGTCGTCGCCGTCAACGGCGCGTTGTCCCCGCAGCGGCACGCGATCTCCGGCTGGGCACGCCGCCTCGGCTTCGACGGCCACCACGTCGAGGACATGATGCTCGCCGTCGACGAAGCCGTGGCCAATGCCATCGAGCACGGCTACCGTGACCGCCCGGCCGACGACCCCGGGATCGTGATGCTGTTCGCGGCGTCGATGCCGGCTCAGGGCATGGCACACGTCGTCGTGGCCGACAACGGCTCCTGGCGGCCGCCGACCGACTCCGGGTTCCGCGGCCGCGGGCTGTCGATCATCCAGAAGATCACGAACCTGTTCGAGCTGCACTACGACCACACCGGCACGGTCACCCGCATGGCCTGGTACCTGCCGTCGTGACGTCAGCCGGTGGGCGGCCCGAGCTCGGCGTGCCGGGTGGCGACGGTGCGGGCGACCTCGGCGAGCTTGATGTTCAGGTCCTGCGAGGCACGGCGGAGCAGCTCGAAGGCCTCGTCGGCGCTGATGCCGCGACGCTGCATCAGGATGCCCTTGGCCTGCCCGATGACGTCCCGGGTCTCCAGCGCGCGCCGCAGGTGGACCTGCTCCAGTTCCGCCAGGCGCACGGCCTCGGTGGTCGCCACCGCCAGTGACGCGTGGGTGGCCAGGAGCAACGCCTGGTCACGCGTGGCCTCGTCGCCGAGTTTGCCTGTTCCGCGTGAGTACAGGTTGAGCGCACCGGACAGCCGCGGTGGGGTGATGTCCGGCAGCATCGCCGTGGACAGAACCGACCGGTAACCCAGTTCGGCGGCCTTCGGACCGAACCGCAGCCATCTCGGCTCGTCGGCGAGGTCTCCGCTGTAGGTGTACGCCACGCCCGGCGTGCGTGCCGCCTCCAGGCAGGGGCCCTCGTTGAACTGGTACTGCCATTCGTCCAGTTCGGCACCGAGGGGGTCAGTCTCCACCGGGGTGTGCAACGCCCCGTCGTTGGACCGCAGCGTCACGCTGACCAGTTCGACCTCCGGCAGCACCGCGACTGCCGCCTCAGCCACGTGCTGGAGCACGCCCGCCACGCTGTCCGCGGCCAGCAGCATCCTCGTCAACTGGGCGAACTGCCTGGCCAGGGGGCTGCGATCGGGGTCACCGGCGGGATGTGGCGCGTCGGCGGGACGCGCGACGAACTCCGCCTTGTCCCGGCTCCACTCATCCTGAGCGACCACGTCTCCGTCCTTCCCCGAGGAGTCATTCCGACACTTGTTCCGCCTCGTCGCCCGTTAACAGCTTCTGCAGGCCGGCCAGCCGCACAACGCGTTGCAACTGCGGTGACGCGGCCCGGATGGTCAAGCCACCGGCGACGGACGAAGCACGGGCCCGTGCCCGCAGCAGCGCTCCCAGTCCGGTGGAGTCGCAGAAACTCACCCCGGACCCGTCGACGACCAGATGTACGTACCCGCGGTCGAGCAGGTTCGAGAGCTTGCGCAGGATCACGTCGCCCGTTTCGAGCGTCAGGTCCCCCGCCACGGCCACGTGAGCGGTGGAGCCGCTCGTGAGGACCACTTCGATCGGATTCACCGCGTCAACACCTGGACCACTCGCCTGACAACCCCACCGGCATGCCGCCGTCGATCTCATGTTCGTGTCCTGACCAGGGCAGGCGCCGGCTACCAGGCTCGGGCATCGGCCGCCTCCCCGTCGTCGTCATCCGATACGTCAAGACCTCGGCTACCCCGCCGCCACGGCGGATAACCGGTGAGGCACTCCACATCATCGCCCCATCAGCCGGTCGCGGGCGTCGCGCGCGGCCTGCTTGACGGCTTCGGTCACCCGCTCGGCTTTGCCCTCGTCAGCGAGTTGCTCGTCGCCGGTGGCCTCGCCGATCTCCTCCTTCGTCTCGGCCATGGTTTGCTCGTCCTTGTCCGGTGTGTTCTCGGACACGCCTGATCACTCCTGCCGGTGGTGGGTCCCGTGGGGTTCCCATTCCGGCCGCGGTTCAATCCGCACTAGGCAGCCAGCAGGCGGTCGATCGCGCGCGGCAGAACCGCACGCAGATCGCTCAACGTCTCCCGGCGGGTGATGTGCGAGGCAGTGGCCACCTCGATGAGCGAATTGCCGCGTGCCGCCAACGCACCGCAGTACCTGAACTTCTTCGTCTGGTCCGCTGTCTCGTCGCAGTACGCGAAGAAGGCGTCAACACCGGCCGGTTGACCGATGCCGAGGTCGGTTCTGATCTTGTGGTCGAAACCGTCTTCGTCCTTCCACGTCGTACAGGCAGCGGCCTGCGCGGCGACCAGTTCGACCACGTTCTTGCCTGTGCGCGCCTGGAACGCCCATGCCGCGTTGTGCACCAGGATCCGGTCGCCGGAGAACATCCGATACCGCCCGGGTCCCAGCGTGAAGCCGAGCTTCTTGCCGCAGAGCCCGTCCGCCGGTGTCAAGGAGTTCGGGGTGTCCTCGTCCTCCTCCGCCGCGGGAATGCCGTAATCGGCCATTCCGTCGAGCGGAATGACGGCCCGGCGGACCTTCGCCTGCAGTTGTGCCCACGACTCCCCTTCCGTCGTCGGCGGAACTGACCCGGTCGTCGTCTGCCCGGTCGCGGTCTGCCCGATCGTGCTCGGCCCGCTCGAAGGTGGCCCTGACGGCGGGGTGGCCTGCGGGGCGGAACAGGCGGACAGAACAAGACAGGCGAACAACACTCGACGTAGCACGGCTTCTCCCCCGGTCACGGAAAGTCGAACACGACAGTATCGCGTACTCGACGGGCCACCGAGGCACATTCCGTTTCACATGCGAGTTGCATCCGGTACCGGGGTACAGGTTTACCGTCGAACCCATGAGCACAGAGCAACAGTGGGCGCCGCAGGCGTGCACCTTGCCGACAGAGCAACAACCACTGCGCGAGGCGGAGTTCGACGAACTGTTCGCGGCCTCGGTGCACGGGGTGACTCGGCGGACTCCGGCCGAGCTGCGGCTGGACCTCGACGCGACTGAGCAGGTCGCCGCGCGGACAGCGGGTCTGGTCGTGCGCGAGACCGGATGTTGTTCCTTCTTCACCTTCCGGCTCACCGCCACCGGCGGCGGTCTGCGGCTCGACATCACTGTGCCCGAGTCCCAGACCGGTGTCCTCGACGCGCTGCAGGCCCGAGCCACCGCGAAGGCGACGAAGTGACCGGGCTACGCAGCAAGCAGCTCGCCGAGGCAGCCGGGGTGAATCCGCAGACCCTGCGCTACTACGAGCGCCGCGGCCTGCTGTCCGAACCGGAGCGGACACTCGGCGGGCACCGCGTCTATCCGCCGGAGGCCGTCGCCGTGCTGCGGATGATCAAGGCGGCACAACGGCTCGGCTTCACGCTCGACGAGATCGCCGACCTCCTGGACGTTGGCCGTCATCGGCACAGTCCCGGGCTGCGGGCCCGGGTCACCGCGAAACTGGCCGACGTGGAGGCCAGGATCGCCGACCTGGGCGCCATCCGGGACACCCTGCGGACCGCGCTCGCTGCCGGGTGCGACGACCTGATCACGTGCTCACACACCGCTTCCTGCCCGATCCCGTTCTCCGGCGTCGCCGGGGCGGAACTATCGTCACGGCCATGACCCTGGCTCGTTCGCTCGTGTTGTTCGCCCTCGCCGCGCTCGCCGAGATCGGTGGTGCGTGGCTGGTCTGGCAAGGCGTCCGGGAACACCGGGGTCTACTGTGGATCGCCGGTGGCGTGGTCGCCCTTGGCGTGTACGGGTTCGTCGCGACGCTGCAACCGGACGCTCACTTCGGCCGGATCCTCGCGGCGTACGGCGGTGTGTTCGTCGCGGGTTCACTGGCGTGGGGCATGATCGTGGACAGGTTCCAGCCGGATCGCTGGGACTACGCCGGCGCCGCGATCTGCCTGATCGGCGTGGCGGTGATCATGTACGCGCCCAGGGGCTAGCACGCCCAAGCCGACCGATGAGTTTTCACGATCGGCCGGGTCCATCCTCCGAGACGACTGAGAGGAGGGTCCGAGTGGACCTGTACAGCGTGATGCCGGTGAGTGACGCGACCAAGGCACTGGCGTGGTTCGAGGTGTTCTTCGGGCGCCCGGCCGACGAGGTCATCGGCGAGGAGTACCTCTGGCAGGTCGGCGTGAACGCGTGGGTCGTCGTCGACGACCGGAACGTGCGGGCCGACCGCGTGGGTCAGGCCATGATCACGCTCGGAGTGACCGGCCTCGACGACATCCTGGCCCGCCTCGCCGCACACGGCATCGGCCATGAACCGGTGGAGACCTACGGCAACGGCGTACGTCACGTCGTGGTGCTGGACCCGGACGGCAACAGCCTGTCGCTCGCCGAGGCGCCAACTCCGTAGCACGACCGCGACCGGCGGCAGTCGGCACCCCGTGTCGACCTTTGCGGCACCCCGTGTCGACCTTTGCGGCACCCCGTGTCGACCTTTGCGGCACCCCGAAATTCCCCTGGCGATGCCGCGACGGTCAGGCGGACTCCCAGTGCGTTGGTCCGGGTCGGACCAGCACAGCGTTGTGCTGGCCCGACCCGGTGCTCTACTGCTGGCCGAAGGTCACCACCAACCGGCCGTCCGCCGCGAACGACCACCTCGGCGCACCGGGGTAGGACGAGCACCGGGACCCGTTCGTACCGGACCAGAACTGGTTCGAACTGTCCGAGTTGCCGATGATCCTGTCGTTCGAGCCGCTGCCGCTACGGCAGGAGACGTTGTTCCGGAACACCGAAGTGCCGCCGTCGAACGAGTAGTCGCGCTCGGCGTTGTCGATGCTGACGTTGTCCGACACCGTCGATGTTCGGCAGGCCGCCGGAAGTGGTCGGGTTGAGCCGGATCGTGTTACTGCCCGCGTTCACGGTGACGGGCAACGACTTGGTGACCCAGGTGTTCCACGCACCCGTGCTCTCGAACGACACCGCCTGCACGGTCGTACCGTTGACGATCAGGTCGGCGGGGCGGCTACTGCTCGTGCCGTTGGCGAACCGCACCTCCAGCGTCGCCGTACCTGCCGCCGAGGCGGTCGCGGTGAACTGGGCGTAGGCGCCAGTCGCGTTGGTGCCGTTGCAGAAGCCGGAACCGGAGAAACCCGACCAGTTGCTGTCGATCGTGCCGGTGCAGGTCGCCGGGGACGCCTCGACCTCATAACGTGTGGTCGCGGCGCTCGCCGACGCGGGGACCACCACGGCCAGGAGCACGGCACCAGAGACCAGAAGCGAGCATCTCATCGTCTGCCACCCATGTCAGAGCTTGCCCGCGCCCGCGCCGGCAGTGACGGATGCCTTGACGGTGCTGACGTTGTCCGCGGTGTAGCTGTACGGGATGGGCGCCACGGTTCCGTTGACCTCGCAGGGTCCGGAGTTGGTCAGCGAGTTGTCGCGTGCCACCAACCGCCCGGGATCAGATTCCGCGTACCCGCTCGCCGACCAGCACGCCTGCTGCACGTTCTCGAAGACGTTGCCCTCCACGAGCAGTCCGGCGTCCATAAGAGACGCGATGGCGTACGAGTCCTCGTTGTTGTTCACATTGGAGTAGTAGTTGTTGAACACGTGGACCGTCTCACCGAAGCGCACGCGCGGGCTGCGCTCGAACGTGCGGTCGAACCAGTTGTGGTGGTAGGTGACCCGCAGATGACCGCGGTCCTCACCGCCGTTGCCGTCGGAGTGGCCGACCAGCGAGGTCTTCCAGTGATTGCGGACGATGTTCCAGGACACCGTGATGTAGTCGGCGGCGTGGGTGATGTCGATCATGCCGTCGTAGTGGTCGGGGTCGTTCTCGATCGTGCTGGACATCGTGTTGTGGTCGAGCCAGATGTGCGTGGCGTTCTCGATCTGGATCGCGTCCCTGCCGGGTACGCCGCGGATGTTCATGTTCTGGATGATCACGTTGGCGGGGCGCATGTCCTCGATGTTGAGGGTGGTCCCGGAGATCCCCGATCCGGCGCCGACACCGCGGATCGTCTTGTCGGCACTGATCTCGACGGTGCCTGAGCCGCTGAGCATCCCGTTGACCAGAATGGTCCTGGCACCCGAGGCCTGCGCCTGGGTCCGGAAATCGGCGAAACTGCTCACGGTGACCGTGGACCCGCTTGCGCCACCGGTGGTACCACCGGCCTGTGTGGCCCAGCCGAGGATCCCACCGGGCGGCGGCTCAGTGGAGCCACCGCTGTCGAAGTCGAGGTAGTCGATGTTGGGCAGGCCGCTGGACGTGGTCGGGTTCAGCCGGATCGTGTTGCTGCCCGCGTTCACCGGCACGCTCACCGTCTTGGTCGTCCACGTCGACCAAGCCCCGGTTGCCTCGAACGACGGCGTCTGCACTGAGGCGCCGTTCACGACCAGGTTGGCCGGTCGAGCCGCCGTGGAACCGTTCGCGAACCGCAGCGCCAGTGTTGCCGTGCCAGCCGTCGACGCGTTCACCGTGAACTGGACGTAGCCGCTCGTTCCGTTGGTACCGTTGCAGAAACCGGCGCCGGAGTAGCCGGGCCAGTCGGAGTCGATCGTGCCGATGCACGCCGCCGGGGCGGTTTCGGCCTCATAGCGGGTGATCGCGGCGCCTGCCGAGGCAGGGACCACCAGCCCGGCCAGCAAGGCAACGCCTGCGACCAAAGGCATGCGTCTCATCATCCATCTCCCAAGTCAAAGTGTGGCCCGCGGTCCGGCGTACTGCCGCGACATGGCCGGGATGTCCGCTGCGAGTGCAGGGTGTACGAGTGGAAAGCCTCCGGCCGAACGCCGCCCCAGGCATGTGACGTCTTGTCGGAATGACGATGTGCCGGCTGGACCGCGGGTCGTGCGGTCCAGCCGGGCCGGTCGGCCTTACTGGTAGGTGATGTCGGACGCGGAGTAGACGCAGTTCTTCCCGTCCGCGCCGGTGCCGACCTTCTTGGACTCGCCTTCGCCCTTCTTGACACCGTTGTACTTGTCGCAGATGGTGACCTTCCTGCTGCTGTCACCCACGATCGTGACGCGGCTGAGCCGCGCGGTGTCGCCGTAGTTCACGTTGATGCTGACTATGTTCTTCGCCGACATCTCGATCCGTACGTTCTCCACCCGCACGTGCCGGGTCTGCGGGTTGTTGCTGCAGTTGCCGCATGTCCGGACGAGCTTGCCGATGCCCTGGGCGGCGAAGTTGCGCACGATCATCGTGCCGGGGGCGTTGTGCTGGAACACCTTGTCGCTGGCGCTCAGCGCACCGCCGCCGTCGATGGTCATCGTCTGCGAGGCGGACGTGCCCTTGAACGTCGCGGCGTCCTCACCCACGTCCTCCCACCACACGTTGCGCAACGTGCAGGTGCCCAGGCAGTGCACGCCGTCGGCGCCGGGCTTGCCGATGATCACGTTGGCCAGCGTCGCCCCGTCGGCGAGCTCGAACACCGCCTTCTGGCTCTCGCTGCCGCCGCCACCGCCCAGTCCCTCCGGGATGATCCGCTTCATCCCGTAGTCCCGGGAGCCGGAGACCTTGACGGTGCTCGTCACGGTCTCCTGGCCGTTGGCCGGTGGCACCGTCAACGCCTGCGCGGGCTGCGCGACCACCACGATCATGCCCGCCGCGAAGACGCCGGCGAACCCACCGGACAGGAACCGACGCCACTTCGTCGTGGCCATAGAACCTCCGAAGCACTTTGCAGGATGACTCCCCGAAGGGAAAGTCTTGTCGTGCGAGCCGGCCGCCGGACCGACCCTACGCACGGGAAAGCGCTTTCCGCAAGGCTCCTTGTCGATGAAACCCCTTTCACACAAGACGATCGCGCTGCGTCGCGGTTCGTGGCAGCCGAGTCGCGGGATCAGTCCACCGGAGCCGCCCGCGTCGCCGGCGCGAGTGTCCTTAATGTACTTCGGACGCGGCCCGGCCGAGCGGAAGCGGGACCGTCACCACTCCGCGGTCCGCGGCCTGAGGGCGTCCTCTCGGGACTCCATCGTTTTGCCGTTCACGTTCGAGTAGACACTGACCAGGTCGTCGGTGGTCAGGTACTGGTCGGGCACACCGGACGGCGCGGACACGACCAGCAGGGTCGGCGCCGGGACCTCGTTGAAGAAGCGGTGGATCGCCAGCCCGTTGCTGACCGCGACCTTGATCCCGGCCTGGATGCCCAGCGTCTCCCCGGCCTTCGCCTGCCAGCCGCGGTTCCACATCGCCGCGGCGAGCACCGGTACGAACAGGTGGGTCACGCCCGCGGCCGTCACCAGCCCATGCCGCTCCGGACGGCCGAAGTCCTCGCAGATCTGGATCGCGAACCGGCCCAGCCGGGATTCCAGGAGATTCAGCTGCCGGATGTGCGGGATGTACTCGTCACGCTTGATGTCGCCGAGGTCCACGCCGTACTCGTGCTGCTTCGCGGTGGTGAAGGCGAAACCGGACTGCTTGTCCTGGGTCATCAGCAGGCGTGCGCATCCCGAGCGGTGCACCAGGACCGCACGGTTCGGCGGACGGCTGCTCTGCAGGTTCGGCCCGACCGTCTGCACGGGCCCGCTGCCCAGCAGCAGCCAGGTCAACAGCCCGCCCTCCGGCCGCGGGGTGGACTGGAGCAGCTCGCACCACTTGGCCAGCAGGGTGTCGTCCAGGCTCGCCTCAGGCAGGATCGCCAGCATCGCGCCGCTGGCGTCGAGCGCGGCCAAGGCTTCGGCCAGGTGCGGGAGCAGTCGTTCGGCGGACGGCGTGACGGAGTAGAAGGCTCCCCGCCCGGGGAGCGTCCACAGCACGTCTTCGGGTTCGGCCAGGAACGGCAGCTGCGCGATGACCGGGGACGGCGGCGAGTCGAGCTCCTCGGCGTCCACGGCCATTTCGGTGTCGGGCAGGTCGTAGAGCTCGGGAACGAACTGCAGGTGCAGGTCGGCGCTGTGGTATGGGGGCACCCTGATCAGGTTCAGGAAGCCGTCGATGTACTCGGGATCCTCGTTCGGCCGCAGCCACGAGGCCCGCTTGAACACCAGAGAACCGCTGGTCTGGTCGTTGAGCCTGCCGGTCATCGTCAATCGGGTGCGCAACCCGTCCAGCGGGCTGAACGCGAGGGTGTCGGTCTCCTTGCTGGCGTGCAGCAGGGCCAGGTCGAGGCCCAGCAGCACCCCGAACGCCTCAGGACTCGCGGTCGGCGGATCCGGCAGCAGGTGGTCGGCCAGCGAGCCGGTCTGCTCGACGTCCAGCCGGACCTGGCCGGCGACCTCGCCGACCCGCCTGCTCTCCGACCAGTCGCTCAGCACGCTCGCGTCGACCGTCCGCAGCAGGTCGTAGAGCTTGACATAGGCATCCGCCGGGTCCATACTTAACACTTCCTTGACGATTGGGCGGTGGTTGCGAGATGGATGCCAGTTGCGCGTTTCCAACGCGCTCGCACACGTCCAGCGCGTCGTCGACCGGCCTGGAGCACGGGCTGAAGGTCTGGGCAGGCCGCCTCGCCGAGGAGACCGGGGACGGCAAGGTCCTCGGTGAGCAGGCAGCGGTCGACCGGTGGACCGCCGCGGTGAGCCGTTGGCTGGTGGACGCGACCCTGCTGGCCGATGTGCCGAACCTGCACGAGGCCTTGGAAGTCCTGCGTGCGGCGGCCATGCGTGCGCACCCCGCGGGCCCGACGGCCCGGCTGGAGACGACACTCGTCACGCTCGCGGAATTCGCGCGGGCGGGCTTGGACCGGGCGCGGCAGAACCAGCTCGCCGACACCCTCGACCCGAACTCGTGGGCGGCGCGGATGCTGGTGCTCGTCTTCGAGAGGCCGCACATCACCAGCGCGGACATCGTCACCGAGCTCGCGACGCACGAAGCCCAGATCAGCCGCAGCGGGAAGGCTCTCGTCGAACGAGGCCTGCTCGTCAAGAACCGGCACGGCCGATCGAAGGGCTGGCACGTCACGCCGCGTGGTGCCGTCACCGCCCAGCGGCTCACCGAGCGGCGAACACACCCCTGACCTGTTGCTCACTCCGTCTACCTTGCAGAACAGACAAACGGCGATCCGGCGGGCGTGTTCGCCGCGGATCACCGCGCACTGTTCCATCATCGCCGACTTTATAGTGCAGTTACAGCGAGTTACCCAAATGGCGTAGCGGAACCGCGGGAAAACCCGCGGCCGACGCCAGGCGGCGCGGCCGATCTAGCGACCGGAACACCAGGAAAGCAGCCGCCCCCGCACGCCGCGAGGGGAATTTCGCGGTGCCGCAAAGGCGAACTCGACGTGCCGGAAAGGTCGACACGGGGTGCTGGAAAGGTCGACACGGCGGGACGTCGCCGGGAGCGTGCAGCACGGTGCCGCGCATGGGGGTCTCCTTTCGGGTATGCCTCCAGGAACCGTCATCGTCGCTGACCAGGGAGCTTCTGGCGAAAGGTGCACGGACCGGGCACCTCGCCGGGTTTACCGTCGTGACGTGGACAATCGCGGGGAAGTCCGCGAGTTGCCGGCCACGCGGCGAGCCAGGATTTCACCCGAACAGGGGCGGGGCCTGCCCCGTAGCTGTGCAGGTGGAACGGGTGATCCATGGTGTGGTCGTTGACCAGCTCCCAGACCTCCGTGGTGCCGGAGCGGACCCGGATGTCCACCCGGTCGTGGTCGAACGTGCGGCCGTCGATGGTGAACACGCTGCCGCCGTCGCCGTTGAGCACCAGCCGCCGGGTTCGTACGGCCGGAGTGGGCGGCTCGATCGTGCGCAAAGCGCCAGGCAGAGCCACCGGCGCGAGTCCGGACGGCACGTTCAGGCTCGCCAGCAGGCGGTCTTCGCTGACCGTGCCGTTCGGGCCGTACACCGAATACGGCAACGCCCGCAGTTCCAACCGTCCTGCCGTGGTGGCGTCGACCAGAATCTCGGCCCGCTCCCCCGGCGTCAGCAGGATTTCCGTCACCTCGACAGGGTGTTCGACCAGTCCGCCGTCGGTAGCGACCAGGTGGAAGGCCCGGTGGTCCGCCTCGGCCAGCGCCAGGTGCCGCAAGGGGGCGTCCACGTCGGGCGAGAGCGGCAGTCCGTGGATGTGCAGGCTCGTCGGCACGTCGAGGCCGTTGCGGAACGGCAGCCGGACCCGCTCACCTTCCCGCCACCGCAACAACGGCCCGGGAACGCGGCCGGAGTACGCGAGACGGTCGCCCAGTGGCGCCGCGGTCAGTTCGCCGGTCAGCCCGGGGAATTCGGGTAACTCCCCGGCGGCTCTTCGTCCACAGCAGACCCGCGGCGATCGTACGCGGGTTCACGACTGCTCCCCGGCGACGAGAACGACCTTGCCCGCGACCGTGCCGGATTCGGCCAGGCGCATCGCGGCCGTGATGTCGGTCATCGGGATCCGGGCGGCGACCTGGGCGCGCAGGGTTCCGTCGGCCAGCAACGCGAACACCTGACCGAGGTCCTCCCGCATCCGAGCCTGGAACGCGGCCTTGTTCCGCCGGCCCGCCCAGATGTTGTAGAAGGACGCGCTCCGGCCGTTGGGCAACGCGTTCCACCACAGCAGACGCGCGATCAGCTTCAGCACGGGCAGACGCGACGAGCCTTGCTGGTCACGGGTCGACGCCGTGCCGTACGAGACGAGCGATCCGCGGCTGTTGAGCAGCCGGTACGAGTCCACGATGCCAGGCCCGCCCACGTGATCGAAGACCGCGTCCACACCGGACGGCGCCAGCTTGCGAACCTGGTCGACGAGATCCTTCGCCCGGTAGTCGAGCGGGATCGCACCCAGCTCCCGGACAGCGTCGTGGTGACGCGGGGACGCCGTGCCGATGACACGCACACCAGCCGCGTGCGCGAGCTGCACGAGCGTCGACCCGACGCCACCGTTCGCGCCCAGCACCAGGATCGTCTGGCCCGCACGGACTTTGGCGGACCGGTGCAACATCTGCCACGCCGTGATCCCGTTCACCACGACCGTCTCCGCGTCTTCCGGGGCGATGCCGTCCGGCACCGGAACCGCGTCGCCGGCGTCGGCGAGAACGTGGCTGGCCCAGCCACCGATCTTGGTCAGCACGGCGACCCGCGTGCCGATCAGCGTCCGGTCGACGCCGTCACCCACGGCCTCGACGACACCGACCACGTCATAACCGGGAACGAACGGGAACGGCGGCTGGTCGTAGTACTTCCCCCGGCGCATCTGCTGCTCGGCGAAGGACACGCCGCTTGCCTCCATCCGCACCAGGACCTGCCCAGGTCCGGCCGGAACACCGGGACGCCGCCGGACCTGGAAGCCGTCCGGGCCGACGATCCCTGGGAGCACGATCTCGGTGACAGTCGCGTTCAGTGATGTGTTCATGCCCCATTTCTCGCACCCGCGGCCGGGGTTCCGCCTCGGCGAAAACCACCTATTCGGCCGCGGTGGACGCACTAGGCGATTTTCACCGACGCGACCACATCGGCCCCGCTGCCAGCCTCGGCACCATGACGAGCACGACGGCGACGACCACGACGACCCAGCGAGGGCCGACCCCGGTGGCGCGGGCCACCCTGCTGGGCGCGGCCACGCTGACGATCATGGCGGCCGCCGTCATCGCACCGAGTCCCCGGCCATGAGCACGGTTTTCCCAGGTCAGGACGTGCTGGTCCGGCTCGCGCTGACCGTCACCTCGTTGGCGATCGCGATCAGCGCCCCGCTCTCGGGTCTCCTCGCCGACCGCTTCGGGCGACGGCCACTGCTGGCCGGCGGCCTGGCGCTGTACGCGGTCGCGGGCACGTCGGGCTACTTCGTGTCCGACCTCGCGGTGTTGCTGGTCACGCGAGCCCTGCTGGGGATCGCGGTCGGCGCGGTGATGACCGCGGTCAGCGCGATGATCACCGACTGGTTCGACGGACCGCGCCGCGCGTCGTTCCTCGGCCTGCAACAGGCCTTCGCGAGCCTCGGCGGCGTGCTGTTCCTGCCGCTCGCCGGTGTCCTGGCCACGGTGGACTGGAGGTTGCCGTTCTGGCTCTACGCCTGCTCGGCGCTCCTGCTGCCGTTCGCACTGTGGGCCCTCGACGAGCCGCCGCGCGTCGACAGACCCGTGTCCGGCTCCGGCCGGTCACGACATGTTCTGCGAATCAACGGCATCTACGTCCTTGCCCTGGTCGCGACGCTGGCGTTCTACATGGCGCCTACGCAGTTGCCTTTCCTGACGGCCGAATTCGGGCTCGGCCCGGCGGTCACCGGCGTCGTCGTCGCCGCAAGCACCTTCACCGGCGTGGTGGGCGCCCTCGCTTTCCCGGTGCTGAAACGAAAACTGACGGCCACGGCGATCACCACGGCCAGCGTCGCCCTGCTGGGACTGGGCTGGCTGGTGATCGGCACGGCGGCCGACGTCGTGCTCGTCGGGGCAGGCCTGCTCATCGGCGGCGCAGGCGTCGGGCTCGTGGTTCCCAATGTGAACCTCAGGCTGGCGGACCTGGCCACCGCCGAGCGACGCGGCCGAGTCCTCAGTGGACTCGTCACCGGCATCTTCCTCGGCCAGTTCCTCTCGCCGCTGGCCGCACAACCCCTTGTCCAGACCATCGGCATCGCCGACGCCTTCACCTACAGCGGCGTCGCGATGGCCGCGGGCGCGGCACTCGCCGCCCTGGTCCTCCCGCACCGAAACGAAAGGAAAGCCCGATGATCTACCACGGCAACCGCTTCACCCTCAAACCCGGCGTCACGCCCGAGCAACTCGAAGAGGCCCTGGAGAGCCTGCGCAACCAGGGCCGCGTCATCCCCTCGGTGAAGTCCTTCGTGGTCGGCCCCGACCACGGCGGCGAGTACGACTACGGCGCTGTCTTCGTCATCGAGGACCTGGCGGGCTACTGGGAGTACCTGGTCCACCCCGCGCACCTGAACACCGACCGGGTCGGGCTGCCGCTGGTGGACAAGTTCGCCTCGTTCGACGTGACCGACGACGAGGACCCACAGCTGGGCGAGAAGATCGCCGAACTGCACAAGCGCCGCTACGACAGCATGCCCGACATCAGCGATCTGGTCGCCGGCCTCGGTGAGTACACCGGCAGCGCCGCACCCGGCCGGCACGGCGAATGACCACAAGACATCCTCTGGAGACAACCATGTCCTACGACAGACTCGCCCGGTCCTGGGTGGACATCTGGAACGGCGACCTCTCCCTGATCGACAGCACGGTGCACGAGGACTTCGTCTCGCACGCCGCCCCGATGCGGGGCGGCCCGGTCGCGGACTCGGTGGGGCGGGCCGGCCTGGCCGAGTGGATCGGCGGAATCCGGGCCGCCGTCCCGGACCTGCGCTTCACCGTCCAAATAGGACCACTGGTGGACAATCCGTACCTGTTCATGCGCTGGCACGCCGAAGGCACGTACCTCGGCGGTATCCCCGGCGCCGCCGACGGCCCGATTCCGGTGGATTTCCACGGCACCGACATCCTGCGGATCACCGACAGGGCGAACGGCGAGGGAGTGATCACCGAGTACTGGCTCAACGCCGACATCCTCTGGCTGACCCAGCAGCTAGGCCTGCAAGTCGGGCAGGTCACGTAGCTGCCTGCGGGAGGTGATGCCGAGCTTGCGGAAGATGTTGCGCAGGTGGGCGTCGATCGTGCGGGGGCTGAGGAACAGCCGGGCGGCGACCTCTTTGGACGTCGCCCCGGTGGCCACCAGCCGCGCGATGTGCACCTCCTGCATGGTGAGCTCGTCGTAGCTGTGCACGGAACGGCTGCGTGCCTGTCCTCCGGTGGCACGCAGTTCGTCCGCGGCGCGGCGGGCGAACGCCTCCATCCCTGTCTGCGAGAACATCTCGTGCGCGTTGCGGAGGATCTGGCGGGCGTCGAGCCTTCGGCCTTGACGCCGAAGCCATTCCCCGTACAGCAACAGTGCCCGCGCCTGGTACGGCAGCACGGCGCTGCCGTCCAGCCGGGAGATGGCTTCGCGGTAGTCGTCCTCCTTGCCGGTGACCAGGCCACGGGCGTACGCCGCGACACCCAGTCCCCAGGTCGTGTTGCTGGCCTCGGTACGTTCGGTCAGCGACGCCAGTGCCTCCTCGGCGGCCGCGTCCTCGCCGCACCGGACCGCCGCCTCGACCAGCTCAGGCAGCGTGATTCCGGCGATGAACAGGTCTCCGTTGGCGACCGCCTGCCGTGCCGCGGTCAACGCGGCCGGGTAGTCGGCCAGGCCGTTGTTCAGGATCGCCGCCGCCCAATGGATGTTGGCGACAAGTTGCCCGATTCCCCGGGTGTCCGCCATCGCCCTGGCGGCCTCGATGGTCTCGAGCGCTTCCTTGCGGCGACCGCGCATCCCGGCCAGGTGCAGGCGGGGATACATCAGCGGCGGTATGCCCGCGGCGTCCGCGATCGCCTCCTCCTCGGCGATGGCAGACATCGCCTTGCCGAAGTCCCCGCTGTACACGGCGTTGGACGCGGTCAGCGCGAGGCCGAGCCGCAGCATCATCGGCGAGCCGGACTCCCGGCCGGACTTCGTGATCCACTCCGTGACCGCGGTGTGCGCGTCCGCGTCCCACAGCTCGGACGCGATCATGGAGGCCAGCGCGGGACGCGCGGCGATCGCCTCGTCGTCGGCGACGACCGCGCGCAGCACCGGCACGGCCGCCCGGTACCCCTCGGTGGTCAGCATGACCAGCGCGTCCAGGACGTCCGGTGATTTCGGGGCGGGCGGGGCGCAGCGGGCCGCGTCCACCACCGTGTCCAGCACACCACTGGCCCGGCCGACCAGCAGCGCCATCTCCAGCGCGTCCAGGTAACAGTCCCGCGACCACTTCGGGTCCAGCCCGGCCAGCCGGTCCGCGGCCCGCAGCATGAACCTCGGCCCGTCGCTGTCGTTGTGCCTGACGAACGCGATCTGCCCACGGAGCAGGTCGACCGTGGCCTGCCGCACCTCGTCCAGCCCGCTGGCGTCCACAGTGGACAGAAGTTCCGCGGCCGCCTCGGCGGTCCCCGCTTCGAGTTTCGCCCGCACCGCGGCGAGCGTGCGTTCCGTCCGTCTGTCCGGGTCCAGCGACAACGCGGCGGCTCGTTCGAGGAACGCGGCCGACGCCGCGACGCCGCCCCGCGCCCGCGCGCGGGCCGCCGACTGCTCCAGTTCGGCGGCCAGGCTCTCGTCCGGGCCGGTGCCGGACTGTGCTCGATGCCACGCCCGGCGATCAGGATCGCTCTCCGGGTCCGTGACGTCGGCGAGCACGCGGTGCGCGGTGTGCCGCAGGCCCACGTCGGCCGCGTGGTAGACCGTGGACCGGGCCAGCGGATGACAGAACCGCACCCGCGTGCCGAACTCGACCAGCCCGGACGCCTCCGCGGCGCCGCTCGCCGCCACGTCGATGCCCAGCTCACGGGCGGCGGCCCACAACAGGACCGGGTCTCCGGTCGGCTCCGCGCTGGCGACCGTCAGCAGCGTCCGCACATCAGCGGGCAGGCCGGCCAGCCGAGCCGCGAAGCTGCGCTCGATCCGGGTCGGCACCGAGGACGTCTCCGGCAGGTCGAACCCACCGGCCCTGGGCAACTCCAGCAACGCCAACGGATTGCCCCGCGCCTCGGCCAGGATTCGGTCACGCACCTGCTCGTCGAGCGTGGCCGGCAGCAACGCGCGGGCGTCCGGCTCGGCCAGCCCTTCGACGACGAGACCAGGAAGCTCCTCGAGCCCCTGACGAGCCGCGAAGATCATCGCGACCGGCTCCGAGACGATCCGGCGCGCGAGGAACGTCAACGCCTTCGCCGAGGCGTCGTCCAGCCAGTGCGCGTCGTCGATCACCAGCAGCACCGGCTGCCGGGCGGCCGCGGCCCCGAGCAGCTGCAGAGCCGCCAGCCCGATCCGGAACATCTCCGGCGTGCCCTCGGCCAGGCCGAACGCCACCCGCAGGGCCTCCGGCAGTTCACCGGCGTGCCCCAGCATCGGCATGCACAGCTGGTGCAGCGCGGCGAACGGCATCTCCGACTCGAACTGGGACCCGGAAGCCTGGATGACCAGGAAACCCGGCGTCGACCGGCGGGCGTGGTCGAGCAGTGCGCTCTTGCCGATGCCCGGCCCGCCCCGCAGCACCAGCGCACCGCCCTGGCCCTTGGCCGCGGCACGCGTCAGTTCCTCGACACGGCGGATCTCGTCATGTCTGCCGATCAGCATGAAGGAACCGTAACGCCTGTCCCCAGCCCCACCTCGTGAGTGTTTATCGGTGTTCTAACCCTGATAAACACTCACGAGGGGGTCCTGTGGGGTGCGTGGCAGGCGGAGGACGAACCGCGCGCCTCCGCCGGGGGCGTTGCCCGCTGTGAGGTCGCCGCCGTGCAGACGGGCGTTCTCCCGGGCGATCGCCAATCCCAATCCGCTGCCGGGCGTTCGGGTACGAGCGGAATCGGCTTTGTAGAAACGGTCGAACACGTGCGCCAGGACGTGTTCGGGCAGACCAGGTCCGTGGTCGGTGACCTCGATCGACACCTGTTCACGTGACGCCGAGACGGACACGCGCACGGGCGGTTCGCCGTGCCGCAGCGCGTTGCCGACCAGGTTGGCGACGATGACGTCCAGGCGGCGCCGGTCCAGCCGCAGCTGGATGTCGTCCGGCGCCACGAGTTCGACCCGGTCCGCCCAGCTACGGGCACGCAGGCAGTCGCGCACGGCATTGGCCACGTGCACGTCCTCGATCCGCAGGTGGGCGGTGCCCGCGTCGAAACGGGACACCTCCATCAAGTCCTCGACCAGCCGGACCAGCCGATGGGTCTCGGTGATCGCGAGTCGCGCGGACTCCCTGGCGTCCGGCTCCATCCGGTCGGCGGTGGTCGCCAGCACCTCGGCCACCGCCGTCAGCGTGCTCAGCGGCGTACGCAGCTCGTGCGACACGTCGGCGGCGAATCTCTTCGCGTCAGCCTGCATCCGCTGCATCGCGGCCATCGACGCCTGTACCGACTCGGCCATCTCGTTGATGGTGACGGTCAGCTCGGCCAGTTCGTCGGCACCTCGGGGTGACGACCGCGCATCGAGGTCGCCTGCGGCCAACCGGCGCGCGGTGTCACGCAGTCTGCGCACCGGGCGCAGCACGCTGCCCGCGGCGACCAGCGCCAGCAACAATGCCAGCGGTAACGCCCACGCAGCGGTGACGGCCGCGGACCGGGTGAGGCCGTCGATCTGCTGCTCGACATCGGTGAGGTCGTGCATGGAGTACACCTCGATGCCGGACGGCGTCCGCACACCGTCCAGCGCGGTGATCATGATGGGCGTGCCGACCAGGAGCCAAGGCGTGCCGTTGACGGTGATCCGTTGCGTGACGAGCCGGTTCTGGGTGCGCACGGCGGTGCGCAGTTCGTCGGTGACCAGGTCGGTGCCTTCCGCGGAGCGCAGGTCCTGGAAGGTCACCACCGCGTTCGTCCCGACAGCCGCTCGTAGCCGGTCGAGCGTGCTTTGGATCGGCGGATACGTCAGCTCCGGGGTGATCGCCTGGATCTGGCCGGTGATGGTGCCGGTGATCCGTTGCTGGGTCGAGGTGACCAGTGCGGAGCTCGCCGATCCGGCGCTCGACCAGGCCGCCGCGGCGGCGCCGAGCACGGTCACCAGCACGAAGGCGACGAGCAGCCGGGCACGCAGTCCGCCCGGCCGGAACCGTCTGGTCATACCGGCCCGAACCGGTAGCCGAACCCGCGCACGGTCTGCACATACCGCGGCGCCGCCGCGTTGGCCTCGATCTTCGCCCGCAGCCGCTGCACGCAGTTGTCGACGAGCCGGGAATCACCGAGGTAGTCGTGCTCCCACACCTCCTCCAGCAACTGCTGGCGGCTGAACACGCGGCCGGGCGCCCGGGACAGGGTCAGCAGCAGCCGCAACTCGGTCGGCGTCAGCGTCACCGGCTTGCCGTGTAACGACACCGTCAGCGCGGTGGTGTCGACGCTCAGGTCGCCATGCACCCGGACGCCGTCCGGAACACCGGCGCTGCGGCGCAGCACCGCGCGAATCCGGGCGTCGAGCACGGTGGGCTGCGCGGGCTTGACGACGTAGTCGTCCGCGCCCGCCGCCAGCCCTTCCACCACGTCGAAGTCGTCCCCCCGGGCGGTGAGCATGATCACGGGTATCTCACCGGCCGCCCGGATCCGGCGGCACACCTCGATTCCGTCGACGCCCGGCAGCATCAGGTCGAGCACCACCAGGTCCGGCGGGCCCGCGTGGAACTCACGCAGCCCGTCCTCGCCGGTCTCCGCCGTGCGGACGTCGTGGCCGTGTCTGCCCAGCGCGATCTGCAGCCCGCGCCGGACCAGGGGATCGTCCTCGATGAGCAGAATCGCCGCCACGCGTCCAGTATGGACACCACTGACCCGCGCCTGCGGAATGTGTGCCCGCTTGCGACACAACCGGGACACGGCCACGGCAGCGCCGGGACACGGCCACCGTGACCGGCGCGGGCCGCCGACCGGCTACTGGTTCTCGATCTGGGCGCGAACCCGCTCGACGGCCTGGACGGCGGCGTCCGGCTCGTCGACGTAGATGTAGTGGCCGCTCTTGGTGGCAGTGGTCAGCTTGGCGCGGCTGGACAGGGCGAGCCACTTGCGCTGCCCCTCGTTCCACGCCTGCTCCAGGCCCGGCCCGTACTCGGGAAGGGCCGCGAGGTACGGCTGGCCGTGCTCGACCACCTCGACGGGGATGTCACCCGCGGAACGGACCTCGCCGTCGGTGATCGCGAGCTTCTCGGGGTTCTCCCCGCGGAAGACCGCGACGCTCTGCGCACGGACGTCGGCCGCCGGGCCGGTCGCGGACTCGGGGATCAGCCTGGTCGTGTCCGCGCCCGTCGTCGCCGGGGTGGCGTCCAGCAGGACCAGCCCCTTGACCTTGTCGCCGTGGTCAGGGGCGTACCGGGCGGCGATCCACCCGCCCAGTGAGTGCCCGGCCAGCACGACGGGCGCGTTCCCGGCGACCTGGCTGAGCACCCCGGTCAGGATCTTGCCGGTGCTCTCCAGGGTCTGCGGCCCGTCCGGCTGGTCGCTCGCGCCTTCGCCGAGCCGGTCGTAGGAACAGACCCGGCCCTTGCCGCTCAGGGTGTTCTGGAAGCCGGCCAGCTTGTCCAGGCCGTCGCCCAGACCGGCCAGCAGCACCACGACCGGCCCGCCGTCCTCCGAACTGCCGGAGCAGGACACGTTCACCGACCGGCCTTCGACAGTGATCTTCGTGGTGCCGGTGACCAGGCCTTCGGCGGCCTCGTCGCAACCAGCCAGCGCGCCGACGAGCATGGTGCAGCACAGCGCGGTCACAGCGGACGCCCGGACGTTGGGGAACAAGATCTCTCCAAGGGAAAAGTCAACCAGTGTCGGAAGGACTCGAACGCTAGGGATTCGACGGTCCCGAGTCGTCACCGCACAGTGGACACCTGCACGTAGCTCGCTCGGGGGACGCGACCGCTACGCTCGCCCCCGTGATCGACCTCCAGCGAGTCGCGGACTTGTGGCGACGGTCCGACGTCACGGTCCGGGATCTCCCCCTCGCGCTGTTACTCGCGGTCCTCTCGCTGATTCCGGCGTTCGACGGCCACGGAACGCAGGTCGGCGACGTGCCACGGCACTCCATGGACACGTTGGCGGTCGCGGTGGTCGCCCTCGAATCGCTGCCGCTGACCGTGCGCCGGAAGTGGCCGGCGCTCTGCCTTGCCCTGGTGGCGATCGGCTTCGCCCTCGACCAGCTCCGCGGCTACCACACCGTGGCGGGCACCGCGCTGCCGATCGCGTTGCTGAGCGCGGGAGCTCACCTGGAACGTCACCGGCGCACCACCATCGTCGTGGGCACCGCCGCGTACGTCCCGCTGGCCATCGCCCTCGACCATCAGGGCGGAGCCGAGGACGTGACCGGGTTCGTCACGTTCTACTTCGGGATGGCCATCGCCTGGGGCATCGGCGGGTGGCTCCGGCTTTTCCGGGCGAACGAGGCGGAACGCCGCCGCCACGTCGCCGAGACAACCCGGGCCGCGGAACGCACCCGCGTCGCTCGCGAGCTGCACGATGTCGTGACCCACCACGTGACGGTGATGGTGGTTCAGGCCGAGGCGGCACGCTACCTGACCACGTCCCCCGAACGTCTCGACGAGACCCTCACGGCCATCACCGACACCGGCCGCCGGGCCATCACGGATCTGCGGCACATGCTCGATGTGCTCAACCCCGACCACGGCACTGATCACGGGCTGCACGCCCTCGTCGAGCAGATCCGGCAGGCCGGGCAGCCGGTGGAGTTCATCGAGGAAGGCAGGCCGGTGAACGCGGCGGACAGCGCCGGGGCGGCCGCCTACCGGGTCGTGCAGGAGGCGCTGACGAACGCTCTCAAGTACGCCCACGGCAGCCGCACGACCGTCCACGTGCACCACGGTGACAAGGAGATCACCGTCGAGGTGGGCACCGACGGACCCGGTTCGCCGGCCACGTCCCCCGGCGGAAGCGGGCGTGGCCTCGCCGGTCTGCGCGAACGGGTCGACGTGCTCGGTGGCGAGTTCACGTCAGGCTGGCGTGACGGAGGCGGTTTTGTTGTGCGGGCCCGTATCCCGGCCGGGAGTTCGTCGTGACGGCGCCGGTCCGTGTCCTCGTCTGCGACGACCAGGAGCTGATCCGCACCGGGATCGCGACCATCGTCGACGCGCAGCCCGACCTGGAGGTGGTGGGCGAGTGCGGGGACGGGTGCACCGCGGTCGACCTCGCCGTCCGGCTGCGACCGGACGTGGTGGTGATGGACGTCCGGATGCCGGTCCTCGACGGCATCGAGGCGACCCGCCGGCTGGCCGGTGCCGGCGTCACCCAGCCCACCAAGATCCTCGTGGTGACCACGTTCAACCTGGACGAGTACGTGTACGAGGCGTTGCGCGCCGGAGCCAGCGGCTTCCTGCTCAAGGACGCACCGCCGGCACAGTTGCTGCACGGCATCCGGACCGTCGCCACCGGTGCGGCGCTGCTGGCGCCCGAGGTGACCCGTCAGCTCGTCGGCCGTTACGCCGCGCGGATCCGCCCGGTCAAAGGCACTCCGGACGACGTGCCGCTGACGCCACGCGAACTGGAGGTGCTGCGCCTCATCGCGGACGGTCTCTCCAACAGCGAGATCGCCGCGACTCTGGTGATCAGTCACGAGACCGTCAAGACGTACGTGTCACGCATCCTCACCAAGTTGCAGCTCCGCGACCGCGTACAGGCGGTCGTCTACGCCTATCGCCAGGGCCTCGTGGCCTGAGTCCGACCGTCACTGTCCTCAGTGGACATGGGTTGACGGCACCGCGACTGTGACCGCTGGAGCGCGATCCAGGTCAAGCCAGCAGCAGCACTCCGCCCGTGAGCAACGCGGCGACCTTGACGAGCTCCAGCGCGACATACGCGACATGGGCGTGCGATCGTGGCAACTCCTCGCCCGCGAGCACGCGATCCGACCGCTTGCTCAACCGGGGCCGGACAAGCGCCACCTGGATCACGAGCATCGCGATCGCCAGGCACAGCGGTATCAGCACCCGCACAGGCGGTGCCGCGATGACGAGCGCGGCCGCGATCACCAACGCCAGGACACCTTCGACGACGTTGAGCGCACGGAAGACGATCCGGCCGATCCCCAGGCCGATCGGCACCGTCACCCCCGGCGCCCGGAACTTCAGAGGCGCTTCGAGGAACGAGATCGCCAGCACCATGCCGAGCCACCCGAACGTCACGGCCACCGCCACGCCCACCAGCCGACCACCTTTCACCCTCGATCACGCCGAATCCTACCGAGCGTCGCGCGCTTCGCCCTGGCCTGAAAAACCTCGTGAGTGTTTATCAGGGTTCTAACGCTGATAAACACTCACGAGGTTCGGCGGCGCGCCGCTCGCACTGTGGCGGTCCAGCCGGAGACGACTCGTCAGTCGAAGTCGTACACGGTGGTGGGCACGTCACGAGCCAGCAGTGTCTCGGCGATGATGGGTTCGATGTGCTTCCACTGACCGCCGGCGATGCCGGTTCCTATCCGGGGCATGTGCACGCTGGCCTTGAGCCGTAGCGCGTGGTCGGCGACAGTGCTCAGGCAACGCGCCACGGCGTCGTAGCGGATCGGCGGCCCCTTGCTGCCGGTACGCATGCCGCGCTGGGCCACCATGTTCGCCACCCACGTGTCGGGACGGACCTGAACCAGTTGCGTCGCACCGAGCCTGAAGTCGTTGCGGGCCCGCTCCCGGTGCCAGTCACGGTAGGCACGTTCCGGTTCGGGCCACCGCTTCGAGATCGCCAGCACAAAACCCTTGCCCCATCCGCCGAGATCGTTGCAGACATGATCGATGATCTTCGGCCCCTTGGCCTGGGGGCTCGTCGCATCGCCCTTGATCACTCGCAACGCCTGCATCCTGGTGATGGTGCCAGCGGCATCGGTTGCCGTCGACGCGTTTTCCCCGCTGCCGTAGCGACGTCGTCGCGTGTCCCGGCCGCCCGGAACCAGGCGGGTAGGGATATCTCCACTCACGGCTGGGGTGTTTTCCGGCTGTCGGACCGGGCCCGCCGCACGCGAGTCTTTGTCCATGACGATCGTGTCTCCACCGCGCGGCGACGCGGCCAGAACGCAGCCATGGCTGATCGTGTCGGCCGGGGCGATCTGTTGGGGCGCGCTGGCGTTCGTCGTGCTGCATCTGGTCAGCGGCCGTGATCCACTTCGGGATGCCGTGTCGCTGTACGCGTTCACCGACCAGGCGCCGGGACTGCTGGCCGTCAGCATCCTGTGGGTGGCCTTCGGTTCCGTCACGACAGTGGGCGCGCTGGCCGCGGCCGGCGTTCCGCTCAGCCGCACCACGAAGGTCCTTTTTGGACTTTGGTCCGGTGGCTTGGCGCTCGCGGCCGTCTTCCCGGTCAGCTACGGGCAACTGTCCAGCCTTGTCAGCGGTGAGATCCATCAGTACGCCTGCGTGGCCGCCTTCCTGAGCGTCCCGGCGATCGGTCTCTCCCTGGCCGCTGGGACCCGGGGCATTCCCGCCCTGGCACGCGACCGCGCCACGGTGCTTCGCTGGACCCGCTACAGCATGGCCGGCCTTGTCCTGTTCGCGGTCAGCTACCTGCTCGACAAGAGCGCAGGTGTCCCGCTGGGCACGATCCTGCCGGTCGGCCTCACCCAGCGGATCACGCTCGTCATCGACATCGGGCTGCTCTGCGCGGTCATCCGGCTCGCCTACGGCGCCTCGGCGTCCAGCCGGACCGCCCGGCCGATCACCGCGGCGCCCGGGTACGCGGACCTCTCCCCGGGCAGGTGACGGCCTCACTCCACGGGGGGATACCAGCTGATTGAGCTTCCGCCGAACGGGTAATCAGTGCCAAAGACCCGAAGGGAGCAGCTGATCATGTCTAGTCGGACCGACGATCGATCGGTCGCGGAGCTGGTGGGGCAGGCATCCGAGCAGGTGTCCCGTCTGGTCCGGGACGAGATCCGGTTGGCGACCAGGGAACTCGCCGAGAAGGGCAAGCGGGCCGGGATCGGCGCCGGGTTGTTCGGCGGAGCCGGGCTGTTCGCGTTCTTCGGTGTCGCCGCACTGATCACCGCCGCCATCCTGGCGTTGTCGCTGGCGCTGGCGCCGTGGCTGGCCGCCGTGCTGGTCGGACTGGTGCTGCTGCTGATCGCCGGTGTGGTCTCGCTGCTGGGCAAGAAGCAGATCGACGCCGCCACGCCGCCGATCCCGCAGGAGGCCGCCAAGAACGTCAAGACCGACATCGCCGCCGTGAAGGAAGGCCTGCACCGATGAGCGACACACCGCGACCGGATGTCGACGAGATCAGGCAGGACATCGAGCGCACCCGCCGCGAACTGGGCGATACGGCCGAAGCGTTGGCGCACAAGGCCAACGTGTCCGCACGCGCCAAGGAGAAGGCCACCGAGGTGCTCGACACCACGAAGGCCAAGGCGGCCGTCGCCAAGGACACCGTGAAGGCCAAGGCCGAGCAGGCGATGCACGTGGCGCACGTCAAGGCCGAGGACGCCTCCCTGCAGGCCCAGAAGACCATCGACAACCTCCCCGAACCGGCCGCGCGCCGCGCCCGGGGCATCGTCGTGGCGATCCAGCGCAGGCCGGGTGTCTTCATCGCAGGCGCGGTCGTGTCCATCGCGGTGCTGCGGCGGATCGCCCGGCGGAAGAAGGGACAGGCCTGATGCTGCGGTTGCTCTACCGGCCTCTCGGCCTGCTGTTCGGGTTGCTCGGCGGAATCGCCGCCAGCGCGGTCTTCGCCCGCACGTGGAAACTGGCCACCGGCGACGCCGAGGCGCCCAGCGCGACCGACCAGGACCGCGGCTGGCGCGAGGTACTGCTCGCCGCCGCGGTGCAGGGCGCGGTGTTCGGTGTGGTCAAGACCGCGATCGACCGCGGTGGCGCCGTCGGGTTCCGCAAGATGACCGGTGAGTGGCCGGGCGACAAGTCGTCCAAGACCGACGACTGATCCGCCCGGCCGGTGGTGACGTCCGGCAAGGGCACTTGGCGGTGTGGCGGTTGACGATGTGCCAGGGCCCGTCGGGGCACCCCGGCACGTCCGGCGACCGCCGCCCGCCTGTCCTGGGTCGAATCCCCGCGCCCTTGACAGTCCTTTTCGCGCCAGAAGTTTTTCGGAGGTGACCACCACAATTAGTTGAGGAATCAATCAACAACCTTGTACGTTCGGCAGCGTTATGAAGAACATCGGTTTCCTCTCGTTCGGGCACTGGTCGGACAGCCCGCACTCGCAGACCAGGACGGCGTCCGACGCGTTGACGCAGGCCGTCGACCTGGCCGTGGCCGCGGAGGAGCTGGGCGCGGACGGCGCGTACTTCCGGGTGCACCACTTCGCCAGGCAACTGGCGTCGCCGTTCCCGCTGCTGGCCGCGATCGGCGCGAAGACCGGCCGCATCGAGATCGGCACCGGCGTGATCGACATGCGGTACGAGAACCCGATGTACATGGCCGAGGACGCCGGTGCCGCGGACCTCATCGCCGGTGGCAGGCTCCAGCTGGGCATCTCCCGTGGCTCACCCGAGCAGGTGATCGACGGCTGGCGGTACTTCGGCTACCAGCCGAGTGAGGGCGACACCGACGCGGACATGGCCCGCAAGCACGCCGAGGTCCTGCTGAAGGTCCTCGAGGGCAAGGGGTTCGCCCAGCCCAACCCCCGGCCGATGTTCGCCAACCCGCCCGGCCTGCTGCGGATCGAGCCGCACTCGCCGGGACTGCGCGAGCGGATCTGGTGGGGCGCCGCGTCCAACGGCACCGCGGTGTGGGCGGCCCAGCAGGGCATGCACCTGATGAGCTCGACGCTGAAGACCGACGAGGGCGGGGCGCCGTTCCACGTCCAGCAGGCCGAGCAGATCCGGGCGTTCCGCAAGGCCTGGACCGAGGCCGGCTGGGCACACGAACCACGCGTGTCGGTGTCGCGCAGCATCTTCGCGCTCACCTCGGAGCTCGACCGCGCGTACTTCGGCAGCGACGGCGACAGCACCGACCAGATCGGCTACATCGACGCCGACACCCGGGCGATCTTCGGCCGTACCTACGCCGCCGAACCGGACGAGCTGGTCAGCCAGCTCGCCGGCGACGAGGCCATCGCCGAAGCCGACACACTGCTGCTGACCGTGCCCAACCAGCTCGGCGTCGACTACAACGCGCACGTGATCGAGAACGTGCTCACCCACGTGGCTCCGGCGCTCGGCTGGCGCTGACCGCCAGGCGTCCCACTGTGCTCGGTAGGGCCACCCCCAGCGGCCCTACCGAGCACTTCATTCGCCGTCGAAACTCGCCACGAGCCCTCCCCAGACAGCTGACACCATCGTGTCGGACCGCGTGTACCAACCGCGTACCAACCGCGTACTCACCGCTGCTCCAGCAGGCTCTTAGTCCAGTCGTCCACCACGTCGGCCAGCACGGCCAGCGGCAAGGTTCCGCCGTTGAGGACGGTGTCGTGAAACGTGCGGATGTCGAACCGGTCGCCGAGGGCGGCCTCCGCGGCGGCTCGGATCCGGCTGATCTCCAGGCGTCCGACCATGTACGCCAGTGCCTGGCCCGGCAGCCCGATGAATCGGTTGACCTCGGCTTCGACCTCCACGTCCGGCAGGACCGTGTTGGCGCGCACGTAGTCGATGGCCGCGGACCGGCTCCACCCCTTGGCGTGCAGTCCGGTGTCGACGACCAGACGGACCGCACGCAACACGTCGGCCACCAGCATGCCCATCCGGGACAGCTCGTCGGAATAGAGGCCCATCTCGTCAGCCAGCCGCTCGGTGTACAGCGCCCAACCTTCGACGTAGGCCGTGCTCAGCGGCAGCCTGCGCAGCATCGGCAGGTGGCTGAGGCCCTGTGCCCTGGTCACCTGGAAGTGATGGCCGGGCACGCCTTCGTGGAACGCCACGGTCTCGCAGGAGTAGCGGAACCGCTCGGTCGGCCTGGTGATGTTGGTGAAGAAGGTGCCGGGTCGTTGTCCCTCGGGCGAGGGCATCAGATAGGTCCCTGACGGGATCGCCGCGTCCTGTGCCGGCGGAACCGCTTCGACCACACACCGCTGCTCGGGCACGACGGCGAACCACTTCGGCGCCTCGACTTCGGCCTTGGCCACCGCCACGCGGGCGGCTTCGAGCATCTCCTCCCCGTCGTGCCAGCGCAGCCGCTGGTCGAACCGCAGCCGGTGGAAGATCTCCGCGACGTCCGAGGTCCCGAACAGCTTCTCGCCACTCCGGGCGATCTCGGCGTGCAGGTTCGCCACGTGTTCTCTGCCCGTCTGGTGCAGATCCTCCGTCGACCTGTGCGCGTCGGTGTGCACGCGGATCAGGCTCGCGTAGATCGGCTCGCCATCAGCGATCCAGCACAGGCCCGGTCGCTCGTCGGGCCGGGCGTGCAGCGCGATCTTGCCGATGACCGCGCGGTACGAGGCCATGGCCGGCCGGATCTCCGATTCGAGCAACCGGCGGCCCTGTTCGGCGTACGTCTCCAGACCGTCCTGGCGCAGCGGGTGCAGCAGCGGGTCGTCGGCGCCGAGCGCCAGTGCCCGATCAAGCTGTGTCGTGGCCGAGTCCACCAGTCTCGCGACCGGCGGCCGTCCCGCGTCGGTGCCGTCCACGTGACGCTGCGCCGCTGTCGACAGGTAGCCGCGGAACTTCGCCAGCCGTGCCAGATAGGCCTCTGCCTGGGCCGTGTCGGTGACCGTGACCCTCGGCAGGAAGTACATCGCCCTGGCCGCCGGGGCGACGAAGAAGTCGGTGACCGTGTACTCGGCCGCCCGGGAGTCGATCCGATGACATACCGCTTCGGCCTGCTGCTCGACCATGGCCTTGGTGACCCGGTCGACGGCCGGCAGCGCGGCGTCGTCCAGTGCCCGCGCTCGGGTCACGATGTCGGACGCCCGCGCCCGCACCGCGTCGCAGGCGCCCACGGACAGGTCCGGCATGGCGCTGTCGGCATCCCTGATGCCGAACATCGACGCGAGCAGCGGGTCCTCGTCGGTGATGACCTCGACGAGTTCATCGGCCAGCATGTCGGCGGTTGTCAT
The DNA here is from genome assembly GCF_013280595.1 of Kibdelosporangium persicum. Lineage (GTDB taxonomy): Bacteria > Actinomycetota > Actinomycetes > Mycobacteriales > Pseudonocardiaceae > Kibdelosporangium > Kibdelosporangium persicum. Next base: position 368,884 of record NZ_JAAATY010000005.1, read on the forward strand.
CAAATCCCCTAGGCACTGTGTCTCATCACCGGCTCGATCCACGCGAGCCACCGTCAAGCCCACTAGACGCCGCGTACTTCCCGCGTACTCCCACCGAACGGCGCTAGGATCGCGGTACGTCGCATGGCCCGAAGACCGACGGGGGCGAACATGGTGGGAGACACGGACTTCCGCCTGTTGGGGACCTTGGACGTGACGGTGGCGGGCCGGGCGATCACCGTTCCGGCCGGCAGGCAGCAGGTGGTCCTGGCGGGTCTGCTGTTGCGCGGCAACCAGATAGTCCGGGTCAGTGAGCTGATCGACTGGTTGTGGGACGAGGAGACGCCGGACAACGCGGCGTCCACGGCCCAGGCCTACGTCCGGCGGCTGCGGCAGACGCTGAACGCCAAGGACCTCATCACCACCATGCCGCACGGGTACCGGATCAACCTGGCGCCCGACGAGCTGGACTTGTTCCGGTTCCGCAGCCTGGTCAAGCAGGCCGACGAAACCGCCGACCCGGCCGCGCGGACCGACCTGATCACGCGGGCCCTCGCGCAGTGGCGCGGCCCGGCACTGGCCGACATCCCGGCCTGCTCGTTCCGGGAACGCGAAGTGACCCGGCTGACCGAGGAGCACCTGCGGGCGACCGAGATCCGTGTCGACTGCGACCTCGCCCTCGGACGGCACGCGCAACTGCTGCCCGAACTGCGCAACCTGACGACCCAGCACCCGTTCCGGGAGCGTTTGCAGAGCCAGTTGATGGTCGCGTTGTACCGCTCGGGCCGCCAGGTCGAGGCACTCGCCCAGTTCCAGGACGTGCGCGCCAGGCTGGCCGACGAGTTCGGAGTGGATCCCGGTGAGCAGCTGCGGCAGTTGCACCAGCGGATCCTCACCAACGACCCGGCACTGACGCTGCCGTCGAAGCCGCGTCCGGCCGAGGCCGCCGATGTCCCGGCTGTTGCCGCCGTGCCCGCCCAGCGCCCGGTGCCGCGGCAGCTGCCGGCCGGTCTGCGGGACTTCGTCGGCCGGGAGGAGACGTACGAACAGATCGTCACGCTGTTGTCCGGCGACGCGGGCACAGGTGTTCCGGTGGTGGCGATCTCCGGGCAGCCCGGGGTCGGCAAGTCCGCACTGGCCGTCCAGGTGGCCCACCACCTGCGGGCGCGGTTCCCGGACGGGCAGCTCTTCGTCGACCTGCTCGGCAACGCGCTGGACAGGGAGCTGACCGCGGAGCAGGTGCTCGCCCGGTTCCTGCAGGCTCTCGGCCTGCCCCCGGACCAGCTTCCCGACGATCTCAACGGCCTCGTCGGCGCTTACCGAACCGCGCTCGCCGACCGGAACGTGCTGGTTGTCCTCGACAACGCGGCCAGCGCCGGACAGGTGCGCAACCTGCTGCCCACCACGCCGGGGTCGGGAGCGCTGGTGACCAGCCGCAGACCACTGCGCGGCCTGGCTGTGCTGGGCGGAGCACAGTTGGTCAACCTGGACGTCCTCGACACCGAACAGTCGATCGCGCTTCTCAACACCATCGTGGGGCACGACCGCCTGCACGATCCCGACGCGTTGGGCGAGGTCGCCGAGTTGTGCGGCCATCTGCCGCTCGCACTGCGCATCGCGGGAGCGAACCTGCTGCTGCGGGACGACGACTCGGCGCAGGCGTACGTCACCGATCTGCGGCACGGCAACCGGCTCACCGCACTGGAGATCGAGGACGATCCCGGCGCCACGGTACGGGCCGTGTTCGACCTGTCCTATCTGGCGCTGAAACCGGAGGTCGCGCGTCTGTTCCGGCAGTTGAGCCTGGTGCCGGGGCCCGACTTCTCCCGGGAGGCGGTGGCGGTCCTCGGCCGGCTGTCCCAGCAGCGCGCCGACAAACTGCTGGCCGAACTGGTCGTCGCCGGGCTGATCCAGCAGACCGCGGCGGACCGGTTCCGCTTCCACGACCTGTTGCGGCTCTACAGCGCGGAGCGCTGCCAGATCGAGGAGAACCCCGGCGAGACGGAAGCGGCGCGGGCCCGGCTGTTCGCCTACTACGTGCGCTGGCTCGACGCTGTGGCCGACGTGCTGTGGCGGACCTGGAGCCGGCTGCCCCGTACCGAGGTGGAACTGGCGGTGCCAAGCCCGACCTTCGACCACCAGGCGCCCGCCTTCGCGTGGATGGACCAGGAAGGCCCTAACGTCATCGCCGCGATCCTCGACGCCGCGGAACACGGACCGGTGCATGCCGCATGGCACCTCGTCGAATCGCTGTGTGCCTACCTGGTGACCCGTGGCCGATACCGGGCCGAGGGGTTCATCGCCGCGCGAGCCGCCTTGCAGGCGGCTCAAGCCGCCGGAGACGCCCATGCCGAGGCGGCCATGCACTACGTCCACGCCTCCATCTCCTACCGCGTGCAGGAGCACGCCGCGGCGATGGCGCACACGTTGGCCGAGCTGGAGGCCTACGACCGGTGCGAATCTCATGAGGGCCGGGCACGGGCGCTGGTCAGCCTCGGCATCCTGTACCAGGCCGACGGGAAGCTCAGGGCCGCCGCCGAACAGGTCGAGAAGGGCGTGCGCCTCGCCGAGGAACACGGGTTCGACGCGGTCCGGCTCTTCGGGCTGATCAACCTGAGCGTCATCGAAGAACAGCGGGGTCACCTCGACCGGGCGGAATGGTCCGCGTACGAGGCCCTGAAGATGGCCCCGGCGAGCGGCAACCCCGTGACGGAGGCCGCCTCCCGGGTGTGCCTCGGCCACGTGATGGTCCGCCAGGGCCGGTTCGGCGACGCCATCGGCCAGTACACGGCGGCACTGGCCCGCTACCGGGAAACCGGCACCCGGCATTACGTGGCGGAGACGTTGCGAGGGCTGGCCAACGCCAACACCTTGACCGGCGATCACCAAGCCGCGCTGGCCCACGCCCACGAAGCACTGGCCGTCGCCGAGGAGTCCGGCATCGACCAGGATCAGGTCGACTCACTGGTCACGCTCGCCGCGGCGCACCAAGGTATGGGACACACCGACGAGGCGGCGACCTGTGCCCGCAACGCGTTGGAGATGTCGCGGGGCCTCGGCTATCGGCGCGGCGAGATCGTCGCCCTGCTGGAGCTGGCATCGCAGTGCCGTCAGCGTGGTGACCTCTCCACCGCTGGGGAGCACGCGCGCCACGGTGCCGAGCTCAGCAGGCGCGCGGAACTGGTCGGATTCGAAGGACGAAGCGAGACTTTCCTGGCGTGGCTCGCGTTCGAGGCACGGGATCTCATCGTCGCGCGGGACCACGCCCAGCGAGCGCTGGCCGTGTACGTCAACGCCGGTTCCCCGTTCGGCCAGGCGCAGGCACTGCACGTTCTCGGCCTGAGCTTCGCGGCGGGCGGCGACCACGAGCGGGCCAGATCATGCTGGGAACAGGCCCTGGACCGGTTGGCCGGGCTGGCCATCCCGGAGACCGACGAACTACGCCGGCTGCTGGCTCCCACCTGAGGAGTTGGCCAGCCGCCAGGCCACGAGCAACAGCGCGCACAGGGCCAGACCGGCGACACCGGCGCCGGTGATCACCGATGACGGCGCGAACGACTCGGCGAGGACACCGAACAGCACCACGGCACCGCCTTGGGTCACCCGCATGAACGTGAAGAGCAGGCCTATCGTCTGCCCGCGCCGCGAGTCGGGGGCGGTTTGGCTGTACTCCGCGCCGAGCGGAACCCAGAAGCAGGTGGCGACACCGGCGAGCGCGAACAGCGCGGCTCCCGCCCACACACCGGGCTGCAGGACGAAGACCACAAAAGGCAGGCAGGTCATCGCCATGAGCGGTGCCATGAGCCGGGACCGGTGGGCGGGCTTGACCCAGCGCGAGTACGCCCACAGACCGACCACGATCCCCACGCAGTTGCCCGCCATCAGCACTCCCGCGACGGCGACGCCGGCCCCGATCTGTGCGGCGTACGGAACGGCGAGCGTCTCGCACACCATGCTGACCGCAATGAGCAGCGGGAAGAACACGAGTACCCGTAGCCTCCGATGCCGGGCGACAAATCCGACGGCCGAACGCAGCGAAGCGAGCCACGGACCCGCGTCCGTCCCGGCTGCCGTCGCGGGCCGGTACGCCAGCCCGACGCGGAGCAGGACAGCGGAGGCCAGGAAGGTGCCGGCGTTGAGCACCAGCACCGTGCCGATGCCCAGCCAGCCGACCGCCACCCCGGAGAACCCGTACCCCAGTGCGAAGCCCAGGTGCCCGACGATGAGGTTCATGGAGGTGCCGGTCACGAAGTGTTCGCCGGTCAGCACCACGGACATGGTGGCGGTGTGCGAACTGGTGAACGGTGTGTCCAGCAACCGGGCGGCGATCAGCAGGATCCAGAGCCCGGCCAGGGGCATTCCGGGGATCGCCATGCACAGCAGCAGCGCCGCCCGGCCCACGTCCGCCCAGATCATGACGGTCCGGCGGGGATACCGGTCGGACAGGCCGGCCAGCAGCGGGCCGCCGAGCAGGTCGGGGACCACGGTCAGCGCGAACGTCACGGCCATCAGGCCGGCGGACTGGGTCCGCTCGTACACCGCGATCATCAACGCGGCTCGCGCCAGGTAGTCCCCGGCCGTCGACAGGCTCCGGCCGAAGAAGAGCGCCCGGAACTCGCGGTTCGCGAGCACTTCCCGGTAGCCGACGCGCTCGGGCGCCGACGTCGGCCGGCTCACGCCTTGGTACCGATCACCGCGCAGCCCATCACCAGTTCCCCGGCGGGATCGAGACCGAGCAGGTCCTCCACCAGCTCGTCACGGATCGCCGACGTGAACGTCATCCCCAGGCCCAACGCGGTGACCAGCAGGTACACCGTCTGATTGAGGTGTCCGACATCGAAGTGCAGCACCCGGTAGGTCCGTGGTGTGTGGTATTTCCACATGCTGCGATCCAGGACCGCGGTGTAGAAGACCACCATCGCCGAATTGTCGACCCAGGACTGTTCACAGACGATGCGGGCGATGTCGTCGTCACCGCACGGTCCGCCGATCCGCTCGAGAACGTGGGCCGTGGGGTTGTAGTGATAAATCCCCGGCTCCACCCCGTCGATCGCCCGCGCGCAGACATAAACCTCGGTCGGATGCCGGCCACCCCCCGAAGGCGAGGTCTTGAACACCGTCTGCGATCGCTCATCGATTTCCACAATGCCCGCGGAGACTTTCAGCAGGGCGGCCGCCGACTCCAGCGGAATCGGCTTGTCGACGAACGTGCGGTCACTTCGCCTGCGGTACAGCAATTCGACGAGATCACGCTCGCGCCAGTTCGCCGCAGACCCGTCGGGCAACCGGACGACCGGAGCGCCGGCGAAGCTACGGTGCGCGCGCGGCGCTGGTCCGTGCTTGAGGTTCTCGGCGAGCATGACGTCGTAGTCCTCGGGGGACTTCGCCGCCTCACCTGCGAGATTACGCACGGAGAAGTGGAACGCGGGCGCCAGCCTGCCCCACGGCCGCCATGCCGAGACGATCGACTCCTCGAGCCGGTGCCGAGGCGATCCTTCCGCGACGAGAATGTTGCTGTCCAGAAAGATCCGGGCGATCTTCGTATAGCGTTCGCGGAGCACCGGATCACCGGTCATGGCGTCCGTGGAGCCCAGCGGCTTCCACTCCGAGAACCAGCGCAACAATGCCTCGGCACCGTCAACCAGAGCGAATTGACGGTGCCCGACAGTATCGTCCCAGACGAGTTTCCCGGAATCCCAGAAGGACACACCGCACGCGGAAACCCGGACCCGGACGGTCTCGTGAGTCATGGGAACCGATTCCGGGGAATCTACCCCTCGGCCCGCTGGACGAACCCGAAGATCTTGTCGATGGGTTCTTCGTAGCTTTCCGAATACGGCTCGAACGCGATCTCGAGGTCCACGTCCTCGATCATGAAATCCACCCCCGTCTAGTCCTGACAGACACTTGCGGAGTCCTGCCCCAGCATTCGGACCCCGCCCCCGACTGTACCCGGATCGCCGGAAACCGGAAAGGTGATAGTGACACACCGGGACGAGGGCCGGTGAGCGACTGACATCGCTTCACGCCGCGTGCTTGACTGGCCGGCATGCTGCCCTGGGAGACCGAACTCGCCGGCCGGCTCGACCGGCACACCCTGGACTCCGTGCTGTTGCGGGACAATCCCCTCGGCGACCCGCATGAGCGGCCGCTGTGGGTGTACGTCCCGCCGGGCTACGACGACACGACCACCCGGTATCCCGCCGTGTACGTGATCCAGGGCTTCACCGGGCACCTGTCGATGTGGGCCAACCGGATGCCGTACCGCCAGCCGTTCGTGGAGACCGCGGACGCCGTCTTCGCGGGCGGCGCACCCGGCTGCGTGGTCGTCTACATCGACGCCTGGACCACCTTCGGCGGCTCGCAGTACGTGGACTCCCCCGGTACCGGCCGCTACCACTCGTACCTGTGCGACGAGATCGTGCCGTGGGTGGACGAGAACTACCGGACCATTCCGCACCGCGACTCCCGTGCGATCGCAGGCAAGTCCTCGGGCGGGTTCGGGGCGATGATCACGCCGATGCTGAGACCGGACCTGTTCGGCGCACTGGCCACGCATGCCGGGGACGCCTTGTACGAACTGAGCTACATCAACAGCTTCGGAGCGGCGGCCCGCGCGCTGCGGAACCACGACCACGACATCATGCGCTGGTGGGCGGACTTCCGGTCGCGTCCGGCGTTCACCAAGCCCGGTGACGAGACTCTGCTGGAACTGCTCTGCCTGTCCGCGTGCTTCTCGGCGCGGGAGGACGGCACGCCCGAACTGCCGTTCGACCCCGTGACCGGTGCGCTGAAGCCTGACCAGTGGCAGCGGTGGCTGGACTGGGACCCAGTGCGGATGGCCGGACGGCACCTGGACGAGATCCGGTCATGGCGAGCCGTGTGGATCGACGCGGGCAGCCGGGACGAGTGGTACCTGGACCTCGGCGCCCAGGCGTTCCGCACCGAACTGGCCAAGGCAGGCCTGCCCGACGACCGGATCCATTTCGAGTTGTTCGACGCCGGCCACAGCGGCATCGACTACCGGTATCCGCTGGCCCTCGCCTGGCTCGCCGCACGCCTCAAGCGCTGACGACGGTGTCCGGCCCGCGGACCGGACACCTGTCTGCATCGTCAGTGGTGATGGGCGTGCACGACCGCGTGCCCGCGACCGCGCCCGATCATCCACTTGTTCACCGGCAGCGTGATCACGAACGCCACCACCAGCGCGAACGCCAACGCACCCCAGAACAGCGGGCTGGCCAGGCCGGCGTCCATCGCGCCGGGAACGCCGATCATCACGGCGTTGTCCACGATCTCCATGACCGCGATCGACACGGTGTCCGCGGCGAGCGCCACCTTGAACGCCTGCTTCACGGTCAGGCCCGCCTTGAGTACGCCGCGCATCGTCAGCGCGTAGCCGAACACGAAGGCGAGGGCGACGGCCAGCGCGATCGTCGCGACGTCGTGCAGACCGAGCCACGTGCCGATGACCATGCCGAGCACCTCGCCGATGGCACAGCCAGTCAGGCAGTGCAGCGTGGCCGACGCGGCCGTGGACCAGGTGACCACGGCATGACCCTGGTGCTCATGCGCTTCCGACATCACAACCCTCCGTTCATACCCCTATGGGGTATCTACACGTCCTGAGGTTATATACCGGCCGGGGGTATAAAGCAAGGGTGACCGGAAATGTGACCACCACCATGCTCCGCAGGTGGCCGGGCCGACGCGAGCGGACCGCGTCACACGTCCGGTTAGGACATACACGAACCGTTGCCAGCACCGGCTTCGCTTGTTAGTATTGGCGCGGCCTCGCCGGACCACCCCCAGTCCGACGAGCGCGAACTGTGCGGGACGGGCCGCCCCTCCCCCCTCGACGACGGCCCGTCCCCCCTTTTTCGCCATCGTCCACTGTGGACGATGGCGGTGCGTCTACAGTGGACTGTAACCGACCGCCCAGGTCAGCGGCCACGGTCGAACCGCGTACCGCCGGTCGCGCGTGGCAAAATCGGCCGGGTGCAGATCGGGCTGCTGGGGTCCTTCCAGGTTCGCGCGGATGACGGCACCGTCGCCGACGTGCCGGGCGCCCGGCTGCGCGCGCTGCTGACCGCCCTCGCGCTGGAACCCGGCCGCGTGGTGCGGAAGGCGACGCTGATCGACTGGATCTGGGGTGAGAATCCGCCCGCCGAGTCGGCGAACGCCTTGCAACGGCTGGCTTCCCGGCTGCGGAAGGTGCTGCCGGCAGGGGTCGTCGAGGGACAGCCGGACGGCTACCGGCTGATGGTGGAACCCGACGCTGTCGACGCCGTGCGGTTCGAACACCTCGTCGGCCAGGCACGCGGCGGGGATCACCTCCAGCAGTCGAAACTGCTGGGTGAAGCTCTCTCGTTGTGGCGTGGCGCGGCCATGCAGGACGTCGGTCCGCAGGACAGCGCGGCATTCGACGCGGCGGTCGCCCGGCTGGAGAGACTGCGCCTGGCCGCGCTGGAGGACCGGTGCGACGCGGAGATCAGCCTCGGCAACGGCGCGGAACTGGTCGCGGAGCTGACCGGCTTGGTGGCCACGCACCCCGTACGGGAGCGGCTGGTCGCCGCGCTGATGCGTGCTCTCATCGCGGCGGGCCGCAGCTCCGAGGCGCTACAGGTGTACCAGCGTGCGCGGGAGGCCCTCGCCGACGAGCTAGGGGTCGACCCGTCACCGGAGCTGTCCTCGTTACACGTCGCGTTGCTGCGCGGCGAGGTGGGACGGCGCGACGAGACTCCCCACCACAATCTGCGTGCCGAGCTGACCAGCTTCGTCGGCAAGGACGCCGACGTCACCACGGTCCGCCGGCTCATCGGCGAGCATCGGCTCACCACCCTGATCGGGCCGGGCGGCTCAGGCAAGACCAGGCTGGCCACGGAAACCGCGCGCACGCTGCTCGGCAACCTGCCGGACGGAGCGTGGCTGGTCGAACTGGCAGCCCTCGGCACGGGCGGTGACGTGGCGCAGGCGACGCTCGCCGCGCTCGGCCTGCGGGACGCGCTGCTCGGCGGGACACCGCACGCGGACCTGACGGACGGCCTCATCGCCGCGATCCGCGATCGGGAGACGGTACTGATCCTGGACAACTGCGAGCACGTGATCGAGGAGGCGGCCACGTTCGCCCATCGTGTGCTCGGCGCGTGCCGCCGGCTGCGGATTCTGGCCACGAGCAGGGAACCGCTCGGCATCACCGGCGAGGCGCTGTGGCAGGTCGTGCCGCTGGCCCTGCCCGCGGAGAACGCCGACCCCGGCGCGATCGAGTCCTCCCCGGCCGTCCGGCTGCTGCGGGACCGGGCCGGCGCGGTGCGCAAGGATCTCACGACCGGCGCCCGCACCTCCGTGACCATGGCGCGCGTCGCCCGGGCGCTGGACGGCATGCCGCTGGCGATCGAACTGGCCGCGGCCAGGTTGCGCACCATGCCCCTCGACCAGCTCGCCAACCGGCTCGACGACCGGTTCCGGCTGTTGACCGGCGGCAGCCGGACCGCGCTGCCGCGGCACCGGACACTGCGCGCGGTGATCGACTGGAGCTGGGAGTTGCTCACCGACGCCGAACGGATGGTGCTGCGCAGGCTGTCGGTGTTCTCGGGCGGGGCGAACCTGGACGCGGCCGAGTGGATCTGCGCGGCGGACACGGGCGAGGTGCTCGACCTGCTGACCGCGTTGACCGAGAAATCCCTGCTGATCGCCGAGGGCGGCACGGTGCCGCGCTACCGCATGCTCGGCACGATCAAGGAATACGCGGCCCACCGGCTGGCCGAGGCGGGGGAATCGGACTCCGTGCGCCGGGCGCATCTGGCGTACTTCATCGAGCTCGTCGAGTCCGCGGAACCTCATCTGCGCCGCGCCGAGCAAGTGGAATGGCTCGCCGCGCTCGAGGCCGAGCACGACAACATCAGTGCGGCGATGCGTGGTGCGATCGCGGCCGGTGAGGCGCATGAGGCGATGCGGCTCGCGGCGGCCGCCGGCTGGTACTGGTGGCTCGGCGGACACAAGGCCGAGGGCAACGAGCTGGTCACCGCGGCCGCCGCCGTCCCCGGCGAGGTGCCCGACGAGGTCCGCGCCATCGTGTACGCCATCGTCTCGATGTTCCTGAGCGCCGGGCGCCGCTCCGAACACGAGGCGGCGGAGTGGATCAACCAGGCGCACCGGTTCTATGGGCGCGGCCGGCACAGTCATCCGCTGCTGGCGTTGCTCGAGCCACTGGTTCGCATGGTGCGGGAGCCGGACGCGTTCCTGCCCGCGTGGGAACCACTGCTCGACAGCGAAGACCTCTGGGTGCGTGCGCTGGGCCGGCTGCATCTGGGCAAGATGCGGATCGTGCTCGGCCACGGCGGGCGGGACGCGGACGCGTACCTCAGGACGGCGCTCGCCGAGTTCCGCGCGATCGGCGAACGGTTCGGGATCTCGTTCGCCCTGACCGAACTGGCGGAGCGAGCCGCCGTGCGCGGCGAGTTCGCCGAAGCGTGCGAGTACTGCGAACAGGCGATCGCTGTCGTCATCGAGATCGGTGCCATCGAGGACGTGATCCCCCTGCGGTCGCGCCAGGCCCAGCTGTACTGGCTGTTGGGCGACGAAACGTCGAGCGCGGCCGCCTTGGCGGAGGCGGAGCAGTACGCGAAACGGGTCGTCTGGCCGGACGCGCTGGCCGAACTGGCCATGGCGAAAGCGGAACTCGCACGCTGGAACGGCGACACCGAGGAGGCACACCGGCAACTCCGCGTCGCGACAACGTTGCTCGGTACCGACTCGGAGCAGGTGGCCGCCGTCCGTGCGGCGACCCACGACATGCTCGGCTACCTCACGGACGATCTCAGCGTTGCCCGTACCCACCGCGCGGCGGCCTGTGAGGCGGCGTCCGAAGCCAGGGCCGCCCCCGCGGTCGCGCAGGTGCTCGTCGGAGTCGCCGACCTTGCCCTCCGCTGCGAGCAGTACGAACAGGCGGCACGGCTGCTCGCGGCGAGCGCAAGCGTGCGCGGCCTGCCCAACCGTTCCCACCCGGACGAGGCCCGGATCGAACAGGCCGTGCGGCAGCGTCTCGGCGACGCCCGGTTCGCCGAGACGAGCCAGGAGGGCACGCAGGCGGACTGGCGGGAGCTGGTCGCCGCGACGCTCGACGCCTGAAGCGAGGCCGGTCTCGGCCAGGGAACGGCTGTCGCTGTCAGTCCTTTTTGGTCCATGCGAGGTCGATCCGTCCCTCGTGGAACCGCCAGCCCGCCGGGGTACGGGTGGCTCGGTATGCGACGCGCAGCCCGCTCGTCTGGTGCGGCGGGGCGCCGTCGCGGTAGAAGTACGTGACCTGGTTGGCCGACGCCTCGGCCTCGTCACCGTTCATGGTGACCAGGACGTCGCCGTGGATGTGCTGGGTGAGCACGTCGTTGTCGTGATTGCGGTGCAGGAACGCGATCACGTTGGCGAGACCTTGGATCTCACCGCTCTTCGGGGAACGCACCACGATGTCGTCGGCGTACACCGTGCCGATGTCGTCGTACCGCGCCTCATCCAGAACACGCGACAGGCGCGCGAACAAACTGCCGACTTCGAGCTGGTCCTGCGATGACATGACTTCCTCTTTTCATTGGTCGCACCAACGTTGGCTCAACCAACTATACACACCTTCGTTGGTGCTACCAACAGTGTTAGGGTGAGCGCCGTGGCGGAGATCCCCGAGCGGCTGGTGACCAAGCCGAGCTTCCTGATCACGCAGCTCGCCGTGCACGCGCGGCGGATCGTGTCCGACGGGTTCGCCGAAGCCGGCGCGCGCGGATACCACTACCGCATCCTGGCCGCACTGGACGAGTTCGGACCGGCCAGCCAGATCGACCTCGGCAGGCGCGGCGGCGTGGACCGCAGCGACGTCGTGGCCGCGGTCAACGAACTGACCGCGCAGGGCTACGTCGAACGCACGCCCGACCCCGACGACCGCAGGCGCAACGTCGTCAGCCTCACCAAGGCCGGTGCTCGTCAGCTACGCCGCATGGACCAGGTGCTCGACGCAGTCCAGGACAACCTGTTGGCTCCGTTGGACTCCGACGAGCGCGCCACCCTGACCGCGCTGCTCACCCGACTGCTCGCCCACTCACGCGACCTGCCGGATGGTCCTCAGCAGTGAACCTCGTCAGTCCGCGAGCAGGCCGGAACCGATCAAATCGTCGTCCTCGGTGACGGAGTACAAGGGTGTGATGGTCGCGTGGCCTGCTGCCAGCAGGGCGGCGTCCGTGCCTTCTTCGAGTTCGCCTTCCACCTCGATCGTCGTCACCTCGATGGTGCCGGGGTCAGCGCGACTGATCTTGGTCTGCGCCTGGCCGTAGGTGGCCAGCCGGGCCCACCTCAGCGGGCCCACCTGTTCGGTGTTGGGCACGTTCACGTTCAGCACCGGGCTGCCCGCGAGCCGGGCCACCGCGGGCAGGAGGCCGGCCAGGATGCGGGATGCGTTGTCCCAGCGGAGTTCCACGTCCTCGGCGAGGCCGACGTCCAGGGACACGGCCACCGCGGGCACGCCGTTGATCCCCGCGGTCAGGGCCGCGCCCACGGTTCCGGAATGCAGGACCGCACGGCCGACATTGGCGCCACGGTTCACGCCGGACAACAGCAGCGTCGGCCGGTCACCAAAGCCGTCATGGCACGCGATCAGCGCGATGAGACCTGGGCTCGCTTCGACCGCATAGGTTTCGACGTCGCTCAGCCCCGCTAGTTCACTCTGTCGCACAACGACTTGGCGGTCTCGTGCCGCCGCCGTGATCCCGGCGCTGGTGCCGCTCGACTCCTCGGCGGGGGCGGCCACGACGGTGTCCCAGCCCAGTTCCACCGAGCAGCGTGCCAAAGTGGCGAGGCCGGGCGAATCGATGCCGTCGTCGTTGGTGATCAGTACGCGTGGCGTCATCCGTCTTCGTTCCCCGTGTCAGACTTCCCCGTGTCAGGTTTCCCAGTGTCGGGTTTCTCGGTGTCGATACGGCGCAGGGAGACTCGTTCGGACAGGGTCCGCACGGCCTGGTCGCCTCCGGTTCCCAGACCGTGCCTGGTCACGTTGATCACGCCCGCGGCGGCGCCGAGCCGCAGGGCCTCGGTCTGGTCCATGCCCTGGGCCAGTCCAGCCGCGAGGGCGGCGGTCATGGAGTCACCGCCGCCACGACTGTCCACCGGCTCCAGGCTGGGGGCGTCCAGCAGGAACGCCTCGCCGTCCAGCAGGACCAACGCGGGCTCCGCGGCACGAGAGATCACGACCAGGTGCACGCCCTTGGCCGCGATGTCCCGGGCCGCTTTCAGCAAGGCCGGCACGGAGTCATCGCTCGCCCGGCCGTCCGACAGCAGCTCCTCGTGGCTGACCTTGACCACCGTCGGCCCGCCTTCGAGCGCGGCGGCCAACCGGTCGGCGGACAGGTCGACGACCACCTTGCAGCCGTTGGACGTCAGGTCCTTGGTCAGCCGCTCGTACATCGACGCGGGGACGACCTGTCTGTTCGGCTCGTCGGACGCGCCGCTCAGCACGGCGACACCTGCTTCCAAAGCGGACAGCAAGGTCAGCTCGTACAGGTCGTCGAGTTCGTGCCGGGTCAACGCGTCCGGCAGCATCTCCGCGATCTCTTCGCGCTGCCCGTCACGACGGTCATGCACGTAACCGCCGTTGCGAGCGGCAACGGGTCGTTCCCGGACTTCGATGCCCTCACCGCCTACCAGATGACGCAGCACCTCGCCCGTCTCGCCGCCGAAACAGCAGCACAGCACGACGCGCGTGCCGAGCGCGGCGATCATCCTGGCCTGCCAGACGCCCTGGCCACCAGGATGCAGATGGAGATCCGGCGTGCCGTGCAGTTCCTCGACCGTCACCGTGAGCTGGGGGGAGGGAGCGAACACCACCACGTGCCCCTTGGGTTCGTTCACGGCCTTCGAGTACCCGCTGAGGCGGTCCCACACGCCCGATCTCAGGAACGGGCGTTGTGCACCTCGGCCAGGTCCTCGGCCGTCACCAAGCGGTATTCGGCGATCCGCTTGCCGACGGCGAAGCGCGGGTTCTGGATACGGCCCTGCCGCGCCTCGGAGTACGGGTCGGCCAGTTCACCGAACGCGACGCGGGCGATGACACGGATCGCGTCGTCGACACGTTGGGTGCGGTCGAGGTTCCAGGCGTCGCCCGCGCGCCATTCGCGCACGCGTTCGTAGATCCGGCGATTCGTCGGCGGGAAGGGTGAGTCGTCGTCGCCGGTGAGCCACGGCTCGGCCAGCGCCAGGGCGACGTACCACTCCTTGGAGTACCTCGCCAGCTGTCCCTTGCGGATGTGCGGTTTGTGCTCGGTGTCCCTGCGGCTGGGCGTGAGCGATTCGCCGGTGCTCGCGTCACGCGCGGTGATGGCGAACGTCAGCAACAGGTCGGTGTACAGGTCGTGCCCGACCTGTTTGCCCGCCAGCACAACGAGTTCGTTCTTGCCCAGGTCGAGCATGGCCGACATGCCACGGACCAGCGTCACCCGCCGGGCCCCGCCGGGCGCGTCCAGCAGGCTCGACAGCCGCCCCTCCCCCGCGCCCAGCCACCGCAGCATCGCGGCTTCCTGACCGACGACCAGCTCGGCGAGCACACCCGAGACGTGCGGGGCGCAGCCGGGCAGCCGCAGGGCGACGCGGCCGGGCCGTTGCGGGCTGCCGTGCGGGTCACGACCGAACACCAGACGCTCACCCGACTCGACACGCACCGGGTGCAGATCGCTCCCGCGCACCATGGCCTGCAGCATCCCGCTCCTCGCAGACGATCCCCGGACGATTCCTCGGGGAGGAGCCGAGAATACGTCAGCGGCAGCCGGTGGTGCCCAGGTCGTCCGGGGCCGCGTCGAGCAGGCTCGTGCACACCTGGCGGGTGACGTCCGCCGGGTCCAGGCGCCACACCGCGACGTTGGTGTCCGTCCCGCCGCTGGCCAGCCGGGTGCCGTCCGGGGAGAACACGATGTCGTTGAGCGACGACAGGTGGGCGTTGAGGTTCGCGGCCAGGCCAGGTTCCGGATCGGCGAGGTTCCACAGCCTGATGGTGGAGTCCTCGGCGGTCACCGAGGCGAGCGTACGGCCGTCCGGGGAGATCGCGATCCGGCGCACCATGGACGGGTGTTGGCCGAACTGTTTGCGCACCTGGCCGGTGGCGGCGTCCCGGATCTGCAGCAGCCCGCTGATCCCCGCGGTGATCAACGACCTGCCGTCCGGCGTGTAGACCACGGTGTTGAGCGTGTTCCCGCCCAGCGGAGTCCGGGATTCGCCGGTGAAGCCGGGAGTCCGCCACGTCACCATGCCCGCCGCGGTGTCGCTGCCGTCCGGGTCACTGCCGGCGACCCCGGTGCCCGACGAACTGGTCAGCGCCAGCAACTTGTCGCCGTCGGGCGAGAACGTCAGGTCCAACGGCCATTCCCGGCCCATCTCGAGCACGGCGCGCTCGGTGAGGGTCGCGGTGTCCCACACGGTGATCCTGAAATCCTGGGCGGCGAGCGCGGGGTCCGCCGGTTGGTGCGTCGCGGCGATCCACCGGCCGTCCGGGGACACGGCCATGGCACCCCGGCCGATGAACAACCGGCCAGGCAGGGCGACCTTGCGTGACGTGGCCCCGCGTTCGGGCGGCGTCACGGTGAACGTGGCATTGCCCGCGCCGGTGATCCGTGTGCCGTCAGGGGTGTAGGCGATGGCGAGGACCCCACCGCTCTGCTCGGTCGTCCTGGTGATCTCCGCCCCCGACACGGTGTCCCATGTGTACAGTCCACTGTCGGCGTCACCGGCCGCGATCTCGTTGCCGCCAGGGCGGAACGCCAGGCTCATCACCGACGCACCGGGATCGTTGTACCAGTTCGTGTTGGTGTGCCAACGCTGCACGGTGCCGTCGCTGTTCGCGGCCACCCAGGTACGGCCGTCCCGGGTGACGGTGATCGCGACGACCGTCAGGCCGACCGTGGTGCCCTTGCGCAGCCCCTGCGGCAGGTTGCCGAGGAACGTCCCGTTGCCCGGGTCCCACGCGGTGATCGAGTTGAGATCGCTGTTGGTGTACAGGGTCCTGCCGTCCGGCGTGAACATCAGCGAGCTCGGTCCCGCCGCCCCGGCCGAGTCCGCCTGACGCGTGACGTCCGGGAAGGCCAGCACCGGCTCGCCGGTCCTCGGGTCCCACAGCCGGATCATGTTGTCCAGCACACTGGAAGTCGCGAGCAGCCGCCCCGAGAACGTCACCTGGACCGGCATGAGCCCACCGGGCCCGCGCCTGGTCGTGGCGTCGGCGTGCTCGGTTCGCCTGCTGACCCGGGTGGCCGCGGCCGTGTCCCACAGTTCGGCGCTGCCGTCACCCCGGCCGATCGCCAGCCGGTCGCCCGTCGTGCTGTAGGCGATGCTGGACGCGTCCACAACGCCCTTGGCGATCGTCCTGATCAGCTTGCCGGAGCGGGGATCCCACTCGCCGACACCCCGCGTGTCGTCCTGCTGCAACGACAGGGCGGCGACTGCCTGCCCGTCCGGGCGCCAGGCGAGCTGACCGATGGCGGGCAGGTTGTTGGCCAGCTGCGCCACCTGGCGGCCGGTGGCCACATCCCAGATCCGCACCGAACTGGCACCGACGTCGCCGTCGCGGTCGGCGTCCGAGGTGGCCAGAAGCGTTCCGTCGGGCGAGAACCGCACCACGGAGACGAAGCCCTTCGCGGTGATGCCGGTGTCCACGGGCTTGCGGGCCTTGGTGTCCCACAGCACGATCCTGCCTTCGCCCGAGCCGACCGCGACCAGCCCGCCATCCGGACTGACGTCCACCGAGGACACATTGGACAGTCCAGTTGAGAACGCGGATGGGTAGGTGATCAGCGGCGCGGACAGCAGCGCGCCCCGTGCCTCCATGGTCGGGCCGGCCCGCCAGCTCTCGACCGCCTTGCGCATGGCACTGACCGGATTCACCTCGGCCTCGGCCCGCGACTCCGCCGCCAGCTGCCGCGACTCCGCGTCCTGGCGGCCCTGCTCGGCCTCCGCACGTGCGACCATCGCGAGCACGCCCGCGACGAGCGCGCCGACGAGCAGGATCGCCAGCCCGGCGACGACACCTTGCAGCTGCCGGGTCCGGCGCCGCCGTTCCCGGTCGCTGGCCCGCAGGAACGCGCGCTCGTCCGGCGTGAGGTCGGTCCGGCCGGCCGCCCACTCCTGCGCGGCGGCGAGCCGGGCGCCGCGGTAGACGTCCGACCGGTCCCGGCCGCTGGTCCGCCAGCCGGCGACGGCCACACCGAGCTGCTGGCGGACGAGCAGACCCTGCCGGTCCTCCTCCACCCAGCCCCGCAACCGCGGCCACGCGGTCAGCAACGCGTCGTGGGACAACTGGACGTAGTCCCGGTCGATCGTGACAAGCCGGACGGCGACAAGGCTTTCCACGACACGGTTGGGCACCTCCGCGCGGTGTGCCCAGCGCCGGGCGATGCCGCCGCCGTCGAGCAACGTGATCATCCGCAGCACCGCCGCCCGCAGCGCGTGCCGGTCGTACTCGTTGAGCCGCGCGTACATGGTGTCGGCGGTCAACGCCACGGCCCGGTCGACCCCGCCGGTTTGCTGGTATCCCGCCAGCGTCAACCGGTTGCCTGTCCTGTTGCGCCACGTTTCGCGCAGCGCGTGCGCGAGCCGGGGCAGCGCGCCGAGATCGTCACCCGCGCCGACGTCGGTGATCAGCCGGTCGACGAGGCCGGGCTCCAGTTCGAGACCCGCTGCCTCAGCGGGGCCGACGATCACGCGCGCGAGCTCCTTGGCGGTCATCGGCCCCAGCACGAACGGCGCGGCCAGCGACGGCTTCAGCGAAGGCAGCCTGATGAAGTGCTCCACGAAGTCCGCACGCATCGCGAGCACGACCCGCGCCGGCCACGCGTTCGCGAGCGCGGTGGCGAACGCTTCACGCTCACGGGGATCAGCGCACTGCGTGAACAACTCCTCGGCCTGGTCGACCACGATGAGCATCGGCGCGTCCGCGCGTGCGACAGCCGCCTGGCACATCGCACGGAACGACGCGGGCTGCTCGTACAGTTGCCAGGCCAGGCGATTCGGGTCGGCACGGACGAAGGTCGCCATGCGCGCGGCCAACGTGGCGATCGGCCGTTCGCCGGGAGTCATGGCCAGCTGCGGCGCCATTCCGCCGGCGCCCGCGTGCGCGGCGAGCAGCCCCGCGTGCAGCAGTGACGACTTGCCCGCGCCCGAGGCGCCGACCACGACCAGCGGCCCGGAGTCCCGCTGCCGGGACAACCGGGCGAGCAGGTCGCGCACGGCCTGCTCGCGGCCGAAGAACCACTGGGTGTCCGCCGCGCCGAAGCTCTGCAAGCCTGGATACGGGCACTGGTCCCGGATCACGTCGGTGCTGTCCGTACCGACATCTTGACGGGCCTGTGCGGAGGGCGCGGTGCGCTGGCTGTCACCGTGTCCCGCGCCGACAGCGGCCAACAGCCGGACGAAGTACGCCTGGCCGTGATCATCGGTGCTCGGCGGGTCGGGAGGCGCACTCGCCGGTGCCTCGGTGAGGATCGCGGCGGCTGCCGCCATCAGCTCGCCCGCGCTCGGATAACGGCGGCGCGGGTCCTTGTCCATCCCGGTCTGGATGACCAGGTCGATCGCGGGCGGGATCCAGCGGTCGAACAGTGACGCCGCCGGCGGCGGGTCGTTGAGCTGGGCCGTCAGCTTGCCGACCGAGTCCGCCGCGGGAAACGGAACCCGTCCGGTGAGGCACTGGAACAGCACGCACGCCAACGAGTACACGTCCGACGCCGGCCCCGCCTCGCCCTCCGTCAGGCGTTCCGGCGCCATGTAGTCCAGCGTGCCGACGGCGTCGCCGGTCTCGGTCAGCCGGGTGACGTCCGGCGTGAACAGCCGGGCGATGCCGAAGTCAGCGAGGTACGCGGTGCCGTCGGCGTCCAGCAGCACGTTGGCGGGCTTGACATCCCGGTGCAGCACGGATCGCGCGTGCGCGGCGTCGAGGGCGACGGCCACCTGGGAGAGGATCTCGACGATCCGCTCCGGCGGCACCGGCCCGTCGGCCAGCAGCCGTTTCAGGTCCGGCCCGTCGATGAGCCGCATGTCGATGTACAGCCGGCCGTCGATCTCGCCGTGCGCGTGGACCGGCACCACGTGCGGCGCGCGGAGTTGCTCCGCGATCCTGGCCTCACGCCGGAACCGGTTCTCGAACTCCCGGCCCGCGAGCAACGGCAACCGTTTCAGCGCCACATATCGCTCGTGCACGGTGTCGAAGGCACGGTGCACCTCACCCATGCCACCCCGGCCAAGCAGTTCGTCGATCCGGTACGGCCCGAACAGTTCCGGTGCCGCGTCCACGGAGACCGTGTCGGTCATGCTCGACCCTCCCAGTCGTTGCGCGGCAAGCTTATTGCCCAGGGGCGCGGTCCGGAACGGCTACCCGCATTTGGTGAGTAAGTCACGTGCGGCGGCAGCGCGCCGTGAGTCCGCCAGACCGTCCCACAGGTAGTGCCGCATCGCCTTCACACATCCGGACATGGCCGCGTTGTCCGACTTCAGCACGGTGTTGCGCTCGTCGGCCCGGCGGCGCCCGGCCTCCGCGGACGCCACCCGTTCGTCCACTTCGGCGAGTTCGCTTCGCCGTTCTTCCAGCCGTGCCACCGCGTTCGCGTGATCACCGCGCGCGATCAGGAACAGCGTCACGAAAATCCCCGCCGACACGAGGAACAACGAGGCGAGCACGATCAACGTGGTGACTCCGTCCCGAACACCTGACACCGGACCCGGCGGAAGGGGCGGTGGTACGAACGGGCGATATCCGTTCAGTTCGGTTTCGTATCTCATGGTGTGCATGCGGTCACCTCCTGCAGTGAACGAAGGCCTTGCCCATCGCCGCGCCGAAGGCCGCCTCGTTCGCCCGCCGCGCGGCCGCGACGGAATCCTTGGCGGCGTCGGCACACGCGTGCAGTTCGGCGTTCATCGTGGTCAGCCGGGCGCGCTCGGCGTCCAATTCGTCCACTGTGGACTTCATGACAGTGATACGCTCGTTGCCGCCGGCGATCGAGACCTCGGCCGTGGCGATCCGCTCCTCCACCCGGCTGATCTCGGTCTGCTCCCGCACGTACAGCACAACGAACAACGCTGTCGCCGCCACCAGAACACCGGCGGCGACCGCGAGCGTGACGACCGTCCCGCGGCGCCCGGCCCGTTGCTCCATTGTGTCCTCCAGTCCTGCCAGCCCGGACCAGAACACTGTCGCGGCAACGCCGCGCCGCGCGTAAGCGGAACGTTCCGGTACGAACTGTGACCTGAGTCGGTGAGAATCACGGTATGACTGAGACAGCGCCTGATGACGCCGTTACCGCCCCCATCGATGACGGCAGGCCGCACGTGCCGGCCGTGGCAGTATTCGTCGCTGTGGCAGCGGCGCTCGTCGGGATCGCCGCGGTCATGCTGTTCGGGTGGACGTCCGCGGAGGGCTGGCGGCTGCTGATCGTGCTGGCCATGATCGTCGGCGGAGCGGCGATCGTCCTGCCGGCCGGTGACCCGGACGTGCGACGGACCTGGGTGCTCGGCCGGTCGGTGCTGACCGGGATCGGCACGGCGAGCGTGCTGCTCGCGGCGTACCTGGCCGGGATCGTGCTGGTCGGCCTGTCCATTCCGGACGGACCGATCTTCGCTTCACAACAGGCGGAACTGCCGTCACCGGTGACGATTCTGGTGTTGCTGTACGGCGTTCCGCTGATCGCGCTGATCGTCCTGGCGGTCCGCGGGCTGGCGGCGGGGCTGGCCGGCGCAGGCGTCGTCGCGCCCGTCCTGGCCGTGTCGATCATGGCCGCGGCCGGTGCCGACGCGTCGGTGGTCGCGATCTCGTCGCTGGTCGTGGCGATCGCGTGCGTCCCGCTGGCGCTGTTCTCGGCCGCACAGTGGGGCAGGTTCGCGACGCTGGTCGGTCTGATGGCAGCGTCGTTCGCGGTCGGCGCCGGGGTGTCGCCGTTCGGGACGCTGGCGACCAGCACGTCCCGTCCTGCGGCGAAGGCGACCGAGGCAGAGGCCGCAGTCGGTACGCTGCCGGCTGGTCTGGTCCCGGTGGTGCTGATCGGTGCCCTCGGCGCGGCGGCCGTACTGCTGGCTCTCGCCGTGTCACGCCGGGACACCGCCGGCGGACTGGTCGGTGCCGCCCTGTTCACGGTGCCTCCGGCCGCTCTGCTGATCCCCACGCTGATGACCGGGGAAGGCCTCGACGTGACCAGGTCGTTGGCGCTCGCCGCGGTTCCGCTTGCCGTGCTGCTGATCGCACTGGTCGCGTGGCGGGTTTCGGCTTTGCGTGACGTCTGCGCACGGATCTTGCGGCTGCCGGCCGCGCACCCGGCGGGGTTCGCCGCCGCGGCCGGGGTCGCGGCAGTGGTCCTGGTGGTGCACAGTCTTCCGGCCTTCGGTTTCCCCGGCCGGGTTTCCGGTGTGATCACGCTGGTGGTGCTGGCCGCGGCGGCGGTGCTGGCGGTGCGGCTGCCGGGCACGCCGGGCGCGGTGCTGGCCGGAGCGACGCTGGCCGGCCTGCAACTCGGTGCGCCGTGGCTGCGAGTGATCAACGGCGACAGCGGTTTCCGGAACGGTTCCACGGAGTGGCGGATCGCCGCCATCGTCGGGCTGGTCGTCGCCGTCGCCGCCGTGGTGGTGCTGGTCTCCCGGCACCGGCGGGCAGGGGTCTGGGCGGCTGCCGTCTATCTGCTCGCCGGGACCATGGCCAACCTGCTGTGGGCGCTGCTGGGCGCGGACCGGCTGGTGTCCGGCCGCAGCGGCGCTCTTGAGGCGATCATAATTGTGGTACTGCCGCTGCTGGTGCTCGGCGTGCCCGCGGCGATCGCGGCACTGCGCGGAAGCGCCGCCGGTCAGGCCGCCGGGGCGGTGCTGGTGGCCGTGGGTGCGTTCATCCCGCTGAATGCCGCGATCAGTGAGCTGCCCTCCGGCGGCGGCCCGACTGCCGAGGTCGCACTGCAGTTCTCGCTCGCCCCCTTCACCCCGACCAACGCACAGGGCGTCGCGCGGCTGCTCGAAGCCGGTCCGTGGACACTGGCCGGTGTCCTGGCGATGCTGGCGCTTCTCCTGGTGTTGCTGGCATCCACGGCACGGCGTGCGTCCGCGCCGCTCACCGCCGCCGGTGCGCTCGCCGTGCTCGTCGCCTCCCAGGTCATCACGCTCTCCGCGTTGGAGGTGTGGGGCCTGGATGCCACCGAACTCGCCCTGGGGATCTTCGTCGCGGTCGCCGCGGTTCTCGGCCTGGTGGCCATCCTGACGGCAATCGCCGCAGGCGAACGACGCCATCCGCCCACGTAAACCCTCGTGAGTGTTTATCAGGGTTAGAACACGGATAAACGCTCACGAGGGGGGTTGGGGCTACTTGTACACGCGGACCCAGTCGACCTCGAACACCGCCGGGCGCAGGCCGCCGTCGCCGGTGAAGTTGTCGAGCTGGATGTTGAGGTGTCCCGAGGGCATCGCCTGGATGTCCCCGCGGTCGGAGCCCGCACCGCCGGACAACCGGAACCATTCGACCCCGTCGACGTAGCCGACCAGCGCCTCGGACGTCCACTCGAACGCGAAGTTGTGCCACTGCGTCATGTCCACCGGGCACAGATCGCGGCGTTCCTTGCGATCGGTCGGACTCTTCGGGTAGTGCAGGAACGCCGTCAGGCACTGCGCGTCCGGGTCGGAGTACTCGACCCAGTCGTACTCGCCGTTCTCCAGGCGGTTGCCCGCGGTCGGCCAGATCAGGTGCAGCGCGTGGTAGAGCCCGCCGCTCGTGCCGATGTTGCGGGAGCGCGACCGGATTTCCCACCGGCCATACTGGGCGTCACGCTTCTGCCTCAGCCAGCCCGAGTCGCCGTTCGCCTCGCCACGCATGGTGAGCATGCCGTCCGCGACGGTGCTGTTCTTCGCGCAGCGACGTCCGTTCCCGGCGTGACCTTCCCAGCATCCGGCCGTGCCGCCGACATCGCCCGTCGGCACGGCCCACTTCACCGGGTCGACCGGGCCGGTGTAGTCGAACTCGTCGGAGATCGGCTCCGGTGTGCCCCAGCCGTACCGCACGGCGGCCTGTGTCTGGTCGGCTGCCTCGTCGTCGTGGGTGACGGCGAGGTTGTAGATCTTCACCTCGCCGTAGTTGCTGTTGCTGCACGGCGACGCGTTGCCACAGTTGGCCTGGGTGTACGCACCGGCCTTGAAATAGCCGCCGGAGAAGGACTTCGACAGCGTGGCCTGCAGTACACCGTTGTAGTAGGCCTTGATCTGACCGTCGGAGACCACGAACTTGGCCTGGAACCTGGTCCCGAGCACGTAGTTGTCCGTCACCAGCTTGTGCTTGTTGTTGCCGTCGGTGATGTAGAGCTTGCTGCCCTCCAACCGGAAGACCGAGACATCGTTCTCGGCGTCATGGATCTGCCCGGCGACGATGTTCGGCCGCCCCTGCGGCACCGCGGTGATGGCCTGGTCGATCACCATCGTGTGCGTACCCGACGTCGAGGACCAGCTGGCCTTCGAACTGCCCGACATCTCCCGCAACTCCGAACGCGGATAGTTCGATCCGCTGGTGGTCACGCCGTTGACCGCCGCCCGGAACTGCACCGCCGTGCAGTCCGGGGCAGCCCGGAACCACGGGTCGATCGAATACGTGGCCAGCTCCGGCTGCTCGACGTTCAGCGGCTTCTCCTCCTCGCCGATCGGCAGCCCGATGTACCAGTTACGCAGGTCCAGCACGTCGGCCGGGTAGTCACACTCCCCACCACCCCCACCACCGTCAGCACCGTTGACGACCGTCTCGGTGATGCTGGTCCAGTCGTTGGACGTGTTGCCGTGCCCCACGACACGCACATACCGGGCAGAGCCGTCCGCGAAGTCGTAGTTCTGCGGCTGGAGTGTGGTGCCACTGCTGGTTTTGCCCGCCAGCACAGTCGTCCACGACGACCCGTCACCGGACAGCTGCACGTCGAAGGTGTCCCGCCGGGTGTCGCCCTTGTGCCAGGCGATGGACACCGACCCGACCGTCTGCGCCGAGCCGAGGTCGTACCGGATCCACACCCCGTCACCCTCAGCCGACCACCGGGTGGTCAGATCCCCATCGATCGTGTTGGCCGGGACGTTGCCGTCATC
>NZ_JAAATY010000006.1 GCF_013280595.1 Kibdelosporangium persicum
GAGGTTCAGAGGTTGGTCGTGTCCGTTGACGAGGGGCCACCGGGACGTGTCCAGGTGTCGGGTTGTTCGCCGTGACGGCGTAGCCAGCCCTGTAGTTCCTCGGGTGTGGTGTCCAACAGGTGGGCCAGCTCGCCCCACGTGACGCCGTGCGCCACGACGTGCCGCATTACCGCGGTTTCGCGGTAGCGGGCGTCGTCACGGGCGACGCGGATCATGTGCGCGGCGGCGATGGCGTCGTTGCGTTCCAGATGTGGGGCGTGTTCCAGTTCGGGTGAGCGCAGCGCGGCGGGGCCGGCTTTGAACAGGAAGGCGTAGAGCAGGCTGAGCGCGTCCACACGGGGCGCGTTCGGGTCGGCGGCCCACTGCTTTTGCAGGATGCTGCCGTAGCGTTCGGCCAACCGGCGCCGGCCGTGTTCTTGTGCCCGGTACCGTTCCCGCCACGTCCCCGCCACGGGCCTCACGCACCCACTGGAATCCGGGATGGTGGCGGATTCCTCACCGACGTGGACCGGGTTTGCTGGAGTCGAGTCGGTCTCGTGATCACTGGTCATGGGGGTCACCTCCGGCCTGCTCGGCGAGGGGGTGGGGTTCGCCGGTGAGCGCGGCAAGTGCGGCGGCGATTTCGGGGAGGGTGGCGCGCACGTAAGTGGCGGTGGCGCCGGGTTCGTTGCCGCTGTCGGTGTGCCCGGCGAACGCGCGGGCCACGGCGTAGCCGAAGTTGCGCTCAACCCAGGTAAGGGTGGTGTGCCGCAACCAATGCGTGGAAATCTGCTGAGTCGCTACCCAGGGCAGGTGTTGGCCGATGCGGTGCCACAGGTGGTCATAGCGACGTGAGGTGATCGGCTGGCCGTTGCGGTAGCGCAGCAGTTGCCCGTCCCGGGGTGCGTGCCGGTCTTCGGCGTGGTGGACGAGGTGGGTCATCAGGGTGGGGGAGACCGGTTGCCACCGCACCGTTTCCCCCTTCTCCCGCAGAAAGATCAGGCACTGGTCGGGGTCGAGATCCTGAGGACGCAGCGCGAGAGCGCCCGCGCGGCGGCAGGCGGTTTCGGTGTGCAGCCGCAACAACAGGGTGTCGAGTGCCGGATCGTTGCCGGTGGTCGCCGCGGTGGTGTTGATCTCGGCGAGCCTGTTGTCCGCGACCGCACGGCGGGTGGAAGGCAACCGACGTGGCTTGTCGACCTTGCGCGCGGGGTTGTCGTCCTTGTGGATCAGTTCGTCGTCTTCGGCGTGCCGGTAGACACACCGCAACGCGGCGATCAAGTGTTCCGCGGCGCTGCGTCCCCCGCGGGAGTTTCGCCGGGGGACCACGTTGGCTTTGACGTACTCGACCAGTGCCCGGACGTCCGATGAGGTGGGCTCGTCAAGGCGACGTTCGGCCCACTGGGTCAGGATGCGGTTCCAGTACGAGCCGTAGACCCGGCGGGTGCCCGCACCGACAGCGGCGGACACGACGGGGATGTACTCGGCGAACGTCGGCGCCAGCGGCCGGGTGTCGGGTTCGGTGATCAGGTCTTGAGCCGACAGGCCCATACCGGCCAACACGACTCGGGCGGCGTCCAACGCGGCCGCCTTGTCCGGTTGGGTGCTGGTCATCGCGGGTCACCGCCCTCGCCGGGCACAGTGCCGCGGATGGCCTGGTGAACCGTGCTCAACGGATAGACGGTCAACACGTCGTCGCCGGGCATGGCGGCCAGCAACACGCGGTCGCCTGTGGACAGTCCGCACCGGGCGCGCAGCGCGGCGGGGATGGCGACATAGGGTTTGTGGCCCAGGGCGAGCATGCCGGCCGGGTCACGACGGGCGACCACTTTGCGTGGAGTGCCGGTCAGGGTGAGCCGGTCACCGATCTGCCAGCCCAACGCCCGCGTCACACCCCGGTCGGCGATCCTGCCGGATGCGTCGATCCGGCCCATGCCGTAGATCACATCCACCGGCGGGGCCGCAGGAAGGTCGGGCGGGACGGCCAACGGAAGCACCCGCGCCACACGCGACCCGGCAAGGTCACCCGAACGTGAGGAACCCTTGCTAGTCGACCATGGGATCACGGGAGCCACGACACGTTCGGTCATGGCCGCCCCCGATGAGGGGCACTGAACCAGCTGTCTGCGACGTCACCATGAGGGTGTTCAAGTACCTGTCGCTGCTGGGGAAATCTCACCTGCTGGAGTGTCCGAGGGGGGACTTGAACCCCCACGCCCTTTACGGGCACTAGCACCTCAAGCTAGCGCGTCTGCCATTCCGCCACCCGGACCTGCGGTCTTGCTGCAGTGGGCATAGCGTAGCGGATGGTTCTTGATCATCCCAAATCGGGGGTGGGGTTCGATGAAATCAGTGATAGGAAGGCCCTTGTGACTGCACCGTTGCCACCCACCACGCCTGACGTTCCGGACACCTCCCTCGCCGAGGAGGAGGTCGTCACGCTCGCCAGTGAGCTCATCCGGATCGACACTACGAACACCGGCGACCCGGACACCGTTGTCGGGGAGCGCGCTGCCGCGGAGTACGTGGCCGAGAAGCTTGCCGAGGTCGGGTACGAGACCACGTACGTCGAGTCGGGGGCGCCTGGCCGGGGCAATGTCGTCGCCCGTCTCGCCGGGAGTGACCCCAGCCGTGGTGCTTTGCTGGTCCATGGGCATCTTGACGTTGTTCCCGCCGATGCCTCCGAGTGGTCCGTCCACCCGTTCTCCGGGGCTGTTCAGGACGGGTACGTCTGGGGCCGCGGCGCCGTCGACATGAAGGACATGGTCGCCATGTCCCTCGCGCTGGCCCGGCGGCTCAAGCGGGACGGTATCCAGCCGAAACGGGACATCATCTTCGCCTTCCTCGCCGACGAGGAGGCCGGCGGCCACTACGGGGCGCAATGGCTGGTGGAGAACCGGCCTGACCTGTTCGAGGGCGCCACCGAGGCCATCTCCGAGGTCGGCGGGTTCTCTATCACCGTTAAGGACGGTGTCCGGGCGTACCTCATCGAGACCGCCGAGAAGGGCATCGCCTGGATGACCCTGCGGGCCCGGGGCCGCGCCGGGCACGGGTCCATGGTTCACGACGACAACGCTGTTACCAAACTCACAGAGGCTGTCACGAGGCTCGGCACGCACCGGTTCCCGATCGTGCTGACCGACTCGGTCCGGGACTTCCTGCACGGCATCAGCGACATCACCGGGTTCACCGTGGACGAGGACGACCTCGAGGGCTCGGTCGCCAAACTGGGCAACATCGCCCGGATGATCGGCGCCACGCTCCGGGACACCGCCAACCCGACCATGCTGAAGGCCGGGTACAAGTCCAACGTCATCCCGTCGGTCGCCGAGGCCACTGTGGACTGCCGGATCCTGCCGGGCCGCCAGGAGGCCTTCGAACGCGAGCTCGACGAGATCCTCGGGCCGGACATCGAGCGGGAATGGGTCGGCCTCCCGCCACTCGAGACCACCTTCGACGGTGCCCTCGTCGACCACATGACGGCGTCCATCCTCGCGGAGGACCCCGGGGCGAAGGCCCTGCCCTACATGCTCTCGGGCGGCACGGACGCCAAGTCGTTCGCTCAGCTGGGCATCCGGTGCTTCGGGTACGCGCCGCTCCGGCTGCCCGCGGACCTGGACTTCTCCGCCTTGTTCCACGGTGTGGACGAGCGGGTTCCGGTCGACGCGCTGCAGTTCGGCACCCGGGTGCTCGACCGGTTCCTGCGCAACTGCTGACGTGTCCGGCGGGTCGGCTTGACGAGGTGTGCTGACACCGTCAGTGTCCGGTGAGGACAGTGAAGGCGTGACCGGCGGCGCGGCGTCCCGTCAGGCTTGGGCGGATTCGACCGTGCTTCCCGGAGCCGGCTTGCGTCTGATCAGCGACGGCCCGCCGGCGAAACACCAGATCGCGATCACGGGGTCGCAGATCGCGCACCCCAGGCTGGAATCGTGGGCGAACGGGATGATCGGCGCGCCCTTGATGTGGTGCACGACGTCCCACGCCGTGTGCAACAGCCAGGCGATGCCGATGTACGTCCACGAGTCCAGTCCGCGGAACGCGCAGTATGTCGCCACAGCGGTGAAGGCGAACTCCCAGCCGCCCATCGCGCCGCCGCTGAGATACGCCGCCCCCGCGCCCGCCACGAAGATCGCGTTGAACCTGCGGCGGTGTGCCTCGGGGATCAGCGAGTTCAGGGCGGCGAAGCAGAGTCCGATGAGGATCGGCAGCACAACGGTCAGGATCACGGCGATCAACGTAGGTCGCTGATCGCCGTGACACCATGCGGTTTCCGGCCAGATGGCAACGGATAGTCGCCAGCCGGCCGCGGCGGTCAGTAGTCCACCGGGCCTTGCGCCTCGATGCCCTCGCGGGACACGCCACAGTTCGGGGCGGACCAGAAGCGGGTGGAGCGGTGGGCGACGTGGACGTGGTCGTTGTGACCGGTGTAGCCCGGGCCGAGGATTTCGTTGAAGCCGTGGTTACGGGCCTGCCGCGCCAACGCGCAGAACCCCTGCGAGCCGGCGCCCAGGTCGACGGCGTCGCCATACAGGTGACGGCTCGCGGGCGCGCCGCCGACCGCGTTGTTGCAGGCGACGCTACGGAAGCCGCCGTTGACGTCGATCGGCCTGTCGCCCATGGCATGCCGCATGGCCTGCAGCTTCCACATGGACACCAGGGCGTTCGCGCGTGCGGTCGCCGCGGAGACGTTGCCGCCCGACCAGTCGGAGTTGCAGTTGTTCAGCTCGTCGTACGAGAAGTTGACTGGTGTGCAGTCGTTGTCCTGCAGTTCGTAGATCTTCGTGAACGTCGCGGACCCGGCGATGCCGTCGGCTGCGAGGCCGTAGGCCTGCTGGAACCGGGTCACGGCCGCCTTGGTGGCGGGCCCGAACTGTCCATCGAGGCCGAGGACGCCGCCGTAGCCGGGATAACCGGCCACCCGGATCTGCAGTTGACGGACGTCGTCGCCCGATGCTCCTTCCGAAAGGGTGCGTCCCCAGGTGTAACAGGCGTCGGCGATCACGGGGTCCGCCTCTGCCGCGGCGGGCGTGACGCCGACGCCGACGAGCAGGGCGAGCACCGGTAAGACCAAGCGGAGTTTCATGACAGCGCCACCTTTCGATCACAGGGAGGTGCAGCGTGTCGAGTCCATCCCGGATTTGTCAATGACCAACCAACTAAACGCCTGGTTTGACGGCGAGAAACCACCCGGATAGCCGCCACGGCAGGCGGAGTGGATCTTCCCGGGATCGGCCGCTACGGCGGCGTGCCGGGTGAACGTCTTGGTAAGACTGGCTTTCACCGAGTCTTCGCGCAGGCGTTACGGATTCACGTACCGCGCGTTGCGGTCGACGGACTGGTAGATCTCGTTGGCGATCGGCTGGCGGAGTTCCTCGGCGAGGTGGCCGAGCAGACCGGCGGTCCGGGCGAGCAGGGCGAAGCCGCGGAGCAGTTCGACGGGCAGGCCGAGGTCGGCCAGTGCCGCGCCGCAGACCCCGGCGCCGTTGAGGGGCAGTGTCCGGCCGAGGATCTCCGGCGCGACCCGGCCGATGGCCTCGAACAGCGCCAGGTGCGGACCGTAGACGCCCTCCTCCCGGGCGATCCGGATGATCACGGGTGTCCGGGGGTCCTGCCGTTTGTGCACGGGATGACCCAGCCCGGGGATCAGCCCGCCCTTGGCCCGTTGTTCGACGATCGCCTGACGAGCCACCGAGTCCCAGTCCGGGGAATCGGTGTCGGTCTCGGCGAGCACGGCGGCGAGAAAGCGTCCAGTGTCCTCGGTGACCCCGAGGAACCGTGATCCGCCGCCGAGCAGGCCGGCGGCCAGCGCGCCCTGGATCGACTCGGGCGCGGACAACAACGTCATCCGCGCGGCGATCGCCGTGGGCGTGAAACCGTGGTCCGCCAACGCCACCAGCACCGTCTCGAACACGCGGGCCTCACCGGCACCGGGGCGGCGGTGGGTGACGAGCCAGAACGCCAGTTCGCCGAAGCCGACCTTGCCCATCAGGTCGTCCGCCAGGTTCTGGCCGAGCAGGCTGATGGTGTCGGCGTCCGACGTGCCGATCGAGGTGGGGTAGGTCATGGTGTCGATTCCTCCAGCCATGCGCGGAGCTCGGCTCCGTGTTCGTCCAGTGCGGGCGGTGGCAGGTCGTGCCGGGTCCTGGTGGCGCTGAAGGTGATCGGGTTGCGGATCATCGGCAGGTCCTGGACGTCGACCACCGGACGCAGTCCCAGCTCCTCGGCCAGCGCCACGCCGCCGTCGACGTGGTTGATCGGGCCGCAGGGGATGCCCGCGGCCGACAGTTGCTTGAACCATTCGTCGGCGGGACGCTGCCGGAGGCGCTCGACCAGCAGCGGCCGGAGGACTTCCCGGTTGCGAGTACGGGCTTCGTTGCTCGAGAACCGTTCGTCCGACAGCAGGTGTGCCAACCCGAGCTCGTGGCACAGCTTGCGGAACTGGCCGTCGTTGCCCGCGATCACGATCAGGTCCTTGTCCGCGGTCGGCAGCGGTTCGTACGGGAACAGGCTCGGGTGCGCGTTGCCCATGCGATGGGGCACGACTCCGCCGGACACGTACGCCGAAGTGTGGTTGACCAGCGCCGACAACGCGGAGGACAGGAGGTTGACCTCCACGTGCTGGCCGGCGCCGGTCTCGTGCCTGTGGTTCAACGCGGCGAGGATGCCGATGGCCGCGTGCATGCCGGTCATCACGTCGAACACCGAGATGCCGGCCCGGTACGGCGGCCCGTCCGCGTCCCCGGTCAGGCTCATCAGGCCGGACGCCGCCTGGACGAGCAGGTCGTAACCAGGCAGGGACGCGCCCGCGCCGCTGCCGAAACCGCTGATCGACGCGTAGATCAGCCGGGGGTTGTCCTGGCTGACGGTTTTGTAGTCCAGGCCGAACCGGCGCAGTCCGCCCGGCTTGAAGTTCTCGATCATGATGTCCGCGCGGGCCGCCAGCCTCCTGGCCAGCCGCAGGTCGTCCGGGTCGGCGAAGTCCAGGGCGATGGACCGCTTGTTGCGGTTGATGCCCAGGTAGTACGTGGACACGCCGTCGCGCTCGGGCGGAACCCATGTCCGCGTGTCGTCTCCGCCGGGCGACTCCACCTTGATGACCTCGGCGCCCAGGTCGGCCAGCAACATCGTGGCGTACGGACCGGCGAGGATCCGGGAGAAGTCGGCGATCAGCAGCCCGTCCAGGGCACCTCGGTCCATCCCTGCCTCCTCGGACAGATGTCCGCCAAGCGGACGATTGCGATAGCTACATCCTAGGGCTTGCGCACCGATCCGGTCAGTACAAGACTGTACGCATATCGGACCACTGTCCGAATCGAGGAGATCGATGGCTTTCGTCACTGAGGACAACATCACTGATCTCGCGGTCCAGCGCTGGTCCACGGCGCGCTCGCCGCGGACCGCCGAGCTGATGACCGCTCTGGTACGGCACCTGCACGCCTTCGCCCGCGAGGTCCGGCTGACCGAGGACGAGTGGGCGGCCGCGATGGACTGGCTGGCCGCGACCGGCCGGATCACCGACGACAAACGGCAGGAGTTCATCCTGGCCTCCGACGTGCTCGGGCTGAGCACCCTGGTCGTCCAGCTGAACAACCGGTTCTCCGGGAAGGCCACCCCGGCCACCGT
Source organism: Kibdelosporangium persicum (assembly GCF_013280595.1). Lineage (GTDB taxonomy): Bacteria > Actinomycetota > Actinomycetes > Mycobacteriales > Pseudonocardiaceae > Kibdelosporangium > Kibdelosporangium persicum. Next base: position 7,603 of record NZ_JAAATY010000006.1, read on the forward strand.
GCTCGGACCGTTCCACATCGACGGATCGCCGCCCGCCGGGTTCGGGCACGACATGTCCGACGGCCTGCCCGGCACACCGCTGTTCATCACCGGCACGGTGCGGAACACCGACGGAAACCCGCTGCCCGGCGCGGTCCTGGACGTGTGGCAGGCCGACACGGACGGCGTCTACGAGGCCCAACTGCCCGACATCGACGAGGCCCGGCTGCGCGCGAAGTACCAGACCAGGCAGGACGGCAGCTACTGCGTCCGCACGATCGCGCCGCTCGGCTACGCCATCCCGATGGACGGCCCGGTCGGAGCGCTGATCGGCCAGACGGAGATCAGTCACTTCCGGCCCGCGCACATCCACTTCCTGCTCGACGAACCCGGTCACCGCAAGCTGATCACGCACCTGTTCCAGGAAGGCTCCGACTACCTGGACACCGATGTCGTGTTCGGCACCAAGGACGCGCTGGTCGTCCGGTTCGCTGAGAAACCCGCCGGTCCGGCGCCCGACGGCACCGAGATCGACCGGCCGTACCTGCACGCCACGTACGACTTCGTGCTCGAGCCCGAACCGTGAACCTCGGCGTGCTGCTGCTCCGGCTGCTGCTGGCCGCGTTGCTGTTCGGGCACAGCATGCAGAAACTGCGTGGCTGGTTCGGTGGTCTCGGTCCCCGCGGCCACGGACAGATCTTCGACGAGTGGGGGTTCGTGCCGGGAACGCGGCTGGCCGTCTTCGCCGGGACGCTGGAACTGCTTGGTGCCGCGTCGATCGCGACCGGGCTGCTCACCCCGGCCGGTGCCGCGGTCGTGATCGGCACGATGGCGGTGGCCGCGGCCGCCACCGTCCACAACGGATTCTGGGCGAACAGGGGCGGCTGCGAGGTCCCGTTCGTCTACGGCGCGTTGGCCGCCGTGATCGCCTTCAGCGGGCCGGGGGAGTGGTCACTCGACCACGCGCTCGGCCTGACCTGGAACCTCTGGTGGGGTGTCGTGGCGCTGCTGGCGGGTGTGCTGGCCGCCGTGCCCCCGATCGCCATGCGAGCCCGTGTCCTGCGGTCACGCGAATCACAGCGAGGTGATTGAGATATGGAAGCCGGCAGACCGATTCTGTTCCGCAACGCCACCGTGCTGTCCATGGACCCGGCGATCGGCGTGGTCGAGGGCGGGGACGTGCTGGTCCGGGGCGAACGGATCGACCAGGTCGGCCGCGGCCTGACCGCGCCGGGCGACGCCCAGGTGATCGACGCCGCCGGCGGGATCGTGATGCCCGGCATGATCGACACGCACCGGCACATGTGGCAGACGGCGCTGCGCGGGTTCGGCGCGGACTGGACGCTCACGCAGTACTTCGTCTTCTACTACCTCAACTGGGGCAAGATCTTCCGGCCGGAGGACGTCCACGCGGGCAACCTGCTCTCCGCGATCGAGTCGCTCGACGCGGGCGTCACCACCACTTTGGACTGGTCGCACGGGCTGCGTACGCCGGAGCACGGCGACGCCGCGGTGGAGGCGTTACGTGCGGTGCCTGGCCGGTTTGTGCTGGCGTACGGCAACTTGCTCGGCGCGCCATGGGAATGGGCGAACTCGGCGGAGTTCAGGGCCTTTGTGGACCGGAACTTCAGCTCGCCGGACGACATGCTCGGCCTGCAACTGGCTTTCGACATCACGGGCGACGCCGCGTTCCCGGAGAAGGGCGCGTTCGAGGCTGCCCGCGACCTCGACCTCCGGGTCACCACACACGCCGGAGTCTGGGGCGCGACCACCGACGACAGCATCGATCTGATGTGGCAGCACGGTTTCATGACGCCGAAGGTCACGTACGTGCACGCCAGCACGCTCAGCCCCGACTCGTACCACCGGATCGCCGCGTCCGGCGGGTCAGTGTCCGTCGCGACGGAAAGCGAGCAGAGCGCGGGACAGGGGTATCCGACCAGTTGGCGGCTCCGCAAATACGGCATTCCCGCGTCGCTGTCGATGGACACGAGCGTGTGGTGGAGCGCCGACCTGTTCTCCGCGATGCGCGCGACGTTGTCGGCCGACCGGTCACGCGAACACCTGGAGACCCAGGCCGTGGGGGAGACCGTGGTGCACAACAGCCTTCGTGCCGAGCACGTGGTCGAGTGGGCGACGATGGGCGGCGCGCGGACGCTCGGGCTCGACGACGTCATCGGCTCGTTGACGCCGGGCAAGAAGGCGGACGTGGTGCTGATCAAGAACGACCGGTCGCCGGTGATGTTCCCGATCCTGCACCCGTACGGCCACGTCGTGTTCCAGGCGGGCCGCGGTGACGTGCACACCGTGCTGGTGAACGGCCGGATCGTGAAGTACGAGCACGAACTGGTCGGCATCGACCTCGGCAAGGCACGCAGCGCGGTCACGGCCACGGTGGAGTTCGCCCGGCGGGAGATGGGCGGTCAGGAGTGGCACGCCTGCATGAACCCGGAGATCCCGGCGACGGACGTGATCGCCAACCCGTATACGTACACCGACTACCAGGGCCAGGGCGTCGCCGTGCGCAGCGACCCGTGATCGGTACGCTGACGAGCGACAACAGGCTGGAAGGACGGCGGATGCGGCGGGACGCGAGCCCGGATTTCATCGAGGCCCTCGCCCGGGGCCTCGATGTGTTGCGCGGGTTCGAACCGGGCAGGCCGGTGATGACGCTGAGTGAGGTCGCCGCCAAGGCGGACCTCGCCAGGCCCACCGCCCGGCGCGTCCTGATCACGCTCGAGGCACTGGGGTACGTCCGCGCCGAGGAGGCCGGGTTCTCGCTCACCCCGCGTGTGCTCGAACTCGGCATGGCCTACATCGGGTCGCGCAACCTGTGGGAGCTGGCCGAGCCGCACCTGCGTGACCTGGTGGCCAGGACGAACGAGTCCTGTTCGATCGCCCAGCTCGACGGCTCGGACATCGTCTACGTCGCCCGTGTCGCGGTGCCCAAGCTCGTGGCGTTGTCGGTGACCATCGGCACCAGGTTCCCGGCCATCCAGACGTCGCTGGGCAAAGTGCTGTTGGCGTCGCTCAGCGGCGACGAACTCGACGAAGTGCTGGCGTCGCCGAGCCGGTCGGGCATCACGCCACGCTGGACCCCGACCCGGCAGGAACTCGACGAGCTCCTGCGGGACGTCCGTGCCAAAGGGTGGGTCGCGACGGACCAGGAGCTGGCGCTGGGCATCAGGTCGGTCGCCGCGCCGATCCGCAACGGCGAGGGCCGCACGATCGCCGCGGTGAACGTCAACGCGCACGCCGCTGAGACGTCGATCGAGCACCTCGTGGAGGACCACCTGCCGCTGCTGTTGCGTGCCGCGGGCGCCATCAGCGCTGATTGGGCGGCGTGGGAGGCGCGTCCGATCGCCGTGCACGCGGGTTGATCGCCCGTTTGTACCGATCGGCGACGACGCCAGGCCAGGGCGGCGAACAGCCTCGCCGCCACCACGACCCTCTCGCGTTTCACGGTCCTTCGACACAGAACGGGCGTGGAACATCGGGGCCGGGCGCCGTGTTGCACCCGGTAGGTCCCGAGCAAAGGAGATCGCGGTGGCGACCGTGGAACTGACCGAGGAGAACTTCAACGAGGTCGTGAGTGCGCCGGGGACGGTGCTCGTCGACTTCTGGGCGTCCTGGTGTGGCCCGTGCCGCATGTTCGCCCCGGTGTACGAGAGCGCGTCGGAGGAGCACGAGGACATCACCTTCGGCACCGTCGACACCGAGGCTCAGGTCGCGTTGGCACAGGCTTTCGGCATCTCGTCGATCCCCACTCTGATGGCGGTCCGCGATGGTGTTGTCGTGTACGCGCAGCCCGGCGCGTTGCCCGCGCCCGCGTTGGAGGAACTGATCGGCAAGGTCAAGGATCTCGACATGGACGAGGTCCGTGCCTCGATCGCCAGCGAACAGGCGTAAGTTGGCCGCATGAGGCGTTCCTCGTGAGTGGTTATCAGGGTTCTAACGCCGATAACCACTCACGAGGAGTCCTCGGGCAGTCCGGCGACCAGCAGCGCGGGCAGTCCGCCGACGGTGACACGTAAGGTGATGAACTCGTGGTCGCCCTGGATCACGCGTGGTGCCCGCATCGAATACAGGTCTTCGCCCGGCCGCAGGCGGTACAGGCTGACACGTCGGGTGTGCGTGAGATCGGCCAGTCCGGTGAGCTCCATGGCGACACCTCTCGAAGCTGCTTCGAGCATGCGCCACGCAGGCAACACCTAAGTGGACTCCGCCGGCCGGTGTCCGTCAACAACAGGTGAAGTGCGCGTTCAGCCCGCCTGCGCCAGCAGCCAGCCGCGGTCGGCGGCCTTGGCACCTGCCTGGAACCGGCTGCGCGCACCGAGTCTGGCCATGATCTCGGCCACCGTCCGGCGGATCGTGCGCACGGAGATCTGCAACCGGGTGGCCGCCGACTCGTCGGTGTGCCCTTCCCACAACAGCGCCAGCACTTCTCGTTGCCGCGGAGTCAGTTCCGACGCCCGCGGCAGGTCGGAAGCGAGGAACGGCACGGCCCGGGCCCAGATCTGTTCGAACAGCTCCAGCGTGGTCGTGACGACCGCGGGAAGACGGAACACCGCCAGCCGGGCTCGTTCGGTGGGCACGACTACGGTGCAGCCGTCGATCACGAGCGCGTCGGCCGGCACGTGTGGCACGGTACGTACCGCGGGCGTAGTCGCCAGGCGCCCGCCAGTAACGCTGTCACACGGGCGGTGTCCGGGACGAGAATCCGGCACCGCACGCCCGGCCGGACCTGACCGGGCAGGCGAAAGGTGCTGATCGGGTCGGTGCGGCCCGGGGAAAGGCTGCTCATCACGACGACCTCGGTGGTGGCCGCGGCGAGCAGCGTGTCGACGTCGTGGCTGTGCACTTCGGGGAACCTCCGATCGGCAGTGACCTCTCGCCGGAATTGGACGACAGGACGTCAGGGAGAGCTCCCGGAAGCGGTCCGACGGGACGTCCGGTCCGGGTGGACGTCCGGTGTCATGCCGACGGCTCGCCTGTGAACGAGAAGTGAACGGACCGGTTTTGTATGTTCTCTTGATTCCTTGTGGTTACGGTCCGCGCCGGAATCCAGTGATCCCAAGGGGGAAGCGTGTCGATTGTGCGGAGGATCAGCGTTGTGGCGGTCGCTGTGGCGAGCGCGGGCATCATGGCCGCGAGCCCGGCCGCGGCGGCTCAGCAGTGCGGGAACCTGAGTGGTCCGGCGGGCGGCTCGTTGCCGTTGTGCAAGTCGTGGAACTGGGACGGCAACGACTACGACGGCAAGTGGTGGACCAACGGCCCGTCGTCGCTGCCGTCGCAGACCTACCTGCAGCGGTCGGAAGACGGGACTGTGATCAATTCGTCCTTCTCGGGCAGCTACACCGACGTCAGCAAGATCGCCTTCCGGCTGTGTGACCGCCTGGCCGGCCGCTGCGGCGGTTGGTGGTGACCCTTCACGCGGTGACCGGCCGGTCCGGTCACCGCGTCCACCGGGTCCACTGTGGTCACTGGGTCACCTTCTCTTCGGCAGCACGTCGAAGAGGTTGAGCGGCGCGGGCGGCGGGAGCGGATGGGCGTTGTCCGCCCGGAAGGCGCTGAGAAGATACGCGACCAGTCGCCGGGACGCGGCCAGGGACGCCTCCGGGGTGCCGGCGATGATCCCGCTGTTGGCCATCAGCACCAGCGTGACGTCATCGAGGGCGAAGTCCGCGCGCAACTGACCGGCCCGCTTGGCACGGTCGATCAGCTCCGTCAACGCCGAGTCGGCGCGAGCTCGTTCGCCGTCGATGTCGAACGACTGCGGGAAGGCCGAGACGAACGCGGCGGTGAAGCCGCGGTCGACGGCGTGCATGGCGCAGATTCGCTCGATCCCGGTGCACAGGCCGTGCCAGGGGTCGGGATCGGCCAGTGCGTCGTCCAGTATCGACACACATTCGGCGAACTGGTCCGAGAACACTTCCGTGACCAGCGACTCCTTGGTGGGGAAGCGGCGGTAGAGCGTCGCCATCCCGACCCCCGCCCGCCGGGCGATCGCGGCCATCGGCACGTCGAGGCCACGGCCGGCGAACAACTCGCGGGCGACCTCGACGATCCGGTCGCGGTTCTGCCGCGCGTCGGCACGCATCCGAGAAGCCTCAGTGCTCATCCTTCTCACTTCAGGTCAAGTGGACAGCGGTTTCCACTTACGATGCTACGGTGAAACCAGGATGAATTCGAGGAGGTTTTCTGTGCGGGTCGATACGCCGATCATTCGGCGCGTGGTGGGTCGCGTCAATTCCTGTGCGGTGTCGCTGCGGGATTCACGGCGGCTGGGTCCGCTGGTCAGCAGGCATTTGACGATCGTCACATACACCGGGCGGCGATCCGGGCGCACTTTCAGCACGCCGGTCGGATATAGCCGGAACGGCGACGTCGTCACGATCGGGGTCAGATTGCCGGAGGCGAAGAACTGGTGGCGTAATTTTACCGGCGAAGGCGGCCCGATAACACTGGAACTCGACGGCCGGGACCGCACCGGGCACGCGACAGCCGGCCGGGACAAGCGCGGCCGGCTCAAGGTGACCGTCCGGCTGGACGGATAGCGACGTCCACGGCGTCCCGAGGCCCACATGCTGGGCCACTCACACGGTGGCTTCGTGGCCCAGCATTTCGCCCTGAACCACCCGTCCCGCACGACTACCCGGTCGCGGGCGTCGAGGTCGCGAGAGGGTGGCCGGTTCACGCGTTGGTCGCCCACACCCCAGTGGCCGCGGCGGTTTTGGCGTAGTCCCGGAACGAGCGCGGTTCGCGGCCGAGTGCCCGGCGGACGCCGTCCTGTGGCTGGGCGTTGCGTCCGTCGAGGATGTCGGTGAACAGGTACTTCAGGAAGTCGATGTACTCGGGCTGGTCGCCGATCTCGTGGGCCAGCCCGGCGGCGAACTCGTCGATCGAGATCTTCTCGTAGCTGATCTCCCGGCCGGACGCGGCCGAGATCTCGGCGATGGCGTCGGCGAAGGACACCGCGTACGGCCCGGTCAGTTCGTAGAGTTCGCCCACATGCCCGGGTTCGGTCAACGCGGCCACGGCCACGTCCGCGATGTCGTCGACGTCGACGAACGGCTCGACCACGGCACCGGCCGGGAGCCTGACCTGGCCGCTGAGCACCGGATCCAGCAGGAAGCTCTCGCTGAAGTTCTGGGCGAACCAGCTGGCACGCAGCACGGTCCACTCAGCGCCGGACTCGCGGACTGCCTGCTCGCTGCGTTCGGCCTCTTGCTCACCACGGCCGGACAACAGGACAATGCGGGTGACGCCAAGCGAAACGGCGAGTTTCGCGAACGATCCGACGGTCGTCGAGGCGCCGGCGGCACCGATGTCGGGGTAGTAGGCGATGTACACGGCCGCGGCGCCACGCAGGACCGGCGCCCAGGTGGAGTCGTCCTCCCAGTGGAACGCCGGTTCGGCGGAACGGGAGCCGATTCGGACCGGCACCCCGCGAGCGGTCAGGCGGTCGGCGATGCGGCCGCCCGTCTTGCCGGTGCCGCCGAGGATCAGGATCGGGTTCTCTGTCATGGCTCCAGTACACGGCATCCGGATGAGACGAACCATGGTTGAGGAGCTCGTTTCCATAAGCGTGCGTCTAAGGTGGGGGTGTGGACGTCCTCGCCAACCTGCTCGACGGCCCGCGCGCCCGGGGCGCGTTCCTGCTGAAGGCCGTGCTCGACCCGCCATGGAGCATCCACGTGCGGGACGAGGCTCCCCTCGCGGTGCTCACGATGGTGCGCGGCGGTGGCTGGGTCATTCCGGACGGTGACGAGCCGATGCGGGTGAACGTCGGCGACGTGCTGGTCGTCCGGGGCGTGCGGCCGTACATCGTGGCGGACGATCCCGCCACGCCACCGCAGGTCGTGATCCATCCGGGCGACCACTGCACCACGCTGTGGGGCGAACCGCTGGCGGAGAAGCTGGGCCTGGGCGTGCGGACGTGGGGCCACAACGTGGACGGCGGCACGATGATGCTGATCGGCACGTACCACATGTCCGGCGAGGTGACCCGGCGACTGCTGGACGCGTTGCCGCGCACGCTGATCGTGCCCGCGGGCAGCTGGCATTCGCCGGTCGTGCCGATCCTCGCCGAGGAGATCGTCAAGGACGAGCCGGGCCAGTCGGTCGTGCTGGACCGGCTGCTCGACCTGTTGCTCATCACGGTCCTGCGCGCGTGGTTCGCCCACGATGACGCCAGGACACCGCTGTGGTACCGGGCGCACGGCGATCCGGTGGTGGGCGCGGCGTTGCGGATGATCTACAACGACCCCGCCCACCCGTGGACCGTCGCGTCGCTCGCGGACGCGACCGGCGTTTCCCGCGCCACGTTCGCCCGGCGCTTCACCGAACTCGTCGGCGAATCACCGATGGCGTTCCTGACCGGCTGGCGGCTGGCCCTGGCCGCGGACCTGTTGCAGGAGCCCGAGACCACGGTCGGGTCGGTGGCCAGGAAAGTGGGCTACGGCAGCAGTTTCGCGCTCAGCGCCGCGTTCAAACGGGTTCGTGGCGTGAGCCCGCAGGAGCATCGCGAGGCGCTGGCCGGTCAGCGCCGGTAGACGCCGAACTCGTAGAGCGAGTAGCCCCAGCCTGTGCCGCGCGCGGTGCCGTTGACGCGCACGAACCGGCCGGACGCGTTGAGCTCGACGGAGTCCACGTTCCCGTCGGCCGAGGTTGTCGAGTACACGGTTCGCCAGGCGTTGCCGTCGTCGGAGGTCTGGATCTCGTATGCCTTGCCGTACGCGGTTTCCCACACCAGTTGGACGTGCTGGAAGGCCGTCACCGAGCCGAGGTCGACCTGGATCCACTGTGGATCGCTCCAGTCGCTGGCCCAGCGGGTGCCCAGGTTTGCGTCGACAGCCAATGCCGGGGTGAACGGCGCACCATCGCCGGCCGTCTGGTGTGAGGATGCCGTGGCAGGGCGGCCTTGTGCGACGTTCGTTCCGGTGACGGGTGGAGCGACCACCCGCAGTGAACGGGTTTCGATGCCGATGTTGCCGTGCCCGTCCCGGGCGTACAGGTACAGCTTCCACACGCCCAGTTGCTGTGGCGCTGTGACCGTGAACGGGCCGTTCCCGGTGAACTGTGCCGCGATGATGCCGCCGGAGTTGTTGATGTACTTGCTGTTGTAGCCCATCGTGTACGTGACGGCATCGCCGTCGGGATCGGTTACCCGGGCGTCGACGGTGAACGTGCTTCCGGCAGGCACGTCGGTGGTCCGGCTCAGGTTCATCGACGTGATCACCGGGGGAGTGTTGGTCACGGGCGTGCCGCCGTAGATCTGGCGGACCGCGTAGTACGACAACCGCCGCTCGTTGTTCGGAATGAGGTTGAACCACACGCCGCCGAAGTCGCCTTCGATGCCGTAATGGAACAGCGTCGCGCCGAGTGCGACACCTGTGTGGCCGGTGATGCACGACCACGCGCGGCTGTACCCGTCACGCTTCTGCACGTCGGAAGGCTCGGTCGGAACGCCGTTCGCGTCGTCGGGAACCTCCCATTCACCGGCCGGTCCGGTCTCGGTGATGATGTACGGCTTGGTGTAGCCGCCGTTGACCCAGTCGCGTTGCACGTCGCAGACGGCGTTGTAGGCGTTCACCGCGTACAGGTCGAGATCGGGCGCGTGGGCCTTGTAGTACGGCCATGCGCCGGTCCACGCGTCGGTCGAGGTGACCGGGTGGTTCGGGTCGATGCTGTGGATCCGCTGCGCCACCTGGTTGACGAACTGGACGTACGCGGCGCGCTGCGCCTCGAGTTCGGCGCCGGAGAAGCAGTTCTGCATGCCGAGCACGGACTCGTTGCCCACGTTCCACATCAGGACCGCGGGATGTTCCCTGTACGTCTCGACCCACCGGGAGAACTCGGTGAGCATGGCCGACTTGTAGTTCGAGTCGGTCACGTAGTTCACGCAGCCGCCGCTGCCCGGCCCGCCGCCGGGTTGCAGCCAGAACCCGTTGATCACTTTGATCCCGTTGGCCGCGGCGGCGTCGAGCAACGGCAACGTTGTGCCGTCGGTGCCCCAGGTGCGGACCGTGTTGACGCCCATCGACCGCAGGTCCGGCATCCGGCGGGCGGCCTCGGACATCGGCGGCCCCCAGGTGACGCCTTTCACCACGTAGGGCGCGCCGTCCACGGTCAACTGCCAGTTGCCCTGGCTGCCCGTCACTCTCGTGACGCTCGGAGCGGCGGCGGCCGCGGTGATGGCTGCCGTGATGACAGAAAATCCGGCTAACAGCGCGAACCCGGACAGCAGTGTGACGGCACGGTACAGGGACCGTCGAGTCATGGTTACTCCCAACGCAGGGGCTTGGAGAGCGCTCTCCCGAAGGTCACCCGAGTGTTGCCGTGCCATCGCTTCGGTGTCAACCGCCCCGCCTTGCCCGCCAACTTCAGATGATGACATCATCTGGATGATGAGAGCATTTGACGAACAGACGCCCCGCCGCCCGGTCAGCAAGACGATCGGCGGCGTGACCTTTGAAGATCCCTACGACTGGCTGCACGCCGAGACCGACGAAGTGCGGGACTGGCAGCGTGCGCAGGTGTCCAAGGCCATGGCGGCGATCCGGTCGTCGCCGAACTTCGAGCCGGTGCTGGAGTCCGTGCGCGCACGGCCCCTGGCTGTCGAGGCCACGCTCAGCGCCAGCGTGAAAGCAGCCGGGAAGCGGTTCTGGCTCGGGCGGAACGACAAGGGGACAGCTCAAGTCCTTCGCGTGGACGACCGGGTCCTCGTCGACTCCGACGACATCACGGCACAGCGCGGAGACGGGCGGCCGACGGCCTTCCTGTACGCGATTCCGTCGCCAGACGGCAGGAAAGTGGCGTTCAGCCACTCGGCAGGCGGCGAGCCGTTCGGCCACTACGGTGTCGCCGACGTGGAAACCGGCCGGCTGCTGGACGTCGCGGAACCCACCATGCAGGGCAACATGCTGCGTGTCGACTGGCTGCCGGACGGCACCGGCTTCTTCCTGCACGGCCGCACACCCGAAGGAAAGCACGCACTCCGGTTCGCACGCGTCGCCGAGGACGCGCCCCAGCACCCGGAGGCGGTGTTCGAGTTCACCGACGTCTCGCCGACCGCTTTGGGCTTGACGCCCCAGGTCTCACCGTCGGGCCGGTACGTGCTGGGCGTGACCGTGCCGCACGAATACGTGGCGTCCGTGATCGGGGACCTGGAGACCGGGCAATGGCGCCGGTTCACGCCCGCCGGTTTCACCGAAGAACTCCACGGCGCCTGGCTCGACGAGGAGACCTACCTGGCGATCGCGACCGACACGCCACGGGGCCGAGTCGTGGCGATCCCGGTGGCGACCTCGACCGACCGGGAGACCTGGCGGGAGATCATCCCGGCGGGCGAGCGTGTCCTGCGGTCGCTGGACATTGTGGACGGACGGATCGTCATCGCCGCCCTGAAGGACGTCTCCCTGGACATCAGCGTGCACGAACTGGACGGCACGTTCGTCGGCACCGCACCCCTGCCGCGGGCCAGCGCGTCGTTCGGGCTCGTGCTGGATCGCGTCCGGCCACGGTCCGAGGAGTTCACCTTCGCGGCCAACACCTTCACGTCGGCCGACACCAAGTACCGGCTGGACGTGGCCGGCGTCGATCTCGAAGTCCTCGAGGACGGCGAGACCCTCGACGGCATCACGGTCGAGCAATTCTTCGCGACGTCCGCCGACGGCACCCGCGTGCCGTACTTCGTCCTCGCGTGCGGGGGCGCCACCGGCGGAAGGCCGGCACTGGTCAACGCCTATGGCGGGTTCAACATCCCGTGGCTGCCGGTGTTCCTCGGCGACACTCTGCCGTTCCTCGAAGCAGGCGGCATCTACGTGCGGGCGAACCTGCGCGGGGGCAGCGAGTACGGGCGCGACTGGTACGAGTCCGGGCGGCGGCAGCACAAACAGAACGTCTTCGACGATCTGCGGGCGGTCGCCGAAGACCTGCTCGACCGCGGAATCGCCAGTTCGCTGGCGTTCCATGGAGCCTCCAACGGCGGTCTGCTCGCGGGCGTGGCCGCGGTGCAGCAGCCGGAGCTCTGGCAGGCCGTCGTCGCCCAGGTGCCGGTGCTGGACGTGCTGGAACCACTGTCCGGTGTGGAGGGTGCGGGCGCGATCCTGGCCGTCTACGCCAAGGATTACGGCGACGCCCAAGATCCCGCTGATGCCAAGGTCATGGCCGCGTACTCGCCGTACCACAACGTGCAGCCGGACGTCGCGTATCCGGCGGTGCTCCAGGTGATCGGCGAGCACGACATCGGCTGCCCGCCGTTCCAGGGCAGGAAGTTCACGGCCGCCCTGCAGTACGCGACCACGTCGGACCGGCCCGTGCTGCTGCGGATCTGGGACGACGTCGGTCACGGCAGCATCGATCCGGTGATCGGCGCCGAGGTCCGGGCCGAGATCCTGGCTTTTGTGATGGATCAGCTCGGTCTCACAGCGCGCCCCACACGCGCGACCGCGCTTTGAGCTGGTCGTGCACCAGGGCGATCGACGGCGTGGCCAACCCACCCGGGCGGGTGACAAGGAAAGCGGTGTTCAGCGGTTGCACCTGCGCCTGATGCAGGATCTCCACCGAACCCGCGGTGAGCGCGGGCTCGGCGATGTAGCGCGGCAGCACTGAGACGCCCGCGCCCGCGACCACCGCCGCGAGCACCGCACGCAGGTCCGGGACCGTGATGGACGTGGCATTGGGTGGCCTGCGGCCGAACTCCGACCGCCAGTACCGGCGGATGATCGGCAGGTTCCGGTCGTAGGCCACCAAAGGCAGGTGCGCCAACGCCTTCACCGGATCCTCGGCCAGCCGGGCGGCGTCGATCGTCCGGGCGAGCGGCGGTGGTCCGACCAGGATGAACTCCTCGTCGACAAAGGTCGTGACGACGACGTTCCCGCGCTTGGGCCGGATGGCCGACATCACGAGGTCGAGCTGGTCGTCGTACAGCGCGGCGAGCAGGTTCTCGGCGAGGTCCAGCGTGATGTCCAGCCGAAGACCCCGGCTGGTGAGCGGAGCCAGGGCCGGCAGGATGCGCGCCGCCATCATCTCGGCGGGCCCGCCGAGCCGCACCGTGCCGGAGACCTGGGAGCCGGTGTCGAGCTCCACTGTGAGCTGATCGAGATGCGGGCCGACGCGAGCGGCGAGATCATCGGCGAAGGCCGTGGGGACCACGCCACGGCCGGAACGGACGAACAACGGCGTGCCGAGCTCCTGCTCCAGCTTCGCCAGCTGGCCACTGACCGCCGGCTGGGTCAGCCCACGCCTGGCGGCGGCCGCGGTGAGCGACCCGGTGCGGTGGATCGCCAGGAACGTGACGAGCAGATCGAGGTTCGGCACGCAACACCCCATCCATAAGAATCGTTATGGCTCTGGTGAGCCTACCGGATGATTTCTGATGGAATGGCCGTTGTCGTGAGCACCGCGTACGAAAGGAAGACATCCCGATGGCCAAGGTTCTGATGGTCCTCACCGGCGCCGACTCGCTCGTGATGACCGATGGTTCGGTGCACCCGACCGGCTTCTGGGCCGAGGAGGTGGCCGCGTCGCACAAGGTGTTCACCGAGGCAGGCATCGACGTCGACATCGCCACCCCGGGCGGTGTGCGGCCGACGCCCGACCAGGGCAGCATGGTCGCCCCGTTCGTGGAGTACCTGGACGGCATCGCCGACGTCCTCGCCAAGCCGCTCGCGCTCAGCGAGGTGTCCATCGACGACTATGACGCCATCTACTTCCCCGGAGGTCACGGCCCGATGACCGACCTCGCCCAGGACCCGGACGTGGCACGGCTGCTGCGTGCCTCCGTCGACCAGGGCAAGATCGTCGGCTCGCTGTGCCATGGTCAGGCCGCGCTGCTGAGCACGGCTGCCGGCGGGGAGTTCGCGTTCGCGGGCAAGCGCCTCACGGTGTTCAGCAACGCCGAGGAGCTCAACGGCGGCACCGGGGAGAAGACGCCGTACTTCGTCGAGACCCGGCTGCGCGAACTCGGGGCGATCGTCGAGGTCGGCGCGCCGTGGTCGGACACCGTGGTCGTCGACGGCACCCTGATCACCGGCCAGAACCCGCAGTCGAGCACACAGACCGCGAACCACGTGGTCGCCGCCTTGCGGAACGAAAGCCGATGAACGTCGGCACTGTCTATCATGGACGGTGCCGCGAACGGTTCGATCCTGACACACGTGCCGGGGCCGCGCCCGGCACCGGGCGCGGCCCCGGGTGAAAGTGCTGTCAGGACAACGACTTCACTTCACGCCTCCGGCGGTGAGCCCGGCGATGATCCGCCGCTGGAACACCAGGACCAGGACGACCAGCGGGACCGTGACGACCACGCCCGCCGCCATCTGGGTGCCGAACGGCTGGTCGAAGCCGTACGCGCCGGTGAACCGGGAGATGGCCACGGTCGCGGTCTGCATCGACTTGTCATTCACCATGGACAACGCGATGATGAACTCGTTCCACGCCGTGATGAACGTGATGATCGCGGTGGTGAACACGCCGGGCGCGGCCAACGGCAGGATGATCCTGCGGAACGCCTGCAACCGGGTGCAGCCGTCGATCATCGCCGCCTCTTCGAGCTCCCCGGGCATCTGCCGGAAGAACGCGGTGAGGTTCCACACCGCCAGCGGCAGCGCGAACGACATGCTCGGCACGATCATCGCCTGGTAGGTGTTGATCCAGTCGATGTCCGTGACGAGCTTCAGCAACGGCACGACCAGCGAGATGCCGGGGAACATGGAGGTCGCGATGATCAGCGCGGCGACCGCGTTCTTGAACCGGAACCTCAGCCGGGCCAGGGTGTACGCCGCGGAGAGACCGATCAGCAGGGTCAGCACCGTGGCGATCCCGGCCACCACCACGCTGTTGACCAGCGCGCGGCCGAACCCGACGTCCACCCCGAACACCGCGGTGAAGTTCGTGACCGAGATGGGGTCCGGGATGGGGGACAACGAGAACTGGTCCGACGGACGGCGGAACGCCGACACCAGCATCCAGTAGAACGGCGACAGGCAGTACATCAGGATCGCCGCCAGCCCGGCGTACCGGAGCACAGCACGAGTGTTCACGCGTGCACCACCCCGGGTCGCACCAACGGTTCTTCCTTACGCGCACGGTCCTTTCTGATGCGTTCCCGCGCCTCGCCGATCACGTCCGCGCCCAGAAGCTTCACGAACACCAGCGCGACAACAGCGACGTAGCCGAACAAGACCGTGGCGTAGGCCGCGGCGGGCCCGAATCTGAGGTTGCTGGCCTCGTCCCAGGCCAGCATCGTCAGGGTCTCCACGGATTCCTTGCGGTTGCCGATCAGCACGAACGGCAGGTCGAACATCCGCAACGTGTCCAGCACCCGGAACAACACCGCGACCACGAGCACCGGCCGGACGAGCGGGAGCGTGATCGAGAAGAACTGGCGGACCGGGCCGGCACCGTCCACTCTGGCGGCCTCGTAGACGTCCCGCGGGATGATCTGCAGCCCGGCCAGCACCAGCAACCCGATGAACGGCGCGGTCTTCCAGATGTCCGCGATCATCACGGCGGCCTTGGCCTGCCAGCCCTCGGTGGTCCACAGGACCTGGCTGCCGATGATCGCGTTCGCCACGCCGTCGGCCTGGAAGATCCACTGCCACAGGATCGCCGAGACGGCCGTGGGGATCGCCCACGGCACCAGGATGCCCGCCCGGACGATGCCACGCCAGCGCAGCGCCTGGTGCATCACCAGCGCCATCGCGACGCCGATGACCACCTCGGCGGCCACGGTCACCACGGTGAAGAACGTGGTGTTGCCAAAGGCGTTCCAGAACCGCGCGGCGGCCGGTCCGCTGAACATCGCCGCGTAGTTGTCCAGTCCGACGAACCGCTCGCCCTGCACGACAAATCCCTCGGCGTCGACCGTCTGCCCGGTCTGGTAGAGCGATTCCCGCAGGGCCGCCACCAGCGGATAGCCCACGACCAGGCCGAGCACGACGAAGGTGGGGGACAGCAGCAGGGCGGCGAGCCGTCCGGCTTCACCCGCCGCCCTGCCACGCCGGGGCAGCACGGTCACTTGAGCAGGTCCTGGAGCTTGACCTGCAACTCCCGCAACGCGGTGCCGCTGTCCTTGGCGCCGGTCAGCGCCGCGTACGCGGCTTCCTGGATCGCGGTGGTGACGTCGCCGTAGCGCACGGCCTTCGGCCGCGGCTTGGCGCTGAGGATGGACTGCTTGAGGATCGGCAGGTACGGGAACTGCTTGCCCAGCTCAGGGTCGTCGTACAGCTTGGTGCGGGTCGGCGCCTGCGAGGTGGCCAGCAGGTTCGAGCGCTGGGACACGTCGTTGGTGAAGTACTTGATGAAGTCCAGCGCGGTCGCCTTGTTCCTGGCGAACGCCGAGATCGCGAAGTTGTGCCCACCGAGGCTGGACACCCCGGGGCCGGCTCCGTCACTGGGCAGCGGCGCGACGTCGAACTTGCCCGCGACCTGCGACGACCCGTCGGTCTTGTTGGCCAGCGCCCACTGGTAGGGCCATTGCCGCATGAAGACCAGCTCACCGGCCTGGAACGAGCGGCGGCCGTCCTCCTCCTTGAACGTGATCGCCTTCTGCGGGATGACCCCGCTCTGGAAGCCCCGCACCAGTTTGTCCAGCCCGGCCCTGGCCTGCGGAGTGTCCACAGTGGGCTTGCCGGACTCGTCCACGATCGTGCCGCCCGCGGAGTTCACCGCCTCGGCGAAGTTCACCGTCAGGCCTTCGAACTTCTCGAACTGGCCGGTGTAGCAGCCGATGGCCGCGGCTTCGGGCAGCGCCTTGACCTTCTGGCACGCGGCGGTCAGCTCGTCCCAGGTCTTCGGCGGCTGGACGCCCGCCTTCGCCAGCAGGTCCTTGCGGTAGTACAGCAATCCGCCGTCGGAGTACACCGGCACGGCGTACAGCCTGCCGCGGTACTCGGCCGTGTCCACGGCGGGCTTGAGGAAGTTCTCCAGGTCGAACTCGTCACGCGGCAACTCGACGACCCAGCGGTTGGCGGCGAACTCGGCCGTCCACACCACGTCGAGGTTGAGGATGGTGTAGGAGTCGGACTTGACCTGCGCGTTCTGCACCAGCTGCTGGCGCTGGGCGTCCGCGG
This sequence comes from Kibdelosporangium persicum, assembly GCF_013280595.1. Classification (GTDB taxonomy): domain Bacteria; phylum Actinomycetota; class Actinomycetes; order Mycobacteriales; family Pseudonocardiaceae; genus Kibdelosporangium; species Kibdelosporangium persicum. Next base: position 24,660 of record NZ_JAAATY010000006.1, read on the forward strand.
ACTCGGGCAGTTCGACGATCCGGACCTTCTCGTTCGGGTGCTGGGCGTTCCACTCGTCGGTCAGCCGCTGCATGTTGTTGGACGTGTCCTTGCCGGTGACCATGGTGATCTCGCCACGGCCTTCGAGCGCCGGAGCGGCGTTCGTGCCCCCGGGAGATCCCGATCCGCCGCTGTCACTGCCGCACGACACGGCCAGTAATCCCACGCAGGCCAAGGCAGCCATGCGCAGCCCGGTCGTCTTTGACCCCGCCATCAGCTTTCTCCCATCACCGGTTGAGGTGTCACAAATCCAGGGGCGCGCTGCTCCGCGACACGATCCGGCCGTCCAGCAGCACGCCGGACCGGCCTGGCCCCGCGTCGAGCAGCCGGACGAGGGTGGCCGTGATCTCGGCGGCCGGCTGGCGGACAGTGGTCAGCCCGCCTTCCACCGACGTCGCGAGCAGTGAGTCGTCGAACCCGGTCACCCAGATGTCATGCCCGGGGCGCAGTTCGCGGCGCCGCACCTCGCTGATCACGCCCACCGCGAGCAGGTCACCCGCCGCGACGATGGCTGTCGGCGGTTGTGCCGCGTCCAGCAGTGTGGCCGCAGCGTGTGCGGCGCCTTCCATGCTGTCCGAATCGGCGTACGCCGCCTGCTCCGGCAGGCCCAGGCGGCGGCATTCGTCCCGCCATCCGCGCTGACGGTCCTTCGCCGCGCCCACGGGCACCGGATCGCGCCAGCCCAGGAACGCGATCCGGTCGTGGCCCGCCGAATGCAGCCCGCGGACCAGCTCGGCGCACGCTCCAGCGCCGTCCACGTCGACCCACCGCCCGGGCTGCTCGCCCTGCTCGGGCCAGGTGCGTCCGAAGGACGCGAACGGGACGCCGCGACTGGCCAGCCACCCGTGCCGGGGGTCTCCGTCGACGGTGTCGGACAGGATGAAGGCGTCCACCGCCCGCTGGGCGATCAGATCGGCGTACGTGGCCAGGCCTTCGGCACCTTCGGGTGCGGTGAACACCAGCAGGCGCCGCCCGGTGGCCTCGATGGCCTCGGTCAGCGCGTGCAGGAACGGGTCGGTGAACAGGCTCCGGCCGGGGTGCCGGGCGAGGCAGTAGCCGATCAGCCCGGCCTGGCGGGTGGCCAGGCTGCGCGCGGTCCGGCTCGGCTGGTAGCCGAGCGATTCGATCGCGGCCCGGACCTTGAGCCGGGTGGCGGGGTCGACCCGCTCGGGGGCGTTGAGCACGTTGGAGACGGTCTGGCGGGAGACGCCGGCCTGCGCCGCGACCTGCCGAAGCGTCACCGCCTGTCCGTCTGTCGTCACTGCCCACTCCAGACCGCCGGTCACGCCTGGTCATTTGACCGGTCAAATGACCAACTGTGGCCGACCGGTCGCCCCCTGTCAAGGCTGGGCGATCCGTTCGGCCATCACGCGACGGGGAGTGGCCCTGGGTGGCTCATGGTGCGGCAGTGGTGGACACGCGGTGCCGGAATGGTGCACGCGACGCTGCCCGCCACGTGACCAGGGGCAGGAGCAGTTGCGTGAGCGGTCCGACGGCCAATGCGTAGAGCACGGTGCCGACGCCGACCGTGCCACCCAGCAGCCAGCCCGCTCCGAGCACGATCACTTCGATCCCGGTCCGCACCAGCCGGACCGACCAGCCGGTACGGGCGGTCAGACCGGTCATCAGCCCGTCGCGCGGGCCGGGGCCGAGGCGGGCGCCGACGTAGACCGCGGTGGCGGCGGCGTTGAGCACGATGCCCCCGGCCAGGAACACGATCTGCCACGCGAGGAGCCGCTGGTCCGGCAGGACGGCCCTGGCCAGGTCGACCGACACCGAGACCACCACGATGTTGGCGATCGTGCCGACGCCGGGGCGTTGCCGCAGCGGAATCCACAGCAGCATGACCACCAGCGACACGATGGCCGTGATCGTGCCGAACGTGAGCCCAGTGCGCTTGGTCAGCCCGTCGGTCAGCACGTCCCACGGGAAGAGGCCCAGGTGGGAGCGGGACAGCATGGCCATGCTGACGCCGTAGAGCACGAGACCGGCGAGCAACTGGCCGCACCGGCGGACCGGCGCATGACGGAGACTGAGTGAACTGAGATCAACGGGTGCCACGGCGTCAGTCTCCGGGACAACTGGTCTGGCATTCCAGGGCCAATGGCGGATAATTGGCCTTATGACCGCCACCATCCCGCTGGGAAGCCGCATTTCGGGCGAGAGATTGGCCGTTTTGCTGGGGGAGTGGCGGCGTCGCGGCTCCCGGCACGGATCGACTGATCTGGCGGCCGCCGTCGAGATGTACGTCCTCGACGGCCAGTTGCCGATCGGGACGCGCCTGCCTGCGGAGCGGGAGCTGGCGGCCGCCCTGGGCGTGAGCCGCACCCTGATCGGCGCGGCATTGGACCGCCTCAGGGAGGACGGGATCGTCGCCAGCCGTCAGGGCGCGGGATCGTGGATCGCGGGCACGGGCGCACGCCGCCGAGACCTCGAGATCCCGGTCACCGACGGCATCTTCGACCTGGCGAAAGCCGCGCCTTCGGCGTTGCCCGGGCTGACGGCCGCGGCCGACGCGGCACGCCATGACCTCGCGGCGTACGTCACGGGCAACGGTTACGTCACCGGTGGTCTGCCGTCCCTGCGGTCACGGATCGCCGAGCGGTACACCGCGCGTGGCCTGCCGACCACCGAGGAGCAGGTGATGATCACCGGCGGCGCGTACTCGGCTTTTGTGCTGTGCCTGCGAATGCTGGCCGGGCCGGGCGATCGGGTGCTCGTGGAGCAGCCGACGTACCCCAACGCGCTGGACGCGTTGCGCGCCGCGCATGCCCTGCCCGTGCCAGTCGCGCTGGACCCGGGCGAGGGGTGGGATCTGGCGGGCGTCGAGGCGGCGCTGCGCCAGGCGTCACCCCGGTTCGCCTATCTCATGGCCGACTTCCAGAACCCGACGGGCCATCGGCTCGATGCCGAGCAGCGGGAGCGTCTCGGTGGCCTGCTCGCCCGCACACGCACGCCGGTCGTCATCGACGAGTCCCTGGTGGAACTCGACTACGACAGTGACCCACTCGACGGGCCGCCGCCGCTGGCGTCGTTCGCGGGAGAACTGTCCCTGACTCTCGGCTCGGCCTCGAAGTCGCACTGGGGCGGCCTGCGGCTCGGCTGGATCCGTGCCTCGGCCGATCTGCTGGACCGGTTGCTGTCCTCGCGGTTCGCCGTGGACCTCGGCGCTCCGGTGTTCGAGCAGTTGGTGCTCGCCGCGATGCTGGAACCCGCCGGATACGCGGCGTTGGCCCAGCGGCGGCAGGATTTCCGCGGCCGGCGGGACGCGCTGGCCGCGGCGCTTGGCCACTACTGCCCGGATTGGACGTTCACGATGCCGTCCGGCGGGCTTTCGTTGTGGTGCAGGCTGCCCAAGCCGATGAGCACGCGACTGGCCGTGTCCGCGGCGAACCACGGCGTGCAGCTGGCGCCTGGTTCCCGGTTCGGTGTGCACGGCGGGATGGAACGGTGGTTGCGGGTGCCTTTCGCCCTGCCGTCCGAGCACCTGAGCGAGGCCGTGCGGCGGTTGAGTCTCGCGGTGGCGTCAGTTCGCAGCTGCGCTGGTGTGCCCGCGGTGAACGTGCCCGTCGCGTAGGCCGCCCGATGGAGTGTCACCAGTCGTGGACGGTCCCGTCGAGCAACCGGTTCACGGGCAGGTAGGCCGGTGCGTACGGATGCGCGGCGGCGAGTTGCTCGTCGAGCTCGACGCCGATCCCGGGAGCGTCACCCGGATGCAGGTAGCCGTCGGTGAAGGTGAAGGCGTGCGGGAAAACCTCATGAGTCAGGTCCGTGTACCCGGAGTACTCCTGGATTCCGAAGTTGTGGATCGCCAGGTCCAGGTGGATTCCGGCGGCCATGCCGACGGGGGAGATGTCCTCGGGGCCGTGAATCCCGCTCCTGATCTGGTGCAGGGCGGCGAAGTCGAACAGCTTCTTCAGCGGCGTCACTCCTCCGAAGTGCGTGACGGAGGACCGGACGTAGTCGATGAGCTGCTCGTTGACGAGTGTCTGGTAGTCGAAGACCGAGTTGAACACCTCGCCGATCGCGAGCGGTGTGGTGGTGTTCCGGCGGACCAGACGCAGCCCGTCCTGGTTCTCCGCCGGTGTGCAGTCCTCCAGCCAGAACAGGTCGTACGGCTCCAGGTCCCTGCCCAGCCGGGCCGCCTGGATCGGGGTGAGGCGGTGATGGACGTCGTGCAGCAGCGGCAGTCGCGGGCCGAACTCGTTGCGGACTTCTTCGAACACCGCGGGCACGTGCCGCATGTAGGCCGCGGAGTCCCAGTCCTCGACCACCGGCAGCACGCCCTGGTCCAGAGTGGACCGGACGCCGTACACCTTCCGGAGACCCGGGATGCCGGTCTGCACCCGGATCGCGGGATAGCCCTGGGCGATCCGGGCGTTGATGGAGTCGAACAGCTCGGGCATGTCGCTTCCGTGCGCGTGCCCGTACGTCCTGACCCGGTCACGGCTTTTGCCGCCGAGCAACTGGTACAGCGGCAGACCGGCCACCTTGGCCTTGATGTCCCATAACGCCACGTCCACAGCGGCGATCGCGGCCATCGTGACGGGTCCGCGCCGCCAGTAGGCGCCACGGTAGAGCGACTGCCAGGTGTCCTCGATCCGGTGCGGGTCCGTGCCGGTCAGCAACGGCACCACGTGTTCGGACAGGTAGGTGGCGACGGCCAGTTCACGGCCGTTGAGCGTGGCGTCGCCGAGCCCGGTGACGCCGTCGTCGGTCTCGATCTTCAGTGTGACGAAGTTGCGGCCAGGACTGGTCACGATCACGTCCGCGGCGACGATCCATGGATTCCCTTCACCCCTTGGTCGCCCCGGCAGTCCGGCCGGAGACGGTGGCGAGCGCGAGTTTTTCACGGGGTTCAGGGATGGTGTGCATGGCCGGGTAACTGCATCTAGGACTACGAACACGGTAAAATAGATAGTGACGAAATAAAGCCATCGCAAGGACGGGGCAGCGGGCCCGGCGTCCGCCACCGTCGCCGCGAATTCGCTCAGCCTGCTTGGCAGATTCCGGTGCGCCACGCCCAAGCGGCGACCTCGACCCGGTTGCGCACGCCGAGTTTCCGTTGCACGTTCGCCAGATGCGTTTTCACCGTCGCCTGGGTGACGTACAACTCGGCCGCGGCTTCCTCGTTCGTTCGGCCTTGTGCGACCAGTTTCACGACCGCCAGTTCCCGCTCGGTCAACGGTTCGATGGGCGCCTGTTCCGGTGCGGCGGGTTCGTCTGTGCGCTGTGGAGCCAGATGCGACAGCAGCCGGACGGTCACCGTGGGGGAGATCAACGACATCCCGTTGGCCGCCGCCCGGACGGCCTCGACGAGCAGGGCGGGGGACATGTCCTTGAGCAGGAACCCGCAGGCTCCGTTGCGCAGCGCCCGGTAGACGTACTCGTCCAGGTCGAACGTGGTCGCGATCACCACGTTCAGCGGATCGCGGACGTCCGGGCCGGCCAGCAGCCGAGTCGCCTCCAGGCCGTCCAGTCTGGGCATCCGGATGTCGAGCAGGCACACGTCCGGGCGCAGCCCGCGGGCCTGGTCGACCGCGGCCTCCCCGTCGCCGACGGTCGCGACGACCCGCATGTCGGGCTGGGAGTCGAGGATCATCCGGAACGCCGATCGCATCATCTCCTGGTCGTCGGCGATCAGCACACGGATCGTCATGCCGTTGATGATGGCAGCACGGCGGTGACCGACCATCCGCCACCCGTTGGCCCCGCGGTCAGCCGGCCACCGGCCGACTCGACGCGCTCGGTGAGCCCGACCAGACCGAAACCGCCGCTGGGCAGGCCGTTGTCGGCGGCGATGCCGTCGTTGGTCACGGTGATCGTCACGGAACTCCCTTCGTCACGCGCGCGGATCTTCACCCGGGTCACCTCCGCAGCGTGCCGCAGGATGTTGGTCAGCGATTCCTGGACAACGTGTTTCGCCGCGTCGAGCGTCTCCTGCGGAAGATCACGCGCGGCGATGCTCTCGTCGATCGACGTCGTCACCGGGGGACCGGTGAAGGTGCCCGCGGCCGCGGCCACCGCGTCCGGCAGTGTCTGATGTGGACGGACCGGTTCGCCGTCGTCCCGCAGCACGGTGATCATGCCGCGCATCGACACCAGCGCCTGGGAGCCGGCCTTCTCGATCCCGGCGAGCATGTCGTCGAGTGCCTCGGGTGACGGCGGCAGGCCAGCCGCCGTGGTGAACCGCACCGCCTTGGCCTGTGCGACGATCGCGGTGACGTGATGGGCGACAAAATCGTGCAGGTCACGGGCGTATTCCAGGCGCTGTGCCTGGCGGGCGAGCTCGAAGGCGTCGACGCGCCGCCGGTCGTAAAGGCGCATGTACATGCCGAGCATCGCCACGAAGGCCATGCCGAACAGGATCGCCGCGCCCATGAGAGGCCGGTACTCCTCGTCCGGGAGGCGCAACGGCAACAGCGGCGCCGCGACGACGAACAGCGCCGTCAGCCACGTCGCTGGCAGCGGCCGGAACTGGATGATCACCCTGACCGTCAGCGTCGCCAGGCCGAGCATCTCGATGATGCCGAAGGTGTTGTCCGGCGGCACCGGCAGTTGCGTGCAGATGATGGTGAACGTGATCGACAGCACGGCGATCGCGCTGACGGCCGCCGCGGACACGGTCGGCATGAGCAGCGTCGCCACGGGCAGCAGGCCGCAGAGCAGGATGCCGACCGCGCCGGGCACCGACTCGACGCTGAGCGCCTCGACGATCACCAGGAACACAGCCACCGCGGCGAGCACCGCGGTGGTGACGCGCTGCGGCCAGGAGAGTCTGTCGAAGATGCCCAGCATGGCGGCAACGCTACGACAGCGGTGATCCACCGGCCTCATTCTTTCGGCTGAGCGGTGCCGCTCTCATTCGCCTGTGTGGCTGATCCGCCGGGCCGTCGCCCGCGCACATGATCGGTGGCGTCAGATCAAGGCGACGAGAACGGTGTGTGATGGATCAGCGAACGGTCGCCGCGGCCGACCAGCTCGGCAAGGTCTACGGAACCGGCCAGGCGGCCGTGACGGCCCTGGCGGGGGTGTCGGCGCGGTTCCAGCGGGGCGAGTTCACCGCGGTGATGGGGCCGTCCGGCTCGGGCAAGTCGACGTTCCTGCACTGCCTGGCCGGGCTGGACACGCCGACCTCGGGCAAGGCGTGGATCGGCGGGGTGGACCTCGGCTCGTTGACCGAGGCCAAGCTCACCCGGCTGCGGCGGGAGAAGATCGGGTTCGTCTTCCAGTCGTTCAACCTGCTGCCCACGCTGACCGCGTGGGAGAACATCGTGTTGCCGCTGTCGTTGGCCGGCGTGCGTCCGGACACGGCGTGGACCGAGCAGGTCATCGATGCGGTCGGGCTGGCCGACCGGCTCGGCCACCGGCCGTCGGAGCTCTCCGGTGGCCAGCAGCAGCGCGTCGCCTGTGCTCGGGCGTTGGTCTCGCGGCCGGAGATCATCGCCGCGGACGAGCCGACCGGTAACCTCGACTCCCGTACCGGCGCGCAGATCCTTGGCTTGTTTCAGATGTGTGCACGCCAATGGGGGCAGACGGTCGTGATGGTCACGCATGACCCGATCGCCGCCGGATACGCCGACCGCGTGCTGTTCCTGGCTGACGGACGGCTCGTCGACGAGATGGCGCGGCCGACCGCCGACCGCGTGCTGGACCGGATGCGCCGCTTCGACGCGCAGGCGGTGCACTGATGTTCCGGATGGCGATTCGTTCGATCCTGGCTGTAAAAGTCCGTTTCCTGCTGCCGTTGGTGGCCGTCACGCTGGGCGTCGCGTTCGTCTCGGGTTCGCTGCTGTACGGCGCTTCGGTCCAGGCCACTTTGGATCGTACCCAGCCGGACTTCGCGGTGCAGGTCAGCCCACGGGTGATCACCACGCCGGTGCCCGCGAGCCTGGTGTCACAGTTGCGCGGCGTGCCCGGTGTCGGCGAAGTACGGCCCGTCGCGGAAGGCCGTGCGTTCATCCTCGACAAGAACGGGTCGCTGGTCGGGCCGCCGGTGCTGGCCGGTGGCGTGAATTACGACGGTCACCACCGGCTCGTCGGTGGACAGGAACCGGCGTCTTCGGACCAGATCGCGATCGACGACTGGACGGCGAAACGTACCGGTTACCAGGTGGGTGATCAGTTCCGTGTCGTCGTCGGCGGGACGGCCCGGCAGGTCCGGCTGGTCGGGATCTTCACTGCCCCGGACGATGCTCGCGTCGCGCAGGGCGGCACGTTGACCGCGTTTGACGAGGCGACCGCGCGGAACTTGTTCGCCAAGTCGCCGGACAGTTACACGGCGGTCAACCTGACCACGGCTCCCGGTACGAGTGAGGGCACGCTCGCGGCGAATGTCAGCGCTGTCCTGTCGAGGGACTTCGTCGCCGACACGGCGACGGAGATGACCAAACCGGGCTCCGACAACAAACTGACCGAGATCCTGCTGGTGTTCGCCGGTGTGGCGTTGTTCGCGTCGGTTTTCCTCGTGGCCAACACATTCACCATGCTGTCGGCGGCACGTGCCCGGGAACATGCGCTGCTGCGGGCTGTCGGAGCCGAGCGTCGTTACGTACTGAGGATGGTGCTTACCGAAGCCGTCGTGTTGGGCGTGGTGGCCACGGTTCTCGGCTATCTGCTGGGGATCGGCGGCGCGGCCCTGTTGAGCTCGCTGTTCTCGGTCACCGACGGGCCACCGGTCGAGTTGCGGGTGTTCGGCGTCGGCCCGGTTCTCGCCGCGCTCGGTGTCGGCGTGGGCGTGACGGTTCTGGCGGCGTACGTTCCTGCCCGCCGAGCCGGTTCGATTCCGCCGATCGCCGCACTGCGGACCGGGCTCCCGCCGTCCGGGAAGTCGTTGCGCCGTCGCAACATTACCGGTCTCGTGGTGACCGGTCTCGGCGCGCTAGCCACGGTGGCGGGGTTGAGTACCCAGGACCTGATCTACTTCGGCGCGCCGCTGTTGCTGATCGGGTTGATCATCCTTACGCCGCTGTTCGGGGTTTGGCTGACCGCGTTGTTGCGGCGACCGATGACGCGGCTGGCGGGCGTTCGGGGAACGCTGGCCGTGGAGAACACGCGCCGCAATCCGCGCCGGACAGGCGTGACAGCCAGCGCCCTGATGATCGGGCTGTCCATTTGCGCCGCTGTGACCGTGCCGATCGCGTCGGTCGCGGCGCAGGACGCGCAGCGTGCGGACACCGGGGATCGTGCGGACATCCGGGTCACCGGGATCGATTTCGCCGAGATCGGCCCGGACACCGCGGCCCAGATCGCTCAGCTGCCCGATGTCGCGGCCGTCACGCCGTACGTCCCGGTGAACATCCAGTTCGGCCGGGACTGGCTGAACGCGGCCGGCGTGAACGCCGCGACGATCGGGGACTTCCTGTCCTTGCACGTCCAGGCGGGCTCTTTGGACCGGTTGGCCGACGGCATCGCGGTGAGCAGCACGGAGGCCAACCGTCACAACTGGACGGTGGGCAGCGTGGTTCCCGGCAACCTGCCGCTGCCGGTCGTGGCGATCTTCGACGCGCCTGACGGTTTCCGGTATGAGGCGCTGGTGGACCAGTCCCGAGCGCCTGCGGGAGAGTCACCGTCGACGATCCTGGTCAGGGCGGCGCCGGGGAAAACCGACAGTCTCAAGGCGGACATCCAGCGCACACTGGACAATCCGACCCTGGTGGTGCGGACCCGGGCGGAGTACGTCGAGGCCGCGGGCGGCGAACTCGACACCGTGCTGAACGTCCTCTACGCGTTGCTCAGCATCTCGGTGTTGATCGGCGCCCTGGCCGTCGTGAACACGATGACGATGTCCACAATGGAACGGATCAGGGAGATCGGCCTGTTGCGCGCGGTCGGTCTCGCCCGTCGTCAGGTCGGTACGATCCTGCGGCTGGAGTCGGTGATCATCGCCGTCCTGGGTGCCGTGGCCGGACTGGTGGCCGGGTGCGTCGTCGGTGCGGTGGCCGTGCGGAGTCAAGGCGGCATCCCGATCGTCATGCCATGGGACCGGCTGGGCCTGTTCGTGGTCGTCACGGCCGCGATCGGCATCCTGGCGGCGTTGTGGCCCGCGTGGAAGGCAGCCAGGATCCCGATCCTCCAGGCGGTCCACACCGACACCGACTGATCCTCCTCGTGAGTGTTTATCCGGGTTCTAACCCTGCTAACCACTCACGAGGGTGAAGGTGGTGGTTGTGCCGGTGAACGGGGTGATGGCGCCGGTCCAGCCGTTCTTCCAGTCACCGTTGTGCACGATCCGGTATGTGCCCGGGGGAGTGCCGGCCGGGATCGTCCAGGTGATCGTCGCTTCCGAGTTGGCGATGCCGGCTCGCTTCCAGTGGTAGCGCGTGGACCAGTCGCCGTCGTCGGCGTGCCGCGTCCAGGTGCCGTCGACAAGGCGTTGCACCTCAAGGAATGTGCCGTTGCGGTGCAGGTTGTTCTTCGGATGGCCGGTGACGAACACCGCCGTGGCCGTCTGACCGGGCCGGTAGCTCGCGGCCGGCTGGGTCAGGACCTGGCCGAAGCTGTGTGACGGGTTCTTGTCGTCGAACACCACGCCGGTCTGCAGGTTGATGTCGGTGAACGGGGGTTTGCCCGGCGCCGGGCCCGCGGGCAGTGCGGTCCCGGCGCGCAGGGATGCCGCGAGTTTGCCGAATTCCTGTTGGTAGGCCGGGGTTGTGTTGCGGCCGAACAGGGTCGAGCCGCCCTCGTACTGCTGGAGGTCGTACTCCTCCGGTGTGGTGACGTACTGGCTGTATTCGTTGGCATAGCCCTGGATCAGCACGTGTTCCACCGGAACACCCAGTTCCTGGGCGACACTGCGGCGGATGCGCAGCCCGGCGACGATCGTGACCTCGCCGGGAACGGCCACCAGGTGCAGCTGGCCGAGTTTGACGATCTGCAACGGCACGATGTCCGGTGTCGCCTGCACCATTCCGGTGGGGACGAGTGAGGCCTTCGGGTACTGGCAGTCGCGCAGCCATTGCGGCACTTCGATGTTCAGTGGTTCGAACAGCTTCTTCCACGGGCTCTGCATGCCTTCGTCGAACCCGGGCAGGGCCGGGCCGTCCTCGACACTGCCCGCCATGGTCGACGCCCCGACGACCCCGGAACACGTGCTGCCCGGTTTGCCGTCGGTGGTGTACCTGCCGTCCACCGCCACCTTGCTCATGTCCACGAACCGCATCCGGTGGTCGACCGAGCCTGTGATCGCGGTCTGGGGCCCGTTGTAGATCTCCTGCGCCTTGCGGTTCTGCCGTTCGCCGATGATCCGGGTGTTCTCGACCTCGTCCTCGGTCGGGCCGGAGCCGGGCTTGAGGTTCAGGTTCGGCGACATGTCCCCGGCGTTGGTGTTCGGGAACGCCGCGACGAACCCCGGCCGGTTGTCCAGATAGCGCACGCCTTCGTCGTCGTGCTCCCACTGGTAGGCGGCGTAGCCCTTGTTGTCCGGGCTGATCAATGTGTTCGCGTTGGTCATCGACGTGTTGTGCGTGGCGAACCACGTGATCGCGCCGACATCCGTCGACCCCTGCCTGAGCCGCAGGACTGTCATGGCCGGGTCGATGGCGTTCGGGAAGAAGGCCTTGTCCGGGGCCGCGTTGGCGTTGAACGCCACCCGTGACCGGTTCACGCTCGCGTTGGTCAGCTCACCGCGGCCGATCGACAGGGAGCCGGGCTTGAGGTCGTCGTGCGCCTCGGTGATCGACTCGACGATGCCGTCGGTGATCGCGTTGAGCGTCTGCGGCTGCATGCCGAGGATGGAGAGGTTGTACGCGAGGTTGTGTGAGTAACCGCCCGGGCCCGCGTGGGTGTGCGTGGCGGAGAGGAGCACGTTCTCCTTGGTGTAGAGGTCGCCGTACCGCGGCTTCAGCTTGGCCAGCACGGCTTCCTGAACGGCCCGGAAGATCATCGCGAGGTCGGCGTTGACGTACGCCACCCGCTTGCCGCTTGCCCGGTCGACCACGACGTACGCGCGGGACCGCTGGCGCTGGTGGATGCCGGTGGTCTTCTGGTCGAACTTGGAGTAGCCCATCATGCCGTTCTCGGCGGCGGGCCCGGTGACGTCGGAGATGCCGCGTCCGACCAGGTACGGTTCCGGCGCCGCGGTGGCCGGCAGCCCGGTGAACACCAGTGCCGCCGCGAGGACCGCCGGCATGCCCGACCTTCGCATCGCTCCTCCTCGCCTCGCCACCGAAATACGCGAAAGGAATTCATCTTTCTCGGCACGATAGTGATCCAGCGCATCGAGGACAAGACACAGCGTGATCACCATGGCCTGTCGGTGGGCGCTGCTAGCCTGCGAAGGTGGGGATGACGGAGATCAAGACACTCGATGAACTGGTCGAACTGACGGGGGAGCCGCTCGACCAGGTGCGGTGCAAGATCCAGGACCGGATCGACGCGCACGCCCGCACGCTGATAGCCCACTCGCCGTTCGTGCTGTTGGCGACGGCGGCGCCGGACGGTTCCTGTGACGTGTCGCCGCGTGGTGATCCCGCGGGGTCCGTGCTGGTTGTGGACGATCGTACGCTGGTGCTCGCCGATCGGCCGGGCAACAAGCTGCACGACAGCCTGCGCAACATCGTGGCCAATCCGCACGCCGGGCTGTTGTTCGTCGTCCCGGGCATGAACGAGACGCTGCGGGTGAACGGCCGTGCCAAGCTCGTGTCCGACGCGCCGTTCTTCGAGGACCTCGTGGTCAAGGGCAAGCGGCCGAAGCTGGCCGTGGTGGTCGAGGTCGAGCAGCTCTACATGCACTGCGCCAAGGCGTTTCTGCGGTCGTCGCTGTGGCGGCCGGAGACCTGGCCGGACCGCGCGACCCTGCCGAGCATGGGCACGGTCCTCAAGGGCCAGATGGGCCTCCCGCAATCGGTCCCCGAACTCGACGCGATGCTGGAGAAAGGCAGTCAGTACCAGTACTGAGCGGGAAACCGGGGCACGCGTCAGGCGTGCCCCGGCTGAGCCATTCGCGGGCCCAGGTCGACCGCTTCGGGGGTGATCTGGTGGCCGCCTGGGTGGCGGTGCGCGGTGAGGTTCACCGACCGTTTCCGCAGATGCGCCACCAGGTCCTCGTGTCCAGGCAGACGTGGGACGGTGCCCTCCTGGAAGGGCTGCGTCGCCTTCACGGCCGGGTGCAGTTCGCCGTCGTCGGCAATGCCTGGCCGCACATGCGCAGCGGGATGGCGAACGCCGGACTTCTGAAGATGGTGGATGTCGTCGTCCTGTCCTGCGAAATCGGGTTCGCGAAGCCCGATCCCCGCATCTACGCGGCGGCTCGAGACCCTGCGCGACGGCAGCCTCCCGTCTGATGCTGTCGACCGTCGCACCAAGCTCCCTTACACCGTAGCCTCGCCGCCGCCTGCCCGGCCAGCGCCTGAGCACCTGTCAGGTGCATGGTCGGCGCAGGCTCGTCCTTCAGGTCGGCAGGTGCGACCCGAAGGACGAGTCGGCCAGGGCGCCGCTTCGACACGGTGGTGGTGAACAGCACTGTCGTCGAAAGGGAACAGGCATGTCGGAGGGGACGAACCGCCGGACGGTTCTTGCCGGAGGGCTCACGGTCGGCGCGGGGCTCGCTGTCGGCTCCACACTGGCCAGGACAGCGACCGCCGGCACGACACCCGCGCCGAACACGCGACGGTCGGTGTCTCTGGTGGTCAACGGGACGAGACGGCGCCTCGAGGTCGATCCCCGGACAAGCCTGCTCGACGCCCTGCGCGACCAGGTCGGCCTGACCGGCGCGAAGAAGGGCTGTGACCAGGGTGCGTGCGGGGCCTGCACGGTGTTGCTGAACGGCAGGCGGGTGCTGTCCTGCCTGACGCTCGCAGTCATGCACGACGGCGACGAGGTGACGACTGTCGAAGGGCTCGCCAGCGGCGACCGGCGACACCCGATGCAGCAAGCGTTCATGGACCTCGACGGGTTCCAGTGCGGGTTCTGCACGTCCGGCCAGATCGTGTCCGCGGTCGGGTTGCTGGCCGAGAAGCCGGACCTGCGGCGCGCGGAGATCCCGGAGCTGATGAGCGGAAACCTGTGTCGCTGCGCGGCCTACTGCAACATCCGCGACGCGATCGCGACCGCGGCCGGCCTGGGCGAGGACGGCTGACATGCGGACCTTCGACTACACGTCGCCACGCACCGTCGACGAGGCCGTCCGGCTGCTCGCCGACCATCCCGGCGCGGACGTGATCGCCGGCGGCACGGACCTGGTGACGCTCCTGCGTGACGGTATCCGGACGCCGACCCACCTCGTGGATGTCAACGGTCTGGGCCTCGACGAGGTGAGCTGGCAGCCCGGTGGGGCGGTCCGGATCGGCGCCCTGTGCCGTAACGCGATCGACGACCCCGCGCTGGGCCGCGCGTACCCGGTGCTGGTGAAGGCGTTGCGGGCCGGTGCGTCACCGCAGATCCGCAACCGTGCGACGTTCGGCGGGAACCTCCTGCAGAGCGTGCGGTGTCCGTACTTCCGGCTCCCCGAGTTCGCCTGCAACCGCCGCACGCCCGGCGCGGGCTGCGCGGCGCTGCACGGCGACAGCCGCCACCACGCGATCTTCGGCACGAGCGAGAACTGCATCGCCGTGCACCCGTCGGACTGCGCTGTCGCGCTGCTCGCCCTCGACGCGCATGTGCTCGTGCAGAGCACCCGAGGCACCCGACGCATCCCCGTCGCCGAACTGCACCGCCTGCCCGGCCGGACGCCGCACGAGGAGCACGCGCTGCGGCGCGACGAGCTGATCACCGCCGTCGAGTTGCCCGCCGGTCCATTCGGCGCGCATTCGACGTACGTGAAGGCCCGCGATCGGGCCTCTTTCGCCTTCGCGCTCGCCTCGGCCGCGGCCGTTGTGGCCGTGCGCGGCGGTGTGGTGCGCCGGTCACGGATCTGCCTCGGCGGCGTCGCACCCAAGCCGTGGCGCTCGACCGCCGCGGAAGAGGCGTTACGCGGTCGCCCGCTCGACGACGCCGTCATCGAGGCTGCCGCCGACGCGGCGACCCGCGACGCGCAGACCCGGCCGGACAACGCGTACAAGGTGGATCTGGTGCACGGGGTCGTGCGGCAGGCACTGACGGAACTCAGGGAGCAGTCATGAGCATCGGCACGCCGATCACCCGCATCGAGGCACCGAGCAAGGTCAACGGGCAGGCCGTCTACACGGCCGACGTCCAGTTGCCGGGCATGGTCCACGCCGTCATGGTCGGCAGCACGATCGCCGCAGGCCGGCTCCGCGCGATCGACACCCGGGCCGCCGAGTCCGCGCCCGGTGTGCTGGCGGTCCTCACTCATCGCAACGTTCCGCGCTGGCATGGCACGCCGGACGACCTGCACTACGTGGAGCCGCGGTTCCCGCTGGCCGACACGGAGATCCATTACCACGACCAGTGCGTCGCCGTGGTGGTCGCGACCACGCGGGAGCAGGCCGCGTACGCGGCCGGGCTTGTCGCCGTCGAGTACGAGGCACGTCCCGTGGTGGCCTCGCTCGACGCGGCGCTGCCCACCGCGCACGAGCCTGTCTGGCGCTTCGAGCCACTGTTCCCGTCCGTTGTGGAGGTCGGAGGGCCCAAGGAGGCGTTCGCGGGCTCCGCCGCCAAGGTCGACGCCGAGTACCGGACGCCGTACCACAGCCACGCCCCCATCGAGCCGAACGCGACCGTCGCCCAGTGGGAGCGCGGCAGGCTGAACATCCACAAGACGAGCCAGGACGTGCACGGCGACCGCCGGATCATCGCCGGCGCGCTGGGTGTCCCGGCCGACCATGTGCGGGTGTGGTCGACCCTGGTCGGCGGCGCCTTCGGCAACAAGACCACGGTGTGGCCGCACACTCTGCTCGCCGCTGTCGCGTCCCGGCAGGTCGGGCCGCCCGTGCGGCTCGTGACCACCCGCAAACAGGTCTTCACCGGGCACGGCCACCAGCCGCCGATCATCCAGCATCTTCGGGTCGGTGCCGACGCCGACGGCACGCTGCGGGCGATCATCCACGAGACCACCAACGGCACCCCGATCCTGTTCGACGACCCCGAGCCCACCATCTCGCCGAGCGCGAGCATGTACGCGGTGCCCGCACTCGGTGCCTACGTGCGGGTCGCGGACATGCACATGCCCGCCCCCGCCCTCCTGCGCACCCCGGGCGACGGCCCCGGCATGTTCGCCGTCGGCAGCGCGATGGACGAACTGTCCTACGCGCTGAACCTCGACCCGCTCGAACTGCGCCGCCGCAACCACCTCGCCCACCACCCCCTCAAGCGCAAACCGTGGAGCGGCAAGCAACTGCTGGACTGCTACGCGCTCGGGGCGGAGCGGTTTGGCTGGGACCGGCGCGCGCCGC
This sequence comes from Kibdelosporangium persicum, assembly GCF_013280595.1. Taxonomy (GTDB): domain Bacteria; phylum Actinomycetota; class Actinomycetes; order Mycobacteriales; family Pseudonocardiaceae; genus Kibdelosporangium; species Kibdelosporangium persicum. The sequence goes on from NZ_JAAATY010000006.1 coordinate 40,991, forward strand.
GGCCCCGCGCGATGCGGGACGGCGACGACTGGGTCGGGTTCGGCATGTCCTCCGCGCAGCGCCTCGAGCCCCACACCGCGGCCACCGCGACCGTGGCGATCCTGGACGACGGCACCGCCGAGGTTCGGACCTCGATCGCGGAGATCGGCACCGGGAACCTGACGACGCTGGTACAGATCGCCGCGGACGGCACCGGTGTGCCGGTGCGGCGGTTCGGCATCGTGTCCGGCGACACCGACCTGCCAGAAGCCGCGCCCACCCACGGCTCGCGGTCCACCGGCAGCACGGGCACGGCCGTGCACCTCGCGGCGCAGAACGCCCGGCTGGCCGCGACCAGGCTCGCCGTGGCCGATCCACGGTCACCGCTGCATGGCCTGCCGACGGACCGGGTCGGTGCGGCGGACGGCCGACTGTTCGCGGTGGACGCGCCCGAGCGCGGCGAGTCCTATCAGGACCTGTTGCGACGCAACCACGTCAAGGCCGTCACGGAGGAGGGCCACCACGACCCGAACGCGAAGAACCAGCAGTTCGCCTTCGCCACATTCGGCGCACACTTCACCGAGGTCCGCATCAACAGGAACGTGCCGCGCGTACGCGTCACCCGGCACGTGGCCGTGTTCGCGATCGGCCGCGTGCTCAACCCGAAGACGGCCAGGAACCAGGCGCAGGGCGGCATCGTCTTCGCGGCCGGGCAGACACTCTCCGAGCAGCTCACACAGGACCCGGCGACCGGCCTGTTCGTCACGCCCGCGTTCACCGACTACCACGTGCCGGTGCACGCCGATGTCGGCGAGATCGACGTGTCGTTCGTCGAGGAGCCGGACTACAACGCCCACCCGCACGGCGCCAAGGGGCTCGGCGAAGTGGTGTGCGTGGGTGTGCACGCGGCCATCGCAAACGCCGTCTACCACGCGACAGGCATCCGCGTGCGCGAACTGCCGATCACCCCGGACAAGCTGGCCCGCCTGGTCAGGGAGTCGGGATGACTCCGGCCTGCGCCGCGTACACCGCGAGCCGCGCCCGGTTGGCACATCCGGTCTTCGCCAGCAGACCGCGCAGGTGGGTCTTCACGGTGGTGACGCCGAGGTGCAGCCGCTCGGCGATCTCCGCGTTGGACAAGCCAGCCCCGACCAGCGCCAGCACGTCGCGTTCCCGCGCGGTCAGGTCGACGGCCGTCTCCGCCGTCGCGCCCGCGGCGGCATGCGCCGCCACCGCGCGACGGACCAGGCGGCGCAGCACGGCCGGGCTGAACGGACCGTCCCCGTCAGCCGCACGCCGAACTCCGTCCAGCAACTCGGCGGGGGACGTGTCCTTGACCAGAAACCCGCAGGCTCCGGCGGCCAGCACCGGATAGAGGTGATCGTCGTCGTCGAAGGTGGTCAGCGCGACCACCCGGGTCGCCGGGCGGGCGGCCAGAATCCGGCCAGTGGCCGTGACGCCGTCCACACCGGGCATCCGCAGGTCCATCAGCACCACGTCGGGCAGCAACCGCTCGGCGAGGACGACGGCCTGCTGACCGTTCTCGGCCTCGCCGACCACCGACACGTCCGGCGCCGGCTCGCACAGCGCGCGAAGACCGGCGCGGACCAGCCGCTGATCGTCGACAAGCAGCACGCGGATCACGGCGAGGTCACCCCCAGCCTGAGGTCGTGCGCGGGCAGCACGGCACATTGACGCCATCCCGTACCTTCCGGGCCCACTCTCAGCGTGCCGCCCAGGAGCTCGACCCGTTCTCGCATGCCTGCCAGGCCGTGCCCGGACGGACCGAGCCGGGCGGGGACACCTCCGCCGTCGTCGCTGACCTCGACCCGAACGTCGCCGTCCACGAGCTCGACGGACAACCGCACACGCGCTCTCGGCCCGGCGTGCTTCACGGCGTTGGTGAGCCCCTCCTGCGCCAGCCGCAGCACCGCGAGCGCGCGTACCGCGTCGAGCCGCGCGACCGCTGGGTCCACGACGGCGTCGACATGGAGCCCGACCTGCCGGCCGCGCTCGACGGCGGCCGCGAGCGCGGCAGGGAGCTCCGCGGGGTCCACGAGGTCACCGCCGGGCGTGTCCGGTGCCGCCGGATCACGCAGGACGGCCACCAGCCGCCGCAACTCCGCGAGCGCCGACGTCCCCGTCTCGTGCACGTCGTCCAGCACCTGACGTGCACCCGCGTCACCGGCCGTCCTCAGGTGCCTGGCCACACCCACCCGCAGCACGATCGAGGCGACATGATGGGCGACCACGTCGTGCAACTCCCGGGCGATGGCCGTGCGTTCCGTCACCCGTGCCATCGCCACTTCCGAACGGCGCAGCCGCTCCTGTGCCTCCGCCCGCTCCTCCGCCTGCCGCGCCCGCACCCGGAACCCCCTGATGTAGACGCCGAGCACCACCGGCCCACCCACCACGACCGCGGTCTTGTACGCCTCGTACACCAGGTCCGCGCCGTCGTCAGTGAACGCGATCGCGAGGCGTACCAGGCCCACCACCGCCGCGCCGGCCGACAACCGCCACCCCGACGCACGCATGGCCAGTTGGAACAGGGCGAAGCTGGCCATGAACTCCACCAGATCCGTGCCGCCGTCCCCGACCCACGCCACCCCGACGAGCAGACCGGCCAGCACGAGCGCACACGCCCACGGCCACCACGCGGAAAGCGTGCTCACCGTCACCGCCGCGAGCAAGAGCAGCACGCCGAGGACACCGGGTAGGTCCGCCGGGTCGGTGAGAAACGTCAGGTATCCCGCGCACATCGCCAGCAGGGCGGACACGCGCACGAGCGTCGCTCTGCGGTCGAACAGCCGCTCGATTCGGGACGTCACCATGAGACCTCGATGAGCCGGGGGCCGGGGCGCCGCCTAGGCTATCGTCGTCATCCTGAGAACCCGGCCAGTCCATTGTGGACGGCACAGGTCGGCCGGTGCCGACGATCGGCGCAGGCCACCGCGGACCGGTCACCCGGTCATGGGTCACTGAGCGCTGAGCTTGTCCCGGTAGGCGATCTCCGAGGGGTCGAGTGTCATCGCGTGGCCAGCTTCTCCGCGACCTCGGGGTTGTTCTCGTCGGGCAGGTCGAGCTTGGCCAGGCCGGCCCTGATCTGCTCACGGTCGGGCTCCAGCCACGGCGGCAGCTTCAGCGCCCGGCCGAGCTCCAGCAACGGCTCGTCCACTGTGAACCCGATGTCGTCGGTGGCCACCTCGAGCAGGGTGCCGCCCGGCTCGCGGAAGTAGATCGAGTGGAAGTACTGCCGGTCCAGGATGGACGTCACGTTCACGCCCTTGCCGACCAGTTCCTCGCGCCACGCCCGCTGGGTCTCGTCGTCGGGTACGCGCCACGCCACGTGGTGCACGGTGCCGCCCGCGACCAGGCCCTGCGGGGCGTCCGGGGTGACCAGCACGTCAACCAGCGCGCCAGGGCCTCCGTCGCCCGCGGCGAACCGCAGCCGGTTGCCGTCCTGGTGCTGGAACGTCAGGCCGAGGCCTTCGGTGAGCATCTCGGCGGTGGCGTCCTCCTGGGCCACCGACAGCGTCACTGAATGCAGGCCGCGGATCGCGTGCTCGGCCGGCACCAACGGCGTGTCCCACGGGGCACGCGGGTCTGGCTGCTTGTGTGCGACGAGCGCGATGGTGAGGCCGTCCGGATCGGTGAACGACAGCGTGTCCTCTTCCTCGTGGGTGGTGACCCGGCTGGTCGGCACGCCGGTCCTGCCGAGGTGCTCGGCCCACCACCCGATCGAGTTCGCGGGCACGGAGAACGCGGTCGTGGTGGCCTGCCCGGTGCCGTGGCGGCCCTTGGCGACCTGGTTCCACGGGAAGAACGTCATGATCGTGCCCGGGCGGCCGGCCTCGTCGCCGTAGTAGAGGTGGTACACGCCGGGGTCGTCGAAGTTGACCGTGGTCTTGACCAGGCGCAGCCCGAGGGTGCGCGCGTAGAAGTCGACGTTGCGCTGCGGGTTCTCGGCGATGGCCGTGACGTGGTGCAGACCCTGCGTCCTGATCGCCATCACTGCCTCCTGGCTCGTTCCGCCATGCGGTGTGGAGAAGAATCTATCTCGTAAACATCTTTCTCACAAGATATATTCCGGCGAGTGATCGCGGTAGGCTGTGCGCATGCCGGACGTCGGGGATGACGAGATCGTGACGTGGTGGGGCCTGGTGATCGAGGGTTACCAGGCCACGCAGGAGCGCCTGCTGGCCGAGGTGATGAGCCGGCTCGGGCTGGCCCCCGGGCCGTTCGACATCCTGCTGCGGTTGCTCCGGTCGCCCGGGCACCGGCTGCCGATGACGCGCCTGGCCAGGGAGGCGGCGCTGAGCAGCGGGGGCTTCACCAAGATCGCGGACCGGATGACCGAGGCCGGGCTGATTCGGCGGGAACCCAGCGAGACCGACCGGCGGGTGACGCACGCCGTGCTGACCCCGCACGGGCTGGACATGGCCCGGCGCGCCCGCGAGCTCACCGCCGAGGTGCTGCGGGCACGTGTGCTGGGGCCGCTGGGGGAGCGCCGGTCGACCGAACTGGCCGAAGCGATGCGAACGCTGCGCGCGACCAACGGGGCCACGGAGTGAGCCGGGATCACCGTTGCCGCGCCGCTGAAACGTCAGCTCGCCAGGGTGGTCGGCGGTGCCCGCCGCGGCCGGCGGCCACGGCGGGCGGGAACGGACTCAATCTTCTTGCCAAGAATGTGTCATCACCATGAGCGGGCCGGTCTTCTCGCGGTACGCGTCACGTGACGCCATGCCGGGCTCGTGAATCGGCCTCCGGCTCGTTCGGGGGGCGAGCAAGACCGCGCCGGATTTGATGTCACCTCCTCGCAGTCCTCTGTGGAGCGAGACACCAGGCGGCCGGAGGAGAGCGTTCCCGTTGCTCCACCCGGCCCGGTGCCCGCGACGGAGTGCTGACCCAGCGGTCGCGCGGGGGAATCCGCGGCCACTGCGGACGTGGGCGACGCGGCACGGGGAGGAGGAAGTTCGCGTCGACAATGGCATCGAACTCGGCCCGCACCCAGTCTTGGTCGGCGAGCACGATGTCCGCGAACTCCCTGTGCCGCGGCAACACGCTCCGGTCCGGCATCTCGATCACTCCCAGGACGGCTACACCGGGTCTCTGACCGATACTTTTCTTATAACCACGAACCGGGAACGTGTCAAGAGGTTGTCAGCAACGGCTCGGCGTCCGTCAGGATTCGTTGTACCGCACGGAGTTCCTCGATCAGTTCGGCCCTGTGCGCGTGCAGGCGGTCGACCTCGGCCTGTGCTTCGGCGACGATCCTGGCGGCGCGTTCGGTGGCGGCCCGCTCCTGCTCCGCCAGTGCGCGCATGGCCTCGGCACGGCGCGCGGCCATGGCGGTTTCGAAGTCCGCCTGCACCTGCTCGCGTGCTTGCGCGGCTTGTTCGTCGAGTTCACGACGGCGCCGCGCCGCCTGGCGGGCCAGTGCGTCGGCCTGGTCGGCCATGGCCCAGCTGTGCCGGGCTGCCGCGCGGGCCCGGGCGGTGATGTCCGCGGCTTCGGCGTTGGCCAGCTCGACCATGTGCCGCAGCCGATCGGACAGCGCGTCGGCGGGGATCGGTGTCCGGCTGATCCGGTCGATCCGCGCCCGCAAGGCGTCGATCTGGGCGCGGGCGTCGTCCAGCTCACGGGCCAGTTGCTCGGTGCGGGCGACCGCCGCGTCCCGGTCGGCCGCGAGGATGGTCATCTCGGCCTCGGCGGTGTGCACGTAGTGCTGGACCTGTTCGCGGTCGTATCCCCGCCAGACCAGATCGAAGTCCGTCCGCAGCGGCACCAGATCCTCCCTGACGTCCGTGGCCGTCACGGTTTCTCACGCTCCCTTCGGTGGTGTTGCCGTTGTCCATTGGACAGACGAACACCGGCCGCGTGATGTTCCCGGCCCGCAGCACATCTAGGTCGTGTTTCGAATGTCCCGGTCGATGAGAGTCGGGATCGGGGCGGTTCCTGGCGTCGCCGCGGGATCGCCGCGAATACTGGTTGTCTTTGGGCGGTCCCGCGGTGGCGTCAGGGGCCGCATCCGGCCCGGCTATCGCGATCGGGCATTTGAAACACGGCCTAGGCGACGGCACCGGCCAGCCAGTCCATCAGGTCGTCCAGTTCCTCGGCGCGCTCAGCGAGCCACGCCAAAGCCTCGGCAGTCCACAGACAGTCCTCGTTGGACAGTGTCCGGCCGGCGACGAGTGTCCTGTGGCGCAACAAGTCCGCGTACGGATGGTCGGCCGGGTACTCGCGTGGCATCCGTTTCATGACATCGCCGGTGATGTCGTAGTCCTTGGCACGGAGTGAATCCAGCAGCGCGGCGAGTTCGCGGCCGCTGTGGTGCACCGCTGCCCGGTAGCGCGGTACCTGACCGGGATCGGGGTAGTGCCACGCGCCCTTGACGTGCAGGCCGTCCAGGTCGAACCGGACGACGTACTCCACGCACCGGGCGATCCGGATGATCCCGCCTTGGTGCTGCCACCAGAACGGGTCCTTGCCGTAACTCCACACGGAGAAGTCGGCGTAGCGCGGGTTGTCGCCGGCGAGGTCGTTGAGCAGGTCGATCATCGGGCGGCGGACCAGACGCTCCCGGTCCTGACGCAGCCGTTCGCGGGTCTCGTTGGACGGCAGCCCCTCCAGACCCAGCAGCACGTCGTACGCCTGCCGCGGCCACCCGGTGAAATGCCTGGTCACCTGGTCATCCTGGCATGGCATGTTTTCGCCGGGCGATGGTTGCGGTCACCTGAACGTCCGTGCCGATCGGTCGCCCGCCACTTGCGCGCGATCCAGGTGGTGCGGGTCAACGCGGTCGCCGATCCGCTCGTCGCGACGATCGCCTGACCTGGCTCAGCGCGCGGGACAGGTGTCCCGGGGCGCCAGCTCCGGCACGAACTGCGCCCACTCCTCAGCGGTGAGGTTGCGCGAGACGGTGCCGCAGATGCCGTCGGCGACACGTTCGGGATCGGTGTCCCACAGGATGATGGTGCCGTCCGCGCCTGCGGTCGCCAGCGTGCGGCTGTCCGGGCTGAACGCGACCGCCCGGACTCCGGCCAGGTGCCCGGTGAGGCGCGCGGACACCGTCCGGCGTTCGACGTCCCAGAGCAGCACGGTGTCGTCCGCGCTCGTGTACGCGATGGTCTTGCCGTCCGGGCTGTACGCGAGGCCGTTGAAGTACGCGTCCTTGTGCCCGGTGAGGCGCGTGATCTGCGCGCCCGTGGCCAGATCCCACAGGATCACGGTCTGGTCGCTGCTGGCTGACGCCAGAATCCGGCCGTCCGGGCTGAACGCGACACTCCGGGCCCAGCCGCCATGGCCCCGCAACTGCGCCTTGCGCGACCGGGTCGCGATGTCCCACAAGGTCACCATCTGGTTGTCGTGGTCGGCCACGGCCAGCAGCCTGCCGTCCGGGCTGAACGCGAGCCCGGACGACACGGCGGCGATGTCCAGTGTGGCCAGGCGCGTGCGGTTGACCACGTCCCAGAGGATCACCGTCCGGTCCGCGCTCGCCGTCGCGGCCGTGCGCCCGTCGAGGGTCAGGGCGACGTCCGTCACCGCCGCGCTGTGGCCAGGCAGGCTGACCGGTGGCGCGCCCGTGGTGAGATCCCAGAGTTCCAGGTCGTTGCCGGGCTGCCCGGGAGGCTGCCGTGGGGCTTCCTTGACGGTCGCGGCCGTGCGCCCGTCCTGGCTGAACGCGATGCCGTTGACGGAACCGCCGCCGACCTCGACGCGGCGGGGCGAGCGTGTCCTGACGTCCCACAGGGTCGTGTTGCCCGGGCCGGCCGTGGCGAGCGTCTGGCCGTCCGGCGTGAACGCCATGTCGTAGACGCTGCCGAGGCCGCGCAACGACGGGGCCTGCGGGTCCCAGAAGATGATCTTGCCCTCCTCGCCCGCGGAGGCCAGCACGCGGCCGTCCGGGCTGAAGGCGAGCGTGTACACGCTGGCCTGGTGCCCGGCGAGCACCGCGCGCGGCACCCGGTTGGGCACGTCCCACATCCGGATGACCATGTCGTTGCCCGCGCTGACGAGGGTTTTGCCGTCCCGGCTGAACTTGAGCGCGATCACGGCCTCCTCGGTGTGCCCGGTGAAGGTCGTGATCCTCGTGCGGCCGCGGACATCCCAGAGGTGCACGGCCGGCCCCAAGCCCGCCGAGGCCAGCATGGTGCCGTCGGCGCTGAAGTCGAGCGACTTCACCGCGCCCACGTTCTCGGCGAGCGTGGCGACGCGCGTCCCGCTCGCGACGTCCCACATCGCGATGGTCTGGTCGTCGCCGCCGGTCGCGAGCGTCTTGCCGTCAGGGCTGAACGCCAGCGTGGTCACGGCGCCGACATGGCCGGTGAGCGTGGCCAGAGGCGTCCGGCTGGCGACATCCCACAGCCGGGTCGTCTGATCGTTGCCGGCCGACGCCATCACCCGCCCGTCCGGGCTGAACGCGATCTCCCGGACGGTTGCCGTGTGCTGGTCGAACGAACCGGCGATCACACGTTTCTCCAGGTCCCACAGCACCACGCGGGTGTCGTCGCCGCCCGTGGCCGCGAACCTGCCGTCCGGGGTGGTCGCCAGCGCCTTGAGCCAGGTGTCGTGCCCGGTCATGGTGGCGATCCGGGTACGCCGGGCCGGGTCCCACACCGCGACCGTCCGGTCGCGTCCGACGCTGACGATCGAGCCGTCCGGCCGGAACGCGATCTGCGACACAGCGCCCGTGTGAGCCGGGAGTTCGGTGCGGTAATCGCTGTGCGCGGACATGCTCAACAACGCACCGCGCGCCTCCAGGGTCGGCTCGGTGCGATATGCCTCGAGGCTGAGCAGTTTCGCGCGCCCGGGATCGGTTTCGGCGATCGTCAGCGCCTGGGTGGCCAACTGCCGGGAAATGGCGACCTGCCGTGCTTGTTCGGCGTCCTTTCGTTGCTCGACGGCGACGACCGAGATAACGGTCACGACCACCAGCAGCACGGCCAGCCCCACCGCGAGATAACGCAATTGCCGGGCGCGTCGCCTGCCCGCCGCGGTTTCCCGTTCCTCCTGCTCGACACTCGCGTCGAGAAACGCGCGTTCCACCGGATTGAGCGAAGTACCGGCCTTCGCCGCCCATTCCTTCGCGACAATCAACCGGGCGCCGCGATAAAGCGCGCCGGGGTCCTCGCGGAGCGACGACCACTCCTGGGCGGCTTCGGTCAGATGCCGGTGCGTGCGCAGCCCTTCCCGGTCGGCGGCGAGCCACTGCCGCAACCTCGGCCACGCGTGGATCAGCGCCTCGTGCGCGATCTCCACGGTCTCGTCGGCGACGGTGATCAGCCGCGCCTCGGCGAGCACGTCGAGGACGTCGGTGGTGTCTTTGTCCACTTCGGATCGGGTGATCCTACGTTTGGTGTCCTCGGTTCCCTCGCCCAGCGCGGTCAGCCGGAGGAAAAGATCCCGCACGAGGTGCTGCCGTGCCTCGGTAAGGCCGGAGTAGACGGACTCCGCGGTGCGTGCGAGCGCGCTGTCGACCCCGCCCGCGGCTTGGAATGCCGCGAGCGTCAGCGCGTTTCCCTTACGGCGCCGCCACGTCTCCCGTAGTGCATGCGACAACAACGGCAGCACACCGGCATTGCCCGCCGCCTGCGCGACAAGTTCGGCGAGCAGGGCACCTTCGACCGTGCACCCGGCCCGCACGGCGGGCTGGACGATCGCGCGCCGCAGCTCGCCGGTGGTCATCGGGCCGACGGCGACCTGCGCGTCGACCATGGCCCTGACCAGCCCGGGATGCCGCGTGCAGTGGCTGTAGAAGTCGGCGCGGACGCCGAGCACGACCTTGGCGCGGCTGTTCGGGCTGGTCACGGCGGTGAGCAGGAGATCGACGAACCTGGTGCGCTCGGCCTCGTCACGGCAGAGCGTGAAGGTCTCCTCGAACTGGTCGACGATGATCAGCACGTCCTCGTCGGCCGCCATCCGCACGGCGCGGTGCAGATTCTGCGCGTCCGCCATGAAGTCGGTGTGCACCTGGCCCGGGGCGGTCCCGGCGAGTCGTGCGATGTGGACGGCGCACTCCTCGACCGGATGGGGCCCTGGCGTGAACAACACGACCGGGCCCGTCCAGCGCGGCACCAGCCCGGCGCGCAGCAGCGAGGACTTGCCCGCGCCGGAAGCACCGAACACGGCCACGAACCGTTGTCGGATCATCCTCTCTGTGAGCTCGCCGACAAGGTGTTCCCGGCCGTGGAACAGGTCGGCGTCCTCCGGCTGGAACGCGGCCAGACCCACGTACGGCGCACGGACGTCCGCCTCGGCGTCGGCTGATTTCGTTTCAGTGACTGCAAGTTCCGCCGCGACCTGGTGCCACCGCTGCTCCCACTCCGCCTCGTCACCGTCACAGGCGCGGACATACGCCAACGCCACGTTGAGGCTGGGCAACTGGCGGCCGTTGGCCGCGCTGGACAGCGTGGTCACCGAGAAGTGCGCACGCTTGGACAGTTCCCGGTACGTCGGATTGCCGGCCTTCTGCCGCAGCAGCCGCAGGTCGGCGGCGAACCGCAGCAGCGCCGAATCGCCCGTGGCCAGCGGGCGCTCAGCTCTCGGCATGGTGTCCCTCCAGGCAGGTGGCACAGGCGCGCGTTGTTCCCGGTTTGTTTGTTCGGTGCGCCGCCCTCGATACGGAACAACCTAACCGCGTTTAGATCATGCGTCGGCGGCCGGGTCAGGCCGCCGGGTGATCGATGGAGAGGATGAGCAGGGATGTACGGGCAGCGTCAGGACCGCGACTGGTTCCAAGCTGAGGTGGGGCTCGTCATCGTTTGATCGGCCGTGCGGGCATCCGGGGGCTGGGGGTACCCGGATGCCGGCCGCCTTCCCCGGTGGTGGTGCTGGGGCGGTGCGGGGTGACAAAGGCCCGGGGCCTTCAAGACAATTTCGCTCACGAGAAATGCTCAGTGCTTCTTCGTCGCGATGGTGGCCGCCACAATCGCCCCGATGACGACGAGCACGAAGAGACCGATGATCACGATTTCCAGTCCGCCGAGGTTGCCCATCCGCTGACCTCACTTTCGTTGTCCCACATGTCCGCGATTCGGAGTACCCGCGAGCGGACGTCCCTACGCCGCCAGGATCGGCGGGTGCGAGATTCTGGTCACTTTTCCTGACTGTCTGACAACGTGACAAACAAGGCGGGGCAGCGTCAACCGGTATCTCGTGGTCCACAAGCGACAATCGCGCCGATGTGATCGCGGCGGCGCGATGTGCGAATGTGTAGGCATGAGAGCGCTGATCCGGTCCTGGCCCCTTGCCGTCCCGCTGTTCGCGCTGGCCGTTCTCGCGCTGACGTGGGGCATCGAGCTGCCCGTCGTCCTGGTGATCCTCGTGGCGCTGGCGCTGGCGGGCGCGGTGTCCACGGCGGTGCACCACGCGGAAGTGGTAGCGCACAGGATCGGTGAGCCGTTCGGCTCGCTCGTGCTCGCGGTGGCGGTCACCGTGATCGAGGTGGCGCTGATCGTCACGTTGATGGTGTCGGGCGGCCCCGAGACCGCCTCATTGGCCCGCGACACGGTGTTCGCGGCCGTCATGATCACGTGCAACGGGATCGTCGGGATCGCCTTACTGGTCGGCGCGACACGGCACCGGGTGATGGTGTTCAACGCCGAGGGCGCCGGCGCCGCCCTGGCGACGGTCGTGACCCTGGCCACGCTCAGCATGGTCCTGCCGACGTTCACCACGACGACGCCCGGACCGCAGTTCTCGTCGGGTCAGCTGATCTTCGCCGCCCTGGCCTCGCTGGCCTTGTACGTCCTGTTCGTCTTCACCCAGACGAAGGAGCACCGCGACTTCTTCCTGCCGGTCGGCGTGTCCGCCGAGGACGACCACGCGCCGCCGCCCACCGTCAGGGCGGCGTGGATCAGCCTCGGCATGCTGCTCGTGTCGTTGGTCGCGGTGGTCGGACTGGCCAAAGTGGAATCGCCCGCCATCGAGGCCGGTGTCGCGGCGGCCGGTTTCCCGCAGTCCTTCGTGGGGGTGGTGATCGCGTTGCTCGTGCTGCTGCCGGAGACGTTCGCCGCGGTGCGCGCCGCCGCCCGTGACCGGATGCAGACCAGCCTGAACCTGGGCTTCGGCTCGGCGATGGCGAGCATCGGGCTGACGATCCCCGCCATCGCCGTCGCGTCGATCTGGCTGGACGGCCCGCTGCTGCTGGGGCTCGGCGCCACGCAGATGGTGTTGCTGGCCCTCACGTTCGTCGTGGCGATCCTGACCGTGGTTCCGGGCCGGGCGACGCGGCTGCAGGGCGGGGTGCACCTCGCCCTGCTCGCCGCGTTCCTCTTCCTGGCGATCAGCCCCTAGGACCAGGTGCTGTTGTTCAGCCCGGTCCCGAGATAGACCTGGTCGAACGTGTTGCCGTCGGCGTCGTCGGTGTAGGTCAGGAAGATCTGTCCCCACGGGTTGACGCCGACCGCCGGCTCGTCCTGACGGCCGGTCACGTTCGTGTTGGCCGTGATCCGGGGCTGGCGGCCCGCGGTCGAACCGTCCGGGTTGACGCCCTGCACGAAGACGTCCTGCGCCTCGGTCCAGTTGACCACCGCGGCACGCTGGTCGTCGATGCCCACCTGCGGGTCCGTACCGGGCACGTACGTGTCCACTGTGGAAACGGCCGCGCCGGTCGCGGAGAACGAACGCACACCGATCTGGACGGTTCCGGTGTGGTCGGTCTCCCAGCCGACGACGTGGTCACCGTTGAAGTTGGCCGCGATGGACGCGTGCTGCTGCTGGCCGCCGCCTTCGGCGTTCACGCCCGTCTGCGCGAGCTTCACGCCACCGGACGGCGTGAAAGCCTTGCGGGCGACGTTGAAGTAGCCGTTGGCGTCGGTGTCCTCGTCCCACACCACGATCGCGTTCTGCGCCGCGCCCATGGCCACGTCGGGGTTCTGGTGCGTACCGCCGGCCGCGTTCACCTGGACCTCGTAGGCCTTGGTGGTGATCGAGGTGTACCCCGAGAGCCGGACCGTCGGCGCCGCTGTGCCCTGCTTGTCCTGGAACGCCACCGCGAACCCGGGGCCGTCCGGGTCCGCGGCGACCGCCGGGTTGATCTGCTGGCCCGCCGAGTTGGCGTTCGCGGTCGCCGAGCCGGTGACCGTGCCCGCGGTGTTCAACGTACGCACCGCGATCTGGTAGTAGCCGTTGCCGTCCTTGTCATCCGCCCAGACGACGACCGCGGTGCCGTCGTCGTGCAGGGCCACGTCGGGGTGCAGGTGGCTCCAGTTGCCTTCGCCGCCCGCCGAGAGCTTCTTCTCGTACAGCGAGGTGCCGTCCCGGTACACACGAATCCAGACATCGCTGTGCACGGAGTTCTCCGGCGCGGCGGAGTCACGGTCGTCCTCCCAGACGACGGCGACATATCCGTTGCGCACGGCCGAAATCGAGGCGTTGTCCTGGTCGCCGGTGGCCGTGCTGTTCGCGGCAGCCCACGTGATGGTGCCGTCCGCGACGGCCGTGCCCGCGAAGGCCAGCATGCCGACGGCCGTAATGGTGAGTAAGCGCTTCATGTCCGTCCCTCTCACGGCGCCTGCAGGCCGGGGTTGCCCGCCTCGATCACGTAACTCTGAATGGTCTTGACCGGCATGTCCCGGACGCTCACCCTGTCCACCGCGCGGAAGTCGACGTTCATCCGCGTCGGCGTGATCGATGTCCGGACGTAGCCGCGCAGGTTCTTGTAGAACTTCACATGCGGGTTGAGGCTCGACAGGCCGTTGTCCGTGGCGTTGCCGTCCCCGTCCGAGGAGACGGACGTGGTGACCAGTTCGGTGCCGATCACCTTGTCCTGGGTGCTGTAGTCGTTCATCAGGTTGCTGGCCCACGAGCGGTGCACGTCACCGGTCAGCACGACCGTGCTGGTGTTGCCACGCGCCTGCCAGCCGTCCTGAATCCGCTTGCGGTTGGCGGTGTAGCCGTCCCACGAGTCCATGCTCTTGGTGCCGTCCGCCTTCGCCAGCTTCTGCGCGAAGAACACCTGCTGCCCGATCAGATCCCACGTGCCCAGGCGCTGTCCCATGCCGTTGAGCAGCCAGCTCTCCTGCGCGGTGCCGGTCAGCGTCCGGGTCGGCGAGTCGGCCTCGGGGCAGAGCTTCGAGCCGTCGCCACACGCCTGGTCGTCGCGGTACTGACGGGTGTCGAGCATGTGGAACGTCGCCAGGCCGCCCCACCTCACACGGCGGTACAGCTGCATGTTCTCCCGAACCGGAGCCTGCGCCGAACGCAGCGGCATGTGCTCGAAGTACGCGCGATACGCCGCCTCACGGCGGGCACGGAAATCGCCGGCGGGCGAGGTGTCATTGCGCACGAGGTTGGCGTAGTTGTTCTCGACCTCATGGTCGTCCCACACCACAAGCCAGGGCGCGGCGGCGTGCGCGGCCTGCAGATCGACGTCCATCTTGTACAGGGCATGCCGCACGCGGTAGTTCGCGAGACTGGAGATCTCAGCGGCAGGGGAGTGGGTGCGCACCCGTGCGTTGGCCGCGCCTTCGTAGATGTAGTCGCCCAGATGCAGGATCAGGTCGGGGCGGTCTTCGGCCATTCGCCGGTACGCGGTGAAGTATCCGGTCTCGTAGTGCGAGCAGGACGCGAACAGCATCGTCAGCGCGGAACCCGAACCAGGCGCGGGCGCCGTGCGGGCACGACCGACCTGGGAGATGTGGCCGTCGGCACGGAACCGGTACCAGTACTCACGATCCGGCTGCAGGCCGGCGACCTCGACGTGCACCGTGTGGGCGGAGGCTTGGACGGCGGTCACCGAGCCGGACGCGGCCAGCTGGCTGAAGGCCTGGTCCAGGCCGACCTGCCAGTCCACGGTGACCGGGGTGTCCGGCATGCCGCCGAGCCCGTCGGCGTTGAGCGGTCTGGGGGCCAGGCGCGTCCATAACACGAATCCGTCGGCGGTGGGTTCGCCGGACGCCACACCCAGGGTGAACGGGTACGCCAAGGCGTTCGCGGTGCTCGTGCTGAGCAGCGGCGCCCCCGCGGCGGCCAGGCCACCGACGAGGAACGTCCTTCGATGCAGTCGGGTCATGAGCTTCTTCTACCTGCGCCGTGGCACTGTGCGGAAGCCGCGAACCGACTATTTGCAGGACGTTACGCCACCGGCGGCGTGTCCGTCCCGGGAAGTCCACGCTGTGTGTCTATAGTGGACTTCGGAGGGTGTCGCCGGTGGTGGGCCGGGCGGCCGCGCGCAGGCGCGGGACCGCCTCACTTACTGTAACCGAAGTCGCCCTGTCAGGTCACGCCGTGTGACCGTAGTCAGTGATATCCGGTGTGCACGCTCGGATTGGCGGGGGATCCGGGGTTACCGTGCCGGATATGACCGACCAGCCCGAGTTTCCCCCAGTCTCGACCGGTGAGGACCGTGCGATGGGCCATGCCCGGGTCGAGTTCGCCGAGATGCTGTTCGCGGAGGCCCCGGACGTCAACGCGGCCCCGCAACCGTCCTCGGAGCTGACCGCGCAGGTTCAGGCATCGGCGATGTTGGCGCTCTACTACGAGATGCGGCACGGCAACGACCTGCGGGCCGCGCACATCCGTGCCCTGGAGGCCCACCGGCTCGCCTTGGCGGAGCACGCCGACAGAGTGCCGGACGAGATGCCCGCCCTGGTCTCGGCCGGGCCCGCCGGAGAGCCCGGGCTGCCGCCCGCCCGCGAACCGATGGACTGACAGCGCACCCCGCCGGGTCAGGGATCAGTAGGGGAACGGCAGCGCGTCGACGAGCTCGTCCGGCGCGGTCAACCGCCAGGCCTCGTAGACCAGTTCGGACAGCTCGTCGGCCTCGATCCGATCGAGGTACACCACGACCCAGCCGAACCCGCCCGAGGTGAACTGCTCCTCGAACACGTCCGGCCGCTCGGCCACCAGCGCCAGCTGTTCGGAGATCGTCTGCTTCAACCCGGCGGTCCGCGTCCGCGGCCAGTAGTACCCGAACTTCTTGCCGCGCACGCTGAACGACGTCCACTTGCTGCCCTCGGCCCGCTCGACCCCGGTCAGCCGGTCGACGATCCGGTGGAACTCATCAGTGTGCACGGCCATGCCCTCAACCCCCAACAGTCCAGGCAGGCATTCTAAGGGCCGGGGACCCCTCCCGATCGGCCGTGGTTACCGTCGCCGCGCACAGGGAGAGGGTGATGTGGGTGACGCGGTGGCTGGCGATCGGACTACTGGGCTTGGGCCTGGTCGGCGCCGGGTGCACGGCGGCCGAGCAGAGCTCGCCGGCGCCGCCACCGCCACCGCCACCGCCACCGGCGAAGCGTGAGCTGGTCCGCTGGGCGGACGGCATCTGCACGCTGGGCACCGCGATCAAAGGCGTACGGTCCGCGGCGCCCCAGGCCGACACGTCCTCCGGCACCGCGACAGAGTTCCTCGGCCAGGCCTCGACGTGGGTCGGGGACGCCGAGAAGAAACTGGCGGACCTCGGCACCACGGGCCTCCCACCGGCCGACGCGTACGCCTCGACCATGAAGGACTGGCTCGGCAAGCTCAAGGAGCAGGTGAACGCCAGGCAGGCACCGGCGGTGGTGTCGACGCTGACCGAGTTCGAGCCCAAGGACGCCGAGCTGGCCGAACGCACACCGGAGTTGCGGGCGTCCTACGACGTGGCACCGAACTGCACGCCGGTCGGTCAGGCCGGGCCGCTCCGGGACCTGGTGGCATGGTCGAACGTGATGTGCGCGAGCGTGCGGACGCTGTCGGAGTTGCGCGTCGATCCTTTGGCGGATCCCGCGGTGAGCGATCCACGGTTCCAGCAGGCCGCGTGGGCGGCGTTGGGTACGTACATCACCTCGGCCGGACAGCCGTTGACCGACGTGAACTCGCAGCTCAACAACCTGAAACCGACGGGCATCGCGGAAGCCGACGCCTACCGGGACCAGACGCTCTCCGCGGTGACCGCCGCGCTCGCCAAGCTCCCGCCGCCCACCGCCGGCAGCAGCGAGTACTTCCAGCTCCCCTTCGACCAGCTGAAGGCGAAGGCCACCGAGGTCGCCGACATCGTGTCCACCGCCAAACCGAAGGAACCCGGCCTGGACGCCATCGTGGCCAAGGACAAGAACCTCGCCGAGGCGCACGCGCTCGCCCCGGCCTGTGAACGTCCACAACAGACCCCGACGACCGCCGCCGACGGAACGGACCTCGCCGCCTGCCAGGACGGCCAGTGCCAGGTGCTGATCACCGGATCGGCCGACGTGACCGCCGCCGGCTCGACGTTCAAGATCGCGGTGACGAGCTCGGGTGTCACGGTCGCGGACGCCACCGGCGCGCTGACCCTGGCGCCAGGCGGTGAAGGGTCGTTCGGGAGCGGGACCACGAAGATCACGGTCAAGCTCGTCAGCCTGACCGGGACCGACGCGATCGTGGATGTCCGCGGTTCCTGACCCCCGTGCGGGCCAGATCCGGCGCCGGCCGGCGGGCGAGGCAGAATGCGGCCATGTCTCGTCGCACGTCGATTTTCCTGACCGCCTTCGGCGTCTGGTCGTGGGTCATCTGGATCACCTTCGCCAAGAACCTGTGGGACTCCGACCGGGCGTGGGCGGCCGACGGATCGCCGACCGGGTATTTCATCGTGCACGCGGTGCTGACCGTGGTGTCGTTCGTGCTCGGTACCGTCATCGGCGTCATCGGATGGCGCGGTCTGAAAGCACGACGGCGGCAATCCGCGTGACGCGTCCCTGATCGTCAGCCATCATGTACGGCTGTGGAGTCCACCCGTGTGGATCGCTGGTTGTGGGCGGTCCGGCTGACGAAGACCCGCTCGGATGCCGCTGCGGCATGCCGAGGCGGCCACGTGCGCGTCAACGGACGCCCCGCGAAGGCCGCCACGAGCGTGACGCCCGGTGACGAGGTCCGTGCCCGCGTCGGCACCACCACGAGGGTCGTCGAGGTCGTGCGGGTGATCCAGAAACGAGTGGGCGCGCCCGACGCCGTGACCTGCTACATCGACCGCACGCCGAAGCCGCCGCCTGAGGCACTGGCCCCGGTGGCCGTCCGCGACCGTGGCACGGGCCGCCCGACCAAGCGGGACCGTCGTGTCCTGGACAAGTTCCGGACCGGCCGCGGCTGAGGTCAGCGTCCCGCACGACGAGATCCGTGCGCTCCACACGGACACCCTCGAGGTCGGCCAGGCCGCGGCACGGGACGACCCGCGGTCGCACGGATCAGGAATCCGGGACCGCGGGTCCGCTGTGGACTGTCAGGCTCCGGCGAGTTGCCAGCCGGTGAACGCCCCGCTGGGGCCGGCGGTGGTCTGGCGTCGCTCGTACAGCCGGCAATCGCCGCCGACGATCAACAGGCGCACCAGCCCCGCGTTGTCCAGCACGGCCGCGGGCCCGATCTCGCAGTAACCGCCGAGGTCCTCCCAGGTGCCGAACTGCCCGGTCGGTCCCTGCCTGCTCATGCTGATGCCGTAGTTGTCGTTGCGCGCGAACGCCAGCACGCGCGGGCTGGTACCGCCGGTCCGTACGCCGAACGCCGGGCCGACGCCGCCGTGGCCGCCGATGTGGGCCAGCCCGGACCATGTCCCCCCGGGTGTCTGCTCCCGGCTCGTGCCGATCGTTCCGTCGCCGTGCTCACGGATGATCAGTATCGCGGTGTCGTTGTTCTGCAGCACCGGACTGGGCGTGCCGACCGTCTCCACCGCGGGGAAGTTCGGGTTCACGCTCGTGCCGCCGCCCGGCGGCTGGGTCCAGTGCTTGATCCAGCCGTTGCTGTCGGCGAAGAGGTTCAGCAGCCCGGTGCTGCTGTTGATCACCGTCGGCTGGCCGATCACGTCCGGTCCGCCGCCCACGTCGTACCAGCCGTCGAACACGCTGCCGTTGGGCGTCGTCTGGAAGGCGTTGCTGATCCCCCCGGACGCGTTGAGCACGTACAGCTCAAGGCAGTTGTCGGTGTTGCGGCCGAAACACGGCACACCGAGCGCCCCGTCGGGAGCGCCGATCGAGGTCCACGCGCCGAATCCGGCACCCGGCGCGGTCTGCCTGGTGGTCTTGATGTCCCCGGCGAGCAGGTCGAGCACGGCCAGTTGGACGGTGCCGTCGGCGTTGAGTTCCATGGCGACGCCGGGCGCGAAGAGACCGGAGATCAGGGTGGCCGGAGCCGACCATGTCGCGCCGCCCGCGTTCTGCCGCCACGCGATGACGTTGTCCCCGCCGACGACGACGGCGTACAGCGCGCCTGTCCCGTCCTTGATCACGAACGGCTCGGTCACCGGGAAACGCTGGTAGTTGCGTGCCAGGTTGACGTCGAACCCGTCACCGGTCAGCGGATCGAGCGCCTTGTACTCGAAGTAGGCGGCCCGCTTGGGCTCGTACAGCGGGTTGAAGACGTTCACCGGGGAGACGCTGGTGTTGTAGCACCGGTAACGGAACAACAGGCACTGGCCAGTCGCGTCCGGACCTTCGTAGGCGCGGACCGCGAGCTGGGCGTGGTAGGTCGCGGCGATGTGGTCGATGTGGTCGGCCCAGTACCGGCCGTCCGGTGCCGGGTCCTGAATCCGGATGGTCGTCGGCTGGTACATCGTCAGCAACTCGACCAGGACGTTGTGCAGTTCCTGGCCGGTGTAGTGCTGGACCTGGGTGACCGGGCCGGGCTCCGGCACGATCGTCGGCGAGCTGAAGCCCGGGTCGTTCCACAGGTTGAGCAACGCGTCGGGGTGCAGGGCGTCGCCACCGTCCGGCAGGTTGATCCACAGCAGTTGGATGTGCTGGGCGCCGTTGAGGGTGTTGCGCTCGATGATCCGGCCGGCCACCGTCATGGTGTCGATGGCCCAGTCGCTGGGCACACCGGCCAGCGAGGCGTAGGCGTTCCTGGTTCCCTGGTGCAGCCGCGCGGAGAGCTGCTCACGGGTGAGCCCGCCTTCGGGCCATCCGTTGTTCTGGTCCGCGGTCAGGTAGATCGTCCGGACCGGCAGGCCCGCCGTGATCGCCGGTTGCAGATCGGGGTTGATGAACAGCAACTCGTCGTCGGAGTGCGCGAGGATCGTGACGTAGCTGCCGGTGCTCGGCGCCGCCAGCGCCCGGTTGCGGTCGCGCGGCCGGGTGACGTCCTTGGCCCACGACGGAGCCTTGAGGTCGACCGGAACCCGTCTGTTGTTGCCGGGTGGGTGTGGCATGTCGTTCCCCCTCTGTGTGGTCGGTAGTGCCCAGGCTAGACGCGAAGGCGTGCGGAAAGGTTGCCCCCTCGTGAGTGTTTGTCAGTGTTCTAACCCTGACAAACACTCACGAGGGGTTCACTGTCGGTCCACTGTGAACCACCCGATGGTGCGGCGGCCATCCCCGGCTGGTCGATGCCCGTCGCGGGCACCGGCTGCCAGGCTCGATCAGGTCGGACGAACCGAGCCTCGCAGAGGAGCCACCCGGATGACCACTGTCCAGTCCACCGAGGGACCGGTGCTACGCAGCGACTACCAGCGCTCCATCGCCGCGTACTGGAACAAGGAGAACGATCCGGTCAACATCAGGCTGGGCGAGATCGACGGTCTGTACCACCACCACTACGGCATCGGCGACTACGACCCGTCCGTGCTGCGGGCCGGCGACCAGGCCATCATCGCGGAGATGCACCGCCTGGAGACCGCGCAGGCGAACGTGCTGCTCGACCACCTGGGTGACATCCAGCCGGCGGACCGGTTGATGGACGCGGGGTCCGGCCGTGGCGGCACCAGTTTCATGGCCAACCAACGATTTGGCTGCCAGGTCGACGGCGTGAGCATCGCCGAGCAGCAGGTCACGTTCGCCAACGACCAAGCACGGCAACGCAAGGTGGACGACCGCGTGCGGTTCCACTTCCGCAACATGCTGGACACCGGGTTCGGCACCGGTTCGATGCGGGGCGTCTGGACCAACGAGACGACGATGTACGTCGACCTGCACGTACTGTTCCGCGAGTTCGCACGGCTGCTGGAGTACGGCGGCCGGTACGTGTGCATCACCGGGTGCTACAACGACGTGACCGGCGGGCGTTCCCGCGCGGTGAGCCAGATCGACCAGCACTACATCTGCAACATCCACCCGCGCAGCGAATACTTCAAAGCCCTGTCGGACAACGGGTTCGTGCCGATCACCGTGGTCGACCTGACCCCGGCGACGATCCCGTACTGGGAACTGCGGGCGCGGTCCTCGGTCGCGACGGGCATCGAGGACACGTTTCTCACCGCGTACAAGGAAGGCAGCTTCCACTACCTGTTGATCGCGGCCGACCGAACCTGACCACCGGGGACACCAGATGACGGATATCCTTTTCGGACCGTCCGGCCTGGGCACGTCGGCCGCGCGCATGGCGTCCCGGCGAGATCCGGCCTACGCGGAACGGCAATGGGGTGACGGAACCGCCCCGCCGTTGTACACGCCGGTCGTGGAACGCGTGAACGAACCCCTCGCCGAGGAGGTGAACCGGCGGCTGGTGACCTGGGCGGGGGAGTGCGGGTTCGACGGGGAGAACCTCGAACTGCTCGGCAGGGCCGGTTTCGGCAAACTGGCCATGCTGGCCCACCCGGATTCCGACGACCCGGACCACCTGCTGGTGGCGGCCCAGATGAACGCCGCATGGTGGGCCGCGGACGACCTCTACGCCGACGACAGCGAAATGGGCGCCGTACCAACGGAACTACCCCCTCGGCTCGCGTTGGTGATGGCGGCCATGGACCCCGTCGCACCGGCAGGGGAATTCACGGCCTCGCTGGAGGAGGCACTCCGGTCGGACCCGATCCTGGTGGCACTGCGCTCAGGCGTGGAACACATCGCCCGGCACGGTTCGGCGGCGCAGATCCAACGGGTGTGCTACTCGACGTTCGCGATGTTCGTCAGCTGGAACGCCTACGCCGCTTGGCGATACACCGGGTCGTACCCGCCGGCTTGGGAGTACCTGGCGGCGCGCCAACACGACAGCTTCTACACGTCGATGACCCTGATCGACATTGTCGGCGGCTACGAACTACCCGCGCCGATCTTCTACGACCCCCGCGTGCGCCGCGCGGCCACGCAGGCAGGCACCGCGACAGTACTGGTCAACGACCTGCACTCGGTGGCGAAGGATGCGGCTGACGAAAAACCCGTCTGCAACATGGTTCTGCAGATCGCCGCGGACCGGGACTGCTCGATCCAGGAGGCGACCGAGGCGACCGTCGAGTTGCACAACACCATCGTCCGGGACTTCGAGGCAGGCCACCGTAACCTGCGGGCCGTGCCCTCGTTGGAGCTACAGCGGTTCCTGCGCGGGCTTCGCGCCTGGATGGGCGGCGGTTTCGAGTGGCATGCGACAAATCCCCGTTACTTCAGCACATCCGGGGAACTCGGCTGAGTGATCCGAAGAACAACGAGTGCCACGGCGTACAGGGGACGCCGTGGCACTCGTTTCGCTCACCTGACTTCGGGCTGCTTCACGACGATGCTGCCGCCAGACGGGAAGCCGTCAATACGGGAGACGTACGGCTGTCGTGTCCATGGGCCCCTCTCTGTTGAGCAGGTGACTCGGCAGTAGTCGACGACGACCCGGTACTCGCCGTACTCACAGATGGCCTCTGCCCATGTGTGCCCGTCGGAGTCCGTGGCACACAACACCTCGGCCTTGGCCACTCCAGCCGTCGCGTTGCCCGCGCCGGTGAGGCTGAACGCCGCCAACGCGACCCCGGACGCCGCCAGCACTCGCTTGAATCCCCGCATGCTCGATCCTCTCCGTGATGGCCGGGTCACCCCGGCCCGGGATCGATCGTGGCAAAGATTCACGACCTGTGGCGAAAACCGGAAAGTGCTTCAGCCACAGCTGAAACCGCCTACGCAAGGGCGTGTGGCGGCTCTTGCCTTCCGCGTTCCAGTGCGAACTCGGGGTGCTGGGGCGGGAAAACGTGGTGGTGCTTCGTGGTGACTCTGACTAGCCTCTGGTGCGAATACTTACCACGTGGTAGAAATTGTGAGAGCGCTTCCACAGTCAACGATGCCAGGGGAGTCGGAGTGATGAATGTTTCCGTGCAGCTGTACTCCGTCCGTGACGAGTTCGCCGAGCAGCCCGCCGAGGTCCTCCGCCGCCTCGCGGGAATCGGGTTCACCCAGGTCGAGCCGTACGGCCTTGTCGAGCACGCGGCTGTGCTGCGGACCGGCTTGACCGAACACGGCCTCACCGCGCCGACCGCGCACGCCCGGCTGATCGAGGAGGATCCGCGGCCCGTGTTCCAGGTCGCGGCCGAATGCGGGGTCGGTGTCGTGATCGACCCCTACGTCCCGCCCGAGAAGTGGCAGACCAAGGACGACATCACCGCCACCGCCAAGGCGCTCAACCACGCCGCCGGGATCGCGCGGGAGTTCGGCGTCCGGGTCGGGTACCACAACCACTGGTGGGAGCTGGAGTCCCGGATCGACGGGCGCAGCGCGTTCGAGGTCTTCGCCGGCCAGCTCGACCCCGAGCTCGTGCTGGAGGTCGACACCTACTGGGCGACGGCGGGCGGCGAGGACGCGGCCGAACTGCTCCGGCGGCTGGGCGACCGGGTGCACGCGATCCACGTGAAGGACGGCGGCCTGGCGACCGACGCGTCCGGGCAGGTCCCGGCGGGTCAGGGCAGTGTCCCGGTCACGGACGTGCTGAAGGCGGCACCCCAGGCGCTGCGGGTGGTCGAGTTCGACCGCTACGACGGCGACATCTTCGAAGGCATCGCGGCCAGCTTCACCTACCTGAAGGATCACGAAGGATGAGCATCGGCGTCGGCATCATCGGTGCGGGTGTCATCAGCGACACCTACCTCACCAACCTCACCAGTTTCCCGGACGTGAAGGTCCTGCATGTCGCGGACATCGACACGGCACGAGCTCAGGCGCAGGCCGGCAAACACGGCGTGCCGAAGGCGGGCAACGTGGCCGATCTGCTCGCCGACCCGGACGTGGACCTCGTCGTCAACCTGACGATCCCGGCCGCGCACGCGGAGGTCGGCCTGGCCGCGCTCGACGCGGGCAAGCACGTCTGGACGGAGAAACCGCTGGCACTGGACCGGCAGACCGGCCGCAAGCTGCTCGACCGGGCCCAGGAGAAGGGCTTACGCGTCGCCTGCGCACCCGACACCGTGCTGGGTGCGGGGCTGCAGACCGCACGCCGAGCCATCGACGAAGGCCGGATCGGCAAACCGATGACGGCGCTGGCGTTGTTCCAGGTTTCCGGCCCGGAGAGCTGGCATCCCGCGCCCGAGTTCTTCTTCCAGGCGGGTGGCGGGCCCTTGCTCGACATGGGCCCGTACTACCTGACGTCGCTCGTCTCGCTGCTCGGCCCGATCAGCAAGGTCACCGGCACGGGCGGGCAGGCGCGGGCGACCAGGGTCATCGGCAGCGGCCCACGGGCCGGGACCGAGTTCGCGGTGACCGTGCCGACCACGGTCTCCGCGTTGGTGGAGTTCGCCGGGGGAGGATCGGCCCAGATCGTGCTGAGTTTCGACTCGGCGCTGCACCGGGCGGGTTTCCTCGAGCTGACCGGGACCGGCGGTGCCGCCGTGCTGCCGGACCCGAACTACTTCGACGGGCCGACCCAGCTCTACCTGCCCGGCAAGGACGAGCCGGAAGAGCTTGTCGCGCAGGGGCACGCGGCCTCACGAGGGACCGGCGCGCTCGAACTCGCGCGGGCGATCAAGGCGGGCGTGCCCGAGCGCGCGTCGGGCGAGCTGGCGTACCACGTGCTCGACGTGATGCTGTCGATCGAGGAGTCGATCGAGGCGGGCCGGTCGGTCGAGGTACGGAGCACGACCGACGTCCCGCCCGCGCTGCCCGCGGACTGGGACCCGTACGAGAAGACGTTCTAGCCGAGGGGGACGGTCAGCAGGCTTTGCAGATAGAACCGCAGCGACCCGACGAGATCGATCTCGTCGGGTGTGGTCAGCCACTGCACCTGCAGGCCGTCCTCCATCGCGATGAACGCCACCGCGGCGGCCTCGGGGTCCACGCCGGGACGCAGTTCGCCGTTCGCGGCCAGGGTCCTGAAGGTCGCCAGTGCCGACTCGCGGGCGATCCGGTAGTGCCGGATGAAGTACTCGTGCGCCGGGTGGCCGGGGGCGACGGCCTCGGCCGCCAGCCGGGCGTAGACCTCGACGATGCCGCGGTGGGCGACGTTGTACTCGGCCAGCGCGATCAGGTGCCGCAACAGGTCGATGCCCGGCGCGATGTCGAGCTTCTCCCGCTCGGTGTCCTCGGCGTCGCGGCGTTCGAGGACAGCGGCGAGCAACGCCTCCTTGGTGGGGAAGTAGTAAAGGAGACCGGCATGCGTGATCCCGGCGCGTTTGGCCACTTCACGCAGGGAGGAGCCGTTGTACCCGGCCTCGCGGTAGACCTCGATCGCGGCCGTGATGATGTCCTCACGGCGCATCCGGCCTTTCAGATAACCCCCGGTCACGGTGTCGCGGCGAGCGGTAGGGCGGCGGGCACGATGACCATCATGCCGCAAGCTGCGAGGATCATGCCCATGAGGAGTGCCCGCTGATGACACAACTCGCCCCGCCGCGTGCCCGGGCCGCCCGCGTGGCCACGTGGATCTACTTCACCCTGAACGGGTTCTGCGTCGGCCTGTGGGTCGTGCACATCCCCAACGTCGAACGCGCGACCGGGATCGCCCACAGCACGTTGGGCCTGCTGTTGCTGCTGCTCGGCGGTTCGGCGTTCGTCGGCATGCAGGTCGGTGGTGCCCTGGCCGACCGCCTTGGCCAGCGCAAACTCGTGCCGGCCGCGGGCGTGCTGATGGGATGCGCGCTGGTCGGGCCCGGTCTGGCCGACTCGTGGTGGACGCTGGGGCTGTCGCTGATCGCGTTCGGCTTCGCCAACGGCACCATCGACGTGGGGATGAACGCCCAGGCCGTGGTGGTCGAGCGGACGTATCCCCGGCCGATCATGGCTGCCTTCCACGCGATGTGGTCGATCGGTGGCGCGGCCGCGGCGCTGGCCGGAGCCGCGTTGCTGGGGGCGGGCGTACCGACGGCGGTGTCGCTGGGGACCTGCGGCGCGGCCGCCGTGGTCGTCTCGCTGGCCACCGCCCGTTTCCTGCTCGAACCCGACCACCACCACAGCGAGTCGTCGTCGGCCGAGCGGACCCCGCGGAGTGCGGCACCACGCAGGCTGGTGTGGTTCCTCGGCGGCTTGGCCTTCGCGTTGATGCTGGCCGAGGGCGTCGCGGCGGACTGGGCCGCGCTGCACTTCAAGGACATCCTCGACACCTCGGCGAGCACGGCCGCGTTCGCGTTCGGCTCGTTCTCCGTGGCGATGACGGTCGGCCGGTTCGCCACGGACCGGGTCGCCGCGATCATCGGCCCGGTCGCGATCGTCCGGTACGGCGCCGCCTTGGCCGCGGTGGGACTGACCATCGCCTCGGTGTCACCGACGGTTCCGCTCGCGCTCGTCGGCTGGACGCTGTTCGGCCTCGGCCTGTCCGGCGGCGTCCCGCAGCTGTTCACCGCGGCGGGCAATCTCGACACCAGGTCGGCGGGCACGCTGATGGCCCGCGTGGTCGGCCTGGGCTACGTCGGCATGCTCGCCGGACCCGCGCTGGTCGGCGGGCTGACACACTGGATGCCGCTGAACGTCGCCTTCGCGCTGCCGGTCGTGCTGTGCGCGCTCGCCGCGGTCTTCGCCTACGTGATGCCCAAGCCGGCACCGGTACGGGCAGGAACAAATCCGGCAGTGGATTCGCTGGACTGAGTGAGAGCGGACGAGAGGAGCGTGACGTGACCGAGGTTGCTGTGCTGGCCGGTGGTTGCTTCTGGGGGATGCAGGATCTGATCCGGCGTCAGCCAGGCGTGGTGAGCACGCGAGTGGGCTACACGGGTGGCGACGTTCCCAACGCGACGTACATGAACCACCATGGCCACGCCGAGGCGATCGAGATCGTGTACGACCCGGCGGTGACGTCGTACCGGGACGTCCTGGAGTTCTTCTTCCAGATCCACGACCCGACGACGAAGAACCGCCAGGGCAACGACGTCGGTACCAGCTACCGGTCGGCGATCTTCTACGCCACCGAGGAGCAGAAGCAGATCGCCGAGCAGACCATCGCCGACGTGGAGGCGTCCGGCCGGTGGCCGGGCAAGGTGGTCACCGAGGTCAGCCAGCTGGGTGACTTCTGGGAGGCCGAGCCGGAGCACCAGGACTACCTCGAGCGGTTCCCGAACGGTTACACCTGCCACTACGTCCGGCCTGACTGGACGTTGTCGCCGGTCAGATGACAGCCGTGGAGATCGTCGCGTTGCACGCTTCGCGCGTGCACGCGTTCGAAGGACGCCCCTCTGACGGGCCGCGGCCTGATCCCGAGCCGGTGGGCCGCTCGGTGGTGGAGGTCCGCGCCGGGAAGGGCATCGTGGGGGACAGGTTTTTCAACCACCCCGCCCACCGGAAGGGGTTGGTGACGGTCATCGCCGCCGAGTCCCTCGACGCCATCGGCGTCACGGCGTCCCCGCTGCTGACCCGCCGCAACATCGCGCTGCGCGGCTTCCCGATCGACACCCTGGCAGCCCGGCGCGGCACACCAGGTTCGCTGTTCAGCCTGGACTCGGGCGCGGGCCCGATCCGGTTCCAGGCGCACCGCCCGGCCAGTCCGTGCGTATGGATGGACGTCGTGCTCGGGCAGGGCGCGTGCCGTGGCCTGCGCGGTCACGGGGGAGTGCGGTGCGTTCCGCTTGACGACGGAGAACTGCGGGTCGGCCCGGCCGAGCTGGAAGTGCTGTCACCGACGCTGCTCTGAGATCCGGGGCGAACCCCGACCCGGCGACGCGGTCGTGACCTGGGTGAAACACCAAGCGGGCGGCCTCATCGTGAGGCCGCCCGCTCGCGCGTCTGGATCAGCCGGCCGGGGTGCACGCCTTGGTCAGCGCGGCGGCCTGGTCGGCCTTGGTCTTCAGCCAGTCGGCCGGGCCGTTGACCAGGTCGGTGACCGTGGTCTCCTTCATCGTGGTGGCCAGGTCGGTCAGCGCCTTGTCGACGTTGGTGTCGGTGGCCTTGGCCGCGAGGTCCTCCAGCTTCTTGCCGGCGTCCTGCGCGCCCTGGACCGCGGCCTCGGGATTGGCGGTGTCCGGGTTGAACGAGGCGATCTTGAGCGCCTCGAGACAGACCTGGGCGGTGGAAGCGGCATTGCTCACGCCCTCGGCGGTCTGCTGCGCCTCCTGCAGCGTGTCGCAGGCGGTCAGGGCGACGACCAGCGCACCGCCCCCGAAGATGCCTGCCAGCAACCGCTTGGTAGAACGCATGCGAATCCCTTCCGGTTCTTCGACGAACCGAAGGTCTCCCCAACCACAGCGACGTGTGGCGCCGAGACCGGGTCGCCACAGGGGACGCCGTACTGACGAATCTCGACCGGGTGGGTACTCCCCTCCGTAAAGCCCACTTTACCAAAGCGGCCGGCGCCCCCGGGCAGCGCCCGATCTTGTTCAGTCGGAGGGGTGACGGGGAGCTAACCGGTGGTGCTCTCGCGCACCTCGAGGGTGAACGGGATCTGCACGTCCTGGACAGGACTCGAGTCGCCGTTGGACCGTTCGTGTATGAGGTTCACCGCTGCCTTGGCCAGTGCCGCCTTGTCCGGGGCGATGGTCGTCAGGGACGGCAGGCTGTACTTGCTGTGCTCGGTGTTGTCGAAGCCGACCACCGCGATGTCCTGTGGCACATGGTATCCGCGTTCGGCCGCGGCTCGGACGGCACCGTGGGCCAGCATGTCGTTGAAGCAGAACACCGCGTCCGGCGCTTCGGGCAGAGCCAGCAGGCGGGCCATCGCCTCGGCGCCGTCGCGGTGGTGGTAGCGCACGGCAGGGGCGACGTACTCGGGTGGGCAGGTCAGGCCGACCTCGTTCAGCGCGTCGTGATATCCGGCGAGACGCTGGGTGGCCGTGCCACGGTCGGGGTTCTGGCCGATCACCGCGATCCGGTTGCGGCCCATCGAGATCAGGTGCCGCACGGCGATCCGTGCGGCCTGTACGTTGTCGATCCCGACGTGGTCGATCGGGACGTCCAGCGCGTGTTCGCCGAGCAACACCATCGGCACGCCGGTGGGGTTGTGGGTGAGGTCGTCGGTGAGCAGTGCCTCCGGGCTGATGATGGCGCCGTCGACCATGTGCGGCCCCAGTGACGCGAGCGTGGCCACCTCGGGGTCGCGCATGCCCTGGGTCTGCTCGATCAGCACGCTCCAGTCGTGCGTGTGCGCCGCGGTGATCACGCCGCCCGCGAGTTCGCCGAAGTACGGGATGCTCAGCTCGGGGACCATCAGCGCGATGAAACCGGTCCGGCCGCGGCGCAGGTTGCGGGCGCCGACGTTGGGCTTGTAGCCGGTCGCGGCCAGTGCCTCGCGGACTTTCCGCTCGTTCTCCGGCTTCACAAAGGAGTAGCCGTTCACCACGTTGGACACCGTTTTGACTGACACACCGGCCAGTTCGGCCACGTCCTTCAGTGTTGCCACGGGGTTGAGAGTATCAAGATCCGGCGTATTTACAACGTTGTACCAACGATGTAACGTGCTCGCCGAGCGTGTTCGCCCTGTCTCGACGAGGAGTCAGCACATGACCGCCGCGAGTCCATCCCGTCCAGTCCACTTAGGCCGGATCGTCGGTGCCAGCCTGTGCGGCTTCGCCCTGATCCTGGCCGGATGCGCCAAGTCCGAGGAGACGGCCGCACCGCCCGCCCAGGGCACCGGGGGCGCGCAGGCCCCGGTCGCGTCCACCGCCGACGGCCCGACCTGCACGATCACCCAGTACGGCGGCACCCAGCTCGACCTGAAGTCCGCCATCGTCGGTTTTTCCCAGTCCGAGAAGGAAGCCAACCCGTTCCGGATCGCCGAGACCCAGTCGATCAAGGACGAGGCCGCGAAGGCCGGCGTCAAGCAGCTGCTGACCACGAACGCGAACTCGCAGCTGAGCAAGCAGATCTCGGACATCCAGGACATGATCAACAAGGGTGCGCAGGCGTTGATCGTGGCGCCGCTGAACTCCGACGGCCTCGAACCGGCGCTGTCGGCCGCGCGTGCCAAGAACATCCCGGTGCTCACCATCGACCGCAAGGTCAACGCCGCGGCCTGCAAGGACTACGTCTCCTTCCTCGGCTCGAACTTCGTCGAGCAGGGCAAGCGGGCCGCCCAGCAGATGGCCAAGGCCCTGAACAACAAGGGCAAGGTCGCGATCCTGCTCGGCGCGTCGGGCAACAACGTGACCACCGACCGGACCAACGGGTTCGTCGACGAGCTCAAGGCGTCCGCGCCGGAGATCCAGGTGGTCGCCCAGCAGACCGGTGACTTCGCCAGGGACAAGGGCCAGCAGGTGATGGAGCAGATCATCCAGGCCCAGCCGGACATCAACGGTGTCTACGCGGAGAACGACGAAATGGCGCTCGGCGCGCTGGTCGCGCTGCGCAGCGCGAACAAGAAACCCGGCACCGACATCCATGTCGTGTCCATCGACGGCACCCGCAACGCGGTCCAGAAGGTGACCGAAGGCGAGCTGTACGCGGTCGTCGAGTCCAACCCGCGCTTCGGCCCGCTGGCGTTCCAGACGCTCCAGTCGTTCCTGAGTGGACAGCCGGTCCAGCAGAACGTGGTGATCAGCGACAAGCTGTACACCAAGGACAACGCCACTGCCGAACTGGGCAACTCCTACTGATGACAGCCGAGGCCGTGCTCGACGCACGCGGGATCGGCAAGCGGTTCCCCGGTGTGGTCGCGCTGTCCGAAGTGGACCTCACGTTGCCGCCAGGTGAGGTGCACGCGCTGGTCGGTGAGAACGGCGCGGGCAAGTCGACCTTGATCAAGGTGTTGACCGGCGTGTACGCGCCGGACAGCGGGGAGTTGTCCTACCGCGGTTCGCCTGTCCGGTTCAGCCGGCCGCTGGACGCGCAGGAGGCCGGGATCAGCACGGTGTACCAGGAGATCAACCTGGTGCCGCTGATGTCGGTGGCCAGCAACCTGTTCCTCGGCCGGGAACCACGCAACCGGTTCGGGCTGCTGGACTTCAGGGCGATGAACACGGCCGCGGCCAAGCTCCTGGAGTCGTACGGCGTGCACGTCGACGTCACCAGACCACTGCGGACGTTGGGCGCGGGAGTGCGTCAGATGGTGGCCGTCGCGCGTGCGGCGGCCAGCCACGCCCGCGTGGTGATCCTGGACGAACCCACTTCGTCGCTGGAACCCCGGGAAGTGGACACCCTGTTCGAGATCATCAACCGGGTGCGTGCCGAGGGTGCCGCGGTGCTGTACGTCAGCCATCGGCTCGACGAGCTCTACCGCATCTGCGACACGGTGACGGTCCTGCGGGACGGGCGCAAAGTCCACAATGGTCCGCTGAAGGAGCTGTCGAGGTTGCAGCTGGTCGCGCTGATGCTCGGCCGTGACCTCGAACAGATCCAGCGCGAGGGCACGACCAAGTTCGACTCGGCGCCGGCCGAGGCACTGGAGACGCCGGTCCTGGCGGCTCGGGGCCTGACCAGCCAGCATCGCCTGCACGGAGTCGATGTGACCGTCCGGCCCGGCGAGATCGTCGGGCTGGGCGGCCTGCTCGGTGCCGGGCGGAGCGAGACCGTCCGGGCGATCGCGGGCTCCCTGCCCGTCGATTCCGGGGCGGTCACCGTCGCAGGCAAGCCGGTGCGATCCGGCTCGGTCGCCGCGGCGATGCGGGCGGGCGTGGTCATGTTGCCCGAGGACCGCAAGTCGGACGGCGTACTGCCGGACCTGTCGGTACGGGAGAACATCGTGCTGGCGGCGTTGCCCCGGCTGTCGGCCGGGGGCCTGGTGTCCCGCAGGCGCCAGGACGCCATTGTGGACACGTTCATGAAACGCCTGCGGATCAAGGCATCCAGCCCCGACCAGAAGGTGGGCGAGCTGTCCGGCGGCAACCAGCAGAAGGTGTTGCTGGCCCGGTTGCTGTGCCGGGAGCCGAAGGTGCTGCTGCTCGACGAACCGACGCGGGGCATCGACGTCGGCGCGAAGGCGGAGGTGCAGGCGCTGGTGGGGGAGCTGGCCGCGGAAGGGCTGGGCGTCGTGCTGATCTCCTCGGAGTTCGAGGAGGTCGTCGAAGGCTCGGACTCGATCGTGGTGCTCAGGGAAGGCCGTGTGGTGGCCGAGTTGCGAGGTGCGGACGTGACCGAGCAGAAGCTGATCGCGGCGCTGGCGGACGGCGGCGGCCATGGCTGAGACAACCGTCACCCAGCCACCAGCCACCCGAAGACTCCGCGACTACGGCGTCTACGCCGCCCTTGGCATCCTTGTCCTCTACAACCTCGCCTTCACCGAGAACTTCGCCACCCTGGCCAACCTCAACACCCAGCTCGTCCAGGTCACGCCGATCCTGATCGCCGCACTCGGCATGGCACTGGTCATCGGCACCGAGGGTGTCGACCTGTCGGTCGGCTCGGTGATGGCGCTGTCGGCGGCGTTGCTGCCGCTCTACCTCGGTTACGGCCTGATGCCCGCCATCCTCGTCGCCCTCCTGGGCGGCGCGTTGTGCGGGATCTTCAGTGGCACGCTCGTCGCTGTGGTCGGCATCCAGCCGATCGTGGCCACGCTGGCGCTGTTGGTCGGCGGCCGGGGGCTGGCGCTGGTGCTCGCGGACGGACGGTTGAAGGACATCCGCAACCCGATGTTGCTGGAGCTCGGTTCGGGCAGTGTGCTCGGGATTCCGATCGTGGTGCTGATCGCCGCGTGCCTGACGCTGGTGGTCGGTTTCCTGGTGCGGTACACCACGTTCGGGCGGCAGTTGGTCGCCGTCGGCGGCAACCGGTCGGCCAGTGTGCTCGCCGGTCTGCCGGTCCGGCGGACCCTGATCGTCACGTACGTCATCAGCGGTGTGCTCGCGGCGGTCGCCGGGATCGTGGCGACCGCACGGCTCACCGCGTCCGATCCGTCCGCGATCGGGCAGCTGGCCGAGTTGTCCGCGATCACGGCCGTGGTGGTCGGCGGGACACCGCTGAACGGCGGCCGGGTCAGGATTCTCGGCACGGTCGCGGGTGCGCTGCTGATGCAGCTGATCTCGGCGACGTTGATCAAACACAACCTGCCGAGTTCGGCAGCGCTCGTCGTGCAGGCGGCGATCATCGTGGTCGCGGTGCTGTTGCAGCGGCCTCGCCTGGGAGGTGGGGGATGACTGCCGTGACGGAGAAAACGGCGGTGGTGGCCGCGGACAAAGGCATGACCAAGCGGGAGTGGATCGCCGGTCTCGTGCAACGGCGGGGTTCGCTGGTCGTGCTGGCGTTGATCGTGATCGTGTCCACGGTCGCGTTCGACTCGTTCGCGACCGTGGACAACGCCCGGAACATCGCCATGCAGAGCTCGTTCCTGGCGATCGTCGCACTGGGCATGACGTTCGTGATCATCTCGGGCGGGATCGACCTGTCGGTCGGGTCGGTGTACGCGCTCGGCGGTGTGCTCGCGGCGTTGGGAATCCAGTGGGGCAGCCTGACCGGCATCCTGCTGCCGCTGGTCGTCTGCGGCGGGATCGGCATGCTGAACGGCGCGCTGGTCGCATATGGACGGTTGGCGCCGTTCATCGTCACACTGGCCACTTTGCTCGGTGCCCGCGGGCTCCTGCTCGCGATCACCGACGAAGGCTCGAACACCCGGGTGATGCCGCGGGACGCGTTGCTGACCCAGCTCGGGCAAGGCACGCTGCTGGGTGTCGGTTATCCGGTGTGGATCGCCGTCGTCCTGTTCGCTGTGGGCGCGGTCATGTTGCAGCGCACCAGGTTCGGCCATTCGGTCCTCGCGATCGGAGGCAGCGTCGAAGCCGCGCGGCTGATGGGGCTGCCGGTCGCCAGGCGCACGATGTGGCTGTACACCGGCAGCGGTCTGCTGGCCGGCCTGGCCGGCGCGTTGGCCGCGGCGTACTCCGCTTCGGGCGTCACGATCGTGGGTGTCGGGTTCGAACTCGACGCCATCGCCGCCGTGGTGATCGGCGGAACCCTGCTCACCGGTGGCGCCGGCACTGTCGGCGGGACGCTGGCCGGCGTGTTGCTGCTGATGGTGATCCAGAACGTGATCAACCAGATCGGCACGTTGTCGTCGCATTACCAGTCGGTGGTCAGTGGTGCGTTCCTGGCCGCCGTAGTGGCCATCCAGGCCTACCTGAGCCGTGCTCATCTTGGCAGGGAGCGCGGTACGTGAGATAAACCGGAGGTTGCCGCCTGTGTTGAGAACCTCGATCCTGCTCACCGCTCTGTTATGGAGCCTCGTCGCGGTCCCCGCTTCGGCGGAACCGACGTGGAAGCCCGGAAAACCACCGCTGACCACCCCATGGACCAACCAGGTCGGTCCGGACAACGCTCTGCCCGAATACCCGCGTCCCCAGCTGACCAGGGACAAGTGGCGCAACCTCAACGGCGTGTGGGAGTTCGCGGCCGCCACGCAAGGAGAGGCCCCGCCGATCGGCAAGTCCTTGGCCGAACGGGTCCTGGTGCCGTACCCGATCGAATCCGCGCTGTCCGGAATCCAGCGCCGTGAGGACCGGATGTGGTACCGGCGCACGTTCACGGTGCCGGACAACTGGCGCGGCGACCGGGTGAAGCTGCACTTCGGCGCGGTCGACTACGACTCCGTGATCTGGGTGAACGGCCGCCAGGTCGGCACCCACCGCGGCGGGTTCGACGCGTTCAGCCTGGACATCACCGACGCGCTGACCAGGCGCGGCCCGCAGGAAGTGATCGTCGGCGTGACGGACCTGACCGACGCGACCTGGCAGCCGGTCGGCAAGCAGCGCAACGTGCCCGACCGTGGCATCTTCTACACGTCCAGTTCCGGCATCTGGCAGACCGTCTGGCTGGAACCGGTCAGCAGCAGCAACATCACGCAGCTGGACCAGACACCGAACCTCAAGGACTCGACCCTGCGGCTGACCGCGCGGGTCGAAGGTGACACGTCCGGGCTGATGGTCGAAGCTGTCGCCTACGACCGCCACAGGCCGGTGGGCCGGGTGACCGGTGCGCCCAACACCGAGCTGAAGCTGCCCGTGCCCAACCCGAAGCTGTGGTCACCGGATTCGCCGCACCTCTACGACCTGAAGGTCAAGCTCGTCAAGCGGCACCGTACCGTCGACGAGGTCGGCTCGTACTTCGGGATGCGCGAGATCGGCATGGCACCCGGTGCCGACGGCAAACTCAGGATGACGCTCAACGGCAAGATCGTGTTCCAGATGTCCACTCTGGACCAGGGCTTCTGGCCGGACGGCATCCACACCGCGCCGACCGACGCGGCGCTGCGGTTCGACCTCGAACAGCACAAGGTGCTCGGGTTCAACACGGTCCGCAAGCACATCAAGGTGGAACCCGACCGGTGGTACTACCACGCCGACAAGCTCGGACTGCTGGTGTGGCAGGACATGCCCGCGATGAAGACGTCCGGCGAGCTGCCGCCGGTGGACGCCCAGCAGCAGTTCGAACGCGAGCTGCACACGATGGTGGACAAGCACAAGAGCTTCACCTCGGTGGTCGTGTGGGTGCCGTTCAACGAAGGCTGGGGCGAATGGGACCGCACCGCGACCGGCCGGATCGCCGACGACGTCAAGAAGCAGGACCCGAGCAGGCTGGTGAACGCCCACAGTGGCGTGAACTGCTGCGCGTCCAAGGGTGACTCCGGTCGCGGCGACATCCTCGACTACCACGCCTATGTCGGACCGGCCGCTCCGTCGCCGACCGCCACCCGCGCCGCCGCGGACGGCGAGCACGGAGGCTTCGGCCTTGAGGTCGAGAACCACATGTGGTTCGGCGAGGGCCACGCCTACGAGATGACGCCGGACACGGCCACGCTGACCCGCAGGTATGTGGAGAACCAGCGCGACGTGCTGAACGCCGCGCAGAAGTGCGGGATCAGTGCCGCGATCTACACCCAGATCACCGACGTCGAGCACGAGGTCAACGGGTTCTTCACCTACGACAGGCAGGTCCGCAAGATGGACTTCGGCCAGGTGAAGGCGATCAACGAGGAAATCATCGAGAAGGCCGACGGAACCGGCAGCGGCCCGCAGCCCGGTCCCGGAACGCCGGGCGCGGACGGGATCACGTACTACCCGTTCAGCGAAGGAACGGGCACGGTCACCGCGGACGAGGTCGGCACCAGGGACGCGACTCTGCAGAACGCCACCTGGACCGAAGGACACCCCGGTTCGGCCGTGCAGTTCAACGGCTCCACCTCCGTGGTGGACACGGGCGCGAGCATCCTCGACACCGCGGGCAACTACAGCGCGGCGGCGTGGGTGAAGCTCGACAGCCTCGGCGGGTTCGCCACCGCGGTGAGCCAGGACGGGCCGTCGAACAGCGCGTTCTTCCTGCAGTACTCGGGCGCCGACAACAGGTTCGCGTTCAGCTTCGCCGGTGTCCGTGCGCTCGCGCCGGTCGCTCCGGAGCCGGGACGTTGGTACCACATCGCCGGCGTGCGGGACGTCAAGGCGGGGTCGTTGACCCTGTACGTGGACGGACAGCCGGCCGCCACGGCGTACTCGTGTGACGGCGGGCCGGGCGCGGGCAACACCGTGATCGGCCGGGCGAAGTTCAACGGCGGCCCGGTGGACTTCTGGCGTGGTGCGATCGACCAGGTCCACCTGTACGACCGGGCCCTGCCTGCCGCCGAGGTGGCCCAGTTGTACGCGTCAGGCCGGTAGCAGTCCCCAGCCACCCTCGTGAGTGTTTGTCCGTGTTCTAACACGGACAAACACTCACGAGAGGGTGATGACGACTTTGCCCTTGGCGTGGCCTGCCTGGGCGTAGGCGACGGCCTGGGGGACCTCGCTGAGCGGGTACGTGCGGTCGATCGCCGGGGTGATCTTGCCCGCCTCGGCGAGGTCCCTGAGCACTTCGAGGTCCTTGAGGTTGGCCAGGGAGATCAGGCCACGCACAGTGTGCTTGGTGAACAGGGACAACAGGGGTGCCTTGACCATCCAGCCGGTGCCGCCGGTGATCTTCCCGCCGTCGTCGCCGCCGACCACGACGAGTGTTCCCCTGGCGGACAGGGCTTTGCGGGTGTGCTTCAGCGGCCGGTTGCCCGCGATGTCGATGATCACGTCGAACTCGTCGCGGGTGAAGTCGTCCTTGGTGTAGTCGATGACCTCGTCGGCGCCGATGCCGCGCACGAAGTCCAGTTTGGACGTACTGCACAGGCCGGTGACGTCGGCACCGGCCAGCTTGGCGAGCTGGACGGCGTAACTGCCGACTCCGCCGCCCGCGCCGATGACCAGAACCCGTTGGCCCGCTTTGACTTCGCCCTTGTCCCGCACCGCGCCCAGCGCGGCGGTCGCCGAGCCGGGGATGGCGGCGGCCTGGTCGAACGTCAGGTTCGGCGGCTTCTTGGTGATCTTGTTGTACCGGGCGGTGGTGTACTCGGCGAACGCGCCGCCACACGTGCCGAACACCTCGTCACCCGGCTTGAACTCGGTGACCTTCGCACCGACGGCCGCCACGCGACCGGCGACGTCCATGCCCTTGACGGGATTTCTGGGTCTGCGTAAGCCGGTGCCCAACCTGATCATGTACGGCAGCCCGGTCATCAGGTGCCAGACGCCCGCGTCGACGCCGGCGGCCCGGACCTCGATCAACACCTCGTCCGGCCTGGGCGTGGGGGCGTCGACGTCCTTGAGCCGCATGACGTCGGAGTTGCCGTACTCGTACTGGACTATCGCCTTCATTCTTCGTCTCCTGGGTACTGGAACACTTCGTCGAGTGATGCCTGGAACACGCGGGCGATCTGGAACGCCATCTCCAGCGAGGGGGAGTAGCGGCCCTGTTCGATCGCGATGATCGTCTGCCGGGTGACGCCGATCCGCTTGGCCAGCTCGGCCTGTGTCATCTCGCCGTTGGCGAAGCGCAACGCGCGGATCTGGTTGGTGACCTTGGTCGGCTTCACTGGAAACCCCACCGGTAGGCGGCGATCTTGGCGACCGACGTGAGGACGCTGGTGAGCGCGAACGCGAGGTAGATCGTGTTGGCGATCCAGAAGTGGTCGGCCTCGGTCATCGCCAGGACCATCGTGGCGACCGCGCCGATGGCCAGGAACGACTGGCCGATCCGGTCACCGAAGTGGCCGATCTCGACGTCGCGCTGGTCTTTTCGGCGCTCCTCCTCGGGGGTCGTGCCGGAGACGAGCATGTCCAGCACGATGGACGCGAGGATCGCCGCCACGATCGTCCAGATCAGCGTTGCCACGTAAGGGGTTTCAGTGAGGGGGGCGTCTCCGCCGCGAGTGAGGACGAGGATCACGTAGATCGAGTACGCCACGATCGTGACCAACCCCATGACCCACGCGCGCTTCTCTTCGAACGCCACGGTGACTCCTGATGTAAAACAACTTTGACACGAGTCAATGTAAAGCACGGCCGACACGGTGTCAAAGCTTCTTTACATGGCCCGTGGGGTGGACGTGTGGGGCTCCCCGCCTACGCGGGTGAGCTCCGCCGGGCCGAATCCATGAGCCGGCCGGCAAATGCGACGACGAGGTCACGCAGCTCGTCCGGTCGCTCGATGACGAACGGCAGGTCGAGCGACGCGAGAACGGCGGGCAGCCAGTCGAGCCGTTCCGCCCGCAGTTCGACGCGGGACCAGTGCGTGGTGCCCGCATCCGCGCTGCTCGCCGACGGCGGCTCCGTCACGATCGCGATGCTGGCGGGAAGCCGGGTGCGGATCTGCTCGGCAGTTCCCTGAATCCGCAGAGTCACCTCGTGCCGGTACGGAGCCGTGGCGAGTCCTGTCAGGACGCGCTGCGCCGGGTCGAATCCCTCGGGCGGATCGAAAGATCCGGGCAGGGTCCGTGTACTGGCGATGCGATCCAGCCGGAACGTCCGGTCTTCGCCGATCGCGGGATCGGTACCCGTCACGTACCACCTGCCCGAGTGGGCGACGAGCCCGTACGGGTGCAGCGTTCGTTCGCTGTGCCGGCCGTCTGCGGCGGTGTACCGGATCGAGACCGGCCGGTGGTGGCGCACCGCGTCGGCGATCGAGAGCAGGATCGCGGCCTCCGGAGCGGTCGGTTCACCGGCTGGAGCTGTGAAGGCGAGAGAACCGAGCACGGCGTCAAGCCTGCGGCCGAGCCGCTCGGGCAGGACCCGCCGGATCTTCGCCGCTGCCGTCTCGCTCGCCGTGCCCGTCGCCGTCGTCAACCCCGTTCGGCGCCCTGCGACCAGGCCGAGCAGCACGGCGAGTGCTTCGTCGTCGCTCAACATGAGAGGCGGTATGCGGTAACCAGAAGCGAGCCGGTAACCGCCGTGGCGGCCGCGGACCGATTCGACAGGCACGTCAAGCTCGATGAGGTGGTCGACGTATCGCCGGACCGTGCGCTCGTCCACCTGGAGCCGGTCGGCGAGTTCGCCCACGGTCCGGATACCGCCCGACTGGAGAAGCTCCAGCAAGGTGAGCACGCGAGCGGTAGGGCGGGGCATGCCCGGAATTCTCGCACTTATACCGGGCGGGTTCTGCCCGGTATAAGTCGTAGCGTGCGGGTGACAAGCACTGGCAGACCAGGAGAGAACCCCATGGACTTCGTCTCGATCCGGATCATCACCGCCGACGTCGCCCGCCTCGTCGAGTTCTACGAGCGCGCCACCGGAGTACGAGCGAGCTGGGCCAACGAGGACTTCGCTGAGCTCAGGACCGCCTCGGCCACCCTCGCGATCGCCGGCACCCGCACGGTGCCCCTGTTCGCGCCCGGCTCCGCCCGGCCGGCCGACAACCGCAGCGTCATCACCGAGTTCCTGGTCGACGACGTGGACAGCGTGCACCGCGACCTGACCGGCTTCGTGGACGACTTCGTCACCGAACCCACCACGATGCCCTGGGGCAATCGTGCGCTCCTGGTCCGCGACCCCGACGGCAACCTGGTCAACTTCTTCACGCCCGTCACCCCGGCGGCGATCGAGAAGTTCGCCCGGCGGAGCCACAACGGTCACTCCTGAGGAGTCAACCGCATCACGGGATCAACAGGAGCCGCCCCGTCGAACTCGTCAGCCAGGCACGTGCCGGCCATCTCGATGAAGTGATCGTAAGCGCACACGATGTCCTCGGCGTGCGGCTCGACCACCGGCGGGAACACGGGCCCCACAAACCAGTCCCGCATCGCCGCCGGAATCGGGTAGTGCGCCGTACGTTCCTTGTACAGAGGCGATCGGGCATCCGCCTGGAGCGCGACCTCACGCCACTCCCGTAACGCGAGCCGCAACCGGATCCACCGGTACCGGTCCGTCCGCGTGAACCCGTCCTCCTCGTCCGGGTACTGGGCGGTGAACCGTTGCCGCAACGCGTTTCCAGCATCCCGGCCGCGCAACGCCAGTCGCTCGATCACTTCGGGTGACATGAACAGGTTGGTGCCGCCCTCGCCGGGGCCTTGCGGGATGGTCGCGATCCGGCCACGGAAGCCGGGCAACGCGGACTGCATCGTGTCTCGCCAGTCCAGGAAGGTGTTCAGGATTCGGCCGGCGAAGCTCAGTGCCGTGTCGCCGATCTCGTTGTACGGCTCACGTGGCTGTGACGCGTCCTGATCGGGCAGGTGGATCTGGCCGGGTTTGACCGTATGGTCGGCGGACGTCAGGTTGAGTCCGAACGTCGGCCAGCGGGGCAACAGCGAGTCGAAGAAGTGGATGGGGAAGTTGCTCGTGATCCCGCCGTCGGAGAACCAGTGCGGCGTTCCGTTACGGTACAACGGAATCGGGCTGATCAGCCCGGGCAGTGGCAGGCTCATCCGGGCGGCGAGCACAACCGGCATGTCGCACGGCTGGGGCAGCCACTGCAACGTCACGGACTTGTGTTCGGGGCATGGTGTTCCGTCCACCGCCACCGTGGACATCTGCGTGATGATCCGGTCGGGCACCAGTCCGCGCAGGCACTCCGGGCAGAACTGCCAGCGTTCCGCTGCCGGGAACGGCAACTGGTGCGGGCGGCCGGCGTTGAGGTCCGTGGTCATCAAGGCGAGGTTGATCACTCGGTGGGGGACGTCCGGGCAGTACTCCGGGTCGTCGGGGACACGCGGTTTCCCCGGGCCACGCCAGAGATCGCCAAACGTCAGCGCACGCCTGTGGTCGATGCCCGCGAGGTCGTCGATCCGGTCGGCCAGCCACGTGACCAGCGGCGGCACCTTCGCCGACGGCATGCCACTCATCCGGTCGAGCGTGCCGGGTGAATACTCCATCGCGCCGGGGACCACGCCGAACCGGTGCTTGCGGTACTGCATCACCAGGGGCCACGACGCGACGCCGTAGATCACGGCGAACGCGGCCACCATCCCGAACGTCAACACCAGCCAGAACAGGATCAGCACCGCGCCCGCGACGAACCAGCCGGATGCGTCCATGTCGTACAGCGGTATCCCGCCGAACCCGAGGGCCAGCGGTACCAGGAAGAACAACGTCATCTTCCCGAATCTGGCCGCGGTGACCTGGTACGCCCACGCCGCCGCGGCGACGACCAGCACGGCCAGCGGAATCGCGACGATCCACAGTGAACCGTTCCAGCTGGACGGCGGCACCACCCAACGCAGCGAATACGGCCCAACGAGCCATAACGCGAACATCGCGAGCAACGCGAAGGTGGCCAACGGCTTGACAGCGAACAACAATGCCGTGAACACCGCGGTGAACCGCCGCCGTCCCGTCGTCGCCGGGCTTTGCAGCAACGCGGTGAACAGCCGGTAAGCCTTGTGCAGTGCCGGTTTCGGCTGGAACAGGGCAGGCAGGCGCCAGCGGTCGGCGCCGGTGCCGGAGACCAGCCACTGGATCATCCCGGCCAGGCCCGCGAAGCCCGGTCGCACGGCGTCGCCGGTGACCGGCTCGGCCGGTTCGGCATGCC
This sequence comes from Kibdelosporangium persicum, assembly GCF_013280595.1. Lineage (GTDB taxonomy): Bacteria > Actinomycetota > Actinomycetes > Mycobacteriales > Pseudonocardiaceae > Kibdelosporangium > Kibdelosporangium persicum. Next base: position 82,681 of record NZ_JAAATY010000006.1, read on the forward strand.
GGCCGTACTCGGCCGCGGCTGTGGCTGCGGCGCCGATCGCGCCCGCGGACGCGCCACCGACGTTGCGGAACACATAATGCTCGGCCAACGCGCACACGGCGAGCGGGTAGATCACGCCACTGGTCGTGCCGCCTCGCATGGTCAGGTCGCAGGATCTGCCGACGTATTCCAGGTAGGCCTCGGGATCGTGCTTCGCCAGTTCGTCCGCCGCGGCCGGCGACATCCGGAGCAGGCCCCTGTCGACGGCGATGTGGTAACGATCCGGGCGTTCGTAATCGTCGATGGAGCTCATCTGTTCCTCCCGGCGCCGTGCTCGTTGTCCTTATCGGCCGGGGTGGACAGTGGCTCATGCCTCCGAACGGGCAAGATACCTCAGCACGGCGCTGACTCTCCGGTTGCTGGCCGGACTTTCGATGCCGAGCTTACGAAAGATCTTCCCGGTGTGGGTGACGACCGTGCTGACCGCGACCGTCAGCCGGTCCGCGATACCCTGATCGGACAATCCCTCGGCCATCAGCGCCAGCACGTCCCGCTCGCGGTCGGTCAGCTGCCCGAGCGGTTCACCGCCGGGCCGGTGCAGCAGCGCGGACACCACGTCGGGATCGACGGCGGTGCCGCCGGCGGCCAGCCGGTGCAGGATGTCGTTGAGCATCCTGGCGTTCGGCACGTTCTGCTTGAGCAGGTACCCCACCTTGGCCGTGGTGCCGTCCAGCAGCGTCGTGGCGTACGAGTGCTCGACATACTGCGACAGCACCAATGCAGCGACATTCGAGTGACGGGTGCGGATCTTCGCGGCCAGCCGGAGACCTTCGTCACGGAACGTCGGCGGCAGCTTCACGTCCAGAATGGCCACGTCGGGCTGGTGCCTGCCGACCAGTGGCAGCACCTGCTCCGCCTGCTCCGCCGTCCCGGCCACCTCGTGCCCGAGCGTGGTCAGCAGCCGGACCAGGCCTTCCCGGACGAACAACGAGTCCTCGGCGATGATCACCCGCACGGCAGCTCCACCTCCACGACCGTTCCCACCCCGAGCGGACTGTCGAGCCGCAGGACGCCGTCGATCGCCGCGACCCGGTCCGCCAGTCCGGTCAGCCCTGAACCGGCGGCGAAGTCCGCGCCGCCCTTGCCGTCGTCCTCGACGCGCACCCGTATCTGACCGTCCGCGTATGTGATCCGTATGTCGATCTCGCTCGCCTTGGCGTGCCGCACTGTGTTCGCCAGTGCTTCGCTCACCACGAAGTACGCGGTCGCCTTCGTGGCGTCGCTCAGCTCGGGCAGCTCGTCGATCCGGACGCGAGCCCGCACCGGGACACGGACCACCAGTTGTTCGACGGCGGCCTTCAGTCCCTGGATGGTCAGCACCGCGGGATGGATGCCCCGAGCCAGCTCGCGCAGCTCCTGGGTGGCCAGTCGCAGCTCCGCCTCGGCCTCGTCGAGCAGTTCCTTCGTCTCCGTGCCCGCGTCGGTCAACGAATGCCGCAGCAAACTGAGGATCAGCCCGACCGAGAGCATCCGTTGCTGGGCGCCGTCGTGCAGGTCGCGTTCGAGCTTCCGGCGGGCTTCGTCGCCCGCGGTGACCAGCCGGGCCCGGGAGGCGCGGACCTGGGCGAGCTGCGCCCGGACAGCGGCCTGCAACCGGGCGTTCTCCAGGGCGAGACCCACGGCCGCGCTGACCGCTTCCAGCAGCTGCGGCTCGGCGCGCAGGCTCGGGTCGTGCACGATGACGCCGAGCGGATCGCCGCGATCGCCGACGACGGTCAGGTGGTCAGCCGGAATGTCGTCCGGAACCTCCGCGCGGATACGGACGCTCGGGTCGCCGAGCGCCTGGGACACCGCGTCGGAGAGCCGGCCCGCCGGCATGTACTGGATTCGCCGGATCAGGTCGGACACCCTGGCCTCGTCCAGCCGTTCCCGCACCAGGCCGAGGAAGAACGCCGCCGGAACGGCCACGAGCGAGGCGAACTGGGCCAGCGCCAGCGTCGGGTTGAGGTCGTTGGTCCCGGTGGCGGCGAACACGCCGACCAACGCGAACAACAATGCGGTCAGAACCATTGCGACAGCGGGAAACGCCAGTACGCGCCGCTGCCGCCGACTGGCTGTGATCATCCTCCGCACGATCACGGACGCGCCGACGAGCGTGAGCACCGCTGAACCCAGACCAGCCAGCTGGCTGGTCAAGCCGGCGAGCGCCGGGCTGTCGACGAGCGGCAGCGGAGTGCAGACGTCCCGGCAGTCCCCGCTGGGGCGGACCGGCCCCGCCAGGGCCTGGAGCACGACCATCACCGCGCCGAACGCGTAACCGCCGACCATCACGGTGCGCCCCGACCGATCACGCACGTGCCCGGACGGATATGCCAGAAAGACGTGTGCGCCCAGGGGAAGCTGCAAGGCGGTGAGCACGTAGGCGACGGTGACCACGACCTGGAGCCCGGCCGAACCCGTTTCCAGGGCGAACGCGGCAGGCGCGGTCGACGCCAACAGCAGGCCCAAAGTCATCATGAGCACGCGCATCGGCGTGCCCGGCCTGATCCGGCCGGCGAAGTACCCGGCGGCCAGCCAGGCCGCGATCTGGGCGATCTCCTTGAGGTCGAACAGCGTTCCGTAGCTGCCGAACCGGTGCGCCAGCCAGCCGTCGAAGATCGTCAACGCCAGCCCGGCGGCCAGGATCAGCCGGGCCACGGGGGCAGGCCGGCGAGGTCGGCCAGGCGTTGGCCGGACAGGTCCTCCTTGGCCAGGAACCCGGCGACCGGGGCGGTGTCCACCCTGGTGCCCAGCTCGGCACGGGTGAGACTGGAGATCAGCACGACCCGGGGCGGCGACGGCAACCCGGCCAGCTCGTGTGCGACCACAAAACCATCCATATCAGGCAGCAGGACGTCGAGCACCACGACTTGCGGACACAACTGTTCAGTCATCGCCAGGGCCTCCCGGCCGTTACCGGCCTCCCCGACGACGTCCATCCCACAGGCCTCCAGCAGCCGACGGGCCACCCGCCGGAACCCGGCGTGGTCGTCGACGATGAGGATGCGCACCCGTCCATCGTGCCTCGCGCGGCCGCCGGATGAATCTTCGGCGGGCGAATCTCCTGGTTTCCCATGACGCGCCGCTGCGGCGTTCGGAGCAAGGTGTGCTGGCGAACCTGCCAGGGGAGGTCAAGGTGATTCCCGGATACTCGGTGATCGAACAGCTCGACGAAGACCCGGTCGCGACGACGTACCTGGTCAGTGACGGCGGTGAAGCCGTGCTGACGGTGGCCAGGCAGGCGGTCCCGCCGGACGGCCGGACGGCGTTCCGGCAGTGGGCGAACGCCTTGCTGGGCATCGCCGACGGCCCGGGCATCGCGCGTGTGCACGCCGCGGACATCACCGCCGACGGGAAGCCGTATCTGGTCGTCGCGACCGGCGATGTGCTGGGGGACCTGTTGCAGGAACAGGGACCATTGCCGTTGGCGACGGTATGCCAGCACGCGTTGACGTTGGCTGACGGCCTCGCGCGGGCACATGCGGCCGACGTGTTCCATGGAACCGTGCAACCGGCGACAGTGCTGGTGCTGGACGAATCCGCGGCACTCGCGGGATTCGGCGCAGTCGCTCCCGGGTTGACCGTCGCGACGGCCGCGGACGCGTACACACCGCCGGAGCATCTTCCTGACGCGTTCGTGCAACGCGCGGTCGCCACCGCGGCTGGTGACGTCTATCAGTTGGCGCTCACCACATATGTCGCATTAGGAGGCGTTGTGCCGTGGGAGGCTTCGCCGTTGGACCTCGGGACACGAACTACGCCGCTGGCGGACGTGCCTGGTGTCGAGGGCGGGTTGGTCGAGTTGTTGCGTGCCGCGACAGCGCCCGATCCGGTGTTGCGGCCGACTGCGGAGCAGTTCCGTGATCACTTGGCCGCGCTTCAGGTGGAGGGTGAGTCGCGGAATCGCGTGATCCCGCCGGAACTGCTGGCCGGACGCGGTGTTCGCAAGGTGGGCCGCCGCACGGCGGCGCTGGTTGCCTTGGCGGGAGGCGGGCTCAGCGCGACCACCACTGCGTTCTTGGGACGATCGGCGACCACCGCGTCAACGCCGACAGCACTGCCTGTCATCGCTGCGCTGCCTGCCGTTGGTCCAGCCATTCCGGCTGCCACAGCTGCCACGGTGGCCACGGCCGCTGCCACGACGTCGATCACGAAGGTCGTCGTGATCACCGCGTTGACCGTCGTTGTCGGCGGGGGAGCGGGTATCGCGATTCCGCAGTTCCTGGACGGCGCGCCGTGTGACTCCGTTGTCGGCGACCGCTCGAACAACACCGTTCTCGTCGACTCGGCCAAGTTCCTGAGCACGGGCAGCTACGGGTTCACCTTGCGCTATGGCAAGGAAGTGGACGCCGAAGGCGCGTTCGACTCCGCCGCGCGCCGGGCTTCGGTGGTGTTGAAACCGCCGGGCGAGTACGTCGGCGAGATCCGGCTGGACGGCGACGACCTGGCGATGACCGGACCGGTCGCGAAAACCCCGCCAGGGCAGTGGAAGCACCAGAAGGCGAGCTCGAACGTGGTCGCCAGGACCGTGCTCGCGGTTCCCGAGACCGTTCCGGAGCTGCTCGGCAGGACCGAGCAGGTCCAGCGGGACGGCTGCACCTTCACCGGCCAGTTCGAGCAGGCCCGGTTCGAGGCGACGATCGAGGAGACGGCCGGGGATCTGCGCAGCCTGCGGATCGACCGGCTTGACCTCGACCTGAGGATCACGGCCGCGGTGCCCCCGGCCGAGATGCCCACGACCTCCGCACCGCCTGCCCGCACGAACCTGACCGGACGGTGGGAGAAGGGAAATGTCTCGCTGCTGATCAACAGTCAGGAGTCCGCCGCCGGAATCATGCGGGCAGGTGAGCCGATCTGCACAGGCAGGCCGGCGGGCGCGGGCACGAAGACCGAGATCCCGGTGAACTGCCTGCCGGGCACAGCACGGCCGCAGCAGTTCCGGCTGCGTGTCGAACTGGTCGACAACGAGCACGTCTCGGTCAGCGGCAACGTCCAGTTCGCCGGAACCTACCGGCTCGCCCAAAGCTGATGACGAGGCTGCCCGATCCGCTGCGATCACGGGCCATCCTGATCGGGGCGGCCACGTACATCGACCCAGAGCTGGACGATCTGCCGTCCGTCCGCAACAACGTCGCCGATCTCGCGGCGATCCTGACCTCCGACCGCGGCACTGGTCTGCCCGCCGAGCACTGCACGGTGATCGAGGCGGACTTCGAATCCCTGGGGGACCGGGTGGAACAGGCCGTCGCCGAAGCCGACGACCTGTTGCTGTTGTACTACGCGGGGCACGGCCTGATCGACAGCCAAGGCAGGCTGCACCTGGCACTGCCGTCGACCCGTCTGGCCAGTGTGCTGTGGACCGCGTTGCCCTTCGACACGATCCGGGAGTCGTTGTCCGGCGCCAAAGCACGCACCCGGGTGGTCATTTTGGATTGCTGCTACTCGGGTCGTGCCATCGGCCACATGACCGGTCCGGCCTTGGCTGGGCAACTGGACGTGGACGGCACGTACACCCTGACTGCGACAGCACGAAACCAGCCGGCCCTGGCACCGCCCGGCGCCGCGCACACGGCGTTCACGGGCGAACTGATCACCTTGCTGGCCAACGGTGACGCTGAAGGCGACGACCTGCTGACCCTCGGCCACGTGTACCACCGGCTCCGGCAGGTGATGCACCGCCGTAACCTTCCCCAGCCCGAACGATGCGGCACGCGCACAGCGGACTTGCTGGCGCTGGCGCCCAATGCCGCCAAGTCCGTCACGGTCGCCCGCACCCCGGTCCGGCTCGGCCCCCGCAAGGTCGGCCGACGTGTCCCGCGACGGGGAGACACGTGAGAACACCGTGTCACTGGGAAAAGTGATCGCCGGGCCCCGGAACGGAACCCGGCGATCAGCTTGTTCCTAGAAGGCGAACGCCTGCAACTCGGCGATCCGGACGGTCTGGGCGACTGCCGGGTTGCCGGTGGTGCAGTCGCTTGTGGACCTCGGGTCGTTGTGCTGTGACCCGGCGTATTCCTTCGCGCCCGTGCACTGATTGGTCACCACACGGACCATCAAGTGGGTGGCCACGGTCGGCTGGATCCGGAACTCCCGCGCGGCGAGATCCGGTGCGGTCGGCCGGGGCGCGTCAGCCGGGAACGCGTTGGCCGGACTGGTGTACACCTTCCGGTAGTTCGCCGGATCGGCACAGTCCTTTCCGGACACCGAGTTGCACGCCAGGATCTCGAACTGCCGCAGTGCGGTGAACCTGTTCTGCGGGTCCGGGTCCGCGTCCTGGATGTTCTGCGGCCGCAGCTGGGCACTGACCTGGACGCGGCTGACGAACCGCGGCCGGTCACCCGCCAGGTCGACCCGAACGCCCTTGCCCGCCACGGGCGATCCGACGGACGCCCAGTTCGACGCCTCGGTCTCGTCGATGAGCTTGTCCGCGTTCACGCCGTCACCGATGGCCGTCGCCCCCTGGCTGCGGGAGGCGACGTTGGGCAGCAGCAACGCGTGGAGCGCGCCGCGTTCGCCCGCGTGGACCGTGCGACGGACCTTGGTGCTGCCGTAGCCGTCCGCGGCCACGATGAAGTTGTACGTGCCTGGTGTGATCTCCACACTGTCCGGCAGAGGAGTGGCCGGGTCGGTGTCGGCCACCGGCACGGACCGCGCCTCGTAATCACCGACGTACAGCCGTGCGGGCTTGTTCACCGCGAGCCGCAGTGTGCCGTTTCGGCTGTGCGGTGAGGCGAAGCTCGGCGTCGGGTCAGCGTCGCTGCCGCCGTTGCTCGCCGCGTCACGGCCCAAACCGTGCTGTGCGAAGGCGTTCCATAGGATCGGCAGGTCCGCTCCGCCGAAGCGGATCTGGTTGGCGGCCAGTGTCGCGTCGCGCATGTCGATGTAACTCACCGCGCCGGAAGCGTTGAGCAGCAAGGCGTCGAACGCCTGCTGTACCCAGCGCCGGTTGCCGGGGCACTTCTCGACCGGCACCTTGCCGTCCGCGCAGTCCCGTTGCAGTTCGGGTGTGCCGAGGCCGTACTTGTCAATCATGGCCTGCCGGACGTCGAAGCTCGTCGAGCTCCAGATCTCGCCGTCCGCGTGCACCTGCTGGCCGACGAGGTCGTAGGCGATGTTGCTGTAGTTGAGCTCGCTCTTGCTCATGTCGTAGTTCCGGATGCCCGTGCGCCGGTCGCCCGTGGCGTACCCGCCGGTGACGTACGGCGTGTCGCCACGCGGCTTGAAGCCGTACTCGTACAGGTACTCCATCGCGAACAGGTCCGAGTGCGACTCATTCATCGCACCGCCCTGCGCGCCGGACCATCCGCTGTTCGGGCCCGCGATCAGACGGCCGCTGATGGCGTGGCTGTACTCGTGCCCGATGACCGACATGTCGTAATCGCCGTCGACGCAAGGCGCGTAGAACCCGCCCGGCGTCGGCTGCCACAGGTACATGTTCGTCGTCGGTGGCACGCCGTCAGGTGGCGTCGCCTGGTTGGCGTTGTTCCGTGACGGGAAGCCAGGAGGCGCACCACCCGCACGACCACCCGCCTGTGCGTTACCGCGCTCGGCGTCGCCACCGAGACCACCGCGGTCACCGTTGGTCGCCTGCATGTTCCAGGTCTCCTCGGTGAAACCGAGGTGGTATGGCCAGTCGTGCATGCGGTTGTGCGACGCGAACAGGTTGGCCAGCGCGGCGTCGATGTCGTTCTGCTGGGGGCTGCTGAACACCGACGGGTTGCATTTCTCCGTGTGCCACTGGTTGGTCCACGGGTAGGTGTAGTCCCGCGTCGGGCTCGGTGTGGCAGTGCGGGTGCCGATCGTACCGTTGGCGAGGTTGTCCCACTTCTCCCAGCCCTTGGCGGAGTTGCCCGACGTCGTCAGGCTGGGGGCATCTGTTGCCGGGTCGATGTCCCACGCGATGCCACGGTCTGCTGTGCTGACCGTGCGCTCACAACCCGGTCCGGGCACGAGGCACCAGCGCACGCGGTTGTCCCGCGACGAGTAGTCGGCCGGTGGGTTGGCGGGGAAGGCGTCCCACTCGGGGTTGTCCGAGTGGTGGTCGACGATGTCCTCACGCACGAGCACCTGCCCGGTTCGTGCGTCGACATAGGTGGTGAACCCCGACGGGTGGTCCTGGTCGTTGCTGATCAGAACGACCTGGTACGCCGCACGCGGTGCGCCTTCCGGCATCGGAACCGCACCGAGCTGCACCCGTGTCGTCCCCAGTGCCTCGGCCGTCAACTGCGCGTCCGCGCTCGCCGCGGCGAGCGCCTGCTCGGGCGAGATCGTGGCGGCCTCCGGCGCGGCCCTGTTCGGGCTCAACGTCGAGCTGAGGTAGACGACGGCGCCGTCCCGGATACCGAACACGGCGAGCCCGTCGAGCATTGACGGCAACTCGCCGAACCGCTGCCGGAGCATGACGTACGACCCCTGCCCCATGGGCCGGTTGACCAGCACGTCCATGGCACCGATGCTCTGGTCGGACAGACCGAAGGCGACCTGGTTGCCGGCGAGGTAGGCCTTGGCGATCGCGACCGGATCGGCCAACGCGGCCGACCGGCGCTGCGCCTCCGGTTTCGGCGTCAGTGTCGCCGGTGTGCCGTACTTGTTCCAGCGGACAGTCGTGCTGCCCTGTTCCGCGAGCTGTTTCCGCCGCACGTCCGGCTGCGCCGCCCCAGGCCGGTTGTCCACGTCGCCGTGGTCGGCCGTGTCACCCTGAACCTGGGACTCCGGCGGTCGCTGCGGGGCCGCCACCGCCGTCTCTGTCCATAACAGACTCGCCGATAACGCCCCGGCGGCGGCGAGCGCACCTGCTCGCCGAAGAGGTTGTCTTCGCATCCCCACAGCCTTGTATACATTCGCATACGGCGATACGTCCGTTAGTCGAGTCCTTCGACGTAGTCCAGTTTGTGCCGGAGCGTGAACAAGGCCGAGCCGTCGACGAAGTCGATCCGGACGAGTTCGGCGAACGGGAAGCTGCGGCCGGCCAGAAGCCGGGTCCAGCCGCGGACTCGCCGTGCGTCGGTCTCCCACAGGGACACCACTTTGTCCCGCATGCTCCAGTGGTTCGAGGAGAACGCCCAGTCGTTCGCAGCCGCGAGGGCCTGACCGACCAAGCCCTTCTTGCGCGACTCCCGGTGCGAGACGAGCAGCCGCTCGGGGAAGATCACCGCCACCCTGCGGTCGGTGAGCGCGAAGCCCGACTCCGCCTTGCACCCGGCCATCGCGTCGGCGGCCAGCACCGCGTCCTGCCCCGGGTCCTGGGCTTCGGCCCACCAGCCGATCGAGTCGTCGTCGGTCCACTCGAAACCGGTGAACCGGCCCTCCGCGGCGAAGTCACTGGTCAGCGGCGGCTCGAACTCCAGGTCGACGGACTGTGGCGCGTCGTCCGCGACGGGATGAGGCACCTGCACGCGCCCTGCGATCCGGGAGCCGACGACGCGGAGGCGGGAACCCAGGGCGACACGGACTCGCTCACCCCGGCTCACCCAGTCGCGTTCCAGGTCTTTTCTGATGATCTGCGTCATCCGCACGGTCTACTCCGGTGCGCCGAGGGTGAGGGCGAGCAGCCGTTCGTACTGGTCACGTTCCTTGACCACACCGCAGAAGAACTCGAATCCCGAGCGGTCGGCCAGTTCCATCCGCAGGTAGTGCGCTTTCCGGGCGACACCGTCGCTCTCGACCGCGAAGTCGGCGATCTGTGCGCGCGGGATGTCCACAAGGGGGTGTAACGGGTGCAAGGACACCTTCCTGCGCCGCGGTTTCGTGTCGGTCACGGCGGCGGCGACTTCCCTGACGTTGTCCACGAAGGCCGCGAACACGTTCTTCTTACCGGTGGACTCCAGTTCCGGTTCGGGCTCGGGTACGGGCTGCGCGTCATCCGGGTGGATGCCGAGCATGGCGACGTGCAACCTCGCCGGGGTCAGCATGAACAGGCTGCGCGGACTGCCCTTCAACCGGCGCCCGTACTGGGCGGCCAGGTCCTGATCAGTCCGGAAGAACGCGATGACGTCCGGTGTGGGCGCCGGGTCACGGTCGTCCGGCGCGTCGTCGAGCGCGGCGATGAAGCTGTCCAGTGTGCTGAGCCCGGCTTTGGCCAGCTTGCCGCCCGCCGCGCCGACGCCCCGCTTCTCGTGCAGGATGTGCTGGGCGAACGTGGCCCAGAGCAGCGGTTCTCCCGGGTTGAGCAACGTCCGCGCGTGCGCGGCCGGTCCGGCTGTCTCAGTCGGCAACGACGTACGGATCACTGTGTCCTCGGCGGGTTGGTGTCGTCGGTGGCGAAGCCGCGCTGTTGAGCGGCTTTCCGTTCTTCGTCAGTGGACGGGTCCTCGGCGTGGTCGTAGGCCTGTTCCGCACTCCGTTCCACCGCGGCGCCGGGGACGTTCTCCAGGACGCCGGTGTAGATCGCCTTGCCCTTGTCGGTCGTTCCCGTCGGCCCGAGGTAGCCAAGAGTCGCCTTGAAGACGTTCTGCGCGAGGGCCTGCTCGCCGGTGGCGTCCTTGCCGAACTTGGAGTTGGTGGACGTCGTCGTCTTGGAGTCCGCGTTGCGCACCTTCTGCCGGGCGTTGTCCACCGCCTTGTAGGCGTCGTCGATCCGGTCCTGGTCGCCGGATTTGCGGGCGGCGTCGAGCATGTCCCGCGCGTTGTCCATGGCCTTGTCGGCGTCCTTGGTGTTCTGGTACGCCGACGAGACGTTGGTCAGCGGGTTGCTCCTGATCCGCTTGCCGACGCCGAACGTGCCGCGGTGCTCGCTCAGTTTCTCCAGACCCTTGCCGAGCTTGCTCTTGCGCAGGGTGACAAGGAGCTTCTCCAGCGCGGTGATGAGGGGCTTGAGCTTGTGGAAGAGGTCGGCGACCTTCGTGCCGAGCCGCGTGCCGGTGATGGCGACCTGCGCGGTCGTCAGTCCGGTCGCCGCGGCCACCGACGAGCCGAACGTGACCCAGGAGGCGGCCAGCGCCGCCAGCCATTCGATGATCAGGCCGAGCACCAGTTCCTGGATGATGTCGACGCAGACCATGACAAACGTGTCGAAGATGTCGGCGGCGGTCTCCAGGACACCTTTGATGTCCCTGACATCCCCGGCCATCGCCCTGGCGCCGTCGCCGAACTCCGTCATCTGGGCCCGGAACCTCTCGCCGGCCTCGCCTTGCCAGATCGCGGCGGTGGCCTGGGAGCGCTTGTCCTCGCTGTCGGCCACGTCCTGGAGCCAACCGGCGACGTTCTCCCAGCCCTTGGCCGTGCTGCGGATCTGCTCCGGATCGCCGACGGCCGGTTCGAGGACGAACTCCACCAAGGGGCTGATCACGATCGAGATCAGCCAGCCCAGCCCGTTGTCGATGAACGCCTGGCCAGGGCTCGCGACGGTCTTGAGCTGCTCCATCCGCGCGTTGAACGCGGCGAAGGCCGCCTCCGGCGGGCTGCCGGGGTCCTTCAACTGCGCCGTGACGTCCTGGGACGCCTTGGACCAGGAGCTGCCGTACGCGCTGGCCTGCTCGTAGGCGTTCTTCCGGGTGCTGTCGCCCGCACTGTTCAGACCGGCGAGGTCCCCGACGCCCTTCTCCACATTCGCCAGGCCGGTCGCGTTGTCGGCCTCAGCGGCGCCGTAGGCCTCAGCGGTCTGCTTGACGGTGCCGGAGATCTCGGTGAGGTACGAGGCGGCCTGGTTGGCCATCGCCTGGCATTCCATCAAGGACTCGTAGTACTTGTCCTTGAAGTAGAAGAACAACGGGCCGAAGCAGTCGTCGCTCACGCGTGCCTGCTCCAGCAGTTTCTCCAGGCCGGTGAAGTTCTCCGACTGCTTCACCGATCCTTCACCGTGGGCCAGCAACTGGGGCCCGTCGACGATGAACCCGGTCATCGCTTCACCCCACTGAAGCCTTCGCCGAAGTAGTCGTCGTCATCCCGGGGGCGCGGCTCACGCGCGGGTGGCGCGCCGGGCATCGGGAGACTGGACGCCGGCGGTGGCTCAGCCCGACCTAACGGCTGCACGGTCGGAGCGTGCGCCCGGAAGGCTTCCTGGAACCGTTCGTACTGCTCGTCGCCGACGACGGGCCGGACGATCTCCTCGGTCAGGGCCGCCGCCTGCTGGGTGGCCTGCCGGATCGTGCTCAGGATCTCCTGCGTCAACTGGGTGTGCGTACGGTTCATCGCCGCAGGCGACAACTGCAGGCCCAGAACCGCCCCCGACGGCGCCACGGTCACGGTGACCGAACCGTCCGCATTGCGGGCGCTGCCTTTCAGCTCACCGAGCCGGTCTCTGAGCTGGCTCGCCCTGGCCGCCTGTTCCTCGAACTGACGCATCCTTTGCTGGAACGCGGCATCGTCGATCGCCACGAATCCCCCCTTCATGCCGTTGCGGGGATCGTAACCACAGAGACGGCCTGTCCGTGGCGAAACACGGACAGGCCGTCACACTGGGTGGCGACAAGCAGTGTTGATCAAGCGGGCAGGCGCCACACCTGGTTCGCACTGCCGAAGCAGTCCCAGATCTGCAGACGGGTGCCGTCCGCCGAGCTGTTACCGGTCGCGTCGAGGCACCGGCCCGACGCCGGGTTGCGCAGGGTGCCGTTGGACTCGGCCTGCCACGTCTGCGCGCCGGTTCCGTTGCAGTCCCACAGCTGGATCTGCGTGCCGTTCGCGGTGCCCGCGCTGGCGACGTCCATGCACTTGCCGAGTGCGCGCAGGGTGCCGTCGGACCCGACGGTCCACGTCTGCGCATTGGTGCCGTTGCAGGTGTATACCTGCACGGCGGTCCCGTTGGCGGAGCTCGCCCCGGCCGCGTCGACGCACTTGCCCGCGATGCCGGTGATCGCGCCGACCCGTGTGCCACCGCCGGGCGGGGCGCCCGCCGCGTCGAAGATCGCGCTGACCAACGAGGTCGAGCCGGTCGTGTCCTGCGACAGCTCCCAGTTCATGATGCCGCCCGCGTTCGCCACCGCCCACTGGGTCTTGCGCTTGATCGTGGGAATGCCGTTGTAGCACTGCTGCCCGCCGCTGATGTTCGCGCAGTCGCGGTTGGCGTTGGCCGGGTCGGCGGCGACGATCTGCGAGTACGGCACGTAGACCGGACGGCTGTAGAACGGCACACCGAGCACGGTCTTGGCGGCAGGCAGGCCGCGTCCCTTCCAGAAGTTCGCCGACTGGATCGACCAGTCGTAGTTGGCGTGCGGGCTGCCGCCGTCGTACGCCATGATGTTGAGCCAGTCGACGATTCCGAACACGGCCGGTTCGACACCGTTGGCGGTGTTGCCGCCGGAGACCACGGCCGCGGTCAGCAGCTTGCCCCGGTTGTGCAGTTCGGTGCCCAGCTGCCGCATCAGCGCGGTGAAGTTGCTGCCTGACGTCCCCGGGTCCGGGTACTCCCAGTCCATGTCGATGCCGTCGAGGCCGTACTGGTTGACCACGCTGATCAACGCGTTGACGAAGGTGGTCCGGCTGGTCGCGTTGGCGGCCAACGCCTCGAAGGCCGAGTCGTTGCCGTCGTTCCAGCCGCCTACCGCCAGCGAGACCTTGACACCGGCGTTGTGGCCCAGGGAGACCAGCGACCGCAGTTTGTTCGGGTCGGGGATCGCCTGCAGTGTGCCGTTGGAGTTAGGCAGCACGAAGGCGTAGTTGATGTGGGTGAGCTTGCTGTACTGGATGCTGTTGACGTCGCCTGACCACGACGGCATGTAGCCGACGCTCTTGAAGCCGGGCGGCAGAGCCGCGGCCGCGACGGGTGCCGCTGTCGCCGCCGCGGACAGCGCGACCGTCACGCCGGTCGCGGCGGCGGCAAGGGCGATGCCCACGGCGCCAAGGCGTTTGCCCATTCCTGTCAATCGCATGAACGGTTCCCTTCCACACACGGGCCCGTTGCGTCGCGCGAGCCGGTGCCGGGAAGAGGCAGGGATCGCCGGCATCGACGCAAGGAGACGAAACCCGATGACTACTCGCAGGGGTGGGGTTTCGGCGAAGGGGGACAGCGGAACGGCTATCGCCCGGCGGGTGCTCTCGGGGTACGCCGCGGATGGCTGTGTCTGCTCAGTGTCATCATCGACACGTCCCTTCACTCATGGCGGCGTGTCCCCAAGGTACTGCATGACTCAAATCAAGTCACGGCAACAAAAGCACCATGATTCGTTCGCGAGCTGAACTTACTTCCGGGTAGGTCTATACCGGTCTAAACCAGTGCCGGACTCCGAAGAGGATCGTCAGCTCGCCCGGTAGCGGGTCTCGAGCATCACGCAGCCCTCGTCCGTCCGATAGGGACCGTGCGGCATGCCCGGCGGCCGGGCGGCGAAGTCACCGGCCCGGAAGGTCCGGTCCAGCGTCAGGTCGTGCAGCGAACCGTCGAGGATGTACACCTCTTCGGCGTAGTCGTGCGTGATCACGCCCGCGGGCGACGTGTCCAGGCCCGGTGCCCAGCGGGCCAGCCTGGTCAAGATCTTCGGGTCGTCCTCGTCCCGTGCCAGCACCCGCTCGGCGACACCGTCCCGCACGCTCTGCTGCCACGGGATGTCGTCGACCCGGAAGAACTCACGCTCGCCTTTCACCGCGCCATCCAAACATCGCCGGCGGGAGCCCGTCCGCGATGGGTGCGTGCGGCCCGGGCTGCCGACCCGCGTTTCCTTTCGGTTTGTTCAACGACCTGACGTCGGTTCATCCATGCGAACAAGGTGTCCGGCGTACAGTGTCGCCGTGGACAACGACATCGATGACAACGCGGACACCGGAATCCTCGATCCAGAGGACACATTGGACGACCGCAACGCCTACGACGAGGGGTACTCGCCGCCCGAGAAGGCGCCGGTCCTCGACGAAGGTGTGAGCCTGGCAGACCGGCTCGCCAGGGAAGAGCCCGACCTGGCCGATGACGACGGCGACGGCCTCGGCGACGCGCGCGACACCGACGGCGAGCTGATCGACGACGAGGTCGGTCACTTCCGCGCGGGCCGTCTGGTCGCGCAGGACGAAGGGTTCGGAACGGACAGTGACGACGAGCTCTACGCCTCGGACGTGGGCATCGACGGCGGCGCGGCGTCCGCCGAGGAGGCCGCGGTGCACCTCGTCGACCCGCGGGAGTACTGAGCCGCCCCGCTCTGGCGGACGATCCATGCGCTGACCACAATGCACGCATGAGCATCGTGACCCGGGGCTTCCGGGGCAGACGGGACTCCGCGCCCGACCTGCCCCCTGGCCAGTACCTGACGCGTGACTTCCCGGTCCTGTCGGCCGGTCCGACGCCCCGGATCAAGCAGGACGACTGGCAGTTCACGATCACCAACGAGGCGGGCGACAAGCACACCTGGACCTGGCGTGACCTGCTCGCCCTGCCCAGCGAGCAGCCGACTGTGGACATTCACTGCGTGACGAAGTGGTCCAAGCTGCAGACCAGCTGGCAGGGCGTTTCGCTCGACACCTTCTTCGAGGCCGTCGACACCGGGGCGGACTACGCGGTTGTCCGCTCGTACGGCGGCTACACCACAAATCTTCCGGTGGAGGACCTGGTCGACGGTAAGGCCTGGCTGGTCTACCGCTACGAAGGCGACGACCTGCACCCCGAGCACGGCGGCCCGGTCAGGCTGCTCGTGCCGCACCTGTACTTCTGGAAGTCCGCGAAGTGGGTGAAAGGACTCGAGCTGAGCGACGACGAGCAGCCGGGGTTCTGGGAGACGCTCGGCTACCACAACTACGGTGACCCGTGGCGCGAGCAGCGGTATTCGGGCGACTGATGGTCCTGCGCTGGCTACCCGGAAAGGTCGCGGACATCCGGGTCGAGACGCCCACCTCCCGCACGATCGTGTTCGACGTCCCCGACTGGGCCGGTCACCTCGCCGGCCAGCACATCGACGTCCGGCTGACCGCCGAGGACGGCTACAGCGTGCAGCGCAGCTACTCGCTGGCCGCGCCCGCCGACGAGGACCGCATCGAGATCCTGGTCCAGAAGGTCACCGACGGTGAGGTTTCCCCGTTCCTGGTCGACGACCTGCTGCCGGACGACGTGATCGAACTGCGCGGCCCGATCGGCGGCTGGTTCACCTGGGAGCCGTCGCTGGGCAAGCCGGTCTCGCTGGTCGCGGGCGGGTCGGGGATCGTGCCGCTGATGGCGATGATCCGCGCCCGGACCCAGGCAGGCAGCGACGCCGGGTTCAAGCTGCTCTACTCGGTCCGGGGCCCAGCCGACGAGTACTACGCCGAAGAACTCGGCAAGCACGGCATCGAGGTCACCACGATCTACACCCGTTCGGAGTCACCCTCAGGCAGGCCGCCGGGCCGTATCCGGCCGGAGGACCTGTCGGTGCTGTGGCCCGCGGACGCGGGCGCTCGCACGTACGTGTGCGGCCCGACCGGGTTCGTCGAGGCGGCGGCGCAAGCACTGGTGGACCAGGGGCACGATCCCGGCACGATCCGAACCGAACGATTCGGCCCCTCCGGAGGATGACAATGCACGTCGACGGCAACGCGGTCGCGGGAGCTCTCGGCTTCGACGTCTCGGTGCTCAAGCTGACCTGCGCCTCGTGTGGTCAGCTCGGCCCGTTCGCCGAGCACCACGTCTACGACGCCGGTCCCGGCATCGTGGTGCGGTGCTCGCACTGTGGCGAGATCACCGCGCGGATGGTCCGGACCGACACCGAGATCTGGCTGGACCTCAGGGGCTCGCAGTCAGTTCGCGTTCCGCTGCCCGCTGAGGCGTGACGAACAGCATCAGCGACACGGCCAGCAACGGCACGACACCGAAGCCGAACGCGATCGCGCCACCGAGTTGCTGGGACGCGAGCAGATCCGCCGTCCAGGGCAACTTCAGTGACCGGTAGAACGCCTCGCCGATCGCGTTGTCCTTGAGCAGCAGTGCGACGCCGAACACGGACTGTGTCACCAGCGCCGCGACCGTCATCGTCCGCCGGTCCCGCAACGCGATCTCGGGCGCGAACGCGGAGCAGAAGAAGACGAAGCCGGTGAGCAGGAGCCACAGGTGAATCCCGGCACGCACGACCGGCTGGTCCGACGACCACTCGAACACGCCGGTGAGGTACACCAGGTAGACGGAACTGCCGAACAGCGCGGTGGCGGCGATGGGGTGCATGAGTACACGCCATGACCGGGGAGCGCCGATGGCCAGCAACATGGGGGAGAGGACCGCCAGGATCATCGTGCTCAGCACGTCAAGACTGAAGACGGCCGGTGCGTACCGCCCGATGCCTGACGACGTGGCGATCACGACCCCGGCGCAGCCCGCGATCCACGTGAGCGACCGGAACCGCAGCACGGCGAGCACGATCGCGGCCGTGCCGAGCAGGAGATCGAACCGCCAGTCGGTGACCAGCCGGGCCAGATCCGGCGGTCCACTGAGGACATAGCCCAGCTTGAGCTCCACCGTCGGGACGAGCTCGTTGTGGTCGGGCGGTGGCGTGCGCGCGAGCGCGGCCGCGAGGCCGATGGTCATCAGCATCATCAGGACTTCGACGGCGCCGAGTTTGAGCAATGCCCGGCCGGTGCCGGTTTGTACGACCTCGCGCACGCCATGGCGCCGTTGGAAATACCCGAACACACCGAGTACCAGCAACGCCCCGAGTTTCGCGATGACAAGCCAGCCGTACGAGGTCGTGACGAGGTTCGGCGGTCTGACCCGCACCAGTGCGTTGATCACGCCCGACGCGGCCAGTGCGATCCAGCACCACAAGGCCACTGTGGAGTACCTGGTGACGGCGGCGGTGAGGTGTTCGCCCTTCCGGTAGGCCAGAATCGCGACGAGTCCGCCGACCCACAGCGCCGCGGCGACCAGGTGGACCAGCAGACTTGAGGTGGCCCAGTCGTGATCACCACCGCTCGACGAGTGTCCGCTCGACGCGACCGGAACCAACCCGAACAACGCCAAACCCAGAAGCAGCCGGGAAGAACGCCGGGTCTCCACCCTCGTCGCGGCAATGGCGATGACCGCCGCGACGAGCGCGGTCAGCATCCACGCTCGCGTTGGCTCGACCGCGAAAGCCAGTGCCAGCAGGCGATCGAACTCCAGCACGTAACCCAGCGGCCTGGCGTAAGCGTCGGCCAAGGTGAACGGAACGGACAGAAGCGCGGCCACGCCCCACAAGACGGCCGCCCAGCCTGCCGTCCGGATCGAGGCGCGGTGCGGTGACGGCAGCAGGAACGCGGAGAACAACAGCCCGCCGATACAGACGACGGCGCTCACCTCGGCCAGTACCCGCACGACAGGCAGGCCGTAGCTGGCGTAGAGGTCCGTGCCGCGTAACCCCGCGACGGTGAAGTCGTTCCCTGTGACGGACAGCAGTCCCACCGCGGCAAAGCAGGCGAGGACCGTTCCGATCCCAAGAAGGGCAACAGTCTTCGGAGGTACGCGCACGCGCGGAGCCTAGAGGCCTGCGCGAATACCGCCACTCTGTATGCACCCGCCGACTATTCGACTTCGTCCAGTACTACGATCACTGTCAAAAACATAGTGACGAAATAGGTCAACCTGCCCGGACGGCACCGAGTCGATCGTGTGGAGTGGTCGCCGGGACGTGACGTCGGTGTCCCGGTGCCGCTGCCGGCACCGGGACATTCCCACGGTGGATCGAGGTTTACCGGCTCACTGCCGGGCTAGTAGCCCATTCGACAGCCCGCCACAATGATCTCCTGTCCCAGCAAAGTGACCACCCGCACGGCGTACTGGGCGTACTGCCCGTTCGGGCCGCTCACAGACTGGTTGACGTACACCGTTGCGACGCCGGGGATGCCGATGGTGGCAGGCTGGGTGCCGATCGGCTGGCCGTTGAGCGTGCCGACCCGCGACGAGCCGGACAGGCCTTGCTCATTGGCGACACACCTGGTCTCCAGGTCCGCCAGCGTGATCACGCCACCCAGCAGGCTGGCGCTGGAGATGTTCGCCGATGCGTCGGTGCGGCCGGTGTCGGCGTCCATCGTGCATTCGGCGTGCAGCGCCTGCACCGAGGCGATACCAGGTACGTTCACCGACGCTGTGGTCTTGTCGGAGTTCGGCGGGCACTCCGCGTGCGGGGTCTTGGCCACGTTGACCAGACCCTTCGCGCTGAGCGACCAGGCTTCGGCCCGCACGTACGAGACGATCTTGACGACCGCCGTGGCCTTGCCGCCGTCGTCATCGGTGATCGTCACCAGCACGGTGAACGCCCCGACACCGGTGTAGGTGTGTGACGCGGTGCAGGTGCCTGATCCTGCTCCCTGCTCGACCGTTCCGTTGACGATCGGTGTGCCGTCAGCGAAATCGACCGTACAGGTGTGTGTGTCGTGCGTGGCGATGTCGGTGAAGGGTGCGGTGATCCCGACCGGGGCACCGCGCACGAACTGGGTCCCGTTGGCGGGCGCGGAGATGCTCACGTTCGGGGCTACGTTGCTCACAGTGAGCGTCGTGGTCTGGGAGACGTCGGGGTGCAGCGAGTCGTTGGCGGTCAGGCGCAATGTCCAGACGCCGTCGTCGTTACACGTCACTGTGGTGTCCAACGCGGCCGCGTCGCCGAACACACATGTCGCTCCTGGATCCACGTTGGACAGTGGTGTCGCGCTCCAGCTCGTGGTCAGGCTGGGACCGTCCGGATCGGACACCTGACCGGCCAGTGCGATCGCTGTTCCTTCCTGACCCGCATACGGACCGCCGATCGTGACCACAGGCGGGTCGTTCACCCGGACGGTCGTGCAGTCGGTGACGCTGCCCGCGCCGCCGCCGTCGGTGCCATGCGCCGTGACGCACAGCTGGTGCAAACCAGAGGTCAGGTTGCCTGTGTTCACCGTGTAGTTCACCTGGGCGGGACCGTTCTGCGGCAGACCCGGTGTCACGTTGGTGATCGGCGTCGCGGGACCGCCGTCGACCGACAAGGTCAGGTTGACCAACTTGGACGCGATGATCCCCGGCACGACGTCCGGCAGGTTGGCCGGGTCAGGGACGGCTGTGCAAGTGCCGCCGGTGAGGTCGGCGATCGCCTGCAGGCTCGCGTCGTAATTGCCGAAGTTGCAGCTGGCGCCACCGCCGACCGCGAAGGTGAAGTACGTGGTGTCATCAGGCACCGCGCTCGCAGCGGGGATGACGTTGTTGCTTTGTGCGCCGTCCGACAGGAACATCACGATCTTGCGTGCCTCGGTCTGCGCATTGGTCACCGCGCTTGCCGCGGTGATCCCGGCGACGAAGTTCGTGCCGGTGCCCACACCGCGCGGGGTGAACTGGTTGAGCCCGCCGATGACAGCGGAGTCGAGCACCTCGTCGATGTCGCGGGCATTGTTGCCGTTGTCGTCGGTGGTCGGGGTGGTCGACAGCTGCTCACCGGCGGCGGGACGAACGTCCGCCGCGGCGCCGCCGGTGGCGAACACGGCCGCGCCGACGGTACCGATGACGGTGTTCGGGGCAGCCGCCTTGTTGTTCAACGCCTTCCCGGCTGCGATCTCGCACGCCAGGATGTTCGTGTTGCTACAGGGACCGGCCGTGCTACCGGACACGTCGAGCACGTAGGTCAGTGCCGTGTCCTTGACCGCGACTCCGGTTCCGATCGCCGCTGTGCCGGTGACGGTCACCGGGCCTTGCGGAACGACCGTGTTGTTCGCCGGGCTGGTAATCGTGACGGCGATACTTGTCCCGCCAGGCAGGTTGCCGTCGACCGCGTACGCCACCTGCCCAGCCATGGCTGTGACAGCGAGCGCCAACGCACCGGCACCCAGTAAAGGTCTTGTTCTCACGTACCCACTTCCCCTCGATGAGGTCACTTGCCCAGGAGAACATCGGGCACCGCGTGATCCGGTTACTACGCCGGTTCAGTGAGTGACGTTTGCCATGGATGCCAAGAACTCCGAGCTCATCGAGCGTTTACCCGCCGGAGGAAGAGCGGCGGACACCACAGATTTCGCCTGAACGGACTAGTGTCCACATCATCGGCCTGTCTCATTTGGACCACGCCAGGCGGCTGGCGGAAGTTCTCCGCTGAGCGAACAACAACCCACAGTAGAGTCGACCTCCCGTTGGGGACAGGTACCACTCTTGAGGGCTCAGACCTGGGCGGGTGTGGCGATCACGGCGTGCTTCGGCAGGTGAGGTCCGATCGCCGTCATCCCGGCCGCGGAAAGGAGCGCGCAGGCGAACACGACCAGCCACGGCAGCCAGGTCGCGACGGAGAACAACGCGACCACGCCCGGGGCGGCGACGCCCGCGATGGCGAACGCGTACTGGAAGGCCGCCAGGTAGCGGCCCCTCGTCGCCGGCGGTGCGGCGGCCTCGGCCAAGGCGTTCACGCGGGAGTTGAAGATCAGGCCCGCGGCGGTGACAACCAGGGTTGTCGCCAGCAGGTAGGGGATACGCCAAGACTCCGGCACCACGACGGCCGCGCCGCAGGCCACGCACCACAGCGCGAAGAGACCGGCGCTGAGCGAGATCGCCGTGGTGCGCTTGATGTTGCGGGTCGCGTGTACCGCCAGCGTGCCGCAGGTCGAGCCGATCGCGTTGAACACGGCCAGAACGACGCCGGTCAGCCAGGGCGGCGTGTGCAGTTGCTCGATGAGGTAGACCGGCAGACCGATCAGGAAGAAGTCGACAGCCAGGCCTACCAGGAACGTCACGCCGATCAGGGCGAGATAAGGCCGGTCACGCAGGGGAGTGCCTGCCGTGGACTCCTGCGCGTGCCGCACAGTCGGCCGTACAGGATGGACGAAAAGCCGCAGCAGCACGGCACACAACAGGAAGCTCACCGCGTCCACGGCGATTGCGATCTGATAGCCGGCCGGACCTGTCGACGCGATCAGCACACCGGCCGCCAAGCTGCCGATGCCGAAAGACGCGGTCCGCACCATGCCCGCCACGGCGAAGGCCTTGTCCTTGGGCCCGGTGCCCGTCACGTCAGCGATGAGCGCGAACACCGAGCCGTAGAACAGCTGTTGACCGGCAGCGAGCAGAAGCGCCGCGAGCAACGTGGCCGCCGGACCGTCGGCCACGAGGTACGCGAACGCGCCTGCCGCCTGCACGACTTGGGACGACACAACGACAGTGCGCGGCCCGGTCCGGTCGACCAGCCGTCCCGCCAAGGGCAGGACGGCAAGGCCGGCCAGCGTGCCGATCATCACCGTCGTGCCTGCCTGAGTGACCGACAGGCCGACGACCTGGACCGCGTAGACGAGTGCCAAGGGCAGGAACAGGCCGGAGCCGAAGTTGTCGATCGCCAGAGCGATGAGCAGGGCCGGCCGGCTGTTCCGCATGTGGCCAGCCTAGTCAGCGACCAGAACAGTGTTTCCGCGTAGCCGCCTGCCGAGGTGAGCGCCCTGACGGCGTTCCTGTTGGCGGCGGACGAGCCACGTTCCCGGTGCGACGCCTGTGCCGCCGTGTTCCGGATGAATCAGGTACACGGGAGCGGTGTTGGCGAAGGCCGCGATGCCGAGAACCAGCGGATCCTGCGCGTTCGTGGTGTATTTGCACGTCCACGGGTCGGCGACGAGCGTGTGCGGGTTGTTGCCCGCCTCGCCACGGACGAGTTCCACGCCGCCGCGCGGGACGTAGCGCTCGGTGCCCCACCATGGGTTGATGGTGGGGACCATGTCGAGCGGGATGACGATGAGGTCGCCCTGTGCCTGCAGGCCGTCGATCACCGGCACGGTCACTTCTCGTTCGAGGTGGTCCAGGACATCGAGCCCGGTTCGGTCAAGTAGTTCAGCCAAGTACATGAGGGATCACCTTGTGGGGGAGTCAGGTGCGGCGCCGCAGCTGGGCGTACTGGGCTCCGGTGAGCCCGTACGTCCAGCCCGCGGCGTCGACGGGGTTGTCGAACCGGTCGGGGACGTGCAGTCCGTACTGGCGGCGGGTTCCGTCGCGTTCCAGCGATCCGTTGGTCGCGAGCAGCAGCCGGGTTCTGGTGGCGGGCAAGGCGTAGAGGCGAAGCTCGCAGCCTGGGTTGCCGGGATCCGGGGCCTGGCCGAGGAGTGTCGATCCGGCTTGGTCGATGAACGCGGGCCAGCCGATCTTCTCGATCGCGCAGCGGCGTACCTCGACGTTGCGTTCGGCTGTGATCATGTCCGCGGTCGGTGTGCCGGTCACCCATGCGGGCACGAGAGTTCCGTGCCAGGCGTGCACTTTCCAGCCGTCCGGGTAGATCACCGCGGGGCCGTCGGCGCAGTGCAGGCGGGTTTCCGGGTCCGTGCGCAGCACCAATGGCCGTTCGGCGACGAAACATCGGTCTTCGCGGGGCCACCACCAGCCGCACGAGCGGGCGAGCGTGGCCCAGAGTTCCAGTTCGGCGAGGTCCTCGTCGGCGAACCGGGTTTCCAGGACCCGTTGGTGCATGTCGTAATGCGCGATCCAGTCCACGTCGTGCTGGCCGAGCCAGCGCAGCCCGGACGGCCGGGAGTCGGCGGCCCGGATCATGTCCGCGACGGATTCCCGGATGGATCTGCGCAGCGCTCCCCGGACACACGGGTCCAAAATGGACTTGGCTGGCTGGTCGCCGGCCACGGCCCGCGACGGATTGGGCACTTCGACCGGCCGGTACCGGCCGATTCGCCGGTCCAGCCGTTCACGCAGTGCCGACACCCGTGTCGCGATCCGGCTTTCCAGCGGCCAGGAACCGTTGTGGCGTAACGGGTCCGAAGGCGGGACCTGGTCCGCGGCGGCCGAGGGCGAATCCACCCACACGAACTGCGGGGGTGGTGCGCCGGCCAAGGCGTACAGCGAGGTGATGGTTGTTTGGGTGGTCTCGCGGTCCGCGGGCTCACACGACAACGCGTGTGCTGACCATTCGTCGCGGATATCGACCGCGCGCCACCAGAATTCCACTGAGGGAAGGGGTTTGTCCGCGAGGCGGGACTTGCGCCGCCTGGCCGCGCTCATCGCGCTTGGGCGTTACCGCCCTTTCGAATCGACATGGTGACGATGATCGCAGTTCGCTGGCCGAGGACGCAAGTCCTCGTGCCGCCGGGTCGCTGACGGGTGTGGTGGGCGTCACATGACTGGAGGTGCTGGGGATTTGTCCAGGACCTGATGGCGACGCGTGGTCACGGGGATCGACGCACGGGCGGTGCAGGACAGCGGATCGGCGGACGGCTCGGTATCGTGAGGCGTGATTTCGATCGACCCGACCTCGTCGGTGGCGCCCTACGAGCAGGTCCGGTCCCAGTTCGCCCAGCAGATCACCGACCGGACCCTGGCGGTCGGCGCCAAGCTGCCGACCGTGCGTGCGCTGGCCGCCGAACTGCGCCTGGCGGCCAACACCGTGGCCAAGGCCTACCGTGAGCTTGAGGAAGCCGGGCTCATCGAGACCCGTGGCCGGGCGGGCACGTTCGTCAGCGCGGCGGGCCAGCAGAGCCGGATCGTGATCCAGCGGGCCGCTCGCGATTACGCCTCCCAGGCTCGCGCGCTCGGGCTGGATCCGGAGGAGGCGTTGAGCATCGTCAAGGCGGCCCTGTCGGTCGACTGAGTGTTCCCGGTGCGGGGGCCGGTCGCGTCGAGCGGCACTTCGTCCACAGAGGACGTGAGCGTGTCGCGGCACGTGCTGCGCGGGCTCGATCAGGATTGAGCGGCTGTGTCAGCCCGTGGTCACGCCGGCTCCGTTTTCGTCCGGCCGCGATCCGCGGAGTTCAGGCCGTTGTGGCGGGGAAATGTGATTCCCGAGAGAATCGGTGGTCGATAGCCTGCGCCGGTGGATCACCCAACGGCAACACCGTCGATTCTTGCCATGGCCGATCTGGCCACTCCGATGTCCATCCGAGTGGCCGCGACACTGGGTCTCGTGGAGCGTGCGGGCAGCGGGGGCGCGACCGCGGCACAGCTGGCCGCCGAGACCGGGACCTCGGCGCCCGCCCTGCGTCGCATGCTCGATCACCTGGTCACTGTCGGTGTCTTCGACGTCGACCCGGATTCCGGTCGCTACCGGCCCACCGGCCTTGGTGCCCAGATGAGCGCGGACGCTCCGCAAGGGGTCAAGCCCCTGCTCGACATCACCTGCGCGGGCGGGCGCGCCGAACTCGCGTTCGTCGACCTGCTTGAGACGATCACCACCGATTCTCCCGCCTACGTGCGCCGGTACGGCCGCGATTTCTGGGCGGACCTGGAGGCCGACCCGAAACTGCGCAGTTCGTTCGACGCCCAGATGGAATGGCGGTTCCAGGCGCACGCGCCGCAGATCGCCGACCGTTTCGACTGGGGCCGGTTCACCGAGATCCTCGACGTGGGCGGCGGTGACGGGAATCTGCTCGCCGCGATCCTGCGGGCTCATCCCGGGGTGCGCGGCCGGGTGCTGGACTACGCGCCGTCGGTGGCCGCGGCGGCTTCGCGGTTCGAAGCCGCCGGACTGGCTGACCGGGCCGGTGCCGTGTCCGGGAGTTTCTTCGATCCGTTGCCGGAGGGGGCCGACGCCTGCCTGCTGTCCGACATCCTGCACGACTGGGATGACGAGAACAGCCGCAAGATCCTCGCCGGGTGTCGTCAGGCCGTCACGCCGAACGGCACGGTCGTGGTGATCGAGCCGGTGCGCGGGCGGGGCGACAGCACCGGGATCGACCTGTTCATGCTGATGTGCTTCGGTGGCCGGGAAAGGACCGTGGAGGAACTGGCCGAACTGGCCGCCGGCTGCGGACTGGAGCTCGCCGGGTCAGGTCCGGTGTCGGAAGGGCGCACGGCGCTGGAGTTCCGCGTCAGTACCTCGTAGGGCGCACCGGCCAGGGTCGTCGCCGTTGGTCACCGAGTCGGCGCGACCCCGGCCGCGGCCGCCGTCAGGCCACGGTGAACTCGCCGAGCGCGGACCAGTCGTCCTGCGGGACCTTCATGTTGACGATCCTCGGGGTCTCGGCCAGGTACTGCGGCAGGGTCGCCCGCGCGGTGCGGAAATGCTCGGAGTTGACGTGCTCGGCGCCGGCGTCGTCATCGCGGAACGCCTCGACGATGACGTACTCGTTCGGGTTGTCGACACTGCGCGACCAGTCGAACCACAGGCAGCCGGGCTCGGCGCGGGTCGCCTCGGTGAACTGCTTGGTCAGCGACGGCCATTGGTCGGCGTACTCCGGTTTGATCAGGAACTTGGCGGTGATGAAGATCATTACCGCATCGTAGCGAACCCGTGCGCCGCCGGCCGGCAAGCAATGCGACGTGTTCCGGCGTGCCGCCAATGTGGTCCAGTCCACACTGGTGTGCGGTTCAGCGGCTATCCTTGACCTGCCGGATGGGAGGGTCTCTTGGCCGCTGTCTTCATCAGTTATCGCAGTACTGATCATGCCGAAGCGGAACGACTCGCGACCGAGCTGCGTGGTCACGGCCACGATGTCTGGCTGGACACGTGGGAACTGCATGTCGGCGATTCGGTGGTGCGGAAGATGAACGACGGTCTGGCCGGCGCCGCCTATCTCGTGCTGTGTTATTCGACCAATTCCTCGGCCAGTCCGTGGCAGGATCGGGAATGGATGTCGGCGTTGCACAGGCAGGTCAGCGGCAAGGGCGTGACGCTTCTGCCGGTCCGGCTGACCGGTGGTGAGTCGCCCGCCATCCTGGCCGACATCAAGCACGTCGACCTCACGGCCGGCTGGTCCGAAGGCGTCCAGGCCCTGCTCGCCGCAATGAAGTGACCATGACCCGGCAACCCGTGTACGTGGTGTGCGCCGAAGGCGAGGAACACCTTGCCGAGAAAATCGCCGGGCCGCTGCGCGGAGACGGTTACGAAGTGACTCACGACGGTACGATCCTCGTGGGTGAGTCGCGCATCGGTAAGGCTTTGCAGGCCATGTCTTCGGGTGTGCCGATCGTTTTGTGCGCGACCGTGAGATCGGTCGGCAGTGCCTGGGCGCACAAGATCGTGAATGCCGGGTATGCCGCGTCCAACCGTGTATTCGTCGTGCAGATGGAGGACCAGGCGTACGTCGAGCAGCTCGCGGTGAAAACGAAAGTCGCCCGGTATTGCGCCGATCCGGTGACGGGTGTGCGGGAACTGCTGGACGCGCTCGCGGCGCAGTTCCCGGCCGCGTCGAAGCCGGCCAGGCAGAACACCGAGCGGCCGTATCTCGACCAGCCGACCGAGCTGACCATGTTCGACGTCGACTCGTTGCAGAACTTCCGTTCCCAGTTGCGGACCGAGGTGAGCGGCAAGTTCCCGGCGGGACTGACTCCGTGGCAGTTCCTCGAGCAGATCGAGGTCTGGACCAACGAGGGCGGGTTGACGCGCACGGGCGCGTTGCTGTTCGGCCGCAACCCGACTGCGGTGTGCTCGGCCGCGATGGTGAAGTGTGTCCGGTACTACGGCCTTGACCGATCGGACCACCGCGACGGTGAGACTCATTCCGGTCCGGTGACCGACCAGATCGTCAACGCGCGTGAGTTCGTCGCCAAGCACGTGCGCCGGGGTGAGCGGCCCAGCGAGGACCACGCGCAGGCCGTTGCGGTGTATGCCTATCCGATGATCGCGGTACGCGAGATCATCGCGAACGCGTTGGTGCACCGTGACTATTCGCAGCTCGACTCCTGTGTGCACGTCCGGGTGTTCGACGACCGGGTGGAGATCAGCAGTCCGGGCGACTGGATCGGCCACGACATTCCGTTGGGGGAGCCGCACGAGCTGACCGAGTTCAACGGGCAGTCGATCAAACGCAACTACCGGCTGGCCAACATCCTGTCGTGGGTGCGTCTGGTGGAGGGTGAAGGCAGCGGGATTCCGTCGGCGCTGCGCGACTGCCGCGGCAGTGGCAGTCCGATCCCGACAGTGCTGCGGGAGAAGGGGTTCATCACGGTCACGGTCTGGCCGCGGCCGCCCGGAGAGCCCGGGGAGGTCACGATCGCGGGGACCGGCCAGCGTCTGCTCAAACCGCGCACGCTGCCTCGTGGGGTGAAGACGTTCGTCGGGCGTGAGGCCGAACTGGGGTGGCTGGAGAGCTCGGCGGACGCGGGCGTCTTCCTGATCACCGGCGCGCCGGGCACCGGCAAGACGACGCTGGCGGTCAACTTCGCCCACCAGGTGGCCGATCGTTATCCCGACGGTCAGCTGTACGTGGACCTGCACGGCTTCAGCCCGTCCGGCCGTCCGGTCCAGGCCGCGGAGGCGTTGCTGTTGTTCCTGCACGCGCTCGGGGTCTCCCGGCAGGCCATGCCGGTGGAACTGGAGGCCCGGGTGGCGTTGTACCGCAGCATCGTCGCGGGACGGCGGATGCTTGTGCTGCTGGACAACGCCCGGTCCAGCGAACAGGTCCTGCCCTTGCTGCCTGGCTCCGCGCAGTGCCGTGTCCTGGTGACCAGCCGGGCCCGGTTGGCCGATCTGGTGGCCAAGAACGACGCTGTGCAGGTGGCGTTGACCGTGTTCGACCGCAACGCGGGTCTGACGCTGCTGGCGCGTTGTCTGGGTGACGAACGGGTCGATGCCGAGCCGGAGGCGGCGGCCGCGCTTGTCGAGTACTGCGGTGGTCTGCCGCTCGCGTTGCGGATCGTGGCGGCGCATGCCGCCGCGCATCCCGAGTTCCCGTTGCAGGTTCTCGCGGGGGAGTTGAACGACGCGAACAGCAGGTTGGCTGTGCTGGCCGGGGATGACGAGTCCGCGAGCATCCGTGCCGCGTTCTCGTGGACGTATCAGGCGTTGAGCCCGGAGTCGGCGCGGGTCTTCCGGCTGCTGGGCCTGCACCCGGGGCCGGACATCGGGCTGGCGGCGGCGGCCGCGTTGACCGGCTTGTCGGAGCCGCAGGCGCAGCAGGTGCTGCGGGAGATCGGTGTGGCGCATCTGATCCACCAGTATTCGCCGGGGCGTTACCGTTGCCACGATCTGCTGCGGCTCTACGCGCATGAGCAAGCCATGGCGCACGACTCCGGCTGGGAACGCGACGAGGCGATCCGGCGCGTGCTGGATCACTACATCGCCCGCGGTGCGGAAGCCGACCGGCACTGGTTCGCCTGCGAGCGGCCCGTCCTGCTCGCGGCGATCGACTTCGCCGCACAGCATGGCCTGGACGAACGAGCGTGGCGGCTGGCGTCGATGATCACGCCTTTTCTTGACCAGCAAGGTCTTTGGCACGACCTGGAGACCGTTCAGCTGACCGCGCTGACGGCCGCGGACCAGGCGCGGGACCGGCAGGCGTTGGCGGAGATCCACCGTAGTCTCGGTGCGGTGCACGGACAGTTCGGCCGGATCGCCGAGGCGGTCAAGCATTACGAACTGTCGCTGGGCTTGTGCCGTGAGCTGCGTGACGAGGTGGGGGAGGCGCATTCGGAACTCGCGCTGAGCGAGGTCTACGGGCGTCGTAACCAGTTCGACGAAGCGGTGTTCCATGCGCGGGTGGCGCTGGACTTGTTCCGTCGCAACGCTGATCGTCTCGGCGAGGCCGACGCGTTGGTGACGCTGGCTGACTGCGCGGTCCAGACCGGGGCGCTGCGTCAGGCGTTGAACGAGTTCTACGCGGCCCGTGAGCTGTACCGGGATCTGGACAACCGCAGCGGGGAAAGCCTTGCGCTGGACGGCCTCGGTCAAGTCCACCACCGCTTGCACCAGTTCTCCGAAGCTGTGGAGCACTACGAGCTGGCGCTGCGGTTGTTCCGGGAGACCGGCAGCCGCTACGGCGAGGCCGTGACGCTCAACCGTCTCGGCGACACCTACCAAGCGCTCGGTGACCGCGTGCAGGCCCGGTCGACCTGGCAGCACGCGCTCGAGCTGCTCAACGAGTTCGGTGACCCGGACGCCGACACCGTGCTGACCAAGCTGGCCTCGTTGGAACAGCGGGGCTCCGCCAGCCTGCGCGAGCCGGCGATCCTGGTGGTCGACGTGGCCCGGTTCGCCGCGCGGGAGCTGGCGGACTTCCAGGCGGCGCGCGGTGGCCTGTTCCGGGCGTTGCAGTCGGCGTTCCGGCGCGCCGGCATCGACTGGGACTCCTGCCGTGCCGAGGATCGCGGTGACGGCGTGATGATCCTGGTTCCGGCCGAGGTCGCCAAGGCGGTGTTCGTGGACGCGCTGCCCCAGGCGTTGGTGGCCGCGGTCGGTGACCACAACCGTCATCAGCCGGAGAGCCGGCGGTTCCAGCTGCGGGTGGCGCTGCATTCCGGTGAGGTGCCCATCGACGATCTCGGCCCGGTCGGCGCGTCGGTGAACTTCGCGTTCCGGCTGGTCGACGCGATCCCGCTGCGCAAGGCGCTGGAGGAATCCGCGAGCCCGGTCGCGGTCATCTTCTCGGCGACCTTCTACGACACCGTGATCCGCCCGCATCCGGACGCCGATCTCAGCACGTACCGCCAGGTCAGCGTCGCGATCAAGGAAACCGACGCGACCGCGTGGATCCACGTCCCGTCACCGTAGCCCCGACCCTCTCTCGTGAGTGTTTATCGGGGTTCTAACCCTGATAAACACTCACGAGGGGTGAGCTGGGGTTATTCGCCGCGCTGGACTTCTTCCCAGGTCCGCTTGGTCACGGCAGGGCCGTCGTCCGGTGCGCGGTTGGCCAGGCCGTTGAGGCCGAGGTAGTAGTCGCCCGACTGGTGCCACGCGGAGACGGACTGGTGCGGGTCGGACACGGCCATCGCGTGGATGTGGTGGTCCCACTGGCCCTGTGAGGGCTTGCGCCACCATGCCGCGAAGCCCACCTCACGCAGCTTGCGGACCACGTCGACCTTGACCGTGTCGCTCATGCCGCTGACGGAGATGTCCAGTGCGCCGCCGCCGTCGTGGGTGCCGCCCGAAGCGCCGACGCCACCGGGGTTGTACGAGCCCTGGGTGATCGTCAGCGTCCGGCCGAGCCGGGCCTCGGCCGCGGCGAGCATGGCCTTGGTGCGGGTGTTGATGGTCTTGCCCTGGTGGCTGACCCGTGCGCCCGCGCTCACCACGTTGGTCACCGTGAACCGGCCTTCGCCCAGCCGCTCCAGTGAGGTCTGGCCGGGGATGCCGTTGGTGTCGATGCCGCTCCACCCGAACGACTTCTGCAGGTTGGTGTAGGCCGTGGTGGTGGACGTGCCGAAGTGCCCGTCGACGTACTGCGCGGCGAGGAGTCCCTTGGCCTGCAGTGCCTGCTCGACCACGAGCACGTGGTCCCTGGCGCCGGGCGTGAGGGCGCTGTCCGGGCGGCGTGGATCGATCTGCGCCGCGAGCAGAACCTTCTCCATGTCCACGACGGGAAGCGCCTGTGCCGCCGGCGCCACGGCGATCGAGACGGCGCCCGCGACGGCCACTACCGCTGCCGCCCACTGTCTCCGCATCTTCGTCCTCCTCCTGGTCGGTACGACGCAGCTTGGCGAGGAGGGATACAAGGCAGCTACAAAACCCGGGTGGGCGTGCCCGCCAGGTAGGCCTGGATGTTCTCGACGGCCTCGCGGAAGTAGGTCCGGTAGTTGCCGTCGGTGACGTAGCCCAGGTGCGGGGTGGCCAGCACGTTCGGCAGGCTGCGCAGCGGGTGGCCGGCGGGCAGCGGTTCCTGGTCGAAGACGTCCAGTCCGGCGCCGCCGATCCGGTTGTCCCGCAAGGCTTCCACCAGGGCCTGCTGGTCCACGATCGCGGCGCGGGAGGTGTTGATCAGCAGGGCCTCCGGGCGCATCAGCGCCAGCTCGCCTGCGCCGATCAGGCCCCTGGTGCGGTCGCTGAGCACGACGTGGATCGACACGACGTCGCTGCGGGAGAGCAGTTCGCCCTTGGTGACCAGCCGTACGCCTTCCGCGGCGGTGCGTTCGGCGGTCAGGTTGGCGCTCCACGCGGCGACGTCCATGCCGAACGCGCGCCCGATCCGGGCCATCTGGACGCCGATCTTGCCGAATCCGATCAGGCCGAGGGTTCTGCCCGCGAGGCCGGTGCCGACGGTGCTCTGCCATGGGCCGTTGGTGCGCAGGGCGGTGCTCTCGGGCACCAGGTGACGGGCCAGCCCGAGGATCAAGGCCCACGTCAGCTCGGCCGGTGGTGTGGAGGTGCTGGCCGTTCCGCAGACGGTCACGCCGTGCTCGGCGGCCGCGGCCAGGTCGATGGCGGCGTTGCGCATGCCGCTGGTGATCAGCAGTTCCAGCTCGGGCAGCCGGGCGATCAGTTCGGCGGGGAACGGCGTGCGCTCACGCATGATCACGACGATTTGCTTGTCGCGCAGGGCGTCGACGAGCGCGTCCTGGTCGGCGATGTGTTCACGGTGGACGGTCACGTCGACTTGGCCGTCGAGCACCGACCAGTCGGCCATGCCCAGGGCGACGCCTTGGTAGTCGTCCAGAATCGCGCATCGCAGGCTCATGATCGACACGCTACCGCCGCGCCTGGCCGGGCCGGGCCCAGCCGCGGCGTTCGCCCTCGGCGATGATCTGTTTGCTGGCCGCCCACAGTGCCTGGGAGGCGTCGCCAATCATGGCTTTGCGGGCCCGGACGTCGTCGGCGGTGATGCCGGGGCTCAGCCACGTGCCGCCGCGGGCCATCCAGTTCAGCAGCTGGGGTTCCAGGCGGTCCATGGCCTTGGCGAACCGTGCTTCCGGGGTCTGGCGTGCCTCGAACTCGTCCCACAGTGCCCGGATCTCGGCGGCCTGGTCGGCGGGCAGCATGCCGAAGAGCTTCTCCGCCGCGGCGAGTTCGCGCTCGGCCTGGTCGGCGCCCATGGTCGGGTGGTAGATCGGGGTGTCGCCCGCGTAGATCTCGACCAGGTCGTGGACGAGGACGAGCTTGATGGTGTGGCCGACGTCGATGGGTTCGTCGGCGTACTCGGCCAGGACGACCACCATCATGGCCAGGTGCCACGAGTGTTCGGCGTCGTTCTCCCGGCGGTCGGCCGCGGCGAGTGGTGACTGCCGCAGGATCGTCTTGAGCCGGTCGACCTCGATCAGGAAGGTCAGTTGTCGCCGCAGCCGAGCCTCGATGGTGTCCGGCAACGGGGTCTGGTCGGTCAGCAGCGGCGTGCGGTCGTTCATGATCCCAGCCTCGCAGATCGCGCCAGCGGGCAGCGCCCCGGCACCGTCGCCGGGGTGCTGGTGGCCGAGGTGGTCTAGATCATCAGGCCGGGTACGCCCGCCCGGGTGCGCTTGCGGCGTAGCAGGACTTTGCGGGTGCCGTCGGAGTAGAGCCGCACGCGCGACAACTCCCACCCGGCGAACTCCGCCTGGATCGACAGCTGGACCGCCGCGCTGACCCGGGACACCCCGGGTGGCAGCTTCAGCGGCCGGTACTCCCAATCCCCTTCAACCACCCCATCGTTCACGGCTGCATCACCTGAACTCCTCCACCGGTCGCGGATGCCACGAGGACACGCCCGCTGTCCGGGTCGACGGTCACCGAATTCGGTTGCACGACAGTGGCGAACCGGTGTGTTTCCCGGGGTTCGCCACCGGCGACGTGGTAGCCGACCACCTCGTTCCGTTCTGTCAGGGTGACCCACGCCAGGTCACGTTCCGGGTCGTACGTGATGCCGTAGGGCGCCCCCGGTACGGGGTAGCGCTGTTTGAGCATGACCGGGTTGGTGGTGAAGGCCAGGAGCGCGCCGCCGCGCGTGTCGGTGACGAGCACCCGGCCGTACCGGTCGGTGGTCGCGTTGGTGGCGCCGAAGCCCGCGCGCTGGCCGGCCCCGACTTTGCCCTCCGTGAGGTCGATATCGAACAACGCGGTGCGCAGCCGGTCAAGCACGACCACGTTCTGGCCGGTGGTGAGGACCTGGTCGGCGCTGAACATGCTGCCGGAGATCTTCTTCTCGGCCACGCCGTCGCGCACGACGTCGACGGCTTTGCCGTCGGTCAGCGGCACGAGCGTCAGATCGCCCTGCACCGTGGCGCTGCCTGGCGCGTTCTGCACTTGCAGCGTGGTCGGGGTGGCCGCGGGAAGCGGGACGGTGAGGACCTGTCTGGCCGAGCCGACGGACGCCAGCACGCCGTCAGGCAGGGCGCTCAGCGCGGTGACCGGGCCGGGCATGGCCACGGATCGGGCCGGTGCGCCCGGGTCGTCGAGGTTGAGCAGCAGCAGCTGCGGGCTGTCGGTCGCGAGCGCGACGGTGCGTGCGCGCGGTACGGCCACCATGCCGGTGATCTTGGCGGCGACGGGGACGACCGTGCCGGACGGTGCCGAGGTCGACGGGGAGACGGCGGCGACGGCCGCCACGAGGTTGTCGGTGACCTGGAGGTCGTCGTGCGGCTCGCTCGACTGCGAACACCCCGCCAGCAGCGCCACACCCGACACCACGGCTACCAGCCGATGCAACAGCGACCTCCATCAGTAACGTCTTGTTCACCCAGCATCCCCGATTCACGACGCCAGGTCACGTGTTGCGGGCAACCTTCACCCGAGTCGTTGCTCCGGGTAGCCGAGCTCGATCCCGCTGACGTCGTCCAGCGCGGCCCGGATGGCGGCGGGCAGGGTCAGCTCCTCGGTCACGAGCGATCCGGCGAGCTGCCCGGTGTCCCGGGCGCCGATCACGGGGGCCACGACGCCGGGACGGTCCCGCACCCAGGCCAACGCCACAGCCAGCGGGGACGTTCCCAGTCCGTCGGCGGCGGTGGAGACGGCCTGCACGATGCGGGCGGCGCGTTCGGTGCGGTGGTGCTCGACGTAGGGCGCGTAGTGCGCGGAGGCGCCGCGGGAGTCGGCGGGTGTGCCGGAGCGGTACTTGCCGGTGAGCACGCCGCGGCCCAGGGGCGCCCAGGGCAGGATGCCGATGCCGTGGTGCTCGGCGGCGGGCACGACCTCGCGTTCGATGCCGCGTTCGGCCAGGGAGTACTCGACCTGGGTGCTGATGATCGGGGTGGCGCCGCCGGACATCAGCTGCATGGTGGCGGCGGTGGACAGCTGCCAGCCGGAGTAGTTGGACACGCCGGTGTAGCGGACCTTGCCGCTGCGCACGGCGGCGTCGAGCGCGCCGAGGGTCTCGTCGAGCGGGACCGCGGCGTCCCAGGCGTGCAGTTGCCACAGGTCGATGTGGTCGACGCCCAGCCTGCGCAGCGAGCCGTCGAGGGCGTGCAGCAGGGCCGCGCGGGAGGCGCCGCCGCCGAACGGGCCTTCGGTGCGGCGGGCCACGGCTTTGGTGGCGATGATCACCTGGTCGCGTGGGACGACGTCGTCGAGCAGGGCCCCGAGGATCCGCTCGCACTCGCCTTCGGCGTAGACGTCCGCGGTGTCCACGAGGGTGCCGCCCGCTTCGGTGAACGCGACGAGCTGGTTGGCCGCCTCGTCGGCGTCGGTGTCCCGGCCCCAGGTCATCGTGCCGAGGGCGAGCCGGGACACCCGCAGGCCGCTGCGGCCGAGGTGTCGGTACTCCACGAACCGTGAGCCTAAGGGCTGACGATCACCCCGGCCGGGCAAGGGCCATGGTCGGCCGCGATCGGGCGTAGGCCAAGATTCTTCGCGGCCCCCACGCGCACGGACATCGGTTGGAGTAGCGGTTTGGACTGGTTGCAGGCGATAGTTCTCGGACTGGTCCAGGGCCTGACCGAGTTCCTGCCGATCTCGTCGTCGGCGCATCTGCGGGTGGTGTCCACGCTGGGCTGGGGCACCGACGCGGGTGCCTCGTTCACCGCCGTCACCCAGTTGGGTACCGAGCTGGCGGTGCTGATCTTCTACGCCAAGCAGATCGGCGTGCTGGTCGGCGCGTGGTTCAAGGGGTTCGTCGACGCCGGGGTGCGCCGGTCGGACGAGTACCGGATGGCGTGGTACGTGATCATCGGCTCGGCCCCGATCGCGGTGCTGGGCGTGATCTTCAAGGACGAGATCCGCACCACGTTCCGCAACCTGTGGATCACCGCGACGGTGATGATCGTGTTCGCGGTGATCCTGGCGGTGGCCGACGAGATCGGCAGACAGGCCCGCACGCAGCTGACCATGCGCGACAGCATCACGATGGGGTTCGCGCAGGCCATGGCGTTGGTGCCGGGTGTGTCGAGGTCCGGCGGCACGCTGACGGCGGGGTTGTTCCTCGGGCTGGAGCGCAAGGCGGCGACGGACTACTCGTTCCTGCTGGCGTTACCGGCGGTGTTCGGCGCGGGGATCTTCAGCATCCCGGACGTGATGGACAAGACCGGGCCGGGGCCGCACGCGTCGACCGCGCAGATGATCGTGGCGACGGTGATCGCGTTCGTCGTCGGGTACGCGACGATCGCGTGGCTGCTGCGGTACGTGTCGAAGCACACGTACTCGGTCTTCGTCTGGTACCGCATCGTCCTGGGGATCACGCTGATGGTGTTGCTGGCGACGAACACCATTCCGGCGACGTGAGGTTAAGGTTCGGATCATGGCGACGGTGATCCTGTTACGGCACGCACGCTCGACCGCGAACGGCTCTGGTGTGCTCGCCGGGCGCACGCCGAAGGTCGCGCTGGACGATTCGGGGGCCAAGCAGGCCGCCAACCTGGTGGAGCGGCTGGCGGGCGTGCCGGTCGCGGCGATCGTCGCGTCGCCGTTGCTGCGGTGCAAGCAGACCGTCGCGCCGTTGGCGGCGGCCCAGGGCATCCGGGTGGTCACCGACGCCCGGCTGTCGGAGGTCGACTACGGCGAATGGACCGGCCGCAAGCTCAGCGTGCTGGGCAAGGAGCCGCTGTGGAAGGTCGTGCAGCAGCACCCGTCGGCCGCGGTGTTCCCGGGCGGCGAGGGCCTGGCAGCGGTGCAGGCGCGGGCCGTGGCGGCCATCCGGGCGCACGACACACGGATCACCGAGGAGCACGGTGCGCACGCGGTGTGGATCGCCTGCAGCCACGGTGACGTGATCAAGGCGGTGCTGGCGGACGCGCTGGGCCAGCACCTGGATTCGTTCCAGCGGATCGTGGTGGACCCGGCGTCGGTGTCGGTCGTGCGGTACACCGACACGCGTCCGTTCGTGCTGCGGACCAACGACAACGGCGGGGAGCTGGCGAGCATCGTGCCGCCGAAGCCGAAGAAGACGGCCCGGAAGGCGGCGTCCGACGCCGCGTCCGACGCGGTCGTCGGCGGAACCCCGGGAAGGTAGCCCTGACCTGCGCATAGCAGGTCGATACCAGGTTTGCCACAGCCCTGCCGGGCATCGTGTGACGCCATGCGGTGGTTCGCGGTTTTCGCGGTGGTGGCGCTGCTGCTGGCGGCGGTGGTCTTCGGAATGTCCCGGCAGCAGGGCGTCTCCGAGGTGCCCGTGCTCCAGTCCGAGTACGAGCGCCTGTGGGTCAACGGCGACGGCACGGTGACAGCGGAGCTGTACGCGAAGCCGTTCCAGGCCCGGCGCGGCGACGGCTGGGTGCCCATCGACACCACGCTGACCATCCGCGCCGACGGGCTGATCGCACCACAGGCGGCCGCTGCGGACGTGATGTTCTCGCCAGGCGGGGCCGGGCCGCTGGTGCGGTTGGCGGACATGAGCCTGACGTGGCCCGCCCCACTGCCGCGGCCGGTGATCGCCGGGGACACCGCGACCTACGCCGAGGTCATGGCCGGTGTCGACCTCGTGCTGACCGCAAGGCCCGCCGGGTTCTCGCTGACGGTCGTGGTGAAGACGCCGGACGCGGACGTGCGGGAGATCCGGCTGGACACCAGCCGGATGAAAGCCGGGCCGAACGGCTCGGTGACCGCGGGCGAGGTCTCCGGCGGGCCGGTCCGGACAGTCGACGCCGCGGGCCGTGCTTCCACCGCGGTGCGCACGGTCCGTCCGGGCGGCCTGACCATCCGGCCGGCGAAACCCCAGCAGTGGACCCGCTACCCGGTGCAGATCGGTCAGGAGTTCAGCGCGGACAAGCTGTCCTGGATGGTCGTCGGGCAGAGCGTGCACGGCGACGGCTACGTCTCCCAGTGGCGGCCGCCGGGCACGGCGACGGCCGGGCTGGCCGGCGAGTACGACTACCGCGCCTACTTCGAGGTGACCTCGCAACCGGTGCACGGCAAACAGGTGCGTGCGGCCACACTGCGGATCCCGACGTGTGAGGACGTGGAGGCCTGGCACGTCGGCGGATTCGGGCCGGCGACCACGTGGACGACCACGGAGTACCGGGAGCTGATCGGCGTGACCGACTGCGGCGAACTGGACGTCACCGCGCTGATGAGCCGGGCCGCGACGGAGCGCTGGCTGCGGATCTCGGTGGCGTTCGCCGCCCGGAAAGATCAGCAAGCTGCAGAGTTCTCGGCTCCACTGGTCGAAGTGCAGTACAAGTAACACCAGTCCTGGGGGGAGAATTCGGAGAGATGTGGTGCGACGGTTTGTTGTGATCCCCGTGGTCGCCCTGGTGGGCTTGGTGGTGGCGTCGGCACCGAGCAGCGGCCGGGTCGTGCAGGCCCAGGCCAGCACGGTGGCGTGCACGAACACCACGAACGACGACGAGGCGATCAACAACGCGACAGCCGCGAGTGTGCCGGGCGACGAGATCGTGATCACAGGCAAGTGCCTGATCAACGGCACGATCAGACTCGCCGGCGAGCGCAGCTACCGCGGCGAGTCCCGCGCCGGCACGGTGATCCGGCAGGCCGACGGCGCGAACCTGGACGCGATGCTGGCCAGCGACACCTATCTGGACAATGTGGACTACACCGGCGCGCCCGTGACGGTCCGGTCGCTGACGTTGGACGGCAACCGGCAGAACAACCCGGCCGCGCACGACGTGCTCGTGGTCCGCGCATGGCAGTCGGTGATCGAGAACGTCGAGACCTTCGGCGCCACCCGGCACGGCCTGCGGGTGACCAGCTTGTCGGCCAACGGGACCGCGCTGAAGAACACGCAGGTGAACGGCCGCATCGTCGGCAACCACTTCGCGATGTCCGGCGGGCACGGCGTGTTCGTGGAGGACCCGGGCAACTCGGTGACCGACTGGGTGCTGGCCGACAACTGGGTCGCCGACAGCGGCGCGGACGCGGTGATGATCGACAACGCCGCCGGGTGGATGATCCGCGGCAACCACCTCTACGGCGTCAACGGGGTGGCGTTGTGGGCGGACCGGTTGTTCGGCACGACGATCAGCGACAACTACATCGAGGACTTCACCGTGTCGGGGCTGCGTGTGTCGATCCAGGGTGAGGCCGCGTCCACGATCACCGGCAACCGGATCTTCGACTTCCCCGGCGGTGGCGGCGCGTTCCTGGAGACCCGGGTCAACTACGGCACGGGTGTGCTCGCGGTGACCGGCAACGTGGTCCGCGGCATGGGCACCGGCGTCGGGCTGGACTACCAGGCCGAAGGCACCGCCAAGCTGCAGCTGACGTCCACCGGCAACCTGGTCACCGGCGTGACCACGCCACGTCAGGTCGGCACCGGCGTCACGGTCAGCGCCGGGATCTGATCATTCGGGGTCGACCAGGAACTCCTGGTCGGCGCCGCCGGTGCACTCCTCCTGCACCACTTCGGCGTTGTGCTCCACCGGTTCGGCCACGCCGACGCACAGACCGCTGTGCAGCGGCCTGATCCGGTAACCGCCGAAGACCGGCGTGTCCACCGGCTCGAACACGAACTTCTGGAACTCCCGGAAGTCCGGGCAGTCGTCCCACGGTTCGAGCCGGTAGCCCGGCCCTTTCGCCGCATCGATGACGGTCAGGCAGCCGATGCCGTGCTCGGGGTGGTTCCACCAGATCCGGAACCGCCCGTCGCCCAACGGTTCCAGTGACGTGCGTGGGGGAGTGGCGGTGGCGCACGGCTTGAGCGCGGCGATCGGCCGCGAGTGCCGTTCGTCGCGCTCACGGCCGTCGGTGACACAGATGTCGGCGTATCCGGGCACCGCGGGCCGGATCTTGACGAACCCGGAGTCAGGGGCGCGGGAGAACGCGGGTCTGGTCGTGGCGGGACCACCGGAGTTGTTGGACTTGGCGCTGTTGGTCACCACGAAGAACAACGGCACCGCCACCGCGGCACACGCCGCCAGTACCGGAATTCTGCGCCGCCACCACGGGACACGGGTCCTGGGCGGCGGGCCCACTGCCGGTGGGGGAGCGGAGGCCAGCAGTTCGGCGTGCAACTGCTGAAGCCGCACACCGGGATCAGTGCCCAGCTCGGCGATGAGCGTGCGACGCAGATGGTCATAGCGGGTCAGCGCTTCCGCTGTGCGGCCGCTGCGGTGCAACGCGAGCATCAGCTGCCCGGTCACGCGTTCGTCCATCGGCTGCTCCGTCGACCGCGCGGTCAGCTCGGTGATCACCTCGTGGTGGCGGCCGACCTGAAGCGCACGGTCGACGCGATCGCTCCGCGCACTGTCACGTAAGGCCTGCAAGGCTTCGCGGCGTTCGACGAACCACGGGGTGTCCATCCCGGCGAACGCCTCGCCGCGCCACAAGCCGAGTGCCTCGTCGAACAGTGCCAGTGACCGCTCGGGGTCGTGTTCCGCGCGGGCCCTGGCCACGAGGTCCTCGAAGCGGTGCACGTCGACGGCGAGCGGATCGGCCACGAGCCGGTAGGCGCCGGAATCCCGTTCGATGGCAACGCCTTCGACATCCGCGAGGACCTGCCGGAGCTTGGACAGGTAGCTGTACAAGGTGTCTCTCGGGCGCTGCGGTGCACGGTCGGCCCACACCCGTTCGACGAGCTGGTCCGCGGTCACCGGTTGTCCCACGTGGGCCACGAGCACCGCGAGGACCGACCGTTGCCGCGCATGCCCGATGTTGACCGGTTCGCCGTCACGAATCGCCTCGACCGTGCCCAAGACCCGGAACTCGACAGTCACGAGTGATGCAGTGTAGTGCTCACCCGGGGTCTCGCCCGGGGGCTGACGTCCTTTTCCGGTACGCCTTCTGCTGGCAGGCCCGCGAGCAGTACTCCTTCGGCCGGCCCTTGCCGGTCACCGCCACCGGATCGCCGCACACCACACACCAGCTTTCATCACGCTTTTCGTCACGAACGAGGGTGGCGACGCCGTCCAGCACGCGCTGAAGACCGAACTCGAACGGGTCGAGCGGTTCGTCGTACCCGCCCTGCTCGTAGATCCGGCTCAGCGTCGGATACCGGTCCAGGTGCTCGTACAACGAGTCACGGGCGCCCCAGAACTCCTCGTGGGTCAGCCCGGATTCCCGTTCCGCCGCGATGGTGTGCACCACCTGACGGGCCGCGCTTTCGACAAAACCGCCGACCAGGGTCACCACGGCGACGATCTGCGCGGGTGGCAGGCCGGTCGCGGCCACGATCGACAGCGCCCGTTCGAACTGGGCCACCGCGTTCGGGCCGGGCACGGCCCGCGGCCCTGACGACTCGATCAGCCACGGATGCCGCTGATAGAGCGCCAACCCGGCACGCGCCCACGCTTCCAGGCCACTGCGCCAGTCGGCAGGCTGCTCGTCCCCTGGCGGGGTCGTCACGGCGTCGCGCATCAGGTCGAGCAGCTCGGCCTTGCCGGGCACGTGCCGGTACAGCGACATCGTGGTGAAACCCAGCACCTCGGCCACCCGGCGCATCGACACCGCGCCGAGGCCTTCCCTGTCGGCCAGGTCGATCGCGGTGCGCACGATCGTGTCCAGGTCGAGGCCACGCCTGGCCCGCGTGCCCCACAGCAGCTCGGTGCTGCGCTCCGGATCCGGCACTTGACTCCCCGCCTTGTTTAGGGTGTATACATGAAGTATACGCCATATACTTCGGAGGTTCCCTTCATGATGCTCTTCGTCGACCCGGCAGGCGACGACTCGGCTCCCGGCACCATCGACCAGCCGTTCGCGACAGTGGACCGTGCCAGAGCCGCCGCCCAACCGGGTGCCGTGATCAACCTCCGCGCCGGAACCTACCGGCTGACCCGCCCGATGATGCTGTCGGAAGCCGATTCCGGCCTGGTGTTCCAGGCCTACGACGGGGAACGCGTCGTGCTCAGCGGCGGCCAGGTGGTCACCGGGTGGAGCAGGGGAGAGGGCGGCGTGTGGACCGCTCCCCTGCCTGGCCTGGCGACCCGGCAACTGTTCGTCTCCGGCCGTCGAGCCGCCCGGGCGTCGCGAGCGCTCGACGAGCCGATGACCCGGACCGCCACCGGCTACGACATGACCGAACCCCAGCCGTGGCACGGCCAGATGGAGCTGGTCTACCAAGGCGTCTATCCGTGGTCGCACGCACGCTGCCCGGTCGTGAGCGTCGACGCGGCCACGATCACCATGGCTCAGCCCGCGTTCGAGTGGGCCACCAAGCTCTACCAGTCGATGATCAGCTGGGAAGGCCCCGGCGCGGGGGAGACCAACGGCGCCGACAACCCCACCTCGATCGAGAACAGCCCCGCCTTCCTCACCGAAGGCACCTTCGCTGTGGCCGACGGAATCCTGCACTACCTCCCGCAGCCCGGCGAGACCCTCGGCGACGTCGTCGCGCCCGTCCTGGAAACCCTGGTACAGGGCGACAACGTGCGGGACATCGTGTTCCGCGGCATCACCTTCGCCGACACGACCTGGCTGCGGCCGAGCACGCCCGAAGGCTTCCTGCACTACCACGGCAACGGCTACTACGACGGCGGCGAGATCATGACCGTCACGTTCGCCGACGGCGCCGGACGAGTGGAAGTCCCGGCCAACGCCGCGACCATGCCCGGCGCGCTGCGGTTCACCGGCTGCTCCCGCGTCACCTTCGACCACTGCGAACTGACCAGGCTCGGCGGTGTCGCACTGGAAATCCACGGCGGCACCGGCAACACCGTGCGCGACAGCTCGATCTCGGTCATTGCCGGCGGTGGCGTGGTGCTCGGCGGCGACGCGCGGGATTCCCGCATCGAGAACACCCACATCCACCACATTGGACTGGACTACCACGGATCACCCGCCGTCGTGGTGTCCTCGACCCAGCGCACGGTCATCGCCCACAACGAGATCAACGACGTCCCGCACGCGGGAATCGTGCTCTACGACGGTTCCTCCGCGCAGGTGCTGAACAACCTGGTGAACGACACCATGCAGGTCCTCGCTGACGGCGGCGGCATCTACATCGCCGGCACGCAAGGCACATCCCACGCGGACGGCGCTCTCATCCGCGGCAACGTCGTGCGCGACACCGTCACCCCGTACAACTACGCGCTCTACACCGATTACGGCGCCGCGTGGGTCACCGTGCAGGGCAACGTGATCCACCGCAACGACAACCCTGCGGTGTTCGAGGTGTCGCCGCCCTTGGACCATGTCGCGTTCATCGGCAACTTCTGGGACGCCGACCCCGGTCACGCCCCGGAGTCCGTCACGCTCGCCGAGAACACCGTCCTGTCCGACGACGCGTTCGCCACGAACCCGGCGGTGGCCGCCATCGTCTCCGCGGCAGGCCGCCGGTGAGCG
Source organism: Kibdelosporangium persicum (assembly GCF_013280595.1). GTDB lineage: Bacteria > Actinomycetota > Actinomycetes > Mycobacteriales > Pseudonocardiaceae > Kibdelosporangium > Kibdelosporangium persicum. The sequence continues at coordinate 125,709 of NZ_JAAATY010000006.1, forward strand.
ACTTTTTCTGGTACTACGAACCTAGTTTCATCATCCTGTGACGAAATAACGACCCACTTTCTCCCTACTCCTTCAGATCCAGCCACCTCAAGTCACATCCGCACAGAAGAGCGGTGACGCATCAAACTGGTTTGATGTATTGTCGCGGCATGACCACGTCCGATCGAGCGCCGGTTCCCGAGCTGATGCGCATGGCGGCCCACCCGCTGCGCTGGGCACTGATGACCGAACTGGCGGCCAGTGATCGCCGGGTGCGGGAGCTGGTCGCGGCAGTCGGCGAGCCGCAGAACCTGGTGTCCTACCACCTCCGGCTGCTGCGCTCGGCCGGGCTGGTCACCATGCGGCGCAGCAGTTTCGACGCCCGCGACAGCTACTACCACCTCGACCTGAGCCGTTGCGGTACGGCGTTCGCCGAGGCCGCGGCCGCGCTGCACCCGGCACTGGCGCCCGCTGGGCGCCAGTGGCCGGCGGGCAGTTCGGTGTTGTTCCTGTGCACCGGGAACAGTGCCCGCTCACCGATGGCCGAGGCGCTGTTGCGTCACCGTGCCGACGACGTGCAGGTGATGAGCGCGGGCAGTCACCCCAAACCCCGGCTGCATCCGAACGCGGTGCGAATCCTGCGCGAGGACTACGGCATCGACCTCGAACCCCGTCGGCCGCAGTCGTTGGACGCCCTCGCCGGGCGGCGTTTCGAATACGTGATCACGTTGTGCGACAAGATCCGTGAGGTTCCTCGTGACCACGGGCCGGCCGTCACGACGCATTGGAGCCTGCCCGACCCGGCCGCCGCCGCGGACACCGACCAGGCGAGCTATCCGGAGTTCCAGCGGATCGCCAGGGAGATCGACACGCGTATCGCGTACTTGCCGCTGTGACCTTGCCGCTGTGACCGAACAACCACGAAGGAGATCCGATCATGACCGCACCGACCGAACAGGCCAGCGTCCGGTACATTGTGGACGATGTGCCGTCGGCGACCGACTTCTACACCAAGCACCTCGGGTTCACCGTCGCCTTCGACGCCCCGGTTTTCGCCGACGTCCGGCGTGGCGCGTTGAGGTTGTTGCTGTCCGGGCCGGCCACTTCGGGCGCGCGGGCCACGCCGGCGGACGCGGCGGTCGCCGGACGCAACCGGATTCACCTGATCGTGGCGGATCTGGACGCGGAGATCGAGCGGTTGCGTGCCGCCGGGCTGACGTTCCGCAGCGACCTGGTGTCCGGTCCGGGTGGACGGCAGATCCTGATCGCCGACCCGGCGGGCAACCTCGTCGAGCTGTTCGAGGCCGCGGCCCGGCCGGCGAATCAGTGAAAGCACAGGGGATGCGTGATCCGAGGCTGATCGTCGCCGGGGTCCTGCTGGTGGCGCTGATCGCGGTGGCGTTTGTCGTGCCGCAGTGGGACCCCGGGCAGATCCGGGACTGGGCGGGGTCCGCTGGTTCGTTGTTGCCGTTGCTGTTCTTCGTCGCGCACGCGCTGGCGACCATCGCGATTCCGCGTATTCCGTTCACGTTGAGCGCCGGGTTGCTGTTCGGGCCGGTCACGGGCACGGTGGTGGCGGTCTGTGCCACCACCGTGAGTGCGGCGTTGGCTTTTCTGCTCGTGCGGGCGATCGGCCGGGACGCGGTCGCCGCGCGGTTGACTCATCCGGGGGTCGCGGCGGTCAATCGTCGGCTCGCTCGTCGTGGGTGGCTGGCTGTCGGGTCGTTGCGGCTGATCGGGCCGGTTCCGTTTCCCCTGGTCAACTTCTGTGCCGGGGTGTCGTCGGTGCGGCTCGTGCCGTTCTTGGCCGCCACGGCGGTCGGTGTTGTGCCGGGCACGGTCGCCGTTGTCGCTCTTGGTGACGCGTTGACCGGCCGGGTTGATCCCGCGATGGTCGTCGTCACGGCGGTCCTTGTGGTGCTCGGAGTGGTCGGTCTGATCGTCGACGCCCGTCTGGGTGTCAAGCAACCAGCTGTGAAGGAGCCGGTCGGGTGAGTGGTCCGTCCGCATTGAGCCGACGGCTGGGCGTCACTGACGCGGTCGTCATCGGGCTGGGCGCGATGGTGGGCGCGGGGATCTTCGCTTCCCTCGCGCCTGCCGCGCGTTCGGCTGGATCGGGGTTGTTGCTCGGGTTGGCCGTGGCCGCGGTGGTCGCGTATTGCAACGCGACGTCGTCGGCTCGGTTGGCTGCTCGGTATCCGGCGTCCGGTGGGACGTATGTCTATGGCCGTGAGCGGCTGGGGCCGTTCTGGGGTTATCTGGCGGGGTGGAGTTTCGTGGTCGGGAAGACCGCGTCCTGTGCCGCGATGGCTTTGACTGTGGGTGCGTACGTGTGGCCGGCGCACGCGCATGCTGTCGCGGTGGGGGCCGTGGTGTTGCTGACGGCGGTGAACTACGGCGGTGTGCAGAAGTCGGCGTGGTTGACCCGGGTGATCGTCGCGGTGGTGCTGGCGGTGCTCGCCGCTCTGGTGGTCGCGGCGTTCGCCGGCGGTGCGCCCGGGTGGGAGCGTTTGGAGTTCGGTGCTGACATCACGGTGACCGGTGTGTTGCAGGCTGGTGGGTTGTTGTTCTTCGCGTTCGCGGGGTACGCGCGTATCGCTACGTTGGGTGAGGAGGTTCGTGATCCGGCGCGGACGATCCCTCGGGCGATTCCGTTGGCGTTGGGGATCGCGCTTGTCGTGTACGCCGCGGTGGCTGCGGCCGCGTTGAGTGTGCTGGGGCCGCAGAGGCTGGCCGGGTCGGCGGCGCCGTTGTCGGATTTGGCGGGTGCCACGGGTTTCGGTGCGTTGTCGCCGGCTGTTCGTGGTGCGGCGGCGGTGGCCGCGTTGGGGGCGTTGCTGGCTTTGATCCTCGGGGTGTCGCGCACGACGTTGGCGATGGCTCGTGACCGGCATTTGCCGTCGGTGCTGGCGGTGGTGCATCCGCGTTTCCAGGTTCCGCATCGGGCGGAGCTGGCGGTGGGGGTCGTGGTGGCGGTGGCCGCGGCGGTGGCTGATCTGCGTTCGGCGATCGGGTTCTCGTCGTTCGGTGTGCTGTTGTACTACGCGGTGGCGAATGCTTCGGCGTGGACGTTGACTCGTGCGGAGAACCGGCCGCCTCGGGTGGTTCCGGTGGTCGGGTTGCTGGGTTGTCTGGTGCTGGCCTTCACGTTGCCCGGGTTGTCGGTGCTCGTGGGAGCCGCGGTCGTGGCTTTCGGGGCCGTGCTCTACGTGGTCCGGCGCCGGCCGGCCGCTCGGTTGTGACTTGCCCGGTTTTGACGCGCGATTACGTCGTGTTTCGAATGTCCCGGTCGATGAGAGTCTGCCCCGGCCGGAGGCCGGAATCGGCTCGGTGGGGCGGTTCCTGGCGTCGCCGCGGGATCGCCGCGAATACTGGTTGTCTTTGGGCGGTCCCGCGGTGGCGTCAGGGGCCGCATCCGGCCCGGCTATCGCGATCGGGCATTTGAAACACGGCCTAGTCGTGTCGGGACTGTTTCCCGTTTTTTACAGTCATTCGGGTAGGCCGTTCGGCGGCTGACCGGTAGTCATGCGGTCGGTACCGTCGGTGACCTGCCCGGGCATTTCCTCCTGTTCGGGCATTCCCTGCTGCGATCCGGAGGTTTGTTCATGCTGCGGTCTCGACGCGGCTTACTCGTGGGTTCTGTTTTCGCCGCGGCGCTGATGACGACCGGTGTCGTCAGCGCTGTCGGCTCCGACACTCCGCAGGACGCCCAGTTCATCTACCTGGCGAATCGCACGTTCGACCCGACCAGGGCCGGTGTGCTGGCCGGGGCGGGTGAGTCGGGCAACGGTGCCTATCTGGTGCAGTTCCGTGGTGTTCTGACCGACGTCCAGCGTGCGCAATTGCGGGCACTGGGCGCTCGAATCGGTGCGTACATTCCTGATTTCGCGTACGTCGTGCGGATGGGTGCGTCGGCGAAGAAATCAGTGTCCGAGTTGAATTTCGTGCGGTGGCTGGGGGACTATCAGCCCGCTGACAAGGTGGAGATGACGGCGGCGAGGGCGGCCGTGTCCGGGCAGTACCTTGTCACTCTGGTCGAGCCGGATGTGGCCGATCAGCGCGTGGTCGCCGAGCGGATCAGGCGTGCCGGTGGACAGGTGGAGATGATCTCTGAGAGCCGCCAGCACCTGTCCGCCACGCTGGGTGCGGAGCAGTTGGCCGCGGTGAGCCGGTTGCCCGAGGTGTTGGCTGTCGGTGCGTTGTCGGCGCCGGAGACGGATATCAGCACCGCTCGGGAGGCAAGTGGTGCCAACGCGATCGAGGCCGCGGGTGGGTATCGCGGTCAGGGCGTGCGTGGTGAGGTGATGGACGGTGGGTTGCGTACGACGCATCAGGAGTTCGGGGCGCGTCCGCCGGTGATGCACGGGCCGAACTCCACTGACACCGGGCATGGCACGTCGACCTACGGTGAGATTTTCAGCCAGGGTGCCGGCGGTGCGGCGCGTCGTGGGATGTTGCCGGAAGGGCAGGGCATCTTCGCGACGTATCCGAAGTCGGACCGGTACGCGCACACTGGTGAGTTGGTGGCGTCGACGGGGACTTATCGTGCGGTGTTCCAGAGCAACAGTTGGGGTGGTGCGCGGACCACGTCGTACACGACGGTGTCGGCGGCGATGGACAGGATCGTGTTCGATCACGACATTCTGATCTGTCAGTCGCAGTCCAACGCGGGTACGCGGAGTTCGCGGCCGGAGGCGTGGGCCAAGAACGTGGTGTCGGTGGGTGGGCACTATCACCGCAACACGTTGGCGCGCACTGATGACGCGTGGAATGGTGGTGCGAGTATCGGTCCGGCGGCGGACGGCAGGCTCAAGCCGGATCTGTCGAACTACTATGACGCGATCGACACGACCTCGTCGTCGAGTGACACGTCGTACACGACGTCGTTCGGTGGTACGAGTGGCGCGACGCCGATCACGTGTGGCAACGCGGGTTTGTTGTTCCAGATGTGGGCTGATGGTGTGTTCGACGGTGGTCCGGGCAAGGGGCGTGACGTGTTCGCGTCCCGGCCGCATGCGTCGACGGCGAAGGCGTTGTTGGTCAACACGGCCAACCAGTATCCGTTCACGGGTACTGAGCACGACATGACCCGGACTCATCAGGGTTGGGGCAGTGCGAGTGCCGGGAACGCGTATGAGGTGGCGCGTGCCAATGGGTGGAAGTTCCCGATCCTGGTCAATGAGACGGATCTGGTGACGCAAGGGCAGACTCGGAGTTATTCGTTGGCGGTGTCGGCGGCCAAGCCGTTGAAGGCGACGTTGGTGTATACCGATCCGGCGGGCAGCCCGAGTGCGTCGGTGGCGCGGGTGAATGATCTGACGTTGCGGGTGACGGCGCCGGACGGCACGGTGTACTACGGCAACAACGGTTTGTCGGCGGGTACGGTGTCCACTTCGGGCGGTTCGCCGAACACTGTGGACACGGTGGAGAACGTGATCCTGAATTCGGCGGCGCCGGGCACGTGGAAGATCGACGTGATCGCGAGCCAGGTCAACGCCGACGGGCACGTGGAGACGGCGGCGACGGACGCGGACTACGCGCTGGTCGTGCAGTAAGGCACTGTGACTGTGGTGGCCCGGGGCTTTGGCCGGTCCCGGGCCACTGTCGTGTCCGGTTGGTCCTCTACTGGCTACCGGTCGGCGTCGCGGGGTAGTCAAGGCCGGTGGACAGCAGGTCGAACGCCTGCCTGATCAGTTCGGATTCCGGTGCTTGGTGGCCGGCGGCTCGCCAGGCATCGATCGCCGTCGGCACCGCGCACAGCGCTACCGAGGCGACCAGATAAGGCCGGGGGTCCTGGGCTGGGTCGACCCCCATCCGGGCGCCGACCAGACGCGCCAACGTGTCGAAGCGGGCGGTTCCCCGCTCGATACGCGCGGCCGTCAGCGCCGGGCTGGCCGAGATCAGGTTCTGCAGGCTGTGGAAGCGCGCTTGCGTCTCGGACGATCGCACGACTTGAACCGCGGCTGTCCGCATCGCGGTCAGCACCGGCATGTCGGCCGGTTGTGCGGCGAACGCGTCGAGTATCGCGGTGACTTGTTCGTCGGCGAGTGACAGCGCGACGTCCTCCTTCGAGGTGAAGTACCGGAAGAACGTTCGCGACGAGACTTCCACGGCTTCGGCGATCTGGTCGATGGTCGTGGCCTCGTAGCCGTTGGTGCAGAACAACTCGTGGGCCGCGTCGATCAGCGCTTCCCGTGTCCGCTGCTTCTTGCGTTCCCGCAGGCCGGGCTTGTCCATGCCGGCCAGCGTACGGCAACACGTCACCGCCTGGCTTTTGTCAGTTGACGACACTTGTCATGAGATGACAGAATGAGGGCATGCCGAAGCCACCCCCGCCGTCGTCTCGTTACTGGAAGCTGCATCGACAGCTCGCGCGGCTCAACACGTTCCTGTTCCGCAAAACCGGTGGCAAGGTGGGCGGGTCGTTCTTCGGCGGCGCGCCCGTGCTGCTGCTGCACCATGTCGGCCGCAAGTCCGGCCAGCGCAGGATCAGCCCACTGATCTATCTCGACGACTCGCCACGGCTGGCCGTCGTCGCGTCGAAGGGCGGCGTGGACGCGAACCCGGCGTGGTTCCACAACTTGATGGCGATGGCGACCACCGAGGTGGAGCTGCCCGGCGGGGAACGCCGGCGAGTCCGTCCGCGCGTCGCCGAGGGCGCGGAGCGGGCCCGCCTGTGGGAGCGGGCGGTGGCGATCTACAAGCCCTACGCGAGCTACGCGACCTACACCGAGCGCACGATCCCTGTGGTCGTGCTCGAACCCGCCGACACCACGCCGACCGCTTAGGCCCGAACCTGTCGCCCGCACAACGTAGTGTCCTGACGGGAAGGATCGTCGCGGCGACGGAGGACCCGACATGCCGGAGCGCGGCGAGCCAGCACAGCCAGGCATGGTGCCCGGGGTCGTTCGGACCGCGGGCACCATGTTCGCTGCGCTGTACGGTGAGTTGGTGCCGCACGCGTGGCTGGGCGCTGAGCCGGTGAACGACGCGTATTCGTTGTTCCATCGGCGGTCGCAGGCCATGGGCTGGCTGGATGTGTTGTGGGGGATGAACGACGCCGGATGGCATCATCGCCTCGCGGGCCTGGATTCGGGGCTGGTCTCGTGGTTCCAGGTCGAGGCCAACGCGGTGGCCGCTGATCGGCCGCTGCCTGTCCAGCCGTTCCTGCGGTGCGCCGTGGACGCGACAGCCCGTGCCGGCACGGTGAATCTCTCGGCGGTGCAGGTCCTGCTGCCGGTTCAGGGCCTCGACGCGTCGTCTCGTCCGGCGTACGCGAGGGTGCCGTCGTTGGCAACGGCCCAGTGGTTCGCTGAACGAGACGCGGAATCCGCGGTGCCGGTCCAGGTGAGTGCGAACAGCGGTCAGGACCCGTCGGTCCCCGCGGTCGCGGAGCACCTGATGGACCTGCTTGGGCGGCAGGACGTGTTCGTGTGCGAGTCCTTCGGCGTCGCCGGTGAGGCGTTGGCGCCGCCGTTCGACGACGGTTTCTGGAACGGCCCACCGGCGCACGGCGTGGTGCTGCGCGGCGAGCTGGCCGAGTGGTCGTGTGACGCGATCGGCTGGCTGGCCGAAGTCGTGGCCGACTCCGCGTCGCAGCTCGGTGTCCGTTCCCCGCTGCTGGTCACCGTGACCCGGGCGCGCCCCATGAGCTGATCGGTGTCACTCGACCGTGGTTCACGGTGGCATGCCAGGGTGGCGCGTGGCCATCAGGTTCCCGGGTTCTGTCGTTGTCCCGATCTGGTCGTGGTGCCCGCCTCGGCGATCGGCGACGAACTCGTCACAGCGGCCGACGTGAGTCGTCGCCGAGATCGTGTCGACCGGGACCAGGCGACTGGACTACCTGGTCAAACGCCATGACCATCGACCTATTTGCGTTGCTCGGCTGATCAGGCGGTGAGCTGGGGGATGACCTTCTCGCCGAACAACCGGATGGCGGCGAGCACCTCGTCGCGGGGCAACCCGCCGATGTCGATCAGCACCAGGTGCGCGTCCAGCCCGAGCAGCTTCTGCTGGGCGTTGAGCCGGTCGGCGACCTCGCTGGGGTCGCCGCAGATCGCGGCGCCTTCCATCAGCCGGTCGATGTCGACGGTGCTGCCGTCTCCGCGCCACGGGCTGGCGAACGACGCGTACGCCTCCAGGTACGGCCGCCACCGTTCCCGTGCGCCGGTTTCGGCGACGAACACGTGGCTGGGCAGGGCGACGCGGCCGCGGATGTCACGGCGGTAGTCGGCCACGACGTCCACGTAGACGCTGGGGTCGCGCAGGGTGCTGGGCAGCATGAGGGGCAGTTCCAGTTCGGCGGCGAAGTCCGCGGACGCCGCCGAGCCGCTGCCGACCCACAGGGTGGGGTGGGGTTTCTGGATCGGGCGCGGGGTGGTGGTGACGTTCTCCAGCGGGCTGCGGAACGTGCCGCGCCAGGTGACGTTCTGCTCCTGCAGCAGTTTCAGCAGCAGCCGCAGGTACTCGTGGAAGCGGGGCCGCAGGTCGGCGGCGGAGATGCCGAACGCGTCGTCGGTTTCCTTGGACACGCCGCGGGCCACGATCAGTTCGGCCCGGCCGTCGGACAGCACGTCGAGGGTGGCGAGTTCTTCCGCGACGCGCACGGGGTCGTGGTGGGCCAGCAGGGTGACGCCGGTGGACAGGCGCAGTGTGCTGGTGCGGGCCGCGATCGTGGCGAGCAGGAGTTCCGGTGCGGAGATGATGTAGCGGGTGAAGTGGTGTTCGCCGATGGCCACGCCGGTGAACCCGGCTTCCTCGGCGACGACGGCCTGGTCGACCATGGCGCGGATGCGGTCCGGCTCGGAGGGTGCCTGCCCGGTGCGTGGATCCGGCAGGTGGTCGCCGAGGATCAGCAGGTAGACATCCACGGAAAGATCCTACCTGTGGGTGGGCCGGGTTCCGGCCCACCCACAGGGGCTTGGTCAGATCTGTCCGCAGTGGCCCGTGCGCGGGCCGGTGACGGTGTTGGCCAGTCCGTTGTCGGCCGGTGGCGGGTTGTTGCCGGTGCAGGACAGTGGTCCGGCGACGGTGGAGGAGCCGACGACCGGTCCGGCGTTGCCGGCCAGGGACACCGGGCCGCCGACGGCGGCGGCGCCGAGGGTGACCTCGCCCCGGGTCTGGGTGATCGTCGCCGGGCCGCTGACCTTGGTGCCGATCAGGGCGACGGCGCCTGCCTGGGTGGCGGTGAGTGGGCCGTTGACGGTGCCGCCGAAGGCGTAGAGCGAGCCGCCCGCGTCGATCTGCACCGGTCCGTTGACTGTCGCGTCCTGCAAGCAGACGACACCGGTGACGCGCAGCGGGCCGTTGTGCGTGCCGGTGATCGTCTGCGCGCATAACGGGGTGGGTTTGGCCAGGAACTCCAGTTCGGCCACGGTGGCCGGGCCGCTGAACTCCAGCCGGTAGTGGGTGTAGCGGCTGGGTTTGGCCAGTTTGAACGGCTTGGTCTGCTGGCGCCAGGTGAAGCTCTGGTCGGCGCGGGAGTCCACCACGGCCCAGTGGCGGCCGTCGAAGGAGCCTTTGAGCACCCAGTCACGCGGGTCCGCGCCCGCTGTCTTGCCTGAGGTGACGGTGTAGTACTCGACGACGTCGTGCGGTCGTGGCGGTGTGAAGTCGACCGTGGTCACCGGCGCCTCGGTCTGCGAGGTGTTGTCGAACAACGCCCCGGTCAGGTTCGAGGTGTCGCGCAGGGGCTTGGCCACTTCGTTGCCGGTGGTCAGCGACGGCGGCGCCGCGTCGGCGCCCGTGCCCCACGCCGAGGGCTTCGGGCCCATGTCGAAGTCCAGGGTCGCGCCGCCGGCGAGCATGTCGTGGGTCAGGAAGGTCTTGTCGTGGGGCTTGCCGTTGACCTTCAGGCCCTGGACGTAGATGTTCTGCTTGGTGTTCTTCGGCGCGTTGATCACCAGCTTGCGGCCGTTCTCCAGGTTCACCGTGGCCTTGGTGAACAGCGGCGAGCCGATGGCGTACGTCGGCGCGCCCATCTGCAGCGGGTAGAACCCGAGCGCGCTGAACAGCCACCACGCGGACATCTCGCCGTTGTCCTCGTCACCGGGGTAGCCCTGGCCGATCTCGCTGCCGATGTAGAGGCGGCTGGTGACGTCGCGGACCTTCTCCTGGGTTTTGGACGGCTGGCCGGTGTAGTTGTACATGTACGGGATGTGGTGCGACGGCTGGTTGCTGTGGCCGTACTGGCCCATGCGCACGTCGCGCGCCTCGAGCATCTCGTGGATGGTGCCGCCGTAGGAGCCGGGGAACCGGGCGGTCTCCGGTTCGGTGAAGAACCGGTCGAGTTTGGCGGCGAGTTTGTCGCGGCCGCCGTAGAGGTTGGCCAGGCCCTGGCCGTCGTGCGGGACGGTGAAGGCCATGTTCCAGCCGTTGGTCTCGGTGTAGTCGTGGCCCCATTCGCGCGGGTCGTAGGTCTGCGGGGTGGTACGCCACGTGCCGTCCTCGGTCTTGCCCTGGAAGAACCCGATCGACGGGTCGAACATGGTGACGTAGTTCTGGGCGCGGTTGCGGAAGTATTCGGCGTTCTCCCGGTACTCCTGCCTGCGCGGGTCGTCCGGCGCCGCCTTGTCGGCCAGGGCCTGGGCCATCGTGGCGATGCCGAAGTCGTTGACGTAGCCCTCCAGTGCCCACGACATGCCTTCGCCGGTGGACGTCGGGGTGTAGCCGAGGAAGATCGACTTGTCGATGCCCTTGCGGCCCACGCTCTGGTTGGGCGGGGTCACGGTGGCGTTGCGGATCGCCGCGTCGTAGGCGCCCTGGACGTCGAAGTTGGTGACGCCCTTGAGGTAGGCGTCGGCGAAGGAGACGTCCGAGCTGGTGCCGGTCATCAGGTTGGCGTACCCGGGGGAGGACCAGCGGGAGATCCAGCCGCCGTCGCGGTACTGCTGGACGAACCCGTCGACCATCTCGCCGGCCTGGGTGGGGGTCAGCAGGGTGTAGGCGGGCCAGGTGGTGCGGTAGGTGTCCCAGAACCCGTTGTTGACGTAGACCTTGCCTTCGACGATCTTGGCGCCGGTCTTCGTCGGGGTGTTCTCGCCGGCCAGGGGCACGAACGGGCTGGCGTACTTGTACACCGGTGCCTGCGGGGTGCCGGTGTTCTCGAACCCGGAGTTGGGGTAGAGGAACAGCCGGTACAGGTTGGAGTACAGCGTGATCAGCTGGTCCTCGCTGGCGCCCTCGACGGTGATGATCTTCAGTTTGTCCTCCCACGCCTGCTGGGCGCGGTCACGGACGGTCTCCAGGGTGTCGGCCGGGGCGATCTCCTGCTCCAGGTTGCGGCGTGCCTGCTCCACGCTCAGCAGCGAGGTCGCGATGCGCATGGTCACGGTCTTGTCCGCGCCCGGATCGAACTTCAGGTAACCGGTGACGTCCGGCAGTTTCCCGCCCGCGGTGACCGGATCGTCGAACGTGGCGTGGACGAACAACCGGGTCGCGCCCGCGGAGGAGTTGCTGCGCACGTCCGAGAAGCCGGTGAGCGTGCGGCCGGCCGGGTCGAGAGTCAGGCCACCGGCGTTGGAGACGTTGTCGAACACCAGGTTGGCCGAGCCGGGGAACCCGAACCGGAAGATCGCCGCGTGGTCGGTCGGCGCGATCTCGGTGCGCACGCCGTTGTCGAACGTGACGCTGTAGTAGTGCGCCTTGGCGATCTCGTTGGAGTGCCGGAACGGCAGCGCCCGCCCGGTGCGGGAGGCGTCCGGTGTGCCGTCCGCCGTGGACGGCATCACCTGGAAGGTCTGCCGGTCACCCATCCACGGGCTGGGTTCGTGACTGGCCGAGAACGCCTGCAGCGTGGGCAGGTTGTCGGCGTTGTTGGACCGGGCGTAGTCGTAGAGCCAGTCGGTGGACCCGGCGTTGGTCATCGGCGTCCAGAAGTTGAAGCCGTGCGGGACCGCCGTGGCGGGGAAGTTGTTGCCGCGGGAGAACGCGTTCGTGGCGTTCGTGCCGCGCGTGGTCAGCACGTAGTCCGACAGCTTGGCGTAGGTGCGTTCGGCCGGGGCGCCGGTGATGCGGATGTCGTCGACCCAGCCCTTGAACCCGGTCGGGCCGTCCGGCTTGTCGTAGGCGAGCAGGATCCGGTCGATCGTCTTGCCCGCGGCGACCGTGCCGATCCGGGAGACGACGTTGTTCCACTGCTGGGTGTAGAGGGTGCGAGCCGCGGCCTGCCCGTGGGGCGTGAGCGGGTTGCCGCGCTGGTCGGTCGCGCCCAGGTCACTGAGGTAGGTGCCGTCGGTGAACGCGAGGTCGATCGCGGCGAACGTGCTCGGATAGTTCAGGTCCTCCAGCACGAACTCCGGAAACAGCAGGTACGACAGCTGCGTCGTCGGGGTGACGACAACGTTGACGTCGAGCACCTTGTTGTACGAGTACGCCCGGCCCTTGGCGGTGTGGGTACCGACGTAACGCAGCGCCTTACGGCCGGTGAACCCGGCTTTGCGTTTCGCGGTGAACGCGCTGGCCGGGCCGTCGCCCACGGTAGTGGCCATGTTCTCGGCGACCACGATCCGCGCTTCAGCCTGCCGGGTGGTCGCCGAGAACTGCACCTCGGAGAGCTGCACGGCCGGGTCGCCGTTGTTGGCCGTGATCTCCAGCCGGTAGTAGCGGTACTCGGCGCCGCCGGTGAACTGGTACTCCTTGGTCTGGAACCGTTGGAGGAACGTCTGCCCCGCCTGGGTGTCCAGCGTGGTCCAGGTGTTGCCGTCGGCCGAGCCCCGCAGCCTCCAGTCGCGGGGGTCGCGGCCGGGGAAGTCGTTGGCCGAGGTCAGCGCGTAGCGGACCACGTGCACCGGGCCGGCGAACTCGAAGCCCACCCAGGCGGTCCGGCCTTGGGTCAGCCACTTGGTGCCCGGGTCCTCGTCGACGAGTTTCTCCTTGACCTCACCGGCGCCGGGGTTCTCACCGCTGGCGGTGACCGCCACGACCTGGCTGGTGATGTCACCGACGATGCGGGTCGGGTCGTCCTCGTTGACCCCCGACACCTTCGGGTTGCCCGCCGGGTCGGTCTCGACCGTGCTGTCCCAGGTGGGCTGCGGCTCGCCGGACTCGAACGACGAGAAGAACTCCGTGGTGCCGCCCGGCTGGGCGGCCGCCGGTTCGGCCAGCATGGTGACCGACAGTGCCACGCCGAGGGCAGCGGCCGCCAGCCGTCTGATCGGTCTGGTCGGTCTGATCGGTGATCCTGGCCAGCCGGTCCGCCGGTGCCCCATGAGCTTGCCTCCGCGTCGAGGACAGGTGAGGAAACTACGGCCCCGCCATGGGCCGCGCCACAGGACAACCCAGCGCTGACATCGATGTCAAGAATTAGCCGGGGACCTGTCCGCAATCTCGACAGCCGCTGCGCCACCTGGCCTACGACGACCGGCGGGCCCCGCTCCTGGGACGATAGGCCGATGACCAGGCCGTCAACCGCCGCGTTCGTCCGCGCTCACACCCGCCTGGGTGTCGCCCCGCATGTCCCGGAGATCCAGCTGCACCTGGCCCAGGACGCGTTCGACCTGTGGGAGCGGGTGGAGGGCGAAGTCGGGCGGAAAGGCCTCGCGCCGCCGTTCTGGGCGTTCGCGTGGGCAGGCGGCCAGGCCCTGGCCCGTTACGTGCTGGACAACCCCGGGATCGTGGCCGGCCGCAGCGTGCTCGACGTGGCCGCCGGATGCGGGGTCGTGGCGCTGGCCGCGGCGAAGGCGGGCGCCCAGCGGGTCGTGGCCAACGAGATCGACCAGTTCGCCATCGACGCCATCGTGCTCAACGCCCAGGCCAACGACGTGACCGTGCAGACCCAGTTCGGCGACATGGTCGACGGCGACGCCGAAGGCTTCGACGTCGTGCTGGCCGGGGACATCTTCTACGACACGGCCGTGACGTCCCGGATGATGCCGTTCATCCGCCGCCTGCAAGCTCGCGGCGTCACCGTGCTCGTCGGCGACCCCGGCCGCAAGCACCTGCCCCGCGAGCAGTTCACCCGCGTCGCGCAGTACGAGGTGCCCGTGCCCCGGGCCCTGGAGGACGCCGAGATCAAGACCACCACCGTGTGGCGGCCGCTCTAGTCCTCCCGCTGGTGGCGGCTGATCATCGAGGCCAGCGTGTACACCGGCGACGAGTCGAGCTTGTGGCGCGCCGCGTCGTACCCGCGGGTGATGCGGATGTCGTTGTGGGACAACAAGTCCTGCACCTTCTCGATCGGCACGCCGTTGGCCAGCAGGGTCGTGGCCACGGTCCGCCGTGAGGTGTGCGGGGTGATGCTGTCGGCCGCGGCCAGCCCGGCCTGCTTGGCGTACCGGCGCAACGCCAGCCACACGTCCCGCTGCGTCAACGGCCGCCCGCCCGGCTTGCCCGGATCACGCGGATGCGGTGTCGTCACCAGCAACGGCCCCGACAACTCGCCTTCCCGCTGCGACCGCACGGCCAGGTAGGCGTCCAACGCGGCCAGCACCGGCGGCGCGAGCGGCACGTAGTCGCGGGTCTGGCCCTTCTTGGTGTACCAGAGGATCCGGTGCCCCCGGTCGACCGCGAGATCGTCGATCCGCGCGGTGGTCACGCCCGAGACCCGCAACCCGGTGTGGAACATCAGCGACAGCATCGCCGCGTCGCGGTGCGCGGCCTCACTGCCGATCCGCTGCGCCCGCCGCGTCACATGCTCCAGCAGCGCCGCGGTCTCCGCCTCGGCCAACGCCGGGAACGGCGACTGCCGCTCCACCTTGGGCCGTTTCACCGCTGCCACCGGGTTGCGGTCCGCCACGTCGTTGTCCTGAAGGTACTGGTACCAGCTGGAAATCGCCGCCAGCCGACGCGCCACAGTGGACGACGACGCCTTCTTGGGCGTCCCGTCCTTGCCTGCCACGGTGATCGTGGCCTTCCACGCGTCCACATCGGCGCGGCGCGCGGCCAGCGGATCCAGCCCGGTGCGCTCGCACCACTGCAGCCACGCCGCCAGATCCGCGAAGTACGCCCGGCGGGTGTGCTCGGTCTTGTCCGCCTCCAACCACAACACCGTCAGCGCCCTGATGCCGTACCGGTCGCCCGGACCACCCGGCGGCAACGCCGGCAACAACTCCACCGCCTCGGCCAGTACCGCCCGCAACGCACCCGGCCCCGCGGACGCGGCCGGTTCCACCAGCTTGGGCACGGGACGGATCAGTTCGCCGGACACGACCAAGATCCTAAGCCGTCATCCGGCCAAGATCAGGGACGCAACCCCCGGGTCAGCAGCACCAGCAACCGGTCAGGCAACCCCGGATCGTCCGGATCCTGCTCGCTGGCCAACGCGATCCCGTTCACCAGCTTCAACAGATCCAGCACGTCGACGTCCGCGCGCACCGCGCCCTCGGCCTTCGCCCGCGCCAGCAACTGACCGGCCGCGTCGTACACCATCGTGTGACAACTCTGCGCCAGCGCCGACCCGCCGGACCGCAACGCGCTCATCAGCGCACTGGCCAGCCCGCGGTAGGTGTTGGAATGCGTGACCACCCGCCGCAGGAACACCTGCAACGCCCGGCCCGCGTCCGGTTCGTCGAGCAGGTCGGTCGTGCGGGCGAGCATCTGCTCCATCTGCAGCCGGAACACCGCCTCGACCAGGTCAAGGCGAGTGGGGAAGTGCCGGTACAACGTGCCGGACCCGACGCCCGCCCGTTTGGCGATGTCGTCCAGCGGCGCCTCGGTGCCGTGCTCGGCGAACGCCGCCATCGCGGCCTCCAGCAGCCGCTCGTAGTTGCGGCGTGCGTCGGCCCGCATCGGCCGGACAGGCCCGATCGTGTCCACCATCTCCAGCACCCCTCACCCGCGTGTCCCTCATATTCTGACTGCTGTGGGTAGAGCTGGGCCCACTGAACATGGGGGAGTTGCGCCCATCGCGGCAGGACCGGGCGGAGCAGTAGCGTCACTCCTCGACTGACGGGGGTGCCATGATCCGGCTCGCATTACGCTCACTTCGTTACCGCACAGGCGGTTTCACCGCCAGCCTGCTCACGCTCACACTCGGCGCGACGATCCTGATGACGTTCGCCTCGCTGCTGGACACCGCGGCCGCCGCCGACCCGGCGACCGCGGAAACCCTGACGATCATGGCGGGTGTCGTCGGTGGCTGGGGCCTGGTCATCGTCACCTTCGCCACCGCGTCCACCCTCGCGCTGCTGGTACGGCAACGCGGCACGGAAATGACACTGCTGCGGACCATCGGCGCCACCCCGGCGCAACTGCGTCGCCTGCTGCTGGCCGAAGCGATCAGCCTCGCGGTCATCGCCGTGCTGCTGGCGGCGGTGCCGTCGGTGTTCACCGGGCGCCTGCTGGTCGACCTGCTGCGCGACGCCCACCGTGTCCCCGCCGGGCTGCCGGCCGACTTCGGCCCGATCGCCGTCGCCGTCGGACTGGGCGTCACCCTCACCGCCGCCGTCCTGGCGGCTCTGCTCGCCGCCCGCCGCACCACGACCACCCGGTCAGCACCACGCCACCGGGCACGGCTGGTCAGCGGCGTTGTCGCGCTCGGCGGCGGACTCAGCTGCGCGATCGTGACCGTGACGGTGTTCGACGGCACCGAACAGGCCATCATGGCCGTCACCGGACAAGCCTCGATCCTCTGCGCGATCGGCCTGGCCCTGATGGGCCCCACGATCATCACCGCGGCCGCCGCCGCACTCACACCACTGCGCCACCGCGGCGCCACGACCTACCTGACGGCGGTGAACCTGCGCGGCCACACCGCGCACATGGCCACCGCGTTGGCGCCGATCATCCTGTTCACCTCGATCGCCACCGGAACGCTGTACATGCAGCGCATCGAGAACGACTTCGGCACCCCGATGCCCGCCGAGATCGGCGGCACCATCGAAACCCTCAACTACGTCGTCGTCGGCATGATCGCGCTGTTCGCCGCCGTGATGCTGATCAACACCGTGGTCGCCGCCACCCTGCACCGCCGCCGCGAGTTCGGCCAGCTGCGCCTCGCCGGATCCACCCGCCCGCAGGTCCTCGGCATGGTCGGCACCGAAGCAGCCGTCCTGGCCAGCGCCGGTGTCCTGTTCGGCACCCTCGCCGCCACCGCCACGGTGATCCCCTACAGCGTGGTGAAAGCCGACTCGCTCCTGCCGGACACCACGATCGGCATCTACCTCGCCGTCATCGGCATCGCCGCGCTGCTCACGCTGTCCACCAGCCTGGCCGGCGCCCGCCGCGCCACCCGGCAGCCCGCCATCGACACCGTCCGGATCGACTGAGCCCGCCCCATCCAGCACGTTGAACGGGGCCCGCGGTGCGGCCATCGCTCGCGGGCACGGCAGGCGGTGACCGCCAGGTGGTGTGTGGTGGCGCAGATTCACTCGGCGAGCTTGCGTTCCAACGGCGTGCGGAACCGAGGAGTGACCCGCACCCCGGCCAGCCAACCGGTCAACCGCGCCGCCTCCGCCTCGATCGCCGCCATCACCTCGTTGCCCACGTCCTCCAACACCTCGACGACGACCTCGCCGTCCGGACGCTGACCCCAGCCGCCCACGATCCGGCCGTCCGACCACACCGTCGGGCCCACGTTGCCCCACCGGTCGAACAACGCCGGACCGTGCCCGCCCAGGAACCACTCCCGCGACTGCCAGCCCATCGGCGTGGAATCCAGCCCCGGCAGCAACGCCACCCAGGGATCCGGCACCGCCACCGGCTCCAGGTCGTGCGGCAACGCGATCCCCGCGACACCGTCCAGATCGACCTCGACCGGGCCGACCTCCGCCAGCGCCTTCCTGGTCTGCCCCACCGTCCAGCCGGTCCACCACTTCAAGTCCGACACCGGCGCCGGACCGAACGCCGCCAGCCACCGCCGCGCCAGCTCCGCCCGCGCGGCCTCGGCCGACCACTGTGCCCGGCCGGGTAACCAGTCGTCCAGCATCGACCACGTGTACTGGCCGCTGACCCACGAGCCCCGCGGGCGGCCCCGCACGATCCGCCCGTCCACCGACATCAGGTTGAGCACCCGCGAGGTGATGAACGACGTCCCGCCGTAACTCTTGTCCAGCGCGTAATCCAGCGCAGTACGCAGCTTTGGCTCATCCTGCGCCAGCTGCGCCGCGGCCGCCGAACCCCGCGCGCTCAGCGCGGCCGCCACCCCGTCCTCCACCTCGGACAGCCAGGCACCGGTCTTGCCCGCCTGCTCAAGGTCACGGACCAACCCGCGCCGCATCCGCGCGGCCACATCCCGGCCGCACGCCTCCTGCACGACCGGGACCAAGTCGGCGGGCACCACGAACATCGTGCGGCGCATCCCCAGCATCCGCACCAGCACGCGATCCTCGTACAGCGCGCGCTCGATGCCCGGGCCGTCGGCGACGCGCTGGCGAGCCACGATCGCCAGATGCACGGACGCGGGATCGGTCGCGTGCAAGGCCACCATCGCCTCGGCGGCGTCGATGGCCGTCGTCCCTCTGGCGGCCAGCAGATGACGCCAGGCGAGCCTGGCCCGCCGTTGCCCGATTCCGATGTGCATGTCTCCGTCCTACCACCCACCTGCCCTCGTGAGCGTTTATCAGGGTTAGAACACGGATAAACACTCACGAGGTGGTTCGGTTAGGGCCTGACCACGCGTTCTACCTGGTCGCGGGTTGTGTACAGGTCCCACCAGTGCCGGGCGAGGTCGTCGGGCTCCAGCATCGGGAACCCGCCGTCCGGCACGAACCGCTGCTGCGCCTCACTACCGCGCACGATCCCGCCCACGATCAGCAACCCCGCGTACACGCCCTGCTCGGCGACCTCGCCGTGCAACGCGTGTACGTAATTGCGCAGACCCGCCGCCGCCGCGCCGATGTTGCTGATCATCGGCACCGGCTCGATCGCCGACGTGCCCGTCGCGTACAGCAGCGCACCCGAACCGCGCGCCAGCATCGACGGCAACACCAACCGGGTCACCGCGACCGGTGCGACCAGTCGTAACTCCACCTGGAACCGCAACGCCTCGACGTCCAGCTCCGCCGGGCGGGCCATCACCTCGTCCATCCCGGTCGCCCCGAACTGCACCACGTCGATCTCGCCGATCTCGGCGACCACTTCGGCCAGCCGGGCATGATCGGTCACGTCGGCGACGAAAGTCCTTGCCCCACCATCGATCCGAGCTGCCAGCGCGTCCAGTTTGGACTGTGTGCGGCCTACCAGGACGACCTGGAACCCCTCCCGTGCGAACCGCTTGGCCGTGGCCAGGCCCAGACCGCTGCCTGCGCCGAACACCGCGAGCGTCTTGGTCATCATCAACCCTTCCCAAACTTGAGGATGACCTCAACTTATCAGTAACCTGAGATTGGCCTCAACTTCGTAGGATGGGAGACGTGAGCAAGCCGCTGCGCCGGGACGCCCAGCACAACCGCGACAAACTGATCGCCGCCGCGGCCGCGGTCTTCACCGAACGCGGCATCGACGCACCGCTGGAGGAGATCGCCCGGCAGGCCGGGGTGAGCATCGGCACGCTCTACAACCGGTTCCCGTCCCGTGCGGCGCTGTTCGACGCGGTGTTCCCCGACCGGCTGGCCAACAGCCTCATGTTCGGCGACCAGGCACTGGCCTGCGAGGACCCGTGGGACGGATTCGTGCTGTTCGTGACGCGACTGTGCGAACTGCAGGCGGGGGACCGCAGCCTCAATGACCTGATCACCCGCCGGTTCCCCGACGCCACCGCGGTCGCCGAGGCCTGCGGCAACGGACTGGACAAAGCCACTCAGGTGATCGACCGCGCCCAGCGGGCCGGCGCGCTGCGACCCGACTTCACCTTCGCCGACCTGGTCACCCTCACCTGGGCCAACGCCCGCATCGTCGCCGCGACCCAGGACACCGCGCCCACCGCCTGGCGCCGCCACCTCGCGTTCCTGCTCGACGGCCTGCGCGCCACCGCGGCGCATCCCGTCGACGAACCACCGCTGACACCCGAGCAACTCGACGCCGCGATGCGCGCCTAAGTGACTGGTGCCGAACGACGATCCGCGGCAGCCACCGTGATCACCGCGACAGCCATCAGGGCAGGCAACCCCCGAACTGGAGCCATCTCGAGATCAAGCCCGCGAATAGGCTGATGCCATGACCGAGACACTCAGCGTCGGGCAGGTGACCGAGCGGACCGGGCTGAGCGTGTACACGTTGCGGTTCTACGAACGGGAAGGCCTGTTGACCACGACAGTGCGGCGCGCCCGCTCTGAACCTGCATCGTGAACAGCCGAGTGCAGGGCTGCGACGTCACCGGACGACCCCCGGATTCCCGCCACTGCCGAGTGGCCCGGCCACGGGCCACGGGGGACTGACATGTCCGCGACCCGGCTGCTGGTGCTCGGGGTGGTCCGCGGATTCGGCCGCGCCCACGGCTATCTGGTCCGCGCGGAACTGCTCCGCTGGGGCGCGGAGAACTGGGCCAACATCAAATGGGGCTCGCTCTACCACGCGCTGCGCAAACTCGCCGAGGAAGACCTGTTGATCGCCACCGAGGCCGGCACCCCGCCCGGGCGCGTGGACTACGAGATCACCGCACGCGGCGAAGCGGAGTTCTTCCGCCTGTTGCGCCTGGCGCTGCGCGAACCCGCGCCCCGGCCGGACATGCTCGCCGCCGGCCTGGCGCTGCTGCCCGCCCTGTCCCGGTCCGAGGCGATCGACCTGCTACGCATCCGGCTGCGTGCGCTGGAGAGCTCCCGCCAGGAGATCCCCACCGGAATCCCGCCGCACGCCCGCGAACTGTTCGGGCTGTGGGAGCGGACGACCGACGGCGACGTGGCCTGGACCCGGCAGATCATCAGCCGCCTGGAATCCGGGAAATACCGGATGGCGAGCGAACCCGGCGCCGTCTTCGGCACCGCGGGAGCGTGGCCACAGGTACCCGCCTGACCCCGGCGGTGACACGGCGAGATCGCGCCAGAACCGCCCGTGACGAATCGCCAGATCGATACCGTCATCGCGCGAGTCATCCTTTGCGCGGCGTAAGCCCCGGTTGCGCCGTTCGGACGTAGCTGTGGTCTAGACCTCACTCTACCGTGGTCTAAACCAACCGTCGCCGCTGCAAGCGCGAGGAGAACCATGTCGAGGAAGAGATGGGGCGCCGCCATCGTGGCCGGTGCCTTGTCGATCGGGTTGTCGGTCGCCGTGTCCCCGGCGCAGGCCCACGATCACGGCAGTGGTGGTGCCCGCACCGTCGGGTACTACACGCAGTGGAGCATCTACGACCGCAACATCCCGCTCAAGTACCTGGTGGACAACGGCACCGCGGCCAGGCTCACCCACCTGAACTACGCCTTCAGTTTCCTGGACGAGCAGGGCAAGTGCGTCAGCTCGGACGCATGGGCCGACTACCAGCGGCCGTTCCCGGCCGAGCAGGCCGTCAACGGCAAGGCCGACGAGGCCGGCCAGGCCCTGATGGGCAACCTCAACCAGATCAAGCAGCTCAAGCAGAAGTTCCCCAAGCTGCGCGCCTACATCTCCATCGGCGGCTGGACCGGCTCGAAGTACTTCTCCAACGCCGCGCTCACCGCCGAGTCACGCGCGGCACACGTGAAGTCCTGCGTCGACATGTGGCTCAAGGGCAACCTGCCCGGCCTGCCCGCGGGCGCCGCGAAGGGCGTGTTCGACGGCGTCGACCTGGACTGGGAGTGGCCGTCCACCGACGGCGCGCCCGGCAACATCGTGCGCCCCGAGGACAAGCGGAACTTCACCAAGCTGCTGTTCGAATACCGTGTCCAGCTGCTGAAGCTGGGCTTCACCGACCGCAGGACCTACGACCTCACCGCGTTCCTGCCGGCCAACCGCGGGGCGCTCGACCGCGGCTACGAGGTCAAGACGATCTTCAAGCTGCTGACCTTCGCCACCGTGCAGGGCTACGACTACCACGGCACGTGGGAGCAGATCACCAACCAGCAGTCCGCGATCCGGACACCCGAGGGCGACCCGACCTCGCCGCCGGACAGCAGTGAGATCGTGGTCGACGCCTACCTCGAGCGCGGCGCGCCGAAGAACAAGATCGTGTTCGGCGTTCCGTTCTACGGGCGCGGCTGGACCGGCGTGACCAACCAGAACAACGGACTGTTCCAGCAGTCCACCGGCCCGGCACCGGCGACGTTCGAGCCGGGCGCCGACGACTACCGCGTGCTGAAGAACCTGGTCGGCAAGGACGGCTACCAGCTGCACCGCGACGACAAGGCCGGGCACGCCTGGCTGTTCAACGGCACCACGTTCTGGACCTTCGACGACCCGACCGAGATCAAGCGCAAGGCCAGGTTCATCCGTGACCGCAGGCTCGGCGGCGCGATGATCTGGTCGCTCGACGGTGACACCACCGACGGTGAACTGATCAAGGCGCTCGACAGCGGCCTGCGTCGCTGACACACGCGAGGACTGTGGGTGGGCACCGCGACGCGGGCCCACCCACACGTCGTCATTCGCCCTTGTACAGCTTCGCGACCGTCTCCGCGGCGGTCCGTGCTTCCTGCTCCGGCGTCCCGGCGGCGATGCTCGCCTCGGCCCACCGCGCGCTGCTCGCGTCGATGAACTGCTTGCCCTCCGGCGAAACCGACCACTCCTGCCCCTTCTCCGGGGGAACCGACGTGTCGGACGCCAGGTACAGCGAGAGCCCGAGCAGCATCGAGTCCCAGCCGATGCCGACCGCGCCCGGCCCGAACTGGGCCCACATCTCGTCCTGCACATGCGCGACGTGCTCGATCTCGATGCGCGACCTGCCGTCCGGATCGGCCGACAGCCGCACCTCGACCCAGGACACCTCGCCGTTCATCTCCCACGTCACCGCGAAGCCCTTGGGCGGGTCGCAGCGCTCGACCACACCACCGGCGTTGCCCACGAGCTGATAACGCCCGCCGAGCCTGAGTTCCCCGGTGATCGGCATGAGCCAGCGGGGGATGCGCTCGATGCTCGTGCACGCGTCCCACAGGTCCTCGAGATCGGTGTCGTAGGCCTGGCTGATCGTGAGCACCCGGGCCTCACCGGCCTCCAGCGTGCGCGAGCCGATCGTCCTGCGAACGGCGTTGATCTGGTGGTTTACGTCGACCATGGCGCGAAAGCTACAGGCGTCACTTATATAAGTCAACTTCGAAAATAGGCGTGTCGGAAACCGCGCCCGGCGAGCGGCAGCCGATCGGGATCTTGCCCGTGCTCAGCGTTCTGACGCTCTGATTTAGGCTGACGTGTCATGTCGGCGACACGGCTGCTGGTGCTCGGAGTGGTGCGGGGCTACGGGCGCGCCCACGGGTACCTGATCGGCAACGACCTGCTGGCCTGGGGCGCCGACCAGTGGGCCAACGTCAAGTGGGGCTCGATCTACCACGCGCTCAAGCAGCTGACCAAGAGCGGCTCGCTGATCGAGGACTTCCTGGCCACCCGCACCGAGTACGAGCTGACCGAACGCGGTGAACTGGAGTTCCAGAAACTGCTGCGCAACGCCATCCGCCGGCCCGAGCATCGTCCCGACATGCTCGGCGCCGGACTGGCGCTGCTGCCCGCGCTGACCCGGCAGGACGCGGTCGCCCTGCTGCGTGAACGCCTGGCCGCGCTGGAGGCGCAGCGCGACGACGCCCAGGTCCAGCTGCGCAAATCCCAAGGCCCGGAGCACGTCTGGGAGCTCTACACGCTGTGGGGGCACTCCGCGGAGTCGAGCATCGACTGGACCCAGGGCCTGCTGACCCGGCTGGAACAGGGCAGCTACGCGATGGCCGGCGAGCCGGGCTCGCCCGGCAAGCCCGGCAGCTGGCACGACCTCAAAGCGCAACTCGACCAACTCTGACTCGAGCGCGCCCTCCCGGTGCCGCCTCAGGGTGCTCTGACCTGCGGGTTACGCCCTGATACGACACGTTCACCCGCCTGTGTGCCGAGGGCTCAAATTTGCATAGTTCGGACGAGGTGGTGCATACTCCCGGCCCGGCATTCAAGTTTTAGTATGGAGTGGGGTACTCGAATGGCCGAAAGACTCGCGGTCGTCGCTGAGGGGCTGCGCAAGCGGTACGGCGACCACTACGCGCTCAACGGGTTCGACCTGGCCGTGCCGGAGGGCACGGTCTGCGGTCTGCTCGGACCCAACGGCGCCGGCAAGACCACCGCCGTGCGCATCCTGGCGACGCTGCTGCAACTGACCGATGGCCGCGCCGAAGTCGCCGGCCTGGACGTGGCCACCCGCCCGCTGGCGGTGAAACGAAAGATCGGCCTGGTCGGCCAGCACGCCGCGGTGGACGAGATCCTGTCCGGCCGGCAGAACCTGGAGCTGTTCGGCAGGCTCTTCCACCTCGGCGCCAGGCAGGCCCGGCGGCGCGCGGACGAACTGCTCGACCAGTTCGGGCTGACCGACGCGGCGGACCGGCCCGCCAAGACCTACTCCGGCGGGATGCGCAGACGGCTGGACATCGCCGCGGGCATGATCCTCGCGCCGCAGGTGCTGTTCCTCGACGAACCCACCACCGGCCTGGATCCCCGCAGCCGCAGCGAGGTCTGGCAGGCCGTGCGCGACATGGTCGCCGCGGGCACGTCGGTCCTGCTGACCACCCAGTACCTCGACGAGGCCGACCAGCTGGCCGACCGGATCTCGGTGATCAACCACGGCGTCGTGATCGCCGAGGGCACCCCGGACCAGCTGAAGTCCAAGCTCGGTGGCGACCGCATCGACGTCGTGCTGCACGCCACCGCCGACCTGCCCCGCGCGGCCGAACTGACCGGCAAGGCCGCGGGCGCCATCGCCGAGGTCGACCAGGACACCCGCCGGATCAGCGTGCAGGTCACCGACCGCGTCACCGCGCTGGTCGACGTGGCGCAGACGCTCAAGGCCGCCCGGATCGACGTCGAGGACATCGCACTGCGCAGGCCGACCCTCGACGAGGTCTTCCTGTCGCTGACCGAGAAGGAGGCCGCGGCATGAAATGGGCACTGGTCGACGGCTGGACGATCACCCGGCGCGAACTGATCCACTGGGTCCGCGAACCCGGGTCGGTGCTGTTCGGGGTGGCGTTCACCGTCCTGATCGCGCTGATCTTCGGCTACCTGCTCGGTGGTGCGATGAACGTGCCGGGCGGCGGGGACTACAAGGCGTTCCTGATGCCCGGCATGTTCGCGATGAACATGCTCTTCGGCATCGGCTCCACGATGACCGCCATCGCCGATGACATCAGCAAGGGCGTGACCGACCGGTTCCGGTCCATCCCCATGTCACCCTCGGCCGTGCTGCTCGGCCGCAGCATCGCCGACATGATCGACTCGGTCATGCTGCTGACCGTGCTCATGCTGTGCGGGCTGGCGATGGGCTGGCAGAGCAACGGCAGCGCCGGCGACACCGTGCTGGCGATCGCGCTGCTGCTGTTGCTGCGGTTCGCGTTCATCTGGATCGGCATCTTCTGCGGGCTGATGGCGGGCAACCAGGCCATGGTCACCGCCATGCAGACCATGGAGTTCCCGGTCGGGTTCCTCTCCAGCGCGTTCATCCCGCCCAGCACCATGCCCAGCTGGCTGGGAACCATCGCCGAGTGGAACCCGTTGTCCTCCACCGTGACCGCCATCCGGGACCTGTTCGGCAACCCGGGCATCGCCGCGGACTCCTGGATCACCCAGAACGCCGTGCTGATGGCCCTGGTGTGGCCGCTGGTCCTGCTCGCGATCTTCTTCCCGCTGGCCGTGCGCCGCTACCGGAGGCTGAGCCGTTGATCGAGTTCGAACCGGCCGACCCGCCACGGGCGAGCCAGTTCGTCTTCCGGGACTCGGACGACACCGTCCGGGTCCCGGTCGGCGCCGCGCTGCCCACCCTCCTGCACGACCCCCACTGGGGACCCCGCACCCGCCGCGCCCTGCGGCTGATCGCAGACGGCAGGATCGTGCCCGCCATCTCACCCGGCGGCTACGACACGTGGCGGATCGACGGCGAGGCCGACGAGTTCGACAACGCCATCGCCGACACACTCCCGCGCACCCCGGCGGCGCCCCTGGTTCTCGGCGGCCAGGCGTTCGCCGCACGGGAACCACAGCACATGCCCCGCGGCGCGCTCGACGCCACGGTCCGCGTCGCGCTGCGCCTGACCGTCGACTTCGACCACACCGAATTCCGGGCACACCTGGAGTTCCCCGGCGACTGGAACGCCGCGACGATGCTCGCCGTCCGCCGCGCCGCCACGGTCTGGCCGCCGCTGGAACGGTTCCTCGACGACACCGAACCCGGCGAGATCCCCCTCGGCGACCAGGAGATGGCCGAGTTGCTCGGCGGCGCGATCCAGCGCCTGACCGACGCGGGCATCGACGTGCTGTGGCCCGACGAGGTCGCCCGCTCGCTGGCCGCCCGCGCGGTCATCAGCGGCGGCCCGGGAGGCGAGTTCGACCTGAACTGGGAGGTCACCCTCGCCGGGCAGGCTTTGTCGGACGCCGAACTGGACATCCTCGCCGACGCCCACCGGCCGCTGGTGCGCCTGCGTGACCAATGGCTGCTGGTGGACCCGGTGCTGGCCCGCAAAGCCCGTGACCGCGCGCTGAAACCGCTGCCCACCATCGAAGCGCTGGGCGCGGCGCTGACCGGCTCGACCGAGATCGACGGCGACTACGTGCCCGTGATGGCCACCGGCTGGCTGGAATCGTTGCGTCAGCGCATCTCCGACCCCGACAGCGGCTTCGAGGACGACCCGGGGCAACCCGCCGGCCTGGCCGCGACGCTGCGTGACTACCAGCTGCGCGGCCTGCGGTGGCTCGACCGGATGACCTCGCTCGGACTGGGCGGCTGCCTGGCCGACGACATGGGCCTGGGCAAGACCATCACACTGATCGCGCTGCACCTGCGGCGCGGTTCGCGGCCCACCCTCGTGGTGTGCCCGGCGTCGCTGCTGGGCAACTGGGAACGGGAGATCACCAGGTTCGCGCCCGGTACCCCGGTCCGCCGCTTCCACGGCACCGCCCGATCCCTCGACGACCTGCACGGCGGATTCGTGCTCACCACCTACGGCACCATGCGCCTGGACGCCGACCTGCTGGCCCGGCAGGACTGGGACCTGCTGGTCGCCGACGAGGCACAACACGTCAAGAATCCCAGGTCCGGCACTGCCACCGCGCTGCGCACGATCCCGTCCGCGGCACGGGTCGCGCTGACCGGCACCCCCGTGGAGAACACCCTCTCCGAGCTCTGGGCGATCCTCGACTGGACCACCCCCGGCCTGCTCGGGCCCCTGGCGGCGTTCCGGGCCCGCTGGGACGGCCGGCCCGCCGGACTGGCCCCACTGGTCCGGCCGTTTCTGTTGCGGCGCCGCAAATCCGATCCCGGCATCGCACCGGAACTGCCGCCCAAGACCGAGACCGACCGGCCGGTCGCGCTCACCCGCGAACAAGCCGGGCTCTACCAGGCACTCGTCGACGAGGTGATGGCCCGGATCACGACCAGCACCGGCATCGCCCGCCGCGGCCTGATCATGAAACTGCTCACCGGGCTCAAACAGATCTGCAACCACCCCGCCCAGTTCCTCAAACAACCCCAAGCCGACCTGGCGGGCCGGTCCGGCAAGCTCGAACTGCTCGACGAACTGATCGGCACCATCCTCGCCGAAGACGGGTCCGTGCTGGTGTTCACCCAGTACGTCACCATGGCCCGCCTGCTGGAGCGCCACCTGCACAGCCAGGGCGTCACCACGCAACTGCTGCACGGCGGCACACAAGTAGCGGCCCGGGAGCGGATGGTCCGGCGGTTCCAGAACGGGGAGGCACCCGTGTTCCTGCTGTCGCTCAAAGCCGCGGGCACCGGGCTGAACCTCACCAGAGCCGACCACGTCGTGCACTACGACCGCTGGTGGAACCCGGCCGTGGAGGACCAGGCCACCGACCGCGCGTACCGCATCGGCCAGACCCGCCCGGTCCAGGTCCACCGGCTCATCGCCGAAGGCACCCTGGAGGACCGGATCGCGCAGATGCTGCGGGACAAGAGGAAACTCGCCGACGCCGTGCTGGGAACCGGCGAGGCGGCACTGACCGAACTGACCGACGCCGAACTGGCCGACCTGATCGAACTGCGGGGGACATGGTGAACGCTGACGTCCGGGGCTTCCCGGCCTTCCCCGCGGGTGCCCGCAGCCGCGCCCGCTTCGCCCGATCCTGGTGGGGCAACGCGTGGATCACCGCCATCGAGGACGCCGCACTGGACTCCACGCAGATGAAGATCGGCCGCAAGTACGCCTACGGCGGCCAGGTCGGGCCGATCACCGTCAGCCCCGGCCGCATCGCCGCGACCGTCTACGGCAGCGACCGCACCCCGCACACCACGACCGTCCACATCGCACAGCTCACCGACGCGGAGTGGGCCCGGCTGCTGGACTGGGTGGCGGTCAAGTCCGGCTACATCGCCGCGCTGCTGGACAAGGAGATGCCACACGACCTCACCGCGGCCGAGGTGCCGATCCTGCCGCAGATGACCGACCTGGAACCGGAGTGCGACTGCGAAGGCTGGGAACTGCCGTGCCGGCACGCCGCCGCACTGTCCTACCAGGTCGCGTGGCTGCTCGACGAGGACCCGTTCGTGCTGCTGCTCATCCGCGGCCGGGGCGAACAGCACCTGCTCGACGAACTGCACCTGCGCAGCGGACCACCGTCGTCCATGCTGCGTTACCTCGTGACCGACGCCGCGGCCCGCGCACAAGCCCTGCTGGACGGCGATGACATCCAGGACCTCACCGAATGGCAGGACATCGTGCGGTGGGCCACGACCTACCCGGCACTGGCCACGCAACTGGCCGAAGCGACCGGCCGCGACCTCACCCACGCGATCCGCGCCTGGTCCTACGGCGGCCCAGCCGGCCTGGAGGTACTCGAAACCACCTGGCGTCCCGGCAGAACCGACCTCGCCAAAGCCGCGGCGGCCCTGTCCGGAGAGGACATCCCGGCACTCGAACAGTCCCGCAACCACTGGACCGCGGGCACCACTCAGCTCCGGCTGGGCAAGGACGGCCGCTGGTACCCCTATCGGCGTCAGGACGGCGAATGGCTCCCGGCCGGGCCACCCGAGACCGACCCGGCCACCGCCTTGCTCTCGATCTGAAGGACACCGTCCAGCACGGTGACCGCGTGCCCCGTCAAATGCACCCGGTCACCGTGCACCTCGGTGCGCACCACACCCGTCCGCTTCGACGCCTGCAACCCCACCAGACTCGGCCTGCCCAACCGCGCGGACCAGTACGGCGCCAACGCGGTGTGCGCGCTGCCGGTGACCGGGTCTTCCCGGAAGCCGTCGCGCGGCGCGAAGAACCGCGACACGAAGTCGTACTCGGCCGCCTCAGCCGTCACGATCACGCCACGGATCTCGTGGTGCTCCTCGAACCGTTTGATCGCCGCCATGTCCGGGCGCAACCCCCGCACAGTGTCCTCATCGGACAGCACCACCAGCAGATCACCCAACGCGCCGGTCCGGTACGCCGCCAGCGGCACGGCACCGAGCGCCTCGGCCAGCCCGTCGGGCACCGAGACCTCCTCGAGCGTGGCCGCGGGGAAGTCCAACGTGATCCTGCCGTCGTCGAAGCTGTGCGCGACAAGGATTCCGCTGCGGGTGCTGAACCTGACTGTCGCCGCTGCGTCCCGGTCAGCGCGCAGCGCGTGTGCCGTCGCGAGGGTCGCGTGCCCGCACAGGTCGACCTCCACTTCCGGCGTGAACCACCGCAACGCGTAATCCGCGTCGGCATTGTCCACCGGATGCGCGAAGGCGGTCTCGGACAGGTTCATCTCGGCCGCCACCTGCCGCATCCAGTCCTCATCCGGCCAGCCATCCGCCAGCAGGCACACCGCGGCCGGGTTACCCCGCAACGGCTGGTCCGTGAACGCGTCAATGATCCGGATTCGCATACCCCCGACGCTAAAAGGCCACTCCAGCGACACCCATAGCCAATTCGGCGAAATTGGTCCTCAGCGCCGGGCCGCACCGAGCAGCCGCAGCCCGTCCGGGATCTGCGGCACCTGGATCCCGCCGTACCCGAGGACGATCCCGTGCTGCGGCGCCCCGGCACAGAAGTCCGCCAGCGCCTGCACACCCACACCGGCCTCACGCGCCCGCGCGACAACACCGACCGGATCGAACTCCGTCCGCGCACACAGATGCAGACCCGCGCTGGAGGGAACCACCGTCAGCCAGTCGAACTCCCGCCGCAGCGTCGCGCTGATCAACTCGTGCCGTGCGGCGTACTCCCGCGTCGCCTTACGGACATGGCGGGCGAGCAGGCCCTCCTCGATGAACTGGGCGAGCGCGCCCTGCGTGACCAGATCACCCTGCATGTCCACGAGCTGCTTGGCCGTCCGCAGCGAGGAGCGCAACGACGGCGGCGCCACCAGGAACCCGACCCGCAGCATCGGCAGCATGATCTTCGAGAACGACCCGACGTACACGACACGGCCGCTGCGATCGATGCTCTGCAAAGGCTGCAACGGCCGCTCGGAGAACCGGAACTCACTGTCGTAGTCGTCCTCCACGATCACCGCGTCATGCCGCTCGGCCCACGCCAGCAACGCGGTACGCCGCGCCAACGACATCGGCGTGCCCAACGGGAACTGATGCGACGGCGTCGTGTACACCAGCCGCGCCTTCGCCGGAATCGCCGTGACGTCAAGACCTTCGCCGTCCACCGGCACCCCGGCCACCCGCGCACCCAACGACTGGAACAACCGCCGGGCAGGGGAGTAGCCCGGCTCCTCGACGGCCACCACGTCGCCCGGCTCGACCAGGACCCGACCGACCAGATCCAGCGCCTGCTGAGCCCCCTGCGTGACCAGAACGTCCTCGGCATCCGCGAGCACCGAACGCGACAGGGCGATGTACCGCGCGATCGCCGCCCGAAGCCCGCCATGCCCCGCCGGATCGGCATACCGGGCGGGATGCACGGTCCGGCCCCGCAGCTCCCGGCTGACCAACCGCCGCCACGTCTCCAACGGGAACAACCGCCCATCCGGCACTCCCAGCTGGAAGTCGTACGGCAGCACCAGGTCCACCTGCGGCTCCGCCACCGACGCCCACACCCGCCGCGGCCGCACCACACCACGGTCACGTCGTCGCCCACGGGGGACAGGCTTCGCCGGCTGGTCACTGACGAACGTGCCCGCACCCACCCGGCCGACCAGAAACCCCTCCGCGGTCAGCCGCTCGTACACGTCGGTCACCGTCGTGCGCGACACCTGCAGCCGCTGCGCGAGCTCCCGCGTCGGCGGCAACCGCTCACCCGGCCGCAACCGCCCCTCCACGACCGCCGCCAGCAGCTCCCGGTAGATCCGCGCGGACAGATCGCCCCGGCCCTCCAGGCTGACGTGGAAATCCCAGGTGTACGCGGTCTCCTGCTTTCGCACCACGACGCTCGATCCCTCCACCCAGGCCCAGCGCCACGACGGCCCAGGCCGGCTCTCCACGCGGCAAGCTCAGCGCACCAAATTGGCTATCCCACACGCCGCAGGTCGCTCGCCGCCGCGCCTGTCGCATGACCGGCCAGCACTCACGACGCTGGTCGTTCCAGGCGGACGCCTCGTGCCCAGGACCGCGGGACACGTAGCCTATTGGTCCATTCAGTTGTGTGGAAATTGGCTATAACGACCGACCAATCTACTCCGTAGGTTCGTTGTCGTGCGCAGACTCGCAGCGGCTCAGTTGACCAACTCGATCGGTGACGGCGCCTTCTACGTCACCTCCGCGCTGTACTTCACGCGCGTTGTCGGCCTGTCGGCCACGCAGGTCGGGCTCGGGCTGACAATCGGCTGGGCAGTCGGGTTCGTGGCCGGCGTGCCGTTGGGACACCTCGCCGACCGGCGTGGTCCGCGGACCACCGCGATCCTGCTGGCCATCGCCACAGCGACAGCGATCTGCCTGTTCCTGTTCGTACGCTCCTTCCTGCCGTTCCTCGCGGCCGTCTGCCTCTACACCAGCTGCCAATGCGGGCTGACCGGCGCCCGGCAGGCTCTGCTGGCCGGCCTTGTCCCACCGGAGCTGCGCACCAGAACCCGCGCGGTCATCCAGGCCGCCATCAACGGCGGGATCGCCATCGGCGCAGGCCTCGGCGGCCTCGCCCTCTACGTCGACACCCCGGCCGCCTACATGACGGTCTTCGGCGTCGACGCGGTCAGCTTCCTGATCTGCGCGGCGATCCTGCGCCCGCTGCCGGAGGTCGCGCCTACGCCCAGCGCCGGACCGAAACTCGCCGTCCTGCGCGACCGGCCCTATGCCCTGCTCGCGTTGCTCAACACGATCATGCTGCTGCACGTCCCCCTGATCACCTTGGCCACGCCCCTGTGGATCGTGCAGCACACCGACGCGCCACGCTGGATGGTCTCCGCGATCCTGCTGCTCAACACCGTCTCCGTGGTGCTGTTCCAAGTCCGTATCGCCCGGCAGGTCACCTCCCTGCAGTCCGCCGCCCGCTCCATGCGCCGGGCCGGAGCGATGCTGCTTGTCTCCTGTGTCGTGTTCGCGCTCTCCGCACTGGGCACCTCGGCCTGGCTCGCCGCAGGCATCCTGCTCGTGGCCGCACTCGTGCAGACCTACGGCGAGATGACGCAGTCCGCCGGCGCATGGGAGATCAGCTTCACCCTCGCCCCGCCGGACAAGCAGGGCCAGTACCAGGGCCTGTTCGGCAACGGCCTGGCCGTCGCCAGAGTGATCGCCCCGCTGATGCTCACCACCCTCATCGTCACCTGGGGAATCCCGGGCTGGCTCGTGCTCGGCGCCGTCTTCATGATCACCGGCCTGGTCATCGGCCCGGCTGTGCGGTGGGCTGAGCGCTCCCGGACCGTCGCCGCACCACGGCCAGCACCCTGCCCAGCATGACCAGCACCAGGATCAGCGCACCGCCATCAGTCACCACCGACGGCAGCACACCGGCCCAGCCGTACGTCTCGACCACCGCGTCGAACATCTCGGGCGGCACCATCACCACACCCGCCGCCTGGCCGGCATTGACCGCCAGCACCACCCAGAACAGCCAGTTCCCGGCGCGTAAAGCCAGCAGCCCCACCGCGTTGGCCACCACGAACACCGCACCGACCACCCGGAACCCCGTCAAGAACCCGCCGGGATCGGCCCCGCTCCCGGCCAGCTCCATCGTGCGGGCGAGCACACCCGCATCGATGATCACAAACCCGTGCAGCGCCGTGCCGATCGTGAACACGACCGAGCACAGCACCACCACGACCCGCAGAATCCCCGTCCACATGTTCAGTCACCCCCGACACGCAGTGTCTCTATCGCCGATAGAGACACTCTACCACTGATAAAGTCTGTCGTGTGGCTCGCTTGGACATCCGGCAGATCACCGAGGTGGCTGTCGAACTGCTCGACGAAGTGGGACTGGCCGATCTGAGCACCCGGCGGCTGGCCGCCAAGCTCGGCGTGCAGTCACCGACGCTCTACTGGCACGTCAAGAACAAGGCCGAACTGCTCGACCTGGTCGCCGAGGCGATCTGCGCGGACGCGTTCGACATCGACCCCACGATGTCATGGCGCGACCAACTCGCCAGCGGGCTGAGGCAGTTCCGGACTTTACTGACCGCCCACCGTGACGCGGCAACGCTGCTGCGCGAACGGCCGCCCACCGGCCCGCACCGCCTGGGACACGTCGATACCACCGTCCGAATCCTGCTCGAGGCGGGCTTCCCGGACGACGAAGCAGCGGGTATCGCCCAGTTGCTGGCCGCGCACGTGCTGAGTACCGCCCAGCAACCGGCCCGTCCGATCGATCCGCCGGAGGCCGATTACCCCAGCCTGCACAAGGTCGCCGACGTCGCGATGTCCGGCGAGCAGCTGTTCGAACTGGGCATCGAGGTCCTCCTCGACGGGCTGGAACAACGCCTCACCCGGGCGGCACCGCGCCAGCCCGCTTGACGGATCACCGGCGCTCCGCGTCGCGCCCGGTTGCGGGTGAACCGGAAACCGGTCCAACGTCGGCGCCAGGCGTCCGTTCCGTGGATACAGCCTCGGCACGCGTGCGCTACCGTTCCGGGCCATGCTCGCCGAAGAAGCCGCGATCTGCCGATGCCTGGTCTGCCAGGACTACGGCGATCGCGACAGGCTCGACGATATCGACGCCAAACTGGTCGACGACATCGGTGAAACCGGTTGGGGCGTGCTGGCGATACCGGAAGACGACACCAGCGCGGGCTGGGCGTTCACCGTCGGGCTGTGGCACACCTACCGTTCGCCCGAGATCGCCACGTTCGGTCTTGAGCCGGACGTGATGATGCGGTGCCTCAACGCAGTCGGTGATCACATCGCCGCGGGCCGCACGCCGGCCGCCGACGACGAGCTCGACGAGATCCTCAGCGGTGACTACCGGGTCACGCTCAGGTCCGTGGACGAAGGTTGGCGCAAGGTCTTCTTCGGTACGTCCATGGGATTCTACCGCGCCACCCCGACCGTGCCGTTCCTTCAACTTCTCTGGCCAGACCGCAACGGCCGGTATCCCGGGGACGAGAAGTTCACCGAACGGTACGAGCATCTGCAACCACGACTGTGGCTGCCCCACAACGAGCATCCACCTGGCCCGTGGACCGAGCAGGTCTGACCCGCATCACCCCCGGGTTCTGGCGCACGCGGCGTGATCCGGCCTTGCTCACGCTGCCGGCGCAGTCGGCGACCGACGTGCGGTCGTGGAGTTGTTCGGCCAGGCCATTTCAGCGAGCCGCCGCTGCGCGTGCGATCACTCGCTGGCACCGGGCTGTGAATCCCTGGCGTTGAGCGTGTCGAGGAGTCGGCCCGCGTGACCGTAACCGCCGGGCGGATCAGCAGGAGCGGCTGTCTGCGTCATCGGAACCGCCGTGCTGTTCGGTGGCCGGTAGAAGTAGCCTTGGCCTCTCGCGGCGACGATCACCCCGCCGCCCAGATCGGTCATGTCCAGCTTGCGCCGCAGCCGTGCGACGAGGACCGCAAGGTTTCTTTTGCTGTCCGTGTCGGACACGGTCGCGGGTCTGGATGCTCCCCACACGGCGGCGACTATCGTGCCGGCCGGCTGAGCTGTGCCGGCCGAGCGGGCAAGGAGTTCGAGCAGGCGGAACTCGTGTGGAGTCACCTTCAGCCCGGTACCAGCCGCCTGCACCTCTCTCGTTCGGGTGTCCAGGTACAACACGCCGTCGTCATAGATGTGTCCCGCCGGACTGCCAGGGTGGCGTCGTTGCATCGCCCGGCGGACGCGGGCGATGAGTTCCTTCGTGTGGTACGGCTTGACGACGTAGTCGTCCGCGCCGCTGTTCAATCCGAGGATCCTGTCGTCGAGGGAGTCTCTGGCCGTCACCACGATCACCTGGACGTCGCTGACCTCGCGTAGCCGGCGCAACACCTCCAGGCCGCTCATCCCGGGCAGCATGAGATCGAGCAGAACGACGTCCGGCCGGTGCGCGTATGCCTCTTGCAGCCCGCTTGGCCCGTCCGTGACTCCCACGGTGTCGTACCCCTCGTGTTTCAGGAGGAACACCAGCGGTTCGAGGAAGGCCGGCTCGTCCTCGATCACCAGGACCCGGCCTCCCCCTTGCGAGAGCCTGGGAACGGACGATGCGCCCGCGGCGTCCGCAGGCGCGTCGGAGATCCTCCGCGTGTCCACCATTTCGGCAGACGTGCCCTGATTGACCAGGAAGGCCAGCGTCAGCTCGTGGCAGGCGGCGCAGACTCTCAAGTCCTGGCCGTTCACCGTGAGCACGAACTCGGCCGCACGGTTGCACTGATGTCCGGCTATCTCGTTCTGGCACAGGCGAGACCGGCGAGCCTCGGCTCGATGGTTCGCACGGTCCCGCACGCGGTGCGCGTAGGACCGGCACCTGTCCGAACAGAACTTGCGCGGGCGTCCCACGTCAGACGTCGTCGGAAGCGGCTCGCCACACACCTGGCAGATACCCCCGGTCGCGGCTTCCACCGAACGGTTCCTTCCCGGCTCGTAAGAAACTTCGACACGAAACCGATTTTGTGTCGCCCGCACGGTACCGAGGTGCCAGCGGCTCTTGTCTGATTCCCGGCGTGTGTTGTTCCCTGGTGTAGGCGACGGCCCGGCCGCCATGCGACGGCCGGACCTGGTGTCATGACCGCTTGTGCGCGCCAGCGTCGACGATCATGTCACCCACCGCGACGAGTGCCCTCGCCGTCATGGCGAGGGCCTCATCCTCCTTCAGGGCTGCGATGACGGCCTCCAGAATCAGCAGTACCGCGCGCATCCCCCTCCAGGCATGAGGTGCCCTCATGCGGAGGCCACCTGACAGCCGACCTGAACCCCTGGGCTGGGATGTCCTGCCCGCCGGCGTCCTCGGCCGAGCCGTTCGGTTCCCGGGTTGCCTCACAACGACCCTCCTCTCGACAGCGATCGCGACCATCGCGAGCTGTCGCGACGAGCCCGCGGCAGTAGGACTGCGAGAGAAGGCCCACCATGCGGTCACAACCCATTCACCGAAGGTGACCGGCCAACGGTCCCGTGACCCTGATGCCGGCCGCAAGAGCCTGCAAACAACATAACCAACACCTGCGCAGGCCCCGGTCGGGTCCGAGCCCTACCGGGAGGACGCCTTAGCGGGTGGCTTGCATGCCGGCGAGGATGATCTTCATGCCGTACTCGAAGCACTCGTCGGTGTTCGGGTCGAACAGCTCGTCGTCCACGTACGCCTGCGCCGTCAACGGGAACCTGGCCGCGTCGAGCACGCCGTGCGCGGTTCCCGACTTGTACGTGTGGTTCTGCTCCTCGATGGTGAACCCGACGGCGTAGTGCACGAGCGCGGCGAGGCTGCGGGCGGCGGGCTGGACGTCGAAGCCCGCGTCCTGGAGGGTGCGTAGCGCCAGTTCGGTCGCGCGGAACAGGGCCGGTTCGGTGACGCTGCTGCTGGCGAAGATCCGGCCGCCGTCGCGGTAGCGCAGCATCGCCGTGCGCAGCTGGCGCGCCCAGTCGGCCAGCCACTGCTGCCAGGTCACGCCCGCGCGGGGCGCTTCCAGGCCGTCGGCGGCGTCGTTGAAGATCGCCGACGCCATCGCGTCGAGCAACTCCGCCTTGTTCTTCACGTGCCAGTACAGCGCGGCCGGCTGGACATCCAGGCGCGCGGCGACCAACCGCATGGACAGGCCGTCCAAACCGGTCTCGCCCAGCATCTCCAGCGCTGTGCGCGCGATGACGTCCGCAGTGAGCTTCACCCTTGACAGCTTAACAACGGTGAATACATCCTTAATGGTGTACAGGAAACACTAACCACTGTTTAGGGGATTGAGTGAGCGACTTCAACGCTCAGGTGATCGAGGAGTTCCGCGCCAACAAGGGCGTCGTCGGCGGCTTCTTCCAGGACGCGAACGTCACCCTGCTGCACCACAAGGGCCGCAGAAGCGGCCGGGAGATGATCACGCCGCTGCTCTACATGCCCTACGAGGGCAGCTACGTGCTGATGGGCAGCGCGGGCGGCGCACAGAAGACCCCCGACTGGTTTCTCAACATCGAGGCCGCCGACGAGGTCACCATCGAGGTCGGCGAGCAGACCCTGACGGTCAAGCCGGTGATCTTCCGCCAGGGACCGGAGTGGCTGCGCATCTACACCAAGTTCGCCGAGTACTGGCCGGACCTGCACAAGTACGAGGAGCAGACCGAACGCCGGTTCCCGTTCGCCCGGCTCGACCCGGTCACCTGACGCAGCAGGGCAGCCCGAACACCCTGAACAGGCGGGTGTCGAAGAACGACGTCGAGTGCCGGACACCCGCCCCGGTCAGCTCCAGCAGTTCCAGCTTCCACGGCACGAACGAGCCGGTCCGGCCGATCACCGAGGCCCGGATATAGGTGGCGAACCCCGGCTGGCCGTTGCCGTTGACCGGCAGCAGCCGCAGATCGTCCGGGCCGCCCGGGCACCACTTGCCGACCAGCCGGGCGATGTCGCGGGCGCCGCGGTACCAGCCGGCGAACGGCGGCATCTGCATGACCGCGTCCTCGGCGAACACCTCGACGATCGCCGGGATGTCCTTGGCTTCGAACGCGACCACGAACCGGTCCAGCAGTTCGCGCTGTTGTGCGCTGGTCGGCTCGGCCACCGTGTCACGACTCGGCGCGACGGTGGCCAGGTGCGCGTGCGCGCGCTGCAGGGCGCTGTTGACCGCGGCGGTGGTCGTGTCGAGCATGTCGGCGACCTCGGCGGCACGCAGTTTCAGCACGTCCCGCAGCACGAGCACCGCTCGCTGCCGGGCGGGCAGGTGCTGCAGCGCGGCGATGAACGCCAACCGGATGCTCTCCCGGGACGTCACGATCGACGCCGGGTCGACCGACGAGTCGGGAATGGGCTCCAGCCAAGGCACATCGGCCTGCTCGACCGGTGCCATCTCGGGATCGGCGTTGGCCGGGCCCAATCCGATCGGCAGCGGGCGGCGCTCCCGGCCTTCCAGCGCGCTCAGGCACGCGTTGGTGGCGATCCGGTGGAGCCAGGTCCGGATCGACGAGCGGCCCTCGAACGACGAATACCCGCGCCACGCGTTGAGGTACGTCTCCTGCACCAGGTCCTCGGCCTCGTGCACCGACCCCAGCATCCGGTAGCAGTGCGCGAGCAACTCGCCCCGGTACGGATCCGCCGCGTGCTGGAACTCCTCGTCCCGCCTGGTCACACCCGTCCCTCCCGCCGTGAAACAGCTCGTCACCGGTACTGACGGATCTGCTCGGGAAAACTCATCGCGAGCGGTCCGATGAGTTTGCGACGGCGGGCGGATCTGTCCTGGTAGGTGTCCACACTGACCGAACGGAGACGCAGATGACAACCGCCTTGCCGCCCGTGGTGTCCCGGCAGGAATGGCTGGCCGCCCGCAAAGCGCTGCTGGCCAAGGAGAAGGAAGCGACCAAGGTCCGGGACCGGCTCAACGCCGAGCGGCGCAGGCTGCCGATGGTGCGCGTCGAGAAGGACTACGTGTTCACCGGGCCGGACGGCGAGCTCAGCTTCGCGGAGCTGTTCGAGGGCCGCCGCCAGCTCTACGTGCACCACTTCATGTGGCGCGACGAGATCGACTCGGGCTGCCCGAGCTGCACGGCGGCGGCCCACCTCAACTTCACCCCGCAGATGCTGTCGCACCTGCACAGCCTCGACATCACCTTCGCCGCGATCAGCCGCGCACCGGCCGAGAAAGTGCTGGCCTACAAGCAGAAGAACGGGTGGACGTTCCCCTTCTACTCCTCACACGGCAGCGACTTCAACTACGACATGCACGCGTCGCTGGACGAGTCCCGTCAGCCCGTGGAATACAACTACCTGTCCAAGCAGGAGCTCAACAGCCGCGGGTTCACCGACGACATGCTGACCGGCGACTGGGCCGCTAACAGCG
This sequence comes from Kibdelosporangium persicum, assembly GCF_013280595.1. Taxonomy (GTDB): domain Bacteria; phylum Actinomycetota; class Actinomycetes; order Mycobacteriales; family Pseudonocardiaceae; genus Kibdelosporangium; species Kibdelosporangium persicum. The sequence continues at coordinate 164,902 of NZ_JAAATY010000006.1, forward strand.
TCTTCCTGCGTGACGGCGACACGGTCTACCACACCTACTCGGCGTACGCCCGCGGGCTGGACCACCTGTTCACGCCGTACAACTTCATCGATTTCACCCCGTACGGCCGTCAGGAACCATGGGAGGACTCACCGCAGGGCTGGCCGAAGCAGGGCGCCGTGCTCGGCTGACCGGACGGGGCACTGGCGGGCGTCGTCACGGCGCCGCCCGCCAGGTGATCCCCGGTGCCGAACCGTGATTTCCCCGGACCGGTTGCAGCGCATGCCCGGTAGCTGCTGGGATGCGTCCTCGTGACGGTAACCGAGACACATCGGGCGATTGACGCGGTCTGGCGGATCGAGTCGGCCAGGGTGATCGCCGGCCTCACCCGAATCGTCCGGGACGTCGGCCGCGCCGAGGAACTCGCGCAGGACGCGCTGGTCGCCGCGTTGGAGCAGTGGCCGCAGCAGGGTGTGCCGAAGAACCCCGGCGCCTGGCTGATGGCCACGGCCAAGCACCGCGCGATCGACCACGTCCGGCGTGAGCAGGTGTTCGCCCGCAAGGTCCAGGAACTCGGGCACGAGATCGAGACCGGCGGGGTCAACCCCGAACCGGACATCGACGCGGCGCTCGACGACGACATCGGCGACGACGTGCTGCGCCTGGTGTTCACCGCGTGCCACCCGGTGCTGTCCACCGAGGCACAGGTCGCGCTGACCCTGCGCATGCTCGGCGGGCTGACCACCAAGGAGATCGCCCGCGCGTTCCTGGTCGGCGAGTCGACCATCCAGCAGCGGATCGTGCGCGCGAAACGGACACTGGCCGACGCCAAGGTCCCGTTCGAGATCCCACCGGCGGGCGAACGGGCGCAGCGGCTCGCGTCCGTGCTGGAAGTGATCTACCTGATCTTCAACGAGGGTTACTCGGCCACCGCGGGCGACGACTGGCTGCGGCCCACCCTCTGCGACGAGGCACTGCGGCTCGGCCGGGTGCTGGCCGGGCTGACCCCGGGCGACGCCGAAGTGCACGGCCTGGTCGCGCTGCTGGAGATCCAGGCATCGCGGTCCAAGGCCCGCACCGACGCCAACGGCGAACCGATCCTGCTGCTGGAGCAGAACCGGTCCAGGTGGGACCAGATGCTCATCCGCCGCGGCCTGGCCGCGCTGGAGAAGGCCGAAAGCCTCAGCGACAAACGCGGCCCGTACACGGTGCAGGCCGCGATCGCCGCCTGCCACGCCCGTGCCCGCGTCGCCGAGGACACCAACTGGGCCCAGATCGCGGCGCTGTACGCGGAACTGTCCGACCTCATGCGCTCGCCGATCGTCGAGCTCAACCGCGCGGTCGCGCTGTCCATGGCGTTCGGCCCCGAGGTCGGCCTGCAACTGATCGACATGATCGCCGACGAACCGAGCCTGAAGTCCTACCACCTGCTGCCCACGGTGCGGGGCGACATGCTGGCCAAACTGGGCCGCTTCGCGGAGGCGCACGCGGAGTTCGAGCGGGCCGCGTCGCTGACGGGCAACGAGCGGGAACGAGCGCTGCTGACCGAACGCGCGGAAGCATGTGCGCGCGGTGTCGCCCCAGAGCGGTGAGTTTCGGGCGATGAGTTTCGGGACGATGATCCGTCCTAGGACTCGTGAGCATCAAACCCGAGATCGTTGAGCGCGCCGAGCAGCCGTACGCGGCGGTGCGCGGGACCGTGACCCTTGAGACCTTCGGTGAGATCGCCGACAGGTTGCCCGAGTTGATCGGCACGCTGACGCACCGCGGCGTGGAGCTGGCCGGCGCGCCCTTCTTCCGCTACACCCTGATCGACATGCAAGCTCAACTAGAGGTTGAGGCTGGCGTGCCGGTCGCGGCCGTTGTCCCAGGTGAGGGCGACATCGTCGGCGACGTGCTGCCTGCCGGCCGGTACGTCAGCCTCACCCACGTCGGGCACCCGGACGAACTGCTCGAGGTCACCCGCCAGTTGCGGGAGTGGGCCGCCGACGAGGGCCTGACCTGGGACATGACGGACACCGACCGGGGCGAGCGGTGGGGGTGCCGGCTGGAGATCCTCAAGACCGACCCGGCCGTCGAGCCCGACATGGGCAAGTGGGAGACTGAACTGGCGTTCCGGCTGGCCTGAGATCCGGCCGGCCGGTCTACCACTTGAGGTTGGCGACGACTTTCTGGATCACCGGCACGGACCGGTCGCACTCGGCGGTCCTGGCCACCGCTTTGCCGGTGTCCGCGCTCTGGCTGCTGAACTGCAGCCAGGGTGTGCCGCCGTTGACGTAGACCAGGCAGTACAGGCCGTCGTCGGCCAGCACCGCGCCCTGCTTGCCGCCGATGTCCACGGTCCGCTGTGACGAGGTGCTGATATCGGGGAACGTGGGTGTGTTGAGGATGACGCTGAGGTACGCCGCGCCACCCGGCGCCTCCCACCGGCACCCACGGCCGACGTTCGGCAGGTCGTCGGGTGCGCCGGTGACCGGGGCGCCGACGTGCGCGGTGGCCTCGTCGTTGGTCAGCAGTGAGCACGGATCGGTGGCTATCTGGACCGTGTTGGACCGCGCCTCGGGCGACGACGGGGGCGGCGGAGTGGATGACGAGTCGCTTCCGCAACCGGCTACCAGCAGCAGGGCGGCGAGGCTCGCCGCGAGTCGTGTGATCACCAGTAGTCCTTGCGTGCAGGGTGCAGGGATGGTGTGTTGTCTAGACCACATCCTGCCTGCGGGGTGAAACAGCGGTCAACACGGTCATCGCCGCCGGGCGGGCCGCCGTTTACCGGTGGGGGCCCGTTTCCAGTGCGCCGGGCGGGTCAGCGACGGCGGCAGCTTGGTCGTCGCGTCCCCCCGCGCGGCGTTGACCTGCGACTGTGTCAGGAAGATGCTGCCGGTCAGATCCGCACCTGTCAGGTCGGTGTCCCGCAGGTCGGCGCCGATCAGATCGGCCAGCCGCAGGTCCGCGCCCCGCAGGTCGGCACCGATCAACAGCGCACCCCGCAGACTCGCGCCCCGCAGGTCGGCGCCGCGCAGCTTCGCGCCGATCAGGTCCGCGCCCCGCCGGTTCGGGCCGCCGGTGCCCGCCCTGGCCAGCTCACTGGCCCGCAGCAGCAGCTCGTTGATCTTCGAACGGTGGGCGGGCAGGTCCAGCTCGATCATCGTCTCGGCGCTGGCGTGCGTGAGTTTCTCGGTCTCCTCCAGCGCCGCGGCGAGCTGGTCACGCAGCCCGCGCGCGGCGTCGAGGCTCATCGCCTCGGTCAGGTACCACAGCAGCTCGTGCAGCTGCCGCATCACCGGGAAGACCTGGAACATCCGTTTCGCGCGGCCCGGGTCGCCGCGCCAGTCCCGGCCGGCGAACGTGACCTGGGAGACCTGCTGGCCCGCGCCGAAACAGTCGAACACCGTGCAGCCGGGAAAGCCTCGCTCCCGCAGGCCGGCGTGGATGCCGCACCGGTAGTCCGCCAGCAGGTTGGGGCAGGGCTTGCCGGCGTCCTTGCTGATCGCGAAATCGGCCGAGGCCGCGAACGGCAGCGCCACACAGCACAGCCCGAAGCAGCGGGAACAGTCGGCGCGCAGGCCTTCGGGCACTGGTCTCCTCACATCCGGGACTTCGCGTCCACCAGGTTAGCTCCAGTCCTGCTGGGGCGCGCCGGGAAGGTGGATGCCGAACGACCACTCGAAGCCCTCCGGATCGGCTACCCGGCAGCGGTAGTTCCATTCCGAGTGGGCGGGCTCCCAGATGGTGGTCGCGCCTTCGGCCGTGGCCTGCCGGTGAATCCGGTCGACGGTCGCCTCGCTGTCGACGGCCAGGTACACGCCCTGCCCCGAGGTGTCGCCCTGACGCGGTGCCCGTTCGTACCCGTCGTGATCACTGAACACTATGATCACCGCGTCGCCGAGGCGCAGTTCGGCGTGGGCGACACCGCCCTGCTCGTCGGGGAACTGCATGGTCGCCTCGAACCCGAAGGCCTTGCTCAGCCAGTCGATGGCGGCCGGGGCGTCGCGGTAGCCGAAGTACGGGGCCAGCTGAATCTGTGTGGTCATGCCGGAACCTTCTCGTGGATTGCGGCCAGTTCCTGACCTGAAAAGGAACCGGAGGCGGTCGCGCTATTCGCCCAGGCGGGCCATGACCCGGTACAGCTGCTCCGGACTCAGGGAGGGCTCCGGCAGTTCGTGCCGGTCGCCGGCACGGAACCCGTCGATCACCAAGTGCATGTGGCGCCGCCATACCCCGGGCGCGACCTGACGGGTGGCTTCGGCGATCCGGCTGTTCGCCCAGAGCAGCGCGATGAGGTCGGCCTCGGCGATGTCCGGACGCACGACGCCCGCCGCCTGGGCCCGGCTGAGGATGCTTCGCGCGAGCTGGCAGACGCGGTCATGCATCACCTCGGTGCGTTCGTCGCGTGGGAAACGCCGTGCGATGAAGTCGTTGAAGCCGCGGTCGTACGCCTGGGCACCGCACAGTGCCTCGAGGAAGACGAGGAACCCCTCCCACGGATCGGCCATCTTCAGCGCGGCCTCGGCCGTGGCGAGGAAATCGCGCAGCTTCGGTTCGAACACCGCGAGCAGCAGGTCGACGCGAGTGGGGAAGTGCCGGTAAAGGGTCCCGATCGCCAGACCGGCCTCGCGTGCGATCCGTTCGAGCGACGCGTCCACACCATGCTCGGCGAAGGTGGCCTTGGCGTGCTCGATGAACAGGTCGCGGTTGCGGCGGGCGTCCCGCCGGTTGGGCAGGGATGGGTCGGGCGGCATGCCACCACCGTACCAAGGTGAGATATACCTCAGGTTACCGAGGTCGCCGGTCAAGTCCTCCTGCTAACGTTCCGGACGTACATGAGGCATGCCTCATATTCATCGAACGGAAGGAGTGGGTGTTGAAGCTCGACGGCAAGGTCGCGGTCATCACCGGTGGCACGTCAGGGATGGCTCTGGCGACCGCCAAGCTGTTCGTCGCCGAGGGAGCGCACGTCTTCATCACCGGGCGACGCAAGGACAAGCTGGACGACGCTGTCGCCGACATCGGCCGCAACGTCACCGGCGTGCAGGGCGACGCGGGCAACCTGGCCGACATCGACCGCCTGGTCGATGTCGTCAGCACGCAGCAGGGCCGGGTCGACGTGCTGTTCGCCAGTGCCGGCACGTGGACGCTGAACGAACCGGTTGGCAGCGTGACCGAAGAGTCCTTCGACGCCGTCTTCGGTGTCAACGTCCGCGGCCCGCTCTTCACCGTGCAGAAGTTGCTGCCGCTCATGAGCGACGGCGCGTCGATCATCCTCAACGGCTCGGCGGCCGCGGTGCAGGGCAGTCCCGGCACCACCGTCTACGCCGCGAGCAAGGCCGCGCTGCGCTCGTTCGCCCGCACCTGGACCACCGACCTCAAGGACCGGCGCATCAGGGTCAACGTGCTCAACCCGGGTGCGATCCACACCCCCGCGTTCGACGCCCTGCCGCAGGAGTTCAAGGACGAGACCGTCTCGCTGGTGCCGGCGGGCCGTCTCGGCGCGGAGGTCGAAGTCGCGACGGCGGCGCTGTTCCTCGCGTCCGAGGACGCCGGCTTCGTCACCGGGGCCGAGCTGCCCGTCGACGGCGGTGTGACCCAGGTCTGAACCTGATCCTGGGAGGTCTAGCCGCCGAGGCGTTTGCTGATCACCACGAGGTAGCGGCAGTTCTCGGTGGTCGGGTTGATGTACGAGCACGGCGCCGGCGGCCCCAGCTGCAGACAGTCGCCGGGGTCGAGTTCGTGGTCGACGTCGCCCTCGCGGAACCGCAGATGCCCGGACAGCACCCAGATCTGATGATGGAGAAAGGTGTACGACTCCGCGCCATACGACACCACGGCCCCGGCGGGCAGGTCGACCTCGACCAGTTCGAGCGGGCCGCCGCTGCCGGGAGAGACCGCGCGGCGGCGATAGCCGGTCTCCGGGTCGGTCCACACGGGCTGGTCGGCGAACCTCCGCACCCGCTGCGTGTTCGCCTCCGCCCGCGCGATCAGCGACGACAACGTCATGCCCAAGGCCGCGGCCAGCTTGCCCAGCAGCACCGCGGTCGGCTGGGCGTCCCCGCGTTCGATCTTGGCGATCATCGCCCGGGACACGCCGGACCGGCCGGCCAGGGCGTTCGTGGACAGTTCCTGGGCTTCCCGGGCGGCGCGCAGGGTTTCGGCCAGCGACACGGCCAGATCCTCCATGGGTGTCACTATAGCGTCAGGAATAGATACTATGTGATCCATGAAGATCCGGGACGCCTCCGAACTGGACGCCGACGCCTGCGCGGCGATCTACGCGCCGTACGTCACCGACACCGTGATCACGTTCGAAACCGAGCCGCCGACCGCCGCGGACATGGCGACCCGCATCGCCACGGCGAACAGAACGCACGCGTGGCTCGTCTTGGAAGACGACGACGGCCGTGTCGTGGGCTACGCCTACGGCGGACCGTTCAAGGCACGCGAGGCGTACCGGTTCTCGTGCGAGGTCAGCGTATATCTCGAACGAGGCCGGCGGCGCACCGGCGGCGGACGCGCGTTGTACACCGCGTTGCTCGAGCGGCTCGCGCAACGCGGCTACCGGATGGCCGCGGCGGGCATGACGCTGCCCAACGACGCGAGCGTCGGCCTGCACCGCGCGATGGGGTTCGAGCCTGTCGGCACGTACCGGCGGATCGGCTGGAAACACGGCGCCTGGCACGACGTCGCCTGGGCCCAGCGGCCCCTCGTGACCGGTGACGACCCGCCTGCCGAGCTCACGTGACTCGATATCGTGACCGTATGAGGCTGACGCGTGCGGAGGCGCAGGAACGGACCCGCGCCAAGGTGCTCGCCGCGGCCCGCGACGAGTTCGCCGAACGCGGTTTCCGGGACGCCAAGATCGACGAGATCGCCCACCGGGCGGAGCTGACCCGCGGCGCGGTGTACTCCAACTTCCCCGGCAAACGCGCCCTCTACTTCGCCGTCCTGGCCGAGGCCGCCGCCCACCAGACCGACCCGCGTCATCCGGGCACGCCGACCACGCCCCGCGAAGCACTCGGCAGGTTCGCCCGCGCCTGGGTCACCCGTCTGCCGCTGGCCACGGACGGAGCCGACGGGCAGGCACGCCTGGCCGTCGACCTGATCCCCGAGATCGTCGCCGACGAACGCACCCGCAAGCCCTTCGCCCAGCTGATGTGGCTCGGCGCGATCCAACTCGGCCTCGCGCTGGAGAACCTCCGGCCCGGCAACCGCCAGGTGCGCCTCGCCCAGACCGCGCTGACCACGCTGCAGGGCGCCAGTCAGCTCGCGGCCGCCGCACCCGGCTTCGGCGAACCGTTCACCGTGGTCACGGCATGCGAGCGGCTCGCGGACACCGACTTCGATGACGCATGGCTCACCCCACAGACCACCCCGGACGTGCAGACCGTCGACGAACCCTCGACGCTCACCCGCGACGGCGTGGTCGCGGTGCTGGGCCTGCACCGGTTGTCCGCCGTGGAAGAGGCGCTGCGGGCCGGAGCCGACGTCACGCTGATCGTCGTGACCTCCGACCCCGGCGAGCTCATCCCGCTGGCCCGCCTGATGGTCACCGAGTTCACCGGCCTGCTCCGGCACGCCTTCCCGCCGTCGGCCCTGCCGCGCCTGACGATCGTCGTCGACGACACGCCTCCCGCGGGCATCGAGTCCGTCACCGACACGACCGAGATCGCGCTGCGCGTCGAGTCAGGCCGGACCGTGCTGCGCGCGGAGGGCTTCGGCGCCTGCCACGCGGCCGCCAGCCCCCGGTACGTCACGTAGGACGACAGCTAACCGGCGAGGTGCTGGGCGAGGAATCGATCCCGGTCCTCGTAGGCGGCCACGTCGTTGATCACGTGCCCGCAGTCGTACCACTGTTGCTGCTTCGGCTCGCCGGCCATGGCGTAGAACTCCTCGGACTCGGCGGCCGTCACGCCGATGTCGAACCGCGCGAACTGGAACAACACCGGTCGCTGGACAGCGCCGATGAAGTGCTCGGCATCGTAGGGCGCCATCGTCGCGAGAGTCGCTTCCAACAGGTCCGCCGGTATCGCGTCGCGCATCCGCACGATCTGCGGGTGACTGGTGTTGCGCCAGTGATGCGTCAGCCCGGCCATCGGCACCTCGAGCACAACGCACCGCAACCGCCGGTCGATCCCGGCCACGACCGTCATCATCATCGCGCCACCGCTGTGCCCGACACCCGCGATCCGGTCGGTGCGCTGAAGCAGCAGGTCCACGCCCCGGCGAATCGACTGCACGGACTGCCGGATCGACGCGACCTGGTCATCGAGGTAGTGCACCTGCAGGCACAACCCGATCCCGCCTGCCTTGGCCAGCCGGATCGCGTCCGGCAGGAAACCTTCGGCGCCACTGGTGGTGTGGATGTAGACCACGCCCGCGGTCGGCGTGCTGTCCGGTTCGACCAGGTACCCGGCGACGCGATCGCCTTCGGCGTTGTCGAACTCACAGCGGGAGATCCTCGCGCCAGGCCGTTGCGCCAGCGGGTCGACGGTCACGTTCAGTGGAGCGGCCGAGTCGTAGCTCAGGTCGGGCATGGTGTCGAGTCTGCGCTGATCCGACGCCACTACACGCGATGTTCGCCCGTCAGGGAACGTGATCGCGCACATTAAGGTGGCGAGATGGCGACAGCGTCGTTGGGTCCGGCGTACCGGCGACTGTGGTCGGCGACCGCGCTGGCCAATCTCGGCGACGGAATCCGGCAAGCCGCCCTGCCACTGCTCGCGATCACCGTCACGACGAATCCGTTGCTCGTCGCCGGGGTGGCTGTCGCGGGGCAACTGCCGTGGCTGCTGTTCGGGCTCATCGCGGGTGCGATTGTGGACCGCGTCGACCGCCGTCGTCTCGTCGCGGTCGTGGACATCGTGCGTGTCGCGCTGCTGGCCGTGCTCGTCGCCGCGATCGCGGCGGACATGGCCGGACTCGCGCTGATCTACCTGGTCGCGTTCGGCTGCGGGATCGGCGAGACCCTTCGCGACACGGCCGCGTCGACGCTCTTGCCGCCGCTGGTGAGCCGCGATGATCTTGACCGCGCGAACGGGCGCCTGGTCAACGCCGAAATCGCGGGCAACGAACTGATCGGGCCGCCGCTCGGCAGTTACCTGACCGGTGTCGCGCTGATGCTGCCGTTCGCGGTCAACGGCGGCGCGCTCGCGATCGCCGTCGTGCTGATTCTCATGCTGCCTACCCTGTTCGCGCCCCGACGCGCGCCAAGCGGACGGCTTCTCGCCGAGACGGGTGCGGGTTTGCGCTGGCTGGCCGGGCATCGCCGGCTGCGCACGCTGACCGGACTCGCCAGCCTGTTCGTGTTCACCGACAGCGCCTGGTTCGCCGTTCTGGTGCTGTACGTGACCGACGTTCTCGCCCTGCCCGCCGCGGGCTACGGCTTGCTGCTGGCCGCCGGAGCGGTCGGCGGCCTGGCCGGCGGAGCGTCAGCCGCACGACTGGGCCGTGTGTGGGGACCTGGGAGAACACTGGCTGGCGCGCTGATGGTCGCTGCGGTCGGGCAGCTACTGCTCGGGCTGACCAGCTCCACGCCCGTCACCGCGGTCGGCCTGGTCGTGGGCAGTTTCGCGTTCGGTGTGTGGAACGTGATCAGCCTGACTCAGCGGCAGAAGCTCACTCCGGACGAGATGCTCGGCCGCGTCACCAGTACCGCCCGTACCACGACCATGGTGGCGTCGCTGGTCGGAGCGCTCGCCGGTGGCGTCGTGGCCAGCGTGTTCGGCCTGCACGCGGCCGTGCTGTTCGGTGTGCCGCTGCTCGTGGGCGCCGCCGTCGTGTGCGTGGTGACGTTCCGCAGTTAGGCGTCCCACGCTTGGCGCAACGCCTGGGCGAACACCTCAACCGGCTGACCGCCGGACACACCGACCTTGCGGTCCAGCACGAAGAACGGGACGCCACGTGCGCCGAGCTGCGCCGCTTCGCGTTCCTCGGCCCGAACGTCGTCGGCGTACGCGGTCTTGTCGTCCAGCACACGCACCACGTCCGCTTTGTCCAAACCGACGCTGACGGCGACGTCCACCACGGTGTCGGCGGTGAAGATCGGGCGCGCGTCGGCGAAGTTCGCCGCGAACATCGCGGTCATCAGCTCGTGTTCCACGCCTTTGGCGCGGGCCAGGTGCAGCACGCGGTGGATGTCGAAGGTGTTGCCGACCTCGCGGTCGGTGCGGTAGCCCAGGCCTTCGTCCTGCGCGAGCGCGGCGACCTGCTGTTCCATCTGTGCTGCCTGAGGGCCGTAACGCTCGGTCAGCAGCTGCTCGACCGGTTCGACGGAGGCACGGTTCGGGTCCAGTTCGAACGACCGGTAGATCACCTCCACCTCGTCCCGGTGCTCGAAACCGGCCAACGCCGACTCGAACCGGGCCTTGCCGATGTAGCACCACGGGCAGATGACGTCGCTCCAGATCTCCACTCGCACGTTCGTCAGTCTACGAAGTTGCCGGGGCGTGGGGGAGTACGCACTCGCGCGTAAGGTAGTTGACTGCGCGTAACCACGCAGGTAACTCCATCGGGCAAGCAGGGCATGTGCTTCGCTTGAGGCCGTGATCAAGAAGCGTCGGCAGAAGAACGGCATGGTGACCGTGACGTGGGTACTGCCCGCGGACGTACATGACGGTCCGGTCAGCGTCGTGGGCTGCTTCAACGACTGGACACCCGGCCTGCACGTGCTCGGCAAGCGGTCCAACGGCACTCGTTCGGTGTCCTGGACCGCCGAATCCGGCAGGCAGATCCGGTTCCGTTACCTCGGCCACGGCGGGCGCTGGTTCAGCGACCCCGATGCGGCCGGCGACGGCCTTGACTGCGTGGTCGTCGCCGACGTGTCACGGGACTAGCACGACTTTGCCCGTCGTCGCCCGGGTTTCCAGCGCGGCGTGGGCCGCGGCGGCCTCGGCGAGCGGGAAGCTCTGCACACCGGGCACGAGCCTGCCCTCGCCCGCCGCCGCGAGCGCCTCGGCCTCGAAGTCCACGTCGACCGCTCCGCTGAGCATCAGGCCGAGCGCGTCGATCGACGTGACGTTCGGGTTGTCCTGGGCGAAGTCCTGCTGCGAGGCGTTGCCGATGGTCACGTACCGGCCACCGGCCACGATCAGGTCGTAGGCCGTCTTCGCCTTCTCGCCGCCGACGCCGTCGAGCACGAGCGTCACGCCGTGAATGCCATGCCCCCAGCCGGGTTGGTTGTAGTCGACGGCCTCGGCGCCCAACGCCCGCACGGCCGCCACTTTGTCCGGCCCGCCCGCGGCGCCGATGACCTTCGCGCCCAGGTCGCGCAGGTGCTGCACGACCAGCCGGCCTATCCCGCCCGCGGCCGAGGTCACCAGCACGACGTCATCGGGCGTCGGTTCGGCGATGTGCAGCAGGCCCATCGCGGTGTTGCCGGTGATGATCATCGCCACCGCGGCGGCGTGGTCGAGCCCGTCCGGGATCCGGTGGACGTTCGCCGCCTGCGCGACAGCGAGTTCGGCGTAACCACCGGGTGTGCTGCGGGCGACCACCACATCGCGGCCGAGCCACGCGGGATCCACCTCCGGGCCGACCGCGTCCACGACACCGGCCACCTCACCGCCGAAGATCGACGGCAACCGCGGCAGCGGCGGCGATGTCTCGCTGACCCAGCCTTTGCGGATCAGCGTCTCGACGTGGTGGACACCGGCCGCTCGGACCGCGATCCGCAGCTGACCGGGGCCGGGCACCGGGTCTGGGACGGTTTCGTACGTGAGGTTCTCGGGCGGACCGAATTCGTGCAGGACGACAGCGTGCATGGGTCGAGCGTGCAACCTCACCTCAGGTTGAGGTCAACTGTTGACCCTCTCACGGTGTGAGGGCCTGTAGTGGGAGGCGTCATGTTCAGCATCGGAGATTTCGCCAAGTACGGCCGCGTGTCGGTCCGCATGTTGCGGCACTACGACGCCATCGGAGTACTCCGGCCCGCGCACGTCGACCAGTCCAGCGGCTACCGCTACTACGCCGCGGAGCAGCTCACGCGCCTCAACCGGCTCATCGCGTTGAAGGATCTCGGTTTCAGCCTGCAGCAGGCCGGTGTGATCCTCGACGAGGAGGTCAGCGTCGAGCAGTTGCGCGGCATGCTGCGGTTGCGGCGGATGGAACTGCGGACCGCGGTGACCGAGACGGCCGCGCGGCTGGCCAGGGTCGAGGCGAGGCTCCGCAGCATCGAAACCGAGGGATCAATGGCCGACGACATCGTCATCAAAAGCCTGCCGCCGATGCGGCTGGCCACGCTCACCGCGGTCGCGGAAAGCTTCGAGCCGCACCACATCGGGCCGGTCGTCGGCCCGATGTTCGCCTCCCTGTGCGAACTTGTCAGCAACCCGGCCGGCCCTGGGCTCGCCCGCTATGAAGAAGGTGACGACGGCACCATCGTCGTGCACGCGGGATTCCCCGTGACAGCCGATGTCTCCGGTGCGCGGATGGTCGACTTGCCCGCGGTCGAGCGCGCGGCGACGGTCGTGCACCACGGCAGCATGGACGACGTCCTGCCCACCGCGCAGGCACTGGCGCGGTGGATCGACGCCCACGGCTACCGCGCGCTTGAGCTTCCCCGGGAACTGTCGATCGACTGCCCCGAGGACCGCGGCGAGTGGGTGACCGAGTTACAGGTTCCGATTGAGTACGTTTCGGTGCGTGCCTGACGCCATCTTCGACCATCCACGGCTGGCGGCGATCTACGACCCGCTCGACCCGGTTCGTGACGATCTTGACGTCTACGTCGGCATCGCCGACGAGCTCGGTGCGCGCAGCGTGCTCGACATCGGGTGTGGCACCGGCACGTTCGCCCTGATGCTGGCGGCTCGCGGCATCGACGTGACCGCGGTCGACCCCGCCGCCGGTTCACTGGACGTCGCCCGGGTCAAGCCGGGCGCCGCGCGCGTGCGGTGGATCCACGGCGACGCATCGGATCTGCCGGCCATGCGGGTCGACCTGGCCACCATGACGGCCAATGTCGCGCAAGCCATCGTGGAGCCGGCGTTGTGGGCGCACACCTTGCGTGGCGCCCACAACGCGCTGCGGCCTGGCGGGCATCTCGTGTTCGAGACCCGCATCGCGGCGCGCAAGGCGTGGCTGTCGTGGAATCGCGCCGAGTCCTATCGGGTCAGCGACATCGACGGCGTCGGCGCGGTCGAGAACTGGGTGGAGCTGCTCGACGTCAGCCTGCCGCTGGTGACCTTCCGCAGCACATACGTCTTCGCCTCGGACGGGCAGACGCTGACCTCGGAGTCGACATTGCGGTTCCGTGAACGCGACGAGATCGAGGCCGACCTCGCAGCGCACGGCTACACCGTCGAGGAGGTCCGCGACGCACCCGACCGGCCAGGCCGCGAGTACGTGTTCCTGGCGAGGACGAACCTGTAGCCGTGCGGCTCGATCACGCCCGCACCTTGTCCAGGAAACCCGTCAGGTTGGACAGCGTCCGCTCGACCTGCATGTCCAGCGTGAGCGACTCGTGGAACCGGGCGCCCGGCCCGGCGTCCTTCTTCCCGCGCAGATACAGCGAGCACGCCAGGTCAGTGCACATGTACGCGCCCACCGAGTTGCCCTGCTGGCCGCTCTTGCCCGCCTTACGCGCGGTCATCAGCGACACGCCGCCGCCCACGTGCGTGGTCAGGCAGAACGAGCACATGCTGCGACGCACATACCCGGCGGCGGAGGGCGCGGCCCGGCGCAGGGCGATGCCGACGAACCCCTCGCCGTCCTCGGCGACCAAGTAGGCGCGGTCGGGCGCGGCCGGGTCCTGCCAGCCGAAGAAGTCCAGGTCGTCCCACGGGCGGTCGGCCAGGTCCCTGGGCACGGCCAGCCGCTTCGCCTCGCCTTTGGTGCAGTTGACGAACGACGCGCGGATCTCGCGCTCGGTGACAGCCTTCATACCGTTGACGGTAAAGTTCCTAGAGGTATTAGGCAAATAATTAAAGCCATTAGGAATGGTGACGGATGGCACGTGCTGGACTGACCGCGAACCGCCTGGTCCAGGCGGCCGCGGAACTCGCGGACGAGGTCGGCTTCGACAAGGTGACCGTCTCGGCGCTCGCCCGCCGGTTCGGTGTGAAGGACGCCAGCCTGTACTCGCACGTCAAGAACGCACAGGACCTCCGGGAACGAGTCGCGATGCTGGCGCTGGAGGAACTCGCCGACGTCGCCGCCGACGCACTGGCCGGGCGCGCGGGCAAAGACGCGCTCGTGGCGTTCGCCAACGCCTACCGCGCGTACGCCAAACTGCACCCCGGCCGGTACGCCGCCGCGCAACTGCGGCTCAGCCCCGAAGCGGCGGCCGCGAGCGCCGCGCGCCGCCACTCGGAGATGACACGGGCCATCCTGCGTGGCTACGGCCTGCGGGAACCCGACCAGACCGACGCGATCCGCATGCTGCACAGTACGTTCCACGGATACGTCAGCCTGGAGACCGCGGGCGGATTCGCCCACACCCCACGCGATGCCGGCATCTCGTGGCAACGAACCCTGGACGCGCTGGACGCCGTGCTCAGGAACTGGCCCGTGGAGTGACCCGTCTCGTTCCGTACACGCCGGGATGGTCGTCGACCTCGTCCATGAAGTCGTGCGGGTAGCCCTTCTGGAACTCCGTCGCCGCCGCCAAGCGGCGCATCGCGTCACCCGGCAGCGTTACGCCGCTCGCCCCGACGTTGTCCTTGACCTGCTCGACACTGGTCGCGCCGATGATCGGGTGCATGACCGGCGAGCGGTGCCAGATCCACGCCAGGGCGACCTGCGCGGGCGTGGCGCCCACCTCGTCGGCGACTTCCTGGACCATCTTGGCGACCGCCCGATCACGGGCACTGGCCTCGTCGACGTTGATCCGGCTGTTGGACCCGGGACTGCCCGCGCCGGTGAGCTTGCCCGCCAGCATCCCCCGGGCCAGCGGTGCCCACGCCGCGATGGTGACGCCGAGCGCTTCGCACATCGGCAGCAGCTCTCGTTCGATGTCGCGTTGGAGCAGGTTGTACTGCACCTGCAGGCCCGCGAACGGCGTCCACCCGCGCCATTCGGCCAGCGTGTTGGCCCGGCTGACCAGCCACGCGGGGGCGTTGGAGATGCCGACGTAGCGGATCTTGCCCGCCCGCACCGCGTCGTCCAGGGCGCGCAGGGTTTCCTCGATCGGTGTGTGCCGGTCCCAGCTGTGCACCCAGTACAGGTCGACGTAGTCGGTCCGCAGGCGGCGCAGGCTCTGCTCCAACGTGAGGATCATGTTCTTGCGGTGGTTGCCCGCCGCGTTCGGATCGTTCTGGTCGCGCGAGAGCGTGTACTTCGTGGCCAGCACGAAACTGTCGCGGTCCTTGCCGAGCAGGTCGCCCAGGATGGCTTCGCTGTCGCCGTACGCCGAGGCGGTGTCGATGACGTTGCCGCCGGCCTCGGCGTACGCGTCGAGCATCGCCCGGAACCGCGGTTCGGCGCCGCGCTCGTAGAACGTCATGGCACCGAAGAACACCTCGGACACCCGCAACCCGGTCCGGCCCAGTAGTCGGTAACGCATGCCGTCAGCCTGGTGGTTCCGGCCGTGTGCAGGGAGACCGCGACAAGGGTGGTCCTCTCGGGGGTAGGCAATACACTGCAGGTCATGACCGAGCTGGGGGCGTTCCTGCGGGCACGGCGCGAGTCGATCGCGCCTTCGGAGGCCGGGTTGCCCGACAATCCCCGCCGCCGCACGCCCGGGTTGCGCCGCGCCGAGCTGGCCACCTTGGCCGGCATCAGCGTCGAGTACCTCACGCGCCTGGAGCAGGGACGTGACCGCAACCCTTCCGCCGAGATCCTCGGTTCGCTGGCCGACGCGCTCAGCCTGACCGTCGACGAGCGCGTCTACCTGCACCGCCTGCTCAAGGCGACCGCGGGCGGCGTGTGCCAGGGCGGTTCGGCTCCCGCGCGGTCGGTCCGTCCGACGGTGACGGCGTTGCTGGCGCGGCTGGAGCCCACCCCGGCGCTGGTGACCAACCAGGTCGGTGACGTGCTGGCGTACACCAAGGCCTATCAGCGGCTGCTCGACCCGGTGCCGGAAAACCTCGCGTGGTTCGTGTTCACCTCGGCGCAGGCGCGCGAGGTGTTCCCCGACTGGGACCGTGTCGCTGACGAATGGGCCGCGGAGTTGCGCGCCGCGGCGTCACTCGGCGACTCGTACGCCGGGTTCATGGCGCAGGAGTTGTCCGTCGCCGGGGGCACGGAGTTCACCCGCCGCTACGGCTCGTCCGCGATGCTGGCCAGCCGCACCGGCTCCCAACGCTGGCGGCACCCGCGCGTGGGGGAGTTGCGGCTGTCGTACGAGACGTTGGCGTTGCCCGACGCCGACGAGCAGCGCCTGACGGTCTACCTGCCCGCGGACGAGCCGGCGTCAGCCGCCCTCGACCTGCTCGCCGTGCACGACGACGTTCTCCAGTAGCAGGCGTTCCCGTTCCCTGGCCTCGGCCAGTTGCCGGCGCAGTTGCTGGATCTCCTGGTCCTGGCTGGACAAGCGCTGCACGACCACGCTGTAGGCCGCTTGCGCTTTGGCCGCGTCGGCCTTGGCCGTGCTCTCGGCTTGTCGCGCCGTGGCCGTGTCCTGCTGCGCACGCCGGCTGTCCTCGTGTGCCCGCTGTGCGCTTTGTTCGGCCAGGCTCGCGGCTTGTCCGGCCAGCCGGGCCCGTTCCTCGGCACCGGCGATCTTGGCTTCCGCGAGGGTCTTGCCCGCCTCGGCCAGGTCGGCGGCCGCCAGCGCCTGGCCCAGTTGCCGCTCGGTCTCCTGGCGCTCGGTGATCACCGCACGCAGCTCCCGCCGGACGATCTCCAGCTGGTCGAGTGTTTCCCGGAGGGCTTGCTCGGCGTGGGCAGCCCGCGTCTCGGCCTGGCCACGGGCCCGTTCGTGCTCGGCGACCTGTTCCCATGCGGTCTTCTTGGCCTGTTCGGCTTCCTTGACGGCCGATTCGGCGGCGTCCTCGGCGGCCTTGCGCCGCTGCTGATCCTTCGCCGCGGCCGCGGCCGCCTCACGGCGCGCTTTCTCCGCGTCGTCTGCTTCGCGTCGCGCACGTTCCACTGTCAGCAGGGCCTCGGCGGTTTCGGCCTTGTCCTTGGCTGACTGCGCCACCGCGCCGGCGTCGAGCTCGTCCCAGCGCCGCCGGATCTCCGCCAGCTCCCGCAACGCCGCGTCCATCACGTCCCGGGTCTGCCCGCCGAGGTTTCGCAGCAGCTGCAGGGGTTCCTCGACGCCGACCGACTCCAGGGCCCGCTTGCGCCTCGACGCCTCGTCCGCGTGCGCCTTGCAGCAGTACCGAACAGGCTTCCCGCCCTTCAACCGTCCCTGCTCATCCCGGGCCGGGGGAGGCAAGGGGTTCTCGCATTCCTCCAACGCGCACGTTGCCCGCTCAACCGCGTCATCTTCCACTCCACCAGCCTATCTCATTCGCTTACGCGTAAGCGATACTGGTATCGCGTAAATCTGGCGCGTAACTATGACGACCGTGTAGTTCAGTGATAATGACTGTTATCACGGTGTAAGTCAGGTCGTCGTTCTGGAGGGTGGATTGACACGAATGCGCCAGGCTTCGAAGGATGTCAAAACCGGGAGGTCGTCACCGTGACGAAACTCCGGCGTGGGCTGGGATGATCCTCCGCATCGGCTGATCGACGCCGAGATGCCCCCAGGGGAACCCCGGCGGCTCTTTATGGCGTAAGGTGTTACCGTTATCGCCTTACGGTGTACAGAGTTAGGAGACGATCGTGGTCCAGGCGACGTTGCACGATGCAAGCCGCATCGACGTGGAGGTGCACGGGACGGGCCCGACGGTGTTGTTGCCGGTCAACCCGGTGCCGGTGACCGGGCAGCGTGCGGATGAGATGCGGAACTGGGGCGTGGACCCGGCGTTGGGGCGTTCGCTGATCGACGGGCTCAGCGACGCGTTCCGGGTGGTCGCGTTCGACTACGAGGGGCACGTCATCGCGACGCCCAAGCCGGACACGCTGACCCCGGACAACATCGCGGCCGACTTCCTGGCCGTGGCGGACGCGGCCGGTGCTGAGCGGTTCGCGTACTACGGCTACTCCTGGCTGGCGTTGAGCGGGCTCCAGCTGGCGATCCGCACCGATCGGCTGACAGCGCTGGTCATGGGTGGATTTCCCGCGCTCGCCGGCCCGTACGCCGAGATGCTGGCCGTGACCGCCGCGACGCACGCCTCGTCCGGCGCTCCTCGTTCCAGCGAGCCGCCAGCGCGGAAGTCCGGCGACGAGTACGACTGGTCGACCGCGGAGGTCACGATGAGCGAGGAGCAGACCCGGCAGTTCATGACGCTGTACGTGGCCTTGCAGGGGTTCGACGACCGGGCGGTGCAGTCCCGGGTGACGTGTCCGCGCCTGTGTTTCGTGGGCTCGAAGGACACGATCGTCTACGACGAGCGGTGGGGCGGGGTCACGGTGGACATCGCGGGCGCGGTGGCGGATCACCACGGTGAGCTCGAAGCCGCGGGCTGGCAGGTGCACATCCTCGATGGGCTCGACCACACCCAGGCGATGCAGCCCGGCGCGGTGCTGCCTGTGCTGCGGCCGTGGTTGATCACGGCCGCGGGCCGGGCACAATCGGGGAATGGCTGAGCAAAGCGTCGACATCAACGGGGTGCGGATCTGTTACGAGACCATCGGTGATCCTGCCGACCGGCCGTTGATGCTCATCATGGGCCTGGGTGGGCCGATGATCTGGTGGGACGACGAGCTGTGCGGGCAGTTAGCCGAGCGTGGTTTCCATGTGATCCGGTTCGACAACCGGGATTGCGGCCGGTCGCAGGCGATGACCGGCCGTGCCTCGTTGATCGGGTCGTTCCTGCGGCAGCCGCCGCCGTACTCGCTCGGTGACATGGCCGATGACGCGGCCGGCCTGCTCGATCACCTCGGTATCGAGGCCGCGCACGTCACAGGCGTGTCGCTGGGCGGGATGATCGCGCAGACGCTGGCGATCCGGCACCCGGCGAAGGTGCGGTCGCTGGTGTCGGTGATGTCGACGACCGGCGGGAAACTCGTGGGCTGGCCCAACCCGCGGGTGTTGCCGTCGTTGCTGGGCAGGACACCACAAAGCCGTGAGGCTTATGTCGAGGCGGTGTTGTCGACGTTCAAGCTGATCGGTTCACCGGGTTTCGCGTTCGACGAGGACCGGATGCGCACCCGGGCGATGCGCACGTTCGATCGCGGCCTCAACCGGGCCGGGACGTTGCGGCAGCTGGTCGCGATCACCTCGGCGGCCGACCGGTCGGCGCAGCTGCGGCGGCTTCGGCTGCCGGCTCTGGTGATCCACGGCAAGGCCGATCCGCTGGTGCACGTGTCGGGCGGCAAGGCGACCGCGCGGGCGATCCCCGGCGCTGAGCTGGTCCTCGTGCCGGGGATGGGTCATGACCTGCCGCAAGGGATATGGCCGACGTTGGTGGACGGGATCGACCGCACCGCGAAGCGCGCGGTCAGCACTCGCAGCTGATCGTGTCGCGCGGCGCGGTCAACGGGTCGGCGGGCTGACTGGTGGTGCCGGTCGCGGTTTCGACCGGGAAGCCTTCGCGGATCCAGTACTCGATGCCGCCGAGCATCTCCTTGACCTGGTAGCCGAGGGTGGCGAACTCCAGGGCGGCACGGGTGGCGCCGTTGCAGCCCGGTCCCCAGCAGTAGGTGACCACGGGTGTGGCCGGGTCGATGGCCAGCGGGGCACGGTCGGCGATCTCGGCGGTGGGCATGTGCAGGGCGCCCGGGATGTGGCCTTGGCGCCAGCCCGCTTCACCGCGCGAGTCGATCAGCACGACGGTGCCGGCTGCCGCGTGCACGTCGGAGACGTCGGTCTGGAACCGCAGGCGGGCGGCGAAGAAGTCGAGAGCGTTCATGGCTGAAACGCTATTTCCCCACGGTGGGGACGTGAAGGAGCGATCAACGGCGTTGCCGTTGTCCGGCCGGTGTTTCCCCGGTGATTATGCTTTGTGGCCGTGGAAAACTTGGACGCTACGGACTGGCGCATCCTGGAGGAGCTCCAGCGGGACGGCCGCGCGAGCTACGCCGAGCTGGCCAGGGCGGTGTCGATGTCGGCGTCGGCGGTGACCGAACGGGTCCGACGCCTGGAACAGGCCGGGATCATCCGCGGCTACACGGCGGTCGTCGACGCCGAGCGGCTCGGGTTCGCGATCCTCGCGCTGGTCCGGTTGCGGTACCCGACCGGGAACTACAAGCCGTTCCACGAGCTGCTGGCCAGCACACCGGAGATCATCGAGGCGCATCACGTGACCGGCGACGACTGTTTCGTGCTGAAGGTGATCGCGCGGTCGATGCGGCATCTGGAGCAGACGACCGGCCGGATCAGCGGACTGGGTTCGGTGACCACGAGCGTGGTGTACTCGAGCCCGCTGGCACGCCGGGATCTCGCCGGTGAGCTCGGTCCTCGCGGGTGACGGCGGCCTCCGGCCCCCGGAATCCTGCGTACTGACGGGCACTGACAGGTTCGGGCGCGCGGAGATCTGCCTGGCGTGGTTGTCCACAGCGGGTGTCCCATGCCTGCGTCACGGTGCTCCTCGGGTGGGGTGGCGCGGTGTCGGCGGGTCGGGGGCGAGTGAGCCGTCGGGGGCGATGTGTTCGAAGATCTGCTCGACCAGGGTGAGCACGTGCGGGTCTTCCACCGCGTAGATCTGCCGGCGGCCGTCGCGGCGGGCGGCGACGAGGCCCGCGAGGCGGAGTTTGGCCAGGTGCTGGCTGACCGCGGCGACTGTGGTGCCGATGCGTTCGGCGAGGGTGCCCACGTCGTACTCGTGCCGGGCCAGTAGCCACACGACGTGCAGCCTGGTGGGGGCGGACAGCAGCGCGAACGTGGCCGCCGCGGACTGCAGTTGCGGGCGGGTCGGCTCGTCGGTCGGTGTCGGTTCGCTCATGGCGCGTTGGATTCTTCCCGAACGAGGCGCGCGCCACAGTCTGACACTTGCGCAATTGATTGACAATCGGGGGTGTGTCCGGCAAGGTTGATGCCGAACGAAGGGGAGTAGCCCCCAACGCCTGGGTCGACACACTGGCTGACACAGCCCGGCCCGGCGGCCTTCCCGTGCGGGAAGGCGGGCGAGACCTTCGACCCATGACGGACGCATGACTTGGATGCGCGCCGTGGGTCGAGGTCGCCGGTGCGCTCCCGGGGTTCTCGTCCCGCGACGCGGGAGGACCCCGTGATTCATTTCGTTCTGCTGATCGGCTGTGCGGTCGCGATCTACTTGTCCTGTGAGTGGTTTGTCAACGCCGTGGAGTGGCTCGGTCGGCGGCTCAAGGTCGGGACGGTCGCGGTCGGCACGGTGCTGGCGGCGATCGGTACCGCGCTGCCGGAAAGTGTCGTGACGTTCGTGGCGGTGGCCTTCGGTGACACGCCGGAACAGCGTGACCTGGGTGTCGGTGCGGCGATGGGCGGGCCGTTGGCGCTGGCCACGGTCGCCTACGGGGTGATCGGCTGGAGCCTGCTGGCCAGCCGCCGCCGGGGCGCGGTGCAGGACTGGGGTGACGTCGACAAGCTGGCCAAGGACCAGACCTGGTTCGTGGTGGTGTTCGTGGTGAAGGTCGCGCTGGGGCTGGTGGCGTTCTCGATCAAGCCGTGGCTGGGGCTGTTGTTCTTCGCCGCCTACGCCGTGTACTGCGTGCGGGAGATGCGTCAGCGGGACGACGGGCCGGGTGAGGACCTGGAGCCGTTGAAGCTGCAGCGCCGTCGTGCCGTGCCGGCGACGTGGGCGGTGGTGGCGCAGACGGTGGGTGCGCTGGCGGTGATCTTCGCGGCGTCGCGGGTGTTCGTGCTGCAACTGGACGCGGTGGGCCCGATGCTGGGGCTGCCCGCGACGTTGACGGCGTTGCTGCTGGCGCCGATCGCGACCGAGTTGCCGGAGATCATGAACGCGGTGATCTGGGTGCGTCAGGGCAAGACCCAGCTGGCGTTGGCCAACGTGTCGGGTTCGATGATGATCCAGGCGACCGTGCCGAGCGGGTTCGGTCTGCTGTTCACGCCGTGGCGGCTGGATTCCGCGTTGCTCGTCGCCGGTGGTGTGACGCTGCTGGCGGTGGTGTACCTGCTGATCACGTTGCGGTCCGGGCGGTTGAGTGTGCGCAGGTTGTCGATCGTCGGCGCGTTCTACGGGTTGTTCGCCGTGGCGTTGGTGCCGGTGTTCGCCTGAGCCTGGGCGGCGCGCTCGATCAGGTCGGCGTTGCCGTGCAGCAGGTCTCGCCGGGTGATGACATCGTCGGCGCTCGCGTCGATGAGCACGTGCGGGACGGCGAATCCCACCGGGCCGGTGGTGCCGCGCACGTCGATCGCCGTGCGCGGCGGCAGCAGGGTCAGCAGCCGTTGGACCTCGAGGGGCAACGCGCGCGGGTCGGCCACGTGGAGGGTGAAGATTCGTAGGTGCCCGACCGGGCCGTGCGGCGTCTGCACCACACGGGCACGCAGCACGCCCGGCATGTGCGTGGCGATGTCTCCGGCGCTCACCGCGACGGGCCGGTCCAGCCGGACGGCGGTGTTGCCGCCCTCGCAGGCGACGACGTCCGGGCGGAACAGCAGTTTGCGGGCGCGTGCCCGCGCGTCGGCGTCCAGGTCGAGGTCCAGTCGTGGGGTGGCCGGTGCGGGCATTTCACCCACGCGCCACGGTTCCCGCAGCGACCGCGTCACGCCGTCCAGGCCGATGTAGGTCAGGGTGACGGCGTCTTCGTCGGGCGGCAGGCGGGTCAGCATGGGCCGCAGCGGCAGCGAATCCAGGCCGGTGAGCGCGGCGGCCCAGGCGATGGGCGTGTCGTTCCAGTGGGTGACCTCGGCGCCGGGTCCGAACCGGACCGCCGGGGTGGCGCCGGGCACAAGCTTGGTCACCAGGTAGGTCGGGCCCGTGCGCTCCAGCCGGAACGGCAGGTAGGCGAAGCGGCTGGCATACGGTTCGGGCAGTCGGTAGGTCAGGCCGAGCGACCGGTGGATGATGATCATCTCCCAGTGGAACGCGCGGTCCCCGGTGAGCCGGCAGGCGCGTCGCAGCCGCGTCACGTCGTCGGGGCGGGTGACACACGCCAGTGCCTCGTCGACGATCGTGCGGCGCTGTGCCGGGGTCAGTGGTGCGGTGGCCGCGGTGTACTCGGCCAGAGTCATCGCCTCGGGCATGATCGCGCTCCCTACTCCCTCGCTGAGCAGAGCGGTGGCAGCGCGTTCTGATACGCCGGTGGTTGCCCGGCCGGGCGCGTAAAGACGCGGACCGGCCGGACGGCGAGGTGGTCAGGTGACCTTGAACGCGGGGTTGAGCACCATCGGGGCGAGCTGGTCGATGGTCAGCGGCGGCGTGGCCATGGAGCCCTTGGCGGGGCTGCCTTCTTCGTTGTCGGGGTCCTTGGACTGGGCCACGAACACCACGGTGCCGTCGTCGTAGCGGTAGCCGACGACGGTGTTCACGCGCGAGTCCTCGGGTTTGGCCACCACACCGACGGTCTTGCCTTGCACGACCTTGGTCTCGCACTGTCCGCCCGCGCCCCAGAACTTGGGCGTGAGCTGGCAGACGTCAGCCGGGTAGGTGTTGCCTGGCGTGTACACCAGGGCCATCACGCGGCCGGTTCCGCCGGCGGGCGCCGACTTGCTGGTCACCGCGACGGTCACGAGGTACTGCCATACCTCCTGCTTGTCCGGCCCGGCGCGGTCCTCGAACGAGGCCTGGGAGCCGGTGACCTTGGCGTCGGAGTTGGGGTAGGTGCGTTTCTCGTCGACGGCCAGGGTGGGGGCCACGGCGGCTTTCAGCGCGGCGAGGACCGCGTCGGCGGTGTCGGCGCGCGCACCGTTGCGGGCGGTGCGGTCGACCTGGCCGTTGGGCCAGGAGGTCTTGGTCGATCCGTCCGCCTCGGCGGCGCCCGTGGACGGGGGCGCGAGGCCGGGGCCGCTGGCGGCGGGCCCGATGGGCAGCGAGTCGCCGCTGGGGGCCAGGGCGAACACGGTGCCGGCGGCCAGGGCGACGACGGCGGCTCCGGCTCCGGCGCCTGCCCAGGTGGCGCGGCGGCGTTTGTGGGCGCGCCGGGCGGCGTCGAGCGCCGTGTTCGGGTTCATCGTCGGCGGTTGGCTGCTGACCGCCATCACCTGACGCAGGCCGTCGCGCAGTTCCTGCTCGTTCATCTAGGAGGTCCTCTTTCGATCAAAGGTCGGGGTCATCTGGTCGGTGAGCAGGTCGCGCAGCGTCTGCAGCCCCCGCGCGGCCTGGCTTTTCACCGTCCCGGTGGAACACTTGAGGGTCTTGGCGGTCTCCTCGACCGACATGTCCTCCCAGTAGCGCAGCACCAGCACCGCTCGCTGGCCGGGCGGCACCTGCTTGAGCGCCGCGTGCAGGACCATCCGGTCCTCCGGGCCGACTGTGCTGATCGGGGTGTCGGCCGGGTCGCCGGTGACGCTTTCCTTGCGGAACCAGCCGAGGCGGCGTTCGGACAGGAACGTCCGCACGAGGGTCTGGCGGGCGTAGGCGTCCAACGCGTCGTGTCTGGTGACGCGCCGCCAAGCCAGGTAGAGCTTGGTGAACGCCACCTGGACGAGGTCTTCGGCCCGGTGCCAGTCCCCGCACAGCAGGTATGCCGTGCGGCGCATGGCGTCGGCCCGCGCCGCGAAGTAGTCCGCGAACGCGGTGTCCCGATCGGTCATCGATCCCCCGGCTAGGAAATGTGGGTGGCCTGGTGCGTTTTGCGTTACCGCACTAGTCACGCCCGCGGCGGCTCGGCGGGTTGCATGAGTCGCGACGAAAGATCCCGAACCACATGCCGGGTGTTATGGCGGTTCTTCCGGTGCCGTGTTGTCACGGTAGCGGGCGACGACGAACGCGCTAGCGGCGTTGTGCTTCTCGCGCAGTTCGTGGGCGCCGAGGATGTCGAAGTGGTGGTTGTCCAGGTAGTACTCGAGTTCTTTGGGGTACAGCAGCCGGAACGTCACGTGGTCGTGGACCAGGCCCTGGGCGCGGCGCCAGGTGCGGCGGCGTTCCAGCAGCTGCTGGGCGTGGTGCTGGCGGTATTCGGCGATGGCGTCGGCACGCAGGTCGGGGATGTCGATGGTGAAGCTGCGCGGGAGTTTGTCGGTGCGCAGCGGGTCGATGACCTCCAGGATCAGCAGGGTGCCGGGTGCGCTGTGCGCGGCGAAGGTGGCGACGGCCTTGTCGATGTCACGGTTGGCGTGGACGTTGGCCAGTGCGTAGCCGAAGCAGGTGATGGCCTCGAAGGTGCGGTGCAGGCGCAGGGTGCGCATGTCCCCGACGTGGAAGTCGATCTGCCCGCGGCGCTGCCGGGCGTAGTCGATCATGACCTGCTGGTGGTCGACGCCGGCCACGTCGGGGATGTGTTTGGCGAGGTATTCCAGGTCCCGGCCGGTGCCGCAGCCGATGTCGAGCAGGCTGGCGGGCTGGCGGCCGAGTCGCTCGGTGAAGATGGTCTCGGCCAGCCGGGGCACGGCGTGGTTGTCGCCGTCGTAGACGACTTCGTAGAGCTCGGGATGGCGGTAGAGCAGGTCGGTGTCGGGCTGCCTGTGCATGCCGCTTGATGCTCCTCACCAGGCCGGCGGACAGCCAGCACGGAGCGTGAAGTTCACTCGGTCGTGAGTAACCTCGCAGCTGTGCCCGATTTCGGGCACGGAAGTTGAGTTTGGGGGTGGGTGGTGTCAGGCTCGGACGCCATGACGCAGACGGAGCTGGTGCGGCACGTGGTCGCCTCGACCGGGCTGGCTCCGGAGACGGCGGCGCGGCTGATCGCGGATGTGATCGCCTACTTCGGCGAGACCACGGAGCAGTTCGTGCGCCGCCGGCACGCGGAGCTGCGGCGGCGGCACTACGGCAACGCCAGTATCTGGCCGGTGATCGCCGGGGAGCTGGCCGAGCGGCGGGTGGCGGCTCCGCGGTTGTCCGAGCGTCAGCTGCGACGGATCGTGTACGGCTGAAAGGGACCCTATATGTGCGGGATCGTCGGCTATGTCGGGCATCGGGACGCGGTGCCGGTGTTGCTGGAGGGGCTGCAGCGCCTGGAGTACCGCGGTTATGACTCGGCGGGGCTGGCGCTGGTGCACCGTGGCCGGTTGAAGGTGCACAAGGCCGCGGTGCGGGTGCGTGAACTGAAGGAGCAGGTCGGCAAGGCACCTGGCGTGGTGGGCATCGCGCACACGCGGTGGGCGACGCACGGTGAGGTCACCGACGTCAACGCCCACCCGCACACCGACACCTCGGGCCGCTACGCCGTGGTGCACAACGGGATCGTGGAGAACTCCGACGAGCTGCGCGCGAAGCTGGTGGCGCAGGGTGTGGTGTTGCAGTCGGAGACCGACACCGAGGCGTTGGCGCACATGATCGCCGCGGCCGCCGAGCAGCACGAGACGCTCGAGGAGGCGGTGCGCGCGGCGCTGCGGGGCGTGGAGGGCACCTACGGTCTGGTGGTGCTGGACGCGCGGCGCCCGAATGAGCTGGTGGTGGCGCGTAACGGCAGCCCGATCGTGCTGGGTGTCGGTGAGGGCGAGATGTTCATCGCCTCGGACGTGGCCGCGTTGGTCCGGCACACCCAGCGGGTGGTGTACCTGGAGGACGGCGAGATCGCCACGGTGCGGGCCGGGGACTTCGAGACCAGCGGCCGCGCGGAGACGGTGGACCTGGCCGACGAGGACTACCAGCTGGGCGAGTTCCCGGACTTCATGCGCAAGGAGATGGCCGAGCAGCCCGAGGCGGTACGCCGGGCGCTGCGCGGGCGGCTGGACTCGCGGTTCGCCACCGCGCGGCTGGGTGGTCTGCGGCTGGACCCGCGGGATCTGCGGGCGGTGCGGCGGGTGAAGTTCCTGGGCTGCGGCACGGCGTACTACGCGGGGCAGATCGGCGCGAACCTGGTGGAGGAGCTGGCGCGTATCCCGGCGGACGCCGAGCCGGCGTCGGAGTTCCGTTACCGCAACCCGGTGGTGGACTCGGACACGCTGTACGTGGCGATCTCGCAGTCCGGCGAGACCCTGGACACCCTTGCGGCGGTGCAGGAGCTCAAGCGCAAGGGCGGCAACGTGATCGGCGCGGTGAACGTGGTCGGGTCGGCGGTGGCGCGGGAGTGCGGCAGCGGTGTGTTCCTGCACGCCGGGCCGGAGGTGTCGGTGGCCTCGACGAAGGCGTTCACCAACATGGCGGTGTCGTTCGCGATGCTGGCGTTGTGGCTGGGCCGGGTGCGTGACCTCTCGGCGGCGCACGGCTCGCGGCTGGTCTCGGCGTTGCAGCAGCTGCCCGACCAGATCGCCTCGATCCTGGAGACCGACTACGAGGTCGCGGCGATCGCGCGGAAGTACGCGCAGGCCAAGCACATGTTCTTCATCGGCCGGGTGCGGGGCTGGCCGGTGGCACGGGAGGGCGCGCAGAAGCTCAAGGAGATCTCCTACGTGCACGCGGAGGCCTACCAGGCCGCGGAGCTCAAGCACGGGCCGCTGGCGTTGATCGACAGTGCGATGCCGAGTGTGGTGATCGTGCCGCAGGACGAGTTGCTGGCCAAGAACATCGCCACGATCGAGCAGATCAAGGCGCGTGGTGGCCCGGTGATCGTGGTGACCAACGCGGATCTGCCGGACGGGCTGGCCGACGCGGTGCTGCGGGTGCCGCGCAACGAGCCGGAGCTGGACCCGATCCTGCTGACCATCCCGTTGCAGATGCTGGCCTACCACGTGGCCTCGGCGCTGGGCCGGGACATCGACAAGCCGCGCAACCTGGCCAAGAGCGTGACGGTGGAGTAGGTCCGTTTCGTTCAAGACGCCGGCGAGTGGATGTTTCTAGGGTGCGGCCCATGACTGTTCGACTGAATGCGATCTCGATCGTGGTCGCGGACATGGGCCGGTCCCTGGCCTTCTACCGCCGCCTGGGGGTGGCCGTCCCGGCGGACGCGGACGGCCAGCCGCATGTGGAGGCGCCGTTGCCGGGCGGGCTGCGGCTGCTGTGGGACACCGAGGACGTGGTCCGGTCGATCGATCCGGACTGGGTGCGGCGCGGCAGCGACGGGATGTCGCTGGCGTTCGAGGTGGACAGCCCGGCCGAGGTGGACACGCTGTACGCGCAGCTGGTGGACGCGGGGTATCACGGTGAGCGGCAGCCGTGGGACGCGTTCTGGGGTCAGCGGTACGCGGTGGTGCACGATCCGGACGGCAACGGCGTGGACCTGTACGCCGCGCTGTAGCCCTGTGTTGCTGTAGGCCTGTGTTTTTCAGAGGGTTATGGCGTCGATCAGCTGCGGGCCGTCGAGCAGGACGCGGTCGTTGTGGTCGGCGCCGGGGATCTCCACCAGTGTCGCGTTGCCCGCGCGGGCGACCTCGCGGCTTTGCTCCGGCGGGATGACCGAGTCGGACGTGCCGAGCACGACCGTCACCGGCGCCGTGACGCGTGGGATGGTCTCGGCGACCGGGAACCGGTCGCGCAGCAGCAGCCGCACGGGCAGGAACGGGTAGTGCTCGTGGCCCGCGGCGGCCAGGTCGGTGAACGGTGAGCGCAGCACGAGCGCGGCGGGTGGGTGTTCGACGGCCAGGTCGGTGACGACGGCCGAGCCGAGGCTTTCGCCGTAGTAGATCAGCTGGGCCGGCGGGATGCGCAGGTCGTCGACCAGGAACCGGTGGGCGGCGCGGATGTCCTGGGCGAGGCCGTCTTCGGTGGGGGTTCCGGGGTTGCCGCCGTAGCCGCGGTAGTCGACGAGCAGGACGGCCATGCCTTTGGCCGACAGCGCGGTGGCCAGGGGCGCGCGGTTGACGCGGTTGCCGGCGTTGCCGGGTGCGACGAGCACGACCGCGTACGGGCCGGGTTGTGCGGG
Organism: Kibdelosporangium persicum; assembly: GCF_013280595.1. Taxonomy (GTDB): domain Bacteria; phylum Actinomycetota; class Actinomycetes; order Mycobacteriales; family Pseudonocardiaceae; genus Kibdelosporangium; species Kibdelosporangium persicum. Next base: position 193,645 of record NZ_JAAATY010000006.1, read on the forward strand.
TGGCACGAGCCAGGCGCCGAGGTCCAGGCCGTCGCTGGTGCGCAGCCGGACGTCTTGCGCGCCGGGCAGCACCTGGTTGGCGGGCGGGACGGGGCTGGTGTCGGGCAGGTAGATCAGTGCGCGCTGGAACAGCCAGACCAGGCCGAGCAGCAGCAGGAGCACCGCGGCGATCGCGGCCAGCGTGTACATGATCTTGGGCCGGGTCATCAGGCGCGGATGACCCGGACGCCCGCGTCGGTGAACTCGCCGACCACACCGGGCTCGGCGCCCGAGTCGGTGATGAGCACGTCGACCTGGCGGATCGCGCAGATGCGGGCGAAGGCGTGGCGGCCGAGTTTGGAGTTGTCGGCGACCACGATGACCTGGCGGGCGCGGGCGACCATCAGCTGGTTGATGCTGGCCTCGCCTTCGTTGTACGCGGTGGCGCCCGCGCTGGCGCTGATGGCGTCGACGCCGAGGAACAGGTGGTCGAGGGTGAGCTGTTCGAGCACCAGGGTGCCCAGCGGGCCGGTGAGCTCGTAGGACTGCGGGCGTACGACACCGCCGGTGACCACGATCTTGACGTGCTGGCGCACGGTCAGTTCGTTGGCGATGTTCAGGGCGTTGGTCACGACTGTGAGTGCCGCTTCGCCGCCTGCCGCGTGCAGGTCCGCGCGGGTGGCCAGCGCGCGGGCGACTTCGGTGGTGGTGGTTCCGCCGTTGAGGCCCACGACGCTGCCGGGGCGGATGAGCGCGGACGCGGCGCGTGCGATGCGGTCCTTCTCGGTGGCGTGGCGTGCGGTCTTGTAGCGCAGCGGCAGGTCGTAGGAGACGTTGTTGGCGGTGGCGCCGCCGCGGGTGCGGGTGACCATCTGCTGTTGGGCCAGGCGGTCGAGGTCGCGGCGGATGGTGGCGGTGGACACGTCGAGTTCTTGCGCGGCGGAGTCGACTTCCAGGCGCCCGTCGCGAGCGATGATCTCCAGCAAGGCGTTCCATCGCTCGTGTGACGCCATTGTTCCTCCAGTTCCGCTGACCCGAATCGGTGCAGATCGTCACAGTAAACCGGGTCGAACGCCAACAACCACGCCCAGTGTTGCGTGAACGTGCACGCTCTGACCTAGTATGAAACAGAAATGCTCATCGGTAGTCAGGCAGTGCGGTCCTAGGGTGGAGCGAGGTCGGGTCTTATGAGTCACGCGTCGGAGGAGATCGCCAGCCAGCCGTCCTGCTGGCGCGCGGCCATCGAGGTGGCCGCGGCCAAGCCGGCCGGGCTGCCCGAGCCCGGTGAGCGGGTGGCCGTGATCGGGTGCGGAACGTCGTGGTTCGTCGCCCAGGCGTACGCGGTCCTGCGCGAGCGTGCGGGCCAGGGCGAAACCGACGCGTTCACCGCCTCGGAGTTCCCGGTGTCGCGCCGCTACGACCGGGTGGTGGCCATCTCCCGGTCGGGCACGACGACCGAGATCCTGCGGGCGCTGTCGCAGATCGACCGCCCGGCGAAGATCACCGCGATCACCGCGGTGGCCGGCAGCCCGGTGCGCGACCAGGCCGACGAGGTGCTCACGCTGGGGTTCGCCGACGAGCAGTCGGTTGTCCAAACACGGTTCCCGACGACATTGATCACGCTACTTCGCGCACATCTCGGCGAGGACGTCACCGGGCTGCCCGGCCAGGCCGAACGGGCGCTGGGCCTACCATTGCCCGACGACCTCGACGGGTTCCGGCAGTTCACGTTCCTCGGATCGGGCTGGACGCTCGGCCTGGCCCACGAGGCGGCACTGAAGGTGCGGGAGGCCGCGCAGGCGTGGTCGGAGTCGTATTCCGGCATGGAGTACCGGCACGGCCCGATCGCGGTCGCGGACATCGCGTCGCTGGTGTGGGTGTTCGGCGACGCGCCGCACGGCCTGCTCGACGAGGTGCGGGCCACGGGCGCGCACGTGGAGGTGTCGCTGCTGGATCCGCTGGCCGAGCTGGTGCGGGCGCAGCGGATGGCGGTCGGGTTGGCCGACCGGCGCGGCCTGGACGTCGACGCGCCACGGCATCTGACCCGCTCGGTCATCCTGACGTGAGCGTTGTCGCGCTGGATGTCGGCGGGACGTTGATGAAAGGCGCGGTCGTGCAGCGCGACGGCACCGCGCGGACCGTGGAGCAGCGGCCGACTCGTCCCCAGCCGGACACCGTCGAGGGCATCCTGCGGTTCGCCGCCGACCTGGCCGAAACCGCGGGACCGGTACGGGCGGTGGGGCTGGCGGTGCCGGGGATCGTGGACGAGCAGCGCGGCATCGCCCGGTATTCGGCCAATCTCGGATGGCGTGACCTGCCGCTGCGTGACATCGCCGCGCAGCGGCTGGGCCTGCCGGTCGCGTTGACGCACGACGTACGCGCGGGCGGCGTGGCCGAGCACGAGTTCGGCGCGGCGCGGGGTGTGGACGACTTCCTGTTCCTGCCGATCGGCACGGGAATCGCGGGCACGGTGTTCACCGGCGGCGTGCCGTATCGCGGCGCCGACGGGATGGCCGGGGAGATCGGGCACGCACCCGTGCCCGCCACCACGATTGGCGCAGCCGACGAGCCGTGCGCGTGCGGGCAACGCGGGTGTCTGGAGACCTACGCCTCGGCGGCGGCACTGGTGCGCCGTTACGGCGACCCGGCGTTGAGCGCGGCGGACGTGGTCGCGCGGGTGCCGAGCGATCCGCGCGCGGCGACAGTGTTCTCCGAAGCGGTCCGCGCGCTGGGGTTCGCGTTGACCACCTACACGATGCTGCTGGACCCCGCGTTGATCGTGATCGGCGGCGGGCTGGCCGAAGCGGGCGAGACGCTGCTGGCGCCGGTGCGCGCGCAACTGGCGGTGGGCGTGTCGTGGCGGATGCCGCCGCGGGTGGTAGGCGCTCAGCTGGGAGCGTCCGCGGGCCGGTTGGGTGCGGCGATCCGCGCGTGGGAGGTGGCGTGAAGAACATCGTCACCGTCACGCTCAATGCCGCGCTGGACGTCACCTACCACGTCGACAGCGTGCAGCCGGGCCACACTCACCGGGTCACGCAGGTACGGACCCGTCCAGGCGGCAAGGGCGTGAACGTCGCCGCGGTGCTGACACAACTGGGTGAGCCCGTGATCGCGACCGGGTTCGCCGGACCCGAACTGGGCGCGCAGCTACCGGGGTTCGTGCCGATCGCGGCCGAGAGCCGCCGCACGGTCACGGTGGTCTCCGCTCAGGACGGCACGGCGACGCTGTTCAACGAGCCAGGCCCCGAGGTCAGCGCGGCCGAGTGGACGCAACTGCTGGCGCGGTTCGACCGGCTAGCCGCCGAGGCGAGTGTGCTGGTGTTGTCGGGCAGTCTGCCGCGCGGGCTGCCCCCGCGGGCGTACGCCGAACTGATCGGCCGCTGCCCGGTACCGGTCATCCTCGACACCGACGGCGAGCCGCTGCGGCACGGCATCGCGGCCCGTCCCGCGCTGGTCAAACCCAACGCCGACGAGCTGGCCAGGCTGCTTGGCCGACAACCCGACCTGCCGGCCGACTGTGTGGCGTTGGGCGTGCCGGTGGCCGCGACACTGGGCGCCCACGGCGCGGTGCTGTCCACCGCGGACGGTGTGTGGACCGCGCGCCCGCCACGTGAGCTCGCCGGCAATCCGACCGGCGCCGGGGACGCGTTCACCGCCGCGCTGGCACGCGGGATGGCGCACGGCACGCCGTGGCCGCGGATGTTGGCGGACGCGGTGGCCTTGTCGGCGGCCGCCGTGCTCAGCCCGGTCGCGGGCGCTTACGACCCGGCGGCGTACCGGGACTTCACTGATCAGGTGACTGTGGAGGAAAGCTGATGCTGGTTGCGACGACGGCGATCATCGAAGAAGCGATCCGCACCGGCACCGGCGTGGGCGCGTTCAACGTGATCACGCTGGAGCACGCCGAAGGGATCGTGACCGGCGCGGAAACGGTGAACAAACCGGTGGTGCTGCAGATCAGCCAGAACTGCGTGCGGTTCCACGGCGGGCGGCTGCTGCCCATCGCCCGGGCCGCCGCCGCGGTGGCCGCCGAATCATCCGTGCCGGTCGCGCTGCACCTGGACCACGTCCAGGACGAGCTGCTGCTGCGCCAAGCCGCGGACGCCGGGTTCGCCTCGGTCATGTACGACGCCTCCACCCTGCCCTACAGCCAGAACGTGCAAGTCACCCGCAACGCGGTGGAATGGGCGCACCGGGTCGGGCTCTGGGTGGAAGCCGAACTGGGGGAGGTGGGCGGCAAGGACGGCGCACACGCACCCGGTGTGCGCACCGACCCGGCGGACGCGGCACGGTTCGTGGCCGAGACCGGCGTCGACGCCCTGGCGGTCGCGGTCGGCAGCTCACACGCGATGACCTCGCAGACCGCCTCGCTGGACCTGGAACTGATCACCCGGATCCGGGCCGCGGTGCCGGTCCCGCTCGTGCTGCACGGATCGTCCGGCGTGCCCGACAGCCAGCTCCGGGCCGCGGTCCGGCACGGCATGGTGAAAATCAACATCGGGACAGCGTTGAACGTCGCCTTCACCCAGGCCGTGCAGGCCGCCGATCTGCGGATCGCCGACCCGCGCAAGTACCTCGCCCCCGCACGGGACGCGGTCGCGCACACCGTGGCTCATTTGCTGGGCGTGCTGTCCATCTGCTGACCCGGCACCGGGATACGCCGTACGACGAGCACCGCGACGACACCGACCACACATAACCCGGTCAGCAACAGGAATCCCGCGTCGAACGCGCCGGTCGCGTCCTTGAGCGCGCCCAGCGCCCACACCGCGGTGAACCCGCCGAGGTTGGCCCAGAAGTTGCCGAACCCGCTGATCGCGCCGGCCACCGAGCGGCCGAGGTACTGGATCGGGATGGCGAACAGCGGCCCGAAGTAGAGCTGGATGACGATCGAGTTGACCGCGACCATCGCGATGATCATCGGCAGCGAATCGGCCAGCACGAGCCCGACCAGCGACGCGGCCACGATCGTCAGCGACACACCCACCACCGCCAAGGGCCGTCCCGTCCTGTCGGCGACGTAACCGCCCATGATGTTGGACGGCGCGGTCAACGCCGCCCCGAGCGCGACCAGCAATCCCGCGGTCTGGATCGAGTAGCCCTTCTCCACCACCACGAAGCTCGGCAGCCACATGACCACGCCATGAGTCGCGGCCAGCCGCACGAACTGGATCACCGACGTCACCGCCACGATCGGGTGCCTGAGCAGCTTCGGCAGCTCCCGCAGCGGCGGCTGTTTCCTGGCGCCCGCGTCGGTGCCGTTGTTACCGACCAGCCAATACGCGATCAGCACCACCACGCCCAGGCCCGCGCACAACACGAACACCCCCTGCCACCCCAACGGCCCGACCAGCAGCGGCCCGACGAGATTGAGCACGATGCTGGAGGAGAACCCGCCCGCCACATACAGTCCCATCGCCGTGGCCTGCTTACCCGAATCGAACTGGCGGCTGATCAGCACCAAACCGGGCGCGAACGCCATCGACCGCAGCACACCCGACACGGCCTGGTTGGCCAGCAGCCAGCCGTAGGAGTCGATCAGGGCGAACCCGAGCGCGAGAACGTTCACCCCCAACAGGCCGAACAGGAACATCTTCCTGGTGTCGGTCCGGTCGGCCAGCACCCCGACCGGCACCTGCATCAGCGCATAGGTGAACGTCGACGCCGCGGCCAGCGTGCCGCCCTGCGCGAACGACAACCCCAGGTCACCGCGGATCAACGGCAGGAACAAGGCGATGCCACCGGTGACCAGCGCCTGCGAACTCTGACACAGCACGATCAACGCGATCGTGATTCCCCGCCGCTTGATCACCGGCCCAGCTTGCCCCACCCACCGGCACCCGCGACAGTGGCGACCGGCTTCGGCGACATCCGAGACATGGTCGGCTGCGAGGACCAATACCGCAACGCGTTCCTGCTCGCGGTGCCGAACCAGGCACCGCCGACCGTACCGAAGGAACCATCGGCGAAACTGGCTGTCCACAACCCGCCGGTAACCCTTCTACCAGGCATTACCCGCCGGTAGACTGGGTCCGGGGTCGCCCCCCAGGGTGTGGCGGGGGCATGCCTACGGGCTTCAAGGCGACGGTCCTGGGTTGCCGTCGCGGAATACGGCAACCACCCACCACGCGCCGCAACGGACATTCGGTTCGGAAACAGGCACTCAGCCCGCACCGATGAGTTCCGGCGCCCCGGCCCGTCACAGGTACATGCTGATCATCGCCGGACACCTGACCGTCGACCCCGCCCACCGCGACGCCTTCATAGCCGCCCACCACGACCTGCTGCGCCGCGCCCGCCAGGCACCGGGCTGCCTCGACGTGGCCATCACCGCGGACCCCCTGGACCCCGCGCGCATCAACAACTACGAACGCTGGGAATCACGCGAAGACCTCGACCGGTGGCGCGCCGTGGCGAACGCCCCGAACACCGGGATCACCATGCACAACGTCGCCGTCAGCCTGTACACCGTGACCGACGAACGCCCACCGTTCTAGGTCGTGTTTCGAATGTCCCGGTCGATGAGAGTCTGCCCCGGCCGGAGGCCGGAATCGGCTCGGTGGGGCGGTTCCTGGCGTCGCCGCGGGATCGCCGCGAATACTGGTTGTCTTTGGGCGGTCCCGCGGTGGCGTCAGGGGCCGCATCCGGCCCGGCTATCGCGATCGGGCATTTGAAACACGGCCTAGTCCTCGGCCTTCTTCTGGTCCTCGCCGCCGAACAACGCGGGGACCAGCAACAACACCGCTCCGCTGAACAGCGCGATGTCCGCGACGTTGCCGACGAACCAGCCGTTGTAGTCGATGAAGTCCACCACGTGCCCACGCGCGAACCCGGGCTCGCGGAACAACCGGTCCAGCAAGTGCGTGATCGCCCCGCCCAACAGCAGCGACAACGCCACCGCCTGCACGCCCGATGCGGGTTTGAGGGCGAACCGGATCAGCACGACGACCGCCACCGCGGTGATGATCGTGAAGATCCACGTCGATCCGGCGCCGATGGAGAACGCCGCACCCGGGTTGTACAGCAGCCGGAACCGCAGGAACTCGCCGAGCACCGGGATCGGCGCACGACCGGGCAGCGTCGACTCGGCCCAGAACTTCGTCGCCTGATCCAGCGCGACAACGAGCACGGCCACGGCGAACACCACCGGCACACGGGCGGCGAGCGGGCGAGAGGCTGACGTATCCATCGCCGCCCACCCTATTGGGCAAGCCAGGCCCCGCCACGCATCAGGTCCCGGCCGGCGAGCTCGTCCGCCTCACGCCACGCCTGCACCCGCTGCGGCCGCAGCCGGAAGTACAAGTACCCGTCCAGCTCGCGCGGGTCGAACCCGGTCCGGGCGGCGAACGCGTCACCCACCTCCCGCTCGACCTCTCCAGCCGACTCGACGGTCGCTTCGACCATCACCACATCACGCGTGGGCCCGAACCCCAACCGCGCCTTGCCGGTGACGCGCAGGTTACGACCGGTCGGACTGGCCGCCGGGGTGGCCACCAACACCGTCTCGCCATCCCACAGGAACGACAACGGCACCAGATAAGGCGTCCCGGTCGCCGGGTCGGCGGTCGCGACCCAGGTGTCCACGTCAGTGTCCAGTCGATTCCGGGTGTCGTGCAGCCGCTGCGCGAACTCACGCGGCCCAGTCGTGTCACTCATGAGCATATGTATAGGGGAGCGCCGCGCCGGACGAACCGCAGATGGAAGGGCTCTACATCAAAGTCGAACAGCACGGCCAAGTCACCGAACGCTACAAGTGGGTACGGCCCACGTTCCTGACCGCAGTGCTGGACTCCGGCTCACACTGGGCCGACCGGCCCATCGTGCCGAACGGACTGGCCAACCCGGCGGTGATGTATGGAGGTGTTTGACCGGCTCTGCCCATCCGGTCCACCGTGGACGATCGCATGGCCGTCCATCCGCTCGGAGTTCTGGTGGATCCGCCGGATGACAGGCGTACCCCAGGACCACCAGCACCACGCCGAAGGCGACGTCGAAACCCACACCCGCATGGCCGCCTCAGCACTGGTCGCCTTGCCCGAATGGCGCGCACTGCCACGCGACCGTCAAGTACAGATGTTCGCCGCCGTGCTACTCCACGACGTCGCCAAACCCGACTGCACCCAACACGTCGACGGCCGCATCACCGCACACGGCCACTCCCGCCGCGGCGACCTGCTCACCCGCCGCATCCTCTGGGAACTCGGCGCCACACCCCCATGGCGCGAACACGTCGCCGCACTGGTGCGCCACCACCAAATCCCGTTCTGGGCACTGGAACGCCCCGACATCGAACAGATCGCCTTCCGCGTCAGCCTGCTCGCCCGCAACACCGACCTCGCCATGCTCGCCACCGCCGACATCCTCGGCCGCATCTGCACCGACACACCAGAAGTCCTCGACAACATCGCCCTGTACCGCGAGTACTGCACGGAAACCGCATGCCTGGCACAACCACGTGCCTTTCCCTCCGACCACGCCCGCTTCATGTACTTCCGCACACCCGGCCGTGACCCCGACTACGACGCCTACGACGACACACGCCTCACCGTCACCGTCACCGTGATGTCCGGCCTGCCCGGCGTCGGCAAGGACACCTGGATCGCCGCCCACCGCCCCGACCACCCGGTGATCAGCCTGGACACCCTCCGCACCGAACTGCGCGTCAAACCCACGGACGACCAAAGACCCGTCATCAGCGCAGCACAAGAACAGGCACGCAGACACCTGCGCGCCGGAGAATCCTTCGTGTGGAACGGAACGAACGTGTCCAGGCAGATCCGGCAACAATCCATCGGACTCGCCGCGGCCTACAAGGCACGAGTGGAAGTGGTCGCACTGGAGGCACCACTGGCGCTGATCAAGTCACGCAACGCCGCGCGCCCAGAACCCGTACCCGCCGCGGTCATCGACCGCCTGGTGAACAAATGGGAAACCCCCGACCCGACCGAGGCGCACAGCGTGCGCTGGCTGAGTACGGAGTAGGGGAGAGAACTACTCAGGCTTGGCGGTCAGCAACGCGAGAACCTGGTCCATCTTGGAATCAAGCCCTGCGGCCACCTGATCAATCTTGGAATCAAGCCCCGCGGCCACTCGGTCTATCTTCGAGTCAAGGCCGTCCAGCTTCAACGAATGTTCCTGTTGGCCGCGATCCAGCCTCTCCAGGCGACCGGTGTGTTCGCGCTGCGTGGATTCCACACTGGTCAGGCGACTGTCGACATCATCCATCCTGATCTCGACACGGCCGAGCCTTCCTTCGAGCCCACCGAGCCGGACGTCCACAACGTCGAAGCGCGCGCCGACCCGGTTCATCCGGCAGTCGAGACTGCTCAACTTGGTGGTCACCGTGGTCAGCGCCACCTGCATGTCACCTATGCGGCGACTGTGTTCCCGCTGTGTCTCGCTGATGGTGGCCACCATCTTCATGGTGGCATCCGCTACCTCATAGAGGCCCTCCACATCTGCCGTGATCTGTCCCATCCGAAACCTCTTCTCGGGGATCGACATGCGGCCACCCTACCGGCTCCACGCCGCCCCTGAAGCGCTTCAGCCGCCCTCGGAGCCAAGGATCACTCGACCGGGTTGACCTGCGGAAATCCCACTTTTTGCGGTCCCAGAGGACCACCCGTGACCGCAGGCTACGAGTCGGGACTCGTGACCCCCGGCTCGAGCCCGGACAACGCGCGATACGTGCGGTTGCCCGCGGCCGCCGCCCGGCGTTCCCGTCCCGTCGCCTCGATGTAGTTCTGGCTCGTGTTGAGGTTGGCGTGCCCGAGCAACGCCATGATCTCCGCGGCGTTCGCACCGTCCTCGGCCAGCCGGGTCGCGAACGTGTGCCGCAACGCGTGCAGGTTCGCCCCGGTCGGGACCTGATCACGGATGCCCGCCCAGCGATAACTCGTCTTCACCAGGTAGTCCAGCGCGCCACGGCCGATCGGTTCGCCGCGGTAGTCCAGCAGCAGGGCGGAGTTCGGGCCGAACCGCTGGTGCGGGAACCGCTTCGCGCACGACGCCAGATACGCGTCGATCACCCGCTCCAGCGGGGGCTCGATCGGGATGGACCGTTCGCGGCTTCCCTTGCCTTGGACGTGCAGCCGCTGCTCGCCGGGCCTGCCGACCAGCGAGGACCGTTGCAGCGCACGGACTTCCGCCGACCGCAGGCCGGCGACCAGGCCGAGCGCGATCACCAGGACGTCGCGCTCCGGCCAGGGGTCACGGGCTTTGCGTGCCCCGGCCGCCGCGGCCGCGAGGAGCCGTTCGGGAGTGTCCTCACCACGCAGGGGCTTGGGGGAGGGCGGTGGTGCTTTCGGCCGGGTGACCGCGCCCATCGGGTTGCCTTCCAGCAAACCGTCGGCCACACAGAAGTTGAGGAACTGGTTCCAGGTCGACCAGGCCCGTGCCACCGAGGTTTTGGCGTGTTCGTCGGCGAACTCGCCGAACGCCGTCCGCAACGCCGGAACCGTCAGGTCCTGAATGGTTAGCTCGGCTACCGATTTGCCGGCGCCGTCGGCCAGTAGGGAAGTGATGCCGGACAGGTCACGGCGGTAGGCGGCAGTGGTGTGCGGGGAGTCCTTACGAGGTTTGCGGGCGACGAAGAACGCGTCCTGGGCGTGGAGCAGCAGCACGTGATCTTGATACCGGTAACCACCGACAATCCACATTTCAGCGTCCGTTGAATTCATGCATAACGGTCATTATGCATCAAACCGGACAAGCCTCAGTCTGTCGACGGCCAGAGACCTACGCGTCTTACGTCACGGTGACGATTCAATACATGCCTGATGTGCGCCTGACTCAACCAAGGGCGGCATCCTCCCGAAACCGTCACGGCTCGACCGCGAGCCCCAACGAAGGTTTCGCGTGAACGCGCCGACGGAGCGACGCCGAGCGCGACGGACAGCCTTTGAGTGCCGGAAAACGAGTCCGTGAAGCCTCTTTCAGCCTTGACCAGTCGATCATCCCTAAGTTCGATAATCTACATTATGTCAAGTAACGGCTGTCAGGCCTCCCCGTCGAACTGGTCGGCGGCCAGGGACAGGGACGCCTTCTGCAGGATCGCCGGGATGTCCGCATCCGGGCAGTCACGCTCGTAGGCCGCGGCGACCTCGATGAACGCCTTGACACACCCGTTGACCATCAGCTGTGCGCGTTGGCTGAGTTCCTCGGCGACTTCCTGGGCTTTCTGGCGCACGATGGCGCCACATTCGGCCGGTACTCCCCCCACGTCCATGGTGATGTCGAGGGCTCCGTGCCGAAGCAGCGACAAGGCCGTCCTGATGTCCTCGGTGTCCTCGGAACCTCGCAAGGCGCCGTGTGCGACGGTCAGGACGCCGACTCCGGCCTGCATCGCTTCGATCCTGTTGATCATCTGCCCAGCATCGCATGCCTGGCCGTGGTAAGCGCTCATCCGGTGAGCACTTTGTGTGCGAGGCTCTCCCCTATGCGTGCTGACCGGCTTGTCGCGGCGTTGTTGTTGATGCAGTCGCGGGGTCGGGTGACGGCTGCCGAGCTGGCCGCGGAGCTGGAGGTCTCGGTGGCGACCGCGCGTCGTGATCTGGAGGCGTTGTCGGCGGCGGGAATCCCGGTGTACCCGCAGGCCGGGCGTGGTGGTGGGTGGCAGTTGGTCGGCGGTGCCCGGACTGACCTCAGTGGACTGACCGCGGCGGAGGCGCAGGCGTTGTTCCTGTTGGTGGGGCCGGCGGCGGCGATCGCGCCGGAGGCGAAGGCGGCGTTGCGGAAGTTGGTGCGGGCGTTGCCGGACACGTTCCGGGCGGACGCGGAGGCCGCGGCGAGTGCGGTGGTGATCGATTCGAGCAGGTGGGGTGAGCGGGAGAAGGTCCGGTCGGGTCCGGTGGAGGTGTTGCAGTCGGCTGTGGTGCGGCGGCGGAAGGTGCGGTTCCGGTACACGAATCGGGCGCGTCAGGTGACTGAGCGGGTGGTTGATCCGTGGGGTTTGGTGGACAAGGACGAGGTCTGGTACCTGGTGGCCGGGACGGAGAGTGGTCAGCGGACGTTCCGGGTGGATCGGATGCTGGACACGGAGGTGACCGACTCCCCTGCCGCGCGGCCGGATGATTTCGACTTGTCGGTGGCGTGGGACGAGGTGGTCGATCGGGTGGAGCGCCGGCGGGGTTCGGTGTCGGCGGTCGTGGTGGCGCAGTCGAGGCATTTGTTCGTGTTGCAGGACCAGTTCGGCCGGCAGTGTGAGGTGCTGGAGGAGTTGCCGGACGGCCGGGTGCGGGTGAGGCTGGCGGCGCCGGCGCCGATCATGATCGCGCAGGTGCTGGCGGGGTGGGGCGCGTTGGTGGAGGTTGAGGAGTCGGACGCGGTGAAGGCCGAGTTGGCTCGACTCGGGTCGGAGTTGGTCAGTCGCTACGGATCCCGAGGAGCATCGTGACGGTGACGTGTTCGGTGTACGGCTGGTGCGGGCTGAGCGCGCGGTGGATGTCGTGGTGGAAGGTGTCGCGGTCGGTGGGCAGTTGTTCGGGTGAGAGTGCGGAGTAGACGCCGCCGACGATCTGGTCGATGTCCAGGGCTGTTGTGTAGGTGATTTCGTGGGTGTGGACGGTGTATCCGGCGGTGGTGAGGCTGTCGCGGTAGCGCTGTTGGGTGGCGGGGTCGGTGCCGCAGGTGGCGGCGAGGGGCCGGCCGAGCCAGTTCTCCATGAAGGTTCTCAGCGCGCGGGACCAGGTGGTGTCCTGGAGCCAGAGCGGAGTTCCGTTGGTGATGACCGCTACTCCCCCTCCGGTGCGCAGTAACGGGTGCGCGGTGCGGAAGAGGGTGTCGTGGTCCATCCAGTGCAGGGCTTGGCCGATGGTGATGAGGCTGACCGACTGGGGGCCGAGTAGCGGGATGAGGTGGGGCAGGTGGGTGTCGCCGCCGAGCAGCCAGGTGATGGGCCGCTCCCCTGCCGCGGCGCGGGCGTGGGCGAGCATGTCGGGTTCGATGTCCATGCCGATGACCGCGCCGGTGTGGTCGGTCAGCGGGATGGTGAGTTGTCCGGTGCCGCAGCCGAGGTCGATGGCGATGGCGATGGCGGTGTCGGTGGTGGTGAGGGTGAAGACGGTGGTGAGGGTGTCGAAGACTTCGGGTGGGTAGCCGCGGCGGTAGCGCTGGTAGTAGTCGGCGACGTCGCCGCGGAATCCCCTGCTCATGGTGTCAGCGTGCTGGTGGGGCGTGCCGGGCGGCCAGTGGTTCCGCTCAGGGCGTGATGGTTTTCCAGGCGCTGAGGCCGAGTGTGGTGGTGTTGCCGAGGTCGATGCCGCCGTCGGGTTCGACGGTCTGGAAGGCCTGGCCTGGTGCGGGGGCGATGTCGAGGTAGGCGCCCTGGGTGGCTTTGCGGTCGGTCTGGGTGACGAGGTTGCGCCAGAGCAGTCCGGCGTGGACGGTGTGGCCGGGTTCGAGGGTGATGGGTTGGGGTGGTGCGTCGAATCCTTCGACGGTGGCGACGCCGGCGGTTCCGTGGCCGATGTGGGCGTCGATGGGTTGGCGGTTGTGGTCGAGGATGCGGATGTCGGCGTAGCCGTTGATCTGGGCTGGGGCGGTGCCTTGGTTGGTCAGTTGGATGTCGAGGCTGCGCAGGCCCATGGCGGCGTCGACGGCGCCGAGTTGGATGACGAGTTTCGGTGCGGGTGCGGGTGGTGGTGGGGCCGGTGGAGGTGGTGAGCCGCAGGCGGTCAGCAGGAGCGTGGTGAGGATGATCAGGTGTCGCACGTGATCATCCTTTCAGGCGATACTGTCTGTTTACATGTGACCACCGTTCGTAGGTTCTAATCACAGGTATGTCACCTCATACTCGCGTTCGGCGCGGCGGTCGCCCTGTCCCCTGCATTGGCCGTCGGCTCCTTGTGGAGGTGTGTCCATGAAGTTGCGGATCGGTGTGGCCGTTGCCGGTGTGGTGGTGCCTTTGGTGCTGGTCAATACCCCTTCGGCGGCCCAGTTGGAGACGGCGCGGCTGGAGGTGGAACAGCCGGATGCGACGCCGTATTACTGGCAGGTTCCGGGGGCTGGTGAGCGGCGGTTGAAGCTCGCGGGGTTCGATGTCGAGCACGGTGCCGGCGGTGCTGTGCAGGTGGTCGGTGATCAGTCGGTGGCCGATCGGCTGGCTGGGTTGGGGTATCGGCCGGTGCGGCACGACACGGTGTACAAGGAGGTCCTCCCCCGCGTTCAGGACGTGGGTGTGCAGACGTTCTACGGTGGTTATCGCACTGCGGCGGAGCATTCGCGGCGTCTGACGGATGTGGCGGCGGCGTATCCGGCGTTGACGCAGGTGTACGACATCGGTGACAGCTGGCGTAAGACGCAGGGTCAGGGTGGGCATGACATCCGGGCGGTCTGCATCACGCGTAAGCAGGCCGGGGATTGTGCGTTGAGCCCGAATTCGGCCAAGCCGCGGTTCGCGTTGATCGCGCAGTTGCATGCGCGGGAGCTGGCGACGGGTGAGTTGGCGTGGCGGTGGATCGATCACTTGACCAGGGGGTACGGCTCGGACGCCGAGGTGACGTCCATTATGGACACCACGGAGTTGTGGGTGGTGCCGGTGGCCAATCCTGACGGGGTGGACATTGTGGCCTCGGGCGGGAATCAGCCGTTGATGCAGCGCAAGAACGCCAACAACCCGACGGGGTGTTCGGGTGCGACGGGCGGGGTGGATCTGAACCGCAACTCGACGTTCAAGTGGGGTGGTGCGGGGACGTCGCGGTGTGGTGAGACGTATCAGGGTCCGTCGGCGGGGTCGGAGCCGGAGACGAAGGCGTTGGAGGCGTGGTTCCGGCAGTTGTTCCCGGATCAGCGTGGTCCGGGTGACACCGATCCGGCGCCGGTGACGACCAGGGGTGTGATGATCACGGTGCACAGCTACGGCAACTTGATCATGCCGCCGTGGGGGTGGACGTGGAACGCGAATCCGAACGCGGCGGGTCTGCGGGCGTTGGGGCAGAAGATGGCGGCGTTCAACGGGTACACGGTGCGGGCCGAGGGTGACACGACCGGGACGACGGATGATTTCACCTACGGCAACCTGGGTATCGCGAGTTACACGTTCGAGCTGGGGTCGTCCAGTGGTAACTGTGGCGGGTTCTTCCCGCAGTATTCGTGTGTGGACAGTTTGTTCTGGCCGCGGAACAAGGGGGCGTTGCTGACCGCGGCGCGGGCGGCGAAGGCGCCGTACGCGAGTTGACCTCGACTTGGGTTGAGGTTGCAGGCTGGGCGTATGACGACACGTGCGATTCGGCAGTACGAGTTCGGCCCGGCTGAGGTGTTGCGGTTCGAGGAGGTGCCTGCCCCGGTTCCTGGCCGGGGTCAGGTGCGGATCAGGGTGGCGGCGGCGGGTGTGCATCTGCTGGACACGTCGATCCGCAGTGGTGCGAGCGGTGGGCCGTTTCCGTTGCCGCGGTTGCCGATGACGCCGGGCCGTGAGGTGGCTGGTGTGGTGGACGCGGTGGGTGAGGGTGTGGATCAGGCGTTGTTGGGTGCGCGGGTGGTGGCGCATCTGGGGCAGGCCAGCGGTGGGTATGCGGAGTTGGCGGTGGCGGGTGTCGAGTCGTTGCATGAGCTGGCGGATCATGTGGCGTTCGACAAGGCGGTGGCGATGATCGGCACCGGTCGGACGACGTTGGCGGTGTTGGAGATGGCGGCGCTGACGAAGGATGACGTGGTGTTGGTGCCCGCGGCCGCGGGTGGGATGGGTGCGTTGCTGGTGCAGGCGGCCAGGAATGTGGGTGCGTTCGTGGTGGGGTTGGCGGGTGGCGCGGAGAAGGTCGCGCGGGTGCGGGAGTTGGGTGCGGATGTGGTGGTGGATTATCGGGTGGATGGGTGGCCGGATCGGGTTCGCCAGGCGCTGGGTGAGCGTGAGGTGTCGGTGTTTTTCGACAGTGTCGGGGGTAAGACCGGGCGCGCGGGGTTCGAGTTGCTGGGGCTGGGTGGCCGGATGATGGTTTTCGGGTGGTCGTCGGGTGAGCCGGTGGAGTTCACGCCGGCGGAGTTGGTGGGGCGGAGTTTGTCGGTGTCGGCGGCGTTCCGGGCGCGGGTGTTGCGGCGTCCGGGTGGGGTGCGGGGGTTGGAGACGGCGGCGTTGGCGGCGTTGGCGCAGGGTGAACTGGTGCCGTTGACGCAGTCGTTCCCGTTGGCGGATGCGGCGGCGGCGCATCGGGCGTTGGAGACACGCGGCACGGTGGGCAAGGTGGTGCTGGTGGCGTGATGCGATGATGTCGCGCATGTCTTCCGCTGAGTTTCAGTCGTTGTCGATCGAGGTCGAGCAGGGGCCGTCGGGTCCTGTGTTGTCGGTGCAGGGTGAGATCGACACGGTGACGGCGCCTGAGTTGCAGGCTGGGGTGGAGCAGGCGATGCCGTCGGCCGGGCAGGCGCTGGTGGTGGATCTGGGCGGGGTGACGTTTCTGAGTTCGGCTGGGTTGTCGGTGCTGGTGCAGGCGCATCAGCAGGCCGAGGAGGCCGGGTGTGAGGTGCGGGTCGTGACGAACTCGAACACCGCTCGGGTGTTTCAGTTGACGGGGTTGACCGAGACGTTGCGGTTGTTCGATTCGGTGGAGGCGGCGCGGGGCTGATCACCATGTGGGTGACTCGTGAGCGGCCCGGTGATGTGGCGGCGGTGCGTGCGGTGCATGTCGAGGCGTTCGGGCGTGAGCTGGAGGCGTCGCTGCTGGATGAGTTGCGGGCGTGTGACGCGTGGATGCCGGAGTTGTCGTTCGTGGTGCGGTTCGGTGTGGATATCGCCGGGCATGTGGTGTGCACGCGGGCGTATGTGGATGAGTATCCGGTGGTGGCGTTGGGGCCGATCGGGGTGGCGCGCCGGTTTCAGGGCCAGGGGCTGGGCAGTGCGTTGATGCACACGGTGTTGGGTGCGGCGGACGCGTTGGGTGAGCCGTTGGTGGGTCTGTTGGGTGAGCCGCGGTTCTATCAGCGGTTCGGGTTCGGGCTGGGTGCGATGATGCATGTGCTGCCGCCGGATGAGAACTGGTTGCAGCATTTTCAGGTGCGGACGTTGGCGGCGTATGAGGAGAAGGTCCGGGGGACGTTCCGGTACGCCGCTCCGTTCGACGACATCTAGCGCTTGGTCAGCCAGCCGTGGCCTCGTGAGTGTTTATCAGGGTTCTAACCCTGATAAACACTCACGAGGGGGTCACGGGTTGCGCGGGTCGTCTGACAGCTCCGGGGAGTCGGCCAGGTCGACGCCGGGGCTGGGCGGCTGGGTGTCCAGTGGCTGGCGCAGTCCCGGGGTGGGCCGGACCTGTAGCGGGCTGGGGACCTCTTTGCGGGCGACGGCTTCGGCGGCGCGCACGGCTTCGGCGACGTGCGGGTCGGGTGCGGTGTCGAACCAGTCCTTGATTTCCTCGTCGTCCTGTTCGGGCTTGGACACCGGCACGTCTTCCTTGGGTGGTTCGTAGCGGAACACGCCGTCGTCGCCGGGTGCGCCGAGCATTTTGGCGAAGCCTTCCAGGGCCTTGCCGTAGTCGCTGGGCACCAGCCAGACCTTGTTCGCGTCGCCCTGGGCCATCTGCGGCAGGGTCTGCAGATACTGGTAGGCCAGCACTTCCGGGGTGGGTTTGCCCGCCTTGATCGCGGTGAAGACCTTCTCGATCGCCTTGGCCTGGCCTTGGGCCTGCAGGTAGCGGGCGGCTCGTTCGCCTTGCGCGCGCAGGATGCGCGACTGCCGTTCGGCCTCGGCGGCGAGGATCGCGGCCTGCTTGGCGCCTTCGGCTGAGAGGATCTGGGACTGTTTCTGGCCTTCGGCGGTCTTGATCGCGGCTTCCCGCTGGCCTTCGGCGGTGAGGATCATGGCGCGCTTCTCCCGGTCGGCGCGCATCTGCTTTTCCATGGAGTCCTGGATGGACGGCGGCGGGTCGATCGCCTTGAGCTCGACGCGGGCGACGCGGATGCCCCAGCGGCCGGTGGCTTCGTCCAGCACGCCGCGCAGCTGGTTGTTGATCTCGTCGCGGGAGGTGAGGGTGTCTTCCAGGCTCATTCCGCCGACGAGGTTGCGCAGGGTGGTGGTGGCCAGCTGTTCGACGCCGACGATGTAGTTGGAGATCTCGTAGACCGCGGCGCGGGAGTCGGTGACCTGGAAGTAGACGACGGTGTCGATGGACACCGTCAGGTTGTCCTGGGTGATCACCGGTTGCGGCGGGAACGACACGACCTGCTCGCGCAGGTCGATGCGGGCACGGACCCGGTCGACGAACGGGGCGAGGAAGTTCAGGCCCGGTTCGGCGACCTTGGTGAACCTGCCGAGCCGTTCGATCACCGCGGACTGGGCCTGGGGGATGACCAGGATCGACTTGAACACGATGGTGAGCACGAAGATCACGATGACCGCGACGATGACGATCGCGACGGCGTCCAAAGCAGTACCTCCACCTTCCGCGCGCTATGTGAGGTCGGTTCTACTCGATGCCGTGTGATCGCGCCGCGAATTGCGGCAGGTTCAGGGTCACGGTTCGGGTGCCACGATCGCGGTGGCGCCGGAGATGTCGACCACCACGACCGGTGTGCCGGGTTCCGGGATGGTGTCGCCGGGGTGGTGTGCCCTGGCCGACCAGATCTCGCCGCCGATCTTGACCTGGCCTTTGTGTTCGTCGACCGCGGTGACGGTGAGGGCACGTGCGCCGATCAGGGCCTGGGTGTTGGTTTTGATGTCCTGGCCGGCGAGCATCTTGCGTTTGAGCATCGGGCGGATGCCGCCGACCAGTGCGATGGTGGCGATGGCGAACACGATGCCGCTGATCACCAGGTCACCGCCGAGGGCGGACGCGGCGGCGCCGCCGAGGGCGCCGAGTCCGATCATCAACAGCCACAGGTCGCCGGACAGCACCTCGGCGGAGATCAGGATGAACCCTGCGATGAGCCACACCAGCCAGGCCGCCATGGTCACATCCTGGCAGAAAAAGTGGCCGTTTCGAGGGGCATGTCACCCGAAGTGACCCACGAAGTCGATCAGTCGCTCGACCGAGCCGATCAACGGGGTCTCCAGATCGCGGAACCCCTTGACGCCCGCGAGCACCCGGCGCCAGCCGTCGGCGGGCTCGCCCCAGCCCAGCTGGGCGCAGATGCCTTCCTTCCATGGCACGCCGCGCGGGACGGTCGGCCACGCTGTGATGCCCACCGAGGAGGGTTTGACCGCCTGCCAGATGTCGACGTACGGGTGGCCGGTGATCATCACGTTCGGGTCGGTGACCGCGTCGACGATCCGGGATTCCTTGCTGCCTTTGACGAGGTGGTCCACGAGCACGCCCAGGCGCCGTTGCGGGCCGGGGCGGAACTCGGCGACGCGGGCGGCGAGGTCGTCGATGCCGTCGAGGGGTTGCACGACGATGCCTTCCACGCGCAGGTCGTGGCCCCAGACGCGTTCGACCAGTTCGGCGTCGTGGATGCCTTCCACCCAGATGCGGCTGGCGCGGGCGGTGCGGGCTTTGAGGCCTTCGACCTTCACCGACCCGGACGCGGACATCACCGGTTTCCTGGGCGGCGCGGCGGGTTTGACCAGGGTGACCGGTTTGCCGTCGACGAGGAACCCGGCGGGGGTGAGCGGGAAGAGACGGTGGCGGCCGTGGCGGTCTTCCAGCACGACGTTGCCCTGTTCGACGCGGACCACCGCGCCGCAGAACCCGCTGGCCGGGTCTTCGACGACCAGGCCTGGCTCGGCGGCCAGTTCGGGAATGCGGCGTTTCGGTTTGCCGGCGAGGATGTCGCCGTAGTCCTGGGAGCGCACGCGGCGCACGCTACCGCGACATGCCGTCGGGTCCCGGCAACGGCACACCGCGGCCGACGGTCACGGTGAGCGTTCCGGTGCGGTGGCCGGGTGCCAGCGTCGCCGGTGCCGATCTGGTGCGGTGGCGCCCAGCGCGATCGCCGCGCGCCAAGGCAGCCGGGGCGGCTGCCCGTGCCACCGGCGCCCCGATCCTCCGCAAGCACCACCACGTCCGTGACCGCCCCTGGCTGGAGCGGCGCCACCACAACCCGCAGCGGGTAGCGGCCCGCGCGCCGAAGGCGCTGATGTTCGTCTCGCCATCTCGGCCGGCGTGGTCTAACCGGGTCAGCAGGCACCGCACACCACAGCCCACGCCTGAGCGGCCGCCGCGAACGCCCCTGTCCCCCACTAGACATGCCCCCGCCCTGTCCCGGGGGCCGGCCCCGCTTCCATTCTAGTCGGAATAAGGCCTGGTCATAGGGTTACCGGTGGGTTGTGGACAACCAGATTCGCGAACGGACCGTTCGTTCGGTCAGCAGCCCGTCCGGATCAAGATCGAACCGGGCGTTCGACGGTGCGCGACCCGGTTAGCGGGGCCGTCCCACGTCAGGGCGGGTGTAGTCGCACACTCCGGTCGGGAAGATCCGGGTGAGCTGGTCCCGTTCGGTGTCCGTGGGCTGCCATGACCCGTACACGCCGCGGGCGATGGCTCGCTCGACGGGTTGCAGCGCGCACTTGTAGTGCTGGCCGTCGAACGGGCCGCCTGCCACGGTGCGGGAGGTGCCGTGGATCGGGTACCGCTGGGTGCACGGCCCGGCCGGTCCGGGGTCGAGGATGCCGCGCCACGCGTCGCTGCCCCGGTATTGCAGGGTGCCGTCGGTGGCGAAACAGGAGTCCACCGCTTCGGCTGGTTTCGCGCCCGCGACGCCCAGCCATGGCCGGGCGCGCAGGGTTTCCAGCCAGGTGTCCATCACCCGCAGCGCCATCGGGGTTTGGTCGTACGCGCGGGCCGGGCGGGCGTCGGTGAACCACACGACCTGGTTGGCCGCCCTCTGCCGGTCGGTGATGCGGTGGCGGGCGGCGAAGGACTGGCGGGCGTTGTGCATGTCCAGTTCGGCGTCGAGGTAGTGGCGCCAGTCGATGGCCGGGATGTCGATGCGGCCGTCGAAGACCAGGCCGGACCGGTACGCCGCGCGCATCGCCTCGACGCTGCCGTGCGTGCGGGGCGCGACACCGTCGGCGCCGGGCACAGTCTGGTTGCGTGCGCTCCAGACGTCGATGTCGGCCGGGCAGGCGGTGGTGATGAACGGGCAGCCTTCCTGGACGTTGTCCTGCGGTGGTTTCCACCCGCCCACCGCCGCGTTGAGCTCGAGGAACTCCGCTGGGCTGATGTGGTTGTCCACCAGGGCTTTCAGCCCGTACTGCACGCCGACGTTGTCCCAGGTGGAGCGGGCGTAACCGGTGAGCGGGTCGCGGCCGTAGACGGTGACCGCGTCGTTCCAGTGGGTCCATTCCACGCGTGCCTGCTGGTCGGGGGTGATGCCCGGGGCGGTGCCGTACTTCGGGTTGAGCGCGAGCGCCGACAGGCCGCGCCAGCCGTTGACGCATTCCGACGAGCCCGGCGAGCGCAGCCAGGGGGTCAGTGGCTGGTACGGGTTGGTCACGGTGTCGGAGGCGGCCAGGCCTTCCAGCAGCGTGCGGTTGGTCCACCTGGCCCATTTCGAGGACGGGTCGGTGCGGACCTTGCCGTCCATCCAGCGTTCGAGCAGTTCGCAGTCGCCGACGTGGATGGTCTGGGTGGCCATGTCCGGGTAGGAGTACTGCGGGATCGCGCCGTCGAGCAGGCCGGGGTGGTTCTGGGCGTAGACGTACTGCTGGATGCCGCCGCCGGATCCGCCGAGCCCGATGGTGTGGCGCGGGTCGCCGTACTCGGTGGCGAACCGCGACTTGACCATCATGGCGGTCTCGCCGCCGAGGACGAGGTTGTAGTGCGTGCTGGTTTTGGTGCCGGTCGACCAGGCGATGGCGTAGCCCTGGCCCAGGCCGTGGACGTAGCGGGATTCGTCGTGGTTGTTGGAGCCTTGGTAGTGGCCCACGCCCACGCCGCCGCCGAAGTGGTAGATGAGTTTGCGGTTCCACGCCGGCAGCGCCGCGGGTCCGGTCGCGGTGGGGTCGAGCACGGCGATGGTGTAGATGAAGCGGTTGAGGGTGCCGCGTTCCCAGCGGATGACGAAGTCCACGTCGGCGCCGTGGCTGGTGGTCGTGCGGGTCATGTCGGCGGGGCGTGGCGCGGAGCGGTCGTGGGGTTTCCAGTCGCCGCCTGCGGCGAGGTAGTAGTGGCTGGTCCGGGTGGCCAGTGCGCAGTCGGTGTCCAGGAACGGCGGGGCGAGGTCGAATCCGGCCAGGTGCGCGGGTGTGGAGCAGAAGAAGTCCCGCTGGTGGGGCCCGGAGAACATCGGGCCGCTGCTCGGGTGGTTGGTCAGGGTGAGTTCGGCGCGGCGGCCGTGGGCGCGGGCCTGGACGCGGCTGTCGCCCAGCGGCAGGTCACGCACGACGCCTTCCAGCGCGTGCGGTGCTTGATCGTCGCGGGTGAACGAGGCGCTGACGTCGGTGCCGTTGACGGTGACGCTCGCCGTGAGCGGGGCGGAGCGCGGCAGGACGACGCGCAGGCGCGCGGCGCCGCCGCTGACGTAGTGGGCGGGACCGGACAACACTTCCAGCCGTAACCAGCCGTGCCCGCGATCAGCTGACGGGTCCGCGGCGGCGGTCATGGTGGTCAGGGTGGCCAGGGCCACCGCGGTGACGTTGACGGCGACGAACGTGACTCGGCGGCGACCCATCGCGTCCTCCTGGCCCTGTCCTGCCCCGGTGCAGGACCGTCCACGATAACCGCCGGATCACGTGTTCCTCGACGGCCGTTGTGCCTACACCGCGACAACAACAGCGTTTTGTCGGGCTTCCGCCCGGCGCGGGCACCGGCAGTTGCCGCTCCCCCCGGCCAGGGTCGGGCCGTGGCCGGGTGACCGAGCGCGGACGTCCGGTCACCTGAGCTTGTCCGATCAGATGTGCCGTGGACCGAATTCCCTCTCGGCCGCCGCTTCCGGCGTTGGCGGGATCGACTTGAGGTAGTCGGTGAACTCGGAAGCGCGTGACCACGGAATGTCCAATATTTGTCGTGGATCCTTGGAGTCGCGAATACGGATTCGTGATTCGACGTGACACACTTCAACGCAGTCGCCGCCCCATGAGCGTGAACTGCGGCGCCATTTCGTGTCGGACGTCATCAGATCTCCCCTTACGTGATGACCATTTTTGATACCAGCGTTCCCATTATGGGCGCTGACAAATGCGCGGCGCCCATGGGCGAGGTCACAGAACTACGTCAATCGAGTGATTCATGGCTCGATCGTGTGGTTCACGCGGTCGGCCGCCCGACTCGTTCCCGGGCTCCCGCGAGATCACCCCGGCACACCGGTTGACCCCCCTCGACGCGCGGCGTCGTCCGGAGATCAGGTAGGTTCCCCAGCTGAGTTAATCTGCCGCACCGCAGATCGCCGCGCCGCAGATCACCCGACTGGAACACCACTGACGTGTGACGGGAGTGCGAATGAGTGACGAGAGCCGCTCGTTGAGCCCGCTTGTCCTGCGCGAGCGGCTGGCCGACTACCTGCGCCGCGCGCGGGAGGACAAGGGCTGGAGCCAGAGCTCGACGGCCAACAAGATGGGCTGGTCGCTGTCGAAGTTGCAGCGCATCGAGACGGCGGTGGTCAGCGTGTCCTGGACCGACACCAAGGCGCTGGTCGAGCTGTACGGGCTCAGGGACGACACGGCCGCTCAGCACCTGCTGGCGATGGCTCGGCAAGCGCGCAGAAGGGACCGGTTCACCCCGTTCAAGAAGCATCTGACCGCCGAGTACCAGACGCTGCTGTCCTACGAGGAGTCCGCGCTGCGGATCCGGTCGGCCAACTCCTTCGTGCTGCCGGGCCTGTTACAGGTTCCGCGGTACGCGCGGGCCCTGCTGTCGGTGAAGCACAGCGGCGCCAAGCTCGACGCGCTCGTCAAAGCCCGCCAGGTCCGCCAGCAGATCCTCGACGACCCCCAGGGACCCCGGTTCGAGTTCCTCATCGACGAGGCGATGCTGTACCGGCAGATCGGTGGCCCGGACGTGCTCGCGGCACAGCTCACTCGCCTGCTCGAGATCAGCGGCCGCCCGAATCTGACATTACGCGTGATTCCGTTCGCCGCGGGCGCGCATCTGGGCCTCTGGGAACCATTCATGATCATGACCATCCCTGGCGGCTCGCTCGACGCACACGACTACGAGACGATCGTCTATCGGGAGACCGGGGATTCCGAGTACCTGATCAGAACAGGCGACGAACGGATCAACCTCTACCGTACGAGCTTCACCGAGATAGAAGCACAAACCCTCAGTCCGTCGGAGACTCGCGACCTCATCGAGCGAGCCAGAAGCCGGCTGGGAACTCCGGAGGCGGCCGCACCGGATTCCGCGAGGTGACGCCCGCATGTCACCAGGCCGACACCACATGCCCCATTTCGTTCCGGAGTTCCGATGCCCAGCAAGCCTGACAAGAACAAGAAGAGATCCACCGGCGCCGGCCATGCCCTCGACAAAAGTGTGCAGGCTGTTGGCAGCCCGTCGGCGAACGAGACCATCACACCGGCACCGACTCGCCGCATGGTCGACAAACTGTCGTTCCTTCAGCTGGTCGCCGACATCATCGGCAGAGTGTATCGAGGGTTGACCGCGTGGATGGAGCATGAGAAAAAGCACATCTGCGTTATGGGCGTGCTGTGGTCTGTCGTCTTATTGTGCTTGATCGTGCTCGTCGTGCTAGTCGCGCTGATCAAAGGAAGCTTCTGGCAGTACATCATCACGGCGTGCGTCCTGGCTGGAGTGACTGGGCTGACGAATCGCATCGCCCGACGGAAGTAGCCGCTGTCGGCTCGGCCGCGAGGACAGCGCAGATCGAACTGGCTCGACGACAAGGCCGCACCCGACAGCGATGACGACACCCACGATCAGCGCGACCGTCCACTCCTCCACGACCTGGTCGACGATCGCTATCCCCAGCGCGGCAAGGACACCGCCGCCCAGCCAGAGGACCACGCGGGGCGGAGCGCTACCGGACATCGTCGTCTCCTTGCCTCTGCCACAGCCGGTCATGACCGGCCGCTGTGTGGCCTGCCATGCCAGTCATGCTCGTTTCAGCCGGATCGGTACCAGCGGCCGGACGGTGACCCAACGGGTTCCCGGTCACTCAGCGCCGTGGATCTTGCCATAAGAACAGTTCCCTGGCTCCATCGACATCCGTCAGTCGCGACGGAAGTCACGGATGTTACATGCCGGAGTGACAAATCAAGGCCACTTCCCCACGGCCACGATCGGATACAGTGCCCCGTCTTCGCCGGCCAATTCAGCGTAGCGTGGTACACGCTTTGACCGAACGTGTCTCGTCGCCTGTCACCATGAACGCGCCGCGAATCACGCCACACGATTCGCACCACTTCCTGTGTGGTCGATTCTCGGGTATTCCGGTCACCGGAACGTTCAGAACGCGGGCCAGGGAATCGGGCGCCCGTCCGGGTTGGGCTCCGGATAGACCGGCTGGCGCAGCAGCGCGTCGGTGCGTTCCCGCAGCGCGTGGATCTCCCGGCGGGTCAGGTGGGGCCGTAACCGCTGGCCCAGCTCGGCGTCCAGGTGTTTGCGCAGCCGCGTCAGCGCGTCGATGGCCTGCTCGGGCAGCGGTTCGCCGAGGAACCCCCACAGCACGGTCCGCAGTTTCGGGTCGCTGTGCAGGCAGATGCCGTGGTCCACGCCGTAGACGTTGCCGTCCGTGCCGTGCAGGACGTGCCCGCCTTTACGGTCGGCGTTGTTGAGCACGACATCCAGGGCGGCCAGAAGTTTCACGCTCGGATGGTCGGCGTGGGTGAGCACCGCGGGGTCGCCGTGGCGGTCGTGCGCGCGCAGCACCATGCGCCACCCGTCGGGCATCTCGTCGGGCGCCAGGACGTCGACCAGGTCGTCGCCTTCCTTGGTGTCGATCCACAGCTGGACCATGCCGCGGCCGAACGGGCCCGCGCGCAGCACCGTCGGCGGGATCAGGCCCAGCCCGGTCGCCTCGGACACCAGGTAGGAGGCGACCTCCCGGCCGGCGAGGGTGCCGTCGGGGAAGTCCCACAGCGCGCGTTCACCGTTGATCGGCTTGTACACGCAGTGCGCGGTCACGCCGTTGTGGCTGATCGAGCCGTAGAGCGTGGCGTTGGAGGCGTCAACGAGCCTGCCTTCCACGTCGATCCGGCCATGGGTGATCAGTTCCAGCGCCGCCGGGTCACCCGCGTGCACGCTCAGCCTTCTTCGTTTCTGCGGTAGCCGTTCTGGCGGGGGCAGACGTGCCCGTCGGCGTCCAGCGGCTCGCCGCACAGCGGGCACGGTTTGCGGCCGGCGCGCACGACCCGGTCGGCGCGGGCGGCGAACGCCTTGGCGTGCGCGGGCGTGAGGAACACCCGCACGGCGTCCGGGCCTTCCTCGGTGTCGTCCAGCACGACCGCTTCGTCCACTTCGGCCTCGCTGACCGCGAGCAGTTCGATCACCACCGCGCGCGTCTCGGCGTCCCAGCCCAGCCCCATCGTGCCGACCCGGAACTCCTCCTCGACCGGCACGGTCAGCGGTTCGGAGTCCATCATCTCGTCGGGGGTGTCGGGCGGGACCTCGGCGCCGAAGCGGCGCCCCACTTCCTCAAGCAGTGACCCGATCCGTTCGGCGAGCACCGCGACCTGTTGTTTCTCCAGTGCGACGCTGATCGTGCGGGCGTCCTGGGAGGCCTGCAGGAAGAACGTGCGGTCGCCTGGTTGCCCGACGGTCCCGGCGATGAACCGGTCGGGCTGACGGAAGACATGTATGACACGAGCCATGGCACCTTCGACCCTAGGGCACGCGACCGGCGATGAGCAGCCCGGCTCACCAACTTGCCATCAGCCTCACAGCGATCTTCGCCGTGGTTTCCCTGTGGCCGCACGGCACGGCCGCGACCAGTAGGGTCGGCGGCTGTGGTGGAGATCGCTTCTTACGGGACCTGGGCCTCGCCGATCACCGCCGCCGAGGCGGCTGCCGTGGCCGGCGGCCCGGACTGGGTGGACCTGTACGGCCCGGACGTGTGGTGGACCGAGACACGGCCCAGCGAGGGCGGCCGGATCGCGTTGATGCGCAGCCCCGCGGGCGGCCAGGCACGCGAGGTGCTCGACGCACGGTGGAGCGTGCGTAACCGGGTGCACGAGTACGGCAGCCGGTCGTGGGTGGTGCTGCACGACCGGGTCGTGTTCACCAACTGGGACGACCAACGCGTGTACGAGGTGCCGTGGGACGGCGGCGAGCCGAAGCCGGTCACGCCCGAACCGGACCGCGAGCACGGGTGGCGTTACGGCGATCTGACGGCGGGCCCGGACGGTCAGGTGTGGTGTGTGCGCGAGACCGTCACCGGCGACGCGCCGACCGACGTCCGGCGTGACCTGGTCGCGTTGACCGGCGGGCAGGTGCGGGTGCTGGGCGCGAGCCACCACTTCCTGTCCGGCCCGAGGATCAGCCCGGACGGGCGGCACGCGGCGTGGATCGGCTGGGACCACCCGTGGATGCCGTGGGACCGCGCCGAGCTGTGCGTCGCGCCGCTGCTGGCGGACGGCACGTTCGGCGCGCACCGTGTGGTGGCCGGCGGCCCGCGGGAGGCGGTGTGCCAGTTCGCCTGGGAGGACGGCGCGACACTGCTGGCGCTGACCGACCCGGACGGCTGGTGGAACCTGTTCCGTATCGGGATCGACGGCACCGCCCGCAACCTCGCGCCGTGCGCCGAGGAGCTGGGCGGCCCGTTGTGGCGGTTGGGCAGCCGCTGGTTCACCCCGCTGGGGTCGGGGCGGTTCGCGGTGCTGCGCGCGGGCGGCAGCCTGGCGATCCTGGACGAGCGCAGCCGCACGGTGACCGATGTGGACACCGACCTGACCGTGTGGCGCGCCGATCTGATCGCCCGCGACGGGATGCTCTACGGCGCGGCGGGCACCGCGTCGCTGCCGACGGCCGTGGTCAGCCTGGACCTGTCGCGTGGTGAGCTGGCCACCTATTCGCCGCAGGAGGCACCGTTCGATCCGGATGTGCTGCCCGAGCCTCGGGAGCGGATGTTCGGCACAGTCCCCGCGTACGTGTATCCGCCGGCCAATCCGGGCTTCGCCGCGCCGGCGGGTGAGAAACCGCCGTACGTGGTGTTCGCGCACGGCGGCCCGACGGGCAAGTACGTGCCGACGCTCAACCTGGGGTTCGCGTATCTGACCAGCCGCGGGATCGGTGTGGTCGCGGTGAACTACGGCGGGTCGACCGGGTACGGGCGGGTGTTCCGGGAGTCGCTGCACGAGCAGTGGGGCGTGGTGGACGTCGACGACTGCGCCTCGGTCGCGCGGACGCTGGCCGAGGAAGGCACGGCCGACCCGGCCCGGCTGGCGATCATGGGCGGCAGCGCGGGCGGCTGGACCGCCGCGTCGTCGATCACCAGCACCCGGGTGTACGCGTGTGCCACGATCCTCTACCCGGTGCTGGACCTGGTGCGCTGGACCGCCGAGGGCGGCGAGACCCACGACTTCGAGTCGCGCTACCTGGAAAGCCTGGTCGGGCCGTGGCCGCGGGAGCGTGACCGGTACACCCGGCGCTCACCGGTCAACCACGTCGGCACGCTGGCCGGGCCGGTGCTGCTGATGCAGGGCCTGGAGGACCGGATCTGCCCACCGCAACCCGCCGAACGGTTCGTCGCGGCGATCGCGGGCACCGGTGTCGCGCACGCGTATCTGGCGTTCGCCGGTGAACAGCACGGGTTCCGCAAGGCCGAGACACAGCGGGCGGCGCTGGAGGCGCAGCTGTCGTTCTACGGGCAGGTGTTCGGGTTCACGCCGCCGGGCGTGCCGGTCCTACAGTTGCGGTCGTGAAGATCCATCCCGCCCGGCTGCGGCCGGGCTCCCGTGTCGCACTGGTGGCTCCGTCGGGGCCGGTCGCGCCGAGCCTGCTCAACGCCGGGATCAAACACCTGGAGTCGTGGGGCCTGCGGGTCGAGATCGGCGAGCACGTGCTCGACCGGCACCCCAAGCTGCCCTACCTGGCCGGTGCGGACGCCGACCGGGCCGCGGACCTGCAGGCCGCGTGGTGCGACCCGGACGTCGACGCGGTGTTCTGCGTGCGCGGCGGGTACGGCACGTTGCGGATGGTCGACCTGCTGGACTGGGACGCGATGGCCGCGGCGGGCCCGAAGCTGTTCGCCGGATCGAGTGACATCACCGTGCTGCACGAGGCGTTCCTGCAGCATCTGAACGTGGCGACGTTGTTCGCGCCGATGGTCGGCACCGACGGGTTCGTCGCCGACGCGGCGGCGCGGGAGCATTTCCGGCAGACGTTGTTCGAGCCGGAGAAGGTGCGGGTGCTGGCCGGCCCGAACACCGCGACCATGGTGCACGGCAAGGCCACCGGGATGGTGGTGGGCGGCAACGCCAGCCTGCTGGGGTCCGGGCCGCCGCCGCGTGAGGCGATCCTGCTGCTGGAGGACGTCGCCGAGGACACCTACCGGCTGGACCGCATCCTCACGGCGCTGCTGCGGTCGGGCTGGTTCACCGGTGTCAACGGGATCGCGCTCGGGTCGTGGACCAACTGCGGCGCCCCGGATGTGGTGGAGGCGATCCTGCACGACCTGGTGGGGTCCTTGGGGATCCCGACGGTGTGGGAGCTGGGGTTCGGGCACTGCGCGGCGCAGCTGACGGTGCCGTTGGGCGTCCAGGCGGAACTGGACGCCGACAACGGCACGCTGACGATCCTGCGGCCCGCGCTCAGTCCAGCCGGTAGTCCAGGGTGATCTCGCCGTGCCGGACCCGGCAGGTGCCGGTCAGCGAGGCCAGCTCGCCGGTGGCGGCGCCGGGCACGATGAACCCGAACTGGTCGGTGCCGCCGGGTCCGCCGCACGCGCCGTGCTGCAGCACGAAGGTGCCGGTTCTGCCCTGGAGGGTGCCCGTGACGCGTTCCTGGGCGAGGTAGCCGGCGCCGTCGGCGGGGCTGTCGCCGGTCTGGCAGGCGAGCATGCGCACCTCGGCCGTGCCCTCGAGGGCGCCGGTGTAGGTCTTGCGGATGGTGGCCTGCCCCAGTGGCGGGCCGTCGGCGGGCTCGTCGTAGAGAACCTGGTCCCAGCCGGTGATCTCGAACGTCGCGGTGATCTGCACGCGGCTCATCCTCCCCGCGATACCTGACACCCGCTGTCAGGATGCGTGAGTCCGGGAGTGTGTGCTGTGGTGGCCAGGGCGAAGTTCCGGGCCAGTTCGCGGGCGGCCTCGTCGAGGTCCAGGGACGGGTCGGCGACGTACTGGCGGGCGACCTCGTCCAGGGCGGCGCGGATGGTCCACGCCATCAGGCGGGGTGAGAACGTGCGGAACTCGCCGTCACGCTGGCCTTGCCGCAGCCGTTCCTCCAGGGGTGTGGTGTCGTGCTCCGCTGTGGTCTGGGCACGGTGGTAAAGCAGGATCTCCGAGACAGCGGCCACCTGTTTCGGGTGATCACGCATGAAGTCCAGGTGGGACTGGATGTAGGCGCGCAGCATCCCCGCTGAGGTTGTCTCGGCTTGCACGCGGGGCCAGATCAGGGCCGCGCCTGCCTGGCTGACGTCGGTGAGGACTTGCTGGATCAGTTCGTCCTTGCCGGCGAAGTGGTACGAGATGACGCTTTTGGAGATGCCGGCCCGCTCGGCGATCTGGTTCAGCGACGCCTGGGCGTAGCCGATGGCGGCGATGGTCTCGATGGCGCACTCGACGATCTGCGCACGCCGTGCCACCTCGATGAACGACGGGCCGTCGCGGCCGATCGTGCGGGACTTGGACTGCATCGCCGCAACCTAACACCCATGATCAGCCACCGTGTGTGCAGGTCCGGTTACCGCCTGACACCGCGACTGTCCTGACCGGACGGCCGGATTCCCGGCCAGCCGACCGACAACCCCAGGACACACGTGGAGGGGCCCCGGATTGCCCCAGGGCCCCTCCACGTGTGTCTGGATGATCAGTCCGCCACGGGCTTCTTGTCGGTCAGCGGCGCCGGCCCGACATCGACCAGGGCAGGTTTCTTGTGGCCGAACATGTTCAGCGGGTCGATCGTGGTCAACGCCTTGGCCGCGAGCACCGACACCAGGATCGCGGCGGCCATGAACGGATAGTTGTAGAGCTGGTCCTCACCCGCCGGTGAGTAGGTCAGCACCAGGAACACCGCGAAGCCCACGACCAGCGGCAGACGCTTGACCGGCCACGGCAACGCGGCCGCGATCACGAAGCCCCACGTGAGGTACCACGGCAGAGTCGCCGGGGACAGCAACGCGACACACAGCAGCACGATCGCCATCCGGCGGATCGCGTCAGCACCGCCGTCACGGGCCGCCCACCACTGCCGGACGAAGATGTACGCCAGGACCAGCGCGCCGATGGCACGGGTGACCATGATGAACGGGTCCTTGGACACGTTGAACACCAGCGCGCTGACCCAGTGCAGGAACTCGCCCACCGCGGTCGGCGGGGACATCCAGTTCACGATCATCGCCGGGGCACGCAGCGCGGGGAACCAGCCGAGGTTCACGCCCGCCGCCAGGGTCACCGCGGTGAAGGTGACCGCGAAAATGCCGATCGACAGCGACGCGGCGCGCACGAAGTTCCGCCAGAACGTCGACGTGAGGTGCTTGGCCCACACCCACACCAGGAACGGCAACGCCGGACCGGCGGACGCCTTCACCGCCATCGCCAGCGTCGCCAGCACGATCCCCAGCACGTGCTTGCGGTTGAGCACACACAAAGTACCCGCGGCCAGCAGGCCCACCATCAGGATGTCGTTGTGCGGCCCGCCGAACAGGTGCACCACGGTCATCGGGCTGGCCACCGCCAGCCACATCGCCACCGACAGCTTCCCGCCCAGGTGCCTGACCAGGCCCGGCAGCGCCCAGATCAGCAGGCCCAGCCCGATGGCCAGGGCCAGCCGCATCAGGATCACGCCGAAGATCGCGTCCGAACCGGTGATCGACACGACACCCTTGGCCAGCAGGATGAACATCGGCCCGTAGGGCGCGGGCGTGGTCTGCCAGAACGAGTGCACGTTCTGGGAGATGTCGGGCATGTTCTCCAGTTGCGCCGGCCCCACCACGTACGGGTCGAACCCGTGCAGCGGCAGCATTCCCTGGCCGAGGTAGGAGAACACGTCGCGGGTGAACACCGGCGGGGAGAACAGCAGCGGCGCCATCCAGCACAACGCGGCGATCAGCACCGCGCGGGCGTCCACCCGGCCGGCCAGCACGTGCCGGCCCAGCCGCACCCAGGCCCACACCACGAGCGCGAACCCGATGTAGAGCACCGCGGTGGCCAGCATCTTGCCGTGGCCGTAGCGGATCCACGACAGCGGGCCGTTGCCCAGAATCGGGTCACGGACAAGGGTCCCGGCCGCGCCGACGGCCGTGAGCAGGATCAGGATCGTGCCGAGTGTGCCGAGCGCGATCGTGCGCACCGGCATGCCCGTCGCGGGCTTGCCGGATGGTCCGGTCTTGTCGGTGTCAGCACCCAAAGTGGTATCCAGGTTCGGCGCCGGATCTGTGGTGGTGGCCATGGCGTCTAGCAGGTTACACACCGTCCCGCTGCGTGCGTTCATGGCCACCCGTGGTCAGCATTACCGGCTACCCCGTGTGCTATTGGTCTTAACAACGGAGTAACGCACTAGGCCGGAGCCGCCACTTCCGGCAGCGCGGCCAACAGCGACCTGGTGTACTCGTGCCGCGGCTCAAGCAGCACTTGTTCCACGTCACCGACTTCGACCAGTTCACCGCGGTACATCACCGCGACCCGGTCGGCGATGTTCCACGCCAGGCCCAGATCGTGCGTGATCACCAACGCCGCCAGCCCCAGTTCGGCACGAAGACGCAACAACAACGCCAGAATCTCACCGCGCACCGACGCGTCCAGGGACGCGACCGGCTCGTCGGCCACCAGCAACCGCGGCCGCAACGCCAACGCCCCGGCGATCACCACCCGCTGCCGTTGCCCACCGGACAGCTGATGCGGCAACACAGGCATGAACCGTTGCGCGGGACGCAGCTCCGCCGCCTCCAGCGCCGCGGCGACCAGCGCGCGTTCATCGCCGGGCATGCGGTGGATCCGCAGCCCTTCGGCGATGGCCTCGTAGACACTGTGGCGCGGGTTCAACGCGCTGGACGGATCCTGCAGCACCAGTTGCGCCTGCCGCCGGTAATCCCGCAACGCCCGCCCGCCTCGCGGCAACGGCCGGCCCTCGAACAGCACCTGCCCACTGGTGGGCTGCTGCAACCCCAGCACCGTCCGCGCGAGCGTGGTCTTGCCGGAACCGGACTGGCCGACCAGCGCGACGATCTCCCCGCGCCCGACCTCCAGGTTCACGTCCCGCACCGCATGCGTCCACCCGCCGCCGCGGTCACGGAAGTCCACCCGCAGCGATTCGGTCCGCAGCAACGGCTCCCCCGCCTCGGGCACCACCCTCGGCGGCAGCCCCGCGGGATTCGTCGTCGCCGGCGCATACCGCGACGCCGGGTCTCCCACGGTCGGGAACGCCGCCGCGAGCGCCTGGGTATGCGCGTGCTGCGGGTCGTGCACAACCGTCGGCGCGGTCCCCAGCTCGACGATCTCGCCCTCGTACATCACCGCGAGTCGCTCACACACCGACCCCAGCACCGACAGGTCATGGCTGATCATCACCAGTCCGATGCCGTGCTCGCTCACCAGCCGGGTCAGCAGCCGCAGCACCTGAGCCTGCACGATCACGTCCAGCGCCGTGGTCGGCTCGTCGGCGATCACCAGCCGCGGCCGGCACGCCAGCGCCATCGCGATCATCACCCGCTGCTTCTGCCCACCGGACAGCTCATGCGGGTACGCCTGGGCCTTCTCCGGCGGCAACTCCACCTGCGCCAGCAACTCCGCCACCCGCGCGTCCACCTCGTCCGGCGGCGACGTCGCATGCAGCAGGATCGGCTCGGCGATCTGCTGGCCGATCCGCCGCACCGGGTTGAGCGCGTGCATCGCGCCCTGGAACACGATCGACGCCGAAGCCCACCGCACCGCCCGCAACCGGCCCCAGCTCATCGTGCGGGTGTCCGCACCGTCCAGCAGGATCTCCCCGCTGACCGTGGCGTCCTTGGGCAGCAGCCGCAGCACCGACATCGCCAGCGACGACTTGCCACACCCCGACTCGCCCGCCAACCCCAGCGTCTGCCCAGACCGCAGCGTCAGGTCCACCCCGCGCACGGCCTCATGCCCGCCCGCGTAGGTCACCCGCAGGTCACGCAACTCCAGCACAGGGGTCACCGGCGCTCCCGCAGCTTCGGGTTCAACACAGTCTCCAACGCCCGGCCCACCAGCGTGAACGCCAACACCAGCAGCACGATCGCGATCCCCGGCGGCAGCAGATACCACCACGCGCCGTAGGTGATCGCGCCGCTGCTGCTGGCCGAACGCAACAACCCACCCCACGTGATCTCACTGGTGCTGCCCAGGCCAAGAAACCGCAGCGTCGACTCGGCCACGATCGCGGTGCCCACCGCCAACGTCGTGTTGACGAACACCAACGGCAACACCGACGGCAACACGTGCTTGAAGATCACGTGACCATGCCCGCCGCCCAACGCCCGCGCCCGCTCGATGTACGGCCGCGCCTCCACCGCCAGCGTCTGCGCCCGCACCAGCCGCGCGCTCGTCGGCCACGACACCACCCCGATCGCCAGGATGATCGTGCCCGCACCGCCCTCCAGCACCGCCGACAACGCGATCGCCAGCACCAGCGACGGCATGATCAGGAAAAAGTCGGTGAACCGCAGCAACACCGCCGACAGCCACCCACCGAAATGCCCGGCCAGGATCCCCACCGTCGTGCCGATCAGCACCGACAGCACCGCCGCCGCCAACCCGACCACCAGCGACAACCTCGTGCCCCACAACGTCAACGTCAGCACCGACAAGCCGTTCTCGTCAGTGCCCAGCGGGAAGTCCCCGCTCGGCGACTCCAGCCGCTGCCCCGTCGCGCGCGTGACGTCCAGACTCGACTCGCTGATCAACAACGGCGCCAGGATCGCGGTGAGCACGAACAACCCCAGCACCACCACACCGACCAGGCCGCCCCGGTTGGCCGCGAACTCCCGCCACACCCGGCCCGCCGCCGCCCGCCGACGCGCCCACACCGGCGAGGTCATGACGCACGCACCCTCGGGTCCAGCACCCGCAACAGCACATCAGCGACCAAATTCATGATCACCACCGCGATCACCAGCACAATGAAGATCCCTTGCAACAACGGCAGGTCCTTGGCCTCCAGCGCCTCAGCGGTCAACTGCCCCAGGCCCGGCCACGAATACACCGCCTCGACCGTGATCGCACCGGACACCACCATGCCCAGATGCAGGAACACCAGCGTCGTGGTCGGCAGCAACGCGTTGGGCAACGCGTGCCGCCGCCGCACCATGTCATCACGCAGCCCCTTGGCCCGCGCGGTGGTCAGGTAGTCGGAGTTCATCTCCTCCAGCAACGACGCCCGCATCACCAGCTGATACTGCCCATAGATCGCCAGCACCAGCGTGAACACCGGCAACACCATGTGATGCGCCACGTCCAACGCGTGCGGGACCAACGCCGTCGGGCTGTCCGGGCTCTGCATGCCACCGGTCGGGAACACCCCACCGGCGATCATCAACAGCACCACACCCAGCCACCACGGCGGGATCGACCAGAACACCAACGCCACACCAGTGCTCGCCCGATCCAACGGCCCGTTGCGATACCACGCGGTCTTCGCACCCAGCCACAACCCCAGCGCGGCCGCCAGCACCGCCGCCGTGCCCGACAACAACAACGTCGGACCCAGCCGCTCACCGATGATCGCGCCCGCCGGCGCGTTGAACGCGTACGAATTGCCGAAATCCCCGTGCAGCAACCCGACCAGGTAGTTCCAGAACTGCACCAGGATCGGCTGGTCGAACCCGTGCTCGGCCCGCAACTGGTCCAGCTGCGCCCCGGACACCGGACGGCCCCGCGTCATGATCGTCACCGGGTCCCCCGGCATCACCCGGAACAAGAAGAACCCCAGCACCACGACCATGAGCACACTCATGATCGCGCCACCGACCTTCGTGAGCAGATAGCGAACGGCCCCGCCACCACGCTGCGGCGGCGGGGCCTCCGCGATCGTCTCCTCGACCGGCGCGAGGAAATCGGTCACCGGTGCCTACTCCCGTTCGTCGGCCGTGCCACGACGACGAAGCCGCGCGAACGCCAGCACACCCGCCAGCACCACCACGACACCACCACCGACCAACCCGATCACCAGACCGGTGTTCCCGCCGCCACCCTGCGCCTCCGCAGGCGCGTCCGCGTCCGTCGTCCGGCCCGGCGTGGCACTGTAATAACCCCAGTAACCCTGCTGGTTCATGATCACGCCACCGGACGACGGCTGCGTCGTGAACGGCGCCCACCGGTCAGCCCGGTACGCCTCCAACGGGTTGTCATACCCCAGGATCACCAGCGACGCCCGGTCCGCCAGCACCTGCTGCATCTTCTTGACGATCTCGATCCGCTTCGCCCGGTCGGTCTCCGCCAACTGCTGCGCGTACAACGCGTCGTACTCCGGGTCACACAGGAACGAATCCGGCGTCGCACCCTTGCCGTCCGCGTTCGGCCGCGACGCGCACGTCTGCAACGACAACACGTAATCCGGGTCCGGGTTGGCACTCCACCCGGAGAACGCCAGGTCGAAGTTGCCGGCCGTGGTCGCGTCGTTGACCTTCTGATCGGCCACCATCTGCGGCTCGACCGCGATCCCGATGTCCTTGAGCCAGCTGGTGATGTACTTCGACCCCTGCTCGTCCAGGTTCGTGCCCGCGTGCCCCAGCAGCCGCAACCGCAACGGCTTGCCCGTCTTGTCCGCCCGGACCCCGTCCGCGCCCCGGACATACCCCGCCTCGTCGAGCATCTTGTTCGCCTCGGCCGGATCGAACTTGCGCTTCTCCGGCCAGTGGAACTCCGCGAACCCCGGCGGAATGTACCCCGCGGCCTCCACCGCGTACCCACCCCACACCTTGTCCACCAGCGTCCTGGAATCGATCGCCAACGCGATCGCCTTACGCAGCTGCACATCCTTCAACGCCGGATTGCCGTTCCCGATCGGGTTGCCGTCCGCCGACGCCGCACCCGGATTGATCAGGATCTCGTTGAGCCTGCGGCCCGCACCGGTGTTCAACTTGATGTTCGGGTCGTTCTTCAACGCGTCGTACTGCGCGGGCACCAGACGGCTCATCAGATCGATGTCGCCCTTCTGCAGCGCCTGCACCTCCGCGTCGACGTTCTTGTAGTACACGAAGTCCAGCGCGTCGATCTTCGGCGCGCCCCGCCAGTAGTCCTTGTTGGCCTTCAGCTTGATGAACTGACTGGCCTTGTAGTCCTGCACGATGAACGGACCCGACCCCACCAGCGGCAACGGCGGCTCGGCCTTGAAGTCCGTCACCTTCTCCCACACGTGCTTGGGCACGATCGGGATGTCCAGCGCCAGCATCGTCGACCGCGGCTGCTTGGTCCTGATCACCAAAGTCCGGTCGTCCGGCGCGGTGACCGACTCCCAGCCCTGCACGAAATTGCCGTTCGCGGTCGCCGCGGCCTTGTCGGTCATCATCTTGTTCAACGTGAACGCCGGGTCAGCCGCGGTGATCGGCTGCCCGTCCGACCACTTCGCCCCCGACCGGATGGTGAACGTCCACGTCAGCTTGTCCGGCGAGGTCTCCCACTTCTCCGCCAGCCCCGGCACCGGCCGGTAGTCCTTCGGGTCGTACGTCGTCAGGTACTCGTACGTCAGCCGAGTCAGATCCGTACCCACTCGGGTGATCGTGATGAACGGGTTGAGCGAATCAAGATCCTGCGTGATCCCCGCGCGCAACACCTTCTCACCCTGCGCCTGCGCGGCGCCCGCCACCCACGGCACCGTGACCGCTACCAGCGCGATCACCGACACCGCCCCAGCCAAGCGACGTCTGACCAGCACGACGAACCACCTCTCCTCCGCAATTCGGAAAGAAGTAACCATTCACCGGTACGAGAAGTCAACGATTACCGGCAGATCGTGCCAAGACGTAACTTAAGGCTCTACGGTGGCCAGCGTGCGGATCATGATATCGGCCGACATGGAAGGCGCCACCGGGGTCACCTACACCCAGGACGTCATCCCCGGCACCGAACAATGGCAACGGATGCGACGCCTGTTCACCTCCGACGTCAACGCCTGCATCGCCGGCCTCCACGACGGCGGAGCCACCAGCGTGTTCGTCAACGAGGCCCACTCCAGCCAACGCAACCTCCTGCTGGAAGACCTCGACTCCCGCGCCGCCATGCTCACCGGCCGCCACAAACCCCTCTCCATGATGCAAGGCATCGACACCGGCGTCGACGGCGTCGTCTTCCTCGGCTACCACACCGGCGCCGGCGTCGACGGCGTCCTCGCCCACACCTACCTCGAAAACTCCATCACCGGCGTCTGGCTCGACGGCACCCACGCCGGCGAAGGACGACTCAACGCCGCCATGGCCGCCGAACACGGCGTCCCCGTCCTGCTCGTCACCGGCGACGACAAGACCTGTGACGACGCCAACGAATACGTGCCAGACGCACGGGTAGTCAGTGTCAAGGAATGCGTCAGCCGGTACGCGGCCATCTGCCTGCCCCCGGCCAGAACCGCGGAACTCATCCGCGCCCAGGCAGCGGCGAGCATGGAACAGGCAGGCCGACGCACCGGCCAGCCGGCGCCACACCGCATCGAAGTGCAGTTCGACGCGACACACCTGGCACACGCCGCCGCCGTCGTGCCGACCGTCGACCTCATCGATGTCCGTCGCGTCGGCTTCGACGCGCCCACCATGACCGAAGCGATGAAAACGTTCAAAGTGGTGACCGCCATCGCGGCGGGAGCCGTGGAGGGAATCTATGGATGACGTTGAGACTTTGTGCTCCCGGCTGATCCGCGTCGACACCACCAACTACGGTGGCGGCGAATCAGCCGGCGAACGCGAAGCCGCCGAACTCGCCGCGACCGTCCTGTCCGCCGCGGGCATCGAGTCCAAAATCCTCGAACGCGCCAGCCGCCGCAGCAACGTCATCGCCCGCGTCTCCGGAACCGACGCCACCCTGCCCCCACTGCTGGTCCAAGGACACCTCGACGTCGTCCCCGCCGACGCCGACCAATGGTCCCGCGACCCCTTCTCCGGCGAGATCACCGACGGCTACGTCTGGGGCCGCGGCGCCACCGACATGAAGGACTTCGTCGCCATGGTCCTCACCGTCCTGGGCACCTGGGCACGCGAAGACCGCAGACCACGCCGCGACATCGTGCTCGCCCTCGTCGCCGACGAAGAAGACACCGGCGCCTACGGCGCGGAATGGCTCGTCAACGAACACCCCGGCCTGTTCGACGGCTGCGGCGCCACCATCAGCGAATCCGGCGGCTACTCCTACCACGTCACCAACGCCACCGGCCGGCCCGTCCGCCTCTACCCCATCGGCACCGCCGAACGCGGCACCAGCCACCTACGCCTCACCGCCACCGGACGCGCCGGCCACGGCTCCCGCCGCAACGACGACAACGCCGTCGTCAAACTCATCAGCGCACTCGACCGCATCGCCCACTACCAGTGGCCGATCCGCCTCACCCCCACCGTCACCGCGTTCCTCCAACGCACCGGCGCCGCCCTCGGCATCGACGTCGACCTCAACGACGTCGACGGCACACTCCAACGCCTCGGCAAAGCCGCACCCCTGGTCGAGAACACCGTCCGCAACTCCACCCGCCCCACCGTCCTGCGCGCCGGCTACAAGGTCAACGTCATCCCCTCCACCGCCGTCGCCGAAGTCGACACCCGCACCCTGCCCGGCACCGAACAAGAACTCCTGGCCACCATCGACAGCCTCCTCGGCCCCGGCATCACCCGCGAATTCGTCCACCGCCTGCCCGCCATCCAGGCACCGGTCGACTCACCCTGGT
Source organism: Kibdelosporangium persicum (assembly GCF_013280595.1). Taxonomy (GTDB): domain Bacteria; phylum Actinomycetota; class Actinomycetes; order Mycobacteriales; family Pseudonocardiaceae; genus Kibdelosporangium; species Kibdelosporangium persicum. The sequence goes on from NZ_JAAATY010000006.1 coordinate 233,421, forward strand.
TCGACGCCATGGCCACCGCCATCCGCTCCCAGGACCCCGACGCCGTCGTCGTCCCCTACTGCATGGGCGGCGGAACCGACGCCAAAGCCTTCGCCCGCCTCGGCATCCCCGGCTACGGCTTCGCACCCCTGTCGCTGCCCGAAGGCTTCGACTACCGCGCCATGGCCCACGGCGTCGACGAACGCGTCCCCATCAGCGGACTGCACTTCGGCACCCGTGTCCTCGATCACTTCCTCTCCCACGCCTGAATAATCGAGTTGAGTCTCCAGTCGCTGGAAGGTTGAGGCTGAGTGTCGTGACCGAGTTGTTCAGCATCGGGCAGCTCGCCCGAACCACCGGCCTGCCGGTGCGCACCGTACGGTTCTGGTCCGACCTCGGCCTCGTCCCACCCGCGGGACGGACATCCGGCAACTACCGGATGTACGACGCCGAGGCCGCGGCCCGGCTCGACCTGGTACGCACCCTGCGCGAACTGGGCATCGACCTCGACACCGTCGAGCGCGTGCTCCGCGAGCAGGTCACCGTCGCCGACGTGGCCCAAGCGCACGTCCGCGCGCTGGACGCGGAAATCCGCACCCTGCGGCTACGCCGCGCGGTACTCAACTCGGTCGCCAAAAGAGGCAGCACGACTGAGGAGATGAAACTGATGCACGAACTGGCCAAGCTGTCCGCACAGGAGCGGCAGCGGATCATCGACGAATTCGTCGATGAGGCCTTCGCGGGCGTCGAGCCACGGCCAGAAGGCGCACACATCGCCGACGGCATGCGCCAGATGCCCGCCGAGCTGCCCGACGACCCGACACCCGAACAGGTCGACGCCTGGATCGAACTCGCCGAACTGGTCAGCGACCCGTCCTTCAAGGCCCGCGTCCGCGAAATGGCCGTCGCCGGATCCGCCGGCGCCGCCCAGCCCCCGGCCCAGGCCGACCCCGCCAAGGTGAGCGAACACGCCGGACCGGCCCTCGCCGCCGGCATCGACCCCACCTCCGCCGAAGGCCAGCAGATCCTGCACCGGATCATCCCGGCCGACATGCCCACCGACGAGCGCCGAGCGCTCGCCGACACGATGGCCACCTTCAGCGACCGGCGGGTCGAGCGCTACTGGGCACTGCTCGGCAAGATCAACGGCTGGCCCGAGCGCCCGCCGTCGGTCCCGGTGTTCGAATGGTTCATCGACGCCCTGCGCGCGTAACCCCTGGTCACCCCTCGTGAGTGGTTATCAGGGTTAGAACACCGATAAACACTCACGAGGGGCTTCGGGGCGTCTGAGCTGCTATTCCTTTTTCGTCACTAGGTAAAGCACTGTGTGTGTAGTACCGGCTAGCGTGCGGTGACCGCGGCGGAGAACGAGTCGACCGCCAGGCCGACGCCGCCGTTCCACGGCTCGAAACCGGCCTGGATGCTGGTCAGGTACCAGGAGTCGTTGATCGCTCCCCGTGCCCGGATGTCACGGATGAAGTCGAGCACGCTGAAACTCCAGGACGTGATGGGCGAGGGTGCCACGTACGAGATCACGTTGTTGGAGCCGTTGCTGCCGCGCCAGACCTCCCAACTGCGGCCGCCGATCGAGGTGCTGCCGACGACCGAGCCGATCGGCTGGATCGGGCCCTGGCGGTTGAACCAGATCATGATCTCCATCTGGTTCACCCCGTTGGTCTTGGGCGTGGGGTCGAGCCAGATGTCGTACGAGGCGTTGTACGTGCCACCGGTGTACCGGTAGTTGATCGAGGACGTGGCGCTGGCGATTCGGCTGACCTGGATCGGCAGGTTCGTCCCCGGTGAACAGTTGCTGTAGTGGCACCCGAGGAACACCGACGGGTACGACAGCGGCGCGCCGTTGGTCGGTGCGGAACCTTGCTGCTGGGTGATCGAGAAGCCGGTCGACGTCACGTTGATGCACTGGGTCGCCGACGAGCCCCACCGGTTGTTCTGCACGACGTAACGGCCCTGGATGGTCGTCGAGCCGTACTGGTCACAGATCTGCACGTCGGCCTGGGCCGGGCCGGCGGGCAGCACGATGCCGCCGACGACCGCCAGGCTTGCCAGCAGCACACGGACAGGATTTCGCATGTCACTCCTTCGCAGGGGTCCTTCAGGAGTGCTCCCGCGCGATTCTGGGAGCGCTCCCAGAATCGCACAGAAAGAGAGCCCGGGCCACTGGGACCCGGGCTCGGCACGGTCACGCGTCAGGCAGCCGGTTCCCGGTCTCCTTGTCGAACAGGTGCACCGCGCCCGTGCGCGGCCGCACACCGAGCTGCTGTCCCCTGCTCCAGTCCGACATGCCGGGCGTGCGGATCACGATGGGGTGCGGCGCCTCCCTGTGCTCGACGTCCTCCCCCGCCGCGACGACTTCCGCCTCGGACGAGCCGTACAGGTACTGGTCCGAGCCCAGCTCCTCGACCGCCTCGATGGTCACCGGCAATCCTTCGGAGGCCGCGACGGTGTCCCAGCCCTCCGGCCGGATCCCGACGATCACCTCCGTGCCGGTCACCGCCGCCTTCTGCGCGGGCGTCAACGGGATCGTCGCGCCGCCCAGCGCCACACCGGCGTCCGACAGCCGCGCCGGGATCAGGTTCATCGCGGGCGACCCGATGAACCCGGCCACGAACACGTTGCGGGGCTTGGCGAACAGCCCCACCGGGGTGTCGCACTGCTGCAACAGCCCATCGCGCATCACCGCGACCCGGTCGCCCATCGTCATGGCCTCGACCTGGTCGTGCGTGACGTAGATCGTCGTGGTGCCCAGCCGCCGCTGCAGCGACGCGATCTGCGTACGGGTCTGCACCCGCAGCTTGGCGTCCAGATTGGACAATGGCTCGTCCATGCAGAACACCTGGGGCTGACGCACGATCGCGCGTCCCATCGCCACTCGCTGCCGCTGGCCACCGGACAGCTTGGCGGGCTTGCGGTCCAGGTACGGCTCCAGGTCCAGCAGCTTGGCCGCCTCCTGGACGCGCGCGTCGCGCTGGTCCTTGGGCATCTTGGCGATCTTGAGGTGGAACGCGATGTTCTCGTGCACCGTCATGTGCGGGTAGAGCGCGTAGTTCTGGAACACCATGGCGATGTCCCGCGCCCGCGGCTCCATGTCGGTGACGTTCTTGTCGCCGATCCAGATCTGGCCGTCGTCGACGCCCTCCAGACCGGCGAGCATCCGCAGCGTCGTGGACTTGCCACAACCCGACGGGCCGACCAGCACGAGGAACTCCCCGTCGGCAACCTCGAGGTCCAGCCCGTCGACCGCGGGCTTGTCGTTGCCGGCGTAGTACCGGGTCGCGCCCCGGAACGAGACCGTAGCCATCTTGGAGCTCTCCCTACTTTCCGGCGCCGAGCGTGAGGCCGGTGATGATCCGACGAGCAAGCAGGATGTACATCACGAGCATCGGCAGCACGATGATGGCCACACCGGCCAGCAGCCCGCCGTACTCCGACTGGTAGGACGCGGCGTTGTAGAAGGTGAACAACGCGCGCGCCAGCGTGAAGTTCGCGTTCTCCTGCAGGAACACGATCGCCAGCAACGTCTCGTTCCACAGCCCGATGGCGTTGAGGATCAGCGCGGTGATCAGGCCGCCGCGGGCCAGCGGGAGCATGATCGACCAGAACGTGCGGGTGGCCGACGCGCCGTCGATCGACGCGGCCTCCTCCAGCTCGTCGGGCAGCGACCGGAAGAACCCGGTCAGCAAGAACACCGTGAACGGCAGCGACAACGCGACGTAGATCAGCGCCAACCCGAACAGGTTGTTGTTCAGGTCGATCTCCGACATGGCGATGAACAGCGGGATGATCACCGTCTGGAACGGCACACCCATGCCGATCGCGATGAACGCGGTCATCGGCCCGGACCCACGCACGCCCAGGCGCGACAGCGCGTACGCCGCAGGCGCGGAGACCAGCACGATCACCACCGAGCAGACCGCCACCAGGATGACGGTGTTCAGGAACGCCGTGCCGAACTCCGCGCTCTCCCACGCGTAGACGAAGTTGCGGAACGGCGTGCCGCGCTCGAACAGCGTCGCGGGCAACGACAGCGGCTCACGGAAGATCTCCAGCGGCGTCTTGAACGCCGCCATGATCAGCCAGTACAGCACCAGCAGGTTGAACGCGGTGAACAGCCACACCACGGTCAGCCCGATCACGCGTAACGGGCTGATCCGCTGGGTCCCCGGCGCGGGCTTGGGCCGTCTCGGCGCCTTGCGGCGCGGCGGTGGTTGCCCAGTGGACCCCGTGGACGACGATGACAGAGCGGTGGTCGACACGTCCGCCTCTCAGAACTGGATGGCGTCGCGACGCAGCAACCTGCGCAGCGCCACCACGAACACCGACACCAGCACGATCATCACGACCGCACACGCACAGGCCGCGCCGTAGGCGGGCGTGCCGCCGAACGACCGGTCGAACACGAAGATGCCCAGCGTCCACGTGTGGATCGGCGGTGCGTAGGTCCCCGAACCGGCCATCACGAACACCAGCTCGAAGATCTTGATCGCGTTGATCGTCCACAGCACACCGGCGATGCCGACCACGTCCCACGTCAGCGGCAGCGTGATGTTGCGGAACTTCTGCCACGGCGACGCGCCCGCGATCGAGGCGTCCTCGTAGAGGTACGGCGGGATCCGGTCGACCGCGGCCATCAGGATCGTGATGTAGAAGCCCGCGCTGGCCCAGATGATCGAGCCCAGCACCACCCACGTGACCGAATCGGCCTCAAGGAACTTCACCGCCGACAGGCCGACGCTTTCCAGCAGGTAGTTCGCCAGCCCTTGCCGGTTGGGCTGGTAGCGGTACACCACGCCGAAGAACATGCCCAGCGCGACCGGCGCGACGATGTTCGGGAAGAACAGGATCGCCCGCACCATCTTGTTGCCGCGCATGTCGCGCAGCACCATCGTGAACAGGAACGCCAGCACGAACGTGCCCACGCCGCCGAGCGTGATGTAGATCAGCGTGTTGACGAAGGCGTTCTGGAACCCGTCGTCGCTGAACATCTGCGCGTACTGGGTGAACCCGGTGAACTGCGGTGTGTCGCCCGCGCCGCGCCAGTTGGAGAAGCTGAGCACCACGGTCGCCAGCGTGGGGACGACCAGGAACAACCCGTACAGCACGAGCGTCGGCGCCACGAACGGCCAGAACAGCTTCTTCCGGCGGGCGACGTGGGCGGCCGGGGTACCACGCCCGCCTGCCCCCGGCTGGTGGCCGGAGGCAGGCGGGGTCACCACACTCGTCGTCATCCCCTGTTCGTCCAGAACTCGGCGGTCTTCGGGCCGATCTGGTCAATGAACTGCTGGGCGGTGATCTTGCCCTTCAGCAGGTCGTTGTTCAGCGGGTAGAAGACGTTCTTGACGTAGGTGCCCTCGTAGAGCGAGTCGATCGAGTCCATGAAGATGACCTTCTCCTTCTTGGAGTCGGTCAGCGCGGTGTTGAGCTGCTTCAGGTCGTCCGGCACCGGCAGTTCGGCCCGCGGGTGCAGGTTGTCGGCCACCGCGGGGATGCCACGGGCGAGGTCCTTGTTGGTGAAGTACGCGATGAACGCCTTGGCGGCCTCCGCGTTCTTCGCCTTCTTGGTCACCGACCAGCCGATCGGCAGGAACTCGATGGTGTCGTGCGTGGCGTCCTCGGGCTTGGGGAACTGGAACGAGCCGTAGTCGATGGTCGCGCCGCCGCCCTGCTTGCCCAGGTACTCGCGGGTCTCACTGGGACCCCACGACCCGACGAACAGGAACGCCGCCTCGCCGTCCGCCCAGCGCTGCTGGACCTGCGGGAACTTGCTGGCGTCCCAGCCGTCGATGAAGTACTTGCCCTTGGCGAGGCGCTCGACGTACTGCGCGGCTTTGAGGAAGCCGGGCTCGGAGCGCCACAGGTTGCCGGTCCGGTCGTCGACGGCCTTCTGGATGCCGCCCGCGCCGACGTACTTCTCGGCGATCTGGGTCAGGAAGTAGGCGTTGTAGAAGTCGATGTCGCCGTCCTGGGCGATCGCGCCGCCCGCGGCCTTGGCCTTGTCCAGTGCCGCGAACAACTCGTCGGTGGTCTTCGGCTCGACGAAGTCCTTCTGCCGGTTCTTGTCGTACCACCAGCCGTTGGACAGCACCTCGTAAGGCACGGAGAAGAGCTTGCCGTCCTTGTCCTTGCTCTGCGGGATGTCGTAGAGGAACGACGGGATGACGTCCTTGACGGTCTTGTCGCCCTCACCGATCTTCATCGCCAGCACGTCGTCGACGGCCTGCGTGCCGCCCACGTCCACGACGGCCGCCTTGACCTGGCTGATGTCCTGGTCGATCAGGTCGGGCACGGTGTCGGTGTTCAGCGCGGGCGCGACGTTCTGGGTGAGAAACTTGCGGCCGAACCACTGGACGTTGACCTTGACGCCGGCCTTCTCCTCGAAGCACTTGAAGGCCTTCTGCAGCACCCGGCCCTGTGGTTCGTCCTTGGTCCACATCGACCAGTAGGTGAACTCCTTCTGGGTGGGCTTGACCGCGGGCTCGGGGCACGGCGCGTTCATGAACTCCTGCTCGCCGACGAGCTTGCCGTCGTCGCCCGCGGGCGCGTTGCCCGAACCGCCGCCCGCGTTGTCCGATCCGGAACCACATCCGGCCAGTACGAGCGAGACGGCAGCGGTCAGCACGAGAGCGGACGTGCCTCGCCTACCGCCATAGATCGATCGCATCCAGTCACCACCTATGAAGCCTTGTTGGCAAGACGAGCCCGGCCGCCTTGCGCGGATGTGCAACTATTCCGGCAGTTTTAAGCAGAAGTCAACACAAAGATGCACTCTTGTTGCATTGGTCTGTACCAAGCTGGCTCGGGGGCAGAGCATGCCCGGCAGGCCCCCTCCCTGTCCAGTCGACGCATAACCCCGCTTAAGCTGCCGGTTTGCGCGCCTTGTCCGGTGTGCACGCTCCCTCACGCAGACGATCCTTGCCGCTCGGCCCGCGCGCAGCCACCGCGCACGGAAAAAGCAGCCTAATCGTGAACCATCGCTGTCCCGGGCATTTCGTCGGTGAATGTCCAACGCGTGCCGCTCCTGTCCCCCGTCCCGGAAACCTCCGACCGGCGCGATGAGTTCCGGCCGGCGCCCGAGTCTCTCCACCGACACCGGTACATAAGGAGAGACACCCATGGACGTCCTGCCTGCCATCCACGCCGAACGCCGTGCCCTCGCCGACTTCCTGGAAACGCTGGACGACGACGCCTGGCAGGTGCAGTCGCTGTGCGCGGAGTGGACGGTCCACCAAGTCCTCGCGCACATCACCCTGTCCACCCGGCAGTCGCTGCCCAAGACGCTGCTGCGCGTGCTGAAGGCAAAAGGCAACTACCCCAAGACCGAAGCCGACTGGGCCAAGGAGCGCGCCACGCGGTTCACACCGCGGCAGCTCATCGCACAGCTGCGGGAAGACGCCCACTCGGACAAGAAGTTCCGGCTCGCCGGGGCGATGGACCCGCTGGTCGACGTGCTCGTGCACGGGCAGGACATCGCGCGGCCGCTGGGACTCGACCGGCAGATGCCGCGGGAATGGCTGGTCCCGCTGCTGGACTACGTCTGGCCCAGCGGGTTCTACGGTGCCAGGAAGCGGTTCGCCGGGATGAAGCTGATCGCCACCGACGCGGACTGGCACGGCGGCGACGGCCCGACCGAGGTGCACGGCCCCGCGGCCGAGCTGCTCATGCTCGCCACCGGCCGTCCCGCTAGAGTCAACGGCCCCGGAGCGCAGGAAGCGGTGGCGAGGACTGCATGACCGACCCTTGGTCCGAGATCGCCGAAGGCTGGGCCGAACTGTGGGGCGGGTTCGCCGAACCCGCCCAGCGGGCCGTCGCCCAGGCCACCGGCATCGGACCGGGCACCGCCGTGCTCGACGTCGGCTGCGGCAGCGGCGAGTTCCTCGCCTACGCCCATCGGCTGGGCGCCCGCGCCGCCGGCGCCGACCCCGCGCCCGGCATGGTCGCCCTCGCCAGGAAAACCGCACCCCACGCCGAGGTCAGAACAGGCGACGCGGAGCACCTGCCCTGGCCGGACGACTCCTTCGACGTCGTCACGGCGTTCAACGCCATCCAGTTCGCCGAAGACCCCGAAGCGGCCATCACCGAACTGCGCAGGGTCGGCCGCCAGGTCGCGATCGCGGGCTGGGCCGAGCGGGCCCGCAACGACTTCACCGTCATCGAGGACGCCCTCGAAGGCGAACCCCGGCCGGACGGCGGGCACCGCGACTCCCTCGAAGACCTGATGCGCGCCGCGGGCCTGGAAGTCACCGGCCACGGCATCGTCGAAGTCGTCTGGCACGCACGCGACGACGACACACTCGTGCGTGGCGTCCTGCTGGGAGGCGACGCCGACGCCGACGCCGACGCGACAACCGTGCTCGAAGCCGCGCGACCGTACAAGACCGACAGCGGCGGATACCGGCTGGTCAACGCCTTCCGCTACGCGATCGGGCGTTAGGCGTTCTCAGCCCGCGCGCGGTTCTGCTCGGCCGCTTCCTCCATCGACTGCGGCCGCTGCGGCCACCCGACGTTCGGACGCGACAGCAACGCGTTCAACGGTTCCGGCCTGCCCAGGTGGAAGCCCTGCGCCACCCGCACCCCCAGCCGGGACAGCGCCTGCACCTGCGTCGGGCGCTCCACCCATTCCGCCACCACCGACAGCCCCAGCCCACGGGCGATGTCCACGATCCCGCTCACCAGCACCGTGTCGCGGCTGCCGTAGTCGATGCCGTGCACGAACTCGCCGTCGATCTTCAACCCGGTGATCGGCAACTGCTTGAGGTGCACGAACGAGCCGAACCCGGAACCGAAGTCGTCCAACGTGATCCGGCAGCCACTGGCCCGCAGCTGCTGCGCCAGGCTGCGGGCCGCGTCCAGATTGGTCACCGCCGCGGTCTCGGTGATCTCGAACCCGAGCCGTCCCGGCGCGACACCCGCCGCGGCGATCCGGTCGAGCACGAAGTCGCCGAAGTCCTCGTCCTCCAGGGTCCGGCCGGACACGTTGACGTTGAACCGCAGACCCGGATACGGGTGCTCGACCAGCGCGTCGATCGCCGTGCCCGCCACCCACCGGTCGATGTCCAGCACCAGATCGCTGCGTTCGGCCGCGGGCAGGAACTCCCCCGGCCCCAGGCGCGGATGCTTGTTGTCCTCCAGCCGCAACAACAGCTCGTGCCCGACGACACGGCCGCTGGCCAGCTTGACCATCGGCATGGCGTGCAGCGCGAACCCGCCGTCCTGCAACGCGCCACGCAGCCGGTCCAACACCGACACACGCAACGCCGTGTCCGTGTAGTGCCCCTGCTCGTAGACGGTGACCCTGTTACGTCCCGCGGCCTTCGAGGCGTACAGCGCCAGGTCCGCGTTGGCCAGGATCGCCTGCCAGCTCTCCCCCGAGTCGAACCGGGCCACGCCCGCGCTGATCGTCGTGCGCGTCGCGCCCGACCCACCGCTGAGCGGGATCGCCGCCACGGCCGTCCGCAGCCGATCCGCCACGGCGACGGCCTCACGCTCGTCCGCACCCGGCAACACGACCGCGAACTCGTCGCCGCCGAGACGCCCGACGACCTGCCCGTCGGTCAGGCGGTCGCGCAGCAGGTTCGCCAGCGTGCACATCACCCGGTCCCCCGCCGGGTGCCCGCGCAGGTCGTTGATGTCCTTGAAGTTGTCCAGGTCCAGCAGCAACAACGCGCCCCGCACCCCGAGCGCCAGCTGCCGTTCCAGTTCCCTGGTCAACGCCCGGCGGTTGGGCAACCCGGTGAGCGGGTCCTCCTCGACCATCCGCAGCAGGTCCTCGTGCCGGTGCCCCAGTTTGGCGGCCCGCAGCTCCTGGTCACGCCAACGGGTGACGTCCACCGCACGGAACACCAGGTCGGTCTCGGCCACGGCGGCACAGGAGATCTCCAGCCACCTGTGGCCTGTTTCGTCCCGGGACCGCCACGAGACCACGACGGCCTCACTGTCCGGCGACTCGGGCGCGCCGGCCAGCAGCGCGGGCAGGGACCGGCCCACGCTCTGCTCGACACTCAGCCCGAGCAGCTCGGCCATTCGCGGGTTGGCCCACTTCACCCGGCACCGCTGGTCGGTGACGGCAAAAGCGATATCGCTGGCCGCCAGCACCTCGCCCAATGAGGCGCTGTCGTCGCTCACTCACACCCTCGCAGGATCGTTACAAGCAGGTTGTCTTTCTCATGCGCGCACGAAGCGTAGCCGACCGGCCCGGTCAGCGCAGACGCTCCAGCGCATCCGCCGAACGCAGGATCTGCGCCGCCAACCGGCCCAGCTCCGCCGCGTCCGCCCCGTCCTGCGCCGCAGTCACCACATCCTCCGCCGCACACCGCAATTGAAACAACCTGTCCTGCAGATCCGCCAGTTCCGCTGTGGACAACACGACCGCGTCGTCCGGCAACCCGCTGCGCTGAAGCGCGGATCGGCGCTCGTAGGCACGTTGCCGGCACGGTTGCGCGCAATAGCGCCTTGGCCTGCCGACCCTGTCCTCCTCCGGCAGTCTGCGGCCACACCAGCCACAGTGCCTCGGATCCCCGCGCAGTGGATCACGTTGCACGGTGAACTCCCCCGGGGATTCCGTCCCGGTAACCGCTGTCATGACAATCGACCGTATCTGGCCATCGCGCCGCCACCCATCCGCCACGCCGCCGGTGCACACTCGTTATGTGCGCGACCACGATTATCTGGCCGGACCGTACCCGCGGGCCTTTGCCCACCGCGGGTGGCATGTCGGCGACCTCAAGGGCATGGAGAACTCCCTCAGCGCGTTCAGACGCGCGGTGCAGGAGGGGTACCGCTACCTCGAGACCGACGTCCACGCCACGTCCGACGGGGTCGTGGTGGTGCATCACGACGACGCGCTCGACCGGACCACCGACGGGCACGGGATCGTGGCGAACCTGCCGTGGCGCACGGTCAAGAACGCCAGGATCGACGGCCGGGAACCGGTCTGCCGCCTGGAGGACCTGCTCGAGGAGCTGCCGGACGCCCTGCTGAACATCGACGTCAAGTCCGACGCCGCGGTCGAACCGGTGGTCCGCACGCTGCGCCGGACCGGCGCGCTGAACCGCGTCTGCCTCGCGTCGTTCTCCGACTCCCGGCTCCAGCGGCTGCGCAGCCGCATGGGGCCCCGGCTGATGACCTCGATGGGCCCCCGCTCGGTCGCCGCACTCTGGGCCGCGGGCCGCGTCTGGGCCCCTCGGGCATGGCGCGCCATCCGTGGCCGGATGGCCCAGGTCCCGGTCAACCAGGGCCGGCTGACGGTGGTCGACCGGCGCCTGGTCACCGCGGCACACCGGCGGGGCATGGAGGTCCACGTGTGGACCATCGACGACGCCCCGCAGATGAACCGGCTGCTGGACCTCGGCGTGGACGGACTGGTCACCGACCAGCCCGAAGTCCTGCGCGACGTGCTGCGGGCCCGCGGCATGTGGCCGGCCGCGCACGCGGTCTGACCGGTCTCACCCGATGTAGGCGGATTCCGCGTAAGTCGGGATCCGCTTGCTGCGCGCGTCCGCGTCCTCACGCAGTTTCAGTTTCCGCGCACAGCTCCACGGACCCCAGCCCCGCATCCGGTAGAGGTACAACGCCCGATAGTCCTGTTCGTCGGGGGTGGCCAGATGCGGATACCCCCGGCCGCCTACGCTGCGCCACGTGTCGATGTCGAACTGGTACGCGCCGTAATACTTCCCTTTCGCGTCATAGCGGCCATTCGACTCACACTTCCGCAGCCGGGCCCAGTCGCCGGACGGCGGATCCGCCCAAGCGACGGGCGCCATCACGGTTCCGATCACGAGACTGACGACAACAAGCCGTTTTCTCATGACCACGGACGGTAAAACACGTCGTTATCGTTCGCACGGCCAGTCACTCCGCTGTGAACATTCGCCTACGGCATGGCGAAGCCGATCACTGGCCCCGGAAACCGACCAGTACAGTCCGCGTACCAGCCGACTGGGAGGACCGAGTGAGTACTGAGACAGAGGCCCTGAGCCGCAAGCGGGAGCAGCGCGGCTGGGTGTGGTACGACTGGGCGAACTCGGTCTTCCCGACCTCCGTGACCACGGTCTTCGGCTCGCTCTACCTCACCGCCGTCGCCGCCACCGCCGCCGAGGCGGATACCGCGACCAACGGCCCGGCCCCGTGTCCCGCGGGCGACAGACTGCGCGACTGCGACATCTCGGTGTTCGGCCTGCAGTTCCCGGCCGGATCGCTGTGGGGCTACCTGCTGTCGTTCGCCACGGTGATCCAGGTGCTGATCGTGCCGCTGATGGGCGCGATCGCCGACCGCACCCAGAACAAGAAGCGGATGCTGGCGATCTTCGCGTTCTCCGGCTCGGTGGCCACCGCGCTGATCGCACTGGTCGCGGGCGGGAACTGGGAGCTCGGCGCGCTGCTGTTCATCCTGGGCAACATCTGTTACGGCACCTCGGTCGCCATCTACTACTCGTTCATCCCGGAGATCGCCACCGCGGACGAACGCGACGACCTGTCCACCAAGGGCTGGGCGTTCGGCTACCTCGGCGGCGGTGCCGCCCTGGCCGTCCAGCTGGTGCTCGTGCTGTTCGGCGACAGCATCGGCATCTCGGAGAGCAACGCGGCCCGGATCGCGTTCCTGCTCTCCGGCATCTGGTGGGCGATCTTCACCACCATCCCGCTGCGGCGGCTCAAGAAGCACCAGCCCGCCCACACCTCCGCGCAGGACACCTCAGCACTGACCGCCGGCTTCAAGGAGCTCGGCGACACGCTGCGCGGCGCCAAGGCCTTCCCGCTGACACTGGCGTTCCTGGGCACCTACCTGATCTTCACCGACGGCATCGCCACGGTCGCCAACGTCTCGGCCCAGTACGGCAGCGAGGAGCTCGATCTCGACCAGCAGGTGCTCATCACCACGATCCTGATCGTCCAGTTCGTGGCCTACGCGGGCGGCCTGCTGCACGGCATCGTGGCCCGCCGGATCGGCGCGAAGCGCACCATTCTGCTCAGCCTCGGCGTGTGGGTGCTGGTGATCGGCGCGGCGTACTTCGTCCAGGCAGGCCAGCAACTGCAGTTCTACGCCGTCGCGGCGGGCATCGGCCTGGTGCTCGGCGGCACGAACGCCCTGGCCAGGGCGCTGTTCAGCCAGATGATCCCGCCCGGCAAGGAGGCACAGTACTTCTCGGTCTACGAGGTCGGCGAACGCGCGACGTCCTGGCTCGGGCCGTTGCTGTTCGCGTTCATGGCCCAGCAGACCGGGTCCTACCGGTACGCGATCATCTCCCTGGTGATCTTCTTCGCGATCGGCTTCGTGCTGATGCTGTTCGTCCCGGTGAAGCGGGCGATCGAGGCGGTCGGCAACACCGTGCCGCAAACTCTCGAGAGCAAGGCGTGACAATCGATAAACGCTCCGTATCGTCTGTATTCGAGTTTGAGTGACTACCCGAAGTCATGGATTTTTCTCCGGGCCGATCCGCGTTTAGAGTGCGGACTGCCCGGGTACCAGCAGAACTTGGACTGACCTGTGACATAACTCCTCCGAACGGGTGAGATGTGGGTGTCGATTGTGGGATAACGCGTCACTTTCCCGCGCCGATTGCCTCCCTTAGGAGGAAGCTGTTGTTGACGGGTGAAACATGTCACTGTCCGCGACGAAGTGCCGGGTACAGGGAATCTCCCGGCCGTTCCGTTCGTTGCTGACAGTGAGCACCACCCTGGTCCGAGGGAACTCGGGCCGAACGAAAGGACACCGCCATGGCCGACCGTGTTCTCCGTGGAAGCCGGCTGGGAGCGGTCAGTTACGAAACTGACCGGAACCACGATCTCGCGCCGCGTCGTACGGTCAGGTATGCGTGCCCGAAGGACCACGACTTCGAGGTGCCCTTCTCGGACGACGCCGAGGTGCCGCCGGTGTGGGAATGCCGCCTGCACGGCCTCGAGTCGAAGATGATCGACGGTTCACTGCCCGAGCCGAAGAAGGTCAAGCCGCCGAGGACGCACTGGGACATGCTGCTTGAGCGCCGGACCATCCCGGAACTCGAGGACCTGCTGACCGAGCGGCTCGAAGAGCTCCGTGGCCGGCGCAGCCGGACCGCGTAGCCACTCCCACCACGAGACAAACCCCGCCCAGACCTCCCGCCTGGGCGGGGTTTCTTGTACCCGCCTACTCGAACAGCCCGCCCGACAGGTACTTCAGACCACTGTCGACCTGGACGGTCAGCACGCGATGCCCGGCCCCCAACCGCCGCGCCAACCGCCCGGCCGCCACCAGATTGGCACCGGTCGAAGGCCCCGAGAACAACCCGTACTCCGCGGCCGCCACCCGCGCCATCTCCCGCGCATCCGACGTGGTCACCGTGATCACCTCGTCGAAGTCGTACGACTCCACCAGCGGCGGCCAGAACCCGATGCCCGCACCCTCGATCCGGTGCGTCCCCGGCTGCCCACCCGACAGCACCGGCGACTCCGCGGGCTCCACCGCCACCCGCAGCATCGCCGGGAACCGCTGCCGCAGCGCCCGCCCCGCACCGACCAGGCAGCCGCCCGTGCCCACCGACACACAGAACGCGTCGATCCGGCCCGGCACCTGAGCCGCCACCTCATAACCCAGCGGCTTGTACGCGTTGATCACGTCCGGGTTGTGGAACTGGTCCGTGGCGAACCCCTCCACCTGGTCGGCGACCATCCGGGCGAGCTCGATCAACTGCGGCCACAACTCCGGCCGGAACCCACCCGGCGGGCTGGCCACCAGATCGACCTCGGCGCCGAACGCCCGCATCGCCGACAACTTCTCCAGCGCGAACGCGTCCGACGTCACCACCCGCAGCGGGTGCCCGGTCACCGCGCACACCATCGCCAGCGACGCACCCGTGCTGCCGCCGGTCGCCTCCACGACGATCTGCCCGGGCCGTAACCGGCCGGTCTGCTCGGCGCCGCGGATCATCGCGAGCGCCATCCGGTCCTTGTAGGACCCGGTCGGGTTCGCCGCTTCCAGCTTCACCCACACCTCGGCGTCGTCCGGGCCGGTCAGCCCGTCCAGCCGGACAGCGCGGGTCCAGCCGATGCCGGCCAGTAAACCCTGCTCGGCCATCGCCTCAGGCGGACTTGCCGCCCTTGACCAGCGAACGCAGCTGGTTGCCGCGCACCCGCACACCCCACTTGAACACCCGCCACAGCGCCTCGCGGACGATCGAGCCGTCCATCTTGGACACGCCGATCTCCCGCTCGGTGAACGTGATCGGCACCTCGGAGATGGTGAACCCGGCCTCAAGAGTCCGCCAGGTCAGGTCGATCTGGAAGCAGTAACCCGCCGACGCGACGTTGTGCAGCTTGACCTTCTCCAGCACCGCACGGCGGAACGCCCGGAAACCCGCAGTCATGTCGTTGACCTTCGCGCCGAGCCACAGGCGCGAGTACATGTTGGCGCCCTTGGACAGCAGCCAGCGGCGCTTGGGCCAGTTCACGGTCTTCCCGCCGGGCACGTACCGCGAACCGATCGCCAGGTCCGAGTCGTGCAGCGCGTCGATGATCCGCGGCAGGTCCTCCGGCGAGTGCGAGCCGTCGGCGTCCATCTCGACGATGACGTTGTAGTCACGCTCCAGCGCCCAGGTGAATCCGGCCACGTACGCGGCACCGAGCCCGGCCTTCTCGGTGCGGTGCATCACGTGCACCCGCTCGTCGGCCGCGGCGAGCTTGTCCACGACCTCACCAGTGCCGTCCGGGCTGCCGTCGTCGACGACCAGCACGTGCGCCTTGGGCAGCGCACCGTGCAGCCGGTTGATGATCGGCGTGATGTTCTCCCGCTCGTTGTACGTCGGGATCACCACAAGCACCGGCTCGAGCTCCGCCATACGTTCCTCTCCTACTCATTCCCTGTCCGGCTCGAGTCACCGGCCCGACGCTTACGTTGCCGGACCCGCGAACCGATGGCCCACAGCAACGCCGCGAGACCGCCGACCACCATGACCCCCTCCGGCCAGGCGCCGATCCGGGTACCCAGGGTAACGGTCGACCTTTTGGCCACTGTGGCCACCAGCGTGTCAGCTGTATACAACTCAGTCTGACGGGTGACGGAGCCGTCAGGTTGCACGATCGCGCTCACGCCCGTTGTGGCGGACACCACCACCGCCCGGCCGTGCTCGACCGCACGGACCCGCGACATCGCCAGCTGCTGGTGACTCATCTCGGTGCGGCCGTACCAGTTGTTGTTCGTCGGGACGGTGAGGACCTGCGCGCCGTCCCGTGCCGCCTGCGTCAGGACCTCGTCGTACGCGACCTCGAAACAGATCGCGACACCGAGTTCGGTCCCGGCGGCGGTGAGCACAGGCGGTTGCACACCGGGCCGCATGTCGGACTGGCCGTCCACGAACGGGGTGAAGATTCGCGCGACCGGGCGAATCGGCACGAACTCCCCGAACGGCACCAGCTTGCTCTTGGCGTACTCCTGGCCGGGACCGGCCGCCGGGTCCCAGGCGATCACCACGTTCTGGTCGGTGCCGTCCGCCTGCCGCTGCCGCGCGCCGATCAACGTCGGCACGCCGAGATCGGCGACCATCCGGCTGAGCTGGACGTCGTCGGCCGCGTTCGGGCCGAGCCCGGTGAACGTCTCCGGCATGATCACCACGTCCGGCTTCGGCACCCGCCCGGCCTCGATGTCCCGAGCCAGCTGCTCGGCGCGCGCGATGTGGTTGCGCCGCATCTCGTCACCGGAACCGAGCGCCCCGAGTCCTTCCGGTGCGTTGCCTTGCACGACCGCGACCGTCATCGTGCCGTTCTGCGCGTCGGTGCCCACGAAAGGCAACGTCGCGAAGGCGACCGCGAGTGGGGCGACGACCATCAACGCCGGACCGATCCGCCTTCGGACGAGCAATTCGGTGATCGCGCAGCCCGTCAGCACCACCGCGAACCCCAGCAGCGGCGCACCCCCGAGCGACGCCAGGGGCAGATACCACCCGTCGGGCTGACCGAAACCCACACGTGCCCACGGGAACCCGCCGAACGGGAACCTCCCCCGCGCGGCCTCCCCCACGACGTACAGGGCGGCCATCCACACAGGACCGCCGGGCATCGTGCTGACCACGGCCATCCCGGCCGACGCCAACCCGATGAACACCGACAGCGCGGCCGACAACGCGACCCACGGCGTCGGCCCGAAACCCTCCCCCAGGAAGTTCTGCAGCCAGTACAGGGACGGCATCAGGAACGCCATCCCGAAGGCGAATCCGTAACCGAACCCGGCACGGGCCCGCCGGCCGCGGATCGCGCCAGCCAGCAACGCGAACGCGACGACCGCCAGCCACCAGGTCGTCCTCGGCGGGAAGCTCAGCGCGAGCAGTCCCCCACCGGCAAGCGACGCCGCCGTCCGCCAGATGACCGGGTGCCGGCGGACGAACGAGACCGTGCGCTGGCCAGACCTGGACTCAGGCGGCACGGGAGGAGCGATCACCCCATCAGAGTACGGGCGAACTGTAAACGCTCAGTGACGACCTACTCGTGAGTGTTTATCAGGGTTAGAACACGGATAAACACTCACGAGGGGTTCAGGTCAGGGCGTTGTGCAGGTCGTGCCAGAGGTCTTCCGGGTCTTCCAGGCCGACGCTCATCCGGATCAGGCCCGGGGGTACTCGTTCCTCACCTGGCAGCCAGGCGCGGCGCTCCACCAAGGTTTCCACGCCGCCGAGGCTGGTGGCCGAACGGATCAGCTCCACCGAATCACAGACCTTGCCAGCCGATTCGGCGTCCGCGGTCTCGAACGACACCATCATCCCGAAGCCCGGGTAGCGCACCTTCGTCACGGACGGGTGCTCCGCGAGCCGTGACGCCAGCAGCGCCGCCGTACGTTCCTGCTCGGCGAGCCGGACCGGCATGGTCCGCAGACCGCGCAGCGCCAGGTACGCCTCCAGCGCGCCAGGCGTCGCGCCGACGCGTGTGCGGGCGTTCCTCAGGTCCTGCGCGATCTGCTCATCGTTGGTGACCGCGATACCCAGCAGCAGGTCGCTGTGTCCGCCGATCATCTTGGTGGCGCTGTGCACCACGATGTCCGCGCCCATCCGGAGTGGCTGCTGTTGCAGCGGTGTGGCCAGCGTGTTGTCCACGACCACACGTCCACGCGCGGCGGACGCGATCGCCTCGATGTCCATCACGTCGAGCGTCGGGTTCGTCGGCGACTCCAGCCACAGCAGGTCCGCGTCCGCTGCCTGCCAGGCCGCTGTGTCCGTCGGGTCGAGTTCCGTGACCGTCAGACGTCCCATCTGCTGCGCGTGCTTCAGGACTCCGCGTGTCAGGGCGTAGCTGAACGTCGGAACCACGACGGACGAGCCGACAGGCAACGTGTCGAGGATGGCTGACAACGTCGCCACGCCGGACGCGTACGCCGTGGCCTGTCCGCCTTCGAGCGCGCCAACGGCATCCTCCAGGGCGGCCCACGTCGCCGTGCCGTCCGACCGCGAGTACACGACGCCGCCGCCGGCTTCGAACGTGCTCGCGGCGACGATCGGCGTGTTCAGCGGTGCGCCAGGGCCTTGCGGCCGCCCGGAGACGATCGCGAGAGTGCGCGGAGACCAGTCCATGCCCTCACGTTAACGACCGTCCGCCGCCTCGCCTACCTGCGAAATCTCTCATTTCTCTGCGGTCATTGTATTTTCGTCACGGACGGTTTTAACCGTGTCAGTAGTACTAGACGCTGTCCAGATCGGCGAGGGAAGACCGGCGGTCACGTCGGCGCCGCGGATGACCTGGATCCGGTAAGGCCGCAGCTCCCAAGCGGCGAACTCCGGCGACGACGGGCCGTCCGGCCACAACGTCGCAGGGTCGTACCCGGCGGCGAGCCGGTCCCACGCCTCCGCGCCCACCCAGGTCACGTGACAGTCCAGGAAGGCGGCATCGTGGTCTGGCGACCAGTAGGCGCAGGTCACCCACGGCGACCGGGCGATGTGCGCGACCTTCACCGGGGTCCGGCGGGTTCCGACGAAGCCGATCACCGACGCGGCACCGATCTCCCAGACCGGGTGCATGATCCTCGCCCGCGGCCTGCCGAGCCGGTCGGTGGTCGACACCGTGCTCCACACGATCCGCCCGGTGATCTCGGCAAGGTCGTCAGCGAGCTCGGCGAGTGAGACAGGTCTTCCGGCAACCATCACAGCACCTCCGACAAATATTCAACCTAAGTTGCACAACCATGGTTGCATATCGGAGGCTGGCCGGGTGACCGCCCCTGAGCCCATCGCCGAAGACCTGGTTCTGCTGTTCACCGCCTTGGCCGCGAACACGCAGGCACAGGTCACCGCCGAAATCGCGAAGGCCGGGTTCGGCGACCTGCGCCCGTCGGACGGCTACCTGGTCCAGCATTTGCAGCAAGGACCGCAGACCATCGGCGAACTCGCGACCAAGCTGGGCATCACGGCGCAGGGCGTCTCCAAGACCGTCATCGAGATGGAGCGCAAGGGCTACGTCTCCCGCACGCCGTCATCCGGCGACCAACGCAAGCGCGTCGTCGAGCTGACCGAGCGGGGCTGGGAGGCGATCCACGCCAGCCGCAAGGCCCGCGCGCACGTCAACCGCGAGCTCAGGGCCATCCTCGGCTCAGGCGCCCGCGCCTTCCTCGACCAGGTCCATCACCTCGCCGAGACCACAGGCGCCTTGACCGAGCTCACCGAACGGCGGCTACGTCCTTAGGCGGCGTCGTGGAACACCAGGCCGAGCGTGTGGCGGATGCCAGACCGGATCACGCTCACGCCGTGCCGCACGGGTGAGGCGGACCAGCCGCGGGCCGAGCGCACGGGACGCTCCCGCGTGGTGAAGATCAGGCCGTGGCCTTGCGGCAGAAGCGTTGCCATACCCCGGGATTGGGCACGTGGACGCTGCTCGACCAAGAGGAACTCACCGCCCGAGTGGTCGACCCCGGGCACATCCAGGCCGATCACCACCTGCAGCGGGAACACCAGGTCGCCGTACAGGTCGCGATGCAGGGCGTTCCAGTCGCCTTCCCGGTAGCGCAACAGGATCGGCGTCGGCTTGGTCTGGCCGGCACGGTGGCACATCTCAAGCCACTCGTCCACAGTGTCCGGCCACGGCGCTGGCTTGCCGAGTTTCGCGGCCCAGTCGCGGGCGATCGGCAGCAGGTGCGGGTAGAACGCCTCGCGCAACCGGGCGACCAGTGACGGGAACGGCGAGTCGAAGTACCGGTACTGGCCGGAGCCGAACCGGTGGCGGGCCATGTCGACGGTCGACCGGAAACGCGAGACGTCGTCGTACAACGCGGAGATCGACTGGCATTCCTTCGCCGTGAGGATCTGGTGCGTCAGGGCACACCCGTAGGTGTTCACCTCGTCGACGAGGGCGGGCCAGTCGGCTGAAGACACAGATCGCATGTCTCCAGCCTGTGCCCGAAGCCGCCAGTGTGCTGGCCGGTTTCGGACATCGCTGTTTCAGACGGCGCTGTTCTGCACAGGGGCCTGCTCGGACGACACCGGGACGACCACAGTCCCCTGAGCACGGGTGACGGCGATCGGCGGGTCGAGGACGTCGGCGGCCGACGGTCCACGGTCCGGGTTGGCGCGGCACACCACACGCGCCTCGAACGCGATCTCCCGTGACCGGTTGCCGATCCGCACGATCGTGCCGGTCGCCTCGATCACGTCGCCTGCCTGGATGGGAGCGAGGAACTCGACGGCCGAGTAGCCCGCGAACAGGCCTTCGTCGCCGTCGGTCCAGATCATCATCTCGGTGGCCACGTCGCCGAACATGCCGAGACCGTACGCTCCGTCGACCAGATTGCCGCCGTAATGGGCGTGCGAATGCGGCACGTACCGCCGTTGGGTGACCGTGAACCCCTCGATCAACGCCCCGTTCACACTCCAGCTCCCGTCTTCCGCCGCAACGCGTGCACCAAAAAACTCGCCACTTCCCCCGGCGTGGTCCCGCGGCCGAAGACGCGGTCGACACCGAGTTCCCCCGCCATCAACGGGTCGAAACGCGGCCCGCCCGCGATCAACAGCGGCCGCTTCTCCCCCATCGCCTCACGGAACGCCGCCGACATCTCCTGCGTGTTGTGGATGTGCGCGTCCCGCTGCGTGACCACCTGGGAGACCAGCACCGCGTCAGCCTTCTCGGCACGGGACCGTTTCACCAGCTCCGGCACCGAGACCTGGGCGCCCAGGTTCACCACGCGCAGCTCGCGGTAGTACTCAAGGCCCTTCTCCCCCGCGAAGCCCTTGATGTTGAGGATCGCGTCGATGCCGACGGTGTGGGCGTCCGTGCCGATGCACCCGCCGACGACGACCAGCTTGCGGCGCAGTTCCTTCTTCACCGTCGCGTTCACTTCGGACGGTGACAGCAACGGGTATTCCCGTTCCACCACGCGCACTTCGTCGAGGTCGACGATGTGCTTCACCGAGCCGTAGACGACGAAGAACGTGAAGTCCGCGCCGATTGGCTTGGAGTGCACGACCATCGCCGGGTCCATGCCCATCTTGCCCGCCAGCTGCAACGCGGCGCCGTCGGCACGCGGGCCGTGCGGCACGGGCAAGGTGAACGACACCTGGATCATGCCGTCGCCGGTGGTGTCGCCATAAGGCCGGACGTGGCGTTTCCCCGAGTTGCTCCCCGAGCTGCTCACCGGGCCTCCTCCAGCAGGTCGACGGCCGGGTTGCGGTACCCGGCTGTTTTCTCGATCACGCCGTCCGCGCCCTTTCCCCCGGTGGGCGGGCGTTTCATCAGGCCGAAGGTGCCGTCGGCGATCGCGTTCAGCAGGCCGTCGTCGACGATGCGCTCAAGCAGGTCGACGGCCTCACCGAGGACCTGGTGGGCACGTTTGACGATGAACCCGTCCGGCGCGGGCCGGAAGTCCTCCCGCAGGTTCCCGGCCGCGCCGAGCACGTACCGCACGTTGGCCAGCGCCAGGTCACGGTCGGCCAGAAACGGCGTGACCACGGCTTCGGTCATCATCCCGACCAGCAGGATCGACTGCCCGGTCAGGACACCGGCGAGGTTGAAGAAGCCGTCGAGCAGGTGGCCGCGGAACACGTCACCGGTCATGTGCTTGGTCGGCGGCATCCACTTCAGCGGCGCGTCCGGGAACAGTTCCCGTGCCAGCAACGCGTGCGCCAGCTCCAGCCGGAAGGAGTCCGGGATGTCCGGGTTGATCTCGAAGGCGTGGCCGAGGCCCAGCAACGAGTCGGGCAGCCCGGCTTCGTGCGCGAAGTGCTCGTTGAGCAGCTGCGAGACGGTCACGGTGTGGGCGGCGTCGACCGCGTCGGCGGTGGTGAGGTAGTTGTCCTCGCCGGTGTTGATGATGATCCCGGCGCGGGCGTGCACCTGGCGGGAGAAGCGCTGGTCGACGAACGTGCGGATCGGGTTGATGTCGCGGAACAGGATGCCGTACATCGAGTCGTTGAGCATCATGTCGAGCCGCTGCAGGCCGCCGAGCACGGCGATCTCGGGCATGCACAGCCCGGAGGCGTAGTTGGTCAGCCGGATGTAGCGACCGACCTCTTTGGACACTTCGTCGAGCGCGGCCCGCATGATCCGGAAGTTCTCCTGGGTCGCGTACGTGCCGGCGAACCCGTGGTGCGTGGCGCCTTCCGGCACGTAGTCCAAAAGGGACTGCCCGGTCGACCGGATCACCGCGATGATGTCGGCGCCCGCCCTGGCCGCGTTGCCCGCCTGGATGACGTCTTCGTCGATGTCGCCGGTGGCCACGATCAGGTAGATCCACGGTCGTTGCGCGGGATCGCCCAGCCGCGCGATCAGCTTGTCGCGCTGGGCGCGGTTGCGGTCGACCGTCCGTACCCCCTTCCCCACCGCCGTGCGGGCGAGTTTGTACGCGCGTTCGGCCTCACGGCCTGCCGGAACCTTGTACTGGACCTGCCCGGCCGCGGTCGCCTCGGCCAGTTCGGTCAGGTTCGCGAAGTCGTGTCGCCGCAACGCGTCGAACGCGGGCAACACCGCGCCGTGCTCCAGGCCGCAGTGCTCCCGGATGGTGTCCACGACACGGTTGACCCAGGGGACGTCACCGGCGCGGTGAGCGGTGTCCGCGCCGGTGATGCCCGCGAGGCGGAGAGTCGCGCGCTCGACGGCGACCGTGGTGTGCGCTTTGGCCAGCGCGATCACCGGTTCGCTCGCCCGAGCAGCGAGCTGCCGAGCCTTGGCCACGACGTTGGGGTCGAGGTTCAGCAGATCACCCATCCGCCTCATCCTTTCTGGTAGATCGTCTTTCCCCGCAACACGGTCCGGACACACGCCGGCAGTTCGGCACCCGGGTCGAGCGCGGGCAGGCCGGGAACGCCCGAGCGCGGGTCGGTGGACCAGCGCTGCACCCGGCTGTCGCTGCCCGCGACGACGAGATCCCCGGTCTCCCACACGGCGTACGTGGCCGGAGCACCTGGCGTCAGAACACCAGTCACACCGTCGTCCACGCCCGCGGCACGCCAGCCGCCGCGTGTGTGCGCCGTGAACGCGGCCCGTGCCGACACGCCGAAACCTGGTGTCTTGTGGTGCACGGCCGCCTGGACGGATCGCCACGGGTCCACGGGAGTCACCGGCGCGTCGGAGCCGAACGCGAGCACGACACCGCTACGAGCCAGCATGGCGAACGGATTCAACGACGTGCCCCGCTCCCCCAGACGTTGCACGTACATCCCGTCCGGTCCGCCCCACGCGGCGTCGAACATCGGCTGCATCGAGGCGATGACACCCCAGGACGCCAACCGGTCGGCCTGCTCCGCGGTCACCATTTCGACGTGTTCCAGCCGGTGCCGGGCCGCGGCCAGCGCGTCGCGCCCGACCGTCGCCTCCGCTTTGGCGAAGCCGTCGACCACTGCCGCGACCGCCGCGTCACCGATCACGTGGAATCCGGCCTGGAGCGAGGCGTTGGTGCACGTGATGAGGTGTTCGGCGATGTCACCGGCGTCCAGGTAGCGAGCGCCGGTGGTCGGCGCGTCGGCGTACGGCTCGTGCAAGGCCGCTGTGCGTGAACCGATGGCGCCGTCGACGAACAGGTCGCCGGCCAAGCCGCGCACGCCGAGTTCCCGCGCCACCTCGACCGCGCCGATTTCGCCCCAGTAGCCGACGACGTCCGGCAGTGATTCGGAGCGGCCGAGGTCGAGGACTTCGGCCAGGTCCTGCTTGCCGGAGATCTCCGGACCGGCGCACTCGTGCACCGCGGCCACTCCGCGCGAGCCGGCGTGCTGGAGAAACGCCAGCTTGGCGGCCTGACGCTGCTCAGCCGACAGGCTTCGCAACGCGACTCGACGGGCGTGGTGGTGAGCGTCGCGCGACAACGGCCCGTCCGCGTCCCAACCGTCCGCTCCCCTGGCGTCCGGTGCGCGGTCCACGGTCGCCGACGACACCAACGCCGAATGCACGTCGATCCGTGACAGGTACACCAACCGCCCGCCCGCGACCGCGTCGATCTCCGCGCGAGTCGGCGGTCTGCGCTCAGGCCACGCCGTTTCGTCCCAGCCGTGACCCCAGACTGTGTCGCCGTCGGCCTTGCGCAGCGCGTCGAGCATCTCCACCAGCGACGTGCACCCGGTCAGATCCAGGCCGGTGAGCTGCAGGCCGGCGGCTGTCGAGTGCACGTGCGGGTCGACGAACGCGGGCGCCACAAAAGCCCCGTCGAGCTGGACGACCTCAGCGTCCGGGTACAGCGCTTTCGCCGGGCCGTCCTGGCCGATCCACACCACGGTGCCGTCCTCGACCGCCATGGCAGTCGCGTCCGGCGCACCCGCGGCGTGGATCCGGCCACCCAGCAACAACATCCTCATGCCCCGGAAGTCTGCCGCTCGCGGGCTTCGAACAACCGGCGGACCCCTGGCTCGGTCCGCAGCAGATCCAGCGCGAACGCCGCGTGACCAGGCACGTACCCGTTGCCGATGATCATCTCGACGTCCGCGGCCAGTCCCTCGGCGCCCAGCGCGGCGGCGGCGAAGGACGTGGCCATCGAGAAGAACACGATGGTCCCGCCGTCCGCGGTGGCCAGTACCGCGCCGTGCTCGCATCCGGGAACGTCGACGCACACGATCGTGACGTCCACCTGGTCGCCGACCCTCTCGGCGACGGCGACCGGGTCGCGGGCGTCCGCGATCACGACCTCGTCCGCGAGCCCGGCGTCACGCACCGCCGCCGCCTCGTGCCCGGTCGGGACGAGTGCGACGAGCCTCTTGGCGCCTGCCCGGCGTGCCGCGGCCAGGGACAGCGAGCCGGACTTGCCTCCTCCACCGAGTACCAGGACCGACGGCTGCTCGCGCCGACGGACCACACGGTCGGTCAACGCGGGCGCGCCGCACACATCCAGTACGGACAGCGCCAGGTGGTCCGGCATGTCGTCAGGCAGCACGGCCGCGATGGAACGCCCGAAGAGGATCGCGGTCCCCGCACACGGCACCTGCTCAGTCGTGCCGTCCCATTTGACCAGGTCGTCGGTGATGCGCAACGGCGTCAGCGTCAGGGACACGAGCGTGGCGATCCGGTCCCCCGGCTTGAGGCCGAGCGGCGAGTCGGGACCGGCTTCGCGGACCGTGCCGAGCAGCATGCCGCCGGACCCTGTGACGGGATTGTGCATCTTGCCGCGACGCCGGACGATGTCCACTACGGCGGCACGGACCTGGTCGCCGTCCCCGTACTGCTCCCGGAGCTGCCGGAACGAGGCGGCGTCCAGGTTGAGGCACTCGACGTCCACGACCACCTCGTCCGGCCTGGCGACCGGGTCGGCGTCCAGGCGCTCCGCCTGCTGCGGAAGCACGCCCACGGGCTCCGTCACCCGATACAGACCGTACGAGGACATCCACGCACCTCCGGAAGATTTACGTTGTACTGTCGTTCTGACAGTATATCTTTACGCATCGTCGACAGCGAGGAGGAGATATGACTGCGACGACCACCGTCACCGCAGCCATACAGGCCAGTGACGAGCAGCCGTACTCCTACACGCGCCGTGAGCTAGTGGAACCTGACTGGCGTCGCTTCCCCGGCTGGCGTGACGTCACAGAGGCCCAGTGGCGGGACGCCCAGTGGCAGCGCGTGCACTGCCTGCGCAACATCAAGCAGCTGCGCGCGTGCGTCGGCGATCTGCTGGACGAGCGGTTCTACGACGACCTCGCGGCCGACCAGGAACACCTGGCCACGATGTCGATGCTGCTGCCCCCGCAGATGCTCAACACCATGGCGCCGGACGCGGGCGAGGACCAGCAGAAGTTCACCGAGGCGTTCTACGCCGACCCGGTCCGCCGCTACATGCTGCCGGTCCGCAGCGACCGTGACCCACGCTGGCCGAACCACCCGTATTCGTCACGGGACTCCTTGCACGAGGCGGAGATGTGGGTCGTCGAAGGCCTGACCCACCGCTACCCCACCAAGGTCCTGGCGGAACTGCTGTCGACATGTCCGCAGTACTGCGGGCACTGCACGCGGATGGACCTCGTCGGCAACTCGACGGCACAGGTGGACAAGCACAAGCTGACGCTCAAGCCGGTCGACCGCCAGGACGAGATGATCGCGTACCTGAAGAAGACGCCGGGTGTCCGTGACGTCGTGGTGTCCGGCGGCGACGTGGCCAACGTGCCATGGCACCAGCTCGAGTCGTTCCTCATGCGGTTGATGGACATCGACACCGTGCGCGACATTCGCCTGGCCACCAAGGCATTGGCGGGAATGCCGCAGCACTGGTTGCAGCCCAAGGTCGTCGAGGGCCTGGAGCGTGTGGCGCGGACCGCGCACCGCCGGGGCGTGAACCTGGCGATCCACACGCACGTCAACCATGTGCAGTCAGTGACACCGCTGGTGGCCGAGGCCGCACGGACCGCGCTCGAGGTCGGTGTGCGGGACGTCCGCAACCAGGGCGTGCTGATGCGGGGCGTGAACGCGACCCCCGCCGACCTGCTCGACCTTTGCTTCGCGCTGCAAGGGGAGGCGAACATCCTGCCGTACTACTTCTACATGTGCGACATGATCCCCAACGCCGAGCACTGGCGGGTCGCGGTGTGGGAGGCGCAGGAACTGCAGCACGCCATCATGGGTTACCTACCCGGTTACGCGACGCCGCGGATCGTGTGCGATGTGCCGTACGTCGGCAAGCGGTGGGTGCACCAGGTGCACGAGTACGACCGGGAACGTGGCATCTCGTACTGGACGAAGAACTACCGCACCGGAATCGAGCACGCCGACCCGGAGGCGTTGACCCGCCAGTACCCGTACTACGACCCGATCGGCACGCTGCCGGACGCCGGCCAGCAATGGTGGTCCGAACAGGCCTGATCAGACCTCGTGAGTGTTTATCAGGGTTCTAACCCTGATAAACACTCACGAGGGGGTTAGTCGGCGTGGGCCCATGCCTTCTTCAGGGCGACCTTGCCGCCGGTCTGGAGCAAGGAGCCCGTGTACAGCCGGCTCGCCAGCAGCACGATGGCCACGACCGCTCCGGCCAAGACGCCCAACGACAGCGCTGCCTCCCAGGCCTGCGCCTCGCCCGTGAACATCCGTAGAGGCATCGCTACCGCGGCGGAGAACGGAATGTACGACAGGACGGTCATGGCGGTCGCGTTGTCCGATGCGAAGACCACACCGAAGTACGGGCCCATGACCAGCATCATGACCGGTCCCATGCTCGCGCCGAGGTCTTCCTGACGGCTCACGAGTGCGCCCGCGACCGCCCACATCGAGGCGAGCAGGACGAATCCGAAGCACAGGAACGGTATGAACCA
Organism: Kibdelosporangium persicum; assembly: GCF_013280595.1. GTDB lineage: Bacteria > Actinomycetota > Actinomycetes > Mycobacteriales > Pseudonocardiaceae > Kibdelosporangium > Kibdelosporangium persicum. The sequence continues at coordinate 261,071 of NZ_JAAATY010000006.1, forward strand.
GCCGAGCGCGGGCGCCACCATGGTCAACAGCGACGAGTGTCCCCCGAGTTGCAGCGCGATCGGCGCGGCTATCGTCACCACGAGCAGCTGACCGACGTTGAGCAGCCAGTGCCCGAGGATCTTGCCGGCCAGCAAGGCCCGCACCGGCACGGTGGCCACCAGGATCTCCACGATCCTGGTCTGTTTCTCGGTGACCGTGCCCTGGGCGATCGCGGAGCCGCCCATCCCGAACATCAGGAACACCAAGGCGAACAGCTGGATGACCAGGATCCGGACGCCCTCGGTGACCGCGGCCGGCGCGAGCAGGTCGACCGGCGGGGCGGTGGCCAGCGCGGCGATCACCTTGGTCGGCGGATCGTCCAACGCGATCACCCGCGGGCCCGGCACCACCGCGGCTTCCACTTCCTCAGCGCGGACGAGCTGTTCGGCCGTCGCGACGTCGGGCACGTCACGGATCTCGACGCTGGTGTCGGTGAGGACCTGGCGGGCCTCCGGCCCGACCGCGGCCACCACGGGCTTCGAGTCACCGAACAGGGTCGGCAGGATGGCCGCGGCGAACAGGGCGATCAGCAGGATCGCCAGGCCGAACCAGAAGCCCTTCAGCCGCAGGAAGGTCCTCATCTCCCGCTCGGCGACCAGTTTTGTCGCCGGCCAGAATCCCGTGGTGGCCATCAGATCGCCTCCTTGAAGATCTCTTCCAGGGACGGCACGAGCGGCGTGAAGCTGCGGACCGCGCCCCGGCTCAACGCCGACTCCAGCACGCGCTGGTCGGTCTGCCCGTTGTCCACTTCGAACACCGCGCGCGGACCGTCCAGATCGACCACTCGGACACCGGGATGGTCGCGCAGCCAGCCCGCGTCGGAGTCCACCACCAGTTCGAAACGCGAAGTTCCGTACTTGGCACGCAGCTCCTCCCGTCCGCCGCTCGCGGTGATCGAGCCACGCGAGATGATCACGAGGTCGTCGCAGAGACGTTCCACCAGAGCCAGTTGGTGACTGGAGAACAACACCGGCACGCCTTCGGCGGCACGGTCGCGCAACACCCGCAGCACGGTGTCCACCGCGATCGGGTCCAGCCCGGAGAACGGCTCGTCGAGGATCAGCAGCGCCGGGTCGTGCACCAGCGCGGCAGCGATCTGGGCGCGCTGCTGGTTGCCCAGCGAAAGCTCCTCCAGCTTGTCGTCGGCGCGCCCGGTCAGGTCCAGCTCGTCGAGCAGCTTCCCGGTGTTGGCCTTCGCCTTCGACGCCGACAGCCCGTGCAGCTGACCGAGCCAGGTGATCTGCTCGGCCACCTTCATCTTCGGGTACAGGCCGCGCTCCTCGGGCATGTACCCGAAGCTCTGCCTGACCGGTTGCGTGATCGGCCCGCCACGCCAGGTCACGCTGCCGCCGTGCGGCGCGAGCACCCCGAGGATGATCCGCATCGTCGTCGTCTTGCCGGATCCGTTGGCGCCGAGGAAGCCCGTCATCCGTCCGGAGTGGACGTCGAACGAGATCTCGTCGAGGACCCGGTGGTCACCGAAACTCCGGCTGACCGAAGTCACCTTCAACATGCGGTGAGACTAGGAACCGGCGGTGCGCCGCCGCGTCCGGCGCACGATCGACCCCGCGTGTCCTCCGCGGGAACTACAAACGACCTGGGGCGACGATCCCGTTCTCGTATGCGTACACGACCGCGTGCGTACGGTCACGAAGCCCGAGTTTGGTGAGGATGCGGGAGACGTGTGTCTTGACCGTCGTCTCGCCGAGGAACAGTTCCTTGGCGATCTCGGCGTTGCTGGCCCCACGGGCGAGCTGGATCAGCACCTCGCACTCGCGGTCGGTGAGCTGCGGTGGCCGGGCCAACGGCACAGTGGGCGCGTTTCCGCTGAACCGGGCGATCACCCGCCTGGTCACCTCGGGCGACAGCAGGGCGTCGCCGCGCGCCACGATTCGCACCGCGTCGACGAGGTCCTCGGGTGAGGCGTTTTTCAGCAGGAAGCCGCTCGCGCCCGCCTGAAGCGCTTCGAACAGGTAGTCCTCGCGGTCGAACGTGGTGAGGATGACGACCTTGGCCACGTCCACGACCCGCCGGGTGGCTTCCAGCCCGTCGATGCCGGGCATCTGCACGTCCATCAGCACCACGTCCGGGCGCAGCTCGGTGACCAGGTCGACCGCGGTGCGGCCGTCGCCCGCCTCACCGACCACCTCGATGTCGTCCTCGGCGCCCAGTATCACCCGGAAACCGACTCTGACCAGGTCGTGGTCGTCGGCGAGCACCACCCGCAGTGCCACAGTCCCTCCCTAGTGGACAGTCGGGAGGCTGACCCGGACGCGGTACCCGCCGCTGCGGCGAGGTCCCGCCTCCAGCTCGCCGCCGTGCACCGCGACCCGTTCCCGCATCCCCAGCAGACCGAATCCGTTCGATCCTTTCACGTCACCGCGGCCGTCGTCCGTGACCTCGACCTCCAGCGCGGAATCGAGGTACCGCACCCGGACGTCGGCTTTGTGGGCACCGGCGTGTTTCACCACGTTCGTCAGGGCCTCCTGGACGACGCGGTAGGCGGACAGGGCGACGCCTTGCGGCACCGGCCGGGGCTCGCCGTAGACACCGTGGTCCACTTCGAGGCCAGCGTTACGGGCGGCCGTGACGAGTTCCGGCAGCTGGTCGAGTCCCGGTGAGGCCGGGTGGGTTTCGGGGACGTCGGTGTCTTCGGCCCGGAGGACTCCGAGCAGGCTGCGCAGTTCGTTGATGGCCGTGCGGGCGGTTTGCTCGACTGTTCGCAGGGCTTCGCTGGCCACCTCGGGGTTCTTCGCCAGCACCCGGCGTGCGGCACCCGCCTGGACGCCCATGACGGAGACATGGTGTGCGACGACGTCATGCAGGTCGCGGGCGATCCGGACGCGCTCGGCCACGATCGCGCCCCGGGTGTTCTGCTCCTGGGAGAGACGGAGTTCTTCCGCACGCCGGACCAGTTCGGCCTCTCGCCGCGCCGAGAGCCAGGCGACGTTGCCGAAGAAGTAGGCGCCGAGGAAAAACAGGATGTTGACGCTCAAGCCGTACAGGAAGTTCGCCAGCAGCGGGTCCAGCGGCCCGGCGGCGTCCGGGAAGGGCGGCCTCGGCTTGGCGATCGTCATGAGCATGCCGTAGCCGAGCCAGGCGAACATCGCGAGGATGACCGCGACGCGGGCCCAGCGTGCCCACGTTCGGTTCCGTTCCCACGCGCCAACGGTGTAGGTGGCGATGAACAAGGCGATCGACGGCATCAGGTTGTCGCCGACCTGCCTGGCCTGGGCGGCGATGAACAAGGCTCCGACGATCAGCAGGACCGCCAGCGGGTAGCGGCGGCGCAGCATCAGCGGCAGCGTGAGGGCAGCGGCCCAGATGAGCTGTTCCCACAGCGCGGGGGCCGCTCCGAACGTGAAGGCACCCATGCTGTTGATCAGGATCATCGCGGCCAGGGCGCCGAGCAGCGTCAGGATCGCGATCAGGACGTCCTGGCGCTGCTGGGCCGGGGTGGGCAGGGGGCGTCGCCAGTTGTTCCAGGTGTGTTCTTCGGTGCCTGTCTCGCCCATGGGGGTCAAGGTAGCTCAAGGCCGGTTCTGGTGTGTCGTGTCCGGGTCTCGGCTTCCGGTTCGCCCTCAGTCATTCCCTTTGGCTATGACCTCAGGCTCAATCACCCGGTACCGCGTGCGCGCGAGGGGCGGCAACCTGGTGGCATGTGGGTGGCGTTGGCGGGTGCGGTCGTGGCACTGGTGGTCAATCACTTCGTGCCAGTTCTCAGTGCCCTGACCGTGGCTGTCCTCATTGGAGTACTGGTTCCGGTCAGGGCCGACCTCCAGCACGCCACCCGGCGGTTCCTGCGGGCCGGTGTGGTCCTGCTGGGGCTGCAGCTCAGCCTCGCTCAGATCACCGATCTCGGGTTCGGGACTGTTCTCGCGGTCGTGGTCACTGTGCTGGCCGGTTTCTTCGGCACTTTGGCGTTGGCCCGGTGGATCGGGGTGTCGCGCGGGCTTGGGCTGATGGTGGCGACGGGGTTCTCCATCTGCGGCGCTTCGGCCATCGTGGCCATGGACAGTGTTGCCCGGACGGACAAAGAGGACGTTGCCGCCAGTGTCACGCTTGTCACCCTGTACGGCAGTGCGGCGATCGCCTTGGTGCCCTTGATCGGCCGTGGGATGGGCAGTGAGTTCCTCGGCAAGTGGGCGGGATTGAGCGTTCACGAGGTCGCACAGGTGGTGGCGGCCGCCTCGCCTGCCGGTGCCGCGGCCGTCGGTGCCGCGGTGGTCGTGAAGCTCACGCGTGTCGTCCTGCTCGCGCCGATCGTGGCGGGTGTGGGGTTCTTTCAACGGCAGGACGGGCCGAAGCCTCCCGCGGTCCCGCTCTTCGCCGTGGGCTTTCTGGCGATGGTTCTGGTGCGTAGCGCGGGAATCCTTCCCGGCCCCGTGCTCGACGGGGCGAAAGTGACCACCACCACCCTGCTCGCGGCGGCGATGTTCGGGCTTGGGACGACCGTCCGGATCGGCAAGTTGGTGCGGGCGGGCAAGAAGGGCCTGGTGTTGGGGGCGCTGTCCACGGTCCTGGTCGGCGGAGTGGCGTTCGGGTCGCTCATCCTGATCTAGGCCAGCCGGCGGCGGGACGCCCACGCCAGCGCGTCGGAGACCTCGTGAGTGTTTATCAGGGTTCTAACCCCGATAAACACTCACGAGGAGGGCGACTCGAAGGTGCGATCGCGCAGCGCCCAGCCACGGCGGTAGCGCTTGCCGAGCCGCAGCGCGTGCTTGGCCTGGTCGACGATCTGCTGGTAGGTGGCTGTGCCGGAGCGGCGGTCGCGCCGGTCCGGCCGGGTCAATGCAGAATGTGGGCATGAGCAAAGTCAAGCTGCACACGTCGCACGGCCCGATCGTCCTCGAGCTCGACGCGGCGAAGGCCCCCGAGACCGTGGCGAACTTCCTGCAGTACGTGAACAGCGGGCACTACGACGGCACGATCTTCCACCGCGTGATCAAGACCTTCATGATCCAGGGCGGTGGCTTCGAGCCGGGTCTGCGCCAGAAGCCGACCGGCGCCCCGATCAAGAACGAGGCCCAGAACGGCCTGAAGAACGACCACTACACCGTCGCCATGGCGCGGACCTCGGACCCGCACTCGGCCACCGCGCAGTTCTTCATCAACACGGCGACCAACGACTTCCTCAACCACACCGCCCCCGCGGGCCAGGGCTGGGGTTACGCCGTGTTCGGCAAGGTCGTGGAGGGCACCGAGACCGTGGACGCCATCGCGGCCGTGCCGACCGGCAACGCGGGCGGCCACCAGGACGTGCCGAAGCAGGACGTCATCATCGAAAAGGCCGAGGTCCTGGACTGACGCTCCCCCGCCGTGAGGGCCGCTTGCCGGGCATCCGACGCCGGCACCGCGGCCTTCACGGCACTAGGGTCGCCTCGCCGGAGGCGACGTCAAGTACATCTCGATGCCGTCGAGCACTCGCTCCAGGCCGAACGCGAACTGCCGGTCCAGATCGAGTTCGACGTCGTCACCGAGTTCGGCGGGGATCGCTTCCAGCCGCCGATGCCCGACGCCCCGCAGTTGCTCGCGCCAGTACTGGCCGGAGCCCTCACGATCGGGTTGCGTCCACGTCAGGGCGAGGCCTTGGCCGTACGACGTGACAATGCTGAGCAGGTGCAATTTCTCCAGCGCGGTTACGTCCAGGCCGTCGAATGACGCGAGTGCCCATTCCATCGCCGCCAGCATTTTCGGCCCCAGCACGGGACGGCAGGTGGCCGTCGCGGCGAGAAACCAGGGGTGCGCGAAATACGAGCGCCAGTCCTGGTTGGCCAGCGCGGCGAGCGCGTCGCGCCAGTGCGGCGGGCGTGGCTCGGGGTAGGCGAACTCCCCCACCACCGCGTCGACCATGGCCTCGATCAACGCTTCCCGGTTGGCCACGTGCCGGTACAGCGCCATGCCGCTGGCGTTGAGACGCTGACCGACCAGGCGCATCGTCACCGCGTCGAGGCCGCCCTCGTCGGCCACCTCGATCGCGGCGGACACGATCTGCTCACGGCTCAGACTGGGCCGCGCCATAACTCTCCCATTCCCGGTTGCCCCATGCGCACCAATCGAGTATACCTTGTAAACATCGCGTGTTTACGTTGTAATCATGCTTGAGGGGGATCTTGTGGAAACCGACGTGCGCACCCGCGCCACCCGGCGCGAATGGCTCGGTCTCGCCGTCATCGTGCTGCCCTGCCTGCTCGTCTCGATGGACCTGTCGGTGCTGTTCTACGCCTTGCCCGCACTCAGCGCCGACCTGGCCCCGACCAGTTCCCAGCTGCTGTGGATCCTCGACCTGTACGGGTTCGTCCTCGCCGGGTTCCTGATCACGATGGGCACCCTCGGCGACCGTATCGGACGCCGGAAAGTACTGCTCGCGGGCGCCGCCGTGTTCGGCGTCGCCTCGGTGGTCGCCGCGTACTCGACGTCCACCGAGATGCTGATCGCGGCGCGTGGCCTGCTCGGCATCGGCGGTGCCACGCTGGCGCCGTCCACGCTGGCGTTGATCCGGACCATGTTCCACGACCCGGGCCAGCGGCAGATCGCGGTCAGCGTCTGGACGCTGGGCTTCGCCGGCGGCGCGCTGCTCGGCCCGATCGCGGGCGGCGTGCTGCTCGAACACTTCTGGTGGGGCTCGGTGTTCCTGCTCAACGTGCCGGTGATGGTGCTGCTGCTGGTCCTCGGCCCGCTCCTGCTGCCCGAGTTCCGCAACCCGGACCGGGCCCGGTTCGACCTGGCGGGCGCCGCACTCTCGCTCGCGACCATCCTGCCGATGATCTACGGCGTCAAGAAGATCGCCGCGGACGGGTTCGCGTGGGGCCACCTGGGCTCGATCGCGATCGGGCTGGCGTTCGGCGCGCTGTTCCTGCGCCGGATGCGGCTCGCCGAACACCCGATGATCGACATCAGCCTGTTCCGCCGAGTGCAGTTCAGCGGCGCGGTCGTCACCGCCACCATCACGTTCGTACTGCTGGCCGGACTGGGCCTGTTCATCTCGCAGTACCTGCAACTGGTGCTGGGCTTCGGACCGCTCAAGGCGGCGTTGTGGAACCTGCCGAGCATGGCGGGCATGGTGCTGGGGATCGCCGTGGCGACGTCCCTCTCGGCCCGGTTACGACCGGCGATCATCGTCGCGGCCGGGCTCGTCCTGGCAGCAGTGGCCTACGGCCTGCTCGCTCAGGTCGGCACCGAAACCGGGCTCGCCTGGGTCGTCGCGTCCCAGGTGGTGCTCGCCCTGGGGATCGGCGGCGTGGTCGCGATCGCCACCGACCTCGTCCTTGCCACAGCGCCGAAGAACCGGGCCGGCGCGGCAGCGGCCGTGTCCGAGACGGCGAACGAGTTCGGTGGGGCGATCGGCATCGCCGTGCTCGGCAGCGTCGCCGCCGCGATCTACCGCGCGGAACTGCCCGCCGACGTCCCCGGCCCGGCACGTGAAACCCTTGGCGCGGCACACCAAATCGCCGCGTCGATGCCGGTCGAGCTGGGCCAGGCGTTGATCACCGCGGCACGTGCGAGTTTCGTCAGCGGCATGCAGTGGGTGGTGTGGCTGTGCGCGGCCGTGTCCGTGCTCGTCGCCGTGTTCGTGGCCGCCGTGCTGTGGAAGGTCCCCGCCACCACCGAACGGGCCGAGTGATCCGGATTCGTCAGCGGCAACAGGAAACCCGTCGCCACCGTTGGTACCGCGCGGTACCGTGCGAAGGGGAGGTGCGTCGAGTGGTCAACCACGAATTCGGCGCCGAGTTGCGCAGACGGCGTGTGCACGCCGAGATCTCCTTGACCGACTTGGCCAGGCGGCTGAACTTCAGCAAGGGCTACCTCAGCAAGATCGAGAACGGCAGGCAGCACCCGACCGAACAGCTCGCCCGGCTCGCGGACGCGGAACTCGGCGCCAACGGGGAACTCGCCGCGCTGGTCCACCGGGCCCGGCCGCGGCGGACCAACGACGCCAGTGTGGAGATGGTCCACGCCAGCCGGCGGGACGTGCTCGCGTTCGGCAGCGCGCTGTTCCTGCCGCTGGGCGTCAGCGATGCCGACGCCGAGACCGCGGGCGAGGACCCGCAGACGCGGCTGTACTACCGCGACCAGTTCGAGCAGCTTCGCAAGCGGGGCCAGCAAAGCGCACCGGGCCTGGTGCTGCGCACGGTCGGCGTCGAGTACTGCACGCTGCTCGAACTGGCCTACGCGACGCCGCGGGCGCCCACCCGAGCGGTCTTCGAGATCCTCGCCGCGCGATACGCCGAGTACGCGGGCTGGATGGCGCAGGAGGCCGGCGACAACCAGTCCGCGTTGGCGTGGACACGGCAGTCGGCCACACTCGCCACGTCCGCCGGAGATCAGGTCCTCGCGGCGTACGCCTTGGTCAGGGAAGCCGAGCTCGCCATGTCCGCCCAGGACCCCGCACGCACGATTTCCCTTGCACGGCAAGCACAACAGCGCGAGGGCGCGGACACACGCGTCCGTGCCCTCGCCGCGCACCGTGAGGCGCAAGGACACGCGATGCTCAACCAGAGCCGCGAATGCCTGGCCGCGCTCGACCGTGCCGAATCCTTGCTGTCCCCAGCAGTCCCGGACGGCCCGGGCGGATCACCGCTCGGCTCCACCACGGTCGCCGACCTCAACCTGGCCGTGTCCGGGTGGTGCACCTTCGATCTGGGCAGGCCGCGCCAGGCCGCCGAACTGCTGGAACGAGCGCTGGCCAGAACCGCTCCGACGGCCCGCCGGGCACGCGCGATGTACGGCGCGCGGCTCGCATTGGCCTACGAGGCAACGAGTGACCTCGATCGGATGTGCGAGGTCGCGTCGCAGGTCATCGCCATCGCGCAGCCGATCGGCTCGGCCACCGCACGCACCGAACTGCGCAGGCTCACCAAGGCGATGGCGCGCAGGCACAACTACCGCCCGGCCAGGCAACTGCACGTCGAGATATCCGCCGCGCTCTTCGGGTTTCCTGTTTCCTGACTGATTCCGCGACAGGAAACTCCTTCCGGGCCGTGCCGGGACCGACCATTCTGTGAATCACCAGCTGGTGGCAGATCACGAAGGTCGACGTCTTCCTTCACGCACGGTTTCCTGAAGGAGGAAAAACCATGGAGCCGCACTGATTCGTCCGCGATCGGTGACGCCAGGGGGCGGGCCTCCCCCGGCGTCACCGCCATTGAATGCCGTACGCACAACCGTTGATCAAGTCCCGGAACTGCGCACTGACCTCGTAGGCCAGATTGGGTTCCAGCTCCGTTCCGGCGACCGGCTCGTCGTCCACCGCACTGTGCGGGACGCCGTCGTGCCGCCAGATCCGCTTCGGCACGCGGTTCGGATGGAATCGCACGAGCAGCGTGAAGTACCGGCATTGCCGGTACGGCACGTACACATATCTGTTCACCATTTCCTGGCCGGGCGGAATACGCGCGATCAGGCCGTAGGTGTGCCGTTCACCGCGGTGCAGCGTTCTCGGCAGGGTGATCTCGGTGCTGAAATTGGTGCTGGAGCCCTGGCCCGTTCCGGCGAGCAGGCCGCCGAACATCATCTCGCGGGTCAGCTCCATCCGCGCGTCGTGGTTCGAGGGGTGCCGCGGCACGTCGATGGACGTGACGATCCGGTCGAGCGACGACGCGGTCGCGACGATCGTGCGGCGTTCGACAGCCTCGGGACTGGGCAGGTCGAGGCGCAGCACCGCGTCGAACACGTCGACGTACCAGCCGGCCCCGCCGTGCCCGACGCCCGGCATCGGCACCTGGCCCCGGTCCGCGTTCGCCGCCATCTGCAGGAACGCGTCGTCCATCCGCCTGCGTGCTGTCCTTGTGTCGCAATACAACTCGCGCGCCAGGGCGGACAGCCGCTGCTGCAGTGTGTCGCCGTCCTGCGAAGGCGGGAGGTTCAGCCCGCAGCGAGCCGCCCGGCGCGACGGCTCGGGCAGGCCGGTCATCAGCTCCTCGCAGTAGGCGATCACCTTGCGGCGCAGGGCGGTGCCGGTGTCCACACCGGCGTTGAACAGCTCGGCGAACTCCGGCCGCACCCGGGATTCGAGGTCCCTGGCGAGCACGCCGCGGCCCTTGCGCAGCTTGACGAGGCTGTCCTTGACGATCTCACCGACAGTGGGCACCGTACGAAATCCATCCCTCAGCTGGCCGGTTCGAAAACAATGGACCGGCGACGGCGGATCCTGTCGGAGCGGAAAACGTACCAGCCGGCGTACAGGCCGTACAGCGGTTCACCCGTTCGGGAGATCCCTCGAATGATCCCGCCGAATCCGCTGGTCCATCGGCGGGACAGCGATGACGATCAAGAAACCCGTCACTCGAAAGGACGAACCAGCGGCACTCCCGACGATCCCGGCGACGGCGAGTCCCGTGGCCGGTGCCGCCGTTATTCCGCCTGCCGCGGAAGCCGTGCCATTCCCCCGCCTGCGTAGCCACCGCGTGCCGCCTTTCTCCCGTCACAGGTGCCTGCCCATGGACTAGTCGCGATTACTCCCGTTCGCGCTACAGTCATTCGGGTGAACCAGAAGAGTTTCGCCTCGTCGGCCGATCTGGCCGACAAGGAGCAGACCCTGGAAATACTCGGCGACGGCATCTACGCGCTGACCGCGGAAGGCGACCCGAACGTCGGTGCGATCGAGGGCGAGGACTTCCTCGTCTGTTTCGAGGCGATGGCGACGCCGGTCGCCGCGCGGGAATGGCTCACCAAACTGCGCGAACACACCGACAAACCCGTGCGTTACCTGGTTCTGTCGCACTACCACGCGGTTCGCACGCTCGGCGCGTCCGCGTTCGACGCCGACATCATCGTCGCGCACGAGAACACCAGGGCGCTGATCGCCGAGCGCGGGAAACAGGACTGGGCGAGCGAGTTCGCCAGGATGCCCCGGCTGGCCAAGTCGCCGGAGTCGGTGCCCGGACTGACCTGGCCGACGTTGACGTTCTCCGACCGGCTCACCATCGACCTCGGCGGCGAGCGTGGCGATCTGGTGCTGCGGTACTGCGGACGCGGCCATACCGAAGGCGACATCGTCGCCTGGCTGCCCCGCCACCGCATCCTGTACGCGGGCGACCTCGTGGAAGCCCAGGCGGCCCTGTACACCGGCGACGCGTTCCACCGCGACTGGGCGACGTCCACTTTGGACAAGATACGGACGTTCGACGCGTCGGTGCTGATCGGCGGACGCGGTGCGGTCACCCATGGCCGTTCCGCCGTGAACGCCGCGATCGACCAGACCAGGAACTTCCTGACAGTGTTGCTGCACGAGGTCTCGTCGGTGTACGCCGCGGGCGGCACGCTGAAGGAGGCCTTCGAACGCACCCACGCGGCACTGTCCCCGCAGTACGGCAAGTGGCCGATCTTCGAGCACTGCCTGCCGTTCGACGTCTCCCGGGCGTGGGACGAGTTGTCCGGCGTCGAGCGCCCGGTGATCTGGACGGCCGAGCGCGACCGGGAAGTCTGGGACCAGCTGGCATGACTCCCGTTGTGGTCGTCGGCAACGGGCCGGTCGGCCAGACCACCGCGTTGTTGCTGGCCCGGTGGGGCGTGCCGGCGGTGGTGCTGGACAGTCGTGCCGAACGGGATGCGATCGGCTCCAGGTCGATCTGCCAGCAGCGCGACGTGCTGGACATCTGGCGTTCGGTCGGCGCGGGCGAGCAGATCACCGCGGAGGGCCTGACCTGGCGGACCGCCCGGACGTTCTACCAGGACACCGAGTTGTTCGCGGTAGACCTGCCGTCCACCGGCACGCTGCCGCCGTTCGTGAACCTGTCGCAGTCACGGACCGAGGAGATCCTGGATTCCTGGATCGCGCGGCAGCCGTTGATCGACGTGCGATGGGACCACCACGTCACCGGTCTGGACCAAGACGCCGACGGCGTGACCGTCACGTGCGTGAACGGGCAAGTGCTGCGTGCCTCCTATGTCGTGCTGTGCGCGGGAGCCCGCGCGGACGCCCTGCGGTCCGCGTTGGGCGTCACCTTCGAGGGCCGGTCGTTCGACGACCAGTTCCTCATCTGTGACATATCCGCGGACCTTCCCGGCTGGGCGCACGAGCGGCGCTTCTACTTCGATCCGCCGTGGAACCCGGGCCGTCAGGTGCTGATCCACCCGTGTCCCGGTTCGACGTTCCGGATCGACTGGCAGGTGCCCGCGGACTACTCGGCGGAGACCGACGACCTGGACGGCCGGATCCGCCAGATCATCGGCGACGCGGAGTACTCGGTCATCTGGAAGTCGGTCTACCGCTTCCATTCCCGCGTGGCGTCCCGCATGCGGGTGGGCCGCGTGCTGCTGGCCGGGGACTGTGCCCACCTGATGGCCCCGTTCGGCGCGCGTGGCCTGAACTCCGGCGTGGCCGACGCCGAGAACGCCGCATGGAAGATCGCCTTTGTGCTGCAAGGGAAGTCCGCCGGGGATCTGCTCGAGACGTACCACGTCGAACGGCACGCGGCGGCGCTGGAGAACCTGGCGGTGACCACCGAGACGATGAACTTCCTTGTCCCCCAGGACGATGCCCAGCGCCGACGACGGCTTTCGGTGCTGGAACGAGCCAGGCACGACCCGTCGGTGCATTCCGAGGTCAACTCGGGCAGGCTGTCCGCGCCGTTCCCGTATCGCTCCTCTCCCCTGACGTCCGGCACGCATCCCGCCGCCGGCCGGCTCGTGCCGGAGCGGTGCCGGTCGTTCTGCCGCGACGGCGTGCAGGTGATCCGGGAGTCCGCGGCACTGGGCGTGCGGCCGGGCGAGATGTGGGTGATCCGGCCCGATGCCTACGTCGCGGCGGTCGCGACCTCCTCGGCGGAGCTGAATGCCGCCCTCAGCAGCCTCCTCCTCGTGAGTGTTTATCAGGGTTAGAACACCGATAAAGACTCACGAGGACGCGGGGCAGGTTGACTGTGGGTGAGGCTTGCCGTCCCGGCGTGTCGTGGATGCGGTCTATTTTGTCACGCGGTAATTAACTGTGGGCGTAGTCCTAGCAGCAGTGGACGGCGGATTTGTCTCGTCCTGAACCAACCCGGGCGACACCGGACGGGTGTCTTGCGAAATGACAAAGGCCTGTCCGGTCCGTTACGCCGTTTGGCCCTTAACTTTTGTCTGCAGAATGCATAAGTTGCACGGGATCGACACGAAAGAACACCGGACCCGTCGGACTGAGGCAAGACAACAACATCGGCAGCCGTCCATGCAAGCGCGGCATGGATGGATTGTGCGATTGCTGGGGATGAGCGAGCCGCCACGCTGACCAAACGGGGCGTGCCGCCATGCCCTCGTAGCGGTGTCGAAGACGCTTCGAGGACCGTTCGGCCCGATCGTCGTTACCCCGAATGGAGAAGGATGGACAAGCACGCTCAGACCGGCTGGTTGCAGAACCTGGTCAACCGCCGCTCTGTGCTCGCCACGGCCACCGTCGGGCTGGCCGTTCCCGCCGCCATGACGCTGGGCGCGGCGGCTCCCGGTGGTTCCACCGCCCAGGCACAGACCGGTGTGGTCAAGAAGATCACCATGTACGTCGAGGACCTGCCCAACGGCTTACTCGGCTACGGACTCGAGCCGGGCAAGGCCTCGATTCCCGGGCCGTTGCTGGAGATCTACGAAGGCGACACGCTGGAGATCACGCTGGTCAACAAGACCGACGAGCGGGTGTCGATCCACCCGCACGGCGTCGACTACTCCGTCGAGTCGGACGGCAGCCCGCTCAACGCCTCCTTCAACGGTCCCAACGAGACCCGGGTCTACACCTGGCGGTCGCGTGAGATGGCCTCCACGGGACACGGCAGGCTGTACACCCCCGGCAGCGCCGGCTACTGGCACTACCACGACCACGCCAATGGCACAGACCACGGCACGGGCGGTCTCGCACGTGGCCTGTACGGCGGCCTGATCGTGCGCCGGCGGGGCGATGTCCTGCCGGACAGGACTTTCGTCGCGGTCCTCAACGACCAGTTCATCAACCACAAGAAGGCACCGGACACCCCGATGTTCGAGGCCAACCTCGGGCAGCGGGTGGAGTGGCTGGCCATCGCGCACGGCACGTCGCTGCACACCTTCCACCTGCACGCGCACCGCTGGGCCGACAACCGCACGGGCTACCTCGAAGGCCCGGCCGATCCCAGCCCGATCATCGACATCAAGGACCTCAACCCGGGCTCGTCCTTCGGTTTCCAGGTCATCGCCGGCCAGGGCGTCGGGCCCGGCGCGTGGATGTACCACTGCCACGTGCAGAGCCACTCCGACACCGGGATGGCCGGCATCTTCCTCGTCCGCAACGCCGACGGCAGCATGCCGCCCGGCGCACAGGAAGCGATCGATCGCTTCCACGGACACGTGCACGCCTCCGCACCGTCCGCGGCAGACACGCCGCGGACGGACGAGAGCCACGCACACCACAACTGACCTCCTGGCCTGCCTACGACAAAGGAGTTTGGGATGGGGCGACGGTTCACAACCGGTCGATTTCGCAGGAGAACAGGGAGACATGCCTTATTGGTGCTGACCGCGGCGGCGGCCATGGTCGGCGGCACCCTGACCACGGCGGCCGCGGCACCGCCACCGCAGGCACCCGCCACCACGGCGGCGTCGCTGGCGGCCGGGATCAAGGTCCTGGTGTTCCACGGCCCGCTGGCCGACCAGCAGGACCCGGTGGCCAAGGCCGCCGAGACGTTCAAGGAGATCGGCGCTGCCAACGGGATCGCGGTCGACACGACCTCCGACCCGGCCGCGTTCACCGCGCAGAACCTCGCCGCGTACCGCGGTGTGGTGTTCCTGTCCGCGGAGAAGGCCGCGCTCAGCCGTGACCAGGAAGCCGTTCTGCAGGCTTACATGAAGGCAGGCGGCGGTTTCCTCGGTGTCGGTGACGCCGCCAAGGCACAGGCCGGCTCCTCGTGGTTCACCGGCCTGATCGGCACCCGGCCGGTCGGCAGTGTCTCCTCGCCGGAGGCGGTGGCCACGGTCACCGCGAGCGCGGAGAACCCGCCGAACGAGACCAAGGAGAAGGCCGCCGACAACAACCCCAGCACCAAGTGGCTGACGTTCAACCCGACCGGCTGGCTGGCCTACCAGCTGCCCGCCGCCAAGGCGGTCAACCGGTACTCGCTGACGTCGGCCAACGACTTCCCCGGGCGTAACCCCAAGGACTGGACCCTGGAGGGTTCCAACGACGGCAGCACCTGGACGCCGGTGGACCGGCAGACCGGCCAGGTGTTCACCGAGCCGTTCCAGACCAGGGTGTTCCCCGTCGCTTCGCCGGTGTCGTACACGCGCTACCGGCTGAACATCACGGCCAACGCAGGCGACCCGATCATCCAGCTGGCCGACCTGGGGCTGTTCGCGGGCGACCCGACTCCCCCGCCGACGCCCGCCGTCAACCAGGCCGTGGTGAACATCCTCGACCGGCAGCACCCGGCCACCAAGGACCTCCCGCTCAACGTGACGCGGTCGGACCGGTGGTACAACTGGGATCCCAACCCGGTCGGCACCGTGCACACGGTCGCGCAGGTCGAGGAGTGGCGCTACGACGCGGGTCCCGGCGCCAACGGGCCGTTCCACCCCGTCTCGTGGTGTCGTGACTACGAAGGCGGCCGGTCCTTCTACACCGGCATGGGCCACACCGAGGGCAGCTACAGCGAGCCCGCGTTCCGCACGCACCTGACCGGTGCGCTGAAGTGGACGGCCGGTGTGGTGCGCGGTGACTGCCAGGCCACCATCGCGGCGAACTACAAGATCGAGCGCCTGACCCAGGCCAACCAGCCGGGCCAGCTCGACCAGATCGGTGAGTCGCACGGTCTGACCACCGCTCCCGACGGCACGATCTTCTACGTCGGCAAGGCGGCCTGCCCGTCCGGCCCGATCGTCCCGTGGGAGGACCCGAAGGTCGGCCTCGGCTGCGGCACGATCCACCAGTTCAAGACCGACACCAAGCAGGTCAAGCTGTTGGCCACGCTGCCGGTGATGGGCAACCGCGGCAGCGGCGGCGAGCTGGTGAAGAACGAGGAGGGCCTGCTCGGCATCGTCGCGGACCCGAAGTTCACCGAGAATGGCTGGATCTACGTCTACTGGATGCCGCAGGACACCGTCGACCGGGTCCGGCACACCGGCAAGCGGACGATCTCGCGGCTGACCTACGACCGCAACGCCCAGACGATCGACCTGAGCACGCGCAAGGACCTGCTGCAGTGGGAAGTCCAGCAGCACAGCTGCTGCCACGCCGGTGGCGGCATGGCGTTCGACGCCAAGGGCAACCTGTACGTGGGTTCCGGTGACAGCAACTCGTCCGAGGGTTCGACGGGTTACTCCGGCAACAACTGGACCGAGGAGTTCGGTGGTCTGTCCTTCCAGGACGCCCGCCGCACGTCGGGCAACACCAACGACCTCAACGGCAAGATCATCCGCATCCACCCGGAGCCGGACGGCACGTACACCATCCCGCAGGGCAACCTGTTCCCGCCGGGAACGGACAAGACCCGGCCGGAGATCTACGTGATGGGCGTGCGGAACATCTCGCGCCTGCAGATCGACCCGGTGACGCAGTGGCTGACCGCCGCGTGGGTCGGCCCGGACGCGCCCTCGCCCAACCCTGAGCTCGGCCCGGCCAAGTACGAGACCGCCACGATCATCACCGAGGCGGGCAACCACGGCTGGCCGTACTGCATGGGCAACAAGCAGCCGTACCGCGACCGCAGCAACACCGACGCGTCGGTGCTGACCGGTTGGTACGACTGCAACGCGCCGAAGAACACCTCACCGCGCAACACGGGTCTGGTCGACCTGCCGCCGGTGAAGAACAACATGATCTGGTACTCGCCGGACGGCGGCGGCCCGGTCTTCCCGACCCGGCCGGACGGCAGTGGCCTGCCGACGTACAACAAGGCGGACACCATCTTCACCCAGCCGTACCTGAAGGGCGGCAACCAGGCGGTCATGACCGGCCCGACCTACCACCGGGAACTGGTCGACACCAACAGCGGTGTCGCGTGGCCGTCGTACTGGAACAACAAGTGGTTCATCGGTGACGAGGGCAACCCGGCCAACCGCATCGCGGTGACGGTCGACCCGGCCGGCGTGCCGACCGCACAGCCGCCGGCGTTCGCGGAGTCGCTGCGGGCGATCATCCCGGGCGGTGGTGGCAGCACGCAGCTGCAGAGCTGGATGGACGCGAAGTTCGGCAAGGACGGCGCGCTCTACCTGCTCGACTACGGCGGCGGGTTCTTCAGCCTGCACCCGAACCAGAAGCTGATCCGGATCACCTACCACGGTGGCGAGCCGACGCCGCGGCCTGCCGCGACTTCGGTGGCGGTGCAGAACAAGCCGCTGACGATCGGGTTCACCGGCTCGAAGTCCGGTGGCGTGTCCTACCGGTGGGACTTCGGTGACGGCACGCAGTCGACCGAGGCCAACCCGCGTCACACCTACGCTCGCACCGGTACGTACAACGCGAAGCTGACGGTGACCTACGCGGACGGCGCGACCCAGGTCGTGCCGGTGACGGTGAACGTCGGGTGCGCGGTGCCCGACAGCCGCGCCACCGTGTTCGTCGGTGACTCCGACTCCGGTGTGCCCAACAAGCAGACCGGTGGTGGCTGCACCATCAACGACCTGCTCGACGACGAGAGCCCGTGGGCCGACCACGGCGCGTTCGTCCGGCACGTCGAGGCGCTGGCCGCCCAGTTGCAGAAGGACGGTGTGATCACCGCCCGGGAGAACTCGGCGCTGACGCGTGCGGCGGCGGGGTCTGACGTCGGCACTGCCGCCAACACCGGGTACGAGCCGATCTTCGACGGCACCGAGCAGTCCCTGCAGGGCTGGGAGCAGGCGCCGAGCGGGTCGTTCTCGATCCAGCCGGACGGGTCACTGCGGTCCTCCGGCGGGCTGGGCATGCTGTGGTACGCGCAGAAGGAGTTCGGTGACTTCTCGGTGAAGCTCAAGTTCCGGGATTCCTCACCGGGCGACACCCGCGCCAACAGTGGTCTGTTCACCCGGTTCCCGGACCCGCGCATCCCGTTGGACCAGCGTCCGCCGGGCAGCTGTGGCACGGTCGGCAGCGCACAGACCTCGCCCGCCTGGGTCGCGATCTTCTGTGGGCACGAGATCCAGATCTACGAC
Organism: Kibdelosporangium persicum; assembly: GCF_013280595.1. Taxonomy (GTDB): domain Bacteria; phylum Actinomycetota; class Actinomycetes; order Mycobacteriales; family Pseudonocardiaceae; genus Kibdelosporangium; species Kibdelosporangium persicum. The sequence continues at coordinate 279,177 of NZ_JAAATY010000006.1, forward strand.
GGCGAGACCGGTGAACCGCAGAAGACCGGGTCGATCTACAACTTCGACCCGAACGGAATGCCCGCCGCCGGTGCCACGCCGAAGGGCGTCTGGAACGACTACGAGATCCGGGTCGTCGGACAGCACTACACGATCATCCGCAACGGCAAGGTGATCAACGAGTTCGACAACACGCCGGGCAAGCAGTCGTCTCGTGCGGGTGACCCGCCGACCGATCTGCGCCAGTTCGCCAGTGGCTTCATCGGTCTGCAGAACCACGGCAACGCCGACGTGATCGATTTCCAGAACATCCGAGTGCGGTCGCTCTAACCGCGAACGACCGGCCGGTGCGCCGCCCGAGGTGGCGCACCGGCCGGTCCCCCGCACTCATGGAAGGTGCAGCATGTTTCGACGCTTGATCACCGGGGTGGCGGGCGCGTTGATGGTGACGTCGATCGCCGTCGCCGTTCCCGCGTCCGCCGGCCCCATCCCCGACCCGGTCCTGATCCAGGCGCAGACGTTGACCTGGACCACGGACAACGACATGACCAGGTTCAAGTCAGCGCCGACACACGCGGCCGCGGGCACGACGACGATCGTCCTGGAGAACGGCCCGCAGACCCAGAGCCAGACGACGCACAACCTGACGTTCGACCAGTCGACGCCGGGCTACAACCACGATGTCTCGGTCAACCTGACCGTCGACGCGTTCCTCCCGCCGTACAAGGCCGAAGTCACAGTCACGCTGACACCGGGCAAGTACCGGTACTTCTGCGCCCTGCCGGGCCACCAGACCATGGCCGGCGAGCTCATCGTGGGTCCCACTCAGCCGGACACCACTCCCCCGACGGTCAACGCCACGGTCACCGGAACCAAGAACACCAACGGCGACTACGTCGGCAAGGCGACGGTCGGGGTGACCGCGACGGACAGCGAGTCCGGTGTGGACAAGGTCGAGTACCAGGTCGACGACACGAGCTGGCAGACCTACACCCAGCCCTTCGACGTCACGGCCATCGGTGACCACTCGGTGCAGTACCGGGCGACGGACAAGGCCGGCAACGTGTCCCAGACCGGTTCGACCCAGTTCCGCGTGGTCGAGCCGCCGTCGGACACCACTCCCCCGACGGTCAACGCGGCCGTGACCGGTGACAAGGACGCCAACGGCAATTACATCTCCAAGGCCACGGTCGCCATCACCGCCACGGACAGCGAATCCGGTGTGAAGTCCACCGAGTACAAATTGGACAGTGGCGACTGGACGCCGTACACGGCACCCTTCGACGTCACCACAACCGGCGCCCACATGGTCCACTACCGGGCCACCGACAACGCCAACAACGTCTCGACCGAAGGCATGACCAGCTTCACCATCGTCGGACAGCCAGACACCACACCGCCCACGGTCAACGCCACTGTCACCGGTGACAAGGACGCCAGCGGCAACTACATCTCCAAGGCCACGGTCGCCATCACCGCCACGGACAGCCAGTCCGGCGTCAAGTCGACCGAGTACAAGCTCGACTCGGGAGCTTGGACGCCGTACACGGCTCCGGTCGAGGTGACCGCGACCGGTTCGCACATGGTGCATTACCGGGCCACGGACAACGCCAACAACGTGTCGGCCGAAGGCATGACCAGCTTCACCATCGTCGGACAACCGGACACCACACCCCCGACCGTCAACGCGGCCGTGACCGGTGACAAGGACCCGAACGGCAACTACATCTCGAAAGCCACGGTCACCATCACGGCGACCGACAGCCAGTCCGGCGTCAAGTCCACCGAGTACAAACTGGACTCCGGCGCTTGGACGCCGTACACGGCACCCTTCGACGTCACCGCAACCGGCGCCCACATGGTCCACTACCGGGCCACCGACAACGCCAACAACGTCTCCGCCGAAGGCATGACCAGCTTCACCATCGTCGGACAACCGGACACCACACCCCCGACCGTCAACGCGGCCGTGACCGGTGACAAGGACCCGAACGGCAACTACATTGCCAAGGCGACGGTGACGATCACCGCCACGGACAGCCAGTCCGGCGTCAAGTCGACCGAGTACAAGGTGGACAGTGGGAACTGGACCGCCTACACGGCACCCTTCGACGTCACCGCAACCGGTGCGCACATGGTCCACTACCGGGCCACCGACAACGCCAACAACGTGTCGGCCGAAGGCATGACGAGCTTCACGATCGCACCGCCGCCTGCCGACACCACCGCACCGACGACCAACGCGACCGTCGCGGGCCCGAAGGACCCGAACGGCAACTTCGTCGACACCGCGTCGGTCACCATCACCGCGACCGACAGCCAGTCGGGCGTCAAACTCGTCGAGTACTCGTTGGACAACGGGGCCTGGACGCAGTACACGAACACCTTCCCGGTCAGCGCCAAGGGCGCGCACACCGTGAAGTACCGGGCCAGCGACAACGCGGGGAACGTCGCGCCGGAGAAGTCCGTGTCCTTCACGGTCGTCGAGCCGGGCACCGACGCGTGCCCGGAGTCCGACACACGCGAGACCGTGATCATCGGACGTGACGACACCGGTGTGGCCAATGTGGACACCGGTAACGGCTGCACCGTCAGCGACCTCGTGGACCAGTACGGCGACTGGCCGAGCCACGGGGTATTCGTCAGGCACGTCGACGCGGTCACCACCGAGCTGGTGAACCGTGGCGTGCTGTCCCCGCGGGACGCAGGCACGATCGTGCGCGCGGCCTCGCGATCCGACATCGGCAACTAGTTCCTTTCAACGCAGCAGGGAGAAACAAAGATGGCTAGACGGACCGCTTCAGCGCTCGCGACCCTGAGCGCGATGGTCACCGCGTCCGTGATGATGGCCGCGCCGGCGAACGCCGATCTGGTCATGTACTGCGTCGGGACGGGCGGCGCCGTGACGGTGCCGAGCGACCTGTACGTGCCGCCGGGCGAGTCCTGCTCCCTGCAGGGCACGACCATCACCGGCAACGTCCGGGTGGCCAAGGACGCCAACCTTGTGATCAAGGGCGGCACGGTCAACGGTGAGGTGCAGGTCGCGGCGAACGCCTACTTCGACTCGGTGGACACCCGCGTCGACGGTGACGTGACACTGGCGGCCGGCGGATTCGGCATCTACCTGAAGAACACCGACACCGCCCGGGTCGTGGTGCAGCCCAAGGGAACGCAGCCGGTCGAGGGCTTCCTCTTCGTCGAGGCGGGCTCGAAGATCGACGGCAACCTCAACTCGCAGGTCGGCGAGGTCAGCGTGACCGACAGCGAGGTGACCGGCACCGTCAGCACGAGCGGCGCCTACTTCACCGACCTGAGGAACGTCTTCGTCGACGGTGCGGTGTCGGTGCTGAACAACGCGACCGGCAGCGTGATCTGCGGGAGCGCCGTCCTGGGCAAGTCGACGTTCGCCGGGAACCTGGGCGGCGTGCAGCTCGGCCCGAACGGCGGGCTGGACTCGTGCGCGTCGGGCAACTACTTCGCCCGGGATGTCGCCATCTCGAACACCTCCGGCCGCACCACGCTGGACGACAACATCATCAACGGCCAGCTGCAGCTGACCGCGAACGACCCGGTCGCCGAGGTCGCGGACAACAACAGCATCCGTGGCGGCATCGCCGGTGAGTCCACCTCACTGGGCGCTGCCCGCACCGCCCTGGCCGCGGAGCGCGAGAGCACCGGCGCGGCGAAGGCCGCCGAGCGGGTGGCCACCGCCGAGAAGGCCGCCGCCGCCAAGGGCGACGCTCGGCTCTGATCCCGGTTGACCAAGCCCGGGCTCTGACACTGGTGTCAGGGCCCGGGCTTTTTCAGTCCCGCGATGAGGAGCGCGACCAGCCGGCGCGGGTCGTAGCGCTTGTCGTTGTCGGGACTGACGCAGAGGTTGCCCACGCCGCGCATCAGCTCCAGGGCCCCGATGTCGGAGCGGATCTCGCCGGAACCGGCGGCGGCTTCGACCAACTCGGTGCACACGGGCACGAGCCGGTCGAGGAAGTAGGCGTGCAGCGTCTGGAATCCGGCGTCGTCGGACTGCAGCACAGCGGCCAGTCCGTGTTTGGTGACCAGGAAATCGACGAAGCGGTCGATCCATTTCGCCAGGGCGGCGTACGGGGTCTCGCTCGTCGCCAGCAGGTGCGGGCCGGCCTCGGCGAGCGCCTCGACCTGGTGGCGGTAGACGGCGACGATGAGATCCGCCCTGGTCGGGAAGTGCCGGTAGATCGTCCCCATCCCGACGCCCGCCTTGGCCGCGATGTCGCGGACCGGCGCGTCCACGCCTGACGTCACGAACACGTCGGCGGCCGCGTCGAGCAGAGCCTTCTCGTTACGCCGGGCGTCCGCCCGCTTCGCCCGGCCCGCGCCTTCACTCACCGCATCGCACCTTTCCGCACGCTTGCTAAACGGAACACGGTTCCGTATCGTTAGCGGAGCAACGTTCCGTTTGCTCATCATGCCATGTCGAAAGGACACCCGGCGCATGACCGACCCATCCCGGCCGAGCTTCGGGATCATGACCGCCCCGATGCAGGTCGACTACCACGACATCGTCCGGGTCTGGCGCGAGGCCGACACGGTCCCCCACATCGAGCACGCGTGGCTGTTCGACCACCTCATGCCGATCGCGGGCGAGCTGGACGGCCCGATTCACGAAGGCTGGACACTGCTCTCCGCCCTCGCCGCACAGACCCGGCGGCTGCGGCTCGGCCTGCTGGTGACCAGCAACCGGTTCCGGCCGCCCGCGATGCTCGCCAAGATCGCCACGACCGTCGACATCGTCTCCGGCGGACGGCTCGACTTCGGCATCGGCGTGGGCTCCCGGCCCGGCCATCCCCTGGCCCGCCGCGAGTACGAAGCCCACGGCCTGCCCTTCCACGACACCGCCCACGCCGTGGGCGGCCTCGCCGAAGCGTGCACGGTGATCCGTCGACTGTGGACGGAGAACGACCCGTTCGACTTCGACGGCGAGTACATCAAGCTCACCGGGGCGTTCGGCAACCCGAAACCCGTCCAGCGCCCGCATCCGCCGATCGTCATCGGCGGCCGGTCGTCGGCGACACTGCGTGTCGTCGCCGAACACGCCGACGTGTGGAACATCCCCGGCGGCGACATCGAGGACGTGATCGGCCGCAGCGCCTTGCTGGACCGCTACTGCGCGCAGATCGGCCGAGACCCCGCCTCGATCACCCGCTCGATCTACCTGCCTGTCTCCTACGACCAGCCCGGCACTACCCGGGACGCGATCAGGGAGGCGACCGGCGCCGGCTTCCGGCACGTCGTCCTCGGACTGCCGGCGCCCTACCCCACCGGCGTCGCACAGTGGGTCGCCGACCAGATCCTCGCCGACGCGATCCACAGCGCGTCGGCGTAGAGAGGAAACCTGTGATGAACCCTGATTCCGTTCCTGTCGTCTCGGTGAAGCCGGTGGTGCTGTCAGCCCCGGGCCGCGGCGAGGATCTGCGAGTGCGCGTGTCCGCGCCCCAGACCGGGGACAACCTGCCCGTCATCGTTTTCTCGCACGGCTTCGGTTCGTCGATGGACGGCTACGGCCCCTTGGCCGACTTCTGGGCCGCGCACGGCTTTGTTGTCGTACAACCCACTCATCTCGACTCACGGACCCTGGGCCTCGCTCCGGACGATCCGCGGACACCGCTGATCTGGCGGGTCCGGATCGAGGATCTCAAGCGTGTCCTGGACCAGCTCGATCTCGTCGAAGCGGCGGTGCCCGGTCTGGCCGGGCGGCTGGATCGCGGCCGGATCGCCGTGGCCGGGCACTCGTGGGGTGCCCAGTCGGCCAGCATGCTGCTGGGCGCGCAGGTCGCCGGTTCCGGCGAGGACATGTCCGATCCCCGGGTGCGAGCGGGTGTGCTGCTTGCCCTGACCGGCACGGGCGGCGCGGACCTGTCGCCGTTCGCCGCCGAGCACTTCCCTTTCATGAACCCGAGTTTCGCGCAGCTGACCACGCCAGCGCTCGTGGTCGCCGGTGATCGGGACCAGTCTGCCCTGTCCGTCCGGGGGCCGGACTGGTTCACCGACGCGTACCACCTCAGCCCTGGCGCCACGGACCTGCTCACCCTGTTCGGCGCGGAACACTCGCTCGGCGGGATCTCCGGCTATGAAGCCAAGGAGACGACAGACGAGAATCCCGAACGTGTCGCGCTGATCCAGCAGGTCACCACGGCTTACCTGCGCGATGCGCTCGGCGTCGACGACTTCGGCTGGCAGACAGCCCGCAAGGCGTTGCAGGACGGCGGCAACACGTTGGGCCGTATCGACTCCAAGTGAGTGGCGCGGCCGTTCAGGCGTTCGTAATCGTCCAGCTCGCGAGCAGATCCATGGCTCGCCGGGAGGCCGATCCTGGCTCGGTGGTGTAGATGTAGAGAGTCGTGTCCGGGTCACCGGGCAGCGCGAGTGTCTCGTACTCGACGGTCAGCTCACCGACGAGCGGGTGACGTAGCCGCTTCGAGCCGTGGGTGCGTTGGTGGACCCGGTGCTGCTCCCACCACTGGTCGAATTCGCGGCTCTGTTCCCGCAGTTCGGTGACCAGAGCGGTCGTGACGCTGTCGCCGGGGTCACGGCCGACCTCGAACCGCAGGCTCTCGACCGCGGCCCGGGCCATGTCCGGCCAGTCGGCGAACAGCGACCGGGCGTCCGGGTCGAGGAACATCCAGCGGGCGTAGTTGCGGTGCCTGGCGGGCAGCCGGTCGAAGTCGGTGAACAGGGCCTTGGCCATCCGGTTGGCGGCCAGGACGTCGGTGCGGCGGCCGAGGACGAGCGCGGGCTCGCCGTCCAGGGAATCGAGAAGCTGGTAGAGCCCTGGACGCACACGCTGGACGCCGCGGGCCCGTCGGTGAGCCGGTGCGGCGGTCAGTCCGATGAGGTCTTCGAGATGGGCACGTCCAGCGGCATCGAGTTCCAGGGCGCGGCCGATGGCCTCGACCACGGCCGCGGAGGGCGTGATGCGCCGGCCCTGTTCCAGCCGGGCGTAGTAGTCGGTGGACACCCCGGCCAACAGCGCGACTTCCTCGCGCCGCAGGCCAGGCACGCGGCGCACGCGCCCGTCGGACGGCAGGCCGGCCCGTCGCGGGTCGACCTGGCTGCGGGCTCGGCGCAGGAAGTCAGCGAGTTCCCGGTTGGTGTTGGGCACGGAACCCATTGTCGCCGACTTCACCCGGTCGTGAGTGGACCTCTCAGTCCCAGGTTGCCCAATCCTCGGTCGCACAGGGCCCGAGATGACCGCCCAGCACGGCTTTCCGTGCTCCAGGCTGGAGTCACGGCGGACGACCGCCGTACTTCCCCGCAGATCGTGAGTGAAGGACGACAATGGCTTTCCCGATGGATCGACCCGCGACCTGGTTCGTGACCGGTACTTCCCGCGGCCTGGGTCTTGAGTTGGTCAAGCAGTTGCTCGACCGGGGCGACAACGTCGCCGCCACCACGCGCTCGACCGAGCGCCTGCTGTCCGCGCTCGGTGACGTCGACACGTCACGGCTGCTGCCGCTAGCCGTCGACCTGCGCGACGACGAAGCTGTCACGCAGGCGGTCCACCAGACGAGCGAACGCTTCGGTGGCCTTGACGTCGTGGTCAACAACGCCGGCTACGGCTTCCTGGCCGCCGTGGAGGAGACCACCGACCGCGATGTCCGCGACATGCTCGACGTCCAGGTCGTCGGCGTGTGGAACGTGTTGCGTGCCGCGCTGCCGATCCTGCGTGAGCAGCGGAGCGGCCACATCGTCAACGTGTCGTCGATCCTGGGGCTGACCGCCGTCCCGGGCTGGGCGCTCTACTGCGCGGGCAAGTTCGCGCTGGAGGGTCTCAGTGAGGCCCTCGCCGCGGAGGTGGCCGGGTTCGACGTGAAGGTCACCATCGTCGAACCCGGCTACTTCCGCACCGACTTCCTGACCACGGACTCGATCGCGTTGCCCGCCGCCACCACGGCGGCCTACCCGGCGATCCGTGAGATGACCGCCGAGCACCTTCGCCTGCAGGGCAGCCAGCTCGGTGACCCGGTCAGGGGCGCCGCGGCGATCATCGGCCAGGTGGTCAGCGGGGACGGCCCGCTGCGCCAACTGCTCGGATCGGACGCGCACTCCTACGCCACAGCCAAGGTCGACGCCCTGCGGGCGAACGTCGAGGCGACAGCGGGGACGGCGCCGTCCACCGACTTCCCCGCCGCCTGAGATCGCCTGTCCGGGCTTAGGCGGCACGCCGGAGTGCCTCGTAGACAGCGGTGACATAGGTGGCGCTCCGGTCGGAGCCGATGATGCCGGGCGCCATCTTGTTCATCACGTAGGAGATCGTCATGCGCCGCTCGACGTCCATGATGATCATCGATCCGCCCCAGCCGCCCCAGAAGCAGATCCGTCCGTCCGGGATCCACGGGATGGTGTCCTGGCGGGGTAACCCGTATCCGACGCCCCACCGCAACGGGATACCGAGGCCAAGGTCCACACCGTTGGCCTGTTCGGTGAAGATGAGGTCGATGGTGTCCTGGCCGAGCAGCCGGACGCCGTCGACCGAACCACCACGGGCGATCACCGACAGGACCCGCGCGACCGACCGGGCGTTGCCGTGCCCGTTCACAGCGCCGATCTCCGCACGGCGCCAGGCCGGTGTGTTGGCCACGTTCGCGTCCACGGCAGGACCCGTCAGGGCTCGCACCATCAGGTTGTCCGCGCCGAGTGCGGCGAAGTCGATCTGTGCCGGCGGTGGCGGAACTACGTCCGCGATCCGGCCCCAGTCCCGCTCGGCCGCGCCGATCTGGAAGTCCGCGCCCAGCGGGCCGGTGATCTCCTCGGCGACGAACCGCTTCAAGGTCTTGCCGGTGACGCGACGGACCACCTCGCCGATCAGGTGACCGAAGTTCGTCACGTGGTAGCCCGAGGCCGTCCCCGGTTCCCACCAGGGTGCCTGGGCGGCCAGCCGGGCGGTCGAGTTCTCCCAGTCGTAGAGGTCCTCGACCACGGCAGGCTGGTCGAGCGCGGCGACACCGGAGGTGTGCGAAAGCAGGTGGCGGATTTCCACGTCCCGCTTGCCGTTGGCGGCGAACTCGGGCCAGTACTCCGCCACCGGTGCGGTGAGGGTGAGGTCGCCGCGGTCGACGAGGATGAGCGCGGCGAGACTGGTGACGGTCTTCGTGGTCGACCACACGTTGGTGATGGTGTGTTCGTCCCAGGGGGTGGTGCGAGCCGGGTCGCGGTACCCGCCCCACAGATCGATGGCTACATCGCCGTCGATGTCGAGGACGAGGGACGCGCCCAGCTCCTCACCGGAAGCCACGTTCTGTTCGAACGCGGCACGGACGTTGTCGAATCGACGGTCGTGATGGCCCTGTACGTCGGTCATGACGCTACGCTAATCGTGACGTTGACAGGGCGGAGACCGTTCGGCCCGTCAGGCGTCGGCGCGCACGTGTTCCCGCGCCCACTGCTCGAAGCTGGTGAGCGGGATGCCCAAGTCCCTCGCGTCCTGCGGACGGCCCGGCATGCCTGCCTCGTTCATCCAGTCGAGCGTGGCGCCCATCGGCGGCATCCCGGCGGCCAACGCCTCCTGCTCGGTCATCTCCGGCGCGACCAGAGGCGTGCCCAGTACGCGGGAGAGGATCTCGGCGATCTCGGTCATCGACAGGTAGTCACTCGCCAGCTCCAACTCGACCCCGTCGAACCGTTCCGGCGCGACGAAAGCGGCGGCAGCCGCCCTGCCGATGTCCTTGACCGCGACCAGCGACAGCCGGGTCTCCGGTTTGACCACGCTCACCAGCCCGCCCTCGACACCGCGCGGGAACAGGTAAGCCGCGGACGGCAACAGGTTCTCCATGAAGAAGCCCGGCTTGAGCAGCGTCCAGTGCGCGAAACCCGCCGCGCGGACGTGGTCCTGGACCTCGCTCTTGGCATCCAGGCTGCGTTCCAGCATCGGCCAGCGGCCCTCCACCCAGCCGACGGACTCGCGGTGCTGCCCGGCGCCCATCGCCGACGTGTGCACGAACTGCTCGACGCCGGCGGCTTTCGCCGCCTCGACGAGGTTGATGCCTTGCACCCGCGCACCGTCAAAATCGAAGCCATCCGCGGACATGGTGGGCATCTGCACGGAGAACACACCTCGGGCACCCTTCGCGGCCCGGACCAGCGAATCGCGGTCGTCCAGATCGCCGGTGACCAGTTCGGCGCCGAGGGCCTCGACAGCCTTGGCCTGGTCGGTGGCCGGGTCGCGCACCAGAGCGCGGACGGCGACGTCCGCCGCTCGCAGGGCACGGACGGTCGCACCGCCCTGTTTGCCGGTGGCACCAGTGACCAGGACAGGCGCGAATTCCAGGGACATGACACTCCTCGAAATTAAGTGGCGGGGTCCGCCGTTTACGTCCGGTACGATACGGCGGGGCCCGCCACTTAGCAAGTACGGAGAGGACGCCATGCCCGACCGCCAGCGCGCCGACGCCAGGCGCAACTACGCGCGCATCCTCGCCGTAGCCGAGGAGGAGGTCGCCGCGCACGGCGCCGCGGCGTCCCTGGAACAGATCGCCCGCACGGCAGGAGTCGGCTCGGCGACCGTGCGCCGGCATTTCCCCACCCGCCGCGCACTCCTGGAAGCGGTGTCACGGGAACGCATCGAGGCCCTCCGCGCGCGTGCCCACGACCTGACAGACAGCGACGACAGCCGGGGTGCGCTGCTGGAATGGCTGGATGACGTCGTCGCCTACTGCGTCGCCGCCCGGGGACTGGCGGCCGCGCTGTCCTTCGACGGCGACCCCGTGCACGAGAACTCCTGCGCGACGGCGCTGGAAGAGGCCGCCGATCCCTTGCTGCGCCGGGCAATACGGGACGGCGGCGTGACGACGGACGTGACCGTCAAGGAACTGATCACCCTGATCGTGGGAATCGTCCTGGCCACGGAGTCCTATCCCGACCCGGCGGCGCAGGCGAACCGGCTGTTCCGGCTGGCCGTGACGGGACTCGGCGGCCAGCCGGAACCCACCGGCGGTGCTAGGCGAGACCGAGCAGCGCCGCCATCAGCGGGAGTCCGATGAGGATCAGGATCGCGCCGAGCACGTCGAACGAGACGCCCGAACGGATCATGCGGGTGATCGAGACCGCGCCGGAGCCGTAGACCACGGCGTTCTGCGGGGTCGACACCGGCAGCATGAAGCCGAAGGACGCCGCGAAGGTCGCGGCCAGCGCCGGGATGAACGGATTCGCCCCGGCCGCGTCGGCGATTGAGATGATGATCGGGACGACGACCGAGGCCGACGCCGTGTTGCTCGTCGTCTCCGAGACCACGATGGCGAGAACCACGGCGAATATCGTGATCGTGACCGTGCTGCTCAGCCCGAGGGAGTTCGAGGCCGACTCGCCGAGGGTCTTCGCCAGGCCGGTGCTGCCGAGCAACGAGCCGAAGATGATGCCCGTGCCGAACAACAGGATCGTGCCCCAGTCGATCTCCGCGGCGTCCCGCCAGCGAAGCGTGAACTCACGCCGCGACCAGTCCGTGGGCAGCAGGTAGAGCAGCGACGCGCCGAGGACCGCGACGATCCCCTCGTTCAGCCTGCCGCTGACGTTGTCGTAGATCGCCGAGTCGTTGCCGAAGATCACCGCGATGATGCCGGGCGCGATCCAGAGCACGACCGTGATGCCGAAGGCGATCAGGGTGTTCTTCTCGGCGCGGGACAACGGGCCCATCTTGGCGCGTTCCTGGGCGATGTAGTCCTCGACGCCCTCGATCCGGCGGATCTCCGGGCGGTTGATCAACAGCAGGATCAGGCCGAGCACGACGAACATCGCCGCACAGATCGGCAGGGCCATCAGGAACCACTCGGCGAAGGAGATCCGCTGGCCGGTCGCCTGTTCGATCAGGCCGCGGCCGATCAGGTTGGGCGGGCTGCCGACCGGGGTCAGCAGTCCGCCGACGCTCGCGCCGTACGCCAGCATCAGCAGCAGGGCGGCACCGACGCGCAGCCGCAGCGGGTCGAAGTCCTGCTCGACGATTCCCCGTTCCTGCAGCAGTTTCGCGATGACCGCGAGGATGCCGAGCGCGGTCGGCAGGAGCATCGCCACGGTCGCGGTGTTCGACACGAAGGCCGACAGCACGCACGTGATGGCGCCGAACGCGAGGATCACGCCGAACGTCGAGCGGCCGACCCGGGGCAACGCGAGGATCCGGAAGGCGAACCGGCGGGCGATGCCGTGTTTCAGCATGGCCTGGGCGAGGATGAAGGCCCCGATGAAGGTGAAGATCGTCGACGAGCCGAACGGTTCGAGCGCGTCCTCCGCCGGAACGACCTGGAGGACCACGATCGCCGCGACGCCGATCAGGCCGCCGATCGGGATCGGCACGGCCTCGGTGATCCACAGGATGATGACGCCGAGCAGGATGCCCGCGAGCGTCTGCTGGTTACCGGCGAGGTCGAGCGGCAACGCCAGGAACACGATGGTGACGAGTGGCGCGAGCCAGAGACCGACCGTCCGCCGGGCCTTCTCGAAACGTTCCTCGGCCGGTGAGAGCTTCTGCTCACCGAGGCTGCGGTAGGTGGCGTGACCGAGCAACGCGCTGTCCACGTCCGTGCGATTTCGGGTTCGATCGTCCATGACCGTCTCCCTCCGCGCTGATTCGATGAAGAAAAGGGTGGCACAATCCGGCTCGTGGTCAATGTCGTCAAGGTGCTGGACCAGCAGTTGCGGACGGTCGACCCGCTGCGCGGCAAGGTGTTGTCCCTGGCGTTCGCCGAACATGTCCTCGACGTGTGCGCCGCGGAGCTGACACCTGAGCAACAGGACCTTTCGACGATCTATCTGCGGGCCGCGAAGGCGTTGTTCAGTGGCGAAGCGAGCATGACGGCACTCGCCGACGCCAGCGACGCGCACGCGAAGATCCGGGTGCACGGCAGCAGGCTCGCCGAGGAGATCATGTGGGTCGCGGTGCTGGCGGTGTCGGTGTGCTGGCAGCGTGACCTGGTCCGGGAAGGACTGAGCCGCGGCGAGTTGAAGAACCTCACGGTGCGGACGGTCGCGGCGGAGGCCCAGCAGGTGGTCCGGCTGTGCACCGGCGGGCAGGAAGCGACCTGGCAGTTGACGCACCTCGTGGCGACCGCCGAGAAGGTGGACCCGCAGGTGCTGATCAACCTGATGGACGAGGTCAGTGCCGAGCACGCGCAAGCCCTGGCGGTCGAGTACGCCCGGCACGCGCTGGAGGCACGTCCGAACCAGCCGTACTTCCAAGCCGTGCTGGACGATCCGGGCAGGCTGCCGTTGCCCGTGGTGGTGCGGCAGGCTCAGCACGCCGTCGGTGGCGATGAGGCGACCTGGCAGCTGATCAGGCTGATCGGTAGTTTGCCTCGGTGATCAGGCTCGCGGTGGAAGAGGACGTTTCCGGGATTCTCGGTTTGGCGGCGGAGGTCGAGGACTGGTTCGGGCCGATGGTGGCCGAACCCGGATTCCACCGGGCGGTCAGGACGCACATCGCCCGGTCGACGGCCCTGGTGGCCGAGGGAATCCTGGGCGGGCTGCTGTTCGACCCGAGTGCGCCGAACTATCACGTGGACTGGCTGGTCGTCTCGAAGAAGGCACGCGGTCAGGGGATCGGGCGTGCGCTGCTGGACGAGGCCGTGCGGCGCTTCGTCGTCGGCCCGGGGACGATCGAAGTGGTCACCTTCGGGCCGGACCATCCGGGCGCCGAGTCGCGCGAGTTCTACGAGCGACTCGGCTACACGGCCGGTCCGATGACCGAGCCGGGCCCGGAAGGCGGTTCGAGGCAGATCTTCAGGATTGACGTGTGATGAACGCACGCCACTGAGCGGCGCCGAACATCAGAGTGTGCACGGTGTTCTTGCTGTCACGGACACCGACAACGCCGGGGCCAAGGGCGACCTCAACGCAGTCACCGTTGTCGGCATCGCTGAACGAGCTCTTGCGCCACGCCACCTCGACGCAGTTGCCATTGTTGGCGCCGCTGAAACTGCTCTTCCTCCACGCACGGTTGAGCTCCACCGCAGCGTTCCTTCCTGCTTGCCCAGGTAGTACTAGGCAAGGGTAGCCAGGAAGTCCCGCGTGTCCTCAGCCGAAAGTGCCTGCTTGGTCAAAGATTCGAACGCAGCGGAGTACTTCGCTAGGTCGATTGGGCGCTCCAGGTATACAGCCCCATCATTGTGTTCGAGGTACACCAGGTTAGGCGCTGGTTCCTCCGGCAAGGTCAACATGTTGAAGGGTCCCCGCATCGCGGCATGCGGACCTGAATCGAACGTCAGCACCTGCAGGGACACGTTCGTGCGCTTCGACACCGCAGTCAGGTGGCTGATCTGCTTGTCCATGTCGCAGCCCTTCCTGCGGAGCACAGCCTCGTTCAGCACAATGCGCAGGCGCGGCTGCCGGTCCGCCAGGCGCCGCTGCCGCTCCAACCGGAAGGCGACCCCCTCCTCGTCGACTGATCCCCGCCTGGCCTGCTTGAGTGCGCGCTGGTAACCAGCCGTTTGCAAGATGCCAGGTACCAACTCCGAACAGTAGAGCCAGATCTCCTTCGCGTCGGCCTCGAAGCCCACGTAGGTCTCGAACCAGTCCGGCATCGTGTCCGAATAGGACGCCCACCAGCCGCGCTCGTTCGACTCGTCCGCCTGGCGCATCAGCATGTCCACCTCCGGCGCACCGACGTCGTAGAGCTGGCACAGGAACTTCACGTTGCGCGCCAGGATCGCCTGCCTGCCCGTCTCGATCCGGCTGATCGTCGGGCGCTTCACGCCGATGTAGGCCGCGGCCTCGTCCATCGTCCTGCCCGCTTCCACCCGCATCATTCGCAGTCTTTTTCCCAGCCGCCAGCGCCGGACCAATGAGCCGGGGCTCAGGTCTTCGGTGTCTTCCATGCCATTCATCCTGCCGCAATTCAGGTAAGTGTCCACAGTACACGATTAGGTGATGACAACCGCGCACGTACATCCACTAGTTTCTCCGTGCCCGGTTATCGACCGGCACCTCGCGCTGCGAGTCGAGATTCTCGGAATTGCGAATCTCATCTGCGGGATTTCCATTTATGCGAAAGAAAGAGTCATGGCAGGCATCACCCCGGAACCGAACTATTACGGCCGTCAACTGCAGCGCGAGCTCAAGAGGCTGCGCGAGGACAACCGGCTGACGCAGGAGGAGGCGGGCGAACGCGTCCGCATCGAGTTCAAGAAGCTCAGCCGGATCGAGCGGCGTCAGCTGCCCACGTACCACGAGCTCGTCATGCTGCTGGACGCGTACGGCGTGCTGAGCTGCGACTACGGCCCGTACCTCGAACTGTGGGAGCTTGCCAGGCAGCGCGCGTGGTGGCGGGATTTCCACCTCGAGGACACTCGGTACGTCCGCATGGAGGACGAGGCCGACGTCAAATACGAATTCCAGCTCGGCCACATTCCCACCCTGTTGCAGACCGAGGAGTACGCCCGCGCCACTCTCAGCATCAACAAGCGCACGGTCAAGAAGTTGACCGACCTGCGAATGCGTCAGCAGGAACGCCTCTGCACCGAACCACAACTCACGCTGCACGCATTGATTCACGAACCCGTGCTTCGCCAGGGCGTGAATCGCGCACAACGCGAGGCGCTGATCGATCGTGCGGAACTTCCCAATGTGACAATCCAGGTCGTACCGCAGCGCAATATCCTTCACGAAGGGCTGCACGGATCGGTCGTCCTGCTTTCCTTCGACGATCCGAACGAGCCGGACGCGGCCTTCAGCGAAAGCCTCGTCGGCCTCCAGGACACGCAGGACCTCGAGCGCACCGCGACGATCCGGCGTGCGCTCGACCACGTCAGCCAACTGGCCATGAGCCCGGAGGACACCCTGCTCCTGCTCAAGACGCCCCGGTTCGGGCACTGACCACCCGGCCGGCCAGGCGGACCAGTGGCAACTGGTGATGGCGAACCGACCAAGGCGGTGTGGTCCGCCCGGCTCTTGTGGACGGCTTGAACAGCGCAATACTGTCCGCGTACAAGTGATCACTTGGAGGCACTCGTGCGCGGTCGGTATCGCGGCCCTGCGGTTGGCGCCGTCGTTTTCTCTCTGACATCAGTGTTTCTGATGCCGACGGCGGCGTACGCCGAACCGCCCGGCGGGGCCGCCGAGGCGGTCACGCTGCTCAGCGGTGACCAGGTTTTCCTCGGCGCACAAGGAACTCCGCGGTACCTGAAGCCCGCGCCGGGCCGGGAACGGCAGAACTTCACCGTGTACCAGTCCAGGGGACACAGTTTTGTCGTTCCCGCCGATGCGATGCCGTTGCTGGCCAAGGGGGTTCTCGACGAGCGGCTGTTCGACGTCACCGAGCTGCGCGCCAGTGGGTACGGCAAGGGCGATGTGCCGGTGATCGTGAAATACCAAGCCGGGCAACGGCCGTTGACCGCGCAGGTCACCGCCGACCTGCCTGCCATCGACGCCGTCGCGCTCACCTCCACCGGAACAGACGTGTGGAGTACCGCGAAGTCCGGGGGACTCAGGAAGGTCTGGCTGGACGCCAAACGGACCGTGACCCTGGACCGCAGTGTTCCGCAGATCGGAGCACCGGCGGCGTGGCAGGCGGGCTACACCGGCAAAGGGGTCACGGTCGCGGTGCTCGACACCGGCGTCGACCAGACGCACCCGGACCTCGCGTCACGTGAAGTCGGCGAGAAGAACTTCACCAGGTCACCGGATGCCGTCGACCGCTACGGGCACGGCACGCACGTCGCCTCGATCGTCGCCGGAACGGGCGCGAAGTCGGGCGGCAGGTTCCGCGGGGTGGCGCCGGACGCCGCCATCCTGGACGTGAAAGTGCTCGCGGACAACGGGTTCGGCGCCGACTCCGCGATCATCGCGGGCATGCAGTGGGCCGCAGGGCAGGGCGCCGACGTGATCACCATGAGCCTCGGCGGATTCGACAGCCCCGAGGTCGATCCCCTCGAAGAGGCCGTGAACACGCTGTCGGCCAAGTACGGCACGCTGTTCGTGATCGCGGCGGGCAACTACGGTCCCGGCAGCGCCACGGTCACCTCGCCGGGCAGCGCGGACGCCGCCCTGACGGTCGGGGCCGTCGATCGTGAGAACGACATCGCCGAATTCTCCGGCCGTGGACCGCGTGAGGGCGGTGGCATGATCAAGCCGGACCTCACCGGTCCTGGCGTGGACATCGTGGCCGCACTGCACGCGGCCAAGCGGATCGGCGCCCCGGTCGTCGACGGATACACGGCGTTGTCGGGCACGTCGATGGCGACGCCGCACGCCGCCGGTGCGGCGGCTTTGCTTGTCCAGCAACATCCTGAGCTCACGGGCACGCAGCTCAAGGCGCGTCTGGTCGGTTCGAGCACGCCGACGGCCGGGCTGACGCCGTTCCAGCAGGGGGCGGGACGCGTGGATTCCGCCGCGGCGCTGAAGCAAACCGTGAGCGCCGAGCCGAGCAGCGCGAGTTTCGGTCAGCACCGCTGGCCGCACGCCGGCCGGCCCGCTGTCACCCAGGAGATCACGTACACCAACGACAGTCAGGCACCGATCACGCTTGACCTGCTGATGGAGACCAACGCGCCCGCCGAGCTGTTCTCGATCACGCCGTCCCAGCTGGTTGTTCCAGCCGGTGGCACGGCGACAGCTCTCGCCACGGCGGAGATCCGCAACGCCCCGGACGGCGGCCAGTTCGGTGGTGCCGTCGTGGCCACCGGTGGCGGGCAGCGTGTCCGGACCGCGATCGAGGTCGACCTCGAAGTCGAGAGCTACGACCTGACGCTCAACGCGATCGGCCGCAACGGTGCGCCCGCGGACTACGCGTCGGCATTCCTGATCAATGTGGACACCGGCGACCGGGTGTTCCCGAACTCCACCATGGAAGGCAGGCTCGAACAACGCCTTGCCAAGGGGCGGTACGTGCTGTCCGGCGCCATCCTCGGCGGTGATCCGTACACGCATGACGTGCTGAACTACCCGGACCTCACCATCTCCGGGCCGACCACGATCGATTTCGACGCGCGCCTCGGCAAACCGGTCTCGATCAAGCTGCCGGTCGACGGCGCGGAGCTGTCCTTGCTACAGGTCGGGTTCGAGCGAATCTCCGGACCGGAGCGGTACCAGGTGTCCAACTTGTCCTTCGGTGGCAGTGCCGACCACGTCGGACTTCAGCACTTGGGACCGGATTCCACCGAGGTACTCGGCCAGCTGAGTACAACATGGACTGTCCACAACGACACCTACGGCCTGGCCTGGTACACGAAGGGGCACACTCATTCCGGCATCGACAAGGAGATCAGGCACAGCGATCTGGCCACGGTGAAAGTCGATGTGGGGCCGTTGCGGTCCGGCGAGACCGCGACGATCGGCGTGACGTCCTCACCACACGACCGCGGTCACTGGGGCCTTGGCGCACTGACGAACTTCACACCTGGTCCACGCACTGAGTATTACGGTGGCGAGAACGCGGACTGGGCGCGCCGGATGAACGTGTTCGACGACAACGGCCACGGTGGCGGGCTCGACGGACCGCCGAGGTCGTACACGCCCGGCAAGACGTACACGGAACCGTTCTACTACGGCGTTTTCGGTCCGTCCTTCCCGGACAACAAACTCGATCCCTGGGTGCAGCAGCGGGGCGACTTGTTCGTGGCCAACGTCCCGCTCTTCGGCGACGGCGCGGGCAACGCCGGGTTCTCCGTGGCGGAGAACGCCTCCACCAAGCTGTACCGCGACGGCGCGTTGGTCTCCGAGAGCCCGGAAGCCGGGTACGTCCGGTCGGTGATTCCGCGGGGGTCTGCGAAGTACGAGCTCATCGCCGAGGCCACTCGAACCGGCCACACCACGTCCACGCACGTCTCGGCGTCGTGGACGTTCCAGTCAGACCACAGCACGGGCGTGTCCGCACTGCCGGTCTCGGCGATCCGCTACACGCCGAAGCTGGACGCGTCGGACAGGGCGAAGGCCGGGATCGTGTTCGCCGTCCCAGTTCACGTGCAGCCGCAGGCAGGCACCGGCTCCACGCCGCACCTCACGTCGACCGAGGTTTCCTACGACCGAGGGACGACGTGGGAGAAAGCCGCCTTGTTCGACGACTTCCTGCTGCTGTACCACCCCGCTGGTGCTCCCTCGGTGTCACTGCGCGCCAGCGCAGCCGATGACCAGGGCAACACCGTGCAGCAGACCATTCTCGACGCTTACCTGCTCGATTAGGTAATTGGAGTGAGCGGGTTCCCTCCCGCGCGGGAGGGAACCCGCCGCTTCTCCTGGCAGGTTGGCGTCATGGTGATGAAGCGACGAGCTCTGCTCGCCGGAGCCGGAGTGGCCTTGCTGGGTTCCGGTGTTCCGGCTGCGGCAGCCACGGCCGTGACCCCGGCTTTGGTTCCGCCGACCGGCCCGCATGACATCGGCCGGGTCGACCTGCACCTGGTTGATCGGACGCGATGTGATCCTTGGTTGCCGAAGCGGCCGTATCGCGAGTTGATGGTCAGCGTCTGGTATCCGGCCCGCACCGTGCGCCGCTGTCCCCTGGCCCGATACCAGTCCCCCTTGGTGGCCAAGGAGTACCAGCGCCTGACGCTGGCCAGCGTCCCTCGCAAGGTGCTGGACTGGTCAGGAATCCGGACGCACGCGCATCAGGGCGCGCCGGTGCTGCCGGGGCGGCGTCCGATGATCCTGTTCTCGCCCAAGCACTTGGAGATCCGGTCCTACGCCACTCTGCTGGTCGAGGAACTGGCCAGCCGGGGCTACGTCGTCGTGACCACCGAAGGCACCCATGAGGCGTTGGCGGTGGAGTTTCCTGGCGGACGGTTGGAGAAGATCAAGCCTGAGGCGACGCCTGACTTCGGCGATCCGGCTGACGTGCTGGACAAGCAGAAGCGCACGTTGCACAGCCGTGCCGACGACATGGCCTTCGTGCTCAAGAGGTTGCGGGCGCGGTTCGATGTGTCCACAGTGGGCGTTTTCGGGATGGTCGGCGGCGGCGTGGCCGGTCTGCACGCAGCCAGTCAGGGCATCGGCATCGACGCTGTCGCCGGAGTGCCGGAGGTGATCGGGCCGTGGGTGACGTCGGCGGGTTCCGTGCCGTTCCTGCAGTTCAGCGATACCGAAGCGCCGAACAACCATCGGGACAATCCGGCGTGGCAGGCGTTCTGGCCCCGGTTGACCGGCTGGAAACTCAACATCCAGCTCAACGGCTCGACGTGGGGTTCGTTCTGCGACTACCAGGCGCTTTACCCGTCGATCCGGGCAGGTTATCCCGCTTTCGACTACCGCGGCGAGCTCGGCAGCGTGCCGCCCGCGCGGTCGATCGCCGCCCAACGTGCCTACCTGACGGCCTTCTTCGACCTGCACCTTCGTGGCCGGGACAGTTCTCTGCTGCGTGGTCCGTCCGTGGAGCATCCGGACGTGAGCTTCATCGTCTGACGGCTGTCCCCTGGGCGACTGCGCACAGTTCGCCGTCCGAGTAGATCTCACACCGGCAGGTCGCCCTCGACTTGCTGGACTGCACGACCTTGGCCTCGGCCCGCAGCGTGGTTCCGTCGGCCGGGCGCACGTAGTCGATGGTGAACCCGGCGGTGAGCAGCGCGGGCCCGAGGACCGACCCCGCCGCGAAGGTCAGCGTGTTGTCGGCCGCGTACGACACGACTCCGCCGTGCAGATAGCCGTTCTGTTGACGCAGGTCGTCGCGTGCGTCGATTTCGATGACGGCCTCGCCGTCGCCGAAGGACACCAGCCGGGCACCGACCAACACGCTGAAGGGCTGCTGCGCCAGGCCCTTCCTGGCGTACTCGAAGTCCATCCCGATCTCCTCACTTCACTAGTGAAGTGAGGATGTGCCGGTGACGGTTCTTTGTCAAGATCTGAGGCCATGACGGACCAGCGGCTGTACTTCATGCTTCAACGGGCGGCGCATCAGGTCCGGGTCGCGGCCGACCGGCGCTGCCTGGGCGCGGCCGGCATCACCAGCGCGCAACTGGGCGCGTTGTTCGCCGTGCGGGAGCAGCCCGGCATCACCCAGCAGGAACTGGCGCACACGCTGGGCCAGCGTGAATCCGCGATCACCTCGATGGTCACCCGGCTGGTGGACGCCGGGCTGATCACCAAGCGGGCGCATCCCCGCCAGTACCGGGCGATTGCCCTCGACCTGACCTCCAGCGGCAAACAGGCGCTGGACCGTGTGCGCCCGGCGATCGACCAGTTCAACGACGAGATGCGGGCCGCGATCGGCACGGAGGCGTTCGCCGCGACCACGGAGGCACTGGCGCGGCTCGACCGGTGGTTCACCGGCAAAATCGCTGGGTAATACCCCGGCCATGACACGACGTGAGACCGTCGAGGCCGTCGGTGCCTTGACCGAGGCGCTGGAGACCACGGAACGCGCCCGCGGGCACCTGTACTCGTTCCACCAGCTCACGGGCAGCGCCGACATGAAGCTCGGGCGGGCCGTCGAGTTGCTGCGCGAGGCCGGGCACGTGGCACTGGCCGACCAGCTCGACCACGAGCTCGTCGGCCGCAACGTGCTGCCGGGCAGGTGGACGTACCAGATCGTCGAGGAGTACGACGACAGCTACTACCAGGTGTTCCGTGACCTCGAAAAGCTCGTCCGGAACAAGCTGCTCGACGGAGCCCGGCACATCTTCGAGGCCGAGATGAAGAAGGAGCGCACCACACCAGGCCACCCCGACCACGTGTGACCCCGGCGTGTCCACCATTCCGGCACCCCGAAAGCCACACTCCGACACCCCGAAAGCCACACTCCGGCACGGTGAAATTCCCCAGACGGCCGGGAAGCGCAACTCGACGTGCCGCAACGCGCATTTCAGGGTGCCGCAACGCGCATTTCAGGGTGCCGGAACGGGCATCTCGGGGTGCTGGAACGCGCAACTCGGGGTGCTGGAACGGGCTCGCCGGTCTTCCTGTGAGAACGCGGGAGCCGCTCTCCGCGGCGAGGCGGAGAGCGGCGTGGTGGCCAGGAGATCAAGCATTCACCAGGTCTTCGGGTTTTTCGGTCTTCTTGCGCAGCGCCACCATCCCCACGACGGCGAACACCACCACGATCGTCGCGCCGATACCGGCCACGGTGTGCAGGCCCGAGGTGAACGCGTCCCGTGCCACGCTGATCAGGCTCTCCGCCGCGGGGCCGGGCAGCTGGGCCGCGGCGTCCAGGGCACCGGCGAGGCTGTCGGGCGTGCCGGCCGGAACCTCGCCGCGGTACACGGCCGTGCCGATGCTGCCGAACACCGCGATCCCCATGGCGATCCCGAACTCCGCGCTGGTCTCGGACATCGCCGACGCGGCACCGGCCTTCTGCGGCGGGACCGAACCGACCACCATCTCGGTGCACAGCACGCCCTGCGGGCCCATCCCGAAACCGGCCACCGACAGGCCGATCACGACGGCGAACAGTCCGCCCGGGCCCTCGGCCTGCGTGAACAGCAGGATGCCACCGGCGGCGACGAGCGTTCCGAAGCCCAGCACGAACTCCGGGCGGTACCGCTGCGCCAGCTTCGGCGCGACGAGCGAGCCGATCACCACCGCGAACGCCTGCGGGACGAGCCACAATCCGGCCTCGGCGGCGGTCAGCCCGGCGACCATCTGCAGGTACTGGCTCAGCAGCAGGAACAGCCCGCCCATGGTGGTCGCGCCGACCAGCATGATGCTCAACGCCGCGCTGAACTTGCGGACCTTGAACAGCGACAGGTCCAGCATCGGCGCGGCCAGCGTGCGCTGACGTCGCACGAACACCGTGCCGACCAGCAGACCGGCGACCAGCACCACCACGTTGGTCAGGCCGAGGCCGTCCTTCGCGATCTCCTTCAGGCCGTAGATGACCGGCAGGATCGCACCGAGCGACAGAGCGACGCTGGCCAGGTCGAGTTTGCCCGCGTCGGCGTCCTTGTACTCCGGCAGCAGCTTAGGCGCAGACACCAGCAGCAGCACCATCACCGGGACGGCCATCAGGAACACCGTGCCCCAGTGGAAGTTCTCCAGCAGCACACCGCCGACGACCGGGCCGATCACCATGCCGCCCATGAAGCAGCTCATCCACACCGCGATCGCCGTGCCGCGCTGCTTGGCGTCCTGGAACATGTTGCTGATCAGCGCCAGGGTGGACGGCATCAGCGTGGCACCCGCGATGCCGAGGCCCGCCCGTGCGGCGATCAGCATCTGTGGGCTGGTGGCGAACGCGGCCGCGATGGACGCGACCCCGAACGCCGCGCCGCCGATCATCAGGAGTTTTCGCCTGCCGATCCGGTCGCCGACGGTGCCCATCGTGACCAGGAACCCGGCGATCAGGAACCCGTAGATGTCGATGATCCACAACAGCTCGGTGCTGCTCGGCCGCAGATCGGCGGCCAGGTGCGGGACCGCGAGGTGCAGCACGCTCATGTCCAGCGCCAGCAACAGCGTCGGCAGCGCGAGAACCGCCAGCCCCAGCCACTCACGTCGTCCTGCCCTCATCGTTCTCTCTCCCTCTGCCCGGTGGGTACCTTCACCTCCTCGTCGATCCACACCGGCGTGGATCGACATCACCGGGCAAAAAGATTGAGCGGAATTCTTCCCGGGAACCCGGAGCGCACCGGAACCGGACGACGGCAAGGAGTCGACATGCGGGCCGCACGCAGCACGATCATCGCCCTGGTGGCCGGATTCGGCCTGGTCACAGCGGCATGCAGCGGAAACGGCCAGCAGTCCACGCCGCCCGCCACAACGACGCCGACCACGACCGGATCGGCCGCGCCGGACCCGCAGAAGGTCGGCTTCGCGAATGACCTGTGCGGCGCCGTCGCGAAGTTCATCGTGCCCGCGGCGGGCTACCGGCCTGACACCAGCAGCCCGGCGGCGGCGGTGAACTCCCTCAAGACCCAGTTGACGACGCTGTCCAACGGCCTGACCGAGGCGACCCAGGACCTCAACGACGTCGACACGGCCGGCGTCCCGGACGGGCAGGCGGCGGTCGACGACCTGAAGACCACCTTCGGGCAGATGAAGCAGAGCGTCGACAGGTCGAAGGCCAGGCTGGACGCGACCGACGTGAACAACCAGCAGGCCGTCGCGGCGGCGGTGCAGGACGTCACCAAGGAGATGAGTTCGCTCGGGTCGGTGAAGAACCCGCTGGACCAGCCCGCGTTGAACTCGGCCGAGATGCAGGCCGCGGCCGAGCGTGCCGACGAGTGCCAGAAGATCCAGCAGGTCATCGCCGGCCGCTCGACCGGGTCGGTCACGGCGACCACCCGGTGATGGCCGTCAGGTGACGGCGTTCAGGTTGCCGTCACTGCCGATGACGCACCGCGCGGAGTTCGCGCCGCTGAGCACGAACTGAGTGACGCACCTGCCGAGTTGTGCGTGCGCGGCGGCGTTCGGGTGGAAGGATTCCTGCGCCAGGTGCAGCCCGATCGCGTCGAGTCCGCCGGTCACGAGGGCCCACGGGTCCACGGTGATCCGCCGCTGCCACTCGCCGGACGGGTTGCCGCCGCCACTGCACGCCTCATGGCCTTCGGTCGCACGGGACAAGTCCAGAAACCGGACCCCGGCGCGGCTGGCGACGCCTCGCAGCGCCGCGTTGAACTGCGGCACAGCCTCGGTCCGGCCGTACCTGGCGTCCGGCAACTTGAACGGACAGCCCTGCGGGCCGTGCAGGATCGGGTCCATCTTCTCGGTGAGCGGCGACGCATAGGAGGTCAGCACCAGGGCGTACGCGGAATCCGCGTACCCGGCCTGCCTCATCGCGGTGCGCACGTCGGCCAACGCGGCTTCGACCCGTGGCGCCATCGCGGCCAGCCGCTGCGGCCACTGCTGGCGCAGCTTCGGGGCGCATCCGGCGCTGAGCGGGTTGAACCACTCCCTGATGCAGTCGACCATCGTGTCGGCGAACGCCGGTTCGTCGTTCGCGCCGACCTGGACGATCACCATGGTCACGCGGTTGGCCGTGGCGATGTCGATCAGGCGCTTGGCCTGCGACCCTTCCGTGTAGTGGGTGGTGTCGGCCAGCGAGACGTTGGCCGAGTCCGCACCCGAGCACGCGAGGTTGAACGTGCGCTGGGCGAGCTGGGTGCGGTGGATCATCGAGCGGGTCGACCGGTGGCACCAGTTGCCGTTCTCCCCGCGGGTTCCGGGTTCGTAGTCGCCGGCGCCCTCGCCGGACATCGCACTGTCCCCCAGGGACACGACCGCCGTCGGCCGGGTGTCGGCCGCGGCCTGCGTGGGCATCAGCAGCGCGCCCACCAACGCGGATACAAGACCGATTTTCCACCTGTGTAACGGCATCCGTTCACGGTACGAGCCGGGCGGACGCGGCTCGATCAGCCGAACGGGTCTTGGGTGGACGGTGATCCACTGCTACCGTGCGAGTGACAAACTAACCAACTACGTCAGCCAAACGAAAACCCAGATGAACCATTGCGTCACAATCTGAAACCAACTTAAACTCACACCCTCGTTTGACCAACGCGGGTGGTGAATTCCGTCATGAGCGACGACCGTCAGCTCAACGGACTGTCCTTCGAAGGATGGGGCGACTACCGACCTGGGGCCGACCATGACTTCCAACTGCACTCGCCAGTGGAGAAAGTCGCTGTGCACCAGCAAGAACAGCCTTCGACCCAGCCCTACCTGGAACCCGTGACCCCGGCACAGGACGACGAACCCGACTTCGAGGCCTTCGAGGCCGGGGACGCCGAGCCCCGCAGACTGGTACGCCCGTACACCCGCACAGGCGGCCGAACGCGTCCAGTGCACTCACTCGAACTCGAGACGCTGCTGTCGTATTCACCCGGATGGCCGGTAGACCTCGCTACTCTCCGTGCTGACCACCGGGCGATCTGCCTGGCCTGCCAGACCCCGCAGTCCACCGCCGAACTGGCCGTCCACCTTGGACTCCCGCTCGGCGCGGCCAGGGTGCTGATCGCCGACGTGGTCGAGCTGGGCCTGATCCAGGTCCACGAACTCGAACTCGTGGACAGCCGGCCGTCGATGGACCTGCTCGAACGCGTCCACGCCGGACTGCTCCGGCTCTGACGCCCACCTCGTCCCTCCACAGTGGACTCGCGGGCGGTTCGCCACGGCCAGATCCCGTCCTTCGCCGCCTCCCACCAGGTCCGAGGTCGAGCGGGTGACGGGCCGGATCTCGCCCACTCGCGAGCGTGCTGAACCCCGCACCTCCGCCAGCGCCCGGAAGCAACCGCACCCCATGCACCGGACCTGCTGCCCGCAGGCGGGACCAACGTACCAAGAGGGTCCGGCAGAACCGCTCAGAACCGCAGGGCCAGCACGGACACCGCCGCGGGCACCGCGAAGTTCAGCAGCAGGATCGGGATCTCCTCGCCGACGCCGTAGCCCGCGACGATCACCCCGACCAGGAGGTTGGCCAGGCAGAACAGGAACCACAGCGGCATGAAGACCAGCGCCGCCGTGCCGCTCGGTTTCGCCGTCAGCAGGCCGCTCAACACGCGGATGGCCGCCCACAGCAGCACACCCGCGCCGAGCACGAACGCGGTCCGTCCACTGAGGATCAGCGGGCCGCCTGCCCACCACCGCGCGCTGGCCAGCCAGCCGACGCCCGCGACGGCCGCGGGAATGCCGAAGACCGCCGCCATCACCGCGGCCTCCTCGCCGATCTTGTACCCGGCCGCGAACACGCCGACCGCGGCGTTCACCGTGGCGACCGCGTACCACAGCGGCCAGAACACGATCGCCGCGATCGCACCGACCGGCGCCGTGAACAAGGCGACCAGCACGAACAGCGAGACGTACAGCAGGACCCCGGCGAGCAGGAAACGAGGCAGGCGCACGTCAGGCCCGGATGGTCATCCGGGCGACCTTGTCCCCCTCGACCCGGAAGGAGAAGTGACTCGGGCCGTGGAAGCCGTCGCCGCCGACCTGCGCGGTGACCACCGTCTCGCCGTCCCGCTCGTCGACCTCGGTCACGTCGAGACTGACCTTCTTTCCGATGAACTCGTTGTCGCTCCACTCGGTGATCCGCTGGGCGCCGCGGAACTCGCGCCCCCAGTCGTCCACCACACCGTCCTCGGTGAAGCACGCCAGGAACGCGGCGAGGTCGTTCTTGTTGGCGGCGTCGATCGCCGCGCGCACAACTGGATCCATGGTCACGCGTGACAGCATGAACCCTGGCGGCGCGGCACGCATCCCGGGTGGCGCCGTTTCGCCTCGCGTGAACTCGCCGAATGCGGGCGATAAGAATTCTGTCCACTCGTGTCGATTGTCACCGCGACACCAATTCTGCCAGTATGGGAAGGTATTGCCACTCGTCAACCCCTGCAGGCGAGGTGTACTTCCATGCGCGTTGGAATCGTTCTGACGATCGCGTTGACCGCTTCTCTCACAATAAGCGGACTTAGTTCGTATGCCAGTCAAACTAACTGGACTGAGGGCGAGCTCAAGTCGTTGAACCAACGGCCGTTGGTCACCGCGGCCGAAGTGCTGCGCGGCGCGGCCGCCGACCATCCCGGTTTCGCCGGAATCACTTTGGCGGACAAGGAGGTCATGCTCTGGTGGAAGGGCGGCGTACCCCGCTCGATCAGCGAGGTCGTGCGGCGGGCGTCGGTCCAGGCGCCGGTCCGCGTGGCACCGGCCGCCCATTCCCAACGGGAGCTGACCGCGGCCGCGAAAAAGCTCGAAACATGGCGCAAGGAACATCCCGAGTCCGGCGTTTACGGCGTCAAAAACCCGGGCGACGGCAGCGGACTCGTCCTCGCCGCATATCCCGGGGTGCTGACGAACTCGGCGGCGATCCCGTCCGAAGTGCCGATCCGGGTCGTGCACGAGGAACCGATGACGACGAAGTCCCGGAAGGACGACGCGCCGCCGTGGAAAGGCGGAGCGGGCATCTGGAACCAGACCAACAGCACGATCTGCACCTCCGGATTCGGAGTGCGCAACGGCTCGGGCGCGCGGTTCGTGCTGTCGGCCGAGCACTGCGGGCAGAGCGGCCACCGGATCGCCGACCGCACCGGGCAGTTCATCGGCAACGTCGGCTCGACACGCGACGACCACGACATCTCGGTGATCCCGACGTCCAGTTCGACCAACCAGATGTACGTCGGCAACGGCGACAGCAACTCGACGGTGACCGTGACCAACTGGGGTCACGTGTTCGTCGGCCAGATGCTCTGCCAGTCCGGCGTGACCAGCGCGGAGCAGACCGGCGGCCCGGTCTGCAACCTGAAGGTGATCTTCTTCTGGCAGGACGCCGAGGACCTCGTCGAGGCCGAGCAGACGCAGGGCCAGCCAGCCGCCCGCGGCGGTGACAGCGGCGGATCGGTCTACTCGCACACGTCCGGCGGCGTGATCGCCAACGGCACCGTCACCCGCGCGGCCGGAGCACGCCTCGGCTTCCAGGACTTCGCCACCGCGAACCGGGACTTCGGGATCTTCATCTAGGCGCGTGTCCACCGGCTCCGGCATGGCGAGGTGAGCTGGCGAGCGGCGCAGCGAACTCGCGGTGCCGCACAGTGCAACTCAGGGTGCCGGAGTGGTGGACACGGGGTGTCGGAAAGGTGGACACGGGAGGAGGGGCCCTGGGTGCTACCTGGGGCTCTTCCTTTTCGCCTGGACCTTGCGGTAGCTCCAGCCGAGCAGGACGAACAGCACGATCCCGGACAGGATCAGGCTCGATCCCGTGCTCCAGCCGCTGAGCGGCAGTGCGTCGACCGTGCCCCAGACGATGCCCGCCGCGATCAACGACAGGCCGGCCAGCACCGACCAGGCGATCCGCAACGGCGTCGACACGCTGTCCTCGGCCGCCTTCATCGCTCGGTCACGGACCGGGTCGACGTACTTCTCCAGCGTGGGGAACTCCCCCGCCAGGATCAGCAGCCCGGCCAGCACGAGCAACAGGCCCGGTCCCGGCAACACCAGGAGCGCCGCGCCCACGAGCACAAGCGCGCCCCCGACGATCGTCAAGGTCACCCGTTTCACCGCTGCCACGCCACGATTCTCCTATCCGCGGCGCGGATCCGCATGCTGGATTACCGCGTTTCCCACGCCATTCGAAGGTAGTCGATTTCGAATAACGTGGAGCCGCAATTGACGCTTCAGCCTGGGATCACTCTGCCGCCACATAAACCCATTGCCCGTTCTCACGGGAGAAGGTGCTGTTCTCGTGCATGACGTCCGCACGGCCGTTCGTCTGGTAGTGCGCGTGGAACTCGACCGTGCCGACCTTGTGGAACGGGCTGCCGCCGGTCGTGCCAACAATCTCCAGGCGCGTCCAGCGCAGCGCCGGATCGAACGCGACCGTCTTGGGGCGTGTGGTCGAGTGCCACGTCCTGAGCAGATAGTCCTTGTCTCCGACGGCGTACGCGCTGAAGCGGGACCGCATCAGTTGTTCAGCCGTGCTCGCCGTCGCCTTTCCACGGTGCAACACGCCGCAACAGTCGTCGTAGGACTTGCCTGGATCACACGGGCACGATGCTGGCACGCCCGACATGCTAGTACGAATGGCGGTTGCCTCTGGGCAAGGCCACGGGCATTCTGAAATGTTCCGCATGGGGCGGACCCGGCCGACCGGCCGGCATCCACCGGGCGGAGGCGAAAAACTTGGCCGACGAGGACCGATACCTCGCACACCTCTGCGGACTGGCGGACAACCCGAATCTGCCGGAGCACCTGCTGGACAAACTGGTCGCGGTGACCAGCGGTGAACTCGACGCCGGAGAGGACCTGTTCGGCGTGCCCAGAACCGAGGTACCCGAGATGGCCGACGCGCCGGCCATCGAGTCGACCGGCGAGGTGCTGGCCCGCCGGACCGACCTGCCCGAGTGGGTCTACCACCAGCTCGCGACCGACAAACGGCTCTGGGTCCGGCTGTACCTGGCCCGCAACCCGGCCGTCCCGGAAGGTCTGCTGTGGACACTCGCGGACGACCGCGCCGTCCGTCCCGAACTGGCCTGGAACCCGGTCGTGCCGGTCGAACTGCTGGCCGAGATCGCCACCACGGCCGACCTGCCCCCGGTCCTGTTGCCCCGCGTCGCGGCGGCGAACCCGGCGGAACTGCGCAGCCTCGCCGCGTCCCCGTCCTGGCAGGTGCGTGCCTTGGTCGGGCTGCACGACAACCTGCCCCGTGACGTGGTCGACCGGCTCATCGCCGACCCCGACCTGCCCGTGGTGCAGGCGCTCGTCGCCGCCAAGAACCCCCGCTGCTCCCCCGCGCTGCTGCACTCGCTCGCCCGGCGGGCCGAGGCCGTGTGCCCGCAGATCGCCCAACACCCGAACACCGACGCCGACACGTTGATGCTGTGCCTCCGGGTTCCGGCCGCCCGCCGGCACGCCGCCCGGCACCCGAACCTCCCCCCGGACGTCGCCACCGGACTGCTGGACGACCCGGACCTGCTCGTGGCGGAGGCCGCGGCCGCGAACCCCGCCCTGCCCCGCAAGATCATGGAGGCCGTACTGGCCGAATGCCTTTGATCCGCTCGTCAGGCCGTCCGCGCGGCCGAAGGCGTGATCGCTAGGCTGTGCGCAGTGATCGACTTTCAGAAGAACGCCGTCTTCAAGCTCACCCCGGCCCGGGTGGAGAACGTCGGGCCCGAGGTCGCGCCGCTCATCATCCCCGGTGAGCAGATCGTCCTGGCCTTCAAGACCGTCCGGGACTTCGTGGTGTTCACGACCAAACGGCTGATCGCCGTGAACGTCCAGGGCATGACCGGCAAGAAACGTGACTTCACCTCCCTGCCGTACAGCAAGATCCAGGCGTTCTCGATCGAGACGGCCGGCACCTTCGACCTGGACGCCGAACTTGACCTGTGGTTCAGCGGGCTGGGCATGGTCCGCCTGGAGTTCCGGGGCGGCGCCGACATCCGGCAGATCGGCCACCTGGTCGCGACCCACGCGCTGTGACGGGAATAGTCACCTGATTTGACTTGTTGCGGCGGCCATGGAGCTTGGCATCTACAGTTTCGGCGACCGCACGCCCGACCCGGTCACCGGCGAGCAGGTCTCGGTCGCCGACACGCTCGCGCAGACCCTTGAACGGATCAAGCTGGCCGAGCAGGTCGGGCTGTCGTTCTACGGTCTCGGCGAGCACCACCTCGACAAGTACGCCATCTCCAATCCGGGCACCGTGCTCGCCGCGGCCGCGAGCATCACCGAGACGATCACGCTTTCCAGCGCTGTGACCGTGCTGAGCACCGAGGATCCGGTGCGGGTCTACCAGCAGTTCACCACGCTGGACCAGCTCAGCCGGGGACGTGCCGAACTGCTCGCCGGGCGCGGGTCGTTCACCGAGTCGTTCCCGCTGTTCGGCGCGAGCCTGGAGGACTAGGACGAGCTCTTCGAGGAGAAGCTCGCCCTGCTGCTGCACCTGGACCGTGAGGACCCAATCACGTGGGAGGGCAGGTTCCGGGCGCCGCTGGACAACGTCCGGGTGCTGCCCCGGCCGTACCACCGCAGGCTGCGGATCTCCGTCGGCACGGGCGGCAACCCCGAGTCGTCCGTCCGGACCGGGCTGCTGGGGCTTCCTGTCGTCTACGCGGTCATCGGCGGCCAGCCCGAGCGGTTCAAGCCGTTGGTCGACCTGTACCGCCGGGCGGGCGAGGCCGGTGAGCACGCGCCGGAGGACCTGCACGTCACCATGGGCGGTGTCGGGCTGATCGCGAAGAACTCGCAGGACGCCAAGGAGACGTTCTTCCCGTACTGGATGGAGACCATGCGGTACGGGTCCGAAGCGCGCGGCTGGCCGCTGCCGACCCGCGCGCACTACGACGAGTACACGCGCGACGCCAACTCGCTGCTGGTGGGCAGTCCGCAGGAGATCGCCGACCGGTTGATCACCGTCGGCAAGCTCGTCGGCGCCGACCGGTACGCCATGCAGATGGACTGGTCGGGCGTGCCGCATCCGGTTGTGATGAACGCCATCGAACTACTCGGCACCGAGGTGCTTCCCCAGGTGCGCAAGGAATTCAGCTGAGGACGGACGGCGGAAAAGGTTTGGACCAGTCGGCGCCCGGCGGGTGAGGATGATCGGGTGACTACCGCGAGCGCCGTCCGACCCTCGCTCAACATCCGATCCCTCCTCCCCCTCGCCTCGGTCAGCCTGTTCGTCGGCACCGCCATGTCGCTGAGCATGCCGTTCATGGCGCTGTTCATCACCGACGAGCTACGCGCCGGCCCTGCCGCACTCGGCGTCTTCATGTTCGCGTCGCCCATGGCCGGACTCGTCATCGGCACGCTGCTCGGGCGGTGGTCCGACTCCCGGGCGATCCGGCGCAACCTGCTCGTCGCCGGTGGAGCGGCCGGGACGGCCGGCTTCGCGGTCTTCACGGTCGTCCGCGAGTACTGGCTGCTGCTGATCGTCTCGATCACGTTGCTGGCCATCGCCGGATCGGTGCTCTCGCAGATGTTCGCCTACGCGCACCAGTTCATGGAACGCACGAACGCCGGAAAAGCACCTTTCGCCGTCAGCATCCTGCGGACGGTGCTCTCGCTGGCCTGGGTCGGCGGTCCGCCCCTGGGCGCGGTGATCGTGTCCAAGGCCAGCTTCGAAGGGCTGTTCATCGCCTCGGCCGCGTTCTACCTGGCCGTGGCGTTGGTGACGGTCCGGCTGCCCGAACTGGGCGTGACGCACACGGCCACGGAGGACAACATCGAGCGCGGAGCGCTGCGCCGTCAGATGAGCCTGGCGATCGTCGGGTTCGTTCTGCTGCAAGGCGGTTCCGCGTTGGGGGTGAACGCGATGCCGTTGTTCATCACCGACGTGCTGCACGGCTCGCCCGGTGACGCCGGGCTCGTGCTGGGCCTGTGCGCGGCGCTGGAGATCCCGTTGATCCTGTGGTTCGGCACGCTGGCCACCAAGTACGACCAGCACCTGATCATCCTGCTCGGCGCGTCGGTCGCGCTGGCGTACCAGGGCATCATGCTGGCCACCACCGCGGTCTGGCAGATCGCCGCGGCACAGGTGCTCAGCGCCATCGTGATCTCCGCGGTGATGGGCGTCGGCATCACGTACTTCCAGTCCCTGGCACCGGACCGGCCCGGGTTCGCCTCCACCATGTACGGCAACACGCTCACGCTCGGCGTCATGGTCGCCGGACCGTTGCTCGGTGTCGCGCAGGAGTTCGGCTACCGAACGGCGTACGCGATGGCGCTCGGCCTGTCGATCCTCGGCATCATCGCGCTGTTGCTCGGCCGGACGCGCGTGAGGCCACGTTCAGCTGTCGCACCAACGGTTCGGTGAAGCAGAATTTCCCTCGTGAGT
Source organism: Kibdelosporangium persicum (assembly GCF_013280595.1). Taxonomy (GTDB): domain Bacteria; phylum Actinomycetota; class Actinomycetes; order Mycobacteriales; family Pseudonocardiaceae; genus Kibdelosporangium; species Kibdelosporangium persicum. The sequence continues at coordinate 312,289 of NZ_JAAATY010000006.1, forward strand.
GTTTATCCGTGTTCTAACCCTGATAAACACTCACGAGGGTGGCAGACGGCGGCAATCGATCGCATCGTCCGGCCGGTCCGGCGCACCGGTTTCCGCGGCGCATCGGCGCGGGCCCGGTGGCGACTTCCTGCCAGCGCTTCGCACTGGTCAGCAAGGTCCGTGGGAAACTCGGCCAGACACGTGATCGCCGGGGAGTGGACAAGAACCGCCAACAGAGATACCGTTTCCTCAGTGTCGCGCTCCCGGTAACCCCCAGGCTGGTCGAGCGCGACACCCTTTTTTGTTCATGTCCCGCCCGAATGCCCGCTCCTCGCGCGCAGTGCGGAACTGGTGAAATCACTAGTCTGGTCCAGCAGTACCTGCGCTTCCGGGGTGTGCGCGAAGCGGGAAGCGGCCACTGTCCGCTCAGCGAACCGCACGCGCCGCACGAGCCTTTCGGTTCGTCGCCCGGGTTCGAGCGTGCACACCGGGCGCAGTGCTTCGTCAGCCGCGTCCAGGTCCTCGGTCAGGACCCGGGCACTGGTCAGCTCGAGCAGGGCGCGGATGTCGGCGTTGCTCGGCTTCTCACCCCGCGGCCGGGCCTGGTAGGCGGCAAGGCACCGCTCGGCGAGTTCGGCCGCGTCGGCTCCGTTGCCGAGGCGCACGTGCGTGGACGCCGCGAGCAGCAGCCCGGACGCCGGACGCCATTCGAAGGACGTGCCGCCCCACAGCGAATCCACCGGCGCCCGGTCGACGTACTCCTGTGCGTGCCTGAGCGCCTCCAGTGCCGTGCCGCGGTCGCCGATGGCGGCTCGGGCACGCGCCTGGTTGTAGAGCAAGCCGGCTCGTCTGGCGACGGGCGCCGTCGGGAGTTCGGGCTCGACCAGGGCCAGCGCAGCGGCAGGCTGTTCGTCCCAGAAGAGAATGTTGGCCTGGACGGTCCTGGCGTGCACACGCAGTTCGTCGTGGCCGGCCAGTTCCGCGTGGCGACCGGCCAGCGCCGCCTGACGCGCCCCGGCGGCGGCGTGTCCGAGGTCTTGGCGGGTGTAGGCGAGCAGGACACCCAGGCGGCCCGTCAGCGCGTGGAGATCACGAAGTCTCGCCGGGTGGGTCTCTCGCGCCACCTGATCAGCCATCGCGGCCCACGCACTGGTCAGTCGCTCGAGCCGAGGCGCGGGCAGGATGCTGGTGTAGTCCTTGATCAGGCGATGAACCTCGGCCTCGGCGTGCTCAAAGCTGGTCCTGGTCACGACCAGTGACGCTACGCGCAGGCGCGATGGGCCTCAACGCGCCGGAAATGCGGCTGGTGAATTACCCGATTCGCGGTTGGTTGTGGTGCTCACGCTCGGAGGCACCCCCAGTTCGGGCCTCCGAGCGAAACCACCGCGGCCGTGTTTGTCGAGTGTGATCAGGCACGGCTATCGATTTCACCCGCGTACGACCCGAGCCCGGAACTGCGTCGTCGCACAGTGGACACTACGACACGCACCGTCACGCGTCAAGCGTGGTAGACGGCCAGTGGACGCTAATGCCCGGTCACCGAATCCTGCCGTATCGAGGCCGCAAAGGCTTGTACCGCAGGCGATCCGAGCTCACGGCGAAGTCTCAGCAGATATCGGGTCTCCTCGCGCACAGTGGACTCGTCAGCGGCCAGCGCGGGAAGGAACGCCTTGTCCACCGGCTGATAACGTTTCGGCGAACCGGCCAGGCTCTCGCGCTTCGCGACTTCCAGCCACCGCGCCGTGACACCAATGCGATCGCCGTCGGCGTTTTTCGCCGCCCGGTCGACGAGTTCCGGCCAGCACCATGTGTCGTGCAGGTAGAACGCGCTGTCCCGGATTTCGATGATCCGCCGGTGCAGCCTTTCCCACGCGTTGTCCATGGTGGCGAAATCCTGCCAGCGGGACATCGGCCGTGCCAGGGCTATTTCCGGCGTCGCCGCCCTGAGTGAACGCCAGAGTGAATAGAGCCGGATTCGCCGGAAGTAGTACAGCAAGGCCGTGCGCATCGGTTCGAACGCCGCGACCACGCACCCGGTCGGCACCATCAGGAACCGCGCGGCGGACGCGTAGAACGCGACATCGGTCAGCACGGGCGAGGCGAACCACGTCAGCCGCTCCCCCAGCCGGATCGCCGCGAAAGGCACCTCCATCGCGTTGCCGATCGCGACGAGCGCCAGGCCCGCACGCAACGTCCGGCCGCGCACCTCAGGCAGGTGCCGCCACATCTGCCAGGCGGCCGCGCCGAGCGAGATGCCGAGATACAGGAAGATCAGGAGGTTGTAGAGCGCGAACGGGCCGTCCGGCGAGGGCAGGAACCGTTGCGCGGCAGGCGCCACGTAATAGCAGATGGTGATCGCGACACCGACACCCCACGCCAGTGCGGCACGGAACCAGCGCCCGCCGGAGGAATGGTTCATCGACGCCCTGCGCGCGTAACCCCTGGTCACCCCTCGTGAGTGTTTATCAGGGTTAGAACACCGATAAACACTCACGAGGGGGCTATGCCACCGGGTGTCCTTACGGCCGGCGATGTGTACGACAAAACGCCACGTCACAGCCGCGTCGAGGACCGCGAACAGGCCGCGGAACAGGTTGTGGAACTTCGGGTCACCGGTGAGCTGGTCGATCCAGTCGGCGAACCACGGCTGGATCGGGATCGCGCCGAGGGCGATCACCATGAGCACGACCCATAACGGGCGCTGGTTGGCGTCCCGCAGCATCGCCGGGGTGCGGACGAGCACGACGACCCAGACGACCGTCAGGATCGCCCATCTGGAGATGTCCTCCCACATCAGGTGGCGCCGAAGACGGCCGACGCGCGCTGCTCGAAGTCGCCGCCCGGTGGGCGTTTCCTCGCCTGCTTGAGCACGACGGTCGCGAACGCCTCGGCGAGTTCCTCGTGGGCGTTGGTGTGCGGGTTGGCCAGCGCCGCCTCGATCACCGTGGACGCCATACCGCCCCCGGCGGACGCAGCCTGCGCGGTGTTGTGCCCGGCCAGCATGTGGCAGATCTCGTGCAGGATGATGTGATCCCGGTGGTATCCGGTCGTGCCGGCACGGGAAATGATGTGGTCACGTTCGCCGTCGAAATACCACAGGCCGAACGGCAGCGCCGCCAAATCCAGTTCGAGCAGCAGCAATGGCCGGCCACGTCGCTCGGCCAGGCTCGTGCACAGGTCCTCGATCCGCCACGGCCGCGGTAGTGGTGGCAATTCCGCCATCAGGCCGACTGCCTCGGCACGCGCCTGTTTCCACGTCATAGCCTGCACCGTCTCATGGCTCGCGGCCACCGTGAAACCCCGAACGGTCTAACGGTCGTCGGAACGCCGCTGACCGGAGGCAATGTCCAATGCGGTCCTGATGGCGTCCAGCTGAGCCTGGTCGAAAGTGGCCAACCGGGCGGCGAGCGCGTGGACCGAATCCGCACTCGGCGCGTCGCCTTCCTGGGGCGCGTGGAAAAAGGACGGCTGCTTGCCGAAGAACCGGGCGAGCAGAACCCGTGTCCGGTCTGTCAGGTTTTCCGCCTCACCGGTGAGGATGTTGTGCACGTGGCCGTGCGAGATCGTGTCGCCGTTGTTCGCCGCGGCGATATCGGCGGAGATTTTCCGTACCCCCGGAATTCGCCCGCCGTACTTCTCGGCCAGCAACCGTTTCACGGTCATGGCGAGCCATGACTCGGATCGCTGCATCCGCTCACCCCCTCAAGGTCAACACGCACAATGTACTCGACGAGTGACGGACCGCAACGGCGATCCCGGGAAAGCCGGGTCAGTCGAGTAGTTCTACGCACGCGCGCGCCGCTCCTGGGCTCTTAGCCTGACAACAAGGATGTGGCCGCCCGCCGTGTCCTGATTCCGAGTCGTCACAGAATGGTGGTGCGCCGTGCCCGCTGATCTGATTGTGGACGTTCTCAACGCGGCACGTCAGCACCGCTCCTCCCCTGCTGTCGCCGACCGCCGGGGCGTGATCACGTACGGCGATCTGCTGGCCCAGGTGCTCGGTACGGCACACCATCTGCGCGCCAACGGCTTCACGCCGGGCGACCGGATGCTGTTCTCCGTCCGCCCTGGTATCAGCGCGATCGTGCTCGCTCTCGGTACCGTCGCGGCCGGTGGGACGATCGTGTTCGTCGAGCCGGGCGGTACCCCGGAGCTGTTCCGGAGCCGCGCCGATCTGGTGAAACCGAAGTGGGCCGCGGCGGAATCCCTGCTGTACTCCGGCTTGGCACGTGCCGTCGCACGCCGCGGCAGCCTTTCCCCGCCTGCCTACCGCAAGCTTCCCGTCCGGCACGTCCGGTCCGGTCCGTGGCTGCCCGGAGTTCCCCGTGGCGCGCTGTCCGCCCAGAAGCTCGCGGAGCCGGTGTCCTACAACGAATTCCCAGTGCGCACTCCTGATCAGGACGCGGTTGTCGTCTTCACGCCGCAAGCCGTTGTCCATACACGAGGTTCGCTCGGCTCCGGGCTCCGCACGCTCGCTGAGCGAGGCTCGTTGGGGCCTGGCAACCAGGTGCACACCGAGCACTGCACACTCGGCCTGCTGGCGCTGGTCGCTGGTGCACAGTGGACGGTCACGTCAAAGCCGCGACCCGGCTCAGCGGCCGCGTTTGCTCCGCCGCGCTTAACGACTGAGTCCATGGGGTAAGCGAAGGCGCGTGGGATCGATACGGGTGGGTACCGCAGGCTGGTCTGACAAATCCCTCATCGCCGCGCGGTGGTATCCGCGCGGAGTGCACACTCCCGAACAGCGGTTACGGTTCTATGCCAAGCAGTTCGACTTCGTCGAAGTCAACTCGACGCACTACGCGCTTCCCGATCCGGCCACCACCAAGGCATGGGCGGATCGCACTCCCGAAGGTTTCGTCTTCAACATCAAGGCGTTCAGCCTGTTGACCCACCACCAGACGAAGACCGCCATGCTGCCACCGGATCTCCGGCAGACGGACCGGGGAAGCGTGGGGCAACGGCACTTGGCACGCACGCATGTCGACGCGTTATGGGACCGGTTCCTGAACACAGTGGCGCCGGTGCACGAGGCCGGGAAGCTCGGGTTGCTGTTGTTCCAGTTCCCACCGTGGTTCCGGCCCGGTGACAGTGCACGGGAGTACTTGCTGGAGTGTCGGCGCCGCACAGCTCCCCTCCGGATCTGCGTGGAGTTCCGAGCGGCCGGTTGGGTTCCGGACGAGCTGGATTTCCTTGCGGCGCATGACATCACGTACGTGTGCGTCGACATGCCCCGCCCGATTCCGCCCGTGCTGGCCGTCACCTCGGACGATGCCGTCGTCCGGTTCCACGGGCACAGTCAGCTGTGGGACACCGGGACCAAGGAGGAGAAGTACCGGTATCGCTACTCCGAGGGCGAACTCGACGAGTGGGCGGCCAAGATCCGGGACCTGGCCGAACAGGCGCGGACCACGTACGTCGTGATGAACAACTGCTTCGCCGACGACGCACAGGTGAATGCCGCGTACCTGCGCGGTGCGCTCTGAAACCTATGCCGCGAACCGGGTGGCGGCCCGGTCTGTGTTCATGAGCAGGTCGATCAGCAGGCCTTCCTTGGTCGACCACGGGCAGATCCCGACCACGTCATGACCCGTCGCGCGCATGAGCGACTCGGCGACCACCGCTCCGGCGACGGACTGGTGCGCGCGGTGGCGCGAGATGCCGGGAAGCTTCGCGCGGCGGTGGGCCGGAAGTGCCGCCAGCCGGGGGATCCACTCCATCAGGTCCTGACGGGTGACGACGTGGTGCCTGCGGGCCCCGGCCAGGCGGGCCAACTGCTGGAACACCTTGGAGCAACCGACAGCACGTCCGCGCATGGCCTCGGCGATCTCTTGCCGGGACAGGGCTTCGGCGACGCGGTCGGCGACCTCCTCCCACAACTCCGGCAGGCGCTCGTCGCTGTCCAGTCCCAGCCTGGTCAGCGTCCGGGCACCCAACGGCAGGGAGCGCGTGAGCAACGGCTGCTCGTCACGGCCGACGGCCAGCTCGACCGTTCCGCCACCGACGTCCAGCACCGTGAGCGTTCCAGCCGACGGCCCGAACCAGTGCCGTGCGGCTATGTACGACAGGTGCGCCTCGCGTTCGCCGGGCAGGACCTGGAGTTCCACGCCCGTCCGCCGGACGACGCGGTCGATCACTTCGTCCGCGTTCGCCGCGTCACGAACGGACGAGGTCGCGAACGGTACGAACGCCGACACGGGAACGTCCTGGAGATGCCGCCGGACCTTGCGCACCGCGTCCGCGACCTGCTCGATGCCTGCGGGGCTGATCCGGCCCGAGTCGTCGATCGCCCTGTCCAGCCGCAGCCGGACTTTCTTGGACACCACCGAACGAAAGGGAGAGGAACGGTCACGCTGCGCCACCACCAGATGCGCGCTGAAGCACCCCACGTCCAGAACCGCCACCCGATGGCGCTCCTTGCGCATGCCGATCACCTCGCCTGTCCCCTGGTGCGAAGGAAGTTACCCATCCGTCCCGGCGGCAAACCCCGGTTTTCCCGTCACATCACCCGATAAGGCGTACGGCGTCGGCGACGACGTATCCATTGGCACTGTCGGAAAGCTCGATCGTGACGGGAACACCGGCCCGGAATGGGAACGCTCCCAACGATACCCACTGCCCACCGCGAGTGCGCTGGTTGACCGGGACAGAGGTCACTTCGTCGGCGTGAGCGACCCGGTAAGTCGCGTTCGTCGCGCGGTTCTCATGGGCTGTGTACCAGACGGCGACGTGGTACACGCCGTTGTGAGGTACTTGAGTACTCCATCGCACAACCGAGGAGCCGTTGCCTGCGGGGTGAGTCCGGTAGGACTCCCCGAAGTACTCGCTCACGCCGGTCGCACGGTTCCACGTCCCGGATACCACTTCATAGCCCGGATCGTCGTTGTCGACGACAATGCCGTGGTATATCAGCCTGACGGCGTCAGCGACGACATATCCGTTGGCAGCGTCGGACAATTCGATCGAGCCGGCGTCACCCGCGGTGAACTGGAAGGATCCCAGCGACACCCACTGCCCGCCCCGAGTGCGTTGATCGATCTCCACAGGCGTGGAACCAGCCGAATGGTTGACCTTGTACACGGCGTTCGGCGCGCGGTTCGTGTGCTCGGTGTAGCGCACGGAGACGTCATACAACCCGCTCGTGTGAACCTGGGGCCTCCAACGGACGACTGCGTCGCCGTTGCCGGCGGTGTGGGTGCGGTAGTTCGCGCCGTAGTAGCCGTCAACGCCTGTCGCCGCATTCCAGTCGCCTGAGGCGGTTTCGAATCCGGCTGCGTCGTTGTCGGTGACCGCACCGCGATAAGCGAGGCGGATCGCGTCGGCGACAACGACTCCGTCAGCGGCGTTCGACAGTTCGATCGTGCCCGCGCCGCCGCCCGCGAAGACGAACTCGCCCAGTCGCGCCCATCGTCCGCCGCCGGACCGTTGGTCCACTGTGACCGTCGACTGCCCCTCGGCATGGCGAACCGTGTAGGTGGCGTTCGATGCCTGGTTCGACGCGGCCCGGTACCAGGTGGAAACCTCGTACACGCCGCCCATCGGCACGTCCGGCCGGAACCGGACCTTCGCGGTACCGGTGCCTGCGGGATGCGAGTGCTGGCTCTGGCCGTAATCCCCGGTGACGTCGTCCTGCCGGGTCCACGAACCGGACAGCACCTCGAAACTGGGCAGGGAGTCGTTGTCCGCCACCACACTCGGCGCGTCCGCCGGTTGTGCCGCCTTGGTCAGCATCAACTGGTCGGCCGCGAGGACGGTTCCGCCGCCGCGGCCAGGGCCCGCCAGCGTGAGCCGGATCGAGTGCCGCCCGGCCGTGAGCGGGACCGTGGCCAGCGGATAGAGCTGGAAGCCCTCCCCCGCTGTCATCGCCGGATCGACCACGCCGTGAGTCAGCGATGTGCCGTCGATGCTCGCCCGAAGCTGTCCCCGGTCAGCGAGGCGATGGAGTCGTACGGCCACCTCGTACGTCCCGGCCTGGGGAACGTCGAACGGGACCTCGACGTAGGCACCCGACGAAGCCGCGTAGCGCAGGGTTTTGCCGCCTCGGGCATTGGCGTTGGTTACGACAGGCGCGGCGGTTCCCGTGTTGGTCCGGGCTTCCGGAATCGCCAGTTCGTATTCGTGTTGGGTGAGCCCAGGACCCGTCGTCAGGCTGTCCCGTCCTTTGGTCAGCCACTCAAGGTCGAACCGTGCCATGCTGATCCGCTCAGGGAAGCTCGGGATGGTGCCGTCTCGCCCGTACACCAACAGGATCGTGCCGTCCGACAGGCGCGCCAGGTCCGAGTAGTACGACGGACCCGGGTTGACCACACGGCTGTATCGATAACTCGCGCCTTCGTCGTACGAGATCGAGACGGTCATGTTCTGCCGCGCCGACGAATCCGGCCTGCTGAACAGCAACCGGTTCACCGCTCCGCGCGTGTACTGCACCATTCCCGCGTCGACGGACCCGAACTGCCCGGTCGCGCCTTCGATGACCGGGGCGGACCAGGTCTTGCCCTGATCCGTGCTCGTCGTGCTGATGCGGTAACGAGTACCTCCCGCACCCCAGCGGCCGTTCATGACCACGGTCCCATCACTGCGTTCGTACACGCGGCTCTCGTTGATCGGATACGCATCGCTGACCGGCGCAGCGGCACCGCGGCGCCACGAACCGGGCGCGCCGTGTTCATCGCTGTAGAGCACGTCGACGCCGTAGTTGCGATCCGGATCAGGTGCCCGGTGATTGACCGGCATCAGCAGCCGGCCGCTACGAAGCTGGATACCGTGCCCTGGCATCGGGCTGTTGCGCGTCCACCCGTGCGGGTTCGACGCGAACAGCCCGGTCAAGTCCTCCGGTGCCGACCAGCTCGCGCCCGCGTCGTCACTCCGCTTGACGAAGATCGTGCCGCCGGACCCCTTGTAGAACATGCACACGCGGCCGGTCTGCTCGTCCACCACCGGTGTGGCGTTGCCCCAGCTGTGCGCGGGATCGGCAGGAACCACGGGCGCGCTGGGCGACCACGTGCGGCCCGCATCCACGCTGCGTCGGACGAGCAGGTCCTTCGGCCCGTCGTCACCGACCTTGAATCGCCCTTCGGTGAACGTGAGCACGACGTCGTCGGCCAGCGGCTGACCGTTCCCGGCAGGAGTCACCGTGCCGGCCGGGATCACCGCCAGTCCGTGCGCGTGGAAACTGGCGTAGGCGTCATCGTCGGTCGAGTCCCATAACTCGGCCTCCTCGAACGATCCGGTGTCCGCCTGTCCCGCCGCCGCCGGTGCCGCCACAGTGAGCGCGGCCAGCACGCCGGCCACCAGCGCCCGGAGCATGATCCCCTGGTTCACCCTGGACCCCTTCAAGAGCAAGCCGATGACGTCATCCTGCCTGGCTTGATCTTGTTCTCGGGCCCCCGCGGCGGGGAATCACCGGGCGTCCCGGCATGTCCGTGACCGGTTACGTGATGAACTGCCCGCCGGTGACGGCGAGGATCTCGCCCGTGACATAGCTGGAGTCGGTGGAGGCGAAGTACACGTACGCCGGTGCGAGCTCCGCGGGTTGCGCCGCTCGGCCCAACGGGGTCTGGCCGCCGAACGAGTCCACCTTCTCCGGCGGCATCGTCGCGGGGATCAGCGGTGTCCACACCGGACCAGGCGCGACCGAGTTGACGCGGATGCCGCGTTCGACCAGGTTCAGCGCCAGGCCCTTGGTGAAGTTCACGATGCCTGCCTTGGTCACCGCGTAGTCCAGCAGTTCCGGCGAGGGGTTGAAGGCCTGGATCGAGGAACTGTTGATGATGCTCGACCCCGGCGGCATGTGCGGGACCGCGGCCTTGCAGAGCCAGAACAGCGCGTAGAGGTTGGTCTTCAGCACACGGTCGAACTGGTCCGTGCTGATGCCGAGCAGGCCCTCGTCCGCGGACATCTGGTACGCCGCGTTGTTGACCAGGATGTCGATCCGGCCGAACTCCGCGACCGCACGATCGGCCACCTGGGCGCACTGGTCCTCCGACCGGAGGTCCGCCGCCACCAGCACCGCCTTGCGGCCCGCGTCGGTGATCAGCGCTTCGGTCGCCCTGGCGTCCTTCTCCTCCTCCGGCAGGTAGGTCAGCAGGACGTCCGCGCCCTCCCGGGCGAAGGCCAGCGCCACCGCCCTGCCGATCCCGGAGTCGCCGCCGGTGATCACCGCCTTGCGGTCGTCCAACCGGGCACAGCCCCGATAGGTCCGCTCGCCGTGATCGGGGCTCGGTCCCATATCCGAGTCTGTGCCCGGGTGTTCCTGCTGTTGCCCGGACTGCTGTCCTGGGCCTGGGTACATGTACCGCGGATCAGTCGTCACGCAGGAGGGGTTACCTCCGGACGCACCCGCAACACGTCGACCAGCCCGGCGATCTCCAGTGATCGGTAGGCGGCGCCCTGCGGCGACGCGGCGATCACCATCTCGACGCCCTTCTCGGCCGCCCGCTCACGGCCGGCGATCAGCGCCGACATGCCCGCCGACGCCAGGAACGTCACCTTCGTCAGGTCCACGACCAGCGTCCTGGCGGTCAGCTCGCCGAGTGCCGCCAGAATCGCCTTCTCCAGCGTTGGCGCGGTACTGAGGTCGACCTCACCGGCCAGGCCCAGCACCTGCGCTCCCGACTCGTCGCGCAGTGTCTTCACCTCGAGCAGCTCACCGACCACGTGTTATCCCGTTCCTTCAGCTCACATGGACTTGCCCGCGCAGTTACCCCGCAACCGGTGTCGATCAAACCTGCTTTCTGGCGCGGAACGCCGCGGCCTTGACGCGGTTCTGGCACGCGGTCGAGCAGAACCGCCGGGTGCCGTTGCGCGAGACGTCCACGAAGACCCGGTCGCAGGCCACCGCCGTGCACACGCCCAGCCGGTCGAACATCGGGTTTCCCAGCACGATCGCCAGTGCGGTCGCCATCGGAGCGGCCCGTCTGCGGGCCCAGCTGGCGGACGCCGTGTGGAAGTGGACGTGCCAGGGCTCGCCGTCGTGCTTCATCAGCATCGGCGCGGCCTGGGTGTCCTTGAGCAGGAGGTTCGTCGCCTCGCAGGCCTCGTCGATACGGCCTTCGTCGACCGCCGTGAAGACCTCACGCAGCCTGGCCGCGTACGCACGCAGCTCCTCCACGTCCTCCCTGTGCACCGGCTCTCCGTGACTGAGCCCGCGCAGATCGGGATCGGCCGCCGAGTATTCGCGTCCCAGCGCGTGTCCGGGCGTGAGCACGTTGACCGCTTCGACAGCGGCGGCCACCACGTCACTCGTGTGACTGTCAAAGTTCAATTGACCAGTCACCCCTTCCGGCTCTAGAGTCAACGTCACTGGCAAACATCATAACGACAGTGACGGGGTGGAGCATGACTCAGGTGACCAGCCAAGCGGCCGAGGCGTGGCTGCGGCGGTGGGATGCCCAGCAGGAGCGGTACATCGCCGACCGCGAGGAGCGGTTCACGGTGCTGTGTGACGTCGTCGAGGCGGCACTGGCCGACGTCGCGGAACCGGTGATCGTCGACCTCGGCTGCGGCCCTGGTTCGCTGGCCGCGCGGCTGCACGAACGACTGCCGCACGCCAGGATCATCGGCATCGACTCGGATCCCCTGCTGCTCGGGCTGGCACGTGCGCACTACCGGGACGGCATCACCTGGGTGGACGCCGACCTCACCACCGCCGGATGGCAGGCCGAGATCCCCTCCGTCGTGCACGCGGCCGTGTCCACCACCGCCCTGCACTGGCTGACCGAGGCCCAACTGGCCGACCTCTACCGGACACTCGGCCGGGTGATCACGCGTGTCTTCGTCAACGGCGACCACATCAGGCTGGGTGACGACCGGCTCGACGAGATCGCCGGCGTCGTCCGGCACCGCAGGGCGGCCCGAGTCGGCGTCGAGGACAACGAGGAGTGGGGCGCGTGGTGGGACGCGGTCAACGACTCCCCCGAACTGGCCACGCTCGCCAAGGCACGTACCGACCGCCGGGCGCACAAGGACTCCCACGCCGAGAACCGGCTGTCCATCAAGGAACACTCGGATCTCCTGCGCGCCGCGGGATTCGACAGTGTCGCGCCGCTCTGGCAGGTGGGCGACGACCAGGTGCTCGTCGCCCTCAAGTCCTGAACGCACGCCGACAGCCGTCGCCGGCGCCCCCGCCACGGAACTGTTCCCCGGCATCCGGCTTCGTCCATTGTGGAAAGGCGAGAACGGCGCGGGCGCCGACGTGGTGGAGTTCGGCCCCGGCTCGTGCTGGCAGGGCAAGGACGTGCACGAGCCGGGCCCGGAAGAGGTGTACGTGGTGAGCGGCGTCTTCAACGACGGCTTCAAGGACTACCCGGCCGGATCGTTCATCCACGCCCCCGCCGGCTCGTGGCACATCCCGCAGAGCAGGACCGGGTGCACGCTGTTCGTGTTCTACCCGGAGGGTTAGCGGGGTTTCCTTTGTGGCGGCGCGGTTGCCGGACAGGGCGGCAGTGGCGCAGGGGAATTTCGGGGTGCCGCAACGGTCGACACAGGGTGCCGGAGTGGTGGACACGGCGGCGGGCACCCGGGGATCGTTTAGTTGAGCTGTACCGCCACGATGCAGGTGTCGTCGTCCGTGTCCGCGTTGCTGTACCGCACCAGCCGGTCGAGGCGCTGTTCCAGCGGGCCTCTGGTGGTCTCGGCCAGCACCCGCAACTCCTCAAGGGCCTCGTCGACGTTGCGGTCGCGGCGCTCGATCAGGCCGTCGGTGTAGAGCATCAGCATGTCCGCGGGCTCGAGTTCGAACTGCGCCTCTTCGTACTCGGCCTCGGCGACGACACCGAGCATGCTGCCGCGCGGCATCGGCAGCATGCTCGCCCGCCCGTCGCGCACGAGCACCGGGGGCAGGTGCCCGGCCCTGGCCCAGCACAAAGTCCGGGTCTCCGGGTCGTACAACCCGCAGATCGCCGTGGCCATCACGCTGTCGGTCAGGTGGTGTGCCACGAGGTTGAGCCACGTCAGCATCTTCCCGGGCCCGGCGCCGGTCGTCGCCAGCCCGCGCAAGGCGTTACGCAGCACCACCATGCCTGTCGCCGCGTCGATTCCGTGCCCGGCGATGTCGCCGACCGACAGCAGGATCTTCTTGGTGGGCAGGACAACCGCGTCATACCAGTCGCCACCGACCAACGCGCCGCTCTCCGCGGGCAGATACCGCACGGCGATGCTCAGCCCGAACGTGTCGATGGGATCAGGGCTCGACGGCATGATCGCGCGCTGCAACTGCAACGCCAGGCGGTCGCGTTCGGCCGCGTGTTGCTCGGTCTGCGCCAGCTGATCCCGGGTCACGGCAAGCGCGACCTCGGTCCAGTGCTGTGCCGAGATGTCCTGGTACGCGCCACGCACGTGCAGCAGCCGGTTGTCCGTGTCGAGGACGGGTTCGGCGATGACCCGGACGTGCCGGGCGATCCCGTCCGGCCGCTGTAGCCGGAACGCCGTGGACGCGGACCTCCGATGGTGCAGCACCGAGCGCAGGAAGCGGCTGATCGCCGGGCCGTCGTCCGGATGTGCCTGGGTGCCGAGCTGATCCAGCGGCACCGGCGGGGCGCCGGGCGGCAGTCCGTACAGCTCGAACAGCTGGCTGTTCCAGCTGACCTCGCCGGTGAGCACGTTCTCGTCGAACCCGCCGATCCGGCCCAGCCGCTGCGCGTGCTGGAGCAGGCTGGTCAGCCGGGTCGTCTCGTCCTGCACACGCCAGATCAGCAGGACCGCGTTGCCGAACCGGCTGATGCTCACGTCCGCGATGACGGTCACCGGAACGTCGGCGACCAGGGTCGTGATCGCCATGTCCCCGGCACGGAACGCCTCACCGGTGGCGTGCACGTGCTCGACCTTCTCGAACAGCCCGCCCCGGTCGGCTGCCATCGGATACGCCTCAAGCAGCAGGGTGCCGTCGACCAGGCTGCGCGGCCGTCCCGCGGGATCGACGAACCGCTCGTTCAGGTGGTGGATCCGGAAGTCCGCCACCCTGCCCTGATCCAGTCGCGGAACCAGCACCAGCGCCGGGTCCAGGATGCCGTCGGCCAGGTCCGACAACCGGGCCACGTCCTCGTCCAGTCTGCCGACCGACCCCTCGTGCAACGTGTGCGCGCACAGCCCGGCCAGCGCCTCGATCTGCCGCCGCACCGCGACCGGTTGCGGCTCAAGGGGTTGTGCCCAGCCGATCTCCAGAATCCCGGCGATCAGGCCGCCCATCGCCGCGGGCGCGGCGACCCGGCCGCCCTTGGCAGGCCCGATCGACGGCAGGCCGGCTCCGGCCAGGTCCGTCAACCACACCGTGCGACGCTCGGCCAGCGCCCGCCGGGCCGGCGTGGCCACACCCGGTGGGACATAACGCCAACGGCTGGCTTCCTGCGGTGTGAAGCCCGCGAAACCCGCCAACCTCAACGATGTGTCCGAATCCACCGCCCACACGGCCACCGACGCCGCACCCAACGGAACAAGCGCCTGTTCCAGCAAAGACTGAGCGACGGCCTGCGCGTCGCCCGCCGCGAGCATGCCGCTCTCCGCCTTGCGCAGCCGCACACGGTCCACAGTGGACGACGCGGTCTCGGTGAGCCGGTCGGCGGCGACGTCGTTGACGATGTCCGCGGCCAGTTCGAGCAGCGACACGCCCGACTGCTCGGCGAGCGCCTCGATCTGCTGGGCCGCCTGCACGGGCCCGCACCGCAACCGCTCGACGAGGATGCCCTTCGCCAGCTCGACCAAGGCCCGGCCGTCCGCCGACGCGTGCGCTTCCTGGACCTCGTCCCGCAGGCGTTCAACCGTCGCCGCGAGCCTGTGCACCGGCTCGGTCATGCGTCGAGCCAGTGCTGGATGCGTGCGATCAGGTGGTCCGCGTCGACCGGTTTGGTGACGTAGTCGTTCGCTCCGGCGGCCAGGCTCTTCTCCTGGTCGCCCGGCATCGCCTTGGCCGTCACCGCGATGATCGGCAGCTCGGCGTACTGCGGCATCGCCCGGATCGCCGCGGTCGCCGCGTAGCCGTCCATCTCCGGCATCATCACGTCCATCAGGACGAGGTCGATCTCCTGGTGCGCGGTGAGCGTCTCGATGCCCTTGCGGCCGTTCTCCGCGTGCAACACCTGGATTCCGTGCAGCTCCAGCATGCTGGTCAACGCGTAGACGTTGCGTGCGTCGTCGTCCACGACGAGCACGGTTCGTCCGGCGACGCGGTCGTCGTACGTCCGAGGCGCGGGCTTGGCAGCGCTTTCCGCACGGACCAACGGCAGTTTCTCCGCGGTCAGGTGCAACACGATCCGCTCCCGCAGCTCGTCCAGGCTCGCCATCGGTTCGGCGCGAGCCTGCAACGCGGCTTCCTGACGGGTGTCCAGCCTGCGGTTGTTGTGCGCGAGGACCGGCACGTCGCGGAGCGCGGGATCCCGTTCCAGCGCGTCGAGGAACGTCCACGTCGCGCCGTCCGGCATGTCCGCTTCGAGCACGATGCAATGGCACGGGCTGTCCGCGAGCGCGGCCGCCGCCTCCTCGGCCGTCGTGGCGGTGACGATCTCGACCGGTCCGCGGTCGTCCCCGTGGTCCGGGCCGATCGGCAGATCACCGACGGCACTCTCCGCGACCAGCGACAGCAGTCCCCGTGGATGCGGCTCGATCACGAGCAGCCGCCGCTGCCGCACCGGGGACGCGGGTGGTTGCTCGACCTCGGCGGGTTGCTCGTCCTGGTGCGTGCCGGCGGCCAGGTCCTCGAAGTCCGGCCGGGACACCGGCAGGTAGAACGTGAACGCGCTGCCCTGGCCGGGCGTGCTCCGCACGTCGATCGCGCCGCCGAGCAGGTACGCGATCTCGCGGCTGATCGACAGTCCCAGGCCCGTGCCGCCGTACTTGCGGCTCGTCGTGCCGTCGGCCTGCTGGAACGCGCCGAAGATGGATTCCAGCTGCTGCTCGGGGATGCCGATGCCGGTGTCGATCACGCGCAACGCGATCGCCGGGCCGTGCCTGCGGACCGACGCGGGCAGTTCGTCGGCCTGCGCGGGTTCGATCCGCAGCTCGACGCCGCCCGACTCGGTGAACTTCACCGCGTTGGACAACAGGTTGCGCAGCACCTGGCGCAGCCGCGAGTCGTCGGTGAGCAGGTCGACCGGCACGCCCGACGCCGTGGTGATCCGGAAGTCCAGGTTCTTCTGCGTGGTCAGCGGCCGGAACGTGGCCTCCACGTAGTCCAGCAGCTGCCGCAGCGGCACGCGTTCCGGGCTGATGTCCATCTTGCCCGCCTCGACCTTGGACAGGTCCAGGATGTCGTTGATCAGCTGCAGCAGATCGGATCCGGCCGAGTGGATGATGCTGGCGTACTCGACCTGCTTGGGCGTGAGGTTGCGGCTGGCGTTCTGGGTCAGCAGCTGGGCGAGGATCAGCAGGCTGTTGAGCGGGGTGCGCAGCTCGTGGCTCATGTTGGCCAGGAACTCCGACTTGTACTTCGACGCCAGCGACAGCTGCTGCGCCCGCGTCTCCAGCTCCTGCCGGGCCTGCTCGATCTCCAGGTTCTTGGTCTCGATGTCCCGGTTCTGGGTGGCCAGCAGCGCCGCCTTCTCCTCCAGCTCGGCGTTGGAGCGCTGGAGTTCCTCCTGACGCACCTGCAGTTCCTCGGACCGGGCCTGCAGTTCCGCGGTCAGTCGCTGGGACTCCAGCAGCAGCTCGTCGGTCCTGGCGTTGGCCACGATCGTGTTGACGTTGACGCCGACGGTCTCCATCAGCTGTTCGAGGAAGTCGCGGTGGATCTGGGTGTAGCGGTGCACGGAGGCCAGCTCGATCACGCCGAGGATCTGGTCCTCGACCACGATCGGCAGCACGATCAGGTTGCTGGGCCTGGTCTCGCCGAGGCCGGACGACACCGTGATGTAGTCCGGCGGCATGTCGGCGACCTCGATCGTGCGCCGCACCCTGGCGGCCTGCCCGACCAGCCCCTGGCCGAGCCGGAACGTGGTGGCACGGGTGTCGTCAGGGTGCCCGTACGAGCCGATCAGCCGCAGCTCGGTGTCGTCGGCCAGGTAGAACGCGCCGTACTGGGCGGACACCAGCGGCGTGAGCTCGTCCATCACCAGTTCGGCCACCACGGCGAGGTCCCGGCGGCCCTGCATCAGGCTGGAGATCCTGGCCAGGTTGGACTTCAGCCAGTCCTGTTCCTGGTTGGCCCTGGTGGTCTCGCGCAGCGACTCCACCATCGAGTTGATGTTGTCCTTGAGCTCGGCGACCTCACCGGACGCCTCGACCGTGATCGACCGCGTCAGGTCGCCCTCGGCGACGGCGCTGGTCACACCGGCGATGGCACGCACCTGCCTGGTCAGGTTCCCGGCCAGCTCGTTGACGTTCTCGGTCAGCCGCTTCCACGTGCCGGACACGCCTTCGACCTCGGCCTGACCGCCCAGCCGGCCTTCACTGCCCACCTCACGGGCCACCCGCGTGACCTCCGCGGCGAACGCGGACAGCGTGTCGACCATCGTGTTGATCGTGGTCTTGAGCTCCAGGATCTCGCCCCGCGCGTCCACGTCGATCTTGCGCGTCAGGTCGCCGAGGGCCACCGCCGTGGTCACCTGGGCGATGTTGCGGACCTGGTTGGTCAGGTTGTTCGCCATGAAGTTGACGTTGTCGGTCAGGTCCTTCCACGTGCCCGCCACGTTCGGCACACGGGCCTGGCCGCCGAGGATTCCCTCGGTGCCGACCTCACGGGCGACCCTGGTGACCTCGTCGGCGAACGCCGACAGGGTGTCCACCATCGTGTTGATCACGCCGGCCAGCGCGGCGACCTCGCCCTTGGCCTCGACGGTGATCTTCTGCGACAGGTCGCCCCGGGCGACCGCCGTCGCGACCTGCGCGATCGACCGCACCTGGCCGGTCAGGTTGGACGCCATCACGTTGACGTTGTCGGTGAGGTCCTTCCACGTGCCCTCGGCGCCCCGCACACCGGCCTGGCCCCCCAGGTTTCCTTCCGTGCCCACCTCCCGGGCCACCCGCGTGACCTCGTCGGCGAATCCGGACAGCTGGTCGACCATCGTGTTGATGGTCTCCTTGAGCTCCAGGATCTCGCCCCGCGCGTCCACCCGGATCTTCTGCGACAGGTCACCCTTCGCGACCGCCGTGGTCACCTGGGCGATCGACCGCACCTGCGCGGTGAGGTTGTCCGCCATGACGTTCACGGACTCGGTCAGGGCCTTCCAGGTGCCGGACACGCCCTTGACGTCGGCCTGGCCGCCCAGCCGGCCCTCGGTGCCGACCTCGCGCGCGACTCTGGTGACCTCGTCGGCGAAGGCCGAGAGCTGGTCGACCATCGTGTTGATCGTGTTCTTCAGCTCGAGGATCTCACCCCGGGCGGTGACCGTGATCTTCTGCGACAGGTCACCACGGGCCACGGCCGTCGCCACCTGGGCGATCGACCGCACCTGCGCGGTGAGGTTGCCGGCCATGAAGTTCACCGAGTCGGTGAGGTCCCGCCAGGTTCCCGACACGCCCTTGACGTCCGCCTGGCCGCCGAGGATCCCTTCGGTGCCCACTTCACGCGCCATTCGCGTGACCTCGTCGGCGAACGACGACAGCTGGTCGACCATCGTGTTGATCGTGTTCTTCAGCTCAAGGATCTCGCCGCGCGCGTCGACGTCGATCTTCTGCGACAGGTCACCCTGGGCCACCGCCGTGGTCACCTGGGCGATGTTGCGGACCTGGTCGGTCAGGTTGCCGGCCATGAAGTTCACCGAATCGGTGAGTTCCCGCCACACGCCGCCGACGCCGGGCACCTGGGCCTGGCCGCCGAGCCTGCCCTCACTGCCCACTTCCCGGGCCACCCTCGTGACCTCGTCGGCGAACGACGAGAGCTGGTCGACCATCGTGTTGACGGTCTCCTTGAGCTCCAGGATCTCGCCCCGCGCGTCCACGTCGATCTTCTGCGACAGATCGCCCTTGGCCACCGCAGTCGCGACCTGCGCGATGTCCCGCACCTGCGTGGTCAGGTTGCCCGCCATCGCGTTCACCGAGTCGGTCAGGTCCTCCCACGTCCCGGAGACGCCGGGCACCTGCGCCTGGCCGCCGAGCCTGCCCTCGCTGCCGACTTCCCGCGCGACTCGCGTGACCTCGGAGGTGAACAGCGACAACTGGTCCACCATGCCGTTGAAGACCGTCGCGATCTCGCCGAGCAGTCCGTTCTCCGCCTCAGGAAGGCGAATGCCGAAGTCGCCGTCGCGCACGGCCGTCAGCCCCGCGAGCAGTTGCCGGAGCTCCGGCTCACCGACTTCGCCACCATCCGGGCGTGCCTTGTCCACAGAGATGCCACCCACGTCCAACCCCGCTGTCGATCAGCGGCCATGCTCGGCCGAGTTGTTTCCCGCCCTTGGCTAGACGGTGACACTGGCCCGAACATTACAGGTATCCGGAATCGTGGGGCCGTTCACGGGCCCTGATCCTGTCAAGCACGTGCATGGACGGCGACGCCGTGATTCCGTGCAGGACGATCGACCCGATCACCACCATGCCGACGATCCGCCACAACGCCTCCGGATGAGGAAATGGCCCGGCTGACAAGGCGTATGCCAGGTAGAACACCGAACCGACGCCGCGGACGCCGAAGAAGGCGACCACCAAGCCCTCCCTGGGACCGGTGCGAGCGCCGACCAGGCCGGCCAGCCCGGCCAACGGCCGCACGACGAGCAGTACCGCCGCGGCGACGAGGATTTCCTGCCACGTGGCGCCCGCCAGCAGTCCGGTCGCGGCCGCGCCGCCGAGCAGGAAGATGATCACCACGGTGAGCATCCGTTCGGTCTGCTCGATGTACTGGTGCAGAACGCGGTGATACCCGTGGGACCGCTCGGCCGCCCGGACGGTGCAGGCGCAGACGAACACGGCCACGAACCCGTATCCCTCAGCGAGTTCGGTCGCGCCGTAGGTGAGGAACGTCGCCGCGAGCGCGACGAATCCCTCCGCGTGCTCGGCCAGCCGCATCTTCGTCGACCGCGCGGTGAAGAACAGCCTGCCGAGCAGCCAGCCGATCGCCAGTCCCAGGAGGACACCGACGGCCAGCCGCCAGAGCACGTCCACGGCCGCCCATTTCAGCAGCCAGTTCGGGGCGAGGGTGGTGAGCGCGACCGCGAGGTACGTGAAGGGGAACGCCAGACCGTCGTTCAGGCCCGCCTCGGACGTCAGGGCGAACCGGGTCTCGTCGTCGTCATCGTCCTTGTCGTCGGCCGGTTCGGCGACCTGGACCTCGGTGGCCAGCACCGGGTCGGTCGGCGCGAGCACGGCGCCGAGCAGGACCGCGGCCGCCGCGCCCAGCCCCAGCACCGCCCAGCCGAGCAGTCCGACCGCCAGCATCGACAACGGCATGGTGATGGCGAGCAGCCGCCACGTCGTGGACCACCGTTTCCAGCCGACCGCGCGGTTGAGGGCGAGGCCCGCGCCCATCAGCGAGATGATCACGCACAGCTCGGTCAGGTGCTGCGTTGCAGCGCTGTACCTGATCGGGTCGGGGTCCGGTAAGCCGTCGATGACGGTGAACGCGACCGCCCCGACCGCGAGGAACACCATCGGCATCGAGATCGGTGCCTTGCCCAGCAGCCTCGGCAGCAGCGCCGCCGCCAGCATCGCCGCCCCGGCGGCGGCGTAGATCAGTGCGGCCATGAAGTCCTAACGGCGGACACCCCGGCGCGCGAAGCTCCACGCGCCGGTGACCAGGAACAGCACAACGCCGACAATCGCCAACCAGACCAGTCCCTCGACGACGAACCCGAGCACCGACAGCGCGAGCCAAATCACCAGCAGCAAGACGACAAGACCCATGAGTCGGCCCTCCACGGCAGGAATGATCACGTCCGCCGACCGGATACCCGGCCCGCCCAACCTCAACCGCCCCACCCTCAGCACCCCGTGTCCACCTTTCCGGCACCCCGTGTCCACCACTCCAGCACCCCGAAATACACATTCCGCCACCCCCAGATGCACATTCCGGCACCCCGAGATGCACGTTCCGGCACCCCCAGATGCACATTCCGGCACCCCGAGATGCACGTTCCGGCACCCCGAGTTCGCATCCGGCTTTCGGTGACGCGATGCCGTCGCCGAAGGCGCGTGCCATGCCCTCGGCAGAGGACACGCAGTGCCGCAACGGTCGACACGAGGTGCCGCAACGGTCGACACGAGGTGCCGCAACGGAGGACACGGGGTGCCGGAACGGGGCTTTCGGGGTGCTGGAGTGGGGGTTTCAGGGTTTCGGAGTGGTGGACACGGGTGTGCGTGGGTGGGCTAGTCCTATGTGGACTGCCTTGGTCACCGTCATCTCGTCGAGCAGTTCCGGGCCGTAGCCGAAGCCTGTGCCGCTGGTACCCCGGGGCTGGGCGGCTCCGCCGGGAGCGCCGCCGAAGACCGCGTTGATCTTCACCGTGCCTGCCGGCAGTTCCCGCCAGGCCTGCTGCGCGTGCTCCATCGACGAGGTCAGCACGGTCGCCGCCAGGCCGTATTCACCGCTCATCGCCTGCTCGAGACCTTCCTCGAACGAGGCGACCACCATCACCGGAGCGACCGGGCCGAAGGTCTCCTCAGTCATCACCCGCATTTCCGGGGTGCAGCCGGACAACACCGTCGCCGGGTAGTACGAGCCGGGCCCGCCGGGGATCTCGCCGCCCGTCAGCAGTTCCGCGCCACGGGAGACGGCGTCGGTCACGTGCGAGTGGACGTGGTCACGCTGGCGGCGATCCACCAACGGCGGCAACGTCTGCTGCTTGGCCTGCGCGGTCAGGGCGTCCAGGAAGGGATTCGCGATGTCCTGGTGCACGTAGATCCGTTCCACCGACACGCAGACCTGGCCGCAGTTGGCGAACGCGCCCGTCACCGCCTGGCTCGCCGCCCATTCCGGGTCGACGTCCTGGTCGATCAACAGCGGGTCGTTGCCGCCGTTCTCCAGCAGCACCTTCACCCCCGGCTGGACCGACCGGGCGATGCCACGCCCGGTCGCCGTCGAACCCACGTGCGCGACGACGTCGATGCCCGGCTGCGCGACCAGCTCGGCGCCTACCTTCCCGTCACCCGGAACGGTGATCAACACGTCCTCGGGCAGGTGGTTGCGCAGGATCTCGTCCAGGAGCGCACCCGTGCCCGGTGAGCGCTCACTCGGCTTGTGGATCACGACGTTGCCCGTGGCCAGCGCCGCCCCCAGCAGGCCGCACGCCACAGCCACGGGGTCGTTCCACGGCGTCAGGGCGACCACGACCCCGCGTGGTTCCGGGACCATGAGGTCCGTCGCCGACCACCCGCCCAGCAGGCTGCGTCCGCGGTGCACCGGTCCCAGCTCGGCGTACTGGACGAGCGTGCCCGCGCCGGCGAGGACGCCTTCCCTGGCGTCGGCGGCGGGCCGTCCGGTCTCCTGCTCGTTACGGGCGGCGAGTTCGTCCGCACGGTCTCTGACTTCCGCCGCGGCGGCGTGCAGCATGGCCGCGCGTTCGGTCGCGGGTGTACGTGCCCAGGCGCGCTTGGCCTGGTGTGCTCGGTCCAGGGCTTCGGTCATGCGCGGGGATTACCCGGGCAGCATCCGGGTAACCCGTCGAACGTATGTTCCGATCAACGCGAGGTGACCGATGGCGCAGCCGAATCCCGAGAAGGACCCCGAAGAGTGGACGACCGGCGACGAGCCGATGACCGGCCCTCAGCAGTCCTACCTGAACACGTTGGCCCAGGAGGCCGGTGAGCAGGTGCCCGACGGCCTCACCAAGGCCCAGGCGTCCCAGCTCATCGACGAACTCCAGCAGCGGACCGGTCGCGGGGCCTGACTCTGATCGACCCGGGGACATCGATGCACGGGGCCTAGCCTGGCCCTGGCGTGTCGTCGTGCCGGTCGAGGCCCGGCTCGTCCGGCGCGGAGTCCTCGGGCTCGCTGGTGTGCACGTCCTCGGGGTCGACGTGTTCGTCGGCCTCGCTGCGCAGTGACCGGATGCCGGAGTTGAGCACCGCGAGCAGCGGCACGGCCAGCAACGCTCCGGTGATGCCCGCGGTGACGACACCGGCCGAGATCACCAGGACGACCGCCAGCGGGTGCAACTTGACCGCGCGGCCGAGCAACAACGGTTGCAGCACGTGGCCTTCGAGTTGCTGGACGGCGATCACCACGGCCAGCAGGATCAACGCGCTGACCGGGCCGTTGGCCACCAGGGCGATCAGGACGGCGGCTCCGCCCGCGACGACCGCACCGACGATGGGCACGAACGCACCGATGAACACCAAGGCCGCCAACGGGAACGCCAACGGCACGTCCAGAGCGACCAGTCCGATGCCGATCCCGACAGCATCCACTGTGGCCACTGCGACGGTCGCTCGCACGTAGCTCACCAAGGCGGCGAGGCCACGGCGGCCGGCGACGTCGACGCGGGTGCGGTAACCGTTGGGCACGCCGTGCAGCAGGAAGTTCCAGATCCCCGGGCCGTCGTAGAGCAGGAAGATCAGCGAGAAGATCACCAGCAGCGCCTGGGCGAGGAGTTCGCCGATGGTCAACGCGGTGTTCAGCGCCCCGGTGGTGAGCTCGCCCTGGTTGCCCGCGATGGACGTGACGATGTTGTCGAGGAACCGCCGCAACTGGTCGTCGCTCAGGTGCAGCGGACCGTTCGTCAGCCAGTCCGAAATGGTCTCGACGCTCCGGGACAACTGGGTGCGCAGCGCCGGCAGGCCGTTCACGAACGTCGTGATCACGAACGCCAGCAACCCGCCGAGAACCGCGAGACCGCCGACGATCACCAGTGCGACGGCCAGGCCGCGCGGGACCCGTTGCCGTACCAGGAAGGACACCGCGGGAGCCAGCAAAGCCGCTAACAACAACGCGATCGCGAGTGGCACGACCACCGGCGCGAGGAACCCGACCACATGGCCGACGACGTACAGCGCCGCGGCGATCGCCACTACCCGCCAGCTCACCGCGGCGGTCACGCGCATCAAGCGCGGCACCCCGTTCTGCTGCTCCGCCACCCGTCCACCTCCGCCAACGGGCTGCCCTGGCGGAAGCGCGACTAAACCGGTTCGTTCCTGCGCTTGTAGTAGCGCGACACCCGGGCACGGTTGCCGCACGACGGCTTGCACCACTCCTGTTGCGGATGCTGCTTGACGAAGTACCGCACGCACCGCGGCGCCGGGCATGCCCGCAGCCGCGTCCGGTCGTCACTCGCGAGGAACTCGATCGCCGCTCGCGCCAGGGTCGCGAGCAGTTCGTCGCCGCCGGTCACCTTGTACCGAATGGCGGGATCGCCGTCGTCGGGCCAGTCCAGTTGCGGGGCGCGCAGCACGTCCCCGGCCGCCGCGTTCACCATCTCGAGGGCGACGTGCGGTTCGAGCAGGTTCGTCGCGTCGGCCTTGCTCGGCTCAGCGGGTCGCACGGCGTGCGCGAACAGGGTCCGGACCGCGCGGCGCAGTGCGACGACCTGGTCACGGTCGCCTTCGACGTCTCCCACGTGGTCACGTGTCCACTGCCGGAAGCCCTCCTCGCTGTCCAGGTCGTCCGCCACACCACCGTGGCCGTCGTGCCTGATCGTCGAGGCCAACTCCAGGGCCAGGTGAGCCATCCCGTCATCCTAATGGAGTTTCGGACCGAACCCATGTGGGATAGGGTGCCTAATGAGCTTGGCGACAAACTCCATTAGAAAGGTCGTCCCGATGGCCCAGAAAATCGCTGAGGTCGCCGCCGGTCACGCGCGGCTGGCCGAGATCGTCGGCACGCTCACCGACGACCAGGCACGTGCCGATTCCGCGTTGCCGGGATGGTCGCGCGGGCACGTGCTCACCCACGTGGCGAACCTGGCCCGTGCCCTTACGCGCCAAGTGGAGTACGCCCTCGACGGGAAACTGGTCGACGTGTACGACGGCGGCGCGGAAGGCCGGGCCGCGGCGATCGAGCAAGGCGCCGGGCGGCCGGCCGCGGCACTGGCCGACGATGTCGTCCAGTCCGCCAAGGAACTCGAATCCGCTTGGGCCGCCGTGGGTCCGGACGACTGGGCACGGCCGGTCAAGCACCGTGACGGCACCGTCGCCGACACCGTCCTGGTCCGGTGGCGTGAGGTCGAGATCCA
The DNA here is from genome assembly GCF_013280595.1 of Kibdelosporangium persicum. Taxonomy (GTDB): domain Bacteria; phylum Actinomycetota; class Actinomycetes; order Mycobacteriales; family Pseudonocardiaceae; genus Kibdelosporangium; species Kibdelosporangium persicum. The sequence continues at coordinate 337,290 of NZ_JAAATY010000006.1, forward strand.
CACTGCCGACCTCGGCCTCACGCCGGTGAGGTGGTCACCGGAGTTCCGCGGTCACCTCTTCGGCTTCCTGTCCCCGCGCATCCCCGCGGGTGTGTCCCTCGTGCTGCCCGACCGGACACTCGGTGAGGGCGAGCCGGTCCACGTGACCGGCGACCTGACCGACATCGCCGCCTGGCTCGCCGGCCGGGACTACGCGGGCGAACTCGTGTTCTCCCGGCCGATCCGGCTGGGGCCGTGGCCCTAGAACCGCACCAGTGCGCTGCCGGTGACGAACTCGTACACGAAGTTGACGAAGAAGAACCCGAAGAACAGCACGTTCAGCACCAGGATGACGTAGTGCCAAGCCCTGGGCCGCGCGGCCTTGGGCAGCCTGCTGTTGAGGTACATCAGGGCGAACGGGAACATCAGCGCGCCCAGGTTGGACATGTTCGCCGAGATCTGCACGAGTTCCACCGGCAACGCCAGGTGGATGGCCAGCGCGATCACGGCCAGCACGACCAGCATGAACGGGTAGTAGAAGCGCCTCGGGTCGCCTTCGATCCGCCTGCGCAGCTTCGGACTGGTGGCGTGCGCGGCGTCGGTGAAGTTGCGCACCAGCGCCTCGAAGATGCCCAGTTGGGTGGAGAACAGGATCAGCACGCCGACCAGCAACATCAGGTAGAACATGCCTGATCCGTACTGGCTGCCGAGCGCCTCGGCGGTGTACGTCGGGACGTTCGCCGCCGTCGGTGCCCGGCCCGTCGTGGCGACCAGGTGGGACATCAGGATGGTCGGCAGCAGCATGCCGATCATCGCGCCCGCGAAGAACACGCCCCACATGTCCACTCGCAACAACCGGTACCAGCGCTTCCAGAGCGCGGTGTTCTCCGGGGTGTCGAGGAAGGTCACGCCGACCGGCTTGATCTCCTTGCGCTCACCCCGCATGCCGGCGATGAACCCGACCCGGTGGCCCATGCCGTAGCCCTTGTCGCGGTAGTGGCTCATCGCGTACCAGTTCAGACCGGACGCCAACGCGGTGAACCCGGCGAGCGCCCCCAGCTGCGTCGCGGTGATCCCGTCCGGCGGAGCGGCGGGCGTGAGCAGTCCAGCGACGCCGTCCCACCACACGCCACCAGGCACGACCGCGATCGTGATGACGAGGAGCACCACCAGCAGCGTGCCGACGATGATCCAGTTCGCCAGTTCGAGTGCCCTGGACACCTTGCGGGCCAGCGCGGTGATCGCGAAGACCACCAGCAGCAGCCCGATACCCAGCAGCCGCACGTACTCCAGCTCGTCCGGCCGGTGCACCCGGCCCGCGAACAGGGCGAACAGGCCCTGCCCGGCGCCCGCGGCCCAGCCGCCGAAGATGAACGCGAAGTAGAACACGACGAGCGACAGCGGCACCCAGAGTTTCCAGCCCGGCGGGACGCGCCCGAACCCGACGATCGGCACCTCGCCGGTGGCCATCACGTACCGGGCGATCTCGATGTTGTACAACGTCTGCAGGACGGCGGAAACGGTGATCACCCAGCCGATGCCGACGAAGCCGAACGATCCGACGGCCTGCGGGCCGAGTAACCACTCCCCGCTGCCGATCGAGATCCCGAGCGCGATCAGGCTGGGGCCGATCACGAACTGGATCACCTGCAACGGGCCGAGCTTGCCGACCTTGAAGACCTCCTCGGGTTTCGGCAGATCGGCGACGTCCAACGGAGGACGACTCACCCCCAGCGGATACTCGCTCCGGTGCTGGGTTCGTGGGTCGATACCGGCCATGAGCACCTCCTGACCAGAACTTCACGATCCGGACAGTAAGCGCTCTTTGATCGCGAACGTCAATGCCGCCCGCATCGGCCCAGGTCGACCTTGTCCACAGTGGCCAGTGCATAATCGTGCCCGATGGGCGCCACACTCACCGCCAAGAACCTCGCCGCGGGCCACGGCGATCGCGTGCTGTTCTCGGGACTGGACCTCGTCGTCGCCCCTGGTGACGTGATCGGGCTGGTAGGAGCCAACGGCGCGGGCAAGTCGACGCTGCTGCGCACGTTGGCGGGCCTGATCCCGGCCGAGCAGGGCACTGTCCGGCTGAGCCCGGTGACGGCGAATGTCGGCCATCTGCCGCAGGAACCGGAACGCCGGGCAGCCGAGACGGTGCGGGCGTTCCTCGCGCGACGGACCGGTGTCGCGGACGCACAGAGCCAGATGGACGCGGCCGCGGAGGCACTCGGCAGCGGTCAGCCGGGAGCGGACGACGCGTACGCGGAGAGTCTGGAGCGCTGGCTGGCGCTCGGCGGCGCGGACCTGGACGAGCGCGTCAAGGAGGTCGTCGCGGATCTGGGCCTCACGGTGAGCCTCGACCAGCCGATGACCGCGTTGTCCGGCGGCCAGGCCGCCCGGGTCGGGATGGCCTCGTTGCTGCTGAGCCGTTTCGACGTCTTCCTGCTCGACGAACCGACCAACGATCTCGACCTGGACGGGCTGGAACGGCTGGAGAAGTTCGTCACCGAACTGCGCGCGGGAACCGTGCTTGTCAGTCACGACAGGGAGTTCCTCACCCGGACCGTCACCAGGGTGGTCGAACTGGACCTCGCTCAGCAGCAAGTTCGGAGCTACGGCGGCGGGTACACGGCGTACCTGGCCGAGCGCGAGGTGGACCGCCGGCACGCCCGCCAGAAGTACGAGGAGTACGCCGGCACTGTGTCCTCGTTGCAGGCCCGCGCCCAGGCACAACGGTCCTGGATGGACAAAGGCGTGCGCAACGCCCGGCGAAAGGCCACCGACAACGACAAAGCCGGCCGCAAGTTCCGCAGCGAGGCCACCGAGAAGCAGGCGTCCAAGGTCCGGCAGACCGAGCGGCTGATCGAGCGGCTGGAAACAGTCGAGGAACCGCGCAAGGAATGGGAACTGCGGATGACGATCGCCGCCGCGCCCCGGGCAGGCGCGGTGGTGGCGACGTTGCAGCAGGCCGTCGTGCGACGCGGTTCGTTCACCCTCGGACCGGTCACCCTGCAGATCGACTGGGCCGACCGGGTGGCGATCACCGGGAAGAACGGGTCCGGCAAGTCGACCTTGCTGGCCGCGCTGCTGGGCCGGTTATCACTGGACGCCGGGTCCGGCGCGCTCGGGCCCGGCGTGGTCGTCGGCGAAGTGGACCAGGCACGCGGCTTGTTCGACTCCGACGCGCTGCTGCTCGACGCGTTCACCGCGGCGATCCCGGACTGGTCACCGGCTGACGCGCGGACTCTGCTGGCGAAGTTCGGCCTGAAGTCCGCGCACGTCACGCGGCCGACCAGGTCGCTGTCCCCTGGCGAACGGACGCGGGCGGCTTTGGCCCTGTTGCAGGCGAAGGGTGTGAACCTGCTCGTGCTGGACGAGCCCACGAACCACCTGGACCTGCCCGCGATCGAGCAGCTGGAATCGGCTTTGGCCACGTATCCCGGAACGCTGCTGCTGGTCACGCACGACCGCCGGATGCTGGACGCCGTCTCGACCAACCGCCACATCGAAGTGACGAACGGCCAGGTCGCCGATCGCTGAGCCGAACCGGCCCGGACGGTACCGACGACAGACCGGATCCGGCGGACCCCGCCCGTGCGCATAATTGGTCTGGACCTCGCGACGACGGGAGGATCGGCCATGCGTGGCACCACAGTTCCGCCGGGGACGCCCTGCCTGCCGCCCCACAACGGGGAACCACCGATCCATCGGCTGGAAGTGCCGGACGCGATGCCGTTCTCGATGGGCACGTTCGACTCCATCGGGCCGCTCTCGCACGCACCTTTCCCGCACCGGCACACCTTCCACGAGATCGTCTACGTCACCCGCGGCACCGGCACGCATGTCGTCGACCTGGCCAGGTGGGAGTTGCGGCCGCCGCATCTGTGCGTGATCGTTCCCGGGCAGGTGCACCACTGGGAGAACGTGCAGGACCTCGACGGAATCGTCACTCTCTTCACCGACGACTTCCTCGTCGACCACCCGGCCGACCGGGACCTGCTGCACAGGCTCAGCGAACGACCGTGGCTCAGCCTCGACCACAAGGCCCACCAGCGAATGGAAAGGCTCGTCACCGAACTGCACGACGAGTTCCGCGACGGCACCGAATCCGTTCTGCGCGCGTTGTTGCACGTGATCATCTCGCGGGCCGCGCGGCTCACCGAAGTCGCGGGACCCAGTCCGTCGAGAGCGAACGCGGTGGCGCAGAGATTCACACAACTGACCGCACGGACCGATTTGTGGACGGTACGCGACTACGCCGACCAGATCGGCGTCACGCCCGGCTACCTCACCGACGTCGTCAAGCACGCCACCGGCCGTACGCCGTCGCACCTCATCCGCGAGGCACGCATCCGGGAAGCGAAGAGGCTGCTGATCAGGAGTGACCTCACGGTCCGGCAGATCTCCCACCGGGTCGGGTTCGCCGACTCGGCGTACTTCTGCCGGTTCTTCCGCCGCGAGACCGGCGACAGCCCCGGTGACTTCCGGGAAAAACACCACGACTGGCCGCACCAGTCCATCGTCAGCGAGCAACCGGCTCCCTAGGTTGGTTGTCACTGTCCCACGCGCCCACAAGGAGCAGGAATGGACAACCTTCCCAGCCGGAAGACGGTGTTGCGGGCCGCGCTCGCCGCCGGTGTGGCGGTTCCCGCCGCCATGCTCGCGGTCCCCGCACTGGCCCGTACCAGCACCGGCACTCCCCCGCTCACCCCTGCTTGTGACGACGGCGACGACCCGACCCCGCCACAGATGGAAGGCCCGTACTTCAAGCCGAACTCGCCACGGCGCACGTCACTCGTGCAGCCCGGCACGGCCGGCACGCCGCTGACCGTCAGCGGTTTCGTGTTCGGCCTGAAGTGCCTGCCGTTGAGCAATGTGCTGCTGGACTTCTGGCAGGCTGACAACAACGGCGCCTACGACAACGTCGGCTACCGGTTCCGCGGGCACCAGTTCACCGACGCGCAAGGCGCCTTCAAACTGACCACGATCGTGCCCGGCCTGTATCCCGGCCGCACCCGGCACATCCACGTCAAGGTGCAGGCACCCAACCGTCCGGTGCTCACGACCCAGCTGTACTTCCCCGGCGAGCCACGCAACAACACCGACTCGCTGTTCGATCCACGTCTGCTCATGACCGTGCGAAACGTGGGCAACGGACGCGAAGCGGCGTTCGATTTCGTGCTGAACGTGCCGCAAGGACCGCCCACCACGACCCCGCCGCCCGGCACAGGCACGTGGGCGGCCGGAACGACGTACAGCGCCGGTACCCGTGTGACGTACGACGGGATCGGCTATGTGTGCCTGCAAAACCATATGGCACAACAAGGATGGGAACCGCCGTCGGCTCCGGCGTTGTGGCGGGCTGAATAGGTCCGGCCAAGCAGGGAACACCTCCGCTCGGACTTCCCGGAGGTGACGCCCATGCTCGAGATCGGACCGGCGGGTTCCCGGTTGCCGGCGATCTCCCGGATCGCGGTGCTGCGTGGTGGCGGTCTGGGCGACCTGCTGTTCAGCATGCCGGCCATCGAATCGCTCGCCACGGCGTACCCCACGGCGAAGATCACCCTGCTCGGCACGCCGCTGGCCGCCGAGCTGCTGGGATCTCGTCCCGGTCCGGTGGACGACGTGGTCGTGCTCCCGGTCGCCCGTGGCGTGTACGAGCCGACCGGCGGTCAGGAGGATCCCGCCGAACAGGAGCGGTTCTTCGACCGGCCCTTCGACCTGGCCGTGCAACTGCACGGCGGAGGCCGCTGGTCCAACCCGTTCATCCAGCGTCTGGGCGCCGGGCACACCGTCGGCTCGCGCACACCGGACGCCGCGGAACTCGACCGGTGGGTGCCCTACCAGTTCTATCAGAACGAGGTACTGCGTGCGCTCGAAGTGGTCGGCCTGGTGGGCGCGAAACCGGCCGCTCTCGAGCCACGGATCGCGTCCACCGCCGCCGACCTGGCCGAGGCGGATGCGGCACTGGACGGTCTGTCAGGCCCCATCCTGGCCGTCCACCCTGGCGCGATGGATCCGCGGCGACGATGGCCCGCGTCGCGGTTCGTCGACGTCATCGCCGCACTCGCCGACCGCGCCAGTGTCGTCGTGGTGGGCACGGGCGAGGAGGCGGAGGTCGTCGACGAGGCGAAGGCACGAAGGGTGCAGGTGCGTTCCCTCGTCGGCGCGCTCACCTTGTCCGGCCTGGTCGGGGTACTGCGTCGCAGCCAGGTGCTGCTCGCCAACGACAGCGGGCCGCGGCACCTGGCGCAGGCCGTCGGTACCCCGACCGTGTCGGTCTTCTGGATGGGCAACGTGCTCAACGCGGCTCCGTTGAGCCGGTCACTCCATCGGGTGCACATCTCCTGGACCGCGCAGTGCCCGGTCTGCGGCGCGCCGTGCACGTGGGAATCCGTTCAGCCGTGTGAGCACGAGGTCTCGTTCGTGACCGACGTGCAGGTCGCCCGGGTGCTCGCCGACGTGGCCGAGTTGATCAGTGTGGACGACGGGCGTCCGGGTACGTCTGGACCCATGAACCAACCGAATGCCATCACGATCCAGAAGTACCTCAAGGGCGTCGACTACCCGTGCGACAAGTCCACGTTGGTCGAGCACGCCCAGTCCCAGGGCGCGGACGGCGAAGCGCTCAAGGCACTCGAACAGATCCCCGACCGCACCTACGACGGCCCGAACGCGGTCAGCAAGGCGATCGGCGCCTGACCCTCTCGTGAGTGTTTATCAGGGTTAGAACACCGATAAACACTCACGAGGGTTTGCTGCCCTTGGCTGCCAGCCGTGCCTGTACTTCGGGCCGCCGCAACGGTGGGACCGTGGCCGGTGGCTGGCGGCGGGCGGGCAGGGACTCCAACAGCCGCGTGGTGGTCGCCGTGACCTCGGCGACGGCCGCCTCGAACGCCTCACGGGTGGCGTCGGAGACCGACTGGACGCCGCTGACCTTGCGGACGTACTGGCGTGCGGCCGCCTCGATCTCAGCGGGCGTCGCCGCGGGCTCCAGGCCACGCAGAGTGGTGATGTTCCGGCACATACGGCCAGCATATGACGTGTAGGCGGGCTACCGGTGGGGTAACCGTGCGGACATGATCGAACCTGCGCGGATCACCGAGGTGCTCGACGGCCGGTGGCGGGACCTCCGCCGGGAGCTGCGGGAACGCATGACCGACGCGAAACTCGCGGACACGCTCGGGCTGGATGTCGAGGCGCACCGGGCGCAGGTCTTCGACCAGCTCAAGGAGCTGGCGCGCACCCGGCACCCGCGGCTCGGATTCGATCCGGCGTACGGCGGCGAAGGTGACGTCGGCGGCTCGGTCGTGGCGTTCCAGTTGCTCGGCTACGGCGACCTGTCGCTGATGGTCAAGGCCGGTGTCCAATGGGGACTCTTCGGCGGCGCGATCCAGATGCTGGGCACGGAACGCCACCACGAGAAGTACCTCCCCGGCGTGATGTCCCTCGACCTGCCCGGCTGCTTCGCGATGACCGAGTCCGGCCATGGGTCCGACGTCCAGCATCTGCGGACCACCGCACGGTACGAGGCGGGCGAGTTCATCGTGGACACGCCGGATGACGACGCCCGCAAGGACTACATCGGCAACGCCGCGCGAGACGGCCGTCTCGCCGTGGTGTTCGCTCAGCTGATCGTCGGCGACCGTTCGTACGGTGTGCACGCCTTCGTTGTGCCCATCCGGGACGACGAGGGCCGTCCGATGCCCGGCGTGCGGATCGCGGACTGTGGGCCGAAAGCCGGGCTGAACGGCGTGGACAACGGCAGGTTGTGGTTCGACGGCGTTCGGATTCCGAAGGAGAACCTGCTCAACCGGTACGGCGACGTGACCGATGAGGGCACGTACGTCAGTCCGATCGAGAGCGACAGCCGCAGGTTCTTCACGATGCTCGGCACGCTCGTCCGCGGCCGGATCAGCGTGGCGGGCTCGGCCAACAGCGCCGCCCAACGCGCGCTGACCATCACGGTGCACCGGGCGGAGAGCCGCCGGCAGTTCCGCAGGCCGGACTCGGACACCGAGATCCAGCTGATGGATTACCTCGCCCACCAACGGAAACTGCTGCCCGCGCTGGCGAAGACGTACGCGCTGAACTTCGCGCAGGACGAGCTCGTCAGCATGCTGCACGACGTGCAGAGCGCGCCGGAACCCGATCCGATCGCGCAGCGCCGGCTGGAGTCGCGGGCCGCCGGGATCAAGGCCGTGGCCACGTGGCACGCCACAAGCACCATCCAAACCGCACGCGAGGCGTGCGGCGGCGCGGGCTACCTCGCTGACAGCACACTGCCCGCTTTGAAGGCCGACACCGACGTCTTCACCACGTTCGAAGGTGACAACACGGTCCTGCTGCAACTGGTCGCCAAGGGCCTGCTGACCGACTACCGCGACAACTTCGCCGACCTCAGCCCGTTGGCGACGGCCCGCCTGGTGGCCGAGCAGCTGATGGGTGCCGTGCTGGAGCGGATCGCCGCACGCCAGGTGATCGGCCGGTTCGACGATGACGACCTGCGCTCCCGTGCCTGGCACCGGAGCCTGTTCGAGGACCGTGAGCAGCACGTTCTCGCTGGTCTGGCCCGTCGGCTGCGCGCCGCCGCGTCGTCGGACGCCGATCCGTTCGACGTGTTCAACGACGCCCAGGACCACGTGCTGCTCGCCGGACGTGCGCACATCGACCGGTTGATCCTGGACGCGTTCGCGGCGGCTGTCGAGAAGTGCCAGGACGAGGAGGTCAGGGCCCTGCTGGAGCAGGTCTGCGACCTGTACGCGCTGTCGGCGATCGAACAGGACCGCGCGTGGTTCCTCGAACACGGCCGGATCACGGCGTCAGGTGCCAAGAAGGTGGTCGCCGAGGTCAACGCCCTGTGCAAGGCCCTTCGGCCGCACGCGCGCACGCTGGTCGACGCGTTCGGCATCCCCGAGCAGTACCTCGCCTGGTAACCCAGCGGCGCTACTCGCCCGCCCTCCCCGCATCGGTAGGGAATTTCGAGGTGCCGCAATGGTCAACTCGAGGTGCCGCAATGGTCAACTCGGGGTGCCGGAAAGGACGACACGGAGTGCGGCCGCCCGCGGGTCCCCGTGTCAAACCGCACCGCATCCAGGGACAGAGACCACGCTCGGATACCTTCTTGCTCTTTGATACCCCCTGGGGGTATAAACATGACCACGGCCACGTCCGTTCGGGGTACGGGTAGGGGGTACCCTGGAGGGGCCGGCCGGATGACCGCTCCTCAGCCCGAGAACAGGACTGACGATGAACACAGCCACGAGGCTCACCGTCTACGGTGCGGCGCTCGCCCTGGTCGCCGGCGGCGCCTGGGCGATCGGCACCGCTGTCGGTCCCGTGAGCGACGCGGCGGGCACGCCCGCTGCCGCGCACACGGACACCCACGGCGGCACCGTCACGGCGAGCACCGGGGATCCCGCGGGCCTGGCGTCGGCCAGGGACGGCTACCGCTTCACGCCGTCCACCACGACGTTCGCCACGGGAACCACCACCCAGTTCGCCTTCAAGATCACCAAGGCCGACGGCAGCGCGCTGACCGCGTTCGACGTCGAGCACGAGAAGCGGATGCACCTGATCGTGGTGCGCCGCGACCTCGCCGGTTTCCAGCACGTGCACCCGGAGATGGCGCCGGACGGCACCTGGACCGTCCCGTTGACGCTCACCCAGGCCGGGAGCTACCGGGCGTACGCCGACTTCAAACCGACCGGCGGCAAGGCGCTGACACTCGGCGTGGACCTGGCCGCACCCGGCAATTTCCAGCCGGTCACCTACCGTGACTTCCGCGTGTCCACCGTCGACGACTACGAGGTCAGGCTGGAGGGCGACCTGGTCCCCGGCCAGTCCTCCCGAGTCACGCTGACGGTCCGCAAGAACGGGCAGGACGTCACCGATCTGCAGCCCTACCTGGGGGCGTACGGGCACCTGGTGGCCCTGCGCACGGGCGATCTCGCCTACCTGCACGTCCACCCGGACGGCGAGCCCGGCGACGGCAGGACAGCGGCCGGACCAGGCATCACCTTCTACGCCGAGGTGCCGTCGAGCGGCACGTACCGGCTGTTCCTGGACTTCCAGCACAACGGCAAGGTGCGGACGGCGGACTTCACGCTGAGCACCGACGGCGGCAACGCCCCCGCCCCGCCGCCACCGGCCCAGCCCGAGAACAACGACGGCCACAACGATGACGGCCACGGCCACTGATCCGGGGAAGGAGACTGAAATGACGTCGAACGTCCAGTCCGTCGCCGGTCAGCAGATCGAACTGGCGATCAGCGGGATGACCTGCGCGTCGTGCGCCAACCGCATCGAACGCAAGCTGAACAAGCTCGACGGCGTGACCGCCACGGTGAACTACGCCACCGAGAAGGCCAAAGTGACCTTCCCGGCCGAGACGGACCCGGCCGTGCTCGTGCAGACGGTCGAGGCCGCCGGGTACGGCGCCACGCTGCCGCAGCCGGAGAAGACCGAAGAGGCCGAGGAGGACGACCCGCTGCGGTCGTTGCGGCAACGACTGATCGGCGCGGTCGTGCTGTCCGTCCCGGTGATCGCGATGGCGATGATCCCGGCACTGCAGTTCACCTACTGGCAGTGGATCTCCCTGGCGCTGGCCGGACCGGTGCTGGTGTGGGCGGCGTGGCCGTTCCACCGTGCCGCCTGGCAGAACCTGCGGCACGGTGCGGCCACCATGGACACGCTCATCTCGATGGGCACGCTCGCCGCGTTCGCCTGGTCGTTGTACGCGTTGCTGTGGGGCAGCGCGGGTGTGCCGGGCATGACGCACCCGTTCGAGCTGACCATCCAGCGGATGAGCGGCGACGGCAACATCTACTTCGAGGTCGCCGCGGGCGTGACCACGTTCATCCTGGCGGGCCGGTACTTCGAGGCGCGGTCCAAGCGACGGGCGGGCGCCGCGCTGCGAGCCCTGCTGGAACTCGGCGCGAAGGATGTCGCGGTGCTGCGGGACGGCCGTGAGGTGCGTGTCCCGGTCGACACTCTGAAGGTGGGCGACCGGTTCGTGGTCCGGCCGGGCGAGAAGATCGCGACCGACGGCGTGATCGAGGAAGGCAGCTCCGCGGTCGACGTGAGCATGCTGACCGGCGAGTCCGTTCCGGTCGAGGTCGGGCCGGGCGAGAAGGTCGTCGGCGCCACGGTCAACGCCGGTGGGCGGTTGGTCGTGCGGGCGACGCGGATCGGTTCGGACACGCAGCTGGCGCAGATGGCCAAGCTCGTGGAGGACGCGCAGACCCGTAAAGCCGACGTGCAGCGGCTGGCCGACCGGATCTCCGGCGTGTTCGTGCCGATCGTGATCGCGCTGGCCGTCGGCACACTGGCGTTCTGGCTGGGCGCGGGCGGTTCGACCGCGGCGGCTTTCACCGCTGCCGTGGCCGTGCTGATCATCGCGTGCCCGTGTGCGCTCGGGCTGGCGACGCCGACCGCGTTGCTGGTCGGCACGGGCCGTGGTGCGCAGCTCGGAATCCTGATCAAGGGCCCGGAGGTGCTGGAGTCCACTCGCCGCGTCGACACCGTGGTGCTGGACAAGACCGGCACCGTGACCACCGGTCAGATGTCTGTTGTGGACATCCACGTGGCGGACGGCGTCCAGGACGAGGAAGCCCTGCGGCTGGCCGGTGCGCTGGAGAAGGCATCCGAACACCCCATCGCCCAGGCGATCGCACGGGCGGCGGCGGACAAGCTCGGTGACCTGCCTGACGTCTCCGACTTCCGGAACAGCGAAGGCCTTGGCGTGCAAGGCATCGTCGACGGGCACGCGGTCGTCGCGGGCCGGACGGCGTTGCTCGAGGACTGGAGCCAGAAACTGCCGCCGGAGCTGGCGTCGGCGAAGTCCGCGGCGGAGCGGGCAGGCAGGACCGCGGTCGCGGTCGGCTGGGACGGCGCGGCCAAGGCGGTGTTCGTCGTCGCCGACACGGTCAAGCCGACGTCGGCCGAGGCGGTGGCCAAGCTGCGGGCGCTCGGGCTCAAGCCGGTGCTGCTGACCGGGGACAACTCGGCCGTGGCCGAGGCGATCGCGGCCGAGGTGGGCATCGACGAGGTGATCGCCGAGGTCCTGCCGAAGGACAAGGTCGACGTGATCAGCGAGCTGCAGTCGTCCGGGCGCGTGGTCGCCATGGTCGGCGACGGCGTGAACGACGCCGCGGCGCTGGCCCAGGCCGACCTCGGCCTGGCGATGGGCACCGGCACGGACGTCGCGATCGAGGCGAGCGACCTGACGCTGGTCCGAGGCGACCTGCTCGCGGCCGTCGACGCGATCCGGCTGGCCAGGCGGACCCTGGGCACCATCAAGGGCAACCTGTTCTGGGCGTTCGCGTACAACGTGGCAGCGCTGCCGTTGGCGATGGCGGGACTGCTCAACCCGATGATCGCGGGCGCGGCGATGGCGTTCAGCTCGGTGTTCGTGGTCAGCAACAGCCTGCGGCTGCGCGGCTTCCAGTCCGGCGTTCTCGCCGCGGATACCCGTAAGGGGTAGGCTGGTTGGCCGGTGCGGAGGGAGAGAAGGACATGCGGGGATACACCGGGGACAAGGAAGCGTTCCTCAAACGGCTGCGGCGGATCGAAGGACAGGTCCGCGGCCTGCAGCGGATGGTGGAGAACGACGAGTACTGCATCGACGTGCTGACGCAGATCTCGGCGGCGACCAAGGCACTACAGGCGGTGTCGCTCGGTCTGATGGACGAGCACCTGAAGCACTGCGTGGCCGAGGCCATCGCCCAGGGCGGCGAGACCGCGGACGAGAAGGTCCGCGAAGCCAGCGAGGCGATCGCCCGGCTGGTCCGCTCCTGACGCCACTCCCCCTTCGCTGACGGTCTCCGACGGCGCGACTGCTTCTGATGGCAGTCGCGCCGTTGCCGTCGATGCGGGCGCCGCGTCAGCCGAACGCCGTGATATCCCGTGGCGAGCGAGGCAGAACCTCGTAGTGGCTCTCGAACTGCCCGCTCAACCCGGTCACCAGCACCACCTGGCCGAGCCTGAACCGCGAGACGTCGATGCCGGTCTGGGTGTTGACGAAGACCTGCACCTCGCCGGAACCGTCGTTGACCCAGAACTTGTAGCCGTACGGCAGATCGCTGATCGGTGCCTGGCTGATCCGGCCCGCTACCTGGACCAACCGGCCTTCTGTCTGCTCGCCGACCCGTGCGGTCGCCGTCCACCTCGGACGCACCAGCGGGCCTGTGTGGCCGAGCTCGACGGCCGTGGGAACCAGGATCAAGAAGCCATAGCTGTCGCGCAGGGTGCCTGTCACCTTCGCGCGCCTTCCCGGGTCGGCGTTCAGGTTCTCCGGTGTACTGATGTAGATGCCAGCGGTGCCGTCCTGCAGGCCGAAGCCCCTGTCGAAGAAGCTCGACTCGAACGCGCCTGACGACGTCGTGACGGTGCCGCTGACCGTCACGACCGTGCCCAACGGCTGGCTGCGGGCCTTGGCGATCGGAAGGGTGTCGGTGGGCGCCGCGACCGCGGGCGGCGCGACCAAGGTGAACGCCAGCACAGTGGCGAACATCAGCGTACGAAAGGCCATAGTTCACCTTAGGAGTACGGCCGTCAGCAAGCCTGGCGGGCATCGAACCAGTCCCCCTCGTGAGTGTTTATCGGCGTTAGAACCCTGATAAACACTCACGACACAGAATCAGGGGTGGAGGTGGGGGTGCTCGTCCTCAGCACGGGTTGCGTCGGCATCCACTGGACTTCGGCCGGATCGGCGCCGGACAGCGCGAGGTCCATCGCGCGCTTGCCCATCTCGTGCAGCGGCACACGTACGGTCGTCAAGGCCGGACTGACGTCCGTGGCCGGGCCGATGTCGTCAAAGCCTGCGACCGCGATGTCGTGGCCGGGCACCAAACCGGCGTCACGCACTGCGCGCATCGCGCCGATCGCCATCGCGTCGGTGACGGCGAACAGCAGTTCCACGTCGTCCAGTCCAGCAGCGATCAGCCTGCTCGCCGCCGCGTACCCACCGTCCTCTGTGAACTCGGTGTCGAGCACACGGCACACCTCGATGCCCGCCTGCCTGAGGCCGGCGAGGAATCCGTCGCAGCGGTCACGGGACGTGTGCAGCCCGGCCGGGCCACGGATCACCGCGAACCGGCGGTAGCCCTCGTCGGCCAGCGCGAGCGCGAGATCCTTGGCGGCACCGGCGTTGTCGATCGCGACGGTGGGAAACGGCAGGCCCGGCTGGCTGATCACCGCCGCACGGCCACCCGCCGCCACATAGGCCCGCAACTCCTCGACCAGCGCATCCCGCGGGCCGTCCAGACGGCTGCCGGCGACGATGATCACGTGCGGCCGGTACCCACGCAGCGTCGCGACGATCCGGCACTCCCGCTCGGCGGACCGGTCGGCCACAGCCATGGTGACGATGAGACCCGCGGCCTCGGCGCCTTCCAGCACACCGGCGGCCAGCGTGGAGAAGTACGGATCGGCGATGTCGCTCACCACCAGCGCGACGGTCTTCGTCGACCCCCTGGCGGTTGCCTGCGCCGACAGGTTGGGCGCGTAGCCGAGTTTGCCCGCCGCGCGAAGCACGCGCTCCACGTTGTCCTTGCCGACGGTCCGGCTGCTGCCGTTGAGCACCCGCGATGCCGTAGCCACGGAAACGCCCGCCTCCTTGGCGACGTCCTGGAGGGTCGGCGAGGGATCGACGCGCTGTTCCATCACAGGCACGGTTCCTCGGCGCCCGCCGACGCCCTTGATGAACCCGGCTGGACGTGTTGGAATGCGTTTTCCCCACGCATGGCTCCATGATGGCGTAAAGGAGCAGGGCGATGGTGCTCTCCTCAGGCCGAACCACCCAGATGCCCGTCATAGCGGCGCCGGACATGCGCGGCGGTGAGACGTGATGCCGCATCCGCGGCGAAGCGTGACGCTGCACGACGTGGCGGCGGATGCAGGCGTATCCGTGGCAACGGCGTCGCGCGTACTCGGCGGCAGTTCGCGATCCGTCGCGCCGGAGTACCGCGACCGCGTGCTGGCCGCAGCGGCACGGTTGCGCTACACAGCCGACGTCTCCGCGCGTGCGATGCGCACGAGCAGCGACGCACTCGCACTGGTCGCGGACGACATCACAACACCGTCGATCGCGATCGTGGTAGCGGCCATGGAACGCCAGGCCCGCGCCAAGGGCGCGTTCGTGACGGTGTCAGCGACGCGTGGCGTTCCCGCACGCCAACTGGAAACCATCCGTCAGCTGCGGGCTCTGCGGCCGCGGGCACTCGTGCTGACTTCCGGCCGTATCGACGCGGACGCGCTGTCGGGGCGCCTGCTCGCCGAATTGCAGGCGTACCAAGGCGACGGCGGCCGGGTGGTCGTCGTGGGCGACACCGACCTGCCGTTCCACTCGATCAGGTTCGACAATTACCGCGCGGCAACGGAAATCGGGCGCCATGTCGCGCTGACCGGTCACCGCCGGGTCGTGATCCTCGCGGGCGAGCGGGCACAGGCGGCGATGTCGGCGCGGACCGAGGGATTCCTGGCCGGGCTGCGCGACGGCGATGTTGCCGATGTCCGGGTAGTGCACTGCGAAGTGAGCAGGCAGGGCGGATTCACCGCCGCACGGCGGCTGGCTTCGGACTTCGACGCGGTCATGGCGGCCAACGACCTCATCGCCGTCGGTGCCCTGTCCGCCTTGCGGGCGGCCGGGGTGGAGGTTCCGTCGGACGTTTCGCTGACGGGGTTCGACGACATCGGGCTCGCGGTCAACGTGACACCCCGGCTGACCACCGTGGCGCTGCCCCTGGCGTATGCCGGTGCCGAGGCGATCCGCCTCGCACTGAAGGAATCCGGGCCGATCACCCACGTGACCGTGGAGGGCCGGCTGATCATCCGGGACAGCACGGCGCGAGCCCGGTGACCAGACCGGCACTTGACGTGGCGAAACACCCCTGCCATGGTGGAAAGCGTTTTCCGCTCGGCCTGATCCACGGAGTGGTGATGATGGTTCGGACGACATGAGCGCTCTCGACGAGCTGCGCCGGTTACGGCGAAGTGGCACCGCGGTCCGCAAACGGGACAACAAGGCCGCGTTCTGGTTCCTGGCGCCGTGGTTCGCCGGACTGCTCTTCGTCACGATCGGCCCGGTCGCGGCGTCGTTCGGCCTCGGCTTCACCAAGTACAACCTGATCCAGCCGCCCAAGTTCATCGGGCTGGACAACTTCGGCCGCATCTTCACCGACGAGCGGCTGCACAACGCGCTCGGCGTCACCTTCACGTACGTGCTCGTGTCCGTGCCGCTGCAACTGGCGTTCGCGTTGGGTGTCGCGATGTTGCTCGATCGCGGCCTGCGCGGACTGGCGTTCTACCGGTCGGCCTTCTACCTGCCGTCACTGCTGGGATCCAGTGTCGCGATCGCGGTGCTGTGGACGCAGATCTTCGGCGCCGAAGGCATGGTGAACCGTGTCCTGGCCCTCTTCGGCATCCAGGGCAAGGGCTGGATCTCCGACCCGGACACCGCGCTGTCCACGCTCATCGTGCTCAACGTGTGGACGTTCGGCGCGCCGATGATCATCTTCCTGGCCGGGCTGCGGCAGATCCCCGCCGTGTACTACGAGGCCGCCGCGATCGACGGGGTGGGCAGGTGGTCCCGCTTCCGGCACATCACGCTGCCGCTGCTGTCCCCGATCATCTTCTTCAACCTGGTGCTGCAGATCATCCACGCCTTCCAGTCGTTCACCCAGGCGTTCGTGGTCTCCGGCGGCACCGGCGGGCCGTCCGACTCCACCATGTTCTACACGCTTTACCTGTACCAGCAGGGTTTCAGCCGGTTCGACATGGGTTACGCCTCCGCGCTGGCCTGGTTCCTGCTACTGATCATCGGCGCGTTCACCGCGATCAACTTCTGGGCCGCGAGGTTCTGGGTGTTCTATGACGACTGATGTCCTGCGGCGGTTGTCGGCCCCCGCCAAACACGCCGGCCTGATCCTGCTCGGGTTCGTGATGCTGTACCCGGTGCTGTGGATGGTCGTCAGTTCACTGCGGCCGGACGACGAGATCTTCCGCAGTCCCGGCCTGGTGCTCGACACGCTGCGCACCGAGAACTACTCGCAGGGCTGGGACGCGCTGTCGTCACCGTTCGGGCACTACCTGATCAACTCGACGATCGTCGTGCTGGGCTGCATCATCGGCAACCTCGTGTCCTGCTCGATGGCCGCGTACGCCTTCGCACGCCTGGAGTTCACCGGCAAGCGCTGGTGGTTCGGGATCATGCTCGGCACGATAATGCTGCCGATCCACGTGATCATCGTGCCGCAGTACATCCTGTTCTCCCAGCTGGACTGGGTGAACACCTTCCTGCCGCTGATCGTGCCGAAGATCCTGGCCACCGACGCGTTCTTCATCTTCCTGATGGTGCAGTTCATCCGCGGCCTGCCGAGGGAACTGGACGAGGCGGCGCGCATCGACGGCTGCGGTCACCCGCGGATCTTCCTGCGGATCGTCCTGCCGCTGATGAAACCCGCGCTGGCCACCACCACGATCTTCACGTTCATCTGGACGTGGAACGACTTCTTCAGCCAGCTGATCTACCTGACGGACCCGGAGATGTACACCGTGCCCGTCGCCCTGCGGTCGTTCGTCGACTCGACCGTCTCGACGTCGTGGGGCTCGCTGTTCGCGATGAACGTCGTGTCGTTGGTGCCGATCTTCCTGGCGTTCCTGTTCGGACAGCGCTACCTCGTCAGGGGAATCGCCACGACCGGCGGCAAATAGCCGGAAAGGAGCCTCCTACCCATGCTGACACAGGTGATCCGCCGGGCCGTGTGGCCGGTGCTGTTGTCGCTGACCGCCACCCTGATGGTGGCCTGCTCGTCCGGTTCCGGCGCCGACGGGGAACTGTCGACCGAGCCGGTGACGTTGCGCTTCACCTGGTGGGGCGCGGACGACCGGCACAAGCGGACACAACAGGTGATCGAGCTGTTCCAGAAGCAACACCCGAACATCACCGTGCGCGGGGAGTTCAAGGAGTGGAACGGGTACTGGGACAGCCTGGCCACCACGGTGGCGGCCAACGACGCGCCGGACATCATCCAGATGGACGAGCTCTACCTCGCCTCGTACGCCGAGCGCGGCGCGTTGCTGGACCTCAACGAGGCACGCAAACACCTCGACACCAGCGGATTCGACGGCAAGGCGCTTGCCACTGGCGCGATCGACGGCAAGCAGTACGCGCTGCCGGTCGGGTTGGCGGCGTACTCGGTCGTGGTGAACACGGACCTGCTGGCCAAGTACGGCGTCGCGCTGCCCGACGACACCAAGTGGACGTGGGAGGACCTGCGGAAGGCAGGCGAGCAGGTGTCCAAGGCGGGCGGCGGCACGGTGTGGGGCATCCAGTCCTGGGGCTTCAACGACGCGGGCGGGCTGCACGTCTGGGCCCGGCAGGCAGGCTCGGCCCTGTTCGACGACCAGGGCAAGGTGGTCGTCCCGCCCAAGGTCCTGCAGGACTACTGGACCTACCTGCTCGACATCGCCAAGGCCGGTACGGCGCCGCCACCGCCGGTGACCGTCGAGAAGGCCTCGGCCGGGCTGAACCAGTCCGCCACCGCGACCAACACGGCGGCGTTCGCGATGTGGTGGAACACCCAGCTGACCGCGTTGACCGCGGCCAGCGGCGCGAAGCTGAAACTGCTCAGGCTGCCCGGTGAGGCGCAGGCCAAGGCACCCGCGGCGTACTACAAGCCGTCGATGTTCTGGTCGGTCTCGTCTCGCACCAAGCACCCCGCCGAGGCGGCGGCCTTCGTGAACTTCCTGGCCAACAACGAGGAAGCGGCCAAGGTCCTGCTCACCGAACGCGGTGTGCCCGCCAACGAGAAGACCCGGGCGGCGATCACCGGCCAGCTCAAGGAGACCGACAAGGCCGCGGCCGACTTCCTCGGCACGCTGCCGGTCAGCGACCCGCCGAGGGTGACGCCGAACGGGGCCAGCACCATCGAGGCGATCCTCAAGCGGCACACCGAGAACGTGCTGTTCGGCCGCGCCACACCGGAGCAGACGGCCGCGGCGTTCATCAAGGAGCTCCAGTCCGAAGTGGATTCGGCCAGGTGAGCCGTGCGGCGATCGTCGGCACGGGCGGGATCGCGGCCGCCCACGCGGCGGCCTTGGGCGACCGTGCCGAACTCGTTGCCGTCGTCGATGTGGACGACGATCGGGCCCGTGCGTTCGCCAAGGAGTGGAGCGTCCCCGGCGTTCATCCGACCGTTCGCGCGCTGCTGGCCGAAGAGAAGGTGGATGTGGTGCACCTGTGCACTCCTCCGCGTCACCACGCGCCGTTGGCGCTCGAGTGCCTCGCCGCGGGAGTCACTGTGCTGGTGGAGAAACCGCCCGCGCTGTCGCTCGCCGAAATGGACGCGCTCATCGAGGCGGAACGAGCTTCCACGGGACACGTCGCGACCGTCTTCCAGCACCGTTTCGGCCCTGCCGCGATCCGGTTACGGCAGCTCTCCACGGCTGGCGAGCTCGGCAGACCATTGGTGGCCACTTGTGCCACGCTGTGGTACCGCGACGATGCGTACTTCGCGGTACCGTGGCGCGGCTCGTGGGACAGTGAAGGCGGCGGTCCGACCATGGGCCACGGCATTCACCAGTTCGACCTGATGCTGTCGATCCTCGGTCCGTGGCGGGAGATCCGTGCGCTGGCTGCCCGGCAGGCGCGCGACGTGCAGACCGAGGACGTCTCCATGGCGCTGGTGACCTTCGCCAACGGCGCGGTCGCCACCGTCGTGAACTCCGTTGTGTCCCCCAGAGAGATTTCGGCGCTGCGGTTCGACTACGAACGCGCCACCGTCGAAGTGGAACACCTCTACGGGTATACCGACGCCGACTGGACCGTGACGCCCGCGCCGGGCCATGACGTTCCACTGTGGCAGAACGGTGACTCGGAGGTGACCAGCGGGCACGCGTGCCAGGTCGAGGCTCTGTACGACGCGCTCGACCGCGGCGAGGTGCCACCGGTCACGTTGGCGGACGCCAGGAACACCATGGAGTTCATCGCCGCGCTGTACGCGTCCGCCTTCACGGCGACACCCGTCCGGAGCGGCGAGATCAGTCCTGGCAACCCGTTCTACACGTCGATGGCAGGGACTGGTGCGCCATGGCAGTGAACCTGAAGATCACGCGGCACGACGAGTCGACGCTCGGAGTGGGCGCGGGCGATGTGGAGATCTTCGAGTACGTCTACCGGCCGTCCATGCCCGCGTTCGAGGGCCCGAAGCCGTACCTGCACCCGGTGCGGACCCTCGCCGGCAACGTGGTCACGGCGTACCGGCCGCACGATCACCGGTGGCACAAGGGCATTCAGATGACGGCGTCCGACGTGTCCGGGCAGAACTTCTGGGGCGGCGGCACGTACGTGCGCGGCCAGGGTTACGTCGATCTGCCGAACGTGGGAACCATGCGGCACGAGGGCTTCACCATCAGCGAGGAAGGACCCGAACGCATCCGTTTCGGCGAACGGTTGTCCTGGCATACCCAGGCCGGCGAGCACTGGGTGGACGAGGTCCGCATGTTCACCGTCCGGGACGTCGACGCCGCTGCCTGGGCGCTGGACTTCGCCACGACACTGACCAACGTCCGCACCGAGCCCTTGGTCCTCGGCAGTCCCACGACACACGGACGCCCGCTGGCCGGGTACACCGGGCTGTTCTGGCGTGGCCCACGGGCGTTCACCGACGGGGACGTGATCGCGGCGGACGGCCTCGGCGGCCCGGACATGATGGGCAAGCCCGCACGTTGGCTGGCCTACGTCGGGCAGCACGACGAGGTGGACGGCGCGTCGACATTGCTCTTCCTGGATCACCCGGGCAACAAGAACACGCACTGGTTCGTGCGCAACACGCCGTTCCCGGCGGTCAACCCGTCGTTCGCCTTCTTCGATCCGGTGGAGCTTGTCCCGGCGGATACGCTGGATCTGCGCTACCGCGTGGTCATCGTGGACGGCGCGTGGGACTCCGGCCGTCTCCAATCCTATGTGGAGGAACATCCGTGGTGATACCGTTTCCCGGCGGGATCGGGCTCTCCGGCCTGCAGGTCTACGACTGGCCGACGCACGACGGGGTGTGCGGCGGCTCGCCGCACGTGCACCTGACCTGCTCGGAGTGTTACGTGGTGATCGACGGCAGCGGCCGTGTCCAGACGCTGTCGCACCAGGGATTCGCCGAGGTGCCGCTCAAGGCCGGGACGGTCGCGTGGTTCACGCCAGGCACGATCCACCGCCTGGTGAACGACGACGATCTGCGGATCGTGGTGGTGATGCAGAACAACGGCCTGCCCGAAGCGGGCGACGCGGTGTTCACGTTCCCCACCGGCACACTGGCGGATCCGGAGGCGTACGCGAAAGCGGCTTCGCTCGCCGACCCTGACCACGCGTACGCGAGTGACGAAGCGGCCGCGCGGCGAAGGCGGGACCTCGCCATTGAGGGTTTCCTGGAGCTGCGGCGGCGCGTCGAGTCAGGTGATCATGAGGCGCTGGACGACTTCTACCGGGCCGCGGCGCGACTGAAACGCGACCGCCTCGCGGACTGGGAACAGCGATGGCGCAGTGGCGCCCTGGCTGTGGCGCAACGGACCGGCGAGCACCTGGACCGGCTTCGCGCGGAGGACATCAGCCACCTCAAGGAGGCCGATATTCGCGTGCTGCCGCCCCAAAGCGCTCAACGGTTGGGGATGTGCGGACGGTTGGACGTGCACGCTCCCGGGTCCGGAGTGTCGCCTCACGACTGAGTCGCAAATCTGTCCTGAAGTGGCGCACCGACCCGATGTCCACATCGGACACTGAGGTCCGCACTCCTGGCCCCGGTGAACCGGATGGGCACCGTGGCCAGGAGCGCAGACCGGGATCACGCCGGGCGGATCACTCCTCGACGATGATCGCTGACGCCGGGCAGACCAGGGCGGCGTGCCGCACGTCCGTCAGCCGCCCGGCGGGCGGATCGGCGTCCAGCAGCGTCACGATCCCGTCCTCGTCACGCTGGTCGAACACGTCGTCGGCCGCCAGCACACACTGCCCGGACCCGACACACTTGCCCTGATCGACTGTCACCTTCATGACGTCCTCCGAATACCGGGCTCACCAGGTCACGGGAAGCGAGGTGACGCCGCCGGTGAGGGTGGGACGCACCTCCAGCTCGTCGAGCTCCTTCGCCAGCCGCAGACCGGGCAGCCGGCGGGCCAGGGTGGTGAACACGACGCGCAACTCCGTGCGGGCCAGGCTCGCGCCGATGCAGAAGTGCGAGCCGTGGCCGAAGCCCAGATGTGTCCTTTCCGGACGGTCCGGGTCGAAGGTCTCGGCGTCGCTGTACACCGAGGCGTCGCGGTTGGCCGCGTTGATCGACAGGATCACGGCGTCGCCGCGGCGGATGGTGGCACCGGCGACGTCGAGGTCGGTGTGGGCATACCGCAGCAGGCCGAGGTCGCCGGGCGCACCCAACCGCATGATCTCCTCGACCGTGGCGTTGACCCGGCCGACCGGATCGGCGGTCAGCGCCTCCCACTGGTCGCGGTGGGTGAGCAGGAACAGCGCGCCAAGGCCGATCCGGTTCACGGTGGTCTCGTGCCCGGCGAACAGCAGCCCGACGCAGAGCCGGACCATTTCGCCGTAGTCGAAGGTCTCGTCGGCGCTCTGGGCCCGGATGAGGTCGGAGATGACGTCCTCGCCCAGATCCGGGCGTTTGGTCTCGACCAGGCCGATCATGTAGCGGTTGAACTCCTCCCGGGCCTGGTGGGCGTCGTCGCCGGTGCCGAGGCTGGCCATCCGTTCGGACAGCGAGTGGAAGTACACGGTGTCGCTCTCGGGCACCCCGAGCAGTCGGCAGATGACCGCGACCGGCAGCGGGAACGCCAGCCCGGTATGCAGGTCGACCACGCCGTCTGTCGCGTCGGCGTACTCGACGAGCAGTTGGTCGACATAACCGTCGACCAGTTGCTGCATGTAGTCGGAGAGCATCCGCATCCGCTTGGCCGAGAACGCCGGGGTCAGCAACCGGCGCATCCGCGCGTGGTCGGCCTCCTCGGTCTCGTAGTTGCCGGTCGGCCCGTCCTGCACCGCGGCGGTCGTGATGCGTGACGCCCGCTCCGGTTCGGGGTGCGAGCGGCCGAGCCGCTTGTCGCTGAGCAGGTCGCGGACCTCCTCGAAGCGGGTGACCAGCCAGGCGGGGTCCCCGGCCGGGGTGGTGACCGGCGTGATCGGCGCCTCCCGGCGCAGCACCTCGTACAGCGGGGCGAGGTCGAGGACGTTCGGCCTGGCGAAGGGCAACTGCAGTCGTTCGGCGGCAACGCTCATGGCTCTCCTCCGGTGATTTTCCGACCACTCGACCGTAGCACTTTATTGTCAGTAACTGCCAATAAAGTTCTCCGACCGGCCGGCGTGCTTAGATCACCGGATGGAGGACGTCGCGACTCCCCGCCGGGGACGCCCGCCGGCGAGCGAAGCGCACCGTCAGCGGCAACGCCTCGACATCTCCCGGCACGCCGTCCGGCTGTTCGCCGCGCAGGGCGTCGCCGCGACCTCCGGCGAGCAGATCGCCCGGGCGGCCGGAGTCTCCGAACGCACGCTGTGGCGTTACTTCCCGACCAAGGAAAGCTGCGTGGAGCCGCTGCTGACCAAGATGATCGACGCCTTCCAGGCGGTGCTGCGCGGCTGGCCGCGCGAGCTCGACCTGACCGAGCACCTGCGAGCGGCGTACACACCCGTACTCGACTCGTCCTCCGGCACGGACATCGAGGCAGTTCTCGCCGTGGTCCGGATGACCCACGACGAACCCGCGTTGCGGGCCGTCTACCTGATGCTGCGCGAGCGCTCGGAGGAGACCTTCGCCGAAGTCCTCGCCGACCGCATGGCCATGCCGCCGGACGCCTTCGAAGTCCGCGTGCAGGCCGCCGCGATGAATGCCGTACTCAAGGTGGCGAGCGACCACTTGGCCGCCGCCACAGCCAACGAACGCCTCACCTCGAAGACCCTGGACAGGCACCGCCAGCACATCGCGGACGCGGTCAGCCTCGTCATCCGTGGCCTGTCGGACAAAGCAGGCAGCTGACACGGAAACCACTCGATCATCGGGTTTCGTTGAGGTGACACGAGAAAGGCGCTAGCATTTCACCTCAGACGTTGTGTTAGCGCTAACACTAGCTCGCCACGCACCACCCCTCCCTGCGACTGCCTGATGGGGCTGCGATGAAGCTATTCCTCAGGCGACCCATGATCACGCTGCTTGCCGTGGTGACGCTGGCAGTCACGGCGTTCGTCGCGGTCAGCGAGCCAAGAACAGCCAACGCGTGGGACAACGGCACGGCTAACACCCCGCCGATGGGCTGGAACAGCTACGACGCGTTCAACTGGAGCGTCACCGAAGCGGACGTCAAGGCGAACGCCGACTACATGCGCACCAACCTCAGTCAGCACGGTTGGCAGTACGTCGTCATCGACTGGGCCTGGTACTACCCGGGACGGCACAACAACAGCCCCAACCAGGACAGCAACCTCAACCCTCGGCTGCGCATGGACGCCAACGGCCGTCTGTTGCCTGACACCACACGATTTCCTTCAGCGGCAGGTGACAACGGCTTCAAACCGTTGGCCGACTACGTCCACGCGCAGGGGCTGAAGTTCGGGGTGCACCTGATGCGCGGCATTCCGCGCCAGGCCGTGGCCGACAACGTGCCGATCCTCGGAACAAGTTGCCGCGCCGGCCAGATCAACAACAACACCACCGCGGCGTGGCTCAACCTCATGTGGGGCTTGAACATGAGCCAGCCGTGCGCGCAGGCGTACCTCGACTCGGTGTTCCAACTGCTGGCCAGTTGGGGCGTGGACTACGTCAAGGTCGACGACATCGCCGCCCCGACGTACCGGCAGGCCGAGGTCGAGGGCTACCGGCAGGCCATCGAGCACAGTGGACGGCCGATGGTGCTCAGCCTCTCCCCCGGCCCGACGCCACTCTCGGCCGGCCGACACGTCCAGGCCAATGCCCACATGTGGCGCATCGTCAACGACCTGTGGGACAACTGGCCCAGCGTCAACGCCCTGTTCGACGAACTGCGGAACTGGACGCCGTATCGTGCCAACGGCGCCTACCCCGACCCGGACATGATCCCGATAGGACGGTTGGCGAAGTTCGGTCCGGTCGGCGCGCCACGTTACTCCAACCTCACTCCCGACGAGCAACGCACGCTCATGACGCTGTGGGTGATCAACCGGGCGCCGCTGATGTGGGGCGGCAACCTCGTGGAGAACCGCCCCTCCGACCTGGCGCTGATGAACAACGCCGCGGTGATGGCCGTCGACCGGAACAGCATCAACAACCGTCAGGTCGTCGGCGGAGCCCGTCAGGTGTGGGCCGCCGACATCCCCGGCAGCGGCGACAAGTACGTCGCGCTGTTCAACCGGGACGGCGCGGGCGGTGACGTCTCGATGAGTCTCGCCGCTCTCGGATTCGGCTCGGCGACGGTGACGGATCTGTGGTCCGGTGCCGGCCTCGGCACAGTCAACGGAACCTTCACCCGGTCACTTCCCGCCCATGGCGCCGGGCTGTATCGACTCTCGCCGCGTTCCACCGCCTCGGTGTACACACTGAACGCCCGGCACAGCGGGAAGCTGCTGGACGTCTTCAACCTCTCCACCGAGGACGGAGCGGACGTGGTGCAGTGGACGGCCAACGGGCAGAACAACCAGCGGTGGGAGTTGCGTGACATCGGTGGTGGCTTCGCCAACGTGGCCAACGTCAACAGCGGCAAATGCCTGGACGTCTACGGCGGCCCCGACGCCACCGGTGACGGTGTCCGGGTCACCCAGTGGACGTGCCACACCGGCACCAACCAACAGTGGCAGCTCCAGGACACCGGCGACGGTCACCTGCGGCTGGTCGCCCGGCACAGCGGCAAGTGCCTCACCATCCAGAACGCCGCGGCGACGGACGGCGCCCTGGCCGTGCAGATGACCTGCGGCACCAGCACCAGTCAGCAGTGGCGGCGCGAAACGGTCTGACCCGGGCCACGGCGGCCGCGCTCGTCAAACAGTACGACGACCCGAATGCGGTCATCCACTCCAGCACCCCGTGTCGACCATTGCGGCACCCCGTGTCCACCATTGCCGCACCCCGTGTCCACCATTGCCGCACCTTGAGATTCCCGCGCAGGACGGTAAACGCATCTCAGGGTGCCGCAACGCACATCTCGGGGTGCCGCAACACGCATCGCGCGGTGCCGCAACACGCATCTCGGAGTGCCGCAAGACGCATCTCGGGGTGCTGGAACGCGGTTTTCAGGGTGCCGGAACGGTGGACACGGCGATGGCGTTTTCCTCGAGCGACCCGAAGTACAGCTTGCCCTGCCATTCGCGGACACCGACCAGCATGTGGAAGCCTGGGATCTCGCCGCGGAGCTCGTGGACGACCTTGCCGTCGGCCGCCACGCCCAGCACGCCGACTTCCCGGCCTGGGGCGGGTTGCAGTCGCTCCGGCAGGGCGCGGATTCCCGCGCGCAGGGCCGGCGGCAACCGACGGACCATGTCCAGCGCTGCCACCCGGGGTGAGGCCTGCGTGATCCAGATCAGGCCGTCCGTGCCTGTCGACATGTTGTCCGGGAAGCCCGGCAGGCCCTCGGCGAACGGCTCCACCCGGCCCTCGTCCTCGCCGCGCAGCCCGACACGCATCACCCGGAGGGCGCCCGTCTCGGCCACCGCCACGAACGACTCGTCCGGTGCCAGCGCCACACCGTTCGCGAACTGAAGGCCGTCAGCCAGCAGGTCGAACGTGCCGTCCGGACCGCGCCGCACCAGGCGCCCGCCCGCGGTCTGCTCGATCAGGTCGTCCCGCCACTTGTCGATGCCGAAACGGCGCGACGAGTCCGTGAAATACACCGTGCCGTCCGCTGCGACAGCCGCGTTGTTGCAGAACACGAAGTCCAGCCCCAGAGCCGCGGTCGCCAGGACCGTCGGCACACCGCCGGACAGCGGCATCACCAGCAGGCCGGCCCGTGCGTCACAGATCAGCAGCTCGTCCTCGCCGTACAACTCCAGCCCAAGCGGCCGGCCACCCGTGTCGGCGAGGACGTCGATACGCCGGCCGTCCGGGCTGATCCGCAGGATCCGGCCGTCGTCGACGCCGGTGTAGATCCGTCCCTCGCCGTCGACGACCACGTCCTCCGGGCCGTGCCCGTTCACCGGGATCAACCTGACGTTGTCGAACCGCATCGTGCGCCTCCTACCAGTGAACGGCGGACATGGTACGCCGTCCGCCCCTTACCCGGCGCTACCATTCGAACACGGTCATCGAAGCCCGACACCGAACGGTGCACGCCATGCCTGAGATCGTCTTCGCGGTCATCCTCGTCGCTGTCTTCGTGCTGATCGCACTGACATTGCGTTTCCTGGAGAAACGAGGACTCTGAGCCCGCGCGAGACGCCACTGGCATCCGCCGTCACGGCGGCGGGAACCCGCCATCTTGTCCCGCCGGGCCGGCCGCACGACCATGGGGGTACAGGGAGGTGCCGCCATGGACGAATGGGTCATCTGGTTGATCTTCGCGGTGGTCCTGGGAGTCGCCGAAATCTTCACCCTCACCGCGGCACTCGGCGTACTGGGCGCCGCCGCGCTCGTCACCGCCGTGTCCGCCACGATCCTGCCGCTGCCGTTCCAGCTCATCGTCTTCACCGTCGCGGCGACCGCCGGCGTGATCCTGATCCGGCCCATCGCGTTGCGGCACATGCACCAGCCGCAGCTCGAACGGTTCGGAGTGGACGCTCTGGTCGGCAAACCCGCCTACGTCCTGGAGGACGTCACCGCGTTCGACGGCCGGGTCCGGATCGGCGGCGAGGAATGGACCGCCCGTGCGTACGACGAAACCCTGACCATCGCCAAGGGAACCGTGGTCGACGTGATGGAGATCCGCGGCAGCACGGCACTTGTCTACCCACGGGAGTGAACCATGGAAATCTCAGCTCTGCTCGTCGCCGGACTCGTCCTCGCCCTGCTGGCCGTCTTCACCGTGCTGCGTGCCGTCCGCATCGTCCCCCAGGCACGCGCCCGCAACGTCGAACGGCTCGGTCGCTACAACCGCACCCTGCAACCTGGCCTGAACTTCGTCATCCCCTACATCGACCGCGTCTACCCGGCGATCGACCTACGTGAACAGGTCGTCTCGTTCCAGCCGCAACCGGTGATCACCGAGGACAACCTGGTCGTCGAGATCGACACAGTCCTCTACTTCCAAGTGACCGATCCCCGTGCCGCCGCGTACGAGATCGCCAGCTATCTGCAAGCGGTCGAACAGCTGACCGTCACCACGCTGCGTAACGTCGTCGGGTCCATGGACCTGGAAAAGACACTCACCTCCCGCGACACCATCAACAGCCAGCTGCGCGGAGTCCTGGACGAAGCCACCGGCAAATGGGGCATCCGGGTCAACCGGGTCGAGATCAAGGCGATCGACCCGCCACGCACGATCAAGGACGCGATGGAGAAGCAGATGCGCGCCGAACGCGACAAGCGCGCCGCGATCCTCAGCGCCGAAGGACAACGCCAGTCCCAGATCCTCACGGCCGAAGGCGACAAGCAAGCCGCCGTGCTGCGTGCCGAAGGAAACCGGACCGCCAAAATCCTCA
Source organism: Kibdelosporangium persicum (assembly GCF_013280595.1). GTDB lineage: Bacteria > Actinomycetota > Actinomycetes > Mycobacteriales > Pseudonocardiaceae > Kibdelosporangium > Kibdelosporangium persicum. Next base: position 365,860 of record NZ_JAAATY010000006.1, read on the forward strand.
AGGCCGAAGGCCAGGCCCGCGCGATCGACCACGTGTTCCAGGCCGTGCACCGCAACGATCCCGACCCGAAACTCCTGGCCTACCAATACCTCCAGACCCTCCCACAACTCGCGCAAGGACAAGGCAACACGTTTTTCGTCATCCCCAGCGAGGTCACTTCGGCCCTGTCCGGAATATCCAAAGCCTTCGCCGAAGCCCTGCCGAAGTCACCGGCCACACGCGACATCTCGGCACCGGACGGCCTGGCGGAGAAGGCCGCCGACGACGCCGCCCGTGCCGCCGAAGCAGCCGCGGAGGCGGTGGCCGACGCGGCGGAAGCCGACCGCATCCGGCCGTTCCCCTCCGCTCCCACTTCCTCCCCCTCGTGAGTGTTTATCAGTGTTAGAACACGGCTAAACACTCACGAGGGGGAGGCTGGGGTGACGCTGGGTTAATCGGTTCGGGATGCGGATCTTGACGTTTACGATCATCCGGTGGCCTTCCGCAGACCCCAGCCGCCGTACTACGCGGTGATCATCACCAGCACGTTGACCGATCAAGACCCGGACGGCTACGCGGCCATGTCCGAACGGATGGCCGAGCTGGGCAAGAGGCAGCCCGGGTACCTGGGCAGGGAGTCGCAGACCGGTGCTGACGGACGAGAACTCACCGTTCTGTACTACCAGGACGCGGAGTCGATCACGGCGTGGAAACAGCATCCCGAGCACCTGGAGGCGCAACGCCTCGGCCGCGAGCGGTGGTACGCCGACTACCACATCGAGGTCGCCAAGGTGGAGCGGCTGTACGGCTTCGAGCGCGAGTGACCGCAACGGCTACACAAACGATCAAGGTGCTCTGATCTCGCGGTCGCCTGTCGGATTGCCACGCCGCGAACCGGCGTACGCGAGTCGGCGTAACTGGGCCAAGGCGCGCGGCACGGGAACCAGGTTCGGGTGCACGTTGACGATCGGGTCGAACCGGATCTGAGCGTCGGGCAGGTGCTCGGTGAGCACCAGACGGCCCCACGCCCGCCAACGGCCCAGCGGCTTGGCCAGCATGAGGTGCACGGATTCCGGCAGGCGCCCGGGCGTCGGGTCTGGGATCGCCGCCATCGACACCAGGCCATGGTCCGTCCGGAACGGCATGACGCTGCCGTACACACACCCGCGCGTCCATCCCCGCCGGAACACCGGCAGCCATCGGGTGAGGCGTCCCGAGCCGGTCGTGGACAGCAGCAAGTCGACCGGTCTCCCCTGCCCGGCCGCGTCCGGGATTCGTATCGCCAGACCGCGCACGTCAGGCCAGTCGCCGGGCAGGCCGACGCCTTTGGACAACCGTACGGTCACCTGCCGGACGACGGCGCCCGGCATGCCCGGCCAACCGTCCGGCAGCGTAAGTTCGCCCGCGAACACCGCACCGGCCGGATGGAAAGCCGGCGCGCGCCGGAGCCGGGCCATGCCCGCGAAAAGGCCGGTCACCCAGTCGGAGCCGCGCACGGCCAGTGATTGCCTCATTTGTCGCGGGGGTCTCCCTCGTGGTCGTCGCCTTGTGTCTTGGCCGCACCCAGTTCGGAGGGGGCGGTGGCCTTGCTGCTCTGGCCTTGGCCGGAGTGGGCTTCGGCGCGGATGCGTTCGACCATGTGCGGGTAGTGCAGTTCGAAGGCCGGGCGCTCCGAGCGGATGCGGGGCAGCTCGAGGAAGTTGTGCCGTGGCGGCGGGCTGGTGGTGGCCCACTCCAGGGAGTTGCCGAAACCCCACGGGTCGTCAGCCTCGGCCAGCTGGCCGTACCGGTAGCTCTTGACCACGTTCCAGATGAACGGCAGCACGGACGCGCCGAGCACGTACGAGCCGATCGTGGACACCAGGTGCAACGTGGTGAACTCGTCGGTGACCAGGTAGTCCGCGTAGCGGCGGGGCATGCCCTCGTTGCCCAGCCAGTGCTGGACCAGGAACGTGCCGTGGAAGCCGAGGAACGTGGTCCAGAAGTGCAGCTTGCCCAGCTTCTCGTCCAGATACCGGCCGGTGATCTTCGGGAACCAGAAGTAGATGCCTGCGAACGTGGCGAACACGATCGTGCCGAACAGCACGTAGTGGAAGTGCGCCACCACGAAGTACGTGTCGTGCACGTGGAAGTCGAGCGGCGGTGACGCCAGCAGGATCCCGGTCAGCCCGCCGAGCAGGAAGGTCACCAGGAACCCGATGCTGAACAGCATCGGGGTCTCGGTCGTCAGCTGGCCCTTCCACATGGTCAGGATCCAGTTGAAGAACTTCACCCCGGTCGGCACCGCGATCAGGAACGTCATGAACGCGAAGAACGGCAGCAGCACCGCCCCGGTCGCGAACATGTGGTGCGCCCAGACCACCACCGACAAGGTGGTGATCGAGACCGTCGCCCACACCAGCGCCTTGTAGCCGAACAGGGGTTTGCGGCTGAACACCGGGATGATCTCGGAGATGATGCCGAAATAGGGCAGGGCGACGATGTAGACCTCGGGATGGCCGAAGAACCAGAACAGGTGCTGGAACATCACCCCGCCGCCGTTGGCCGGGTCGAACACGTGCGCGCCCAGATGCCGGTCCGCCAGCAGGCCGAACAACGCGGCGGTGAAGACCGGGAACGCCACCAGCACCAGGATGCTGGTGAAGAAGATGTTCCAGGTGAAGATCGGCATCCGCCACATCGTCATGCCCGGTGCGCGCAGGCACACCACGGTGGTGATCATGTTGACCGCGCCGAGGATGGTGGACAGGCCGCCGATGATCAGCCCGACGTTCCACAGGTCGCTGCCGACCCCGGGCGAGTGCGTGTCCAGCGACAGCGGCGCGTACGCCGTCCACCCGAAGTCCGCAGCGCCACCCGGTGTGAGGAACCCCGACAGGGTGATCAGGCCGCCGAACAGATACAGCCAGTACGACATGGCGTTCAGCCTCGGGAACGCCACGTCCGGCGAACCGATCTGCAGCGGCAGCACGAAGTTGGCGAAGCCGAACACGTTCGGCGTGGCGTACAGCAGCATCATGATCGTGCCGTGCATGGTGAACAGCTGGTTGTACTGCTCGGGTGAGAGGAACTGCAGCCCCGGCCAGCCCAGCTCGGTCCGCATCAGCAGGGCCATCAGGCCGCCGGCCATGAAGAAGCCGAACGACGTCATCAGGTACATCACGCCGATCTGCTTGTGATCGGTCGTCCGGAACAACCGCAGCAGCGCGTTGCCCTTGACCGGACGCCCCACCACGGGGCGAACCTCCACCGGCTTTGGCGCGATCGTCACCATGGCCTCCAGCCACCCGCCCGCAACGTCGCCCACGGCTACCCGCCGCCGTGGGTCCGAAACCTCTCCCACCGGCTCATTCACGCGTTCAGGGGAGGGTTCGAGCCCGCTTGGCGTGGTATCCGCTCGGCGTCGTCGGTCTCACGAGGAGGCATCCGTGCAGCCCTGGCCTGGTTCCCCGTACCCACTTGGGGCGGACTACGACGGTGCCGGCACCAATTTCGCGATCTTCTCCGAGGCCGCGACCCAGGTCGACCTCTGCCTGTTCGGTCCGGACGGCGGCGAGACCCGCGTCCGTCTGCCGGAGGTCGACGGGTTCGTGCACCACGGCTACCTGCCGACGGTCGGCCCTGGTCAGGTGTACGGCTATCGCGTGCACGGACCGTACGACCCGGCCGACGGCGTGCGGTGCAACCCGAACAAACTGGTGCTCGACCCGTACGCCAAGGCGGTCACCGGCCGTGTCGACTGGGACGAATCCGTGTTCAGCTACCCGTTCGGCGACCCCAACGGGCGAAACGACGCTGACTCCGCCCGGCACACGATCCGCAGCGTGGTCGTCAACCCGTACTTCGACTGGGGAACCGACCGGCCGCCGAACGTGCGGTACAACGAGACGGTCATCTACGAGGCGCACGTGCGGGGCCTGACCAAGCTGCACCCGGAGATACCCGAGGAGCTGCGCGGCACCTATTCCGGACTGGCGCACCCGGTGATGCTCGACTACTTCGAGGCACTCGGCGTGACGACGCTCGAACTGATGCCGGTGCACCAGTTCCTGCACGACCATGGCCTGATCGAGCGTGGCCTGGCCAACTACTGGGGCTACAACACCATCGCCTACTTCGCGCCTCACGACGGGTATGCCTCCACGGCCGCGCCCACACTCCCGGGCAGCCATGTGCAGGAGTTCAAGGCGATGGTCCGGGACCTGCACGAGGCGGGAATCGAGGTGATCCTCGACGTGGTCTACAACCACACCGCCGAGGGCAACCACCTCGGGCCGACGCTGTCCATGCGCGGCATCGACAACGAGGCCTACTACCGGCTGGTGGACGACGACCGCCGGTTCTACATGGACTACACCGGCACCGGCAACTCGCTCAACGTCCGCAACCCGCACACCCTCCAGCTGATCATGGACTCGCTGCGGTACTGGGTGACCGAGATGCACGTCGACGGGTTCCGTTTCGACCTCGCCGCCAC
>NZ_JAAATY010000007.1 GCF_013280595.1 Kibdelosporangium persicum
GCCATCCGGGTCGATGACATCACGCACCCACCGCTCCCCATACCGGGCCAAAGCATTCGGGTCGTCCTCGGCAGCACGCTCGACCATCAACTCTTCAGCCAGAGCAACCTTTTCGGGCTCCACATGGTCGAGGCTGCCCACAAACTTCCGGATGACCTCCACCTGTCCAACGCTGATCTCACCGGCAGCCAACTTCGCCGCCGTCAACGGAAGGGAGGCCTCGATCACCGCGCCGGTCGGAGTCTTCACGTCATGCAGGGCTGTGGCTTGGGCGATGCGCTGGTTGGCTTCGCTGCGTGAGATGTTCTGGGTGTGGACGAGTAGCGCGGCGGTGTTGCTGTAGCCCAACTCGTACGCGGTTCCCCGGCCATCCACTTCGGACAGGATCGCGAAGTACTCGGCATAGTCGCGGAGTATCCGCCTGTGTACGGCGGTGAGCCGCGTGACCAGCTCGCGGTTGCCGAGCTGCCAGAGTGAAGTGGAAGCGATCTGCCCCATACGTCCAGAATACGCCGGTAAAACATGAAAGTCTTCGAACATCAGTACGATCACACGATAGGGGGACAAAGACCCGAGTTTCCTTGACAGAACCGCAAAAGCGGCGGTGATCCGCCCACGAAACCCAGCCCCAAGCGAAAGCTAAACGGATCACCGCCGTCCCACAAGCGCGACAGCGCAAGGAAACCCTTCGTGCTCCCTTCCTCCCGTCTGGCCTGGGCGAAGCCCAACCATGGGGGTCAAGGGGTCGGCCCACGCGAAAAACCAGGCTGGAAGCCAAACCGATCCCCTTGACGCCCATGGTTGCCTCAGGCAGGCCGGACGGGAGGAAGGGAGTGCGGCCCCCTCTCCTCTTGGTGGCCTGCCCGTCCGGCGAGGACACGTCTTGAAACGCAACCAAAATCTCAAGGTGCGGCAAAGGTCAACACGCCGTGCTGGAAAGGTGGACACGCCGTGCTGGAAAGGTCAACACGCCGTGCTGGAAGGTGAGACACGGTGTGCCGGAAAGGTCAACACGGCGTGCTGGAAAGGTGGACACGCCGTGCTGGAAAGGTCAACACGCCGTGCTGGAAGGTGAGACACGGTGTGCCGGAAAGGTCAACACGGTGTGCTGGAAAGGCGGACACGGCGTGCTGGAAGGTGAGACACGGTGTGCTGGAAGGTGAGTCACGGTGTGCTGGAAAGGCGGACACGGCGTGCTGGAAAGGCGGACACGGCGTGCTGGAAAGGCGGACACGGTGTGCTGGAAAGGCGGACACGGTGTGCTGGAAAGGCGGACACGGCGTGCTGGAAAGGCGGACACGGCGTGTCGGGAAGGTCAACACGCCGTGCCGGGAAGGTGGACACGGCGGAGGTTACAAGCGTTGCAGCCCGCGTCGTCCTGCCTGGATGGCGAAGCTGACGTCAGTCGACAGGGTCACCTTTGCCGGGTCGCGCTCCAGGGCGTTCGACACCACAACAAAGTCAGCCCGGGTCTGTTGCTGGGTGGCCGTCACCCGGACGTACCCGCGCTGGTTCTTGTTGTACTTCACGTGCGGGTTGCGCGAGAACCACGTGGCGTCAGGTGGCCCGCCGGTCCCCGGGTTGCTGGTGATCGAGGTCGTCACCAGCTCTGAGCCGACAATGGGGTCGCTGTGGTCGAAGTAGTCCTGGCGCAGGTCGGCGGCCCAGTGCCGGTGCACGTCGCCGGTCAGCACAACAGGATTGGGCACGCCACGGTCGACCCAGCCCTTGGTGATGCGCTTGCGTGATCCCTCGTACCCGTTCCACGAGTCCGGCGACTCGCAGGTCGAAGCCGAGCCGTCCGCGTCGCGCTGGGCGAAGAACACCTGCTGTCCCAGGAAGTCCCATGTGGACGGATGGGTCTCGAAGGACTTCAGCAGCCACTGTTCCTGCGCGGTTCCGGTGATCGTGCGCGCCGGGTCCTTCATCACCGAGCAGTTGTTGTCCGTCGCCTGCACACTGCGGTACTGGCGTGTGTCGAGCATGTGGAACCGGGCGAGGTTGCCCCACACGAACTGGCGGTACAACTGGATCGTCGAGCCCGAGGGCTTCGCCGTGGACCTGATCGGCATGTGCTCGTAGAAAGCCTGGAACGCCAACGCCTTCCGGGACGCCGAGGCGGGCGAACCGCTGGAGTTCCAGTTGTTCACGACCTCGTGGTCGTCAAAAGCCACCAGCCAGGGCGCGACGGCGTGTGCTGCCTGGAGGTCCGCGTCAGTCTTGTGCTGGCCGTGGCGTGCCCGGTAGATCGCCAAGGTTGTCGTTTCGGCGGGGACGGCCAGGCCACGCACGCGCTCGGCCGCCGGGCGGCCGGAAGGCTTCTCGTAGATGTAGTCGCCGAGGAACAGCACCAGGTCCGGGCGGTCGGCCGCCATTCCCCGGTACGCGTGGTACCAGCCTTCTTCCCAGTGCTGGCACGAGCCGAACGTGAACTTCAGCTGCGAGACCGCAGCGCCCGGAGCCGGGGCCGTCAGTGTCCGGCCCACCGGCGAGATGTGCCCGCCTGCCTTGAACCGGTAGAAGTACTCCCGGCCCGGTTCCAATCCCACCGGCTCGACGTGCACGCTGTGCGCCTGAGCCCTTGTCGTGGCGACGGTTCCGCGTTGCGCCACCGAGGCGAATGCCGAGTCGGTTGCGATCTCCCATTCCACGTCGTAGGTCGCGTCCGGCATTCCGCCGAACCCGTCCGGGTTCAGCGGCGCCGGGGCCAGCCTCGTCCACAGCACCACGCTGTCGGGTAACGGGTCCCCGGACGCCACACCCAACTGGAACGGGTCCCTGATCGGCGGTGCGGCCGCCGTGGTCCTCGCCGAAGCCCAGGACGGCAGGGCCGCCGTCGAGGCCACCGCCGCTCCGCCGAGCAAGACCAGCCGCCGGTTCAGTTCAGCCATCGATCTCCCCCTCTATGCGACGTAGTCGGTAATGCCGTTGCTGCACGCTTCCAGCACCGGGGTCGTCGAGTAGTCCGCGACGCAGACCTTGTAGTAGACCCAGCCGCCGGAGGGGACGCCGGTCGCCCTGTCAGTAGACGTCCCATTGCCGTTGGAGTTCCAGGCGTAGAGCGGTCCGACGCCGCCTTTCAGCCAGTACGCCACCACGGCCGACTTGCCGTCGGCGTTGCGGTCGTAGACCAGGAAGTGCCCGTCGGTCGAACGGAACAGCGCTTCACCTGCGCATACTCCGGTCGAGCACTCCGCGCTGCCGGTGCCGACCCCGCAGTCCGGTGCCACCTGGCCCGCGGGCGTGGTCTTCACGTACGCGTGCGAGATGTACCCGCCGAGCGCGGGCACGTAGTCCCACAACGTGGTCGTGCCGAGCGGGCCGGTCACCGAGATCCCCTGGGTCTGGCAGTCGATGGTGACCGTCCGGCCGTTCGCCACGCTGCCGACGATGGTGGAACTGGTGGTGGGGGCGCGCCGGACATTCAACGGATCGCCCGCGGTCTGCACGGTTCCGGTCGCCGCGAACGCGGGCAGCGCACCGGCCAGAAGCATCCCGGTCACCGTGACGAACACGGCGAGCAGTCGTCTCGGGAAACGTTTCATGCCCGGCAGCTTCCGCAACCGGCATACAGAACCCGTACAAAAAACCGGGGGCAGGACGTCGGCCGTCCTGCCCCCGGGTCATCCGGTCATCCGGACACCGTCACCTTTTCTTCTTCTTGCGGTTCTTCAACCACTTCGACAGCTTGCCGAGGCCCTTCTTGCCGATCTTGAGCCAGGCGTAGCTGCCGCCCGCGATCCCGCCCCACCAGGGCCAGTTCTTCTCGCAGTTGCGGTACCGCTTGACCGCGCAGTAGGCCGAGTTGGCCAGGAACCCGGCCGCGACACCCTTTCCGGTGTACCCGACCAGCCAGCCGAGGCCCTTCTTGACCTTGGCCTTGCCCTTGCGCGCCTTCGTCTTGTACTTCTTTTTCTTCTGCTTGTACTTGGACTTCTTGAGGTTGACCTTCTTCGGCTTCTTGGTCTTGCCTTTCTTCTTGAACAGGTTCTTGCCGGCGTTCCAGCCCTTCTTGCAGAACTTCTTGCACGCGAAGATGCCCGCGCGGACCGCGATCGAGATCCACTGGCCGTCCAGGTCGACCTTGTTGACCGGGTCGGCCGCGGAGTACTCGTAGGCGTTCGCGCTGCCGCCGTACACCGGGTCGACCGACAGGAACCGTCCGGTGACGGGGTTGTACAGCCGCACACCCATCAGCACCGAGCCGGTCACGGTCTCGGCCGACCGTTGCTTCCCGCCCAGCCAGCCGTACCGCTGCGAGGTCAGGCCGACCCGGGTGTTGCCGTACTCGTCACTGTCCACAACAGACGGAGCCTGGGTCGGGTCCAGCGGCACCGTCAGGTTCACGTCCCCGTGCAGGTTGGTGAACCGCAGCTCGACCTCACCGGCGGCGGCGGTCGTCGCGGCCAGGTCGCCACCCAGCGAGGAGACGTTGCGGGAGACCACGCCGGTGGCGGTGTCCTCCACGATCCACCTCGGGCTGTCGGCGTCGTCGTCGTAGTGGTTGAGCTTCGACGACGTCTTCAGCCACGTGCCGTCTTCCTGCTTCTCCTCGACCGTCCACGACCGGAAACGGTGTTCCGCGTCGAGCGTCCACGTCTGCTGGTGCGTCTGCGTGGTCTGCGAACGCACCAGGTCGTTGACGTAGTAGCTGGACGTCGTTCCGTTGGGCTGCGCCGTCGTACGCCCGAAGGCGTCGTAGACGTAACCCGGGTCGACGATCCGGTCACCGGAGTCGTAGGCGTGGGTCACCGTGTCGCCACCGGTCGTCGGGCAGGCCGTGCCCGGCTGGCCGGAGGCCGTCCGCAGCGACGAGCGGTTGCTGCGCTTGTCGAAGCCGTACGAGCGCTTCGTGCACACGCCCGCGTAGCTGTCCTCGACGTCCACCAGCCTGCCTGCCTTGTCGTAGGCGAACTTCTGGCTGGAGAACTGGCCCGGCACACCGCTGTGCTTGAGCCACTGGCCGTGGATCGACTCGACCACACCGTCGGACAGCACGATCTGCCCGTCGGAGTTGCGCGTGTAGGTCCGCGAGATCGGCGAACCCGTCGGGTCCTCCTGCTGGCGCATGGTGTAGCCGCCAGGCAGGCCTTCCTCGTAGACCGAGCCGTCCGCGTCGTACTTGGCCGTGAACGTGCCCGCCACCGAGTCGGTCATCGACGTCGGCAGGCCACGCGGTTCCTGGGCGTGGTCGTAGGTGAACGTGGTGGTGGACGGGACCGAGTCGCTGACCTTCACCGGCCGGTCGAGCCGGTCGTACTCGGTACGCGTGACACCGCCGTCAGCGTCCGTGTAGGACACCTGACGACCCAGTTTGTCCAGCTGCTCGGTGATCGTGCCGCCGGTCGACGAGGTCGTCCGGACCGCTTCGCCGGTCGCCGGGTCGTACTCGGTGGTCTGCACCGGCACGGCCGCGCCGACACCGCCGGTGACAGTCTCGGTAATCTCCCGCAGCGCGGTGTCGAAGCCGAACGTGGTGACCATCGAGACGCCGTTGGCGCTTTCGGTGACCTTGGCCGGTTCACCTTCCCGGTTGTACTCGGTCGTGGTGGTGATCTGCTGCGCCGGGTTCGAGCCGCCGCCGGTGATCGCGCCACCCGGGCTGGTCATGCAGATCAGGTCCGCCCACTCCGGCCGGCCCGCGCACGTGCCGGTACCGGTCGCCGACCAGTAGGTGGTCACCAGCGTGCCCGCGTCCGCGCCGTTCGACTGCGGCAGCAAGGTCTTCACTGCCCGGCCCTGCGCGTCGTACTCGGTCGTCTTGGTGATCGCCAGGCCGTCCGGGTCCTCGATCGACTTGATCGCCAGGCCCTTGGTCCAGTCGTGCACCGTGTCGGTGACCCGCGCGTCGGCGAGCAGATCCGGGTAGCCCCGCGGCTGCGCTCCTTCGATCTTGCGCGTGATCTGGTCGGTCACCACGGCGGTGCCGTTGGTGGGCCGTCCCTTGTCGTACTCGTGCGTGACCTTCGGCCGTGCCGGGACCGTCGCGCCTGCCGCCAGCACGGTCGTGCCGTTGTGCACCAAGGCGTTCTCCAGCTGCACGATCCGCAGCGGACCGAGCGACTGGACCTCCCGTCCCCGGTTCACACTGTCGAAAGTGGACCGCGTGGACAGCAGTTCGGCCCGCTCCTGCGTGGTCAGCGAGGCGATGCCGAGCCGCGTCAGCTCGTCGCGCTCGGCCTGGGTACGGCCGAGGGCGAGGGAACGGTTGGCCGCGGACAACTCCCTGACCGTGTTGCCGAACTGGTCGTACTCGGCGACACCGATGTTGCGTGCCTCGTCGGCCTCGTTCACCAGCTGCCCGGAGGCGTTCAGGTAGTGGACCACGGCGCGGCCGTAGCTGTTCGCCGTGAGCTGCCCACCGTTGTTGGCCGACGGAACCGCGTCCGGCGGGAAGATCGCCGTCGCGTCAGTCGGGACGTCGATCTGGCCCCACGCGGCCACATCGGATGGTCCCATCTGGTGCGGTGCCCTGGTTCCGGTCAGCGGCACGTCGTAGACGACGGACGTCGTCGCCGTGCCCTCGACCTGGTCGAGCGTGCCCTGCTTGAGGGTCGGCCGGGTCACGCGCAGCAGCATGCCGTCGCCGCCGACGACACCACCCGCGTTGCCGTAGACGAAAGTCCAGGGCAGCTCACCGGGTTCGGTGAGGGTGGCGACGCGGCCCGCGGCGTCATACGTGTACGCGGTCTTCAACGCCGGGCTGATCCGCGGGTCCCAGACCTCCCGCAGCCGGCCCTGGGCGTCGTAGGCGTACTTCGCGATCGTGGACGCCGTCGCGGCGGACGCACCCGGGTCGGTGGCCCACAGCTTGATCTCGGCGACCTGGTCCTTGAAGTTGCCCAGTGCCGTGGCCGTCGCCGTCGTGCTGGTGGCGTAGACCATCTCCAGCACCCGGCAGCCCTTGGTGGACGGCGTGGTCTGGCACGTGGCCAACGCGACCGCCGGTGTCGGCGCGATCAGCCGCCACGGCCGGGCCAGCTTCTTGCCGTCCACGGTGACCGTCTGCGACACGACCTGGGTGGTCGAGTTCGCGATGTTCTGCTCGGCGGTGCTGGTCACCTGCCACGTGGTCGCGGCGGGGTCCACCTTGGCCAGTGTGATGAGGTTGCCGTCGGTGTCCTTGAGCGTGAACGAACCGGTCAGCGCACCGGTCAGGGTCAGGCTCTCGGCACCGGGTTCCGGTGCCCAGCTGCCGTCGGCCCGCACGGTGAAGTGAATCGAGTCGCCGTCCTCGGAGACCAGGTCCACCGACGTGTTCGACGTCTTACGCAGGTGTGTGAACTCCGTGTCGACCGCCTCGGCGACCGTGCCGGAGACCCACTCCTTGCCGAAGATCGGCGCCTGGCCCTCCTGGCTGGCACCCGCCGTCGGCCGCCGTGACCCCGCGCTGCGCGTCGCCGCCAGGTCGAACGCCGAAGCGTCCTCGTCGGACAGCGTGAACTCGCCGGTGATCAGGTTGACCGTACCGGGACCGACCTCTTCGCTCTCCGCGGCCTCGGCGTTGCGGTCGACCACGATGTCCGCCGCGCCCGTCGTGGCCGTGGCCGAGCCGGGGCCGGTGAACTCCGCGCGGACCTGGACGTTGCCGTCCGGGTTGATCGTGTCGGTGACGTTCCACGCCAGGGCGTTGGTCCTGCCGCCGGTCAGCGGCGCGGGCCAGGCCGCGAGCGGCTGGCCGTCGGCGACCACGTTGGCGGGCGGAACCGGGGCCCACGGGTCGGTTTCCGACCGCCGCCACGAGAACGTGACCTTGTCGAACTTGCCGCCGTCGGTCTCCGCGGCCAGCGGCACGCGGCGGGCCGTGCGTTCACCGTCGGTCGGGGCCTTCACCGCACCGGGACCGACGTGGAACTGGTAGCTGATCGCCTCGGACCTGTTGTCCGCCTTGTCGACCGTGCGGACCTGCAGCACGTTCGTGCCGTTCTGGTCCGGCGTGATCGGCAGGCCGAACGGGCTGGCGGTGGTGCCGATCTGCACCTTCGTCCAGGTGCCGTTGTTCAGGCTCCACTCCAGCCAGTGCTGGTCGTCGCCGCCCGCGGGGGTGACGGTGAAGACGCCGGTCTCGCCCGCGCCCTTGACCCACTGGCCGGTCGGGTAGTCCGTGGACGTGATGCTCTTGGGAGCACCGGGGTTGACGACGTCCACATCGAACTCGAACCACGGCGACCACGCCGGGTTGCCGTTGTCGCCGTCACTGGTGGCGCGGAACTTGTACGCCCTGCCGTGCTGCAGGTTTCCGGCCGGGACGATCGCCGACACCCGGGTGCCGGACGGCGCGTCCGGGACTCGCATCTCCGTCACGAGCAGTTCGGTGAGCGGGTCGAAGACCTGGAACAGCGCCTGGACCTTGTCGCCGACCGCGTCGCCCGCCTGGTAGGACAAGGTGGGCGTCAGCGAGCTGACCACACCGCGTCCGTTGTAGACGAATCCGGGCGGGGACGCGCCCAGGCCGTCGCCGGGCTGCGGGGCGGAGTCGTACGTGACCGAGATGAACGGCACGTTGGTCGCGGCGTTGCCGGAGTTCATCCGCTTCCACGTGTAGCTGTCGTCCTCGTTGGCGGCCTTCAGGCCCATGCCCGCGGTCGAGAGCCGCTGGTCCGCCCACGACTTCACCAGGTTGGTGACGTCCGCGGTGATCCAGCCGTCGGCGCAGCCGGAGCCGTACCCCTTGGTCTCGGTCGAGGTCGCGGCGGGCGCGCTGCCCGTCCGCGTGGGCTCGGCACCCCACCGGGTCGCGGTGGTGGCCAGGCCGGCCGGCCACACCTCCCAGGTCCGGGCCTGGCAGGACCACGAGTGGAAGGCGAACAGGTTCAGCTTGGCGGCCGACACCTGCTTGCCCGCGATGGCCGCGGTGTTCCAGTTGATGTACGACCGTGCCCGCTGGTTGGACCCGTTGTTGCCCAGCTTGAGCTCGGTCGAGGAGGACTGGTCGGTGCTGTAGCCCTGCTGCACGAACGTGTCGAAGGCGCCGTAGATGGCGGCGGTGGCCGGGTCGACCGTGACCGGGTACCTGGTCGCCGGGTCGGCCAGGAACTTCGCGTCCGGCGTGAGGATGAGCTGGTCGTCCTTGATGGTCATGCCCACGGGAGCGCGCCGGGTGTGCTCGCCGCTGGCAGGGTCCACAGTGGAGTCCCACATCACCGGCGCGGGCATGGTGGCCAGCTGCTCACCGGTCTTGCTGTCGACGAACGCCGCGCTGCCGTCCGGCAGCTGGGTCAGCTTGGCACCGGCCAGCTGCAACGGCAGCGTGTAGGTCGGTGCTTCGGCCGGCTTGGCGTGCAGCTCGATGTACTGTTCGAAACCCGTCCGGGTGGTCTCGATGATCAGGTCGGCGCCGGGGAGCACGCCGGGGTACGTCGCCCTGGAACCGGCCAGCTTCGGCTCGGGCAGCGCGCCCTTCCACTGCACCGCCATCCGCTTGTCGGCGGTGCCGAGCACGGCCAGATCGGTGGTCTGGTCGCCGCCACGGGCCTGCGGGCTCGCACCGGCCAGCTTCAGGCCGGACGGATGGGCCCTCGGGGTGACCGCGCCGTCCGCCTGCTTGACCAGACTCAGGTCGATGTCGATCCAGGTGTCCTTGTGGCGGTAGCGAATCGGGCCCGCGTGCGTGTCGGTGGTCAGCTTGCCGTCCGGATTCGCCCATGTGGTGGACGTTTCCGTGCGGGCGGCCAGTGCCTCGACCCTGGTGCCGGTCAGTCGTGCGGCCACGATCGCCGACGGGACGTCGGCGGCCTGGCCGGGGCCGAGCTTCGGATCAGCGGGCGCCGCAACGGCTTCGTCCGGCAGCGACACACTCGCCGCCTCGAACACCAGTGCCGCGGCGACCGCGGCGGCCAGCCCGCGTAACAGGCCGGTTCTCCGTTGGATCCTGATCAGGGTAGGCGGTCTTTGTCTCCGCATTCATCCCTCCGTGTCCCGGTGGTTGCCCCCGGCCGGTCACGGTACGAACGAAGCGCACAAAGGAAGTCAAAAAGGACGCTAGCCGGTGACCTTCTCCAGCGTCGCGCCACGACGGCGGCGCAGGACGTTCAACGTCCACTCGGCTTTTTCCTCGCCACTGCGGTCCTTCAGCCGCCGGAACGCGGCCAGTGCCTGGCGCACCTCGACTTCCGCCCGGCCGAACTCGCCCGCCGTGGTGTGCAGGTCGCCCAGCCAGTGCAACGCGTACGCCGAACAGTGATCGTCGCCGAGACTGCGGAGGATGTCCAGCGCCTTTTCCAGGTGGCGCACGGCCTTCTTGGTCTGCCCGGCGCCCGCGTGCAGCCTGCCGAGCTCGCTGAGCACCCGGCCCTCACGGTGCCGGTCACCCGCCTCACCCGCCAGGCACAGCGCACGTTCCAGCCAGTTGACCGCCTCGGTGCGGTTGCCGATCGCCAGCTGTGCCTTGCCGATCGCTTGCCGCGCATAGGCTTCGGCGTGGACGTCACCCTGGTCGACGAAGATGTGCAGTCCTTTGTGGAAGTACGGCAGCGCGGCCAGCGGACGGCCGCGGAAGTAGCGGGCCGCGCCGACTCCGCAGCTGGCGAACGCCTCGCCCAGTGGGTGTCCCGCCTCGATGAACAACGCACGCGCCTGAGCGAACGTCGACTCGGCCGAGTCGTAGCAGTCGCGGTACAGATGCACCTGAGCCAGTCCGCGCAACAGCACGGCCTGGCTCAACTTGTCCTTCGCCGACGGCAACGCCACCTCGTGCACCCGTTGCCAGGAATCGAAATGGCCGCGGTGGTCGAAGTACGCGACCAGCGTCGTGGCCAGCGTGCAGGCCAGGTCGTCCAGTCCTTCCGCCGCCGCGAGCTCGACCACCGAGATCAGTGTCTCGTGCTCGGCGTCCAGCCACCGCAACGGCGCCCGTTCGACAGCGTCCACAATGGACTGGTCGACCGGGTGGCGCGGCGAGTCGTTCGGCAGTGCGCGGAAGATGCTCACCGGCAGCCGGGCCACGGCCTTCTCGACCAGCCCGAGCCAGCCGGAGACCGCCCGGCGCAACGGTTCGCGGACGTCCGTGTCGACGGCACCCCGCGCATAGCACCTGATCAGGTCGTGCATCAGGTAACGCGGCTGGTCGATCACGTCCATGCCGGCCATTTCCAGCATGTTCGCGTCGAGCAGCACGTCGACCAGATCGGTGCTGTCCGGCCGGTCGAGCAACGCGCCCGCCACCCATTCCGGGATGGTGCTCGGGCCCAGCCTGCCCAGCAGCCGGAACGCCTCCGCCGCGTCCGGCGGCAACTGCCGGTAACTGAGGTCGATGCTCGCCCGGACCGCGAGTTCGCCCGCTTTCAGCTCACTCAGCCGCTGGGTCTCGTCGGCCAGCCGTCGTTCCAGGACGGTCAACGTCCAGCCGCGGCGGCCCGCGATCCGCGCGCCCGCGATGCGAATCGCCAACGGCAGATAGCCGCACGAGCGCAGGATCGCCTCCGCCGACTCGGGTTCCCGGTTCACCCGGTCCAGCCCGGCGATCTTGCCGAGCAGTTCGCCCGCCTCGCCGGCGGGCAGCACGTCGAGCTCGATCTGGTGCGTGGCGGGCAGTTCCGCCATCCGCTGACGGCTGGTCACCAGCACACACCAGTTGCTCGCCGGCAGCAGACCCTGGACCTGAGCGGCGTTGGCGGCGTCGTCGAACAGCACCAGCATCCGCGTTTCCGACGCCAGGGACCGGTACAGCGCCGCCCGGTCGTGCACGCTGTCCGGCACCGCAGCGCCGGTCACACCGAGCGAACGCAGCAGGCTGCCAAGGACTTCCTTGCCGGTGCGCGGCCTGCTCGTGGTCCCGGCGAGATCCACGTACAACTGGCCGTCCGGGAACGCGTCCTTCACCAGATGCGCCACGTGCACGGCGAAAGCGGTCTTGCCGACGCCCGGTGATCCCACGATCGTGGCGACCGCGGCGGCCTGCGACGCGGTCGCGACCATCGACCGCAGCGCCGCGATGTGCTTGCCGCGTCCGGTGAAGTCCGGGACATCCTGCGGCAGCTGCCGCGGCACCGCGCGCACGATTGCAGGTTCCTGCTGTGGCGCTTCGCCTTTCAGGATCGCCTCATGTACCTTGCGCAGCTCCGGGCCCGGCTCCACCCCCAGTTCGGTGACCAGGCGCTTGCGGATCTCGGCGTACGTGCGCAGCGCCTCGGCCTGCTGGCCGCTGCCGTTCAGCGCCAGCAGCAGTTGCTGCCAGCCGGATTCCCGGAAGGGGTGCTCGGCCAGAAACGGCCGCAGTCCGGCGATCGCGTCCTGGTACCGGCCTTCGGCCACGCGCAGGCCGAGCAGCTCCTCGGTGGCCATCACCCTGGCCTCGGCCAACGCCGCCAGCCGGTCGCCCCACGCGTGCACGCCGGGCAGGTCGGCCAGCGGTTCCCCGTGCCACAGCGCCAAAGCGCTTTCCAGCTGTTGCGCGGCTTCCGCCAGCGCACCGGCCGCCCGGTACTGGCGGGCGGCGGCGACGTGCCCGGTGAACTCGGTCAGATCCAGCTCACCAGGGCCGATCGCGATCGAGTAGCCGATCCGGTCGGTCCGCATCCGGGCGCTGATCTGCGGCGAACTCGCGCGCAGCGAACTGACGTACGTGCGCAGATTCGCCGCGACCGACCGTGGTCTTCGGTTCGGCCACAACGCGTCCGTCAGCATGTCGTACGTGACGGTCTGGTTGGCGTTGAGCAGCAGCGTCGCCAACAGCACCCGCGGTTTCGTACCGCCGAGTTCCGCGTCACCGGCCCGCAGTGGACCGAGTACCCGGAACATGAACCCCGTTGTCACATGGACCCCCAGCCCAACGAACTGGCGATCAGTGTCATGCGGGGTCAAGGGCGCGCACAAGACCCGGGTTCCGGCGATTCCTAAGAGAACGTAAAGTTTGTGACTGTTCCCACTAAACCCGGGACACCCCCCGGCCCGCTGGACGCCACCCGGCTGGGGGGTAGCCGTGGCGCCCAGCGGGGTCTAGGGGAAGGGCACCTTGTGCGACCACCACTGGATGCCGTCGTACGACGTGAGGTACTCGCCCGTGGACGCGCTGTCCGACCGGGACGCCAGGTAACCGCTTCTGATCAGGCGCACCTCGGCGGCGTTCGGGTTCTGTTCGGCGGTGAAGGTCCTGCCGCCGTCGGCACTGGTCCAGACCCCGTCGGTGCGGTGCGGGTACTGCGAGACGCGCAGTTTGCCGTCGACGCCCGCCACCGGCACGCCCGAGATGCTGGTGGGCTGCTTGCCCTCCGCCGCCTGCCAGGTCTGCTGCCACGTGACTCCGCCGTCGGTGCTGCGGAAGATCGCGAGCAGGTCGGCCGGAGTGTCGACAGGAGCGGACAGCGTGGCGTACACGGCCGTGGGTGAGGCGACGACCGAGATCGCCAGGGGAGTGTCGCCGGCCGGACGGGTGGCCGGCGACAAGGCGCTGACCTGCCAGGCTTCGCCCGCGTTCGAGCGGGCCACGACCGGTTCACGAGTGGTCCGGTCCAGCCCGGCGACCCACCACTTCCCGTTCGCGTCGGGATACGGCTGGCACGACGTCACTTCGATCGGCGGCTGTTCCGCCAGCCTGGCGCTGAACCCGTTGCGGTTGACCAGCACGGTCACGACCCCGTCGCGGCACTCCAGGACAGACGGGGACGGGGTGGTCGCGTACGGCGCGCCGGAGGGCCTGATCGGGACTTCCTGCCAGCTGCGGGCGCCGTCGCTGGAGAAGAACCGCTTCACGACGCCGCCCGGCCGGTGATCGTCGATCACGACCGTGGTCGAGCCCAGCGCCACCAACCGGTCCGGCTGACCGCTGTAACCGGTCTCCATCGGCGGTGTGCTGCGCTTGTCCCACGTCATCGCGTCGCCCGTGGCCATCACCCATGCGTCGCAGATCGGCCTGTGCTCGCACGAACCACCCAGTGCGTAGCCGTTCGTCTGATCGTAGAAATCCATCGCCACAACGAAGTTCTGGTCCGACGGGCTCGCCGGTGTCACTGTGTCCCGTTGCACCCCCAGTCGAAGCAGCGGGACAGCAGCGACAACCAGGACGACCGCGGCGGCGCTGACGAACTGGAGGCGCCGGCGGCTGGTGCGCCGGCGCGCACGCGTGATGACCTTGTCCACCGGTGGTTGCTCGACAGCGTTTTGCAGCTTGTTGCGAAGCCCGTTGAAATCGAGATCAGGCATTCTCCACCTCCCGGTGTGCGCCCAGCGACGTGGCCAACGCCGCCCGAGCCCGGGCGAGCCGGGACTTCACCGTGCCCACCGGGATCGCCAGTGCCGCGGCCACCTCGTCGACCGGCATGTCGGCCAGGTAGTGCAACACGACAACCGCCCTGTGCTCGTAGGACAACTTCTTGATCGCGGCGTGCAGTTCCAGGTGTTCACCGGTCCAGTCCTCCGGTGACTCCACCGGCTGCGGTGGTGTCTCGCGGCGCAACAGCCGGTCGAGCGTGTTGCGCCGACGCCAGCGCCGTCGCGCCAGGTTGATGGCCACCGTGTACAACCACGCCTCCGGGTTGTCGGTGGTCCGTACCCGGCGGCGCCGGCTGTAGGCGATCGCGAAGGCCTCCTGGGCGAGCTCCTCCGCTTCGCCGATGTCTCCGACCAGGCCGTACGTCCCCACGACGATGCGTCGATAAGACGCCTCGTACAGTTCGGCGAACCACTGGTCGGACAATCCGCCCCCTTCCTCCACCAGAACATGAGGCGTGACGCGGCCGGCGGGTTCCGACTTCTTTCAGAGATTCTGGCGCAACCCGCGGACCAGCGGCATCACCGAATCACGGACCTCGGCGCGGGTCCGCTGCTTCTGGAACACCTGCCAGTCGAGCGCGACCACGAGCAGCGTGCCGAACAGCGCCGACGCCGCCGTGCCGGTCTGCACACCCGACGGCAGCCTGCCGTCGTCCGCCAGGCGCTGCATGTGTTCCTTGATGATGGAGACGATGTCGTCACGCAGGAGCGTCAACGTGTCGTGCCACTGGCCCGGTGTCCGCCACAGCTCGCTGACGAGCAACTGCGCGAACGCCGGGTAGTCGCCGAAGTACGACAGCGCCGCGTCGACCAGGTCCTCGACCTCGTCGGCCTTGCGCAACCGGTCGGCCAGCAGATCGACGCCGTAGCGCAGCAACGCGTCGATCAGGCCGTCCTTGCTGCCGAAGTTGTAGTAGACGGTGCCCTTGGCGACACCGGCCTCGGCCGCGATGTCGTCGACGGTCAGGCCGACCATTCCCTTGGTGCCGGCCAGCCGTAGCGTCGCGTCGAACAGCTTCTGTTTCGTGGCTTGGGTTCGAGGGCTCACAACACCAGCTCCGGCTTGAGCCGCGACGGCGTCCAGACGCGCCGGCGCCGAGCGGCCAGTGTGGACACGAGCAGCGCACCGGCGAGGTAGGCGACGAGCACGAGGACGTCCTCACCGACGCTGACCATTGAGCCACCGTAGAGCAGGTGCCTCATCCCGTCGACCACGTACCCCATCGGCAGCACGGAATGCAACGGGTACAACACATCCGGCAACGTCTGCCACGGGAAGGTGCCGCCCGAGCTGATCAGCTGGAGGATCAGCAGCACCAGGCCGAGGAACTTGCCGACCGCGCCGAAGAACGCGTTGAGCGCGTGCAGGATCGCGGTGAACGACAGCGACGCCAACGCCAGCAGGCCGAACGCGGCGAGCGGGCGGTGCGCGTCGATCCCGACGAGCGTCGTGACCACCGTGAACAGCAGGACCACCTGGGCCAGGCCGAGACCCGCCGCGGGCAGCCAGCCGCCGAGCGCCACCCGCCACGCGGGCTGACCGGCCGCGACGGCCCGGCTGGACAACGGTTTGATCAGCAGGAACAGCACGAACGCGCCGATCCACGTGGCCAGGCCGAAGAAGAACGGCGCGAGCCCGGCACCGTAGCTGCCCGCCTTCACGTCACCGACGGTGTTGATCGACACCGGGTTGCCGATGGTGTGCGCGGTCGCGTTCCGGGTCGGGTCGTCCGGGTGCGGGATCTGCCCGAGCCCTTGGTTCAGGCCGTCCCTGAGCTTGGTCGATCCGTCGGCGATCTGCTTCGTGCCGTCGGCGAGCTTGGCCGTGCCGTCGACCGCGGTCTTCTCCCCGCCGGCCAGCTCGGCCGCGCCGGCGTTCAGCTTGGTGCCCCCGGCGGCTGCTTCGCTGATGCCGTCGGCCAAAGCGGGGGCCTGGGCGGCCAGTTGCGCGGCGCCGTCGGACACGTGCTTCGCGCCCGCGGCGAGCTTGGTCAGCTGGGTCGCGGCGGTCTGCACCTTGGTGTTGGCGTCGTCGATCGGTTGGCGCGTCTGGCTCAACGCGGTCGTCACGCGCTGTATCTGGTCCTCGGTGAAGCCAGCCGCCCGCAGTTTCGCCGCGATGTCCCCGTTGAGCTGGTCCAGACCGCCGACGAGTTGTGTGGACACGTCCGCGATGTGCTGGCCCTGCGCCGCCACCTGGGCGTTGCCCGCGGCTACCTGCGCGGCGCCGTCGGCGAGCTTGCGCGCGTTGGCCGGAAGGTCCTTTGTCTTGTCGTGCAACGTGTTCAGGCCGCCGCTGAGCTGCTTGAGCCCGGTGGAGAGCTGGGCGGCGCCGTCGGCGAGCTTGCGCTGGCCCGCGTCGAGCCGCGCGGCACCGTCCCGCGCCTGCACGGTCGCGTCGGCCAGCTGGCCGGCGCCGTTCGCGGCCTCCTGGGTCCTGGTGAAGATCGTGCCGAAGCCGATCAGGAACCTGTCAGCGGCGGTCTGGCCGACCTCGGAGGTGATCGACTGGCGCACCTCGCTCGCCACCTTGTCGGCGATCGTGCCGACCAGATAGTTGTTGGCGTCGTTGGTGGTGACCGTGATCAGGCCCTGCCGTGGCTGGAACGCGCCGCTGGAGTCCAGTGCCGCGGTGAAGTCCTTCGGGATGGTCATCGAGAACGAGTACGTGCCGTCCCGTACGCCGGTGTCCGCGTCCTGAGCGTCGACCCGATGCCAGTGGAACGCACCGGATTCCTGGAGTTGGTCGGCGACTTTGCCGCCGTAGTCGCCTTCGTCCTGCATCACCAGCGCGGCCGGGATGTGGTCGAGCCTGCCGTACGGGTCATGGTTGGCGAACAGGTACAGCGAGCCGTACAGCAGCGGTACGAGGACGAGCGCGAGCACGGCCAGCCTCGGCAGCCTGCCCGCGGTGATACGGCGGAGTTCGTTGCCCGCCAAGCGAAGGGCGCTCATTCTGGTGCTCCGATCAAGACGGCCTCGGCGTTCAGCGCCTGGACCGAGGCGGGTGCGCACAGCACCACGACCGCGAGGCCCCGTCCGGCTTGTTCCACGGCCTCGGGCCACCAGGTCCGGGGATCGCTGACGTGCCGGTCCGGCTGGTCGATCAGCAGGGCCCGAACGCCCGGCTTCGCGCTCGCGGCCTCGATCAGCAGCCGCGTGCGAACCTGTGCCGGGATGGTGTCGACCCGGTCGGCCACGTACTGCCCGGCGTCCTGCGCGCGCAGCCATTCCCTGACCGCCTTGCGGTTCGCGGGCCGGCCCGCGTTCATCAGCTCTTCGGCGATCGCGTCACCGAGTTTCAGGCCGCCCTCCGGCTCGTTGACGCCCGGCGCGTCGACCAGCACGACGTGTTCGCGCAGCGTCGCGGCATCCGGTGTGACCGTGCCCTGCGACAGGCGCATCCGTCCGGCCAGCACGAGGGCGAGGGTGGTGTGACCGGCGCCGGGCTCGCCCGTGACGAGCGTGACTTCGCCTTCCCGGACGCTCAACGAGGTCGGCCGCAGCAACGGCCCGTGGGGGCCGTCCACCCCGGCTCGCTCGGCTTCGATCCGCACCGCTCGCCCTCCATTTGAACTGACTGGTCAGTTCAAATACTGCTCCGCGCGTGATCGCCTCGCAAGCCGGGACGCTGTGACGGTGACCGCTGTGATGCCGACCGCTCAGCCGCGGTACAGGGTGGACCAGATGACGTCGGTCAGCACTTCGGCGACCTTCTCGTGCCCGCTCGCGTCGGCGGGCCTGAGCATCTGGTGGCCGACCCGTTCGATCATCCAGATGATCACGGCGGCGGTCTCCTTCGGCGCGACCGGGCGCATCACCCCGGCGGCCTGGCCGAGTTCGATCGCCTCCCGGGTCGCGGTGATCAGCCGCTGCATGAGACCACGCAGTTCCTGGGCGACCGTGGTGTCGAAGTCGGCCGCCTGGGAGACCATCGTGAACGCGGCGCCGTGCTCCCGGTACACGCCGATGATCGCGTCGACCGCCGCCCGGAGCTGGTCCCGGTCGGCTCGGTCGGCTGAGGTCAACCAGCCCCGCGACACGTCCTCCAGTTCGGCGACGACCGTCTTGACCATCCGCCGGGCCAGGTCGCCCTTGTCCTCGAAGTGCACGTAGAAGGTCGACCGGGAGATGCCCGCGGCGCCCGCCAGCCGCTCGACGCTCAGTTCGCCGAAGTTCTCACCGTCCCTGATCAGCTGCTCGGCCGCGGTGAGCATGCGCCGCTCCATCGCCTCGCGGCGCTCTTTGCGGGTGGATCGGCTCGGGTGGATCACGGGCGGCATAGTCGCATCCTACAAACCGGACACACTGTCCGGACACTCTGTCTTGACACCATGTCCAGGTTGGGGTGAAGCTGGTCGGCATGAACTTCGTGTGGAAAGCGCTGCTGTACCCGGCGGTGATCGCCAGGCTCACGACGATGGCGGGAGTGGCCGCCGCGCAGCGGATGGAGGACGGCGACCCGGTGCTGCTGCTGACGATGTTCCCCGGCGAGCTGGCGGCGAGACTGGACGCGATCGGCGGTGTCGCGGGCCTCGCGCTCGCCGTGACCGGCAAGGACTTCGGCGACAAGGTCCTCGGCGCGGGGCTCGGCACCGCGCTGCTCGTGCTGCTGGCGGACAGGAAGCTCGAGGAGCGCAGGCGCTTCGGCTGACGACTTCGCGCGGGTCTGGTTGTGGCCCAGGACAAACGTGTTGACGCGCCTGTGACGATCCAGTCATGCAGATCGTCGCGACGCCTGTGCCTGAGGCGATGCCGCTGGTGCGGGAGTACTACTTCGACATCGTCGGCAGGTACCATGGCAGGCAGATGACCGCCGGGGAAATCGACCAGGTGCTGCTCGACGAACCCAGCGACGACCTGCTCATGCTCGTGGCCCGCTCGGCCGACGACAAGCCGCTCGGCTGCCTGGGCCTCCGCTTCGCGGTTCCGCCCTACGCCGAGGTCAAGCGGGTCTACGTGGTACCGGCGGCCCGTGGCCAAGGCGTTGCCCAGGCATTGCTGGCCGAGGCGGAGAAGGTCGCCCGGCAGCACTCCGCGGTCACCATGCGCCTCGACGTGCGCTCAGACCTTGTCGAGGCGCGGGCGCTGTACGCCAAGTGCGGCTATGTCGAGGTGGAACCGTTCAACGATGACGCCTACGTAGGCCACTGGATGGCCAAGGACCTGAGGCCCTAGTTGTCGCGTAACCGGCGGAGGACCAGGGCGAGGTTGAGCCGGAACCGGCCGTCCGGGGTGTCCAGCGGGAAGCCGAGCGCGGTCTCGGCCTGGGCGATGCGGGCCGGGATCGTGCTGTGATGGCGGTGGACCGCGGCCGCGGCCTGACGGATCGAGTTGGTGCGGCACAAGGCCGTCAGCACTTCGACCAGTTGCGGGTCCAGGCTGTCCAAGGCGATCACGTCGGGCAGTGCGGCGATCTCCTCGCGGGGAAGGGAAGCGAGCGCGATCCGGCCGCCCAGGCGGTCCGCGTGCACCACTGGTTCGTCGGGTGCGGCGAAGCGCAGCGCGGTCCGGGCCTCGGCCCACGCCCGCGGTGCCTCGATCGCCGGAACCTTGGCGCTGACGCCGGTTTCGCCTTCCTGCGCCGGGATCTCACCCGGCGCGAGCACCGCGTGCAGCGGGCCGAGGGCGGCGGACAGGCCGGTCGGCCTGCCCTTCACGGCCAGTACGCGTAACGGCGTCGTGGGCCTGAGTTCAAGCAGGTGCAGCGCGCGGGACCGCTCGGCCTCGCCCGCGCTGCCGGACAGGGCGAGCTCGACCAACGCCGGATCACCCAAGGAAGGCAACGGGACCCGGCTCAGCTCCAGCGACAGCGCGACCGCGATGGAGAACCGCTCCAGCACCATTTCGTCCAGCGGCAACGGTTTGCCGTCCCGTGCCATCCACACGACAGTGCCGTCGTCCAGGTCACGCCGGACCGCGTGCGCCGGCACCGCGCCGCCGACCCGCAGGCCGCGCGCGGGGGAGGACACGCCCATCGCGCACTCGGCCAGCTCGCTCGCCTTGCGCGCGAGCACGTCCAGGCCGGTGCGGGTGGCGATCAGCCGGTCGAAGAAGCCGATCACGCGCACCGCGTTCTCGGCGTCGGCGTCCAGCGCCGACAACCGCAGCAGCAGGCCCTCCACCCCGGCGACACTACGCCACCGCCACGTGTCGGGGCAGGGTCGCCGAATTGCCGCCAGGTGGCTGGTGCGCAGGCCCGTGCCGATGTCCGAACCTGGGATCATGAGCTACGCCATCGATCCCGAGCTGCTTCCCTGGCTCGACATGCTCCCCACGTTCGAACTCAAGGACTACGACGACCTGGTGGCCGGACGCGCACAGGTGGCCGAGGCGCGTGCGCGGATGCCGGTGTACGAGCCCGCCCGGCCGCTGGACATCCGGGACGAACTCATCCCCGGCCCGGAAGGCGCGCCCGACGTGCGGGTCCGGATCTACACGCCCGCCGGGCTGACCGGCCCGGTACCCGGACTGGTGTACATCCACGGTGGCGGGTTCGTCGTCGGCGACATCGACATGACCGACAACACGGCGAAGATCTACGCCGACAAGGTGGGGATCGTCGTGGTGTCGGTCGACTACCGGCTGGCGCCCGAGACGCCCTTCCCCGGGCCGGTCGAGGACTGCTATGCCGCGCTTGTGTGGACCGCCAACAAGGCCAGCGAGCTGGGCATCGACCCGGCGCGGATCGGCGTGGCGGGGGAGAGCGCCGGTGGCGGCCTGACCGCGGGCACCGTGCTGCTCGCCCGTGACCGGGGCGGTCCCGCGGTCAGCTTCCAGTACCTGGGCATTCCCGAGCTGGACGACCGGCTGGAGACCGAGTCCATGCGGACGTATGTCGACACCCCGCTGTGGAACTACCCGAAGGCCGTGTTCAGCTGGGATTCGTACCTGGGTGAGGGCAAGCGGGGCGGCGCGGACGTCTCCCCGTACGCCGCGCCCCTGCGGGCGACGGACCTCTCCGGGCTACCGCCGACTGTGGTCACCGTGATGCAGTTCGACCCGTTGCGGGACGAGGGAATGGAGTACGCGCGGCGGCTCTTGCACGCCGGTGTGCCGACCGACCTGCGTGGGTACGCGGGCACCTTCCACGGATCCAGCACGATCGCCGAAGCCGCCGTGAGCAAGCGGATGGCCGTTGACGCGCTGGAGGACCTGCGCCGCGGCCTGCGGGTCTGAGCTTGGGTCAGCGCAACGCCGAGGCCGGCCGGACCTCCCAGATAGTCCACAGTGGACGGTAGCCCTGCCGTGCCCAGAAC
This sequence comes from Kibdelosporangium persicum, assembly GCF_013280595.1. Lineage (GTDB taxonomy): Bacteria > Actinomycetota > Actinomycetes > Mycobacteriales > Pseudonocardiaceae > Kibdelosporangium > Kibdelosporangium persicum. The sequence goes on from NZ_JAAATY010000007.1 coordinate 21,468, forward strand.
ACCGTCGACAACGGGTTCGGCGGGTTGAAGTACAGGAACGTGCCGACCGCGCCGGCCGCGGCCAGTTCGCGGTGCACCACCGCGGCCAGCTCGCGGCCGACGCCCGCGCCGCGGAACGACGGCGCCACCGAGAAACTGTTGATGTAGCCCCACAGGCCGTGCCGGACCCGGGTCTCGCTCCACGACCCCTCGGCCGACTCGTTCAGCCAGCACTCCGCCATGGCGACCGCGATCCCGTCGCGCTCGCCGATCCAGATCGGGTCGCCCTGGGCGAGGTGCCGCGCGAGCGCCGCCCGTTTCACCTGCTCCGCGCCGGGGCGCAGGACCGTGCCGCCGACCATCGCCGAGTACTCCAGCTCGGCGAGCGCCAGCGGCAGGAGCGTGTCCAGGTCCCTGGTGCTCGCGCGACGCACCTCCAGCGGGCCGGGCGACGACCGGACCGGCGCGCCGGTCCGGATGGCCAGCGTCGACAGCGGCACCATGCCGTGGTCGAGGAACGCCCGCGCCGCGCCGATGTCCCGGCTCGGCCAGGTGACCAGGCAGGACGAGTCCGGGCCCGGTGTCCGCCGGGTCATCACCGTGCGCCACTGGGTGAGCAGTTCGGTCATCCCGTGCTCGCCGAGCATCGGGTGTAACTCCCACACCTCGAGGGCGGACCAGAGGGTCGGCATCGCGTCCGGCGTCAGGCGGGTCCGGACCAGCACCCCGGCGACGCGCGTGCCGTCGAACAAGGCCGCGGTGACCACGTCGCCCTCCGGCGGGCGGACCGCCGCGGGCAACATCGGGTCGAGCCGGGTGAACCACGCGCTCTGCGTGCCGGCCAGCCCGTCCGTGAACCTCACGTGGCCCTCCGGCAGCAGAAGATGGCGGTGCCCGGGAACAGCTCGCCGCGCAGCGGGCTCCACTGGCCCCACTCCCGGGTCTGCTCCTCCGGCCACTCCGGTTCGATCAGGTCCTCGATCACGAAACCAGATCCGGTCAGCGCCCGCACGTAGTCGCCGAGCGTGCGGTGGTGCTCCACGTACGTCGGGCGGCCCTCGCCGTCCACCTCGACATAGGGGGAACGGTCGAAGTACGAGTTGATCACCGTCAGCCCGGCAGGTCCCGGATCGTCCGGGAAGATCCACCTGATCGGGTGAGTCACCGCGAACACCCAGCGGCCCTGCGGCCGCAGCACCCTGGCGACCTCCCGGAAGACCGGCCGCACGTCGGCGACGAACGGCACCGCGCCGAACGCCGAGCACGCGATGTCGAAGCTCGCGCCGGCGAACGGCAGCCGTTCGGCGTTCGCCCTGATCAACAACGGAGTGATCCCGGTCACATCGTTGGCGCGCTTCGCGTGCCGCAGCATCCCGGCCGACAGGTCGAGCGCGGCCACCCGGGCGCCCTGGCCGGTCAGCCAGCGGGCGCACGGCGCGGAGCCGCAGCCGATCTCCACGACGTCCCTGCCCGCGACGTCGCCGAGCAGCTGGACGTCGCGTTCCCGCAGGCCCTCGGGGCACCAGAGGAAATCCGCGGCGCCGAGGAAGTCGCCGTGCTCGGCGATGTAGTCGTCCGCGTCCGCGTCCCACCACGCGATGTTGGCCGCCACGGACTCGCCGGGACTGACGTTCCGGCGGGCCGGGCCGACGGTCCCGAGAGTAGTTTGGGCGCCGGTGTACCGGGTGTCAGTGCTGTCCACGCCTGCTCCTTACGGGCATCCGGTTTGCCCCGCGATCGCGCGGGCGCGTACGATACCGCCCGCGCGGTGAATTTCGCGCTGCCTGCGGTTCAGGTGAGGAATCTGGGAATCGGGTTGCGCGTATCGGTGTTGAACCCTGTGCATGTTGACACAAGGCGCGGGGCGCTCGTCATCACACCGTGCGCCAGAACTCAAGACAACCCAACTACTCCCAATCCGTACCGGAGCAACCCACCTAATGTCCACCGACACCACCATTGTCCCGGCTTCCAACGCGCCCAAGCAGCAGGTCGCTATCAACGACGTCGGGACGGCGGAGGACTTCCTCGCCGCGATCGACGCGACGATCAAGTACTTCAACGACGGCGATATCGTCGAAGGCGTCATCGTCAAGGTCGATCGTGACGAGGTTCTTCTCGACATCGGCTACAAGACCGAGGGTGTCATCCCCTCGCGTGAGCTCTCGATCAAGCACGACGTCGACCCCAACGAGGTCGTCAAGGTCGGCGACGAGGTCGAGGCGCTTGTTCTCCAGAAGGAGGACAAGGAAGGTCGCCTGATCCTGTCCAAGAAGCGCGCCCAGTACGAGCGGGCGTGGGGCACGATCGAGGGTCTCAAGGAGGCCGACGAGCCGGTGCGCGGCACCGTCATCGAGGTGGTCAAGGGTGGTCTGATCCTGGACATCGGGCTGCGGGGCTTCCTGCCTGCCTCCCTCGTCGAGATGCGCCGCGTCCGTGACCTGCAGCCGTACGTCGGCCGCGAGCTCGAGGCCAAGATCATCGAGCTGGACAAGAACCGCAACAACGTGGTCCTGTCCCGCCGTGCCTGGCTGGAGCAGACCCAGTCCGAGGTCCGCAGCGAGTTCCTCAACCAGCTGCAGAAGGGCCAGGTCCGCAAGGGCGTCGTGTCCTCGATCGTCAACTTCGGTGCGTTCGTGGACCTCGGCGGCGTCGACGGCCTGGTGCACGTCTCGGAGCTGTCCTGGAAGCACATCGACCACCCGTCCGAGGTCGTCGAGGTCGGCCAGGAGGTCACGGTCGAGGTCCTGGACGTCGACATGGACCGCGAGCGCGTGTCCCTGTCGCTGAAGGCGACCCAGGAAGACCCGTGGCGCCAGTTCGCCCGCACCCACGCGATCGGCCAGATCGTGCCGGGCAAGGTCACCAAGCTCGTTCCGTTCGGCGCGTTCGTCCGCGTGGACGAGGGCATCGAGGGCCTGGTGCACATCTCCGAGCTGGCCGAGCGCCACGTGGAGATCCCGGAGCAGGTCGTGCAGGTCGGCAACGACGTGATGGTCAAGGTCATCGACATCGACCTGGAGCGCCGTCGCATCTCGCTGTCGCTCAAGCAGGCGAACGAGGGCTTCACGCCGGACTCGGAGTTCGACCCGACGCAGTACGGCATGGCCGCCGAGTACGACGCCGAGGGCAACTACATCTACCCCGAGGGCTTCGACCCGGCCACCGAGGAGTGGCAGGAGGGCTTCGACAAGCAGCGTGAGGAGTGGGAGCGCCAGTACGCCGAGGCGCACGCCCGCTACGAGCAGCACATGTCGCAGATCCGCAAGGCCGCCGAGGCCGACGCCGCCGCCGCTGCCGGCGAGGGCGCCGAGGCCGCGGGCGACCAGAGCTACTCCTCCGCCGGGTCCGAGACCCAGGCCAAGAGTGGTGGCACGCTGGCCAGCGACGAGCAGCTCGCCGCGCTGCGCGAGAAGCTGTCCGGCGGCGTCTGATCCCTGATCAGGCTCGCTAGCCAGTACGCAACGAGGCCCCCGCACCGGAACCGGTGCGGGGGCCTCGCGCTGTCGCGGGCCGAGGCCGACCGAGCGAGGGCCGGGCACCCGCCGGGGCCGCGTCCACCCGCGCGACCCGCGAAGTTTTCCCCGCAACCATCCGGACGCGGATGATCAAGAAACCGCTGATCAGGCTGCTCAACGGCTAAACCCGTGCGTAACTCGCGTTGTTCGTTCGTTACTTTTTCGGGGATTGCTGTCCCCTTCACCTGACTGGGGGACTACGGTCTACACCTTGTGAGTGCTAAGGCATGGACACGCAGCGCGTCCGCCGTGGCGCTGATCGCCGCTTTGGCGGGCTGCGCGACCGAGAAACGCACACCCCTCGTAGTCCCCATCCCGACTTTCACCCCGTCGTCGAGCCCCGTCACGTCCGCGCCCGCGCGGATCGTCGGCGTCCTGCCGACAGGGTGCGATGCGATCGCCTCGGTGGACGAGATCAGCGACATGGTCGGCAAACCGATGCCGGGACAGGCGAAGCTGGTGAACGGCTCCGCCGACGCGAGCATCGGCCGCACCGCCCGGATGGACTGCTACTACGGCTTGGGCACCAGCGAGCAGGTCGACGACGCGCCCGTGCACGTCGGGCTGGCGAGCTACGGCGACGCCAAGGCGGCGAGCACGCGGGTCGAGAAGACCGTCGCCGACGAGAAGGGGGCGGGCGCCAAGGCCAGCGACGTCACCGTCGGTGCCGACAAGGGCACGCTGCTGGTCGGCAGGAAGCTCGCCACGCTGGTCGCCACCTACCAGGCCACGACGGTCGTCGTGATCGCCTCCCTGGACGTCGTCCCGGCCAGCCAGGCTCCGACCGTCCTGGCCAAGATCGCGGACCGCGCGCTCAGCCCGCGCTGACCCGTAACGTCATCCGCACCGTCGTCGGCCCGCCAACCGGGCTGGACACGGTCATCGCGCCGTCGAAGGCGCTCAGCCGTCGCGCGACGCCACGAAGACCCGTGCCGCGCGACATGTCGGCGCCACCGCGTCCGTCATCCCACACGGTCAGCTCAAGCGTGTCCGCACCCAGGCAGACGTCCACCCGGGCCGCGTCGGCGTCGGCGTGCCTCGTGACGTTGGACAGCACCTCGCTGATCGCGAAGTACGCGGCCGACTCCACCGGCGGGTCGAGCTTGCGGGACAGATCCACGTGCACCTTGACGGGTAACGGCGTGTCCAGCGCCAGCGCCCGGACCGCGTCGCCGAGGCCGCGGTCGGCGAGCACCGGCGGGTGGATTCCCCGGACCAGGTCACGCAGTTCGGCCAGCGCCTTGGCGGAGTTGTCCCGGACCTTGGCCAGCAGTTGCCTCGCCTTCGCCGGGTCGTGGTCGATCAGCCGCTCCAGCGCGCCCAGGCCGAGCCCCATGGCCACGAGCCGGGCCTGGGCTCCGTCGTGCAGGTCGCGTTCGATCCGGCGCAGTTCGGCTTCGGCCGCGTCGGTCGCCTCGGCCCGGGTGTGGGTCAGTTCCCGCACCCGCTGCACCAGGGCCTCTTCCTGGCTCGGCGCGAGCATCAGCCGCACCCACAGGCCGTTCAGCCGCGCCAACGGCGGCGAGAGCCAGAGGCCGGCCACGACCATCGCCAGGCCCACCGGGATGGCCAGCGCGTCGGAGCCGGCGAACTGGCCGTACCACCCGGCGGCCCAGTCCGGCTCGTCCGGCCCCGTGAACCAGCGCCACGTCTGCGGCAGTGCCAGGCCCCAGCCGCCGTACACCACCAGCTCCATGGGCACCGCGGTGATGAGCAAACCGACGAACGGGTCGAGGGCGAAGAACAGCCGGTCCCGCTTGGTGGTGCGGTTGGCGTACGGCTTCGCCACCGGCACCCCGGACCAGTCGCCGGCCAGCTTCCGGCGCTGGTTCGCCACCCGCCACGCCCGGGGTGCCACCAGCGCGACCAAGCTGAGCAGGGACAGGGCGGCGAGCGCCGAGCAGCGTCCCCAGATCGGAAACCACGTGCTGGGCCGGCTGCGGAACCCGCGCCGGGCCGGCCCGAGCAGGGCCCGGCTGCCTGTGGTGTGCAGGCGCAGCAGCACAGGCGCGCTGAGGAAGCCGAGCGCGATCAGCGGCACGCCCCACGGCATGGTGAGCGTCCCGTAGACGATCAGTGCGGCGGGCGTGAGGGCCAGGACGTTGCCGAGGGTCGCGTTGAGCAGCAGCCAGCCGATGTCGCGCCATGTCGCGCGATCGTCGAGCATCCAGTCGATCCTGGCGTAGAGCATGGGCATCCGCGGCGTCTTGTACAGCTGGCCTTCGCTCACGTAGAAGCCCTCGACGTCCGGCAGGGGCGGTGCGGGCGGCGGGGCGTACGGCTGCGCGATGCGCACCCTGTCCCACCTCGCGGCCAGGGTCCGCCGGACGCCGGTCACCTTGCGGGCCTGGCCGACCGCCCACGGCACGAGGATGATCAAGCCGAACGAACTGGTGAGGATCAGGACGGCCGCGTGCGCCATCAGGGCGACCAGGCCGAGCACCGACAGCCCGGCCAGGACCAGTCCCCGGAAAGGCGCGATGGCGATCTCCCGCAGCACGTCATCAGTCTGCCCGTGGCGTCCGGCACGCGGCATTGCCCGCAGGCCCAGTGCACGGGTGGGGCTAGGCCTACCTACGATCAAGCTCATGCTGCGAGTGGGGCTCACCGGCGGGATCGGATCGGGCAAGTCGACGGTGGCCGGGCGACTGGCCGAACACGGCGCGGTGCTGATCGACGCCGACCGGCTGGCCCGTGCGGTCGTCGAACCGGGCACGCCGGGCCTCGCGGCCGTGGTGGACGCCTTCGGCCCGGAGATCCTCGCGCCGGACGGCTCGTTGGACCGCCCGAAGCTGGCCGCGGTCGTGTTCACCTCCGCGGAACAGCGTGAACGGCTGAACGGAATCGTGCATCCGTTGGTGGGCGGCCGAACCGCCGAGATGCTCGCGAACGCGGCCGACGACGCCGTGGTGATCCACGACGTGCCGCTGCTGGTCGAGAAGAACTACGCGCCGATGTACAACCTCGTGGTCGTCGTGCACGCGGACGTCGAGGAGCGCGTCCGCCGGCTGGTGGAGACCCGTGGCATGCCCGAGGCCGACGCCCGCGCGCGGATCGCCGCTCAGGCGACGGAGGAGCAACGCCGCGCGGTCGCCGACGTCTGGCTGGACAACTCCGGTACGCCCGACCAGGTCCTCGCCCAGGCCGACGCGTTGTGGGCCGACCGCCTCGTGCCGTTCGAGGCGAACGTCCGTCTGCGCCGCTGGGACAAGTACGGCAACGCCCGGTTGTACGACTACAACCCGGAATGGCCGTTGCAGGCGGCCCGGCTGGCGGCCCGGATCAAGCTGGTGACCGGCGGTCTGCGTGTCGACCACATCGGGTCGACGTCAGTGCCCGGCCTGCCCGCCAAGGACATCATCGACCTGCAGGTGACAGTGTCCTCTTTGGAGCAGGCGGACTCGTTCGCCGAGCCGTTGACCGAAGCGGGATTCCCGGTACGGCCGGAGAACACCGGCGACCGCGGCGAGGAGACCAAGCGGTACCACAACTCCGCGGACCCCGGCAGGCTGGCGAACATCCACCTGCGGGTGGCGGGAACCCAGGACTGGCGGCACGCTCTGCTGTTCCGCGACTGGCTGCGTGCCTCCCCGGAGGAACGCGCGAACTACCTCGAACTCAAGCGCGGGATCGCGACGCGCTTCGCGTCCGGCGAGAACCTGGGCGAAGCGGCGACCGCGAAGGACGCGTGGTTCGACGAAGCCCTGCCCCGCGCGGAGTCCTGGGCCAGCAAAACCGCCTGGTCACCCTCGTGAGTGTTTATCAGGGTTAGAACACGGCCAAACACTCACGAGGGGGTTTCAGGTGGTCAGGCGTTCGGCTGCGGCGATCATGCTCACCTTCGAGCCGCTGAAGGTGTCGATCCGTGGCCGGGAACCGGGATCGGCACCGGGCACGCCGGTCTCCACGTGGATGAAGTCCAGGTCGCCCAACGACTCCAGCAGTTCACGGACGTGCCCGTGCCGGTAGGCCTCCCTGGTCACGATCACGACCTGGTCGAACTCCTTCGCCGCGGCCAGGATCTCGTCGCGGCCGGCGTTGCGCAGCGACTTGCTGCCCGGCACCTTCTCGACGAGGTACTGCCCGACGCCCCACGGCATCGGGCCCGCGGCGATGGTCGGGGCCGACTCGACGTCGACCACCAGCGCCGGGCCGGTCAGCCGGACGTCGCCCTGGACCCGGATCGCCTGCCGGGCCGCACGCAGTCCCAGCGAGAGGTCCACCGGCCTGACCGGAGTGGGGACGGGTGGCGTCCGCAGTTCCGAAGCCCGCCGGGCGGCCTCGGCCAGCCGCTCCTCCGGCAGCGCGCCCGACCTGACCGCCTCGGCCACCGCGGCCGTGATGGCGTCCACAAGGGACTCTTCGAAGGCCTGGCCGCCGATGCACAACGCGTCCGCACCGGCGATCAACGCGCCGACGGACGCGGCCGGGATGCCCGCGTTGTTGCCGAAGCTGCCGACCACGCCGGCCATGTCCAGCGCGTCGGTGACGATCGCGCCGGTGAAGCCCAGCTCGCCACGCAGGATGTCCACCAGCGCCCTGGAGTTCAGGGTCGCGGGCCGCTCACCCCACGGCGGGACGACCAGGTGGCCGGACATGATCGCGCGGGTGCCCGCCTTGATCGCCGCGGCGAACGGCACCAGCTCGATGGCCCGCAGCTCCTCCTCGGTCCGGGACAGCACCGGAAGACTCTTGTGCGAGTCCTCGCCCGCCGCGCCGTGCCCCGGGAAGTGCTTGACGCACGTGGCCACACCGAACTTCTGCATCCCGGTCACATAGGCCGCCACGTGTTCGGCGGCCTCGGTGGGCGACGAGCCGAAGGCACGCACACCGATGATCGGGTCCTCCGCCGCGAGCGTCAGATCCGCGCACGGCGCCAGGTTCAGCGTGAGCCCGCACGCGGCGAGCCGTTCGCCCAGCGCGGCCGCGACGGCGGTGGTCAGCGACGGGTCCCCGGCCGCGCCCAGCGCGAGCGGGCCGGGAACGAAGGAGCCCGTGTTGACGTCGAGCCGGGTGACGTCACCGCCTTCCTCGTCGATCCCGATGATCACGTCCTCGCGTTCCGACCGCAGCTGGGTGGTCAGCTCGAGGACCTGCGCGTCGTCGACGACGTTGCGGCCGAACAACACCACACCACCGAGTCCCTCGCCGATCCTGCGGCGTACCCAGTCGGGTGCGGACGTACCGCCGAACGCCGGCAGCAGAACGGATTCGGCGAGCTTCTCCAGTGTGGACATACAGTTATCCCTTCACCGCACCCGCGGTCAGTCCGGACACCAGCTTGCGTTGCACGATCAGGAAGAAGATCAGCGCGGGCACCGCGTAGATCACCGACGCGGCCATGATGCCGCCCCAGTCCACCGCGAACGCGGTGCGGAACGTCGCCAGCCACACCGGGATGGTCTGCATGTCCTGGTCGCGCATGAGCACCAGTGCGAAGAGGAACTCGTTCCACGCGGTGATGAAGCTGAACACCGACGTGGCCACCAGGGCCGGTCCCAGCAACGGCAACGTGACCCGGCGGAACGCCCCCCACCGGCCGCAGCCGTCGATCATCGCGGCTTCCTCGAGCTCGATCGGGATGCCGTTGACGAAGCCGTACAGCATCCAGCACGTGAACGGCAGCGTCAGCGCCATGTACACCAACAGCAGCGACGGCAACTGGTTGAGCAGCCCCGCGTCGCGCATCAGCAGGTACAGCGGGATCAGCAGCGCCTCGATCGGCGCCAGCTGCGCGACCAGCACCAGGAACAGGAAACCCTTGCGGCCGCGGAACTTCATCCGGGCCAACGGCACCGCGGCCAGCACACCGGCGATCAACGCGGTGACCACCGCGCCGAGTGTGACGATCAGGCTGTTGGTCAGGAAGGTGGTGAACCCGGGCTTGCTCAGCGCGGACGTGAAGTTCTCGAAGGTGATCGACAGCGGGATCAGGTCGTAGCGCGGCGAAAGCACCTCACCGGGCGTCTTGAACGCCGTGGTGATCAGCCAGTACGTCGGGAATCCGAACAGGATGGCCCCGACGACCCCGACCGTGTTGAGCGCGATCCGTTGGGGCAGAGACTTCCTCACTTCAGCTCCACCTCCTTGGAACGCAGCAGCAGCTGGATGTACCGGGCCAGCAGGATGACCAGGACGAGCAGCATGATCATGGCGATCGCCCCGGCGGTGCCGAAGTGGCTGCCCGCGATGCCCTTGAGGTACATGTAGACCGGCAGCGTGGTGCTCTCGCCGTCCGGACCGCCCTGGCGGACCGCCCAGACCTGGGTGAAGACCCGGAAGTCCCAGATCACCGACAGGAACGTGACGATCGTCAGGATCGGCTGGATGGCGGGCCAGCTGACCGCGCGGAACGTCTGGAACGGCCCGGCGCCGTCGATGCCCGCCGCCTCGTACTGCTCACGCGGCACGCCGATCAGCCCGGCGTACAGGCTGAACGCCACGAACGGCACGGCCTGCCAGGTGATCAGCAGCCCGATCACGGTCAGCGTGCTGGGGCCGTCGCCGAACCACGAGTGGCCGATGAAGCCCTCGAAACCCAGCAGGTCCAGCGTCTTGTTCAGGATGCCGTACTGCTGGTCGAAGATCCACTGGAAGATCGTGGTCGTCGCGACGGCGGGCGTCGCCCACGCCACCACCAGCGCGACCTGCAGCAGCATCCGGACGATCGGGTTGAGCTGCTTCATCAGCAGCGCCACACCCAACGCGATCAGCAGCGTCGCCGCCACGACCGCGGCCATGAAGACCAGTGTCCGCACGGTGATCTGCCAGAACTCCGGGTCGCCGAGCACCTCGGTGTAGTTGTCGATGCCGACCCAGACCAGCTGGCCGGTGACCAGTTCCCGCAGGTCCAGCTGGCGGAAGCTGATCAGCACGAGCTGGAACGTCGGCCAGATCAGCAGCGCGCCGATCGCGATGACGCCCGGCGCCAGCAACAGGTAGGGCAGCACGGCGTCGCTGAAGCCCTTGCGGCGCCGTGCCCGCGGGGTTGGGACACGCGGCGATGCCGGCGGGGTGGTTCCCGCCGGCATCGCCGCCACGTCCTTCGTCGACGTCATGAACCCGCGAGCAGCTTGTCCAACGCCGCGTTGGCGTCGGTGGTCGCCTGGTCAAGGGACTTCGCGCCGGTGATGTACGCGGTCATCATGTCCTTCAGCGGGTTCTGGCCCGCCTCGACCTCGCCCCACTTCGGGCTGGACGGCACCGCGCGGCCGTTCTGCGCGGCCTTGGCCATCACGCTGGCGAACGGGTCCGAGCTCAGCGCGCTGATGTCGGTCGACGTACCGGGCACGAAGCCGCCCTTGGCGATCTCGGTCTGGTACTTCTGCGTCGAGAACATCTTCAGGTACGCCTTGGCGGCGGCGGTGTTCTTGCTGTTGACCGGGATGGCCAGGTTCGAGCCGCCGAGGAACACCGGGGCGCTCTTGCCCGCGGTCTTGCCGGGGATGGCGAAGGCGCCGGTCTTGTCCTTGATCGTCGGGTCGGTCTTGGCCGCGGTGGCCACCTCGTTCGGGGTGCCGATGAACATCGCGACCTTGCCGCCGCCGTAGATGCCGGCCTGCTGCGGGTTGGACTCGTCGTTGTCCTTCGGCGCCTTGGTGCCGGAGGCGTCCACCAGCTTCTTGTAGAACTCCAGGCCCGCCTTGGCCTCGGGGCTGTTCAGCGTGGCCTTGAAGTTCCTGCCCTCGGCCTTGGCGATGTCGCCGCCCTCGTCGAAGATGAACGACAGCAACGCGTACCAGTTCTGGCCGGGCACGTACATCGCCTGGAAGTCGGGGTCGCTGCCGAACTTCGCCTTCAGCTTGTCGATCGCGGCGAGCAGTTCGTCGCGCGTGGCCGGCGGGGTGGTGATGCCTGCCTGCTCGAACATGTCCTTGCGGTAGAGCACCTCACGGTTGGCGGCGTAGAACGGCATGCCGTAGACCTTGCCGTCGAACGTCGCGGAGTCCTTGAGGCCCTTGAGCCACTGCGAGCCGTTCATGTCGTTGACCGAGTCGGTCAGGTCAGCCAGCACACCCTGCGCGGCGAACTGCGGCGTCTGGGTGTTGCCGAGTTCGATCACGTCCGGCGGCGTCTGCGAGGCCAGCGCGGTGGTCAGCTTCTGCTGGATACCGTTCCACTGCTGGATCTCGTACTTGATCTTGACGCCGGGATTGGCGTCCTGGAACTCCTTGTGCAGGGCGCTGGTCAGGGTGTCCGGTGCGGAACCTGTCATCAGCCAGACTGTCAGCTCACCGCTGAGCTGCTGTGGCGTGTTCGCGTTGTTCGGGGCTTCGCCCGACCCCCCGGAGCCTGCGCAGCCCGCTGTCGCGAGGGAGATGGCGACAACTCCAGCCGCCAGCTTCATCCAGCGCTTCACTCGTGCCGTCCTTTCGAGCCCGGCCACCCCGGGCGCACAAATGGTGTAGACCAATGCAGAGCAGCGTGGTCCGGACCACACAAACTGTCAAGCCGGTTGCCAAGAAGTTGTAAAAGAACAGGCAGCACGCCGTGACCTCGCCGGTTCGGTGCGTAATCGGCCCTAGACGTGCCGAACCCCCTGCCAGAAACTGACCACTCGCAGGGGGTTCGTGGTGAGAATTGTCTGCCCGGCACCGGCTAGTACGGCGGCCAGACCTCGAAAACGTGCTGACCGGTCAGCCAGGCGCTCAGGTCGTGCCGGTAGTAGCTCAACTCCTCAAGCGTCCTGTGCACGGTCCGCAGCGCCAGATCGGCGTCACCGCTGCGCAGGATCCGTCCGGCCACGGCGGCGGCGAACTCCTCCGAACGCACGATCCGTGCGGCCCCGCCAGGCGCTGACGACAGCCCGAGCAGGAGATCCGTGGTGCGCCACGAAGTGCCCTCACGGACGATCCGGGCCGCAGTGAGCACGCTCGGGCCGGTGCGCGCGTGGCGCGAGCGGGGACGTTGGTGGGTCAGCCGGAGATTGCTCGCCGGCAGCAGCCACGTCACCTCGGAGTCGGCGAAGGGATCTTCCGGCGTGGGGCACTCCACGCGAAGGCCCCACCGTTCCTCCTGGCACGTCCGGAGGCGCCGGGTCGTGCCGGACGAGTACCTGCGAACCGCGGAAACTGTGTCGATGATGTCGACCAGCTGCGGGGTGATGGCCGTTCCCACGCGGCCGAAGAGTAGTCGGAACGGCGCGGTGCGTGATCAACTGGTTTTCATTCGTTACATCACGGCTTGCGGTCGGCCGGATATCGATCTGTGAGCGGTCGACGATTACCCTGAACGGCGGTTCCCCTTCGTGAGTGTTTATGCGTGTTCTAACCCTGATAAACACTCACGAGGGGTGGCCTGGGCTGGCTGGGGTCACGGTTTGCCCAGGTCCTGCCAGGTCAGGTCGATGCCGAGGGAACGAAGCCAGGCGCACGTGTCGTAGCCGTGGCGGGTGATCCCGTCGACGGTCCGGTACGTCCGCTCCAGTGCCCGCTGAGCGGTCCGGGCGTCGATCAGCCGGGCGTCGAGGGCCGCGAGCAGCTCGTCGGTGTCGACGACTTCGAGGCGCTTGCCGGTGTAGACGTGGATGTCCAGGTAGAGGTCGACCATTCGCCAGACCGGGCCCGGCGCGTCGGTGTGCGCGCCGAAGTCCGGGTCCACCTCGACGAGGTCGATGTAGATGTCCTCGCGCTCCGGTGCGCCGGGGTGGGAGTGCCAGTCCGTGATCCGCAGGCCGAGTTCCGGCAACAGCCACGACTGGATGTACGCGAGCCGCCGGTGGCCGTCCACCTTGCGCGCCATGAACAGGCCCGAATCAGTCAGCCGGTATTCGTCCACGGTGCGCCGGAAGCCTTTGGGATCGATGTTCTCCATGGCTTTGACGTCGAACAGCTCCACCTTCGGCGGGTGGACGTGGGGCGTGACGTCGGGGCTGATCCTCGGGCGGGCGACAGGCAGGGCGTAGTCGGAGCTCACCAGGTCATGGTGCCCACGGCGGACGATCGCTGCACCCTCCGCGGAGGGGGGATTGTGCGTCCGATCGGGTGATAACGGGCTACGATGCCGATCTTCCGCACTGGGGGAGGGCGTTCATGTTCGGCATCATCCGGCCTTGTCGTCACCGGCTGTCCGCGCGCCTGCACGAGTCGTGGCTCGCCCACCTCTGCGGGCTCTGCCTGGCACTGCGTGACGACCATGGTCAACTGGCCAGAACGGTCACCAACTACGACGGCTTGGTGATCTCGGCGCTGGTCGAGGCGCAGTCGGCGGGCGAGGCACGGCGGACCGCCGGACCGTGCCCGCTGCGCGCGATGCGGTCCGCTTCCGTCGCGCAAGGCGACGGGGCGAGGCTGGCCGCTTCGGTCTCGTTGGTGCTGGCCTCGGCGAAAATGACCGACCACGTCGCCGACGGCGATGGGGTGGCCGGACGTCCCGGCATGTCCGTCGTGGCGCGGAAAGTCGCCGCCCGATGGGCTTCGCAGGGTGCGTCCTCCGGTTCAGCGGTCGGTTTCGACACCGATGTGCTGACCGACGCTGTCTCGAGGCAGTCGGCCGTCGAGACGACAGCGGGTCATCTGCTGGACGCGACCGAGCCGACGGAGTCCGCGGCTGCCGCAGCCTTCGCGCACACGGCCGTGGTGAGCGGCCGGCCCGCGAACGCGGCGCCGCTGTCGGAGGTCGGGCGCTTGTTCGGGCGGATCGCCCACACCGTCGACGCCGTGGAGGATCTCGCGGCGGACGAGGCCGCTGGGGCGTGGAACCCGTTGACCGCCACCGGCACTTCCGTTGCTGAGGCACGTGAGCACTGTGAGGAGGCCTTGCTCGGGATGCGGCTGGCGCTCGACGAGGTGGACTTCGTCGATGATGGGCTTGTCCGGGTTCTTCTGGTCGACGAGGTGGACCGCGCCGTCCATCGGGCGTTCGCGCACAGGGGGAAGCGGCCCCGCGGCAAGAAGGAAAAGAAGAAGGACGTGGACAAGTGGTCCGCGTCGCACGGCGAGGACATCGGGTGGGGGTCGGCCGACGCCAGGGCGGGCCGGGGCTGTTGCGCGCACTGTGACTGCTGCGACTGCTCCTGCTAGCAGTAGCCGAGCGGTTCCAAGAACGGCTTGACCCATACGTCGAATCGAGCGCCGTACTCGCGCTGTGCCGCCGTGACGACAGCGGCTGGGTCCGTGGTCGGCTCCAGGCCGAATCGCGTGCGAACCCAGTCGACGAAGGCTTCGTGACCGCCGCTGGGTTCGTGGTCGCCGTATGCCTCGTACGACACCTCGTCGTGGCCGATCAGGGGATCCACATCGCAGGTGAGCAACCGGAACAACTCGGGCAGATCCCGCGCGACGACGTGCTCGCCGCCCTCGTCCCCCAGGGCGATGATGGGCAGCGCGGCCAGGTCGTCGCGGTCGTCGACGCGCCAGAGCGCGTAGTTCGAGCCGGAACCGTTGGCCATGGCGAAGATGATCAACCGGCTCAGGAACTCCGGGTCGGTGAGGCCGAGCGCCTCGAACGACATCCGGTCGCCGTACTCCACCAGTTCGAAGCCACGGGACAGGAAGTGGCTGCCGGTCCGCTCCTGCAGCGCGGCCAGCTCGTTGAGCTCAGGGACGGGGCTGTACACGGCGAGCCATCGTCCCACCTGTCACACCAGTCGCACGTGTCGGCCCCGGCCTGCGCCGATGCGGAATTGTCGGTGGGTGGTCGTACAGTCTTTCGCGTGGCATTCGCGACCGAACACCCAGTGATCGCCCACTCCGATTTCCGGCCGGTGGGTGACATCCCGCGCAAGGCCGGCCGCCGCTTCGAGGTGGTCAGCGACTACCAGCCTGCCGGTGACCAGCCCGCGGCCATCGAGGAGCTGGAACGCAGGCTCAAGGCGGGCGAGAAGGACGTGGTGCTGCTCGGTGCGACCGGTACGGGCAAGTCGGCCACAACCGCATGGCTGATCGAGCGGCTCCAGCGGCCGACCCTGGTGCTGGCGCCGAACAAGACCCTGGCCGCCCAGCTGGCCAACGAGCTGCGTGAGTTCTTCCCGCACAACGCCGTCGAGTACTTCGTCAGCTACTACGACTACTACCAGCCCGAGGCGTACATCCCGCAGACGGACACGTACATCGAGAAGGACTCGTCGATCAACGACGACGTCGAGCGGCTGCGGCACTCGGCGACCTCGAACCTGCTGTCGCGGCGGGACGTGGTCGTGGTCGCCTCCGTGTCCTGCATCTACGGCCTGGGCACGCCGCAGTCGTACCTCGACCGGTCGATCGAGGTCCGCGTCGGGCAGGAGCTCGAGCGCGAGACGCTGCTGCGCGCGCTCGTCGATGTCCAGTACACGCGCAACGACCTGGCGTTCGCGCGCGGCACGTTCCGGGTCCGCGGCGACACCATCGAGATCATCCCGGCCTACGAGGAACTGGCCGTGCGGATCGAGATGTTCGGCGACGAGATCGACAAGCTGTACTACCTGCACCCGCTCACCGGCGACATCGTCCGCGAGGTCGACGACCTGCGGATCTTCCCGGCCACGCACTACGTCGCCGGCCCGGAGCGGATGGAGAAGGCCATCGCCGGGATCGAGAAGGAGCTGGAGGAACGGCTGGCCGAGTTCGAACGGCAGGGCAAGCTGCTGGAAGCGCAGCGGCTGCGGATGCGCACCACGTACGACATCGAGATGATGCGCCAGGTCGGGTTCTGCTCGGGCATCGAGAACTACTCGCGGCACATCGACGGCCGGGAGCCCGGGTCGGCGCCCGCGACGCTGATCGACTACTTCCCCGAGGACTTCCTGCTCGTCATCGACGAGTCACACGGAACGGTCCCGCAGGTCGGCGGCATGTACGAGGGCGACGCGTCCCGTAAGCGCAACCTGGTCGAACACGGCTTCCGGCTGCCCAGCGCGCTGGACAACCGGCCGCTGACCTGGGAGGAGTTCCAGGACCGGATCGGCCAGACGGTGTACCTGTCGGCGACGCCGGGGCCGTACGAGATGGGGCAGACCGGCGGCGAGTTCGTCGAGCAGGTGATCCGCCCGACGGGCCTGGTCGACCCCGAGGTGATCATCAAGCCGACCAAGGGCCAGATCGACGACCTGGTCGGCGAGATCCGCGACCGCGCGGAGAAGGACGAGCGTGTCCTGGTCACCACGTTGACCAAGAAGATGGCCGAGGACCTGACGGACTACCTGCTGGAGCTCGGCATCCGGGTGCGCTACCTGCACTCCGAAGTGGACACTCTGCGCCGGGTGGAGCTGTTGCGGCAGCTGCGAACCGGTGAGTACGACGTGCTGGTCGGCATCAACCTGCTGCGGGAGGGCCTGGACCTGCCCGAGGTCTCGCTGGTGGCCATTCTGGACGCCGACAAGGAAGGCTTCCTGCGGTCGGGAACGAGCCTGATCCAGACCATCGGCCGGGCGGCTCGTAACGTCTCCGGCCAGGTCCACATGTACGCGGACAAGGTGACCGCCGCGATGCAGCACGCGATCGACGAGACGAACCGCCGTCGCGCCAAGCAGATCGCGTACAACAAGGAACGCGGCATCGACCCGCAGCCCCTGCGCAAGAAGATCGCCGACATCCTCGACCGGGTCTACCAGGAAGCCGACGACAACGAAGTGGCCGTCGGCGGCTCGGGCCGCAACGCCTCCCGCGGCAAGAAGCCCACGGGTGAGAAGGGCGTTCCCGCGACCGGCGGCAAGAGCGCCGGCGTGGTCCGTCCGGATCGCGACATCAGCAAGATGCCGCGGGCCGAGCTGGCCGACCTGGTGGCACAGCTGACCGACCAGATGATGAACGCGGCCCGCGAGCTGCAGTTCGAGCTGGCGGCGAGGCTGCGCGACGAGATCCACGACCTGAAGAAGGAGCTCCGGGGAATGGACGCAGCGGGCATCAAGTAACCGGAGCGAAGTCAGCGCTGGACGGTGTCGGACACCTTCTTGGGCACGCACATGCGCCACGCGTCGATGACGAGTTCGCGCATTTCCGGCTCGTCGAGCGCGGACAAGTGCACCTGGACCCAGTTGAACCGCTCGTCCGACTTCGACGGCGGGAAGAACTTCGCCGGCCCGGACGCGATCAGCGCGTCCCGTTCCTCCTTGGGATACGCGAATCCCATGGAGGTCTCGTCACGGGACAGCGCGACGTACACGATCTGCCCGACGCGGAACTTGACGCGGTCGCGCACGACTGCCTCGTACGACCGAGGCAACGACAGCGCGACCGCGCGAATCTGCTCAACGGTGACCATTCCGGCAAGCTACCCAACGGGTCCGGCACTCGTCGGGTAGCCGCGGGTCACAGGTCAGTCGTTGCCTTCCTCCAGTGCCGCGTGGTCCAGCAGCTCCGCCTCCTCGGCCGGGACCTCGCCGCGGGAGGCGATCGCCTCGGCGCCGCCCTCGGGCATCTCGCCGATCAGCTCCGTCTGCGGGGAGGTGGCGATCAGCATCGTGTGCTGGCTGCCGACCATGCCCAGGCCCGCGTACTGCTCCAGCCGGGCGCGGGAGTCGGCGATGTCGAGGTTGCGCATGGTCAGCTGGCCGATCCGGTCGACCGGGCCGAAGGCCGCGTCTTCCGTGCGTTCCATCGACAGCTTGTCCGGGTGGTAGCTGAAGGACGGCCCGGACGTGTCCAGAATGGTGTAGTCCTCGCCGCGCCGCAGCCGCAACGTCACCTCGCCGGTCACGGCCATTCCGACCCAGCGCTGCAGGGCCTCGCGCACCATCAGCGCCTGCGGGTCCAGCCAGCGGCCCTCGTACATCAGACGGCCGAGCCTGCGGCCTTCGTTGTGGTACGTGGCGAGCGTGTCCTCGTTGTGGATCGCGTTGACCAGGCGCTCGTAGGCGGCGTGCAGCAACGCCATGCCCGGTGCCTCGTAGATGCCGCGGCTCTTGGCCTCGATGATCCGGTTCTCGATCTGGTCGGACATGCCCAGGCCGTGCCTGCCGCCGATCGCGTTGGCCTCCAGCACCAGGTCGACCGGGGTGGCGAACTCCTTGCCGTTGATCGACACCGGCCTGCCCTGCTCGAAGCCGATGGTCACGTCCTCGGCCGCGATCTCGACCTCGGGGTCCCAGAACCGCACGCCCATGATCGGCTCGACGATCTCGATTCCGGTGTCCAGGTGTTCGAGCGACTTGGCCTCGTGTGTCGCGCCCCAGATGTTCGCGTCGGTGGAGTACGCCTTCTCGGTGCTGTCCCGGTAGGGCAGGTCACGGGCGAGCAGCCACTCGGACATCTCCTTGCGGCCGCCGAGCTCGGTGACGAAGTCCGCGTCCAGCCACGGCTTGTAGATCCGCAGGGACGGGTTGGCCAGCAGGCCGTACCGGTAGAACCGCTCGATGTCGTTGCCCTTGAAGGTCGAGCCGTCACCCCAGATCTGCACGTCGTCCTCGAGCATCGCGCGCACCAGCAGGGTGCCGGTGACCGCGCGGCCCAGCGGCGTGGTGTTGAAGTACGTGCGGCCGCCGGTGCGGATGTGGAACGCGCCGCACGCCAGCGCCGCGAGCCCCTCCTCGACCAGCTGGGCCCGGCAGTCGACCAGCCGGGAGATCTCCGCGCCGTAGGACTTCGCACGGCCGGGCACCGATTCGATGTCGAGCTCGTCGTACTGGCCGATGTCGGCGGTGTAGGTGCAGGGCACCGCACCCTTTTCGCGCATCCACGCGACAGCTACCGACGTGTCGAGGCCACCGGAGAAGGCGATCCCGACACGTTCACCGACAGGCAGAGAAGTGAGCACCTTGGACACAAGCACAATTATGCATACCGATGTATGGTCATGCAAAAGCGGGTTCGGGTGACCTGCGCTACTACCGTGACCGCATGACCGGCAACCCAGCCCGGAGGGCGGCCAAGGGCGTGATCCGTGACCAAGCGGGCAACACACTGCTCGGCTTCCGTCCCGCCGCGCCTGAGGTCACGGCGTCACTGGTCGTCGTCAGCCACGGCGAAGCCGTGCTGATGATGTTCGACAGCTGGCGCAAGCACTGGGAACTGCCCGGTGGCGGTCTCGATCCCGGCGAGACCGCCCACGAGGCCGCCGTGCGGGAGCTGCGTGAGGAAACCGGCATCGACGTGGCCGAGCTCGAGTTCGTCACGATGGCGGAGTTCGACCTCGTCGACCCGGAACGCCACGAGTTCCTCGCGATCTACCGGACACGGCTCGACACCGAACCGCGGCTGGTGGTCAACGAGGAGGCACTCGCCTTCCGCTGGTGGACGCCCTCGGAGCCGGTCGGCCAAGACATGAGCCCGATCGACGCGTACATCGCCCGGCACGTGCGATGACACGAGCCGGGAACCTCACGGCCGGTCCCCGGCACGCCGGACGACGTTCATCTCCTGCCGGCAGCGCCACACCTGGCCGTCCGACGAGATGACGTTGCGCCAGTGGAACGACTCCGCGGTGATCGACGAGAAGATCCACCGCACGAGACGCCCGTCGGCCTGCTGGCCGGACAGCACGATCTCCGCGCCTTCCTGCCGGGCGACGAACTGCTGCACGTACCCGGACGCCGGTCCGATCCACGTCGAGCGCCACGCGGAGATCCGGGGGTCGTAGAACCGCACTGTCATCCCGTACTCACGGCCGGGCACGATCCACACGTCCTGGATCGCCCGGCCCTGCAACGCCCAGCCGAAGTGCCATTCGCCGGTCATGGTCCGGGTCGTGCCGTCCTCGAAATGGTCGGTGACCTCGACGTCCCACGAGCCGGCGAACTGGCCGAACAGCATCAGCTCCGCCGCGTGCTCCGGATGCGGCCCCTCGGCCGCCACGATCTCCGCGATGTTCATGGCCCGAATCCTGCGGACCGCGGCGGTCAGTGTCTTGAAGATCCTTGCACCCGCTCGGCGAGGAAGTCCTCCCAGGTGCGAGTGCCCCTGGGGCCGTCGAGCGTCAGGTTGTCCCCGGCCCGGTAGGCCTTGCCCGCCTTGCCGGGAATCCTGACCGGCAGCTTCGGCCGGCGCTTCCCCGCTGCCCCGAGGTAGCCGGTGATCAGCTCGCGCATCTCGTACTCGCGGGGACCGGCGAGTTCCGGCACGAGTCCCGCGGGCTGCCCGAGCGTCAGTTCGACGAGACGGGCGGCGACATCTCGGGCGTCCACGGGCTGCAGGCGCATGCCGGGCGCGGGGACGACCGGCAGTTTGGCCATGGCGGTGACCATCTTGAGCACGAGGTCGTGGAACTGGGCGGCGCGCAGGATCGTCCACGGCACACCCGAGTCCCTGATCGCCTGCTCGGCGTCCAGTTGCGACCGCAGCCACGCCAGCGGTACCCGGTCCGCGCCGATCACCGAGATGAACACGACGTGCTGGACGTCCTTGGCCGCCGCCATGAGGTTGCGGGTCGCGATGTCGTCACCCTTGGTGCTGCCCGCGAGGTGCAGGATCGTCGACACCCCGTCCAGCGCTTCGGTGATGCCGGTTCCGGCAAGCAGGTCACCGGTCACGTACTCGACGCCGTCCTGGGCAGGCTGGGCGTTGCGGCTGAGAATCCGCACCTTCTGGCCCGCTTCGAGCAACAGCGGGGTGACGTGCCGTCCCAGGGTGCCGGTGCCGCCGGTGAGCAGGATCATCGTTACTCCTCGTTCGATCTGTGCGTTCATAGGGGTGACCCGCGGCGAGAAGGGAATGTGACAGCGTGGACGCCGGACTTTTCGAGCAGCACCGATCACGGCTGCGTGCGGTGGCCTACCGGATGCTGGGTTCGGCGGCCGAGGCCGAGGACGCGGTGCAGGACGCCTGGTTGCGCGCGGACCGCGCCGACACCAGCGACGTGGCGAACCTCGGCGCCTGGTTGACCACGGTCGTCGCCCGGGTGTGCCTGAACATGCTGCGATCACGGGAGCAACGCCGTGAGGATTCGTTCGACATCGAGGTGGTCGCGCAGGAGACGCCTGAACAAGAGGCGGAGCTCGCCGACTCGGTGGGGCTTGCGATGCTCGTCGTGCTGGACAGGCTGACGCCCGCCGAACGGCTCGCGTTCGTGCTGCACGACATGTTCGCCGTGCCGTTCGACGACATCGCGCCCATGATCGAGAAGTCCACGGCGGCGACCCGCCAGCTCGCCAGCCGGGCCCGCCGCCGGGTGCGGGGTGCGGAACACAAGCCTGACCTCGTCAGGCAACGCGAGGTGGCCGAGGCGTATCTGGCGGCCACCCGCGGCGGGGATTTCGAAGCCCTGGTCACGTTGCTCGACCCGGACGTGGTGCTCCGGGCGGACGCGGCGGCCCTGCCGATGGGCAGGCCGGTCGTGATCAGCGGGGCGAGCCCGGTGGCCAGGAGCGCGATGGCGTCCGCGGGCCGGGCGATGGTCACCGAGGTGGCGCTGGTGAACGGCTCCGCCGGGCTGGTGATGGCGGTGGGCGGCAGGCTCGCCGTGGCGCTCGTGTTCACGTTCGCCGGCGGCCTGATCACCGAGATCGACGTGATCGGCGACCGCGACCGGCTGGCCGGCCTGGACATCGCGGTGGCGGGCGTTTAATACGTAAAACCTGTCCTGTTGTCAGGGTTGTCCCGGTTGTCGTGGTGCGGTTGGCTCGCGGGAAAGGACGACAACGGAGTTGCGATGCGGAAAACCCTTGCGCTCGTCGGAGTGCTGACTCTGCTGCCCCTGCCGGCCCAGGCTGAGACCCCGGCCCAGGCCCTGACCGCGAATGTCGTGCACGATCCCGCGAAGGGCACGTTCTCGCTGTCCGTTCAGCGGGACGGCCGGACAGTGGTGTTGCCGAGCCCGCTCGGGATCAGGACCGCGACGGCGGATCTGACCAGTGGACTGAGACAAGTCGCCCGCTCGACCAGGACGGTCTCGGAAAAGTACCGGATGACCACGGGAAAACGCCTCGACCGAACCGTCCGGCACACCGAGACGCGGTATTCCCTTTCCGGCGCTGGAAACGCGCGCTTCGACCTGGTGGTGCGCGTTGCGGAGGACGGCGTGGCGTACCGGTACGAACTGCCGGAGCCGACGGACGTGCTCAGCGAAGCGTCGGCGTTCGCGATTCCCGCGGAGGCGAATGCCTGGCTGATGCCGTACAACCCGCAGCACGAGAACCGCAGGTTCCGGACGACCGCCGGTGCCGCGGCGGTGGGGGAATACGGCAACCCGTCGCTCTTCCAGGTGGGCGAGGACTTCGTCCTGCTCACCGAGTCCAATGTGGATGGCCGGTATGCCGGCAGCTCGCTGCGGCACACCGGCGGCGGGACTTACCAGGTCCAGCTGAAGGACCAGCGGGTGACCGGGGCGCGGATCGGCCCGTGGCGCACGGTGATCGTCGGCGACCTGGCGGGCGTGACCGAGTCGACGCTGGTGGACGATCTCGCCGAGCCGTCCCGGATCGCGGACACCTCGTGGATCAGGCCGGGCAAGGTCGCGTGGTCCTGGCTGTCGGAGCACAGCAGCCCGCGTGACTTCGAGCGGCAGAAGGTCTATGTGGACTTCGCCGCCCGCAACGGCTGGCCCTACGTGCTGGTCGACGAGGGCTGGAGCGACAAGTGGGTGCCCGAGCTGACCCGGTACGCCCGGGCCAAGGGCGTGGACATCCTGCTGTGGTTCCACTGGAACCAGCTGGACACCGCCGCCGAACGGCAGACCATGTTGCCTCTGCTGCAACGGTGGGGCGTCAAGGGCGTCAAGGTGGACTTCATGGAGTCCGACAGCCAGTCGCGCTACCAGTTCTACGACGCGATCCTGGCCGACACCGCGCAGCGCAAGCTGATGATCAACTTCCACGGCTCGACCATCCCGCACGGCCTGGCCAGGACGTGGCCGCACCTGCTGACCATGGAGGCGGTGCACGGCGCCGAGCAGTTGCCGCTGCCGGACGGCAACCCGATCCAGCCGTTCACGCGCAACGTGGTCGGGTCGATGGACTTCACGCCGGTCTCGCTGGAAGTCGGCCCGAAGGTCACGTCGATCGGTCACGAGATCGCGCTGCCCGTGGTCTTCGAGTCGGGCTGGACCCACTTCGCCGACAAACCCGAGGCGTACGACCGTTATCCGGAAGCGCTGAGGTTCCTCAACCAGGTGCCGACCGTCTGGCACCAGACTGAAGTGGCCGGCGGATATCCGGGGGAGACGGCGGTTTTCGCCAGGCGCAACGGCGATCGGTGGTTCGTCGGCGGAATCGCGGTCGGTGACGCGCGGACGTTGACCGCACCGCTGAGCTTCCTCGGTGCGGGACCTTGGCTCGTGGAGACGATCCGCGACAACGGCGGCCGCGATGACGTGGTCCGGTCGACGGCCCGGATGTCCTCCTCCGACACGCTTTCCGTGCGGGTACCGGCCAACGGCGGCTTCACCGCCGTCATCTGCCCGGCGACACAGGGCACAACCACGTGCTACAAGCCGATTCCGCAGGTGCCGCAGACGTCCCTCACCGTCACGCCGACCACATCGGTGACCGCGGAGCCCGGGTCGAGCTTCGAGGTGACCGGGTCGTTCACGGTCAGCTCGACCCGTCCGGTGATGGACGTTGAGCTCAAGCCGTCGGTGCCGGACGGCTGGACCGTGACCGGCAACCCGGTGACCACAAGGGTTCTGCGGCAGGGTGAAGTCCTCAGTGGCCGGTGGACCGTTCACGTGCCCGCCGGCGCGCGGCCGGGTGGCTTCGAGGTGCCGGTCGCCGCGGAGTACCTGGTGCCCGACTTCCCGCGGGTGCACGTCGCCAAGGCAGTCCGCGGCCTGGTTCCCCTGACCGGCCAGGCGTACGTCAGCGACCTGTCGTTCGACAGCGCCACCAACGGCTGGGGACCGGTCGAGCGGGACATGTCCAACGGCGAATCGGGCGGAGGTGACGGGCGCCCGTTGAGCATCGCCGGAACCCAGTACACCAAGGGGCTCGGGGTGCACGCGGAGTCCGAAGTGGTGATCTCGCTCGGCGGCACGTGCCGGACGTTCACCGCCAAGGCAGGCATGGACGACGAGACGACGTCACCCGGTTCCTCGGCGTTCCAGGTCATCGGAGACGGCCGCGTGCTGCACCAGACCGGTGTCCTGCGAACCGGCGACGCGCCCGTGGCCCTGACCGTGGCCCTGACCGGAGTGCGGGTGCTCGCCCTGAAGGTGACCGACGGCGGCGACGGCAAGAACTTCGACCACGCCGACTGGGCCGAAGCCCACTTGACCTGCTCGTGAGTGTTTATCCGTGTTCTAACCCTGATAAACACTCACGAGAGGGCTGAGGTGTAGCGCTGGGGTTTGGTGTCCTGGGCGAGGTCGTCGAGGGTGATCCTGGCCGGGACGTCGCCCATCAGGGACGTCAGTGCACGAGCGATCACGTCCGGGTCAGGGGCGCCCGTCTCGTGCACTGACAACGTCAACGCACGGTCCTCGCCCTGGTGCAGTCGCCAGGCGACCAGGCCGAGCGGTGACAGCACGTGGGTGATCTCGATGGAGTTGACCCAGGAGCCGTCGGTCCGCTGGTACCGGACCGGTGCGCGGCCGTCCAGGCCGACCAGGACAGGGCCATGCCGCCACTCCAGCGCGGCATGGTCACCGGTTCGGTACCGCAGCAACGGAAGCAGCGGGTTCTCGCCGCAGGTCACGGTGATCTCGCCGGTCACGCCGGGCTCGCAGCGTCTGCCGTCCTCGTCGAGGATCTCCACGTAGAGCCTGCGCGGCAGGATTCGGTGCACGTCGTGGTCACGCCACGAGATCAGCCCGGCCTCGGTGATGCCGTACAGGTCGATCACCGGACACGCGAAGCGTTCCTCCAGGTGCCGTCCCACGGTGTCGCTGAGCGACATCGCGCCGCTGATCACCGCCTTCGGCTTGTGCGTGAGCGGTAGTTCGGCCAGCGCGGCGAGCGAGATCGGGTTGCCGGTGTACACCTCCGGCCGGCAACTGTCCAGGAAGGACACACGGTCCGCCGGGTTCCGCCAGCCGGACGGGTCCATGTTGATCTTCACGATCCCGGCGCCGCCGAGATAACCGGAGACCGAGGCGAACTGGTACGCGACCGGCTGCGCGTAGACGTTCACCAGCGACACCCGCGACGACCCGCCGGCCATCGCGACGCCGTGCCTGGCCAGCACGTACTCGATCACCGGCAGGTCGAGGGCGGTGAACTCCGGGCTCATCGGCACGGTCGCGGCCGGTCCGCGCGAGCCGGACGTCTGGTACACGATCAGATCGTCGAGGTCCGCGTCGTCCGGAACGCACTCGAACGCCCGGGAAAGCAGGTCGAGCCGGTCGGTCACCGGAACGTCGGCCAGCTTGGCGGGCCGCGACTTCCCGCGGTAGCGCGGCACGGTCCGGTAGACCCGCGTGATCAGCTCGTCGACCCACGGCGGTTCCTCAGTAGACGTCCAGCCGTGGTATCCGTCCCGCAGAGTGTCCTGATAGGACTTGAGACGGTCCACCGACGCCTGTGTCAACCGGTCGCCGCACGCGTGGTTGTACAACGGAGCCGCCGGGTGTTCACGCAGCCGCGTGAGCATGGCCCGACCGCCTTCGGTCAGCAACGGCCAGCGTTCCGCGTCGGTCAACGCGGTCGCGGCCATCGGCACGTAGTCCGGGACGGGATAGTCGTCACGCATGGTCACACCTGGCTGTACCGGGCGGCCGCCTCGCGGGCCCGTTCCGCTTCCATCGCCTTGCGCACCGCCGCGGCCCGCTGCTCGGCGGCCTTGGTCGCCTCAAGCACCTCGTACCGGCGCACACTGTCTACTGTAGCCAAACGGTCCGCTGCCTGTTTGGCCGTTTCCCCTTCCGGCATCACCTCGAGCGCCAGCATGGCCAGCCGGGCGAGCTCCTCCCGGCGGTCCGGATCGGTGACGAACCGCCGTGGCTCGACCAGACCGGCCAACGGCGGCAGCGTTCCGGTCATGAATTCCAGCACCCGGGCGCGATCCATCACCTCGCGGAACGGTTCGTCCGCCAGCAGCCAGCAACTGATCAGCACAAGCTGACGCCACCGGGCATCCATGCTGTGGAACCGCTCGGCACTCTGGGCGTTGAGACCCGGACGGCCCGCGGCGGTCAGCACGTCCGAAAGCACCGCGGCAACGGACGCGTGCTCGCTGAAGAAGTCGTTCGGCGTCTCGCTCAGGCGCCGGGTCAGCCGGGACAGGGCGATCACGCGGTGCTCCGTTCGTACTGCTTGCGGCTGAAGGCGGCGGCGAAGTCGACCAGATCCTGCCACTGTGTCACCCGGTGCACGTCCCAGCCCGGGGTGATCGCGCGGATCTTCTCCTCCCAGTCATTCCACAGGTTGAGCACGAGCGTGCCGCCCGCGCCGGCGTTTGCCAGCGACCGTGCCGCGATCTCACTGCCCGGCCTGCCGAACTCGTCGGTCATCCTGACCATCGTGTCCACCCCGTCGTCGGAGATCACCACGATATGCGTCGGTTCGGCGCGCTCCTGCTCGATGTACGTCTTGCGCAGCATGTGGATCGGAAACGCCGTGCCACCACCGAAGTAGCCGGTCAGGACGTGCATGATGGCGTTCTCGTCGCGGACGAATCCGTCCGTGGTGAGAAACTGCTTGGCGCCTGCCCAGAGCGTCGCCTGGACCCGCGCGCCGGCCCGCAGTGCCGACAGGGCCAGGATCGCCCCCGCCAGCGTCAGGTAGGAGACGTTGCGCCGCGGATCCGGCATGGAGCCCGACGAGTCCACGTACAGGTCGAGGTCGACCGGCCGCTTGGCCGTGTCCGCACCCTCGGTCCGGCCGGTGATCGGTTGCACGGTGGTGATGCCCGGGATCACCACCGGTGACCGGGTCGCGGTGGCGATCCAGTCCACCGCTTCGAGCGGCTCGCCGATGTCCCAGGCGGTGTGCCCTTCCGGCAACGGCTCGGTGGACAAGGGCTTGGTTCGGACCGGGAACCGCACCAGATGCGGCGCGGCACGTTCGCGGTAGTACCGGGCTGCCGCGGTCTCGTCGGAGATGTTCACGCCGAGTTGCCGAAGGATCTGGCCGTACTCGAACGGTTCCCGGAACTGGCCCTCGCCCGGCGGGTGTGGTTCGTCGGCGGGCGCTTCCCGCGGCGCGAACTCGTTCACGTGCGGATCGAGCGCCGGATGCACGATCACATCGTCGTCCGCGATCGTCAGTCCGGGGATGTGCGTGTCCTCGCCGACGATTCCCACGCAGACGCGTTTGCGGGTAGTGGCAAGCGCTTCTTCAGCGGATTGGCTCAGGTAACGGAAACACAGGGCGGCGAAGCCGCCCGCGCCTCGCAGCCAGTCGGTCGCGTAGACACGCACGAGCCGGGCGCACAGTTGTGCGTCGCCCTCGATGTCCTCGGTGATGGCGGCTCGGGTGAGCGTGCCGGATTCCAGTGACCAGAGGATCTCGAACGTCCGCATGTAGAACGTCCACAGTGGAGTCGGGTCCGGTGTGGCGATCCGCTCGTAGACGACCGACATCCGCAAACCACGGCTGCGCTGTAACCGGTCGTTGATCAGCATGTCCGCGTACAGGTTGGCGACGAGCGGTGCGAACGTCTCGAAGCCGGGGATGCCGCGGCGGACTCTGGCCAGCAGCCTGGCGTTGTCGGCCAGGTCGGCCGGGCACAGCACGTGATGGCCGATCTCGTGCGCCATCACCTCGACCGGCATGTCGTGCAGGCCGAGTTCGGCGACCGCCTGCATGTCCAGCACGACAGTCCGGTCGTCCAGCCGGAACATGGCGAAGCTGTCGGTCAGCCCGGCGGTCCTGGCGTCCGATGTGGACTCGCAGTACAGCGGGTCGTGCACCTTGGTGAACCGGCCCCACGCCGTGAGAGCCGCCGGCCAGTGCTCGTGCCAGTTCACGAGTGCGCCACGAAGATGATCGAGTGGGTGAGCGTGGTCGTCACGGCCAGCGTGTTGCCCCACGACACCCAGCTGGACGCCCCGGCCAGCTCCGGGTGCTTCAGGGTGATCCCGTTCGAGTGCACGACTCCGCTCTCGGACAGCGTGAGTGTGGGTGCCTGCTGTTCTGGCACGGCTTCGGTTCTGCGGAGCGATCCGCCGAAGCGGTCCGCGTGGACCCGCCAGGTGTGCTCGCCGTCGGTGGCGTGCAGGCGGCCGTGGGCGAGGAACACCGTCGGTGGCCTGATGAACGTGCCACCGAGGCCGCGGAACTTGCCGAGCCGCCGGACGATCCGCAGACCGGTGTTGTTCTTGGCCCACCAGGGGTCGGCCCGCAGCAGGGCCACGTCGGTCGTGCCGGTGAGCATCCGCAGCGTGCCGGGATGCAGGCGTGGTGCGGTGTCCAGTGCCGCGTCGCGCAGTGCGGCGAGGCCGAACACCCAGGCCGCGACGGCACCCAGGTCCAGCAACGCGTCCACGGTGTCGATGTCCTTGCCCCATCGGCGCATCGTGGAAAGCCACCGGAAGGGCGCGGTGCCCGGTTCGGATTCCAGGTGGTGTAAGGCGTTCGCCAGCGCCACCGGGACCCGGCGCGGCTCGATCGCGACGAATCTGGCCTGGTCGAGCAGAAGCTGGTGCAGGTGCCGCGGCAGGCGGCCGTGACTGGCGAACGACAGGTCGATCAACGCGTCGGTGACCTCGGCCGGATTCCCGCCTGCCGCGTTGACGATCGGGCCGACGAAGTCGTTGAGGTGCTTGAGGAAAGCGTTTGCGTCCAGGTTCCTCGACCGGTGCCTGGCCAGCCGGAACTTGGCGTTGTAGCGCTCCCGGTTCGCCTTCAACGCCTGATGGAACGGCTTGGGCGCGCTGGTCATTTACGCCTCGCAACGCGCCCGACCTCGCCCCGGCCCTGCACCCGGCCATCCCCGAGCGAAGAGGTCGGTTGCGTGGGGCGAGGTGGAAATGACCGGCTCTGGCGCCCAAGCCCGCCGAGCGAAGCGAGGCAATCCAACACCGCACTCAGTTCTTCCACCGCAGCCATGCCCGGTAGTTCACGTACCGCTGGTGCAGGTACTTCAACGCCAGCGCGTCGTCGTAGACGTGCCCGTACAGCTTGCGGTCCCGGCCCCACTCGGCCAGCAGCGACTCGATCCGGCCGAGTCGGCGCTCCACTTCGGACTCGCCAACGTCGTCAAGGCCGAGCTCGAACTCGTCGAGCAACTCGCCGACCGGGTCGTGCACGTCCAGGTCCAGTCGGTCGTACTCGGCGCAGGACCGTTCGAACAACGACCGGATCCAGCTGACCCGGTCTGTCCGATAAGGACGCTGGTTCGGTTCGTCGAAGGCGGGCGACTGGTCGTTGGGCGCCAGCTTGTCGTGCAGGACGAACGGAAGCACCGACGCCAGGTCGTCCAGGCCGACCTCGGCACGGCCCCGGAAGTACGCCAGCGCTTTGGCGTAGGTGAGGACGCTCTGCAACGAACGCACCGACAAACCCGTGAGCGTTTGCGCGCCCAGGTCGGCCAGGCGGTCGCGGCCGGTCTCGCCGGCGGACAGCAGGTGCACGTCGACGCCCGCGAGTTTCGCGGTGTCCTTGGTCCGGTACTCGAACTGCTCGCCCGCGGGTTCGAGCAGTTCGAACTGGGCGGAGAAGAACTCCAGCCTGCGGCGCACCTCGCGGGGGAGCGGCACCCGGAGGATCTCGGTGTGCATCCGGTCGTGCTCGGCCTCGGTGAACACGATCTCCGGCGGCACGACCTCCTCGGGCCGGAGCCGTTGCTCGACGCGTTCCTGCAGCTCACCGAGGAACCGCGAGTTGAACGCCAGCGCGTGGACCACGACGTCGATGCGGTCCTTGAGCGCCTCGATCACCTGGTACGTGCCGCCTCCGCCGTCGTCGTTGGCCGTCAGGTACCAGGCGGAGTCGGCGGACTCGTAGATCTGGTCGAACACTTCGGCGTACCCGTCGGACATCAGGGTCAGCAGGGCCGACTGGGTCCGGGTGGGGATGCGGTTGTACTCGTCGACGATCTTGACGCGCATGCCCAGCCAGGTCCGCCACGCGACGTCGATATCCGCCAGCCGCTCGGCCTTGATGAGATCCCCGGGCAGGGGAGTGCCCAGCATGTCGGAAATCGTCAGCTGTGGATGCCCGTGCTGCATCGCCCTGCGCACTTCCCGCAGCGGATATCCGGCGAGGACGCCCATCAGGATCGCGCTCGCCGTCTTGCCCCGCCCCGGCCCGCCGACGAGCAGGCACCTTCTGCGTGTCGCGAAGGTGAGCAGCGGGATGAGCACGAAGCTGGAGTAGCTCTGCCCGCTGGGCAGCCGCAGCCGGGCCTTGGAGTCGCCGAGCTGGAAGGCGGCGCTGGGGCCGTCCTCGAACTCCAGGTCGTAGTGCGGGCTGATGATCGCGTGGTTGACGATCCAGAAGTAGGCCTTGCGCAGTTTCTCGTCGAGAGAGACGTCCGCCGCGCCGCCGAGGCTCAGTGGGCCCTCGTACAGCGCGGCGACGTCGAACTCGTCGTGCGGTGGTGCGGAACCCGGCAGTGTCGGCGAGGCCGACACGTGCCGGTAGGTCTGGTTCACCCGCACATAATGCCTGGTGAACTCAGCTGGTGATGTCCTTTCGGGTGAACTTGCGGATCGCCAGGAAACCGAAGAACGCCGCGAAGCACAGGGCCGAGAACGCGCCCCGGGTCATCTCCGACCAGTCGATGTCGGTGGAGATCAGGTCCGACCAGGCGAACGCGTAGTGCGTCGGCAGGTAGTTGCGCAGATCCTCCAACGCGGTGATCTGGTCGAGGATCTGCGAGACGATCGCGACCAGCACCGTGCCGCCGACCGCGCCGAGGGGCGCGTCGGTCGAGACCGACAGGAACAGCGCGAGCGCCGCCACCCACAGCAGGTTGATCGCGATGTAGATCGTCGCCGCGTAGATCGCCATCACGCCGTCGCCGAACGGCACCGCGTCGCCCGTCGGGCTCACGGCCTCTCCGGCGCCGTACCAGACCACGCCGATCAGCAGCGAAACCGTCGGCAACAGCAGCAACGCGAACAGCGAGAGGATGCCGGACGAGATCGCCTTCTGCCTGATCAGCCGGTGCCGGGGGATCGGCATCGCCAGCAGGTACTTCAGGCTCGACCAGGACGCCTCACTGGCGATCGTGTCGCCGAAGAAGATCGCCACGATCATCGGCAGCAGGAACGTGCCCGACACGAACAGCGCGAACACCACGAAGTTCGGCGCGCTGGCCGTGGCCAGGTCGACGAACCCGCCCTGCCTGCGGTTCGGGTTGGCCTCGCCGATCTCGAACGAGACCACCAGCACGATCGGCAGCAGCACGAGCAGGCCCAGCATCAGCTGGGTCCTGCGCCTGCGCAACTGCCTCGCCAGCTCGACCCGCAGCCGCAGCGTCCGGCTCGCCTTGTAACCGACGACCGAGCCGTCCGGCTGCACCTTCAGGTGCTCGTGCGACGCGGCTTCCTCCATCGCCCCAATGGCGGTGGGGTCGGTGTGAACATTGTTGGTACTCATGCGTACTTCCCGTCGTGCGTACGTCCGTCGCATGAGTACGGCCCTGTGTTGAATGATTCGCTCGCAAGCTCGCTCATGCCTTGTTCTCCCCGACCAGTTCCAGGAACGCGTCCTCCAGGCGCCTGCGTGGGCCTGCCTGTTCGACCGCCACGCCCGCCGCGACCAGGGCCCCGAGGGCCTTCGACCGCGGTGTGCCGTCGAGGTTGGCGTGCACCTGCTTGCCGTCGATCTCGATATCGGTGACGCCCGAGAGCTCACCCAGCACCGACGCCGCCTGGTCGGGCTCGTCGACGCGGAACGTCGCCTCGCCGCCGACCGCCGCGATGTCCGCGACCTCGCCCGCGGCGACCAGCTTGCCGCGGTGCATCACGACCACGTGCGTGCAGGCCTGCTCCACCTCGGCGAGCAGGTGGCTGGAGACCAGCACCGTCCGCCCGGTGGCCGCGTAGCGCTTGAGCACCTCACGCATCTGGTGGATCTGGGGCGGGTCGAGCCCGTTGGTCGGTTCGTCCAGCACGAGCATGTCCGGCAGGCCCAGCATGGCCTGGGCGATCGCGAGCCGCTGCCGCATGCCCTGGCTGTACGTCCGCACCTTGCGGCGTACGGCGTGGCCGAGGCCGGCGATCTCGATCGCCTCCTCGAAGTGCGCGTGCTCGGCCGGGCGACCGGTGGCCGCCCAGTACAGCCGCAGGTTCGCCTCGCCGGACAGGTGCGGCAGGAAGCCGGACCCCTCCACGAAGGAACCGATCCGGGACAGCACCGGCGCGCCCGAGTAGATCTTGTGCCCGAACACCCGGATCGAGCCCTCGGTCGGCTGGATCAGGCCCATCAGCATCCGCAGCGACGTCGTCTTGCCCGCGCCGTTGGGCCCGAGCAGGCCGAGCACCTGGCCCTTCTCCACCCGGAACGACAGGCCGTCGACCGCCTTGAGACCGCCCGGGTACTCCTTGGCCAGGTTCTCGATCACCAGCGGGACGTCGACAAGGGACTCGTCGACGTCGTCAGCCCGGCGACGGCGGATCGCCGCGATCACGGCGGCCACGATCGCCAGCCCGATCACCGCGAAGATGCCGATCAGAGCGAACATCGGCGGCGTCTGGGCCGACCGCGTACCCGGCACGACAGGCACCTGCACCGCGTTGTCCGCCAAGGAGACCGTGAACGCCGCGGGCTGCGAAGGAACCGCGTACGCCTGGTCCGTCGTGGTGACGGCGACCTCGATCCGGTGCTCCGCCTCGATCGGGCGCACGATGCCCGGCAACGTGACCGTCACCTCGGCGGGCAACTGCGTGATCCGCAACGGCGACACGGCCGAGGCGGGCAGCGTCCGGGAACCGTCGCCGGAGACGTCGTAGAGCTTGGCGAACAGCACCACACCGTCCTCGGGCACGGGCTGGCCGGGGATCGGCTCGACGCGCAGGCGGATCGTGGACGCGCCGCTGATCAGCAGCTGGCTGGTCAACGGCTCGCTGCGCCACCGCGCCACCTGGCCGGGCATGTCCACCGCGAGCCTGCTGGCCAGCCGGGACGATCCGGCGACCACCGAGCCGAGGCCCGGCATGCTCGTGATGGAGCCGGGATTGCCGCCTGGCGGGTTCACGACCGTCTGCTGTGGACCGGCCAGAGTGACCGGCCGGCGCTCGGTCGCTGTGCCGTTCAGGCCGGGGTACGACGGCGCGGTGATGGTCCGGACGTTCGGCGCGCCCTGCGCACGCAGGGCGCCCTGCACGGCGTACTCGAAGCTCGTGCCCGGGTCGCTGCCCCGGCCACGCAGGTGGAAGTCGAACCAGTCGGCGATCTGCGAGCGCAGGCTCGCCCCCGGCCGTCCGCCGTCGTGGCCGCCGGAGTACCAGACCACCTTGACCTTGCCGCCCGCCGCGGCGATCTGCCGTGCGGTGGCGTCGGACTGGTCGAGGCCGAACAAGGTGTCCTGCTCGCCCTGCACGATCATCGTCGGCTGGGTGATCCGGCCGGTCACCGACACCGGCGAGACCGAGCGCAGCAGGTCCACAGTGGACTGGCTGGCCCTGCCGGTGGTGGCGAGCTCGGTGTAGGCGGCGCAGATCTGCTCGGTGAACCGGCCACACGGACCCATGCCCTGGTCGCCGCCTGGGGAACGGCCCGGCGGCAAGCCACCTTGCGGGGCGCCGCCGCCGTCCCCCGCGGCCGCGGCGGCCGGGTCCTGGGAGTCCAGCTGGTCGTCGTTGTCACTGCCGGGCTCGGCGGCTTCCGCGCTCGGATTGGCGAAGCCCGCGCCACCCATCCCCGCGGCGAAGAAAACGCCCGCCCACGAGCGTTTGAACACGCCCTGCGCGGCGAAAGCGTTCGCGGAAGGGCTGCCGGGCAGCGGCTCGGTGGTCGCCGAGTTCGGGATCAGCGCCTGGCCGAGGTCGTTGTACGTGATCACCGGCGCGAGCGCGTCGATGCGCTTGTCGTACCCGGCGGCCAGCAACGAGATCGCGCCGCCGTAGGAGCCGCCGGTGATGCCCACCTTGGGGTCGTCACCGTCCTTCTGCACCTCGGGGCGCTTGGCCAGTTCGTCGATCAGCCTGCTGACGTCGGCGACTTCGGCGTCCGGCGCGTTCAGCGCGATCCGGCCGGTGCTGCGGCCGAAGCCGCGGGCCGACCACGTCAGCGCCACGAAGCCCCGCTGAGCCAGTTCACGGGCGTCGCCGTCGACGCTCTCCTTGCTGCCGCCGAACCCGTGCGCGACCAGCACGGCCGGCGCGGGGGTCTGTTCGGGCAGGTAAAGCGTGGTGTCGAGCTGGGCGCCACCGGTCGCGACCACGCGATCCTCGGTGACGACTCTGGGTCCGTCGGACCCGCTGTTGACCCAGAGCAGAGCGCCTGCCGCGACGATCACGGCGGCCAGCGTGAGCGCCAGCCAGCGCAGCTGGGTTTTGGACATTCGGGGCACCTGCGCACGGTATTGGACTGTTGCTGAGAACTTGCTGTGGGTGACCAGTCGGGTGTTCCCCTGCGGCCGTTCGGGCGGTGTGACCAAGAACAACAACCGGATGGGGGGCTCCGTCTGGCTTTCCGGGGGGCCGATGGGGACAATAAGGGCTGCAGTGGAGGGGAGTATTCCTTCGCGGCGGTGTCGTCAACACGGATCTCGACCGCTGGGAGCAGTGGTAATGAGCCCGGCGCCGTCGGTCCGTGCGGTGAGACGCACTGGCGGAAGAGACCTCCGGTTTGGACGGCTATGCCCGCCTATCCGGAGGTGATCAATGAGTGTGCCCATGTGGTTGTGGATCGCGACCGTCGCAGGACTTCTCATCCTGTTGGCGGTCGACCTCGTCATTGTGGATCGCAAGCCGCATGAGGTGACCATTGGTGAAGCCGCCAGGTGGGTGACGTTCTACGTCGCCTGCGCCGTCGTTTTCGGACTCGGCCTCTGGTACTTCGCCGGTGGGCAGCCCGCGGGAGAGTTCTTCGCCGGCTACATCACCGAGTACTCGTTGTCGGTCGACAACCTCTTCGTCTTCCTGGTCATCATGGGCGCGTTCAAGGTGCCCGCGATCCACCAGCACAGGGTCCTGCTGATCGGTATCCTGCTGGCGCTGGCCATGCGCAGCGTCTTCATCCTGCTCGGAGCCGCGGTCATCGCGGAGTTCAGCTGGGTGTTCTACCTGTTCGGCGCGTTCCTCATCTACACCGCGTACACGTTCATCAAGTCGAACCACGCCGACGACGAGGAGGAGTACAAGGAGAACGGCGCCACGAAGCTGGCCCGCAAGTTCCTTCCCGTCACGGACAGCTACCACGGCTCCAAGTCGTTCGTGAAGGTCGCCGGCAAGCGCATGGTCACGCCGATGTTCATCGTGATGATCGCGATCGGCACGGCCGACCTGCTGTTCGCGGTCGACTCGATCCCGGCCATCTTCGGCCTGACCAAGGAGCCGTTCCTGGTCTTCGCGGCGAACGCCTTCGCGCTGATGGGTCTGCGGCAGCTGTACTTCCTGCTGGGCGGTCTGCTCAACAAGCTGGTGTACCTGCAGATCGGTCTCGCCGCCATCCTCGCGTTCATCGGTGTGAAGCTCGTGCTCGAGGCGCTGCACACCAACGAGCTGCCGTTCATCAACGGCGGCGAGCACCTGGACGTCTGGGTGCCGAACATCGCGGTGTCGCTCAGCGTCATCATCGGCGTGCTGACGATCACCACCGTGGCGAGCCTGCTCAAGACCCGGCGGGACAAGGCCAAGGAGGCAGACGGCACGTCGGTTACGACGTCCAGCTGACTTCTCCCTCCGGAAGGTCGTAAGCCTCGCTAAGTATCGGGTAGCGTCGGTCGGGTGCGCCCAGATGACATCGAGCTGCTCACGGCCACCGACTCGATCAGCCTTCGGGGTGAGTTGCTGCTGGTAGCAGCGGCTCACCCCGATTTGGCGAGCAACACCTACCGCGGTGGTCTGCACCGCGTGGCCCTCGACGGGACCGGCACCAGGCCGTGGACGCACGGTTTCCACGACTTCGACCCCGCCATCTCGCCGGACGGCCGCTGGGTCGCGTTCCTGCGCCGGACGTCGGCCGACGACCTCCCGCAACTGCACGTCCAGCCGGTCGACGGCGGCGACTCGCGGGCGTTGACCGATTTCCCGCTCGGCGTGCGCTGCCCGGTGTGGTCCCCGGACTCGACCAGGATCGCCTTCCTCGCCCGGGTGCCGGACGAAGGCCGGTACGCGCCGGGCGGCAAACCGGCCGACGAGACGTACCGGCGGATCACCAGGCTGGACTACCGGTGGGACGACATCGGGTTCGTCCTCGACCGCCGCCCGCGGCTGTTCGTCACCGACCTGGCCGGCGAGTTGACCGAGCTGACCGACGGTGCCTGCGACGTGGGCACGCCGTCGTGGACGCCGGACAGCGAACACCTCGTCTTCCCCGCATCGGCGCACTGGGGCGCCAAGGAATCGCAGCGCGAGCACCTGTACGCCGTTCCCGCGTCGGGCGGAACGCCCGTCGTCGCGGTCGAAGTGCCCGGCGACGCACATTCCGTGACCGTGGGCGACGGTGTCGTGGTGTACCTGGGACGTCAGTTCACGGGTGACTTCGCCGTGGCCGTCAACACCAGCGTCTGGGCGGCGCCGTTGAACCTGGCCGAGCCGCAGCGGCCCCGCCGGCTCACCGACCAGGAGACGGTCTGCGCCGAGGAGGGCTTCGTCCCGCGGCTGCTCGGGGCGTCGGTTGTCTTCGTCGCGCTCAACCGGGGCGCCACCGAACTGCGGCAGGTGCCGTTGTCCGCCTCGGAGGTGACCTTCGCCGAGACCACGCTGCTCAGCCCCACCCACAGCAAGATCAAGGCGTTCGCGGTGGACGGGTCCCGGGTCGTCTCGGCGATCTCCACGCCCGACAGCGCCGGACGCGTGGTGTTCGAGGGCCGGACGCTGGCTGACTTCTCCGGGCCGTTGCGCGCCAGCGGTCTGTGCGAGGTCCGCGAGCTCACCGCGCAGTCACCGGACGGGTACGAGTCACACGGCTGGGTCGTGCTGCCGGAGGGACCTGGCCCGCATCCGGTGCTGCTGGCGGTGCACGGCGGGCCGTTCGCCTATCACGGCTGGGGATTCTTCGACGAAGCCCAGGTCTACGCGTCGGCCGGCTACCTCGTCGTGCTGCCCAACCCGCGGGGATCGGCGGGCTACGGCCAGTCGCACGGCCAAGCCATCGTGCACGGCTTCGGGACCGTCGACGTCGATGACATCCTGTCGCTTGTGGACGCCGCACTCGAACTGCCGGAGGCGGACGCGTCCCGGGTCGGCGTGATGGGCGGTTCCTACGGCGGGTTCATGACCAGCTGGCTGGCCGCGCACCACGGTCAGCGGTTCCGCGCGGCGTGGAGCGAACGTGCCGTCAACGCCTGGGATTCGTTCACCGGCAGCTCCGACATCGGCTACGCGTTCACCGAGCTGTACGTCGGCGCGAACCGGGAAACGCAGGTCAAGACCAGTCCGTTGACGTACGCGGACCAGATCAGGATCCCGTTCGCGGTGGTGCACTCCGAGCAGGACTGGCGGTGCCCGGTCGAGCAGGCACAGCGGATGTTCGTGGCACTGCGCAAACAGGGCACGGACGTCGAGTTCCTGCTCTTCCCCGGCGAAGGACACGAACTGACCAGGTCAGGACGGCCGCGGCACCGCAAGGAGCGGTTCGAGGCCGTGCTCGGCTGGTGGGCCCGGCACCTGGGCTGAGCACGGTCAGCTCAGCAGGGTGTAGTTCAGCTCCTCGCAGATCCGGCCGAGCGGCAGGTCGAGGCCGGGGTGGTCGAGCGGCAGCAGCATGTCCGGCGCGGGCGGGATCGCGGTACCGGCGGGCGGGTCGAACAGGCAGATCGCCGGTTCGCCACCGTCCATTGAGGACCGGTACC
Source organism: Kibdelosporangium persicum (assembly GCF_013280595.1). Classification (GTDB taxonomy): domain Bacteria; phylum Actinomycetota; class Actinomycetes; order Mycobacteriales; family Pseudonocardiaceae; genus Kibdelosporangium; species Kibdelosporangium persicum. The sequence continues at coordinate 59,593 of NZ_JAAATY010000007.1, forward strand.
AGACGCCGTCCAGTTCGGGGTGTGCCGCGCGGATCGCCCTGGCCCACGCCTGGGTCAGGGTCTTCGAGCCGCTGGAGAGCTCCTGGGAGGCACCCGCGCGGGTCGGCCACAGGCCGGACAGGTCCAGCAGGCGCAGGGTGCGTTGCGGCCGGAACACCACGAGGTGCGGCCGGCGCGTCGACCTGTCCACAATGGACGTCGACTGGAAGACCTCGGCGAGGCTGGTGCGCACCGACAGGCCGAAGTACAGCACGCCGTTGCCGGGGCTGTCGGCGGGACGGCCCTCGGGGCCGAGCGGGTGCGGGTCGAACCGGCCGTGCGGGAGCGGGCCGGTGTACCGGAAGGAGTTCCACCGCTGACGGTGCGCGCCGCCCGCTGCGAAGATCCGGACAAGGCGCGTGCCGTTGTGCACGGCCACGATGTCCTCGTCCACTCGCAGCAGCGACCTGAGCGCAGCCGGAGTCGGTGGCTGGGGGAGCCGAGCCATACGTTTGGAGTCGTCAGCCTGTCTTGGTCGGTTACGTCTTCGTCACCGTCACGCGGGGGTTCCGAGGACGGCCGCTAGCGCCGCAACCCTATCTGGATCTCCGCCCGCGAGCAGCCACTGCCGGGGTGTACCGAGTTCTCCGCCGATGACCAGGTCTTCCTGGGGTGTGGTCATGAACGCCGCGACCACCAGCGGTGGCTGGTCGATCGGCAGCGCCGCCAGCACGGTCTCCAGGCCGGGCAGCACGCCGGAGCCGGTGAACTGCCAGGCGGGCAGCCGCCATCCGCCCCGGTCCTTCCAGCCGACCAGCCGGCCGGCGGCGAGCCTGTGCCGGATGCGGCTCGTGTCTACGCCGATGGTGGTGGCCGCGTCGGACACCGTCAGGGCGGAATCGCGCAGCACGGCCTGCGCGGCGACGGCACGCGCGCGCGAGTCGACCTCGTCGGGGCGCCGTGGCCGCAGGTCGAGTCCTACCTCGGTGAGCGTTTCGCGCTGGTCCGCCGAGAAGTACTCGGCGGGATGGGGATTCGGTGGCGACAGCCGCCTTGCGGCGTCCTCGACAAGACCGAGGAACTCGCCGGGGGTGACGCGTAGCCCTGCTTTGGCCAAAACCGTCTCCAGCGCCATGCTCATGCGCATAGACTAGCGCGGATGTGCGGGTTCGTGCGCCTTTGTGAAGGAATTCACGAAGAAAGAATACAAATCGCACATACTTCAACACTGTGCGTGCACCTCATCCACTATGCCGCGCGGCTCGCCTGATGTCGAGAGGGTGGAGCCATGCTGATCAGGGCCGATGTCCTTGAGCGGATTCGCGCGGGTGAGGTCACGCTGGCGTTCCGGCGCTGGCGCAGGCCCACCGTCAGGCCCGGCGGCACGTTGCGCACCGCGATCGGCGTGCTCGCGATCGACTCCGTCGAGCCGATCCCGCTACGGAGGATCACCGCGAAGGACGCCCGGTTGGCGGGATACAAGACCCTCGCCGAACTGACATCGTCTCTCACGGGCCGTGACGGCGATGTGTACAAAGTGTCGTTGCGGTTCGCCGGTGACGACCCGCGGGTGTCGTTGCGCGAGTCGCTGCCGTCGCCGGAGGAGATCGCGCTGATCCGGGCGAAGCTGCGCCGGATGGACGAACGGAGCAACCACGGGCCGTGGACGTTCACCGTGCTCGCGTTGATCGCGGAGAGACCGGGTGTGCGGGCGCCCGACCTCGCCGCGTCCCTGGGCAGGGACACGCTCCGGTTCAAAGCGGACGTTCGCAGGCTCAAGGAACTCGGTCTCACCGAAAGCCTGGAAGTGGGCTACCGGCTGTCGCCGCGCGGGCGCGCGGTGGTGGAGGAGCAACCTACTTCTTGATCGGCCAGTGGACGCTTGACACGTCCGAGAGGCCGCCCTAGCGTCTCGGGTAATCGTTTTCTCAGCCTCATGGCGGTGTGGATGGACAACGGTGTCGCATCACTGGTGGGGCTGGTCCGGATCAGCAAGTCCTACGGCGGGGTCAGGGCTTGCCGCGAGGTGGATCTCACCGTCCGGGCCGGCGAAGTGCACGCGCTGCTCGGTGAGAACGGCGCGGGCAAGTCGACGCTGATGCGCGTGCTGTCCGGCGACCTGACCGACTACACGGGCACGATCACCGTGGGGGACAGGCCCGTTCGCTTCCACGGCCCCGCCGACGCGCAGCGCGCCGGGATCGCCATGATCCACCAGGAACTCGATCTGGTACCGGGGCTTTCGGTCGCCGAGAACATCTTCCTGGGCAGGGAACCACGCACCCGGCTGCGCACCCTCGACCGGCGCGCGATGCTGCGTGAGACCCGGACTCTGTTGCGCCGCACCGGAATCGACCTCGACCCGCGCCGTCAGGTCGGCGAGCTGCGGACCGGCGAGCAGCAACTGGTCAGCATCGCGAAGGCGCTGTCGCTCGACGCCAAGGTGTTGATCATGGACGAGCCGACGTCCGCGCTGTCGTCGGCCGAAGTGGACCGGATGTTCACGGTGATCGCCGAGCTGCGCCGGGCGGGCGCGGGCATCGTCTACATCTCCCACCGGATGGACGAGATCGGCCGGATCGCCGACCGGGCCACGGTGCTGCGCAACGGTTGCGTCGTCGCCGAGTTCGACGCGCGGGACATGACCGCCGACCAGGCCGCTGAGGCGATGATCGGACGTCCGGTGCGGGCCATGTTCACCACCCATGAGACAGCCGACACCGGCGAGCAGCTCCTCGAAGTCCGCGATCTTGTCGTGCCGCGGTCGCGGCCCGGCCGCCGGGACCCCGCCGGGATCAGCCTCACGGTCCGGCGCGGGGAGATCGTCGGACTGGCCGGACTGCTGGGTTCCGGGCGGACCGAACTACTGGAGACCCTGTTCGGCGCGGGCGGGCGCCGGCGCGGATCGGTGATCTTCAAAGGCCGCCCGGTGCGGCCGCGCGGCCCGCGGTCCGCCATCCGGCTGGGCATGGTGTACATGCCCGAGGACCGCCGGATATCCGGGCTCGCACTGGACCATTCGGTGCTCGCCAACACGGTTCTGTCTGTCGTGGACCGGATCGCGCGGCTCGGTGTGGTGTCGCGGCGCCGTGAGGCCGGTGCGGCCACTCGGATCGTGCGTGACCTGAGCGTGAAACTCGCCTCGGTGCGGGACCCGGTTTCCGCGTTGTCGGGCGGCAACCAGCAGAAGGTCGTGCTCGGGCGGATGCTGTTGACCGAACCGGACCTGCTGCTGCTCGACGAGCCGACCCGCGGCGTCGACGTCGGCGCGAAGGCCGAGATCTACCACCTGCTGGGGCAGGCCGCTCAGCGCGGGATGGGCGTCCTGCTCGCGTCTTCCGAGCTGGCCGAACTGGTGGGCGTGTGCGATCGCGTGATCGTGCTGCGCGGCGGCCGGGATGTCGCCGAACTGCGGACCGAGCAGGCCGGTGAGGCGGATCTGCTCGCGGCGTCGATGGGGGAGGTTGTGCCGTTGTGACCACTGACTTCGTGGCGGAGACGCGCCGGGCGAGCGTGCGCTCGATGGTGTTCCGCTTCCAAAGCCTGTTCGGGCTGGTCGCGGTGTTCGTCGCGGCGATCGTGTTCTCGCCCAGCCGCGACGGCGAACTGCTGTTCCTCACCAGCGACAACCTGTTCAACGTGGTGCGCGCGGTGTCGGAGATCGGGATCATCGCGGTCGGCATGACGTTCGTGATCCTGATCGGCGGGATCGACCTGTCGGTCGGCGCGATGCTCGGCCTCGCCGCCGTCGGCTCGGCGGTCCTGTTGGTGGAGAACGACTTCGGGCTCGTGCCCGCGGTGCTGGTGGTGCTGGCCGTCGGGCTGGGTTTCGGGTTGCTGCAAGGCGTCGCTTCGGCCGTGTTCGGCATCCAGGCGTTCATCGTCACGCTGGCGGGCCTGCAGATCGCCCGTGGCCTGGCGCGGATCTGGTCGGGCGGGCAGGGCGTCGCGATCGCGTACGGCGAAGGTCCTGGCGAGGCGCCGATCGCGTTCTCGTTGCTGGGCGAACGGACCTTCAACGGGCTGGTGCCGATCCCGGCGTTGATCTTCGTCGTGGTCGCCGTGCTGGCGGTCCTCTTCCTGCGTGGCACGGCGTTCTCCCGGCACGTGTACGCGATCGGCGGCAACGAGAAGGCCGCCCGGCTGTCCGGTGTGCCGGTCACCCGGGTCAAGATCGTCGTGTTCGGCATCTGCGGGCTGCTCGCCGCGCTGGCCGGGATCATCCACGCGGGCCAGCTCAACCAGGGCAGTCCCAACGACGGCCTCGGCTACGAACTCGACGCGATCGCCGCCGTGGTCGTCGGCGGCACAAGCCTCGCCGGTGGCCGGGGTTCGGTCGTCGGGACCGTGGCGGGCGCGCTGCTTCTCGGCGTGCTCAACAACATCCTGGCGCTCAACAGCGTCGACACGAATGTCCAGCTCCTGATCAAGGGGCTCGTGATCGTGGTGGCGGCCGGCCTGCAACGGCTCCGGCCGTCCTGACCGAAAGGACGAGACATGCGTTTTCTCGTGGCGGTCCTCGTGCTGGGCTCCGTTGTCGCATGCGGTACGACCAGCGAGAACCGTTCCGCTGGGCCCGCGACCGGCGCCGCGTGCAAGGGCGCGGGCGGCAAGTACGTCATCGGCATGAGCCAGGCCAACGTGGCGGAGCCGTACCGGCAACGGATGGACGACGACATCCGGGCGGCGGCGAAGGCCGTGCCGCAGTTCGAAGTCCGCTTCACCGACGCGCAGCAGGACAACTCCCGTCAGGTGGCCGACGTGGAGAACTTCCTGACCCAGCAGGTCGACCTGCTGATCATCAGCCCGAACGAGGCGAAGCCGCTGACCGGGGTGGTGAAGAAGGCGTTCGACAAAGGCGTCCCGGTGATCGTGCTGGACCGAAAGGTCGAAGGGGACGCGTACACGACCTGGATCGGTGCGGACAACGTCGAGATCGGGCGGCAGGCGGGCAAGTACGTGGCCGAGCAGTTGCTGCCCAACGGCGGCAAGGTCGCCGAGATCCGTGGCCTCGCCGGTTCGACCCCGGCCAGGGAACGCGGCGACGGGTTCCGTGAGTCGATCCGCGGCCGCCGGATCGAGATCGTGGTCAGCCAGGACGGCGACTGGCTGCGGGAGAAGGGCCAGGAGAAGGCGGACGCGATCCTCAAGTCCACTCCGGACATCCAGGTGATCTACGCGCACAACGACCCGATGGCCGAAGGCGCCTACCTCGCCGCCAGGGCGGCGGGCAGGCAGGACGCGCTGAAGTTCATCGGCATCGACGGCCTGCCGATCCCCTCCGGCGGCCTGAAAGCCGTGGAGGCCGGGCGGCTCTCGGCGACGCTGATCTACCCGACCGCGGGCCGGGAGGCGATCGAGTCGGCACGCCGGATCCTCCTCGACTGCCAGCAGGTGCCCAAGACCCAGACGCTGCAGACCCAGCTGATCACCAAGGACAACGCCGCCCAGGTCTACGCGAAGGAGAACCCCGGCGGCTGAACACCTCGTCCGGACCCCGCTGGCCCCCCGCTTTCGTCGTGAGTGGTTATCGGGGTTCTAACGCCGATAACCACTCACGAGGAGGAGGCGGGATGCGCTTCGGGTCCCTGCTCGCATCCACTCTCATTTCCGCCCTGGTCCTCAGCACCGTCACCGGCGTCGCGCACGCGGCGCCGCAGGTGGCGAGTGCGACGGACAAGGGCCCGATCGGCTGGCAGGTCTACCGGCAGCTGGACCAGCTGGCCACGATGAGACCTGGCGCGGTGTCGCGTCAGTTCTCCAGTTTCGACCGTACGGGCGGCAACGACGACGGGTTCGTGGGCACGTACTCGTGCCTGCGCACGACAGGCACCGGCGGCTGCGTGCTGGCCGAGCGGACCGGTCCGGGGCAGATCGATTCGCTGTGGTTCACCCGTGACTTCGGGTCGATGACCAACAACGGCCGGATCAAGATCGAGCTCGACGGCCAGGTCGTACTGGATCACCTGCTGGAGGAGGTCGTCGACGGCAAACTGGGCGCGCCGTGGGTCTGGCCGCTGGTGGGCAACGGCGAGGACACCTCGGGCGCCGGGGTGATCAGGGTGCCGATGCCGTACCGCGAGTCGATGCGGGTGACCATGCAGGTGAACCCGCTCTTCTACCACGTGGGCTACCGGGACTTCGCGGACGCGGACGGCGTGCGGACGTTCGACCCGGCCGACCAGGCGCTGGACGTGATCGCGAAGCTGCGGGCGTACGGCATCCGTGACCCCAAGGGCGGTTCCGCGGCCAAGGCACCCGTGTCCTCCGGCGCGCTCGCGGCGGGCCAGTCGAAGAACGTGGCGACACTGGCCGGATCCGGCTGGGTGAGCCAGCTCAGGGTGAAGATCCCGCAGGTCGTGGCCAGTCCTCGGGTCGGCGACGACGGCCGGGCGTTCTCCGTCGGCGGGTCGTCGACGTTCAAGGTCGCGATCGACCCGGCCAACTCCGGAGTCCGGATCACCCGGCGGTACGACCCGCAGGTGGGCAACCAACGGGCACGGGTGCTGGTCGACGGAACCCAGGTGGGGTTCTGGGAAAGCGGTCCGCACATCCCGCCGGGCGAGTGGCGCGACCAGACGATCACGATCCCGTCCGCCCTGACAGCGGGCAAGTCCGCCCTGACGGTGGTGAACGAGTACGTAGCGTCCGATTTGGACGTCAACGAGTTCCGTTACAGCGTGCACAGCAACGTGTCCGGCGACTGGCGCCGGACCGACGTGATGGATGTCGGCCCGAACCACCCGGGTGACGAGCAGGCGCACGGCTACACGGTCCGGGGCCTGAACTGGCAGGGCTACCGGGTGTTCCGCTACCCGGTTCCCGCCGCCGAGGTCACGCGTTCGGACGCGGTGCTCAGTGGCGTGCGGCTGGTGATCTCCTTTGACGGCAAGCCGGGGGTGGACGCCCCGCTCGGCGAGTTCTTCGGCTCAGGCCTGGGCGAGTACGACACGCTGACGCTGATGTCGTCCATCGACACCGCACCGGACGGCTGGTACACCTCCTGGTGGCCGATGCCGTACGCGCGCAACGCGACCGTGACGCTGGTCAACGAAAGCGGGGTCGCTCTGAGCGATGTGACCGTCGAAACCGACCACGTGCCCGATCCCGCTGTGGCATCGGCGTTGCAGTCGGGCAGGATCGGCTACTTCCGTGCCACGAGATCGGCCGGGAACACGGTGCCAGGCCAGGACTTCACGTTCCTGCAGACGACCGGCCGCGGCGTGTACTACGGGGTGACGCATTCGATGCGCGGCGCCATCCCGAACGGCAACATGCGCCTGTACCTGGAAGGCGACGAGCGCGTCTACGTGGACGGCGCAGCGACTCCGACCATCTACGGCACAGGCACAGAGGACTTCTACGAGTCCGGCTGGTATTTCCGTGACGGCATCACGTACACCATGCCGCTCGCGGGGAATCCGGCCTGGGAGCTGAACGGTGACGGCTGCACGCACGACTGCACGGGCGCGTACCGGCTGATGATCGGCGAGGCCGTGTCCTTCTCGGCCAACCTCCGCTTCGACATCCAGCACGGCCCAGTCAACGACGCACCAGCCAACTACAGCTCAACCTCCTACTGGTACGGACAGTCCCAGCCCGCGCTTGTCGAGAGCGATGTGCTGGACGTCGCCGACGACGCCAGCCGTGCGGCCCATGGTTACCAGTCCACGGGCGAAACCCGCCGGACCTTGCAGTCGACCTTCGAAGGCAAGGACGACAAGGTGACCGTGTCCGACGGCGTCGCCTCGGCGACCGGTGCCGTGGAATTCACCATGAAGATGGCCCCAGGCTCGGCAGGCGCCCGGATTCTGCGGATGAACGACCAGAACGAACCTTTCCAGCAAGCAAGCGTTTCCGTCGACGGCGCCCCGGCGGGCACGTGGTTCCAGCCTTTGAAGAACACGTCGTCACGGTGGCTGGAGGACTCGTTCGAACTGCCGGAAAGCCTGGTGGCGGGCAAGAGTTCGGTGACCGTCCGGATCGTCCCGCAGACCGGCTCCCCGGCGTGGTCGGCCGCTCGCTATCGGATGCTCACCAAGACAGGGTGATCACCGGGTCGGCTCTTGCCGGTCGGTGTCCCGGCAAGAGCCGATCACCGGGTCGAACTCCCGCGCGTGATCAACGTGGCGTTCAGCGTCGTCGTCGTGTAGGGCAAGGAGCTGTCCGCGATCCGGGCCATCAGCAGCTGGGCCGCGACCTTGCCGATGTCGTAGGCGGGTTGCGAGACCACCGAGAGAGGAGGATCGACCAAAGACGCCCAGGGAGCGTCGTCGAAGGCGACCACCCCGACGTCCGCGCCGAGCCGCAGGTCCAGTTTGGAAAGCGCTTCGAGCACGCCGACAGCCATGGCGCTGTTGGCGACAAGCAGCGCGTCCGGCCGGTCCGGCTGGCTCAGCAGGTCGATCGCGGCCTCGAACGCGCCGTCCGCCCGGAACTCGGCGCGACGGGCGAATCTGGCCGAAGTTCGCCGCTTGGATGCGCGGAGCGCATCCTTGTAGCCCGCCAGCCGGTCATCCGCCGTCTGGATGCCCGCCGGGCCGGTGATGCAGCCGATCCGGTCGTAGCCCTGGCTGATCAGGTGGGTGGTCGCCTGTTTCGCCGCACTCCGGGTGTCCACAAGGACCATGTCGGCCGCCGCGGGCAGTGGCCGGTCGACCGCGACCAGTGGTGTCCGGCGCGCGGTCAGCAGGTCCACATTGGGCGCTGTGCCGGTGGGGGAGAGCACGACTCCGGCCACCCGTTCCTGGATCGCGACGTCGATGTACCGGCGTTCCTTCTCCGGATTCTCATCGGAGTTGCACAACACCACGGAGTAACCGACGGCCTGGGCGACGTCCTCCACGCCGCGCGCGATCGAGGTGAAGAACGGGTTCTCGACGTCCGAGATGATCAGCGCGAGCACCGCCGTCTCCTGGCGGCGCAGGTTGCGGGCCGGTCCGTTGGGCTGGTACCCCAGCTCCGCCGCTGCCGAGAGCACCCGCGCGGCCAGCGCCGGGTCTACTGTGGACTTGCCGTTCAGCGCCCTCGACGCTGTCGCGGTGGACACACCCGCCTTGGCCGCCACGTCGTTGATGGTCGCCACACCCACTGGCCTCACTCTGCGGAACTGGTTGCAGTGCACCTCACGCACTGCGGCAATGTTGACACTACTCGGCCCGGCGAATAGCGTCACGAGTAATCGATTACTCGACTCAAGGGCAGTCTCACTGCGAACGCGTTGGAGGACTCGTGGCCCGGATCGGTGTGATCAGTGTTTCCGACGGCCGAGACTACGTTCACGGCGGTATCGCCGGCTTCATCCGCCGGACGGAGGACAAACTCGCCGCCCGGCTGAGCGAGGCGGGCCACGAGGTGGTCCGCGGTTCGAGCCCGGTCAGCTCCAACACGCTGGCGACCTCGGTCGCCCGTGAGATCGCCGCGGCGGACGTCAACCTGACCGTGCTGCACTACGCGGTCTGGGCTTTCCCGCACTTCACGATGCTCGCCGCCGGTGCGCTCGACGGCCCGTTGTTGTTGCTGTCCAACATCGATCCGGTGCAGCCCGGCATGGTCGGCATGCTCGCCGCGGGCGGTGCGCTGGACCAGATTGGACGCGAGCACACCCGGTTGTGGGGAGATCCCGACTCGCCCGGACTGATCGCGTCGATCGGTGCGCACGCTTCGGCCGCGGCGGCGGTCGCACGCCTGCGCGGCGCCACCTTCGGCCGGATCGGCGGACGGCCGATGGGGATGAACACCGCGGTGGCCAACACCGACCAATGGCAGCGCCTGTTCGGCATCGACGTCGAGGAGATCGACCAGTGGGAGATCGTCCGGCGGGCCGAACTGGCCGACGCCGGGGAGAAGGTCAAGGCGCGGGAGTGGCTGGAACGGCACGCGAACGTGCACTACGACGGCAAGAAGCTGACGCCCGCGTTGCTTGAGCGGCAGATCGGTTCATACCTGGCGATGCGTGAACTGATCGACGAGTGGCACCTCGACTTCACCGGTATCAAGGGCCAGCCCGAGCTGACCCAGTACTTCGCGACGATGGACATCGCCGAGGCGTTCCTGAACGACCCCTACGACTGGAACGGCCCCAAGGAACCGCACGTCTGCGCGACGGAAGCGGACATGGACGGCGCGTTGACCATGCAGCTGTTCAAGCACATCGCCAACACGCCGGTGCTGTTCGCGGACGTCCGGCACTACCACGGCGACCGTGACATCTGGGACCTGTGCAACTCCGGGCAGCACGCGACCTGGTACGCCGCGCGTAGTGCCGATCCGGCCGAGAACCTGGCGCGGGTGCACCTCTACCCCGAGGTGTTCTTCTTCCCGGCCGGTGGCGCGTCCGTGCACCACCTGGCGGCGCCGGGCGAGATGACGTTGGGGCGCCTGACACGCAAGAACGGCGCGTACCGGATGCAGCTGATGCTCGGCAGCTTCGAGACGTACGACGAGGAGACCAACCAGGCGTTGATGAACCAGTCGACGCCGGAATGGCCGCACGCCTTCGCGCGCCTGGACGCGCCGGCGGAGGTGTTCCTGTCCCGGTTCGGTGCCAATCACATCCACGCCGTCCCGGGCGATCACCGGGCCACCGTCCGCGCGGCGTGCTCGCTGCTCGGCGTGACGCTCGACGAGTTCACGCGAGGCTGACGCCGTGCTGATCGGGATCGACATCGGGACATCGAGCTCGAAGGGCGTGCTGGTCAGTCCGGAAGGGACGATCGTCGCCCGGGTCAGCAGACCGCACACGGTGTCGGCCCCGCGGCCGGGATGGGTCGAGCACGACGCGGAAGCCGTGTGGTGGGCGGACTTCCTGGCGCTGGCACGGGAACTGGCCGAGGCGTCACCGTCGCCGATCACCGGTCTCGGTGTCAGCGGTATCGGCCCGTGCCTGCTGCCCGCGTCCGCTGACGGTACTCCGCTGCGGCCCGCGATTCTGTACGGTGTGGACACTCGGGCCACGGCCGAGATCGAGGAACTGACGTCGGCGTTCGGTGCTGACGCGATCCTCGAACGCGGCGGGACGCCGTTGTCCAGTCAGGCCGTCGGGCCCAAGGTGTTGTGGCTGGCGCACAACGAACCGGCGGTGTACGAGCAGACGTCGCTCATGCTGATGGCGAGTTCCTACCTGGTACTCCGGCTGACCGGCCGGTACGTGCTCGATCACCACTCCGCGAGCCAGTGCGACCCGATGTACGACATGCGGGAGGCTGACTGGGCACGCGACTGGTGCGCCCGGATCGCGCCGGACCTGAGGCTGCCGGAACTGTTCTGGCCCAACGAGATCGTGGGAACGGTCACGCGGAAGGCGGCCGAGGAGACCGGCCTGCCGGCCGGGGTGCCGGTGATCGCGGGGACGATCGACGCGTGGGCCGAGGCCACGAGCGTCGGCGTGACCTCGCCGGGTGACGTGATGGTCATGTACGGCACCACGATGTTCGTGATCCAGGTCGTGGACGCGCCTCGGCCGCACCCCGCGCTGTGGACCACCCAGGGTGCCTTCCCCGGAACGTATTCGCTGGCCGCGGGGATGGCGACCTCGGGCGCGATCACCGACTGGCTGCGGCAGTTGTTCACCGGGTCGTTCGGCGACTTGGTCTCGCAGGCGGCGACGGTGCCCCCGGGCAGCCGCGGGCTGCTGACGCTGCCGTACTTCGCCGGTGAACGGACGCCGATCTTCGACCCGGACGCCCGCGGGATCATCGCTGGCCTGACGCTGAGCCATGGGCAGCCGGAGGTCTACCGCGCCGCGCTGGAAGGCACGGCGTACGGCCTGCGGCACAACCTTGAGGTGATGGGTGGGTCTCAGCAACGGGTCGTCGCAGTGGGCGGTGGCACTCAGGGCGACTTGTGGACGCAGATCGTGTCGGACGTGACCGGTGTGCCGCAGCAGCTGCCCACCGAGACAGTGGGTGCGTCGTTCGGCTCGGCGATGCTCGCGGCCACCGCACTGGGACATTCCGTGGACCACTGGAATCCGCTGGCGCGGACGGTCACGCCGAACCCCGAGCACACCGCGACGTACGGCAGGTTCTACGAGCACTATCGGTCCTTGTATCCGGCGACCAAGGACTTGGCGCACTTCCTGGCTGCCGAACAGCGGCTCGCAAGCCGCTAGCTGATCGTGCCAGGCGCTTGCGGAAAGCGCCCGCGAAGCCGGGAAGGCGGGCTCCCTCGGTCGTCACCCATTGCCGGGCGATGGCTTGTGCTTGGTCGACTCGCATGACCTCAGTGTGTGGTGCCGTGGAGGTACTGCCAGACGGGGGTGTGGATCGTCGGTCGCGGACGGTGGACTGGGGATGACAGGCTGTTGTCGGCTGCCGCCGATCATCGCCGCGATCCAACCGTTATCAATATTCCCGGCAACGCATTCCGGCGGTGTCACCGTCTTGTGGGTATGGCAGGGAAAGCAGGACTACCGGGAGTTCGCAGGTCCAGGGTCGTCGCCGGGGGTGCGATCGCGGTCGTCATCGGTGGTGTCGTCGCCGCGGCCTCGGTGATTCCCTCGTCAGGACTCGCCGGGCCGTCGCCGGACAGGGCCACGGTCACGGACCTCCCTTCAGGCGCGGTCTCCCTGGTCGCGTTCGACTCCTGCGAAGCGGCGTTGTCGGGCTTCCGGCGGGCCGCGTTGCCGCACATCGGCCCGTACGGCTTCGCCAACGGCTACGCGCTCGCCACCCGTGGCGGTGGCGCCATCCCGGACGCGGTACCCGCGATGCCGGGAGCGGCGGCCGCACCTCCGCAGCAACAGAAACGTGAACAGGCGCAGGACAGCGCCGGTGCGGGCAGTCAGGCTCCTGGACATTCCGCCACCAACAACCACGAGGCGAACGTGGACGAGCCGGACGTCGTCAAGACGGACGGCAAACGGATCGTGTCGGTCGTCGACGGCAGGCTGAAAGTGATCGACGTGGCCTCCCGCAAGATCACCGGGACGCTGGACGTGCCGGACGTGTTCGTCTCCCAGATGCTCATCTCCGGTGACCGTGCGCTGCTCGTGGCAAACCAGGACCACGTCGTGTACGACGTGCCGACGCCACGCGGCAAGCCCGCACCACCGATCTACCCCGGCGGGGCCATGGGGTCGAAGCTCGTGCTCGTGGACCTCGCCGGCACACCCAAGGTGCTGGGCACGTTGGAAGTAAGCGGTCTGTACGTCGACGCGCGTCAGGTGGGCACCGTGGCCCGAGTCGTCGTGCGTTCGCAGCCGAAGTTGAAGTTCTCCTATCCGGACGGGACACAGTCACCCACCACCGCTCAGCAGAAGAACCGGGACGTGGCCCTGGAGTCGTCGATCGACGACTGGCTGCCCGGCTACCGGCTCGACAGCGGCGGGACGAAAACGGAAGGCAGGTTGGTCGACTGCGCCAAGGTCAGCCACCCCGCCGACTACTCGGGCACGGCGATGCTGACCGTGCTCACCATCGACTTGACCAAGGCGCTGGAGAAAGGCGACCCGGTCACGGTGGCCGCGGACGGCGACACGGTGTACGGCACCGACAAGAGCCTGTATGTGGCCGACGACCATTTCAGCCGGATGGTGCCGATGCAGGCCCCACCGGCGACGACGGTGCCCGACCGCACTGCCCTCGGCAGGACGCAGATCCACCGGTTCGACATCGCCGGCAGCGCGCCGCCGAAGTACGCGGGCTCCGGTGAAGTCGAAGGCACATTGCTCAACCAGTACTCGTTGTCCGAGCATGACGGACATCTGCGGGTCGCCACGACCACGTGGCCTGCTGACGCTGTCCCGCAAGGAAGTCAGCCTCAGTCGCACAGCATCGTGACGGTGCTGGCGCGCGGGGACAAAGGCCTGACGCAGGTCGGCCGGGTCGACGGCCTGGGTAAGGGCGAACGGATCTACGCCGTACGGTTCTTCGGAACGGTGGGCTACGTGGTCACCTTCCGGCAGGTCGATCCCTTGTACACGCTCGACTTGTCCCAGCCGGCCAGGCCGCGCGTGGCCGGCGAGCTCAAGATCACCGGATACTCCGCCTACCTGCACCCGGTGGGACCCGGCAAGGTGCTCGGGGTCGGTCAGGAAGCCACGGAGCAAGGACGGCGGCTCGGCGCCCAGGTGTCGTTGTTCGACGTCGGCAACCCCGCCACGCCGAATCGTCTTGCGCAGCAGCGACTTGAGGGCGGATCGTCCGAAGTGGAATATGACCCGCACGCCTTCCTTCACTGGCCCGCGCGCAACCTGGTCGTGGTGCCGGTGACGGGCAAGGGCGCGGGTGTCCGTGCGGGCGAGTGGCAGCAGTCGAACCACGCCTTGGTGCTGAGGATCGACGGCGACGCACTGGTCGAGGTCGGGCGGGTGGCCCACCCCACCGGGATGATCCGGCGGTCGATGGTGATCGGCGACGAGTTGTGGACGGTGTCGGAAAGCGGCCTGATGGCCAGTGATCTGGACCGGCTGGGGCAGCGGGGCTGGGTTCCGCTTCGCTGAGTTCGATCGCATGACACCACGTTACTCGAACACGTGTTCGATCGACATCACTCGATCGGGGCCGATGCTCAAGGAGTGGTCGAGAGCGTCTCCACCGTCGACACCGGCGCGAAACCCCACGAAGACACCTTCTACCTGGCCAAACGCCAGATCGGCCGACCGGTCCGGGAAACGTTTGCTGGACTTCGCGGCCGGTGAGGAGGTGTACTCGGACCGCGGTACGGCGGTCTGGGGGTTCGCCGTACCGCGCCGTCTCGCGACCCGCCACGGCGACCGGCCGGTGTTCGCGTGCGAAGCCGTGGCCTGATGCGGATCTCCACCCCAAGGTCGAGGATGGTGGGGTGGCCAGCAGCAGCGAAGAACCGGATCCCCGGCGGTGGCGTGCGCTCTCGGTGACGCTCGGCGTCGGGTTCATGACCTTGCTCGACATCAGCATCGTGAACGTCGCCCTGCCGTCCATGCAGGCGGGGCTGCACGCCGGCGCCGGAGCGGTGCAATGGGTCGTGTCCGGCTACGCGCTGACGTTCGGCCTGACGCTGGTCTCCGGCGGCCGGCTGGGTGACGCGCTCGGCCGCAGGCGCATCTTCATGCTCGCGCTGATCGGGTTCGTGCTCACCAGCGCACTGGCCGGTGCGGCGCCGACGATCGAGCTGCTGGTCGTCGCGAGGCTGCTGCAAGGCGCGTCGGCGGGGATGCTGACCCCGCAGAGCTCCGGGATCATCCAGAACATGTTCCACCGCGCGGAACGCGGCAGGGCCTTCGGGTTCATGGGCGCGACGATCGGCATCTCCACCGCGGTCGGCCCGGTGCTGGGCGGGCTGATCATCGCCGCGTTCGGCGCGGAATCCGGGTGGCGCTGGGTGTTCTACGTCAACGTGCCGATCGGCGTCGCCGCCCTGATCGTCGCCGCGCGCGTCCTGCCCGGAGAGGAGCGCCGGCGGGTGCGAATCCGCCGGGAGATCGACTTCGTGGGTGCCGCACTGCTCGGCCTCGCCGTGGTCGGTCTGCTGTTTCCGGTGGTACAGGTGGAAAGCGGGAACCTGGGCCAGTGGTGGTGGCTGCTGCCGATCGCCGTGGTGTTGGCCTTTTTGTTCGTGTGGTGGGAGAAACGGGCCGCGGGCACCGGCCGTGCGCCGCTGCTCGATCTGCGGTTGTTCACCGAGACAAAGGGTTACGCGTCCGGGGTGGCGATCGGCGCGGTCTACTTCGCCGGGTTCGCCGGTATCTTCGTGGTGCTGGCGATGTTCTTCCAGACCGGACTGCGTTACACCGCACTGCAGTCCGGCTTGGTCGTCACGGCGTTCGCGCTCGGCTCCTCGGTTTCCTCCGCGATCGCCGGTCGTCTCGTGGCCGGGTGGGGCCGCCGGATCACGGTGGCCGCCTTGAGTGTGGTGGCCGTGGGTCTTGTGGCGAGCGCGGTGGTCGCCGTGGTCGCGCCGCCCGATGAAGTCGGTGGGTGGATGGCGATTCCGTTGCTGCTGGCCGGGCTTGGTGGTGGCGCGGTGATCTCGCCGAACGTGACGATGACGCTGGAGAACGTGCCGACGCGGATGGCCGGTGCCGCGGGCGGTGCGCTGCAGACCGGGCAGCGGATCGGTACGGCCGTCGGCACGGCGGTGATGGTGGCCATGTACCACGCCGGAACCAACGCGTCGGACGGACGTGTGGAGGTCGGCGCGGCCGTCGCTCTCGGTACCGCGGTCCTGACCACGGTTATCGCGCTCATCCTGGCGTCGCGTGAACAACGGACCCGCAAAACCTGCGATGTGGACGAGAATTTGTCCCAGCGGTCGGTGGCATCCGGTCAGTGACCAAACGTACGACACCCCTCGTGCGTGGTCGACTTACGCACGAAGGGTGTACGGATACAGTGTTTTTGCTTCACCTGCGGCTACGCAGGCTCCACCCGCCGCCGGTACGGGCCCTCGTTCCGATACCGGCCAGATGAAGGGCGACGCAGAGCAGGCCCGCGGTCACGATCGTTCCCGCTGAGATCGTGTCGCCGATACTCGCGTCCGCGAGATCGAGGATCAGGGCGAGTGCGAACAGAACCGCACCGATCACGGCTAACATGGCGCCTCCAACATCGTCGGGCCATTGGAATACCCGCTGCGAACCGGTTCCATTCACGCAACTGGCCGTCAGCGGAACCACGACCGGTACGGAATGATTGATTCAGTGGGCACCTTGCTGATCTGTTATTCGGTGTCCCGCGTGGGGGTGAACGCTCCCGGCGCGGGGCTGGCCCGGATGATCTCCTCGTTGGGGCGGTGGTGGCACCCGGCGTCGAACGTCTGGCTCGTGTCCACCGGCTATCACCTCGACGAGGTCCGCGACATCCTCGCGTCCCAGCTCGATCCGGGCGACCAGTTGCTGGTGCTGGACGTCACCGGCAGGCCGTGGGCGTGTTCCGGGGTGTACCCGGAGGCCGAGGCGTGGATGCTCGATCACGTCAGAGGACCGGCCGTGTGAACGTGCCGGGCCCACGCGGCGGTCAACGGAATGGCGGCCGCGACGCCCATGGCGCCGGAGATGGCGACCGCGAGTGACGCTCCGGACAGGTCCGCCAGCACACCGGCGAGCAACGCGCCGATGCCTTGTGCGGTAAGGGCTGCCGTCGCGAGCAGGCCGATACCTTGGGCACGTCCGCTGTCCGGCAGCAATCGTGTTGCCGTCGCGGCACATTGCAGTGTGTACGCCGTGCTGAACGCGCCGGTCAGTCCGAAAAGGATCATGGAGGTGGCCAGGGCCGGCCGGAAAGCACAGAACACCAAGGGAATCCCGGCAGCGATGCCCATCAGCCCGAGCGACCGCAGCCGGTTGCTCTCGCTGACGTAGCGCGTGTAGACGTACGCGCCCACAATGCTGCCGACCGGATGGCTCGCCATGATCAGGCCGACCGCGAGCGCACCGAGTCCCAGTTCGGCGGCGTACGGCGCGGCCAGACTCTCCGGGGCGATGTAGAACAACGACAGCCACGAGACCAAAGCGATCAGGCGCAGCCGTGGATCTCGCCAGACCAGCCCGAACGCCGTCAGCCGGACCGGTTCCTTCCCGGACATCGCCGCTGCCCGCCAACGCACGCCGAGCCGGATGATCAATGCCGACAGGACGAAGGTCGCCGCGTCCAACGCCAACGCCACGTGCGGGTTGAGCAGGCTGACCAGCAGCCCGCCGCCGGCGAACCCGGCGACCTGCGACGACTGCACGGTCACGTTCCGGACCGCCAGCCCCACGACGTAACGCTGCTCGTCGAGCACGTCCGGCAGCAGCGCCAGTTGTGCCGCCTTGAACGGGCCGTTGGCCATGACCACGACCGTCAGCAGGACGCACAGCAGCCACAGTGGAACGCCGGGAATCGCCATCGCGGCGACGAGGACCGCGCGGACAAGGTCCGAGACGACCAGGACGGTCCGGCGCGGGAACCGGTCACCGAGGCCGGACAGCAGCAGTCCGCCGAGCATCGTCGGCAGGTACGTCAGCGCGAACGTCAATCCGGTCAGCGCGGCGGAATTGGTCCGTTGGTAGACCAGAACGGACAGTGCGACGCGGGCCAGTTGGTCCCCCGCCTGGGACAGCAGCTCCGCGAGCCAGATGGCCCGGAACTCGCCCACCGCCAGGACCGACCGGAACGTCGCCGCCCGCACCGCCACCGACCGAGCGTATGCGATCGTGCACGAAGTGTGAACCGTGTATCCGAGGGAAACTTTCCGCCCTCTTTTCCGTCGAAGGGATGTCGATCCGGCAGGGGCCTCTTCGACGAATAGGTAACCGAGAGGGACCACCACGAAGGTGGAACAAGGGACGACCTCTCCGCGGACAAGGGAGTCAGAGATGATCACCACGATCAGCAACCGGGACCGGGCCGTGCTGCGCGCCGTCGCGGCGGGCCGGTGTGAGATCTCCGGCCAGTGCCTGCGCATCGACGGCCTGACCTGCTGCGACCAGTTCGCCGCGATGCGGCTGACCCAGGCGGGCCTGATCACCGGGTCGGAACGGGAACCAGCGAGACTGACACCGACCGGACAAGCCCTGTTGGCGGCGGCGTGACCTAGCGCTGCAGAGCGGCCAGCAGGCGCTCGCGGAAGTCGGCCCGGATGTCACCACCCGGGAACAACTCCTCACCGGTGAGCTGCTGGTACGACTGGCTCACGTCCTCGCTGATGGCGTGCGCGGTGCTGACCGTGAGCACGTCCAGCGGCACTGCGGCGATGGCGGTGATCTCGGTGTCCTCGAAGGTGATCCGGGCCCAGTTCGCCGACCCGCACGACGGGCACACCCACGTTTCCAGCAGCTGGATCGGCTCGCCCTCGGCGGGCTCGTGCAGCACCGGGTAGTGCACGCGGACATTGCGCCACGTGAAGTCCGGGTCGCGCTCGCCGACGGACCAGAACCCGCCGTCCACGAGCGGGGTGACCAGCTCGATGGACTCGTCGGCGGGGGATCGGGTCCCGCACGCGGGGCACTCGAGTTCGGCGACGAAGTACGCAGAGGGCATGTCTGTCACAGTCCTACCGGGATGACGAGCAGCGTGCGGCCGTTCAGCATTATCTCGAAGCCGTTCGGGTTCGCCCTGGCGAGCCTGGTCGCGACGCTGCTCTTGCCCGCCGCGGGCGGGTTGACCGACACGGCCCACCCGGCGAGCCGTTCGAACACCGCGCCGTCCGCGGTCATGAACCGGGGCACGCCACCGCCTTCCATCCGCGCGAACAACGCGTCGGCCACGACTGTGCGGTCGCGGATGCCTTCCGTCTTGCCCACCGCGGTCGGGGTCGTCGTGCTCGACGGGGTCCACGGCCGGTTCGGCGGACGCTCCAGGTCGGCCAGCACCTGCCGGTAGGCGGTGCTGTTGCGGTCGATGTCGACGGCCAGACCGGCCGGACGTTCGGCCACGCCGAGGTCGGTCGCCGCTCCGCCCAGCGGCTTGTGCACCGCGTTGACGCCGGTCTCACCCATCACCGTGGCCGGGGCACGGAGCCGCCCCATGATGCCCTCGATCGCGGCCTGGTTCGGCGGGACGAGCGTGCCGGTCGCGTCGAGCGGCTGGCGGAGCTGGGCGAACAGCTGCTGGATCATGCGTTGCTCGATCGGTTGCAGCGCGCTGTAGTCCACACCCGCCAGCATCGCGCGCACGGTGGACAGTGTCTGGTTGTCCACGATGATGTCGTCGGCGCCCGCCGCCGCGTAGCCTTCGGTCTCGGCTGCCTGGGCCGTGCCGCGCAGGAACCGGCGCAGCCGGTCCCAGCTTCCGGCGTCGGCGTACTGGGTCAGGATTCGCCGCGCCGCCCCGGTTTCCTGCTGGTCGAGGAACGGCACCAGCTCCCGGAGGTCGATCTCGGCGACGACTCTGGCCAGCAGGCTGTTGTCGAACGCGTCGAGCAGGCGGGTGGCCGTGCGTGGCGTGACGTTCCGTATGGCGGCGAGAACGTCGGGCGTCATCCGGGCCAGCAGGGCCTGTGCTTCCAGGCCGGACATCTCCGTCGCGGCCCACCGGACCGCGTCCGCGCCGTGCGTCGTGATGAGCGCGGCGAGGTCGGTGGCGGGCAGGTCGTCGGTCAGGCGCAGCAACGCGTCCGGTCCGCCGACCTCGCCGAGCATCCTGACCAGGTCGTCCGGGTCGGCGACCCGGTCGAGCAGCCTGGTGAGCTGCTGGACGTCACCGGCCTGGTCGAGCAGCTCGGGCAGGCGGGCGATCCTGTTCGCGTCCGAGACCCGGTCCAGCAACAAGATCAGCTCGTCGACGTCGCGCACGCGGCCGAGCAGGGCGATCGCCACGTCCGCGTCGGCGACCTTGTCCAGCACCCGCAGCACGTTCGCGGCTTCGGCCAGGTCGAGCAGCCTGGCGATCTTCGCCAGGTCCGGCACCTTGTTGACCAGCCTGATCGCCAGCCCCAGGTCGCCGACCCTGGCCACCAGCGCGCGGAACCGGGAGACCTGCGCGAACACCTTCAGCCTGGCCAGGATGCCGGTGCCGGCCAACGCCATGCCGGCTTCGAAGATCGCGCGGCCGACCAGCTCACCGCGCTGCCGCCAGGTCAGGTCCGGCCGGCTGATCGCCAGGTAGAGGTAGTAGATCGCGGCCAGCGCGCCGGCGATCACACCGATGACCAGCAGCACCTTCCCGGCGAACGCCAGCACGGCGGCGATCGCGGCCAGCACCGCGGCGCCCTTGATCACCAGCACGATCACCGCGATCGCGAGCACGACGACGATGACCGCGACCGCGATCCAGAACAGCGGTGTCCTGATCGCGTCCCAGATCCCCTTCAGCAGGCCGACCAGGCCGTTCCAGATGCCCTCGACCAGACCGGCGCAGAAGTTCCACAGCGAGTCGAAGAAGCCGCTCTCCTCGACGATCCGGTCGACGCTGACGTCGATCTCCCGGGAGAACCGGTCCACCGCCCGGTCCTCGTCCGCCAGTGCGGTGTCGACCTCCTCGCGGAGCTGCCCGGTGTGCTCGCGCAGCCGCTCGTCCCAGCGGGAGTCCAGGTCACGGATGACGCGGTCCAGTTCACGGCCGACCTCGTCGGTGACCACGCCCATGCTCCGCGCGCCTTCGTCGGTCGCGTCGTGCATCTCCTGGGCAGTGGTGTCCATGATCTGGTTGATCGGGCCGCCGAAGTCGTTGCCCGCCTGCTGTGCCGTGGCGATCAACGACTGGGCGTGGTCGTTGAGCGCGGTCTCCGCGTCGCTCGTGGTCTGGTCCATGCTGCCGAGGAATCGCGTGGCCAGGTCGTCGATCTGCGTTTCGCGTTCGGTGGCGGCGGTCAGCAGTTCGGCACGGGCCTCTTCGACGAACGGCGGGTAGCACGCGGCGTCCTGGTTCTGCTCGGCGAAACCGCCCAGGTCGTCGGCCAGTGCCTCGGCCGGCTGGGCGAGCTGGGTGATCGTGCTCGCGACGGACTCGTCGAGGGACGCGTCGAACACCGCCGCCTGGGCCCGGATCTCCGCGCCGCGCCGGGCGGACTCCTCCTGGAGCGAAGTACCGAGCTGGCCGGCCTCCGAGGTGATCCGGGCGGTCGCGTTCGCCGCGATCTCGCGCAGGGTGTCCTTGGTCCGGTCGCGGTTCTCCAGGATCTGGGCCCGTGCGTCGGCACGTGGCTGGTCGAAGTCCCGAGCGGTCTGGGCGGCCTCCTCGCGGAAGTGCCCGCCGAGCTCGGTGGACTTGGTGCGGACGCTGTTCGCCACGGCCGTACCCGTGCGGTTGAGCTCGGCGACCACGTCCCGGCGCGCGGACTCCACGGTGTCGCGGATGTCGTCGGCCTGGTCGTGCGTGCGGTACCGCTCGATCTTGGCGTTGGCGATCTCCTCGGCGCGACGGCTGCGTTCGGCCGTCCCGTCGGTGGCCCGTTGGGCCTGCTCGGTGCCCGTTCGTTCGGCCACGCCGGCCTTGTCCTCGGCGTGCTGGGCGACTGCGCCGCGCTTTTCCTCGATCACGCGGTCCAGGCGCTGGAGCTCGGCCTCCGCCGCCGCGTCCACCCGGGCGAGCTCGGCTTCGAGGTTGCCCTGGATGGTCGCTTGGGCGGTGGACGCGTGTTGCTGGACGACTCCGAGCGCGGCCGCGTGCGCCTGTTCGACCGCCAGCGCCTTGGCGTCGGCCGTCGCACGGTGACGCTGCTTCACCGAGTCCGCGGCGGCCCGGATCTGCTCCGCCTGAGCCGTGCTGTGGGCGACGATCGCGGCCCGGCGGGCCTCGATGTCCGCCACCAGGCTCAGGAACTCCGGCGAACTCGGCGGCGCGATCGAGACCGGCGCCGGACCGGACATCATCCGCGCCACCGCCGCGTTGCCCGCCATCCCTTGCAACGCCAGCAAAGCGTCGGCCGGTGATGAGGGCACCATCGGCACGGCCTGCCGCACGGGAGCGGCAGCGGACTGTGCCGATGGCGCCGCTTGCGCGGTCGGTACCGAGGGTTCAGGCGGCACGACGCCAAACTATGGCGTTCCGGCCGGGATCACCTGCCCGAACGGGCATCAGTTCGGACAGGACACCGTTAGATCAAATGGCGCCCAGCGCTCGCCGGAAGGCGGCTTCGCGCGGGCGGTTACCGCTGTGGCTGGGCGAGAAACCCACCCGGACGTCGAACCGGCATGATCGGCGCGGGCTCGGTGGTGAGGAAGTCCTCGACCAGCCGGGTGACCAGTTCCGGCTTCTCCCAGAACAACAGGTGCGAGGTCGCGGGCACGATTCCCAGCTGCGCCTGGGGGATCGCCTCGTACATGTCGACGATGTGCCGCAGGTGGATCATGTCGTCGTCGGCGAGCAGGATCAACGTCGGGCTGGCGACGCCGGCGGGATCAAGCGTCTCCCCGGCCTCCATTTCCGCGAATTTCCGTACCACCACAGGCATGTGGTCACGGCCGTCCGGCGAGACCTCGGCGTACCGGTCGACCAGTTCGGGCGGGAGCTGGGCATCCGGTTGCGGCAGGAACATCCAGCCGTCCTTGTCGTACGCGGTACTGACCAGCACCAGCTTGCGCACCAGTTCCGGGCGGCGCAACGCGAGCGCCAGCGCGACGTAACCGCCGGTGCTGTAGCCCGCCACGTGCGCGGGCCCGCCGACGACCTCTTCGAGGAACGCGGCCACGTCGTCGACCAGCATGTCGATGCTGACCGGGCCCTCGACGTCCGGTGTGCGCCCGTGGCCACGCCGGTCCAGCAGGTGGATCCTGAACCCGCCCGCCAGGTTCAGCAGGTTGCCGTCGAAGTCCCGGGAGTCGGAGAAGCCGCCGTGCAGCAGCACGAGTGGTTCACCGTCGCCGCGCACGTCGTACCACGAGCGGACGCCGTTGACTGTCACATAGTCGGACACGAGTGTCCCTTCCGAGGAGGCTGTGTTTCACCACCTAGGACGGGCCTGTGCCGGGAAACTCATCGCTCGCCAGCCCGAAAGCCGGAAAAAGGTGTCCTGCTTGCAAATACGTGGTGGTGTGGGTGACCAGTCCACCGGAGACCTCGTAGACCTGGAGCGCGAACGGCTCGCCCTTGAGGTACTGGCCGTAGACCGGCGCGCCGTTGGCGAAACCGGCGGGCACGAACGTGGAGATCTGGCAGACCGCCTCGGACCCCGCGCCGCGCAGGGCCGCCATGAGCTCGTCGCGGCCCCGCATCCACCAGGTGAACGGCGGCATGGACGACGTGGCGTCCTCGTGCAGCAACGTCACCAGCGTGTCGAGGTCGTAACTGGTGAAGGCCTTCATGTAGCGCTCGACGAGCCCTTGCTGGTCCTCGTCGAGCGGCTTCGCGGTGGGACGGGTCGCGAGCGTCACCCGGGCCCGTTGCAGCGCGCTGTTCACCGACGCGACGCTGGTGCCGAGCAGCCCGGCGACCTCGTCGGCCTTCCACGCCAACACTTCCCGCAGGATCAGCACCGCGCGTTGCTTGGGCGGCAGGTACTGCAGCGCCGCGACGAACGCCAGCCGGATCGTCTCCCGCTCCGCCACCACGTTCGCCGGATCGAGCACGCGTTCGTCCGGAACGGGTTGCAGCCAGGCGTTGTCCGGCAGGACGGCACCGAACTCGGTGCCCGCGGGGGAGGGGCCGGTGACGTCCATCGCGATGACCCGGCGTGGCGCGCCGCGCAGCATGTCGAGGCAGACGTTGGTGGCGATGGCGTACAACCAGGACTTCAGCTGCCCGTGGCGCTGGTCCTGCCTGCGCCACGCGCGCAGGAACGTCTCCTGCACCGCGTCTTCGGCTTCGGCCAGGGCACCGAGCATCCGGTAGCAGTAGCCGGTCAGCCCGACGCGGTACTCCTCGAGCTCGGTCATGGGCCGATGGTGCCACGGCCGACGAACATCACGTCGGCGAGCGTGCGGAACAGCTCCGCCGGGTCCTGGTCGCCGATGGCCCGGTCCAGGTTGCCCGCCAGTGCCAGCGTGGCGAAGCCGTGCGCGGTGGACCACGCGGCGAGCTGGGCCAGCGGGGCACTGTGATCTCCGGCCAGCGCCTTGACGGTTCCACGCAGCATCCTGCCCGTTCGCTCGCGCGCGGCGACGAGTTCGGGCGCGTCACGGTGGTAGAGGTCCGGGCGGTACATGACCGCGAAGTGCCCGGGGTGCTCCAGCGCGAACCGCACGTACCGCACGCCGAGGTCGATCAGCTTCGTCCGGTCCTCGGCGATCGCCTCGGCCAGCGACCCGGCGAGCAGTTCGTTACCCTCCACCGCGATCGCCGTCAGCAGGCCGGCCTTGTCCTTGAAGTGATGGGCGGGCGCGGCGTGCGAGACACCCGCGCGGCGCGCGAGGCCGCGCAGCGAGATCGCGCTGGGACCGTCCGCCGCGATCACGTCGAGCGCGGCGTCGAGCACGGCCCGGCGCAGGTCGCCGTGGTGATAAGCCATGCCAGCACGATACCGGCAATCTTGTCATTGACAAGATGTAGTCCGGGCTCGTAATCTAGTCGGTGACTAGATTGCGGAGGTTCTCCATGCGGCACATGTGGCACCTGCTCGAACCGATCCACGCGCTCGTCTACTACGCACCCGAGGTCTCCGCCGAACTCGCGAAGCTCGGTTACGACGTGGATACCCGCTGGCCGACCTATTTCCCCCTCAGAGCCGCGCCTTTCGGGCCCGCGAGCCCGCAGCTGGTGACCGCGACGTTCTACAGCTTCGCGCCCGGGATGGTCGCCAGGTACATCCCCGCGGCCTGGGACGTCGCGTCCCCGGCGGCGGTGATCGAGGCGCGCACCCGGGGCATGGACCAGGTCCTGCGCCGGCTGGCCGGGGACGTCGACCTGACCGAGGCGGCGGAGCTGGTCAAGAAGGTCGCGCTGGCGGCCGACATCGCCGGCCGGCCGCTGGCCGCGGCGAACGCGTCGCTGCCCTGGCCGGAGGAACCGCACCTGGTGCTGTGGCACGCCGCGACGATCCTGCGGGAACACCGCGGTGACGGGCACATCACGGCTTTGCTGACCGCCGGGCTCGATCCGTGCGAGTCCCTGGTCTCGTTCGCCGCGATCGGCGCCGCGCCGGTCGAGGTGTTCGCCAGCCGGGGCTGGTCGCCGGAGCAGTGGGCGGCCGCGCAGAGCAGATTGTTCGTGCGCGGCTGGCTGGACGCCGAAGGGCTCGCCACGCCGGAGGGCGACGAAGGCCGGGAGGCCGTCGAGCAGCTCACCGACGAACTCGCCGAAGCGCCCTGGTCGGTCATCGACCACGGCAGGCTCGCCGAACTGGTGCTGCCCGTGACGATGGCCGCGGTGGGGTCCGGCCTCCTTCCTTCCAAGACCACGCTGGGAATCCGCCGTTAGCGTCGCGGCATGACGATCCGCAGAGTGGTGCCGGCTGTCCCGTGCGCCGACATCCCGGCCAGTACGACGTTCTACGGCCTGCTGGGCTTCGAAGAGGTGATGAACCACGGCTGGGTGGCCGGGCTGGCGTCACCCAGCACCCCGGCCGCGCAGGTCCTGCTGGTCGGGGACGATCCTTCGGGCGTCCGCCCGGACCTGTCGATCGAGGTGGACGATGTGGACACCGCGCACGCCGACATGGTCCGGCACGGCGCCGACATCGTGTACGGGATCAGCGACGAGCCGTGGGGCGTCCGCCGGTTCTTCGTCCGTGATCCCAACGGCAGGATCGTCAACGTGCTCACGCATCAGTGAGGGCACGCGCCTTCCTCGGTGATTCAGCCATTCGTGTGCCCGAATCCGCCCAGCTGGGCGTACCCCCGTACGGCCGTTTGGTGCCAGGGTCGTCCGTGGGGCTGGCTGGTTCGAGACAGGAGTGGGCGCGTTCGATGCAGGCATTCACCTTGCCCGATTTCTACATGCCTTATCCGGCCAGGTTGAACCCACATCTGGAGAGCACCAGAGCACACAGCATGGCTTGGGCGCGCGAGACGGGGATGCTCGACGCGCCCAAGCCCGGCGGCGGTGTGGTGTGGGACGAGCACGCGCTCGCCAAGATGGACTACGCGCTGATGTGCGCGTACACCCACCCGGACTGTGACGGGCCCACACTCGATCTGGTCACCGACTGGTACGTCTGGGTGTTCTTCTTCGACGACCACTTCCTGGAGCACTTCAAGTACTCGCGCGACCTCGCCGGGGCACGCGAGTACCTCGAGCGGCTCGGCCGGTTCATGACCAGGGAAGGCGAGACGCCGCCGGAGCCGTCGAACCCGGCCGAGGCCGGGCTGGCCGACCTGTGGGCGCGGACCGTGCCCGCGATGTCCGCGAACTGGCGGGAACGGTTCATCACCAGCACCCACAACCTGATGGTCGAGTCGATGTGGGAGCTCGACAACATCAACCGCGGCCGGATCGCCAACCCGATCGAGTACATCCAGATGCGCCGCCGGGTCGGTGGCGCGCCGTGGTCGGCCAACCTGGTGGAGTACGCCGCCGCGGCCGAGATCCCCGGCCGGTTCGCCCGCTCCCGGCAGATCGAGGTGCTGACCGACACGTTCGCGGACGCCGTGCACCTGCGCAACGACTTGTTCTCCTACCAACGGGAAGTGCGGGAGGAAGGCGAGAACTCCAACGCGGTGCTGGTGTTCGAGAAGTTCTTCGACATCGGCACGCAGGACGCCGCCGAGCTGGTCAACGACCTGCTGACCTCCCGCGTGCAGCAGTTCGAGAACACCGCGTCGATCGAGATGCCCGCGCTTCTGCTGGCGTCCCAGGCACTTGTCGACGAGCAGACGCGGATCGCCGGGTACGTCAAGGGCCTGCAGGACTGGCAGGCGGGCGGGCACGAGTGGCACGCCCGGTCCAGCCGGTACATGAACGAAGGCGCCGTCACCGGGACGCCCACTGTCCTGGGTGGACCGAACGGGCTGGGCACGGCCGGGATCACCCCGGGCCGGCTCGGGCTCGAGGTCCGGGCGCGGCAGCATTCGTTCACGCCGTTCCGGCCGGTCGGGCACCTGCCGTTGCCCGAGTTCGCCATGCCGTACCCGATCAGGACCAGCCCGCACCTGCCGGCTGCGCGGGAGTATCTGGTCGGCTGGGGCCGTGACATGGGTTTCTACGATTCGGTTCCCGGCGTCGAGACGGGCGGTGTGTGGGACGAGCACCGGTTGCGGATCAACGACCTGGCGCACTGCGCGGCCATGATCCACGCCGACTCCGACCTGGAGCAGCTGAAGGTCTCGTCGGCGTGGCTGGCATGGGGCACGTACGCCGACGACTACTACCCCGTGGTCTACGGCGCGTCGCGCAATCTGGCCGGCGCCAAGGCTTCCTTGGACCGGCTGCGGTTGTTCATGCCGCTGGACACCGGTTCCGTTCCGGAACCGGGGAACCCCGTCGAGCGAGGGCTGGCGGACCTGTGGCAGCGCAGTACCACGGCTTTGCCGATGCCCGCTCGCCGTCAGTTCCGCCACGGACTGGAGTCCATGTTCGACAGTTGGTTGTGGGAACTGGTCAACCAGGCGGAGAACCGGGTGCCGGACCCGGTGGACTACGTGGAGATGCGGCGCCGGACGTTCGGCTCGGACCTGACGATCGCGCTGGCGCGGATTCCGCACGGGGACGTGATCCCGGACGAGATCTACCGGACCCGCGTGGTGCGCGAGCTGGAGACCGCCGCGATGGACTACGCGTGTTTCACCAACGACCTGTTCTCGTACCAGAAGGAGATCGAGTTCGAGGGCGAACTGCACAACATCGTCCTGGTGATCGAGCAGTTCCTCGGCGTGGACCGCTGGCAGGCCCGTGACATCACGGCCGCGCTGATGACCGCGCGGCGGGAACAGTTCGACCACGTCCTGGCCAACGACCTGCCGGCGCTGTTCGACGAGTTCGAAATGGCCGGGGAGACCCGTCAGGTTCTGCTCAGGTACGCCGGCGGGCTCAAGGACTGGATGTCGGGAATCCTGGAATGGCACCGGAAGTGCGCCCGGTACACCGAGGCCGAGTTGCGGCGCGGCCGCAACCCGTCGGCTCTGCTGCCGACGGGCCTGGGCACGTCCGCGGCATGGCGGCCGGTGCTACGCGTTTGAGCGCGGCTGGATCTGCTGGACCGCCCAGCTGTTGCCGTCGGGGTCGCTGAAGAACACGAACGATCCCCATGGCATGTCCGCGATCTCGCTGACCTCGATGCCGCGCTCGGTCAGGTACCGGTGCGCGGCCTCGATGTCGGACACCACGACCTGCAGGCCCTTCACCGAACCGGGTTCGGCGTCGGTCACGCCCTTGCCGATCGCGATCGAGCACGCCGAACCCGGCGGCGTGAGCTGCACGAACCGGATGTCCTCGCTGACCGTGTGGTCGTGGTCGGCGGTGAAGCCGGCCTGCTCGTAGAACGCCTTGGCGCGGTCCACATCGGACACGGGGACGGCGACGAGTTCGAGCTTGAAGTCCATCGGGCCACTTCCTTCGTTCGGGGTGTGGCACCAGCCTATGACCCATTGCGGCCACTTCCTGGCCGCAATCAGGGTCGGATCGCGGCCTCGATCGTCGTCGCGGCGAAGGCACGGGCCTGTTTCGCGGGACCGTCCAGGCCAAGCGCTTGCGCGGACGCGTTGGCGCCCTCCCAGATCAGGACCAGCCGGTCGGCCAGCGCCTCCGGGGCCCGCACGCCGTCGAGCTGGGCGGTCAGCTCGCCCAGGCGTGCGCGGACCCAGGTCTTGGACGCGACGGCGCCCTGGTGCGCGGGCAGGTCGGGATCGGGGAACTCGGCGAGCGTCATCATGCAGGCGCATCCGCGGAACTCGTCCGGGGTCATCTGCTCGACCAGTGAGTCGAACATGGCCAGCAGCTGGTCTCACCGGCGAGGTGATCGAGGTCAACGGCGGGTTGTACCTCGGTCCGCGAGCGGCGCTACACCACTGATTTCTTCGACTCTGCACACCCACGCACGGCCAGCCGGTCAGCACGCTCGTTGTCCGGATGGCCGGCGTGGCCCTTCACCCAGTGCCACTCGACCTGGTGCGGCTCGGCTGCGGCAGCCAGCCGTTGCCAGAGATCCGCGTTCTTCACCGGCTGTTTGGCCGACGTCTGCCACCCGTTGGCCTTCCAGCGCGGCAACCACTGCGTGATGCCGTTGCGCACGTACGAGCTGTCGGTGTACAGGTGCACGACCGACGGCCGGGTCAACGTCTCCAAAGCCTTGATCGGCGCCATGAGCTCCATACGGTTGTTCGTCGTGGGCGTCGGCTCCCCGCCGTACAGCTCCCTCTCGTGCTGCCCGTAGCGCAGCAGGGCACCCCACCCGCCTGGCCCTGGATTCCCACTGCACGCGCCGTCGGTGTAGATCTCCACAACCCGCTGTTCACCCACGCAAGCACCGTACCGGCACTGGCTCACCGTGCCAGTGGGTGCGGCCCGAAGGCGATCAGGAACCGGTCGCGGAACGCCTGCATCGGCCACACCGGCGCCTCCTGGCCCGGGTTGAGGCCGTCGTGCCAGCCCCAGCTCGCGGTCCGTTCGAGCACGGCGGGGTCCTTCGCCACGATCGTCACCGGGACGTTCCGGGTCGCGCCGTCACCCGTGACCACAGGCGCGGGCTGGTGGTCACCCAGGAAGACGAGCACCAGGTTCTTGTCGCCGTAGGTCTCCACGTAGGAGATCAGGGTGTTCAGCGAGTACTGGATCGACTTGCCGTACGCGTCCCTGGTCCTGCCCGCGTCGTTCCACACCGCCTCGGGCTTGGTGCCGTTCTCCACCTGCGGGATGAAGATCGATCCGTCGCCCACGGCGTTCCAGTCGATCATCTGCGGCAGCGGCACGAACGGCGTGTGGCTGGACACCAGGTCGATCTCGGCCATCACCGGTTTGCGGTCGGTCCTGGCGCGCTCGTTGCGCTGGAACGCCGACAACGTGTACTGGTCCGGCATCCGGGCGTAGAAGAAGTTCTTGCCCTTGTAGCCGGAGGTGTGGGCGTCGTAGTACTGGTCGTAGCCGTAGATTTCGCCTTCCGGCCACGGCTTCATGTTCTGCGGCACGACACCGACGGTCTTCCAGCCCGCGCGCTTGAAGGCCTGGCTGAGCGTGAACCGGTCGCCGGTGACGAACGTGTCGTAGCGCTTCTGGTTGTTGATCAACACGCCGGACTGCAGCGTGGAGTGCGCCAGCCAGCTGCCGCCGCCCGAGGTCGACGAGGTGATGAAGGCGCTCTTGGCCTCGAACCCGGCCGCCCGCAGCTTGCTCGTGCCCGCGTCGAGCACGGCGTCGACGCCCGGGGAGATCACCGGGTCCTGGATGGCGACCTGGCCGTAGCTCTCGACGAACGCGATGACCACGTCCTTGCCGTGCAGCCCGGTCAGCAACTCGTTGCCCGGCGTGTCGCGGAACGCGTCGACCGACGCCTCCTCGTCGTACGCCTTCGCGTCCTGCAGGCTCGTGCCGATCTGACGGGCGTGGTCATACGCCAACGCCACCGCACTCCGGCTGGCGAGTGGCTGACCGAACGCCGCCGCCCCGATCCACACGACGCCCAGCACGGCGAGCGCGCGCGTCGCCGCCGTCCGCCGTCCCACGACGACCCGCGACAGCCGCATCACAGCGAGCGCCATCAGGACAACCACGGCGACAGCGAGCACCGCG
The DNA here is from genome assembly GCF_013280595.1 of Kibdelosporangium persicum. Taxonomy (GTDB): domain Bacteria; phylum Actinomycetota; class Actinomycetes; order Mycobacteriales; family Pseudonocardiaceae; genus Kibdelosporangium; species Kibdelosporangium persicum. The sequence continues at coordinate 90,507 of NZ_JAAATY010000007.1, forward strand.
GCCCCGATCGCGGCGGCGACCGCCCCGCCCTGGCCGATCGCGCCGGCGAGGAACTCGAAACCCGGGCCGAGGAAGCTCCAGTCGAACACGGGGTCGAACGGCCGGGCCAGCGTCGTGTGGAAGCCCATGTCGAAGAACTTCCAGATCAGCAGGACACCCAGCAGCGCGCCGGCGACCGCCGCGGTGATCCGCCTGGCCTTCGGCGGCAGCACGAGCATGAGCGCGACCCCGGCCAGACCTTCCAACGGAATCCGCAGCACCGCCCACGGCGTGAGCCGGCTCAGCTCGTTCGGCACGACCAGCGCGACCAGGACCAGCACGAACGCCAGCGCCGTGATCACCTTGGCGGTGATCCGCCGCCACTTCGGCACGCTGTCCGTGGTCATGTACCGCCTCCGCCTTTCCGTCTGCCGCCGGACAATTGTCGAAGGCAGCCGCCACTAGATGTACGGACGCTGCCAGGGGGAGGTTCACCGTCCCGCCAAGTTAGCGGCCGTGCCGCCCAGGCATCGACTCGCCCCGGCGTGGTCTGCGCAACGTCGGGGAATCCTCGCCGGCTCAGGGCGTTGACCTTGGTGTGACACCGACCAAGCTGTCCATTCTGGACCGCTCGAGCACCCGGGTGGGCAAGAGCGACGCGCAGGCGCTGCGGGACACGGTGCGCTTCGCCCAGCAGGCCGAAGCGCTGGGCTACCACCGGTTCTGGGTGTCGGAGCACCACAGCGTCCCGGGCGTGGCGGGATCGGCGCCGACCGTGCTGGCGGCCGCGATCGCGGCGGCGACGTCGGCGATCCGCGTGGGCACGGGCGGCGTGATGTTGCCCAACCACCAGCCGTTGGTGGTCGCCGAGCAGTTCGGCGTGCTGGAGTCGCTGTATCCCGGGCGGATCGACATGGGTTTGGGGCGTTCTGTCGGGTTCACCGACGGCGTCCGGCGTGCGCTGGGGCGTGACAGGGACGCCGGGCGGGATTTCGGAGCCCAGGTGAAGGAGCTGCTGGCGTATTTCGACAGCGGCCGTGACGGCGTGCACGCGCTGCCCGCGGAAGGCCTCCGGGTTCCCGCGTTCATCCTGGCGACGGGCGAAGGCGCGGACATCGCGGCTGATCTGGGCCTGCCGGTGGTGGTCGGCGGCCCGAAGCTGGCGCAGGCGGCCGCGCGGTACCGCGAACGGTCCGCGAACCCGTACGTGATCCTGGCGGTGAATGTCGCCGTCGCGGACACCACCGAGCAGGCACGGCGTTTGCTGCTGCCCGAGGCCTGGTCGATGGTGTACTCGCGCTCACACGGCGTTTTCCCGCCGCTGCGGCCGGTCGACGACCTCGACCTGACGCCGCGGGAGCGTGACCGCCTCGAACGGAGCCTGCAAGGCCAGATCTACGGCACCGAGGACGAAGTCGTCGCCGCGTTGAACCAGCTGCCGCCGGCCGACGAACTGCTGATCACGCTCAGCACGTTCGACCGTGACGAGATGCTCGACTCCTACAGCCGCCTGATCACGGCAGTGACGCGGGCAGGTCGAACCGCTGGAAGTGCTCTGGCCCGAGGAACGACGTGATCGCCGCGATCCGGCCGTCACGCAGGGTCAGCACGTTGATCGACCAGGCGCGGCCGTCCAGGTAGGCGGCGACGGCAGGTTCGTCGTTCGCGCTGGTCGGCAGGTGCTTCCACGAGCCGCAGGTGAACGGCACCTTGACGGCGTGGTCCATGACCGCGTCGACACCGCTGTACCAGGCCGCGAGTGGCGGCATGGACCAGGTGACGTCCTCGGTCAGCAGCGCGACGAGGGCGTCGGCGTCACCACGTTCCAGCGCGCCCGAGTAGGCGGCGACGATCTCCTTGACGCGGGTGTCGTCGGTGGCCCGCAGCTCGGTCCTGGACGGCACCTTCTCCGCGATGACCTTGCGGGCCCGTGCCAGCGCCGAGTTCACCGACGTCGTCGACGTGTCCATGATCTCGGCGATCTCGGCCGCCGAGTACCCGAGCACCTCGAAGAGAAGGAGGGCCGCGCGCTGGTTGCCCGGCAGGTGCTGCAGCGCCGCCACGAACGCCAGTTCAATGCCCTCGCGCTGCTCGTAACGCTGGTCCGGATACGGCTCCAGCCACGCGACGTCCAGAGCGTTCTGATTGAGCACCGCGTGTTCGCTGGCCGGGCCGAGGTCCATCGGCATGGCGCGTCTGCCCCGCGTCTCGGCGATGTCCAGGCACGCGCGCGTGGCCACCGTGTACAGCCACGTGCGGAGTGAACTGCGGCCTTCGAACGAGCCGAGCTTGCGCCACGCCTTGATGAGCGTGTCCTGCAGTGCGTCGTCCGCGTCGTGCGTGGAGCCGAGGACCCGGTAGCAGTGCGCGTGCAGCTCCCGGCGCAACGGCTCGACCAGGCGCGCGAACGCCTCCGCGTCACCCTCCTGGGCCTGCTGCAGAAAAACTTCGCTCATGGCCGACGATTCTGCCGCAGGGCGGCCGTCTCACCGGCATGAAGAACGAACTGCACACGTACCTGCGTGACATCCGCAAGGTCATGGTCTGGAAACTCGACGGGCTGTCCGAGTACGACATCCGCAGGCCACTGACCCCGACCGGCACCAACCTGCTGGGCCTGGTGAAGCACCTCGTCACGGTGGAACTGCTCTACTTCGGCCACGTGTTCGGCCGGCCGGTTCAGGAAGTGGTGCCCTGGCTGCGCAAGGACGCCGAGCCCAACATCGACATGTGGGCGACGGCCGACGAGTCCCGTTCGGACATCGTCGGCCTCTACCAGCGCGCCTGGGCCCACGCGGACAGGACGATCGACGAGCTCACTTTGGACAGTGTCGGCTATGTGGAATGGTGGCCCGACAGCGAACCGACGCTGCACCGCGTCCTCGTCCACGTGATCGCGGAGGCCCATCGGCATGCCGGGCACGCCGACATCGTCCGCGAACTCGTCGACGGGTCCGTGGGACTGCGTGAAGACAACGACCTCATGCCGCCGGGCGACGAGGAGTGGTGGGCCGGCTACCGCACCAAGGTGATCACGGCGTCGGAAGGTTTCACCTCGTAGGAACGCGGTGTGGTGGCGGATGGCCGGTGAGGCGTTCGACGACGGATCTCCGGTCACCGCCACGATCCGGGCGGAACTATGCGTTTGAATGATCGCCGGTCGCCCGGCACAGTGAGGACCGTGACTGACAAAGCCGCGCGGTTCCGCGCCCTGCACGAGCGTCCAGAGCCTCTCCTGCTGCCGAATCCGTGGGACGCCGGGACGGCCCGGCTGCTGGCGGGTCTCGGCTTCGAGGCCCTGGCCAGCACGAGTCTCGGCGTGGCCAACACGGTCGGCCGCACCCACGTGACCCGGCAGGAAGTGCTGGACAACGTCCGGGCGATCGACGACGCCACACCGTTGCCGGTGAACGCCGACCTGGAGAACGGTTTCGCCGACGACCCCGCCGGCGTGGCGAAGACCATCGAACTGGCCGCGCGATCCGGCGCGGCCGGAGCGTCCATTGAGGACTACACGGGTGATCCGCGGCGGCCGATCTACGACTTCGAGCTGTCAGTCGACCGGGTCCGGGCGGCGGTGGAGGCGGTGCGCTCCCTGCCGGTTCCGCTGGTCTTCACCGCGCGAGCCGAGAACCTGCTGCACGGCGTCAACGACCTTGACGACACGATCCGACGGCTTCAGGCGTTCGAGGAAGCGGGTGCCGACGTGCTGTACGCGCCGGGACTTCGCACGCTGGAGGAAATGCGTGCGGTGGTCTCGTCGGTGGGCAAGCCCGTCAACGTCGTGATGGGGTTCGCGGACCCGTCGATCACGCTGGAACAGTTGGGCGAGATCGGCGTACGGCGGGTCAGCATCGGCGGTGCGCTCTCCAGGCTCGCCCTCAAAGCCTTCATGGACGGCGCCACCCAGATGCGTGCGGGCCGCTTCGGGTTCGTCGCCGACCTGCCGCCGCTGTCCGAACTGCACCGGTCGTTCGGCTGAGGGACCGACGCGCTCACGGTCTGTGAGCGACGACCAGAACGGAGCCGAACTCCGGGATGTCGGCCATGTCGGCGTGGTCGAACTGCTCCACCAGTTCGGCTTCGGACTCGCTTTCGAGGCTTTGTCGCGTGCGGTCTATCTGTTGCGAGACACGACTGAAAGTCTGTCGCACGGTGTGCTCACTGATGTCGAGGATCTCGTCCAGCCGCAACCCGGCGCGGCGAAGCATCGGCGGGTAGTCGTCGACCTGCGCGAGGGTCATCATGAAATGCTCGACATAGCGGTCGACAATGGGCCGCTTGGCGGCCGGAATCGGCGCCCGCTCAACAAAATCGGTCAGGACCAGCCTGCCGCCGGGACGTAACGCCTGACGGATCTCGCCCAGCACCTGGGTACGGTCCGGCATGTGGAAAACCGACTCGACGGCAATGGCGGCGTCGAACGACTCGGGCGGGAACGGCAGGCGCATCGCGTCCGCGTGCCTGAATTCGGCAAGGTGTGTCAGCCCGGCGGAGGCCGCGAGCGCGTCGGCGCGGATGATCTGCTCCCGGCTGATGGAGATCCCGGTGACCTGGGCGCCGGTACGTCTGGCGATCCGCAGCGCGGGACCGCCGACCCCGCAGCCGACGTCGAGAACACGGCTGTTCCTCCCGATCCGGAGGCGGTCGGTCATCACATCGGTGAGCCGATCGGCCGCTTCGCTGAGCGGAATGTCGCTGTCCGGGTTGTCCCAGTAGCCGAAATGCATGTTCTCGCCCGACGTGTCGTCACGCAGCACGGTGAACTGGTCGTAGAACCGTCCGACTTCTTCGGGTACGGGAATGCGCTGCGACATCTGAGTCCTCCTGGCTCGGCAAGTGGCGCGCAGAATGATCGACCTGCGTTATCACCGTAGAGCACAATGTCCGGACCGACTTACTTCCTGGCGATTCCCTGACGAAGACCTGACGTTGTTATGAAACGTCATCACTCGTCCCAGGTTTGCCGGACAGAAATCGTCGGTGCCGGCGAAGCCGGCCCGGCCGGCGACCCTCAGCGAGGCGCTCCGTGGAACCTCGCCCGCTGTCCCATAGGCTGCCGCGTATGCATCTTCGTGTCGTCGGCCGTCCGCCCGACCTCTCGCCCGAGAAGCTGGCTCCGCAGGCGAGAGCGTGCCTGGCGCTGGCCGACGCGCGAACGCTGGCCGAGTGGGTCGGTGACGGCCGGGAGGTGACCACCCGCGGAGTGCTGAAGCCGGCTGCCGCGGTCGAGGCGTGTGACCTGCTCGGAATCGAGCCGCCGTCACGCAAACCGCGGAGCGCTCTGGACATCGACGCGCTGATGATGGTGTGGATGGCCGCGTGCGCCGCCGGGTTCATCGAGGTGTCCCGTAGCCGCGTGACCACAGGGCCGACCCTCCGGCTGTGGCAGGAGGGCACTCCGGACATCGTGCTCACCATCTGGAGCAAGTGTGTGCTGGAGTCCATCGGGCTGGCCGGCGAGACGAACGAGGACGGTCTCGAGTACCTGGCAGTGCTGGCCACCCTCGATGGTCACGGTGGTGTGGCTTCGCTCCGCGATCTGACCGCTGCCATCGCGCAGGTGAACGGCGGTGCTTCAGCCTGCGCGTGCCCGGAATGCGCATCGAGAGCCCCGGACGCCGACGAGTCGGACGCTCAGGACGTGGTGCTGGATCTGGGCGAATTCGGCATCGCCGTGCTGGCGGACGACGTCGTCGAACTGATGCCGCTCGGCCACTGGCTCACCGACTTCATGTTCCGCGAGAGCGCCCCGTCCGCGCAGGTCGATGCCGCGGGCCTGATCGACGAGCTGTCGCAGTTCCCCGAGATGGTCGCTGTGCTGATGGCCCGTCCGTGGCTGTCGGCCCGTACTCCGGCGGCGGCCGTCCGTGACCTGCTCGCCGTCGCGGAATCCCTGACCGGACGCGAACGCCTCATCGCCCTTACCGTGGCCCAGGAGGGTGGCCCGGAGGCAGCGCCCGCGTGGCGCGAGTGGGCGGCCAGGGACGGGTTCGGCGCCTACGCCCGGATTTGGCTCGCCAAGCAGGACGGCGCGGAGCCGGCCGCGGCGGATTCGGCGTGGACCGCCGCGGACGCGCTGGCCATGCTCGTGGACACCCTGCGCCGTGATGTCGCCCTGGAATTTGTCCCCGCGCTGCTCCAGGCGGAGGCCGGAACCGACTTGGCGCGGACCGTGGCGGAACTGCGAACCTGTGGCCATCCGTCCGCGCCCCGGCTGGTCAAGCTGTTGAGCGGCGCATCCGGAGGTGAAGTGGCCTTCTGAGACGTCACCGGGATGGCACTTCCGTGATGCCACTCGGCGCGGTGGAGTTGTCGGATGAACGTGAAGGAACTCGACGACTCGATGACCGGACAGGCCTTCCGGGTGATGCGGGAACTGCGGCCGCACCTCACCGGCTCAGCGGAGTTCGCGGAACGGATCCGTCGGCAGCGCGCGGAAGGCTATCGCCTGGTGGGGTCGTTCGACGCCTCCGGCGATGTCGTGTCCGTAGCGGGTTTCCGCACGGGGAACAACTTGGCGTGGGGGCACTTCCTGTACGTCGACGACCTGTGCACGCTGCCTGAGGCACGCGGGCACGGCCACGCGAGCGCGTTGTTGCAGTGGATCGACGAGGAAGCGCGGCGGCTGGGATGTCAGCAGGTGCACCTCGACTCCGGGACCCACCGGCACGACGCCCACCGGCGTTATCTCAGTTCCGGCTATGTCATCCAGGCGTTCCACTTCGGCAAACCGGCATGACAAAGCAGGCCCCGCCGGATGGCGGGGCCTGCTTCGGTGAGCCTTGCTCAGATCACGGTGACGCCGGTCGCCTGCGGGCCCTTCTGGCCCTGGCCGACGTCGAAGCGCACGCGCTGGTTCTCCTCGAGCGACTTGAAGCCGCCGCCCTGGATCTCCGAGTAGTGCACGAACACGTCGGCGCTACCGTCCTCGGGCGCGATGAACCCGAAGCCCTTTTCGGAGTTGAACCACTTCACGGTGCCTTCAGCCATGTTGTCTCCTTGAACAGCTGACGGAGTCGGCACGCCGCTGGTGCGGCGAACCGGGTCTGTCTGCGACGGAGGACCTTCTCCGGCGAAATCCCGGAGGAAAATACGCATACCCGCAAACGAAGGTTTCACGAGCGCGTACTGAACACGAACAAAAAACCTAAGACCGTCACCTACCTTAGCACGTTTCTGCGTGAACGCGTGACGAGGCCGGTGATGTAGGACACCATCGCCGCCGCCCCGGCCGCCCGGCTCCACCATGCGGATCTTCGGCGGCATCGAACCCGTCGAGCTGCGGGCGCGTGACGAGCTCCTCGCATCCCTGGACGCCGAACCCGACCCGGCCGGCTTGGCCGCCGCACTGGACAAGACCTACCGGCGCGACGGCGGCGCCCTGGAGTGGATCGAGGTGAACATGAGGCGTCGGAGGTAGAGTCGACGTGGTCCGGCCGTGTGCGTCACGTGGGAGGAGTGCTGCTCATGAGTGTCGCAGCAGTGGCGCATTTCGTGCTGCCAGACTCGCCCTACGCCATGTGGGTGCGTGATGAGCTGGCTGGCTACCTCCACCTACCGAAGGACGGTACGCGTGTTGAGGTCATCGGAGGAGAGATCGTCGTGTCACCTGGCCCCTCCGTCGATCACAACGGCATGGTCAGGGACATTGAACGCGGACTGTTCGCCGCCGAGTTGACTGATCCCGCTTTTGTCTGGCGTTCGGTCCAGACCACAGATCTCAATATGTTCGAGATAGGTGACGGCTACATTCCGGACTTGATCGTCATGGATGCGGAGGTTCTCGCTGAGGCGCGCGAGACGAAAGCCAAGCACCTGCTGCCCTACCAAGTAGATCTCGTCGTCGAGGTCAACTCGCGGTCGAACGCCGTAAGCGACCGGCGACCAGGCGAGAAGCGAAAAGTCGGCACCAAGTGGAGCGGGTACGCGCACGCGGGCATTCCGTATTACCTGCTTGTCGACCGCGACCCGAAGGTTTGCCGCACCACGTTGTACGCGAATCCGGACATGCGAGTCGGAACGTACGCCGAGCTCCAGACCTGGAGCTTCGGTGAAACGGTTCGCCTGCCGCATCCGTTCGGCTTCGAGATTTCGACCGATCACTGGGATCATTGGGACGACTAGGTACCCGACCGCGGTGGCCGGCACGACTTGGTGACGCCGCCTGGTTGTCAGGCTGCCTCAATGCGAAGTCGCCGCACGGCCCTCGGACCGGCGCCGCGCGCTGAGCTACAGGGGGCTCGGCTCACGACTTGCCGCTCTACACGCGCAACGCTGATGATTTCCAAGGCCTGCGGGACATGCTGACCGTCGTCGCCGTCTGAGTTAAGGCTTCGCACGCACCTGTCCGAATGACCGGGCTTGTTCCCCTTGGCCTTCTTTGTGTCGAGGTCGCGTTCCACAGTCGAGCCGGGGTCGTCGGCCTGAACTCGTGATGATCATGTACGCGCGTCGCCTTCAGGTTGCTCGCGCGAGGCACGGATCACCTAGTCCACTATTTAACTAGTGAAAGGTGTTACCTTGGCCGCAGCCGACGACGGAAAGAGGACGGCCGTGAACTCGCGAAGGCAGCCTGACCAGGCGCTCCCGGTCAGTGCTGAAGGTTTGGGCAAGAAGTACCGCAGGGGGTGGGCGCTGCGAGAGACGTCCCTGGTGATCCCGCGGAACCGGATCGTGGCCCTCGTCGGCCCGAACGGCGCGGGCAAGAGCACGCTGATGGGGCTCATCACCGGGCTGCTGCGCCCGACGACCGGTGAGATCACCGTCTTCGGTGACCGCCCGACCGGTAAAGGGCTGCACCCCGCGGTGTCCTATCTGGCCCAGCAGAAGCCGCTGTACCAGCAGTTCACCGTGACCGAGACGCTGATGTTCGGAGCGCGGACCAATCCGACCTGGGACCAGCGCTACGCCGAGTACCTGATCGAGCAGGCGGCGGTGCCGGTCGACGCACGGGTGGCCACCCTGTCCGGCGGGCAGCGCACCCGTGTCGCCCTGGCACTGGCACTGGGCAAGCGCCCGAACCTGCTGCTGCTCGACGAGCCGCTGGCCGATCTGGACCCGCTGGCCCGCGAGACCGTGCTGCGCGCGCTGATCACCGAGGCGAGAACTCAGGGCATCACCGTGGTGCTGTCCTCACACGTGCTGGCGGAGCTGGAAGGCGTGTGCGACCACCTGGTCCTGCTCCACAAAGGACGAGTCCTGCTGGCCGGCGACGTCGGCAGGCTCAGCGCCGACGGCACCCCGCTCGGCGAACTGGCCCTGAACCGCATGCGCCAAGCAGCACAGGAGGAAGCGGCATGATCTGGGCGTCCTGGCGGCGGCAACGCGCGCAACTGATCACGCTGCTCGGAATGGTGGTGATCGGCGCGGGCGTCATCACCCTGCTGCGGTCGAACATGATCGACGCCATCAACTCGTCGCAGCTCGCCCACTGCGTGACGCAGGCGATCGACGAGTGTTCGGCGCCGGCCGAGGTACAGAAAGCCTTCCGGACGGAGTGGGCGACCCCTTTCCAGACGGCGCAAATCCTGATCATCGGGCTGCCGGCCCTGATCGGCGTCTTCATCGGGGCTCCCCTCTTCGCCAGGGAACTGGAACAGGGCACGCACGTTCTGGCTTTCACCCAGTCGGTGAGCCGCACCCGGTGGATGGTCAGCAAGCTGGTCGTCGCGCTGGTGCCCGCGTTGATCGTGCTGATCGTGCTCCAGTACCTGGTCTGGTGGTGGCTGACCGCGGCCGGCGCGTTGGGGCCGCGCCTCAACGGTTCGTTCAACCCCGTGAACTTCGGCATCGATCACGTCTCGCCCGTGGGTTACGCGCTGTTCGCCTTCGCGCTGGGCACCTTCGTCGGCGTGGTGTCCCGTCGCACCCTGGTGGCGATGACCGTGGGGCTCGGCGCGTTCGTCGTCGTGCGTTTCGCCCTGTCCGGCCTGGTGAACGACTTGGTGCCGGCCCAGCGCCGGGAGGTCCCGGCCGGCTCGGACGTGGACCTGCGCCAGGGCGGCGGCCTGGAGCTCGAGTTTGGCTGGCTCAACGCCTCAGGACAACCGATACCGCACGACAAGGTCTCTGCCCTGATCCAGGCCTGCAAGTCGACGCCGAGTGGGACGCCGAACACGCAGGAGGGGTTCCTGGCGTGCTTGCCGCAGTCCGGTCTCGCCAAGAAGTACACGTCGTTCATCCCGGAGAGCCAGGCCTGGCAGGTGCACCTGGTCGACGCGGCGATCTTCGGCGGACTCGCCGTCCTGCTGCTGGTGGGTACCGCCTGGGCGCTGCGGCGGCAGAGCTGAGCATGGTGGAGGCCCCTGAGCTGCGGGAGCACCTATGCTGACCGATGTGATTGAGTTCCGGATCGACCGGCGCTCCGGGGTCTCCACCTACATGCAGATCGTCCAGCAGGTCAAACAAGCCATGCGACTGGGCCTGCTGCACCCCGGCGACCGGCTGCCGTCAGCGCGGGAGGTGGTGGAGGCGACCGCCGTCAACCCCAACACCGTGCTCAAGGCGTACCGCGAGCTGGAACGGGAAGGACTGGTGGAGGCCCGCCGCGGTCTGGGCACCTTCGTGACCAAGTCGCTGTCCTCCGAGGCCACTATCGGCGACGACGCGCCGCTCCGGCAGGAACTGACAGGCTGGATGGGCCGTGCCCAGCAAGGCGGCCTCCTCGTCGAGGACGTCGACGCCCTGTACTCCGCGGTCCGCGACGAGCACTACCCCGCCGAGGAACGAGCATGAACCCCTTGACCGCCACCGCCGTGGGCAAGCGATACCGCACCCGCTGGGCGGTCCGCGACTGCAGTTTCGCCATCCCCGAGGGCAAGGTCGTCGCCCTGGTCGGCCCGAACGGCGCGGGCAAGAGCACCCTGCTGCGCATGGCCGCGGGCCTCGTCCGCCCGACGACCGGTGAGCTGAGGACCTTCGACACTCCCGTCAACGGCCGCATCCACCCGGACGTCTCGTTCCTGGCACAGAACCGTTCGCTCTACCGCGACCTCACCGTGCGCGAACTGACCCGTGCAGTCGCGGCCATGAACGACCGCTGGTCCGCCGACCGGGTCCGCGAGGTACTCGGACTCCTGGCGGGCGTGGACTACGACGCGAAGGTCGGCACCCTGTCCGCGGGTGCGCTGACCCAGGTGGCCATCGCGATGGCGCTGGGACGGCTGCCCCGGCTGCTGCTCCTGGACGAACCACTGTCCGACCTGGACCCGTTGGCCCGCGACGAGACACTGCGGATCATCATGACCGAGGTCGCCGACCGCGGAACCACCGTGGTGATGTCCTCGCACCTGCTCAGCGACCTGCGCGAGGTCTGCGACCACATCCTGCTGATCGACGGGGGCCGGGTTCAGGTCGACGGCGACATCGAGGAAGTCCTCGCGCGGCACCGGATCCTGGTCGGCCCGGTCGCGGAGGAGTCCACTGTAGAGGGAACACTGGTCAGTGCGACCCGCACCGAACGCCAGGCCACCCTGCTGCTGCGGGAAGCCCGGCCGGCACCGGAAGGCTGGGCCGGCACCGAACCCGACCTGGAATCCCTGGTCATGGGATACCTGCGCGCGTCACGCGAACGGCGGTCGTCAGCCTGAGTTCCAGGCTGGTGCGGACGGCGCGCTCGGACAGGCAGGTGTAGCGTGTCAGCCTCTCGGTCGACGGGAAGCCGTTGCGGCCCGGGTGGAACCAGGTGTCGTCCGGCAGCACGTCGAACAACCCGCGACGAAGCGTCATCGATCAGCGAGGTGAAGTTCTCAGCGATTCGTGTGGCACTCGTGGGCGGGTGACCGGCACGGCGGTCAGCAGGTCGTGAAGCCCTTTGAAGTCTTCTGGGTTGGTGGTGAACAGGGGGAGGTCTTCGGCGATCGCGGTGGCGGCGATCATGAGGTCGGCCATCCTGCGTCGTGGTTTGCGTCCGCTGGCAATCACCGCTGCGGATACTCGTCCGTAGATCCGGGCTGCTTCGGCGTCGAAGGGGACGGGGTTGAACTCACTTTCGGCACGCTGCAGTACATCGAGCCTGCGGGCACGTTCTACGTGCTCGTCGTAGGCGTCTTGTTCGTCGTTGCGGCGTACCTCGTGCGGGCCCGCTGAGAGTTCCGCGAGGGTGATCGCGCTGATGGCCATCTCGTTGGGCAGTTCGGCAGGGTCTATCCACCGACGCAGGATCAGAATGTTGGTGTCGAGCATGCCTTGCTCGTGACCGTTACTGCTCATAAGGGTCTCGTGGCTCCTGATCGAGCGCGACTTCTTGGTCGGCTCGGAAGGCGTCGATGTCGACGTGCGCCGCGTTGCGGGACATGGCGACGAACTCGGCTCGTGAGACGAACCGTCGACGTCGGCGCAGCGGGATCAGTTCACCGATCTCATGGCCGTCGCGGGTGACGGTGAACGACCGTCCACTTTCGACAGCATCCATGATCTCTTTCGACCTGTTGCGGAGGTCTCGCTGGGTGATCTCGGGCTGCGCGGACATGGCTCCAGTCTAGCTGATGGTGGCACGCGGTGCTACACCGTGCTGCGGCTGACCGTTCATAGTCAAAAGATAGTCACCTTGTCATCCTGTGCCGCGGAACCCGATGAGGATCGGCTGGCATGAGCAACTCGACTTGTACGCCTTTTGGTGTGTTGACGGTAAAGGCCTCGCAGGTTACTTCCAGGCCTCGATCCATCAGGCCTCGCACGATTTCACCGTATCGTTTGGTCATGGCGTAGGTGAGTTGGCCGACTCGGTGACGGTCTATTTGAACCTCAATGGCATCTTCGCCCTGGTACTTGCCTTTTGCTATCTTGCAGAACGTCAGGTTCGCGATTACGCTGACGGTGTCTATGTTGCCTTTGGGTGCGTAGCGGCTCAAGATTTCCTGGTGGTCTTGTTCTCCCGTTACTGTGCACGAATAGTCGTTCTGGAGCAGGATCGTGCGATCGGTCTGACTGGCGATGACGGGGTCTTCCGTGCCGTTCGCGATACGTGTGTCTCGTGGGCTGGCCAGATGAAGGTAGACTCCGTAGTACTTGTCCCCGCCACCGGCGACTCGTGCCGGGCACATGCCGAGCTTGCCGTTTCGGTGCATCGTGAGCAGATCGGGCTGATACTCCTCCGCCAGTTCGCTTGGCAGGTATCCGACTTTGACCGTCTGCTGGCCCAGGAGGAGATCGATCCGTACGGCGTTCTCGTCCCATTCGTTGTCGGGTTCAGGGACGAGTACGGCGGTGACCGGTATGTGGCTGTGGAAGTCGTCGCCGGCGACCGCGCCTCGTACGGCGACCCTTAGGGCGTCCTGGTAATAAGACTCGCCAACGACACTGACTCGGCCGTCGTCGTACAGCTGGACCAATTGGTGAACGACCGGCGAAAACAACGGCGGGTCGTCGGCATCGTCGGCAGTGTTGCAGGCAGGTGGTGATGGCCATCGAGCGTCACTGACGACAGGAGCGGGGGTGATGGTGACTTTCTTTTTCCTGAACCAGGACCACATGACACCGACCTCCAGTCGACGGGCGCAAGTCTGTCGATTGAAGGTCGTTGTGACCTGGTCTCCTGTTACTCGGGGAGGTCTGGTGTTCGTTTTTCGTGATTCACCAGCCGCGGGAACGCCACGTCGATGTGTGGCTTCTGTTCGCCGAAGGGCGAGTCTTCGCCGTGGCCCGGGTCGAACCAGGTGTCGTCCGGCAGCACGTCGAACAGCCGAGAATCCACGGCGTTGACCAAAGACGTGAACGGACCCGATCAATTCCAAAGGCCGGTTTCGGCTGATGTGAGCCATGCTAGTTCGTTAACGGCCTTGTGCCGTGCCTTCCTGGCGCGCGTGAACAGCTCGTCGGTTTTCGTCAGTACCAACGTGTATGGCCGACCCTGCCGCCGGGTCTGGTGCCGCACCGGTAGCTCAGCCGAGTCGATATGGGTGTGTATGTGGCGGCGTCCGTCTGTCGCCAGTGGCCACTCGAAGGTCCGCCGTGACCGGGAGCCGAGAAACGTCCTGAACGTGTCACAGAGTCCGCACCCGCATCCGGTCCATTCGATCGACCAGTCGTCTTCGTCGCGAGGTGGTTCGGCGACGATCGCGTTGAGCCGCTGCACGCAGTCCCGTGCGATCGTGGCGAGGACCGCCGGCCGCCGTGTGTCCGCCAGGCGCAGCGCTGGCATCAGGCACTCCAGTACGTTGTTCCCATACTCGCTCAGGGCTCCGGTGATCTCGTCGCTTAGCGTGTCGTCGGCTGCTTCCAGTAGCCGCACCAGGGGCGAGCTGAGCATCTCCAGTTGTGGCTGCCGGACCTCGCTTCGCCCGGCGGTAGTCCACAGCCGCAGTTGGCCGCTCAACCATCGCCATACTCCGGCGGCCAGTGGTCGCGCTACCTCCGGTTTCCCGGTGGTACGCAGCGCCCCGCACAGCCCTGGCAAGCTCTCGACCCATTCGTACCAGTCGGTTCCGGCGTGGCGTCCCGGCCGGAACCATCCCTCGATGATGGTCTGCATCCATGCCTCGCCGTACCGCGCGGCGGCCGCTGCCAATCTGCCCGCGTGTTCTCGCGTGAGGGACTCCACCCGGAACGGTTGCAGCAGCATTGCGGCTGTCCTGGCGGTGCCCAGGCTTGCCGCCACATCCAGGGCCGCGCCGATCAGTCCCGCCTGTGCTTCGGTCTTCGTCCAGAACGGCGCGAGCGACTCCGCGGCGGCCCGTGCGCCCTCCAGGTCTCCGGCGTCGATGCGGTCGCGGAGCTCGCGGAGAGCCCAGGCCGGTGCGGCTTCGGCGCGCGCCGCGAACGCCTTGTTCTTCGGCCACACGACAACCGCTGCGCGCCGGTACCACCGATCCAGCGTGTTGCCGTAGTTGCCCATATAGCCCTCATACTCGGACTGATAGGGCTCCAGGGGCACGCTCGGAGTGGTGGCACACGCCTCGTAGTCGGGGACGTACAGCGAGATCGGCTCGCCGTCGGTGCCGTCCGGGTTGGTCCACCAGCCTAGGGTGATCTCGTCGTCGATCAGGTCATTGAGCTGAAGGTCGTCAGGGTCCTCGCTCGGGCTGTCCTCATGGTCGTAGTCGTCCCAAGGCGTGGCGTCCCAGATCTCTTTCACGTCGGCGAGTGCCAGCACCGTCTCGCATCCGGCCTGCTCTGCTGCGGCCCGCAGAAGCGCGGCCCGCTCCATGTCGGCACCTTTGAGGCGATGCCAGTTCAGGCTTCGCTGGGTGTACTCGTGGTCGAGCAGGTAGACAAGCCGGTTCGGCAGGCCGAGATCGCGGGTTGCGTATCGCGGGGTGACAGGTGTGGTGAAGTGCTCGGTCAGGCAATGCGCCAGTTCAGTGGCGGGACTGGCTTCCGGAGTCGGTGTTTCGGTGCTGGAGAGCAGGTTGAATGTGAGCGTCACCCGGTATCCGGACCTGACCGGCGTGACCTGGTGACGACAGTCGGCATAGAACGCGACGAAGGTCAGTTCTTCTTTCGACGCTCGGTAGGAGGTGCTCTTCCCGGCGTGGTCGATGACAAGTTCCCCTCCGGTGTGCGCCGAAGGCAGTGATACCACCAGCGTGCCCACCATCGCGTCGTCCTTTTCCGAATCCTGGTGAGGGAGAAAGAACTGCCCTTTGCCGTAGACCAGCATCGAGTGCAACTCGGCCGCAGGCGGGACGTCCGCGGGAGTCCAAGTTCGTCACGAAAATGGTCCAGCGCGCGGTTCATCAGCGCCGTCCAGCCCGGTCCGCCGAGCGTGATCTGATCCGGAGTGAGCTCCCACGTGTCGCGGACGTTGGGGTCGGTCAGCGTCTCCTCTCCTCGCCCGAACATCGCCGGCCGGGCCGCCGCGATCAGCTTCTTCGCCAGGGGTGCGCGGACCGGAAGGCTCACTGGCCCGACGCCCGACACGTTGAGCTGGAGCAAATGCGCCGGCGCCGGCAGTTGAGCGCTGACCGACCCGGTCGGCTCGGAGTCGCCGAGCAGGCGCGCCAGCCGTTCCCGTGCCGTCTTCGCCATGTGTCCTCGCTTGTGCTCGCCGTGCTTCTTCTGCGGCCAGACTGTAGTGGCGACGACAGACGCCCCCGGTAGATGTCCTGTGATCACCAGCTGCGGGAGCGCATTCGTCGATGTGAGGCTTCTGTTCGCCCACAGTCCACACGAACGAGCGAAAATCTGTCAGATCACCTGCGGATGCCGTAACTATGGCGAGCGTTTCTGGTTGAGTGACGTGACCCGGGGGAGGTTACATGTCGCCTGACGCGGTGCATCGCACAGTTCTGGTTGTGGACGTGGAGAAGTTCAGCGACCGGAAGAACGCCGAGCAGAGGAATGTGCGCAACGCCGTCTATGCGGCCTTGGCTCATGCTCTGGGATCCCACTGGAGCGCGTGCCATCGCGAAGACCGGGGTGACGGGGTCTTCATCCTGGCGCCGGCCGATGTTCCGAAGCAGCTGTTCGTCGAGCGGATGCCCGGTCGCCTGGTGGAAGCGTTGACCAGACACAACGAGGGACACGTGACCGGCGAGCAGATCCGGCTGAGGATGGCGGTGCACGCCGGGGAAGTTCTGCTCGACGCGCACGGTGCGACCGGCGTCGCGATCAACCACACATTCCGGTTGCTCGACGCATCGCCGTTGAAGGATGCCCTCGCCGGGTCCGTCGGTGTGCTTGCGGTGATCACCTCCGACTGGTTCTTCCGTGAAGTGGTCTGGCACAGCGCCGCTGACGAGACTCGTTATCGCCCCAAGCACATCAGGGTCAAGGAAACCGACGCCCTCGGATGGATCTGCCTGCCGGACGACCCCTACCCGCCCGACACAAGTCAGGCGGAGTGGCCGCGGGACGTCCGCCCGTATCCCGGCCTGCGTGCGTTCCAACCTGACCAAGCGCGTTGGTTCTTCGGCCGCGAGGCGACACTGTCGGTGTTGATGGACAAGATCGATCACCGCAGCGGGCTGGTCTTCGTCGTCGCCCCGTCCGGTGTCGGCAAGTCGTCACTGCTTCGGGCCGGTGTCATACCCGCGGTGGCCGACAGTGGCCGACAGTGGTTGTTGCTCACTCCGACCAAGGAGCCCTGCGAGGCGCTGGCACAGCAGATCGCGCACCTCATCGAGGGCAGTGTGAACGAGGTGCTCTCGGTAGTCAGAGCAGATCCCGCCCGGCTGGCCGACATGCTGCCTGCCGGGACGGTCATCGTGGTGGATCAGTTCGAAGAGGTGTTCACCCTGTGCACCGACGAGGCTGAGCGGCGGCGCTTCATCGCCGCACTGGTCGCGACGCGTGCGGTTCTCGGGGTGCGGGGCGACTTCTACAACTACTGCCTCGCTGACGATCAGCTCGGAACGTTCCTGCCAGTAAACCAGTTCAACCTCCAGGCGATGACTCCGGCCGGGTTGCGAGAAGCCATCGAGAGACCAGCGCGGCAGATCGGCGTTGACGTCGAGCCGGGTCTGGTCGAGGTCCTGCTGCACGAGATCGGGACGGATGCGGGACAGCTCCCGCTGCTGGCCCACGCGCTGGCTGTCACCTGGCAGCGGCGCACAGGCGAGACGCTGACCTTGGCGGACTATGACCGCACTGGGCGGATCAAGGGCGCGATCGTGGCCACCGCGGACGAGGCTTACGCTCGTTGTTCCACGGCGGAACAGCGCGTGGTCTTCCGGAACATCCTCATGCACCTGGTCGTGGTCAGGCACGATGCGCAGCCTGCCAGGCGGCGCGCGGATCCGGCCGACCTTGTCAGGGGTTTCGACGATCAACGGACCGCTGAGATGGTCCTCGGCTGGCTGATCGAGAAACGTCTGGTCACGCTGGACGACAACACCATCGAGCTGTCCCACGAAGTGTTGCTGCGGGAATGGCCGCGACTGGCCACCTGGATCGAGACAGGCCGCAACGACCAGGTCATCCGGCAGCAGTTGATCGAGGCGGCCGACCAGTGGGCAGGGGAGGGGAAACCAGCCGGATCGCTCTATCGCGGCAATCGGCTGACCACCGCCCGGGGGTGGCAGGCCAGGACCGAGCACGGCTCTGCCCTCACGCCGCTCGGGTCGGCGTTCCTCAGCGCGTCGATCCGGCACGAACGCCGCAGAACCAGAGTGCGTCGAGCTGCGGTCGCCATGCTGGCTGTTCTTGGCGTCGTTGCGTCCGTCACCGCTGTCTACGCCTTCCAGCAACGCGACATCGCCAAGGAACAACGTGACGCGGCGATCTTCAACAAGGTCACCGCTGAGGCGAACCGGACACGGACTGTCGACGCGTCGCTGGCGGCCCAGCTCGACGTCGTCGCCCACCGCATGCGCCCGTCCGATATGGACACTGCAACCCGCTTGATCGCCGACGCGAACGTCCCGTTGTCCACCACAATCACCGGCCACACCAAGGCCGTCGACGCGTTGGCGTTCAGTCCCGACGGGCGGACGCTGGCCGTCGGCAGCGATGGTCGCACCGTGCGGCTGTGGGATGTCGCCGCTCCGGTACACCCGGTGCTGCTGAGCGAAACCATCGGCCAAGCGATTCGAGCGTTGGCGTTCAGCCCGGACGGACGCACCCTCGCCACCGGCGGCGCCGACAACACGGTGCGGCTGTGGAACGTTGCCGATCCGGCCCACCCGGAGGTCCTCGGCCCGCCGATCACCGGGCACACCGACGCGATCCGGTCGGTGACGTTCAGTCCTGATGGGCGGACACTGGCCAGCGCGAGCAACGACCAGACCATCCGACTGTGGAATGTCACCGACCTCACTCGGCCCAAGGCACTCGGCCCACCACTGGCCCGGCACACGGCACCTGTCTACACAGTGGCGTTCAGTCCCGATGGGCGGACTCTGGCTACTGGTGGCGATGATCGGATGGTGTGGCTGTGGAACATCGCCGCGCCAGACCGCGCCATGCCCTTCGAGCCACCTTTGACCGAACACACCGGCACCGTGTATTCCGTGGCGTTCAGTCCCGATGGGCGGACACTGGCCACTGGGAGCAACGACCAGACCGTGCGGCTGTGGAACGTCGCCAACCCGGCCCGCCCGGCGGTCCTCGGGCGGCCGCTTACCGCACACACCAACACGATCCGGTCGCTGGCGTTCAGCCCTGACGGGCACACGCTGGCCACTGGCGGCGCTGATCAGACCGTGCGACTGTGGAACGCTGTGGATCCAGCCGATCCCGAGGCCCTCGGACCGCCCCTTACCGGACACAACAACATCGTCCTGTTCGTGGCGTTCAGTCCGGACGGGCGGACCCTGGCCACCGGCAGTGGCGACCGGACCGTCCGGCTGTGGACCATCCCCACGACCGTCCTGACCGGACACACGAAGCAGGTCTACGCCGTGGCCTTCAGTCCGGACGGGCGGATCCTGGCCACCAGTGGTGCCGACCGGACCGTCCGTCTCTGGCGGATGGCGGACCGCGTGCAGCTGGGGCAACCCCTTACCGGCCACCAGGACGACATCAACGCCGTGGCGTTCAGCCCGGACGGGCGGACCCTCGCCACCGGCAGCGACGACCACACCGTACGGCTGTGGAACGTCACCGATCCGGCCAGTCCGGCACTCCTCGGCCCGCCGATCACCGGACATGCCGACGGTATCTGGTCAATGGCGTTCAGTCCGGATGGCGCCATCCTGGCCACAGGCAGCAGCGAGAAGGTGGCGCGGTTGTGGAACGTCAGCGACCCGGCAAACCCGGCGCTGCTGGGCCAGGTCTCGACAGGACTGGACCACGACATCCGTGCCGTGGCGTTCAGCCCAGACGGAACCGTCCTGGCCACCAGCAGCGACTACGACGAGAGCGCAGTGCGATTGTGGAATGTCGCCGACCCGGCCAGGCCCACGCTATTGGCCGGTCCTCTCGCGGGGCACGAGGACGATGTCCACCGGGTCGCGTTCAGCCCGGACGGGCGGACGCTGGCCAGCGGCAGCCATGACCAGCAGGTGCGGATCTGGGACATCACCGATCCGGCTCGCCCCGGTTTCCACGGTGAATCACTTGTCGGCCACACCAACCCGGTCTTCTGGGTGGCGTTCAGCCCGGACGGGCACACGCTGGCCAGCGGCAGCGGCGACAACACGGTGCGGCTTTGGCGGTCAGCCGACCGGACGCGGTTGGGGCAGCCGCTCACCGGACACCAGGTCGACGTCAACACAGTGGCGTTCAGTCCGGACGGCGGCATCCTGGCCACCGGCAGCGACGACCACACCGTACGGCTGTGGGACATGAACGTGCCCAAAGCCATTCAAAGCATCTGCGCCATCACGGGGAACACACTCACTCGCGAGATGTGGGACAAGTTCGTGTCGCCTGAACTGCCGTACCGTCCGCCATGTTCGTGAGACTGGATCGACCTGCTCGCTCGTTGTCATCACCAGCGTGTACGGCCGGAACGTACGTCGAGCTTCGGGCCTGGGGCTTTGGTGAGTCGGCAGCGCGAATCCGGGAGCCCGTGCGTACGGTCGGCGGCTACCGCTGGCAGGCCGGAGGCCGATGCGAGCTCGCAGGCACGGGGCGGCGGCGATGCACGCCTGGAGTGGTTGGCAAAGGATCCCGCGGTCCAGTATTTCCGCAGCGCGTTCATGGGCATGGGAGTCCGACCCGTTGATCGCCACCGCGTTCGGGTTGGTGGACGGCCGACGTGACGTCGCGACCGTCATCAGTGCGGCGGCCGCTCAGCTCAACCGGCGGATAGGGTCGAACGCATCCGGTTGCTGGCGGCGATGCGGACAGCCCATGCCGAGGGCGCCATCACCGACTGACCACAGTGGCCGAACGAGATGTTCCCTCTGCTTTGAAGGCGATGCCCGGCTTCCCAGAGCCTGGGTGCGCGGAACCCGCGCGGGTGCACCTGGTTCATTCGCGGCCACTGCTCGAGAGTGCCGTGCGGATCTGGTCCAGCAGCTTCGCGTCGGCGGCCAGGTGGGCCTCGGTGTTGTCGAACACCGCCTGTGCGAGTGGTGACATGGCGGCCTTCGCTTGGCGGCCAAGCGCCGTCAAGCGGCGTTCCTTCTCGATAGCCTCGGCACAGCTGTCCAGCAGCCCGAGGATCTCCCGCCGGTCGAGCAGTTCCGCCCAGCGGAGCGCCAACGGGAAATCCGAGCGGACGGCGTGCGGCGGCACGGCGAGGGTGGACCGCACGAGGTCACGAAGGACCTCACGGCCGGCAGGCGTGATCGCGTAGAGATGCCGGACCCGGTCGCCGACGCGCTCCTCGGAGTGGGTCTCAATCAGCTCTTCGGCTTCGAGCTTGGTCAGCGCGTGGTACACCGACCCGGACTTGACGGCGGTCCACTGCTCCAGTGCGCCCGCCGAGATCATCTGGTTGATCTCGTAGCCGTGCCGCGGTTGCTCGTGCAGAAGACCGAGAACAAGCAGCCTGGTCGAGGACATCGACACCTCCAATAGCCAACGTTGACTATAGCCGAGCCGACCGGCAGGATAACCAAACTTGGTTAACCAAATTTGGCTATTGGAGGCGATGTGGGGTTCCCGACGACGAGATCCCGGATGGACAGGCTGGTGGCGGCGTACGCGGACAAGGGCCGGTTCAGTGGCTCCGTCCTGGTCGCGCGCGGAGCACGCGTGATGTTCCGCAAGGGCTATGGCATGGCCAACTACGAGCATCACGTGCCGAACACGGCCGGCGTGGCCTTCCGAATCGGGTCGCAAACCAAGGCGTTCACCGCGATCGCGATCTTGCAGCTGCAGGAACGCGGACTGCTGCGTGCCGGCGAACCCGTCGGCACGTACCTGGTCGGCTACCCCGACGGCGACCGGATCACCATCGAGCACTTGCTGATGAACACGTCGGGCATCCCGGACTACGTCACGACGGAGGAGTTCACGTCGATCATGGGTCTGCGGCGGTCTCCCGACGAGGTGGCTGACAGCTTCCGGCACCTCCCGCTCATGTTCGAACCAGGGGCGAGGATGAGTTACAGCAATTCAGGCTGGGTGCTCCTCGGTCTGGTGATCGAAAGGATCACCGGCATGGCGTACCGCGACTACGTCCGCGAGCAGATCCTCGTGCCGCTCGGCATGAGCAGCAGCGGCCTGGCCGACACCGGTGATGTGATCGACAGACACGCAGATGGCTACATGTCGTCCGAGAACGGTGTCAGCCGTACGCCGTACCTGGACAACTCCAACCAGTACGCCGCAGGCGGTTTGCACTCGACTGTCGAGGACCTGTATCGATGGCACCGCGGGCTCCACGGCGGAAAGCTCCTGTCTCCCACCTCGGTAGAGGAATTGCTCAAGCCTCGAGCCGGCTATGACGGGAGCACCTACGGCTATGGGTACACGTTCAACCGGATGTACGGACGGCCCCGGATCGAGGCCGCAGGCGGCACGATCGGCTTCGTCAGTACGACCGTGCACTATCCCGACGACGATCTCGTGGTGATCGTGCTGTCGAACTTCGAGAACGGTGCCTACAGCGACGTGGCCGACGGACTGGCCGCGATCGCCTTGGGGCAGCCCTACGAACTACCGGCTGACCGTGTGTTCGTCAACGTCGATCCGTCGGTGTTCGGCGCCTATCTCGGCCGCTACACAACCAGTTACGCGGGAAGGCCTGTCGCCATGGACGTAACCCGCGAGGGCGATCGGCTCATGGTCACCGTGGCTGGGCTGAAGAAGACGGAACTGCGGCCGCTGTCACCCACCAAGTACTTCGCCAGAATGAAGGGCGAGGTGGAACTGACCTTCGTCGTCGATGGCGACGCGCAGGCCCACGCTGTCGCGATGCGATGGGCCGGCGTCCCGCTGACAGCTCAGCGAGTCACGGCGTGAGCGAGACCGCCTGCCGCGGAGTGTCGTGTGGTTGCCGGTGTACATCCTGCAGAGCTGTGGACCGACTCCGACATCCTGATCCACCGACATTTGTGCGCGCGATCGGTGGTCATCTGGACGGCCGGTCTGTGGCCACTTGGCCGGACAAGCGGATGCGGCTCGGATGATCGCCAGGTGTCGGACGTGACCAATTCAGTCGCGTCGGGCCGGCAATGCCCGCAATGGAGTGACCGATTCGGCACGAATGCGGGCTGGGACTGCGCCGATTGAGCGGTCTTGTCCACGCTGACCGTTCTTCGGCTGCTTTCGCGGGTTAGAACTGGCTCATCGCCATCTAAGGGGAGGATATGAGCTGGCGGAGTCAACCACGCGATCCGAAGACCGGGCGATGGGTGACGAAAGGAGGAGGGGTTGTTGTCGCTGTATCGGTCGTCGGGGCGGTGTCGCTCGGCGGCGGGGCAGGGACCGGAGCAGGCGGAGCGGCCTCGGTGCAGGCCGCGACCGGCCAGGCCATCAGGGTGAATGTGAGCAGGGGCAAGGTCAACGCGAAGCAGGGCAAGCGGGACGACGCCTGGCGGGACATGGGGCTTCGGCGACTCAAACAGACGAGCAAGCAGGCTGTGAGCTGCGCGGTCAACTCCTACGGCGATGTGCGGGAGTTCTTCGTCCGAACGCCTTGCCGCTCGCTTGACCGGATGTTCTTCGTATTGGGCGACGGTGACAGGAATTCAGTTGTCGTAGCCGTTTCGTGGGTGCGCATGAGCACTTCCGAGAACGCTCGAAAGCTGCAAGAACTGGCCGACGTCTACGGCACAGGTAATGTGTCGCCGTTGGCAGGTGCCCTGGTGGAAGCCGCGCACGTCAAGTTCACCGGACGGTACTACGACTCACGACGATCTGGAGATCTGGTGGTGATCGCCGAAACCGAGCCACTCCGCGGAGATCCTCAGCCCGAGTTCCTTGACGGGCTCGCCGAAGTCGCAGCCGAACTCCCACGGCCGTGACGCGCTGGACACACGGGTGACGCCGACCATGGACCGCACTCGGCGGGACCGCCCGTACGTCAGGCGGCCCCGCTTGGTGCATTACCAGCCGCGGGATAGAACCACGTGGCGTCTGGAAGTACGTCGAACAACCGCGACGAAACGTCATCGACCAGCGAAGCGAAGTCCTCGGGCGAAGTGGTCTTGCCCACGCCGCCGGGGAACAGTGAGTCACGACAGCGGTGAACACGTCTAGGTGCTTGCGTGTGCCTGCCGGGAACTGCGGTCATAGCGCGATGCGCCGGACTTCCTCCGCGAACTCAGTTACATCGCAGCGTTCGAGTCGGGCGAGTAGCCCGCTGAGATCCATCGCCGGCTTGCGAAATCGCTGAGCCTGCCGGGCAAGGGCGTTGAGCACCCTGGCTGGTGCGAGGTCCAGTTGATCGAGCAGGAACGTGTCGGGGTGAACTGCATCGACGTGATGCGGTTCGAGTTGCTTTGCCGGGAAGTCGACCAAGTTGAATGTCACGACGGTCTGTGCGCCGCCGACGATCGCCGCGGCGAGGACATGCCGATCATCTGGATCTGGAAGATCCAGCCCGGCGGCAACGGGTTGCCAGTTGTCAACCATCGCGCCGTCGAACGATGCGTTCATCAGCGCCAAGGTTCGGTCGAACAGTGCGGGATCGACTTTCCGCTTGGCGATGACATTTCTGCGGACCTCTTCCAGGATCGCTTCCGACCACAGTGGTCGGAAGAGCTCTGCTTCGGCAAGGGTGAGCAGGGTGTCCCGAAGGATGTTGGGGAACAGGACGCACGCGTCCAGCACGACCGAGTACACGGTTGTCGTTACCTGGTCTCTGTGGCCTCGTCGTCGTAAAGTCCGAGCTCTTCGGTCTGACGGACCAATTCGTCGAGTGCTTCTCGTCGTTCTTGTCGCCGTTGGTCGCGGTATGCGAGAAGATCATCGAGACGGATGCGGCGGTGCCGGCCGGGCTTCTCGAAGGGTATCTTGCCGTCTTCCAGCAGCTTGATCAGAGTGGGGCGGCTGACGCCGAGCAGGTCGGCGGCCTCCTGTGTGGTCAGGCGCTGTGCCAGTGGCGCCACGGTGATCGCCCGTCCCGCGCGCATCGCGGTGATCACTTGTGACAGCACCTCGTACACCGCAACCGGCAGGTGCACCACGGTTCCGTCTGGAGTCATCAGCGCGGCATCTGCCGGAGCACGGGATAGCAGGGCCGCGAGTTCGTCCAGCTCAAGCCTCTCGGCTGGGTCGCTGGGTGGGAGGACTGGCCGGTCGACGGTAGCGGTCACGCTGGCTGCCCCATGGGTCGGCGTTGCATCTGACATGGTCTATGGTCGCCGGAAATCGAAAAAATCGCAAGTTGATGTTGAATGGCGTGCGGTCCGCCTCAGTCAGTGGCAAGGACGACCTCGGCGAGCGCTGGCAGTGTCAACCCGTCGAGGGCTTCTGCCCACGGTCCATCACGAGGCTGCCCGTACGGGTGCTTGACATGCCCTGCGGTCAGCCCTCGGCCTGGCGAGGCTCGGTAACTTCCGAGTGGAGCGGTATCCGCATCGTCAACTCGTGGCATGAACTGGCCCATAGACGCCGTGGCGATTCGTCTTTTCGGCCTTGCCTCTTGGGCCAGGCCAACGTCTGAACTCCGCTTTCATCGGTTACCAGCCGCGGGAACGCCATTCCTCGATGTGCGGTTTCTGCTCGCCGAGGGTCGAGTCGTCGCCGTGGCCGGGGTAGAACCACGTGTCGTCTGGAAGTACGTCGAACAACCGCGACGAAACGTCATCGACCAGCGAAGCGAAGTCCTCGGGCGAAGTGGTCTTGCCCACGCCGCCGGCGAACAGCGTATCGCTTCAGCGGTGAATACCGCCCGGGTCACGACGAGGGCGTCGGAAGGGGCCATGGCGGCTCGTGTGGACTCATGTGCGGGTGACCGCCACGGCTTGGCCACCACTCCTCCTGGCGAGCGCGACGAACGAGCACGTGAACAGCAGGCCAGTGACCAGGATAAATTCGATGATCGTCGGCAAGGGCACCGCGCCGATGAGCAGGAGCACGGCCGTGAGCGCGGCGAGCAGCAGGCTACGTTCCCACCACGCCAGGACCAACAGCCCACCGGTCACGAGCAGTTCTTCGGCCCGGTAGCTCGTCCACGTGGCCAGCAGGCCCGTTACGCCGACAGCCAGTGTCACCACACTTATCGCGGTCAGCGCAGATCTCCCACGCCCCAACTGGAAGTAGACCCACGCCGCGGCGCACAGTCCGATCGCGAGCAGTGAACCGGCGATCGTCGGTGCCAGGTCCGGCGTCTCATCGATGATCCACATCATGCACGGGAACGCCACGATGGCGACCGAACCACACACCGTGGCCAAGGCGAATGCCCGTACCCGGCCGGATCCATGGGCATACCAGGCAATCGCGGCAAGGAAGACAAGTGTCACCCCGACTATCCAGTACTCGGGGTTGCTGGTGAATGACCAGACTGTGGCGGCGTACACGGCGCCGGGCGAAAGCGTGTGTAGTTGCCGTTCAGCCGCCCGCGACATTTCCAAGCCGTAGAGAGTGGTGGTCACTGGGTAGTCGTTACCCGGAAAACTCGTGTAGCGCGCGTCCACCCACCATCCGCCCTGGGCGAACGCGGCGCTGCCGAGTGTCAGAAAGCCCAGTAACATCAACGGAAACCAGAAACCGAACCGCCCGCGTGTGCCCATACCGGTCAGCGTATCGATGTGGGACATGGCCGAGTTGCGCCATTCGTCGATGTGTGACTTCTGCTCGCCGAGGGTCGAGTCGTCGCCGTGACCCGGATAGCCAGTGTCGTCCGGCAGCAGATCGAACAGTCGCGACTTCACGTCGTGCTCACGCACCTGGCTCAGAGGTTCCCAGGAGTCCTGCGTGACACGTGTTCGAGGTGATGAGACGTCGCCATGGACACCCATCGGGACACGGATCCGGCAGTGTGCCCGCCGCGAGGCCGACAGAGCGTCAGCTCGTGATCGCCCCACGAAAAGTCAGGACCAGCGAAGTCCTCCCGTTCAACGAGTTCCTCGGCGAGGTCGGCGAACCTCTCCGCAGGAACATCGCCCTTCTCGATTCTTCTACGCAATACCACCGTTCTCCGCGGCACGGTGTAGCAGAGGTACGGGTAAGGGGATCGTGCGTTCTCCCCCGATCTGGGAACGGGGTGCGTCACGCCGTAGTCGCCATAGCCGATCATGCCCACCCGTCGGCACACCTCACTCCACAGGAAGACCTCGGGACGATCCCGCGTAGTTGTCGCGTAGGTGGTTCGAGCGGCCGGGATCGACCCGGCCAGGAGCGTGGCAGAGCCGGGACCGAGCACGTCGTGCACGGCTGCCGCGGCTTCTGCCACGGCAACTACCTGTGCCGTGCGCACTTCCTCGATGAACCCCACGTCCAGCACTGCGTGCACATGTCCGATCCGCGTGCCGGTCAACCTCATAATGGACCGAATTCTGTTGACGAGTTCGCTTGCCGGAAGCGCCCGACGGAACCGGATCACCAGGTCGCGTTCCCTGTGTTCGACGAGCAACCGAACCCGACGCAGTACTTCGTCAGACGCGCCACCGGCGATCACAGGTACGAGGCCGGGGAGGCCATCGGCCATGAGCCCGAGCTCTTCCAGCAATGCGGACTCGATCATGTCGTCCAGGTACTCGAACACTCCGCCGGGTTGTCCGGCGAGCGGGCTCGCGGCGGTGAGCCATGTGGTGTCCAGCCACAGCGTCCGCCGCAAGTCCGCGACGCTGACCGCGGCGCGAACAAGAGCGGGGAGGAGCATCCCGCCGGGTTTCGCCGAATCAAGCAGTTCGATCATCAACCTCACATGCGCATCGCGCGTGGAGCGGAGATGGCAGAGAGCGTCGAGTTCGCCGAGCTTGCATTTGAGCGTTACCAGTGGACGAGCGGGGTGCATCCGCCTTCCTCCCCGTGGACGGTGCGTAGCTCGAGACTCCCAGTGTGGGGCATGATCGAGCCACGCATCCGCCCTCCGGACAGGTGGCGATTACTCGCGTAAGCGTGATAGTGGGATTACGGAGAGTATCCGCGCTCGTCCCGTCTTACCAGCCGTGGGAACGCCATTCGTCGATGTGCGGCTTCTGTTCGCGCCCAACGTCGAGTCGTCGCCATGGCCCGGGTAGAACCAGGTGTTGTCGGGCAGCACGTCGAACAGTCGCGACTTCACGTCGTTGAGAAGCGAGGTGAAGTTCTCCGGGGATGAGGTTTGCCTACGCCGTCGGGGAACAGCGTATCGCGTGAGCGGTGAACAAATGGTCCGACACGAGTCATCTCGACTCGTGAGCACCATGGCCATGCCGTCAGGCAATTCAGCTGGGTTGATCCGTCGGTGCAAGATCAGAATGTTTGGTGTCGAGCAGACCTGGCGCGTGAGCGCTACTGCTCATACGGGTCTCGGGGCTCATGGTCGAGCGCGGCTTCCTGGTCGGCTCGGAAGGCGTCGGCGTCGATGTGTGTTGCGGGACATGGCGACGAACTCGGCTCGTGAGACGAAGCGCCGACGTCGGCGAAGCGGGATCAGTTCACCGATCTCGTGGCCGACCCCAGGTCGTTGGTCCGGAGCTTGAAGTTCTCCGAGGTAGGTATGGCCGTTCCGGCGCCGGCACGGAGTGTCGTATTCACTTCAGCGGTGAACAGGCGCCGACTGATGTCTTATCTGGACGCCTGGCGCAAATTGAGATGAGCGCCGCTTGCGGAGTCCGACAGATGGATTTGATCGGCGGCCATACGCCATTCGGGTGCCTCGCTGTCGCTCTGGCGGATCAGTGCCGTGATTTCACTTGCTTAGCGGTATGGCTCGAACGCTCGGTAAGTGGACTATCGATGATTAGCCGGAGCATGTCGGGGGCGTGATGGGACATTATCCAAACTGTGAGCGGGCTCAGAGCCGTCGATGCAAGTGCACGATGTGTTGGGGCACGCAGCATGGCTGGAAGGATGCGGTCAAGCTTGCGAAAGATCCTGATCCGACAGGCCGGAACCGGCTGCGTTCCGCGGTTGACGATGCGTGGCGCGCCGCCTTTGTAGGCCAGAGAAACGCTACTCGACGCCCCTCGAATAAGATCAGCTATCCGAAGAAGATCGCCGGGATCGACTCCGGTATCGCCGATCTTGTCGACTGGCTGGCGCAGGACCTCGCCGCGCGCAAATACGACGCAGCCCAGCGTGTCGATCGTGTGCCTGGGCAGGGAGTCGAGCTGTCGGCTCAGGAAATGGGCGTGCAGCAAACCCGCCGGTCAGCGGCGGCCTCGTCGAATGAGTCGGACAGTGCGGCAGTGAATACAAGCTTTCTCCCGCTGGTCTCGCGTCCGTCACCTGAGGACTCGTCGCGAGGGCCGGACCCTTCGGCAGACGAACCAACGGTGATCCAGGTGGAGAAACTGGGCGATGCACTGGCCGGGCAGGTTCTCAAGGATGTCGAGCGGGCCTACCCTGGTCCTGTTCCGTCAGCAGTGAAGGTGGCGTTGGCCGACCACTTCTGGTGCGATCTACTTGCGCAATTGGCGTATGTGGTCGATAGTGGCATCAAGGTCTTCGATCAGGTGCCGGACCGTGTTGCTCAGTTGATTCTGAAGTCACGAAAGGATGCCGGTCGGCTCCCGCTCGAAGAACTGGTCGTGAAGACTGCGGTCAAGAGCGTTTGGAAGTACATCCATGGGCTTGCGATCTTCGGCTGGATCATCCCGGCTCGCACGTTTCTCCCTGTGGTGAGGACTCTGGCGGTGTTGATCTGCAAAGCTCCTGAGCGTCATCGCGCCGTCGTGCAACATTGTCTCGATCCGATGGCAGGAGAGTTGACCTCGGAAACGAAGCAAAGACTGATCAAGGTTCTGCGTGAGTGGCTTCCCCAGACAGAACGCGGACTTGAACCGGCGATAGCCTCGGCGTTCGGTTAGCAAGCCTTGTATCGACGGTCCAGTCAAGATCAAGTCCTCGGATGGGTGGATCCAGGTAGCGCTCCGTGAGACACATCCATCGAGGCCCGTTTGCTGGCCTTCAGCAAGCGGGGCCGCTTGATTCGGCGGTGATCACCAGCCGCGGGAGCGCCATTCGTCGATGTGCGGTTTCTGCTCGCCAAAGTTGAGTCGTCGCCGTGGCCTGGGCAGAACCACGTGTCGTCTGGAAGTACGTCGAACAACCGCGACGAAACGTCATCGACCAGCGAAGCGAAGTCCTCGGGCGAAGTGGTCTTGCCCACGCCGCCGGCGGACAGCGTATCGCTTCAGCGGACAACACAGCCCGTGTGTAGCGCGTGGGGCTACGCGTGGCTACACTGCAGTCATGCGTGTCATCAGCCAGCGCGAGTTCCGCAACAACTCTGCGGCCGTCATGGATGCCGTAGAGGCGGGAGAGACTTACCACGTCACTCGCAATGGTGTTGAGATCGCTGAACTGCGCCCGCTTTCCCGGAGACGGAGGCTGACGGCTGAGGAGCTGGTTGAGCGCCATCGACGGTTGCCTCGTGTCGATCACGAGCTGATGCGGCGGGAGGCTGACGAGTTCTTCGGCACGGAAGATCGCATCGGTAGCGACGATCCATGGGAGCGTCGCCGTGGCTGAGCGTGCGGAGTCGGGTGTGTTGGACACGTGCGCGTACATCGACCTCTACTTGCTTGACCCAGCTCAGTTGCCTGTTATCCCGGTGATCACTGCGATCACGATGGCGGAACTGCATCAGGGTGTGGCAATGGCCAAGACCCCGGCGGTCAGGGCGGCGCGAACAGAGAAGCTCGGTGCTGCGATCGTTGATTTCGATCCGTTGCCCTTCGATGGCGACGCGGCCACCCGGTTCGGTTCCTTGGTCGGACTGACCTTGGCTGCGAACCGTGATCCGAAACCGCGGCGAATGGATCTCATGATCGCGGCGATCGCGTCGGCTCATGGCTTACCGCTCTACACGCGTAACGCCGATGACTTCAAAGGCTTGCAG
This sequence comes from Kibdelosporangium persicum, assembly GCF_013280595.1. Taxonomy (GTDB): domain Bacteria; phylum Actinomycetota; class Actinomycetes; order Mycobacteriales; family Pseudonocardiaceae; genus Kibdelosporangium; species Kibdelosporangium persicum. The sequence goes on from NZ_JAAATY010000007.1 coordinate 121,201, forward strand.
GACTTGTTGACCGTGGTCGCCATCTGAGTGTGCGTCGGGCAAGCCTGTTGCCGACGCACACTCAGGCCAACGACCTACCAGCCGCGGGAACGCCACTCCTCGATGTGCGGTTTCTGCTCGCCCAACGTCGAGTCGTCGCCGTGGCCGGGGTAGAACCACGTGTCGTCCGGTAGTACGTCGAACAACCGCGACGAAACGTCATCGACCAGCGAAGCGAAGTCCTCGGGCGAAGTGGTCTTGCCCACGCCGCCGGGGAACAGTGAGTCGCCGGTCCACAGGTGCGGGTGGCCGGCCGGGTCGCGGTAGAGCAGGGCGATCGAGCCGGGGGTGTGGCCGCGCAGGTGGATCACTTCCAGGGTGCACTCGCCGACCGGGATCGTGTCGCCGTGTTTGACGAGCACGTCCGGGGGTACCGGAAGAGGGCCGGCGTCCAGCGCGTGCGCCACCGTGTTCGCGCCGTTCGCGCCGGCGACGGCGCCAAGGGCCTGCCAGTGGTCGGGGTGTTGATGGGTCGTCACGATCGTGCGCAACCGGGGCCGGTTGCGATCGTGGCCGATGAGGTCTTCGATCCGCTCGGGATCGTTCGCCGCGTCGATCAACAGCGCTTCCCTGCTGGCGTTGCACACCAGGAGGTACGCGTTGTTGTCCATCGGCCCGACGGACAGCTTGTTGATGGTCAGCTTCTCGAGGGTCCGCCTGGCGGCCGGGCCGCCTGGTTCCACATGACCGGTGTAGTTCTCGACAACGTCCACGGTCGCCGACAGTAGTCCTTCAGGCCCTGCTCAGTGTCCTCACAGGTAGCGTCATTACGCTCCGATCACGAAGTCGCCCTTGTCCGCCGATCACTGCGAGCTCGTGACTACCACACCTACAGCGACCACATCGGAAGCGCCGAAGCGGTCCACACGCCGGATCAGCTGGGACATCCTGCGGGTGTTCGCGGTGTTCGCCGTCGTCGTCGAACACATCACCCACCAGTCCCAGATCAACCACCCTGAGCTGGCTGGATATCCTTTTGCTTTACCGCTTCAGTTCGGCGCCAGCAGCATGCTGGTGATCTCCGCTTTCTTCGTGTGCGTCACGATCGGCCGGCGTCGGTGGCTGTGGAATCGCCTAGCCCGTTTGGTGCCCGCGTACCTTGTCGCCGTACTCGCGACGTATGTCATCTCGCGTATCGCCGTGACCGTTTTCAACGGCCATACGTATGCGGACGGTAGTTGGCTGTTTGGTATACCCGTGTCCGGTGTGCCCACGCCGTACCCGTGGTATCTGCCGACCGCGCATGACCTACTCGGCAACCTGCTCATGATCCAGGCCTGGTCGCCCAGCTTCCACTGGATCGACGCCTCCTACTGGACCCTTCCCGTCCAGATCATCGCGTTCGCCTGCGCCGCCTTCCTTTTCGGCCGGCGGTGGCTCACCGCCCGCAACGCCCCGGTGTGGCTGTGGTCGCTGGTCATCGTCCCGGTCGTGCTGCGGTTCACCCTGCGCACCGACGACGCCCCGCAGTGGATCAAGTCCGTCTTCGACGGCCTGGCCCTGCACCGCGTCCACCTCTTCGGCGTCGGCATCGCCATCTGGCTGTGGTCGACCGGCCGCATGCGCGGCTGGCACCTCGGCCTTTACATCGCCGCCGCCCTGGTCGCGCAGGACGCGCACGCCTACTTCGCCGACACGCCGTCCACGATCGCGTTCGGCGTCGTCCTCCTTCTTGTCTGCGCCGCCGCGGGCGGCCCGGACTGGGACATCGCGATCGTGCGCAGGATGGCACCGGCCATCACGTGGCTCGCCGGCATCTCCTTCGGCGTGTACCTCGTCCACCAGGAGCTCGGGTTCATCCTCGCCCGGTCACTGCTGGACATCGGCGCCACCCCGCTGGAACGGTTCGCCGCCTCGTTCACCCTCGCCGTCGTCCTCGGCTGGCTGCTCACCAAGCTCGTCGAACGGCCGGCGCACCGCCTGCTGACTCAGAGCCAGGCAGGCAGGTTCGGCAGGTCACCGGCCAGCCCGGTGCCGTCGCCGCGCCCGATCAGCCAGGCCAGCACGGTCGGCGCCGGTCCGCCCACGTCCGGGGAGTCCTTGGCCGCCGCCAGCTCCCAGTCGCGCTGACGCCCGTCGGCGAGGTCCACCCGCAGGCGCACCGGCGGCACGTCGGGGCGCTTGGCGAACTCGCCGACCACCATGTCCAGCAGACGCTCCACGTGCCCTTCGGGCAGATCGCCGAAGCCCACCCCGGCGTCCAGATCCACCAGGTGCACCGAGGTCTCCTGCCACCGCAGCCACGGCACCGTGCACGCGGAGATCTGCCGTCCGTTGGCCAGCACGACCGCGTTGCCCCACGAAACGTCATCCATCTGAGTGACTGCTTCGAAGAATCTCTCCAGCGCCGCGGTCAGGTCCTCGCGCAGCAGCGCGGCCATCCGGTGCGCGCCCTCCTCGATGTCCGCGTCGCGGTCCGCCCGGCTCGCGTACATCGGGTGCTCCACCCCGGTGCGTGCCCACGTGAGCAGGTTCACCAGCGCGTCCGCGTTGCGCGCCAGGTGGGTGACCACGTGTGCCCTGGTCCAGCCGGGCAACAGGCTCGGCCGCTTCATCGCGATGTCGTCGAGCCCTTCGACGACACCCGTCAGCAGCACGGACGTCTGCCTGGCCGCCGCCGTCCCGAGCTCGGCGTACTCGGTCGCGGAGAGATCACTCCTCGGCTCCGGCAGGGAATCGTGTGGCGTGGCGGTTTGTTGCGATACGCGTGGTCCAGTCATATGTCGTAATCCCGACTTCGTTGAGCGACATCGCGCTCACGATGAGCTGATAGCGACCAGGGTACGGGTAGATCACCGGCTGTGGGGCAGACTCCAAATCGGTTTTGTCGGACCCCCGGCCTAACATGGTCGCGGCAGCCTCGATCGAACGCATATTCGAGAGCACTGGCCGAAGATCAATACCGAAGGGACCCCCTGTGGCCGACCGTCTCGTGGTTCGCGGCGCCCGCGAGCACAACCTGCGCAGCGTCGACCTTGACCTGCCCAGGGACAGCCTGATCGTGTTCACCGGGCTGTCCGGGTCCGGCAAGTCGAGTCTGGCGTTCGACACCATCTTCGCCGAGGGCCAGCGCAGATACGTCGAGTCGCTGTCGGCGTACGCCCGCCAGTTCCTCGGCCAGATGGACAAGCCGGACGTCGACTTCATCGAGGGCCTGTCGCCCGCGGTCTCCATCGACCAGAAGTCCACCAGCCGCAACCCGCGGTCGACCGTCGGCACCGTCACCGAGGTCTACGACTACCTGCGGTTGCTCTACGCGCGCGCGGGCAAGCCGCACTGCCCGATGTGCGGCGAGGCGATCAGCAAGCAGACGCCGCAGCAGATCGTCGACCAGGTGCTCGCGCTGGAGGAAGGCACCCGCTTCCAGGTCCTCGCGCCGGTCATCCGCAGCCGCAAGGGCGAGTACGTCGACCTTTTCCAGACGCTGCAGTCGCAGGGTTACTCCCGCGCGCGGGTCGACGGTGTCGTGTACTCGCTCAACGAGGTGCCGAAGCTCAAGAAGCAGGAGAAGCACGACATCGCGGTCGTGATCGACCGGCTGACCGTCAAGAAGAGCGCCAAGCAGCGGCTGACCGACTCGGTCGAGACCGCGCTGCGCCTCGCCGACGGCCTGGTCGTGCTGGAGTTCGTCGACCTCGACGAGAACGACCCGCACCGCGACCGCGGCTTCTCCGAGAACCTGGCCTGCCCGAACGGCCACCCGCTGGCGATCGAGGACCTCGAGCCGAGGTCGTTCTCGTTCAACTCGCCGTACGGCGCGTGCACCTCGTGTTCCGGTCTCGGCGTCCGGATGGAGGTCGACCCGGAGCTGGTCGTGCCCGACCCGGATCTGTCGCTGGGCGAAGGCGCGATCGCGCCGTGGGCCGGCGGGCAGACCGCGGAGTACTTCACCAGGCTGCTCACGTCGCTGGCCGAGAGCGTCGGCTTCCGGATGGACACGCCGTGGAAGCGGCTTCCGGCCAAGGCGCAGAAGGCGGTGTTGCACGGCACGAACGACCAGGTGCACGTGCGCTACCGCAACCGCTATGGCCGTGAGCGGTCGTACTACGCGAGCTACGAGGGCGTGATCCCGTTCCTCGAGCGGCGGCAGGAGCAGACCGAGTCCGACGCGATGCGCGAGCGCTACGAGGGCTACATGCGGGAGGTTCCGTGCCCCGCGTGCCAGGGAACGCGCCTGAAGCCCGAGATCCTCGCGGTCACGTTGCACCACAAGACGCAGGGCGACCTGTCGATCGCCGACGTCTGTGCGATGAGTGTCGCGGACTGCTCGGAGTTCCTGGAAGGCCTGTCACTCGGCCAGCGCGAGAAGATGATCGCGGGCGCCGTGCTCAAGGAGATCCAGGCGCGGCTGCGGTTCCTGCTCGACGTCGGCCTGGACTACCTGTCGCTGGACCGCGGTTCGGCGACGCTGTCCGGCGGTGAGGCACAGCGGATCCGGCTGGCCACGCAGATCGGCTCCGGCCTGGTCGGCGTGCTGTACGTGCTCGACGAGCCGTCGATCGGGCTGCACCAGCGCGACAACCACCGGCTGATCGAGACGCTGACCCGCCTGCGGGACCTGGGCAACACGCTCATCGTCGTCGAGCACGACGAGGACACCATCCGCACGTCCGACTGGGTGGTGGACATCGGTCCGGGCGCCGGTGAGCACGGCGGCAAGGTCGTGCACTCCGGTCCGGTCGCGAAGTTGTTGAAGAACAAGGAATCCATGACCGGGGCGTACCTGTCGGGGCGCAAGGAGATCCCGGTCCCGGAGATCCGCAGGCCGATCGACCGCAAGCGGCAGCTGACCGTGGTCGGCGCGCGTGAGCACAACCTGCGCAACCTGGACGTGTCGTTCCCGTTGGGCTGCCTGGTGTCCGTGACCGGTGTGTCCGGCTCCGGGAAGTCCACTTTGGTCAACGACATCCTGGCGCAGGTGCTGGCGAACAAGCTCAACGGCGCCCGTCAGGTGCCCGGCAGGCACACCAGGGTCAACGGGCTCGCCCACCTGGACAAGCTGGTCCGGGTCGACCAGTCGCCGATCGGCCGCACCCCGCGGTCCAACCCGGCGACGTACACCGGCGTGTTCGACAACATCCGCAAGCTCTTCGCGGCCACGACCGAGGCGAAGGTGCGCGGCTACCAGCCGGGCCGGTTCTCGTTCAACGTCAAGGGCGGCCGCTGCGAGGCGTGCGCCGGCGACGGCACGATCAAGATCGAGATGAACTTCCTGCCGGACGTGTACGTGCCGTGCGAGGTCTGCAAGGGTGCCCGCTACAACCGGGAAACCCTTGAGGTGCACTACAAGGGCAAGACCATCTCGGAGATCCTGGACATGCCGATCGAGGAGGCGGCCGAGTTCTTCAAGCCGATCAACTCGATCCACCGGCACCTCAAGACGCTGGTGGACGTCGGCCTTGGCTACGTCCGGCTCGGCCAGCCCGCGCCGACGCTGTCCGGTGGCGAGGCGCAGCGCGTGAAGCTGGCCAGCGAGTTGCAGAAGCGCTCGACCGGCAAGACCGTGTACATCCTGGACGAGCCGACGACCGGTCTGCACTTCGAGGACATCCGCAAGCTGCTCGGCGTGATCAACGGCCTGGTGGACAAGGGCAACACGGTGATCGTGATCGAGCACAACCTCGACGTGATCAAGAGCTCCGACTGGATCGTCGACATGGGCCCGGAGGGCGGCTCGGGCGGCGGCACGGTGGTGGCCGAGGGCACGCCGGAGGATCTGGCGGACATCGAGGACAGCTACACCGGCCAGTTCCTCAAGCAGGTGCTCAAGGTTTAGGCCGAACGGGCGAAACGGCACGTGGGTCGACGATGTCCGAGGACATCGTCGACCCACGTGCCGCTCAGCGACCCGAGAGGCATCCTGACGGTCGTGCGCGGATGGGCGGGCCCGGCCACGCCGGCGCCGGCCGGCAGCACCCGCCGAAAAGTAGGACCAATCCGCGCCGTGAACTGCTTCGAACTGGGTTGAACCACTTCTGACCCCTCCTCGTGTGTGTGGGTGAACGAGGTCGCCGCGAAGGGCGGGGCCACCACAGGAGGTTAGTCATGAAGGGCGCTCGTGTCGGCGTGCTGACTGCCATCGCCGGTTTGGGGCTGCTGGGCCTGACCGCTTGCAGTGGCGACTATCCCGCCCCCAGGGTACAGATTCCCCCGCAGCAGCAACAGGAGTTGCCCGTCGAGGACGGTCCCAGGCCCACCCTCGTCGCCGCGGAGGTCTCGTCACTGGGCAAGGTGGTGACCAGCCAGCAGGGCATGACGCTCTACCGGTTCGACAAGGACAGTCCGCAGGTGTCCACCTGTTACGACGCCTGCGCCAAGCAGTGGACGCCCTTGTTGGCCGAGGGCAAGGAGATCACGTTCACCGGTGTCCCGCAGAACATGGTGCGCACCACCAAACGCAAGGACGGCACCCGGCAGATCACGATCAACAAATGGCCGGTGTACATGTACGCCAAGGATTCCGCGCCCGGTGACGCCGGCGGGCAGGGCATGGGCGGCACGTGGTTCGCGGTGACCCCGGAGGGCAAGAAGGCACAGGGCCTCGCGACCCAGGCGGATCAGCCGCAGCAGCAACAACAACAGCAACCGAAACCGCAGCGGGCACCGGCCGGCGACTCCGGTTCCGGCTACTGACGCGCGAGCGGAGGGAATCACGTCGTGAGCGCCTCACTGGCCTTCGCAGGAGGCCCGCGATCACCGGTGGTCCGTCCAAGTCCAGTAACCTCCGCACCGACTCGATCCCCAGCGGAGAGGAACCTGGTGACGACCCCAGGCTGGTGGCCGCGGCGATCGCGGCGCGTTCGTGGTGAAGACCTTGTCCGGTCGTTGTACAACGAGCACGGCGCGAGCCTGCTCGCGTACGCGACCCGGTTGACCAACGACCGGGCGGCGGCCGAAGACATCGTCCAGGAGACATTGCTGCGCGCGTGGAAGCACTCTGACGCGTTGACCGCCGAGAAGGGGTCGGTCAGGGGCTGGTTGCTCACTGTGGCACGCAACATCGTCACCGACCGGGCGAGGGCCCGCGCGGTGCGGCCGCCCGAGGTGGCCGAGGTGACGGAGTCGCCGTCGGTCGAACGGGACCACGCCGACCAGATCGTGGACTCGATGGCCATGCTCGGCGCGTTGGACAGCTTGTCCCCCGAGCACCGCGACGTACTCGTGGAGATCTATTACAAAGGCCGCACGGTCACCGAAGCCGCACAGGCGTTGGGCATCGCGGCGGGTACCGTGAAGTCAAGATCCTATTATGCATTGCGTGCCCTACGGGCCGTGATGTCCGGCGGCAAGACAGGGACGGAGGTGCCCCGGTGAGCAATCCACACGTGAGCAACCAGCACGATCACTCCTCGCTCGGGGCGTATGCCCTCGGGGTGCTGACCCCGCGCGAAGCCACGGAGGTCGAAGCGCACCTGCGGTCCTGCCCGGACGGCAGGCGTGAGGTCGCCGACCTGGTCAACCTGCGCACGGCGCTGGACACGGTGCCGCCGGAGGCGTTCATCGACGGCCCGCCGCCAGGGGGCGATCTGCTGCTGCAGCGCACGCTGCGCCGCGTTCGCGCCGAGGAGGGCCAGCAGCCCGCCGCGCGGCCCTCGATGGGCCGTCGCCTCGCCGCGGTCGCGGCGGCCGTGGTGATCGCCGGCGGCGCGTTCGCGGGTGGCATCGCTCTCGGCGGAGGGGACCCGAGCACGCCCGAGCCCCCCGGTGTGGCGTTCGCGGCCACGGACCAGGCGTCCGGCGCCACGATGGACGTGAAGGTCGAGCCGTTGGCCGGCTGGGTGAAGGTGCACGCCAAGGTCAGTGGCATCAAGCAGGGCGAGCAGTGCCAGCTGATCGTCACCGCGAAGGACAGGACGCAGCGCAGCGCGGGCAGCTGGCTGGTGACCGAGAAGGGCGAGGACGGGGGCACCACGCTGCAAGGCCCCGCGCTGGTCGCCCCGGAGGACGTCCAGTCGGTCGACGTGATCACGTTCGACGGCCGCAAGCTCGTCTCCGTGCCGGTGAACCTCTAGTTGACGCGGCAGGACTCGCAACCGCGGGGTGGCGTCCGGCTGACGCCGCTCCGCGGTGGCAACCGCTACCGGTTCCGTAGCCTGTGGACGCTGCCCGTGCCGGCGGGCGAGGTGTTCGACGTGGTCACCGATCCGGGCACGTATCCGTTGTGGTGGCCTGACATCCACGGCGTCGGCCGGATCGACGACGACACGGCTGAGGTCGTCTGCAGGTCCGTTCTGCCGTACGCGCTGACTTTCCGGCTGCACCGGGCCGAGGAGGACTTCGACCGGGGCCGGATGCTGGTCGGCATGACCGGGGATCTCGAGGGCTTCTGCCGGTCCATTTTGGTGACCCACCGGCGCCGGGTGACGTTGGAGATCACCCAGGAAGTCGTGGTGAACAAACGGTTGCTCACACTGCTGGCACCGGTCGCCAGACCGGTGTTCCGCGCCAACCACGCCGCGATGATGTGGCGTGGCCAGCGCGGGCTCCGCAGGTTCCTCTCGTGAGTGTTTATCAGGGTTAGAACCCGGATAAACACTCACGAGGGGGTTCAGGCGTGGGCGGGTTCCTTCTTGGCGCCTTCGTCCTCGTCGTCCTCACGCACGGCGTGCTCGTCGACCATCGTGGCCTCGTCGAACGGGTCCTCACCGGACAGCACGCGCTTGGCCTGGTCCCGGTCGAACTCCTTGGTCCACGTGCCCAGCAGCACGGTGGCGACGGCGTTGCCGGTGAAGTTGGTCAGCGCACGGGCCTCGGACATGAACCGGTCGATGCCGACGATGAAGCCGACGCCGCCGACCAGTTCCGGCCGGTGCGACGACAGACCGCCCGCCAGCGTGGCCAGGCCCGCGCCGGACACCCCGGCCGCGCCCTTCGAGGCGATCATCATGAACAGCAGCAACGCGATCTGCTCGCCGAAGCTCAGCGGGGCGTTCATCGCCTCGGCGATGAAGATCGTCGCCATGGTCAGGTAGATCATCGTGCCGTCGAGGTTGAACGAGTACCCGGTCGGCACCGTGATGCCGACGACCGGGCGGCTCACGCCGACGTGCTCCATCTTCGCGATCAGCCGCGGCAGCGCACTCTCCGAAGAGGACGTCGAGAAGATCAGCAGGTACTCCCGGGCGAGGTACTTCATCAGGGAGAACAGGTTGATCCGCGAGACGATCCACAACAGGCCGGCCAGCACCACCGCGATGAACAGCACACACGTGATGTAGAAGCCGAGCATGATCACCAGCAGGCTCTTGAGCGCCGCGGCGCCGGTCGCGCCGACCACGGCCGCGATGGCGCCGAACGCGCCGATCGGGGCGGCCCACATGACCATCGCCAGCACCTTGAAGACCAGCCGCTGGACGTGCGAGATGCCGCGCAGCACCGGCTTGCCCTTCTCGCCGAGGGCCTGCAGCGCGAAGCCGACCAGCAGCGAGATCAGCAGCGTTTCGAGCACGTCACCGCTGGTCAGGCCGGACAGCAGGGTGGTGGGGATGATGCCGAGGATGAACTGGGTGGTGTTCTCCTGGGCCTTGACCTGGGCCTGGCCGGACTTCGCCACCTGATCGGTGATGGTCAGCCCGTCACCGGGGTGCAGGACGTTGCCGACGATCAGGCCGATCGTCAGTGCGACGAACGACATCGCGATGAAGTACCCGATCGCCAGGCCGCCGACCTTGCCAACCCGCGCGGCCTGCCTGATCGAGCCGATGCCCAGCACCAGCGTGCAGAAGATGATCGGACTGATCATCATCTTGATCAGCGCGACGAAACCGTCACCGACCGGCTTCAGCGCGACACCGGTCTTCGGGAACACCAGCCCGACGATGATGCCGAGAATGACCGCGATGACAACCGCGATGTAGAGGTAGTGGGTGCGATCCCGGCGGGTACGCCCCTCGACTGTGGACAAAACAGGCCTCCTGGGAAGGCATGACGGCGACTCTTGGTCTGGCGAATTGGTTGTGCAGACTATCCGTGGCGATATGACACGGGTCACGGTTGTGTTCATTTCGGTCGCGCGTCGCGGAGGTTAACGGTCATGCGTGAGTGGAGTCTGGCCCGTCAGCTGATGGTGCTGCAGGTCGTGATCGTGGCCGTCATCGTCGCGGGTGGATCGATACTGGCCTACCTCGACGCGGCCAGGAACACGGAGGACACCGCGCGGCGTGAAGTCGTCGCCGTGGCCAAGTCGGTCGCGGACGCGCCCACCTTGTTGACCGCGCTGGCCACGCCAAGGCCGACGGACATCCTGCAGCCGTTCGCCGAAGACGTACGTCACGACACGGGTGTCGATTTCATCACGATCATGAATCCGGACGGGATCAGGTTCACCCATCCCAATCCGCAGGAGATCGGCCGCCATTTTCTGGGCAACACCAAGGACGCTCTGGAAGGGCGGGTGCTGACCGAGACATTTGTCGGAACGCTCGGGCCGTCGGTCCGCGCGGTCGTCCCGGTATTTTCAGCCGATCGTGTCGTGGTCGCATTGGTGGCCGTCGGGATCACGGTCGAGGCGATCGCCGACGAACTGTCCGAACGCATCGTCGCCGTTGTCGTGGTCGGCATCGCGGCGCTGGGCGCCGGCCTGGTCGGGACGTACTTCGTCAGCGCCCGCGTCCGCAGGCAGACCCGGGGGATGGGGCCCGCGCGGCTGGGCCGGATGATCGACTACCACGAGTCCATCCTGCACGCGGTACACGAGGGACTGTTGCTGTTGGACCGCCACGGAACCGTGACCCTGTGCAATGACGCCGCCCGCGACCTGCTCGGCGTGTCCGAGGACGTCGAGGGCAAACGGTTGTCGTCGTTGGGGCTCCCCGCATCCCTTGTGGACGGCCTGTTGTCCGACGGTCCCGTCCGTGACGAGATCCACCTGACCGACCGGCGGGTGCTCGTGGTGAACAAGTCGGAGTTGCCCACGCACGGCGCCGTGGTGACGTTGCGGGACCACACGGATCTGCAGGCGCTGACCGGGGAACTGGACTCGGTGAAGGGCTTCGCCGAGTCGCTGCGGTCACAGGCGCACGAAGCGGCCAACCGGCTGCACACCGTCGTCTCCCTGATCGAGCTCGACCGGACCGACGAGGCCGTCCGGTTCGCGACCGAGGAGCTGGAAATCGCCCAGCAGCTGACCGATCGTGTCGTCGGGGCGGTGGGGGAGCCCGTTCTGGCCGCCTTGTTGCTCGGCAAGACCGCTGAGGCGAGTGAACGCGGTGTGGAACTCGTGATCACCCCGGACACACACATCGACGAGACCACGCTGCCCGGACGCGATCTCGTGACGATCCTCGGCAACCTGATCGACAACGCCCTGGACGCGGCCGTCGAAGGGACGCAACCGCCGCGGGTCTTCGTCACCGTGCGGAAAACCGGCACCGACGTCGTGGTCAGGGTCGCCGACACCGGCCCCGGCCTCGACGACGAGACGTCCCAGGCGGCCTTCACCCGTGGCTGGTCTACAAAGGATTCGAATCGCGGCTTGGGGCTCGCGTTGGTCGGGCAGACCGTGCGCCGCTACGGCGGGACGATCGAGCTCGGGCAGGACGTCGGCGCTGTGTTCACCGTGCGGCTGCCACTCCCGGCGACGACTACGTGACGTGATGGTGTGACGACTCAGTGAGCGGAAAACCGCTGGTCAGTCACACGGCGGACGCGTCCCGTTCCGATCGGTGGTCAAGCGCGCCCGAATACCGCCCGGATGGGCTCGTGGGAGACACTGTTCGGCGGTAGGCCGGACGAGCCGGCCCCGTGAGGCTGTCGAGATGATCAGGGTTTTGGTGGTCGAGGACGACCCCGTAGCCGCCGACGCGCACCGGCTCTACGTGGAGCGGGTGGCGGGCTTCTCGGTGTCCGGAGTCGCCCACACCGGGGCGGAGGCGAAGCGGTTCGTCGAGCAGCACCCGATCGACCTGCTCCTGCTGGACCTCTACCTGCCGGACGCGCACGGCCTGCAGATCAGCCGCGCGTTGCGGGCCGCCAACCCGAACATCGACGTCATCGCGGTGACGTCCGCGCGTGACCTGGCGATGGTCCGGGCCGCGGTGTCCGCGGGCGTGGTGCAGTACCTGCTGAAACCCTTCACGTTCGCGACCCTGCGCGACAAACTGGAGCGCTACGCCCAGTTCAGGAACACCGTCACCGCCGCGGGGGAGGCCGCGGGCCAGGCCGACGTCGACCGCGCGCTGGCCACGCTGCGCGGCACGGACGGCATCGGCCTGCCGAAGGGCATGAGCGCGGACACCCTGGACTCGGTGGTCGCCGCGCTGCGGGAGACCCCGGAAGGCCTCTCCGCGGTGGGCGCCGCGACTGCCGTCGGCATCTCGCGGGTCACGGCCAGGCGCTACCTCGAGCACCTGGCGGACACCGGCACGGTCGTCCGGCGCCCGCAGTACGGCCAGGTGGGCAGGCCGGAGCTGTTCTACCGGCTCGCGGCCGGCTGACCGCCGTGTCCACCTTTCCAGCACCCCGTGTCGCACGTTCCGGCACCCCGAAATGCACGTTCCGGCACCATGAAAAGCCCGGTGCAGCGAGTCTTGGGGAATTTCAGGGTGCCGGAGTGGTGGACACGGGGTGCCGGAGTGGTGGACACGCCTAGGTGGGCAGGGTGCGGATTCGTCCGGGGACTCCGGGACGGGTCTGCCATGGGTGTGGGCCGGTGAGCGGCCGGTACTCCACACCCATGGCATCCAGCCTGGCCAGGTGGTGGTTGACCAGGCGGGCTTCGAATTCCCGGTAGGACCGGCCGTCCGGCGACGACCAGACGACCTCGGCGAACGCCGCGAGCCGGGGGAACGTGGCGTAGTCGACGCGCCGCGGGTTGTCCAGGTGCTCGGTCCAGACCTGCGCCTGCGCGCCGAGCACGTGCCGGTGGAACTCGGGCGCCAGCGCCGACGGGATCGGCTCGTAGCGGTAGACGTCCTCAAGCGTGTGCAGATAGCCGACGGGGATCGGCTCGTCGGGGTGCTCGGCCTGGCGGTGGTCGAGGTAGACGTGCTGCTCGGGGCACATCACCACGTCGTGGCCGGAGGACGCGGCCGTCACGCCCGCTTCCTCACCGCGCCACGAGGCGATGATCGCGTCTTCGGCGAGGTCCCCGGCGTCGAGGATCTCGTCCCAGCCGAGCGACCGACGGCCTCGCTCCGCCAGGTGCGCCGCGAGCCGGCTGACGAACCAGCCGTGCAGCTGGACTTCGGACGTGAACCCGAGCTCGGCCATCCGCTGGGCCGCGGCCGCGCTGTCCTTCCACTGCCCGGTCGGGACCTCGTCGCCGCCCAGGCAGATCACCGGGCTGTCGAAGATCTCCACGACGTGGTCGAGCACGGTCTTGAAGAACTCGATGGCGAAGTCCGAGACGTTCAGGATGTTCGGGTTGATGCCCCAGTTGCGCAGCACCGACAGCTGCTCGTCGGTGTTGCCGAGCTTCGGGTACGCCGCGATCGCCGCCTGGCTGTGCCCGGGGACGTCCACTTCCGGCACGATCGTGACGTGCCGTTGCTTGGCGTACGCCACAAGCTCGCGCATGTCGTCGGTCGTGTAGAAACCGCCGTGCGGACGGCCGTCGTGCTCCGTGGTGCCGTCAGGCTGACGGCCCACCCACGATCCCGTGCGCCACGAGCCGACTTCCGTCAGCCGCGGGTACGCGGGGACCTCGATGCGCCACCCCTGGTCGTCGGTCAGGTGCAGGTGCAGCACGTTCAGCTTGTGTGCGGCCATCTGGTCGATGAACCGGAACACCTCGTACTTCGGCATGAAGTGCCGTGCCACGTCCAACAGCACGCCACGCCAGCCGAACCGCGGCGCGTCCTCGACCGTGCCGCACGGCAACGTCCACGGTCCACTGTGGATCGATGCGGCCCTGAACCGGTCGGCTCCGTGGAGCTGGCGCAGGGTCTGCGAGGCGTAGAACGCCCCGGCCTCGTCGGCGGCTTCCACCTGGACGCCGTCCTGCGTGATCGTCAGCCGGTAACCCTCGGCGGGCAGCGTGTCGGTGAACCCGACCGACGGCTCCACCGGGGCGCCGGTGATCAGGCTCTCCCCGGTGGGCCGCACCGAGGAAGGCCGGGGCAGGAGGCCTTCGAAACCCGTCATCCCTTGACCGCTCCTGAAAGTCCGGACGCCAGGTGCCGCTGCACGAAGATGAAGAAGATCAGCACCGGGATCGTCATGAGTGTCGCGCCGGCCATGATTCCGCCCCAGTCGAGCTCTTCGGGCTTGTAGAACACGCGCATCGCCTGGGGCAGCGTGCGGTTGTCCACATCGGAGAAGATCAGCGTCTGCGCGAACAGGAAGTCGTTCCACGCGTGGATGAACGCCAGCACGCTGGTGGCGACCAGGCCCGGCGCGACCAACGGGAACAGCACCTGCCAGGTGAACCGCAGGCGGCTCGCCCCGTCCAGTGCCGCGGCTTCCTCCAGTTCGGCCGGGACAGCGGCGACGAACCCGCGCAGCATCCAGATCGCGAACGGCAGGCTGAACGCCAGGTTCACCAGCACCAACGGCGCCAGCTCGTTCAGGCCGAGCGCCGGAACCGCCGAACCCGCCTGCTGGACCATGAAGAACAACGGGATGGTCAGCGCCTCGACCGGAACCATCTGGGCGACAAGCAACATCACCAGCAGCACGGTCCGGCCCTTGAACCGGAACCGCGTCAACGCCACCGCGGACAGGAACGACAGCAGCATCGACAACGCCACCACGCACAGGGCGACGATCGCGCTGTTGACGAAATACCGCCCGAAGCCCTGGGAGTCCAGCACCCGCTCGAAGCTGTCGAAGCTGGGCGCGAACGTCCACGGCGCCGGGGACTGGATCTCGCCGGCGGGCTTGAACGCCGACAACACCATCCAGTACAGCGGAACCGCCACCAGAGCCGCGATGACGCAGCAGGCGATCTCGGCGATCAGCCGGCCGGGACGGCGGCGCTTTCTGACTGGGCGACTCACGGTTGCCATCCGGACCTCCGTTGCGTCCGTAGGTACACGACCGTGATCAGCATCAGCAGGATCGTCATCACCACGCCGATCGCCGCGCCCAGGCCGTATTCCTCACCGGCGAACGCCTTCTGGTAGGTGTAGACGTTCAGCACGAGGTTCTGGCCCGCGATGCCGCCGCCGTTGGTCATCACGTAGATCTGCGTGAAGATCTTGAAGTCCCAGATGATCGACTGGATCGTGGCGATCACCAGCAACGGCTTCAGGATCGGCAGGATCACCTGGGTGGCCGTGCGGGTCCACGTGGCGCCGTCCAGCTGGGCCGCCTCGATCACCTCGGCCGAGATGTTCCTGATGCCCGCGTACATCGTCATCATCACGAACGGGAACGAGCACCAGATGACCTCGGCCGCCACGAGCCCGAACGCCGAAAGCCGGTCGAAGGTCCAGGAATGCCCCTGCATCCCGAGGATCTCGTTGACCACGCCGAAGTCCGCGTCGAACAGGAACAGCCAGATGTACGAACCGGCCATCGCCGGAGTCGCCCAGGCACCCAGTGCCGCGAGGAAAAGCAGCATCCGGGGCACGGTCCGGACACGCGTGGCCAGGATCGCCAGACCCGTGCCGACCAGCAGGCTGCCGATCACGCACACCGCGGCGAAGAGCACTGTGGACACCAGCACGGACCAGAACTGGTCGTCGCCGAACAGTTCGATGTAGTTGTCCAGGCCGATGAACACCAACGGTTCGGCGCCGCTGGCCTGTGGCTGGTTGTACTCGTACAACGAGATCTGCACGAGCTGGTAGAGCGGGTACGCCATCAGCGCCAGCAGCAGGACCCCGGCGGGCAGCAGATAGAGCGCCGCCGCCCGCCCGTCGCGCTTCTTGCGGACAGGCCGCTGCGGCGCCGGAACCTCCAGTTCGGGCGCCGCAGGGGCGATCTGGGTCGTCATCAGCTTCCGAAGGCCTTGTTCATCTCGGCCGCGGCCGCGTCGGTCGCCGCTTCGAGCGACTGGCCGCCGGTGGCGATCTGCTGGATGGCGGTCGGGATGACCGACTGGGCGTCGATCTTGGTCCACGCCGGGGTGGCCGGGACGAACCTCGTGCCCGCCTGCGCGGTCTTCACGAACGGTTCCAGGGTCTTGTCGGCGCTGGCGACCTGTTCCTGGACGTCCTTGAACGTCGGCAGGTTGCCCATCGCGGTGTACATCTTCTGCTGGTACTTCTTGCCGCCCAGCAGCTTGATGAACTCCAGCGACAGCGTGTGCTTCTTGCTGGCGCCGAACACGCCGAGCAGGTTGCCGCCGGCGAACGCGGGCGCGATCGAGCCGGAGTCCTTGCCCGGCAACGGCACCACCGCGTACTTGCCCTTCACCGCACCGGCCTCCACGGCCTTGCGGTTGAAGTCACCACCGATCGTCATGCCCGCCTTGCCGCCGGCGAACTGCGCCACCGACTGGCTGCCGGTCAGCTGCGCGCACGCCGAAGGCGGGCAGATGTCGTCCTTGAGCAGTTCGGCGTACTGGCGAAGGCCGTCCCGCGCCTGCTGGCCGTTGATCGACGCCGTCCACTTGTCCCCGTCCTGTTTGGCCAGATCACCGCCGTTGGCCCAGATGTACGGGAAAGCCGCGTAGATGTACTTGCCGCCGGTGGCGATGCCGTACAGGTCCGGCTTGGCCTGGCGGATCTTGCGGGCGGTCTCGGTCAGCTCCGCCAGGGTCTTCGGCGGCTGCAGGCCGAGCTCGGAGAACACGTCGGTGCGGTAGTACAGCGCGCGAGTGCCGGTGTACCACGGGATTCCGTACGTCTTGCCCTTCACCTTCGCGGTGTCGAGCACCGACGGGATCAGGTCCTTGCTGTCCGTCCAGGCTCCCAGGTCGGCCGTCAGGTCCGCGAAACCGTTGGACGCGGTGTAGCCCGCGAGGTCGGTGTTGCCGAACTCGGCCACGTCGGGCGAGGAGTTCTTGTCGTTGAAGGCGCCGTTGAACCGGGACGCCCTGCCGTCGACCGGCAGGTACTCCACGGTGACCTTGACCCCCTGGTGCGCCGCCTCGAACTCCTGCTTGGCCTCGTTGACCACGGCCTCCTTGGGGCCGTTGCTGGCCTCCTGGAACAGCCACACCTTCAGCTCACCGGTCATCTCGCCGACCGGCTGGCCGGCGTTGCCGGTCTGCTGCGGCTGGTTGTTCGCGGCCTGCGGTGGTCCACACGCGACGACCAGCGCTCCGACAGCGGCTGCAGCGAGCACACCTTTGATCTTCATTGTTCCTCCGGTTGCGTCTGATGCAACGCGCGTTTCACATACGGCAATGTCGCGATGCTAGAACGGACAATTGCCCGGCACAAGGGTCTAAACCAATGCCGTTACCGCAGGTAAACCTCGTGAGTGTTTATCAGGGTTCTAACCCCGACAAACACTCACGAGGGGTGAGCTGGGGGTTACCTGAAGGAGACGATGCCGACGTTGTCCACCGTCACCGAACCCGCTGACGTGCCCAGCTTTCCGGTGCCCGGGTCACGGGGCAGCCAGTTGATCGTGCCGGTGCGTTGGTTGGACACATACACCCAGTTGCCGTTCGGGTGCAGGGTGAAGTGCCGTGGCCACGTGCCACCGGTCGGTGTCGTGCCGGCGAACGACAGGCTTTTGCCCTGCTCGCCGACCGTGAAGGTGGCCAGGCTGTCGTGGCCCCGGTTGGAGGCGTAGACGAACCGGCCGTCCGCCGACACCTCGATCTCGCCGGGGAAGTTCTCCGGCGGCGTGGCGTCGCCCAGCGTGCTGATCACCTGGCCGGGCGTGAACCTGCCCGCCGCCGCGTCCCACGCCGCCACGGTCACCTCCGACCGCAGCTCACCCAGGATGTAGGCGTACCTGCCGTTCGGGTGGAACGCCAGGTGCCGCGGGCCGAGGCCGACCGGCAGCCTGAGCTGCTGGTTCAGCTTCAACTTCCCGGCCGTGCCGAGGCTGTACACGTACACCGAGTCCGCGCCGAGGTCGACGGCGACGATCCACCGTCCACTCGGGTCGGTGACGACCTCGTGCGCGTGCGCGGCACGGTTGTCCCCGGTGTGCTTGACGACATCGGTCACGGCGCCGACCCGCCCGTCGGCCCGCAGCGACAGCACGGAAACGCTGCCGCTGCCGTAGTTGGCCGCCAGCAAGTGCCTGCCGTGGATGCTGATGTGCGTCGGGTGCGCGCCGTTCACGTCGGCCGAGTTGAGCACCTTCGGCCGCTGCGGATCGGCGATCGTGTACGCCGTGACCTTGCCGGGATCGGACTCGATGGTCGAGTACAGAATCCGGCGGTCCCGCGAGTACGTGAACCACGACGGGTCCACGATCCCGGGGATGCCGCCGGTCAGGGTCAGCTTCCCGGACACCGGGTCGACGGTGCCGACCGAGAAGCCCGGTCCGACCGGCGGTCCCCAGCTGGTGAAGCTTCCGATGTAGACAGTGGACACGTTTCTCCCGTACGCCGACGCCGGGACCCCCGTCGCCAGCATCAGCCCGCCTGCTCCGGCCGCGCCGAGGAAGGCGCGCCGGTTCAACCCGTTCACCGTGTGGAGATCCTCTCTGTGCAGGGTGTCAGATGAAGATCATCAAGACCGCGGCCACCAGGAACCCGACCACGGACAAGATGGTTTCCAGCACTGTCCAGGTCTTCAGCGTGTCCTTCACCGAGATGCCGAAGTACCGGGACACGATCCAGAACCCGCCGTCGTTGACGTGCGAGGCGATGATCGAACCGGCGCAGATGGCGGCGACGATGAGCGCCAGTTGCGGTTGCGTGTAGCCCGCGTTCGCGACGGTCGGGCCGATGATGGCCGCCGAGGCGGCGATCGCCGCGGTGGCCGAACCCTGCGCGATCCGCAGGCCACACGAGATGAGGTACGCCGCCACGAGCACCGGCAGGCCGACGTCCGCGAGGGATGTCTGCACGGCCTTGCCGATACCGCTGACGGTCAGCACCCGGCCGTAGAACGCTCCGGCGCCGACGACGAGCAGGATCATGGCGACCGGCTTGAGCGAGGCGTTCGCGATCGTGGACACCTGGTCGCGGGTCATTCCGCGGCGGTAACCCAGCAACCAGAACGCGAGCAGCACCGAGATGGTCAGCGCGATCGCCGGCGTGCCGAAGAACGTGGCGACACCGGCCAGGAACGTGCCCTTGTCCAGGATGATGCTGCCGAACGTGCCGATCAGGATGAGGATCAACGGCGTCGCGATGATCCACACGACCGTGCTGAGCCTCGGCTCGGTCTTCGCCGGGGCGGTGGCGGTGCCCGGCTTGTCGCCGGTGACCTTGGTGGCCTCGAGCATCTCCTCGGGCACGTCGATGTGGATGCGCTTGCCGATCCAGTTGGCGAACACCAGCCCGGCGCCCCACGCCGGGATCGCGCAGATCGCGCCGAACAGGATCACCCAGCCGAGCCCGACACCGAGCAGACCGGCCGCGGCGACCGGGCCGGGGTGCGGCGGCAGGAACGCGTGCGTCACCGACAGACCGGCCAGCAACGGCAGGCAGAACAGCAGGATCGAGCGGCCCGACTGCTTGGCGACCACGTACACCAGCGGCGCGAGCACGAAGATGCCGATGTCGAAGAACACCGGGACACCGAAGATCAGCCCGGCCAGGCCCATCGCCAGCGCGGCCCGTTTCTCGCCGAACGCCTGCAACAGCTTGCGGGTCAGCACATGCGCGCCACCGGACGCCTCCAGGATGGCGCCGAGGAACGTCCCCATCCCGATGATCACGGCGATGTGCCCGAGGATGTTGCCGAACCCGGTCTCGATCAACGATCCCGCGTTGCTCGACTGGATGGAGCCGACCAGCGTCTCCACCGGGATGCCCGCGGCCAGCGCGGTACCGACGCCGACGATCAGCAACGCGATGAAGGGCTCGACCTTCCACCACATGATCATCGTCAGCAGCAGTGCGATACCGACCGCGGCGAGCAGCAACAGCCCACCCGTCGTGTGTTGCAACCAGTCCACCATAGGACTGCTCCCTCTATTGTTCAGTGACACGCGCGGTGGCTACCGCGTCGACGAACTCGCCGGCCCGCTGCCGGATCTCGGCCAGCCGGGACTCGGCGGCCAGTGCGGGTGAGACCACGCCGCTGCCCGCGGTGACCGCGAGCGCGCCGGCTTCCAGGTACTGCGCGGCGTTGGCGGTGGTCAGGCCGCCGGTCGCCACCAGTGGCACGCCAGGGTAGGGCCCGTGCAGGTCCTTGAAGTACTCAGGACCCAGCCGCGCCGCCGGGAACACCTTGACCGCGGTGGCGCCCATGTCCACGGCGTCGGCCACTTCGGTCGGGGTCATCGCCCCGAGCACGACCGGCACGCCCTGCCGGACCGCCTCCTCGGCCACCTTGGGCCGCAAGCCGGGCGTCAGCAGGAACTTCGCGCCCGCGTTGACGGCGTCCCGGGCGTCCTGTCCGGTCATCACCGTGCCCGCGCCGAGGATCAGACCGTCCACTTCGGCCGCCTGTTCCATCAGCCGTGGCGCGTCCGGCGTGGTGAACGAGAACTCCACGATCGGCAGGCCGGCCTCGACCAGGGTGCTGCCCAGAGCGGCCGGGTCGGCGATCCGCGGAGCCCGGATGATGCACAACGAACGCCACGCCCTGAGCTCGGCGATGAGGTCCATGGATCAGACTCCCGGGTTACGCAGCGAATGACCGGGTGTGGCGCCCGTGTGGGTTCCGTCGTCGATCACCGGGACCCCGTTGACCAGCACGTACGGAATGCCGGTCGCGACCTGCCTCGGCTCGTCGAAGGTCGCGGTGTCGGCGACGGTGTCCGGGTCGAACAGCACCAGGTCCGCGGCGTAGCCCTCGCGGATCAGACCCCGGTCGGCCAGGCGCAAACGGTTGGCGGCCCGGCCGGTCAGGTGCGCGACGCACTCCTCGAGCTCCAGAACGCCCAGCTCACGGACGTAACGGGCGAGGTAGCGGGGGAACGTGCCCCATGCGCGGGGATGTGGACGCTCACCGACGAGGAGTCCGTCGCTGCCGCCGGTGTGCGCCGGGTGCTTCATGATCGCCTGGACGTTGTCCTCGTGACCGACGTGCATCAGGCACGAGGTACCCATTCGCTCGTCGATCAACACGTCGAAGTACAGGTCCGCGGGCGGCCGCCCGGCCTGCCGTGCCGACTCGGCGACGCTGTGCCCCACCAGGTGCGAGTTCGCGTCCTTGCGGACGCCGTTGATCTCGATGGAGTCCCAGTCGACGGGAACGCCGTGGCAGCCGTCGGACCCGTTCTCCTCCAGGTCGGCACGGATCTTCTCGCGGGTGTCCGGATCGGACATCCGGGCGATCGCGGCGTCCGGGCCGCCTTCGGTCGACCAGCTCGGCAGGAGCGCGGACAGATAGGTCGCGCCAGGCAGGTACGGGTACGTGTCCAGGGTGATGTCGCAGCCGTCCGCGATCGCCTCGTCCAGCAGGGCGAGCAGTTCAACGCCGCGGCCCTTGTTCACCGGGAAGTTCATCGTCGCGTGCGCCAGGTGCAGCGGGCAGCCGGAGCGGCGGGACACGTCGACCATCTCGGCGTACGCCTCCAGCGCGCCCGCGCCGTAACTGCGGTGGTGCGGGCTGTAGTAGCCGCCGAGCTTGCCGGTGACCTCGCACAACGCCACCAGCTCGTCGGTGTCGGCGTACATGCCCGGCGTATAGGTCAATCCGGACGAAAGGCCCATCGCGCCCTCGCGCATGCCCTGCGCGACAACCTCTTTCATCCGGTCCATTTCGGACTCGGTCGGCGGCCTGGCCGCCCAGCCGACCACCATCATCCGGATCGTGCCCTGTGGCAGCAGGTACGCCGCGTTCACCGCGATGCCCTGGTCGAGCCGGTCGAGGTACTCGCCGACACTGCGCCAGTTCCAGTCGAACCCGGGCGGATCGTCGTTCCAGCCCGCCAACTGGGCGCGCAGCCCGGCCAGTGTCTCGTCGTTGACCGGCGCGTACGACAGGCCGTCCTGGCCGTAGACCTCACTGGTCACGCCCTGCGACACCTTGGCGAGGTGGTCGGGTTTGGCCAGCACCTGCAGGTCCGAGTGGGAGTGCATGTCGATGAACCCGGGCGCGAGCACCAGGCCACGCGCGTCGATCACGCGGGTGGCGTCCAGTCTCCGGCCGGTCGCGATCTCGGCGATCCGGCCGGACTGCACGCCGACGTCCGCCTGGTAACGCGGGGCGCCGGTGCCGTCGACGACCGTCGCGCCGCGGAACGCAATATCCATTTCGGACTCCTTTGTCAGAAATAAGTCCGGATGAAGTCGACCACGGTCTCACCGTCCGCGCCGACCGCGGGAAGCAGTTGCCACTTGTCGAACACCGTGCACGGGTGCGAGAGGCCAAGACCGATCCAGTCGCCGACCTGGACGCCGGCCCCGTTCGGGACGAGGTAGGCGTGCTGGTCGTTGAGCGAGACGATCTCCGCGCCGGTCAACGGCCGGGTGGTGCCGTCCCGCCGGATCAGTTGCGGCTCCGGCAGCCCTTCGTCGAAGGACGCGTCCCGCTTGCCGATGGTCAGCAGGGCGAGGTTGTCCTCGGGCTTGGACGTGACCTGCGCCCACGCGCGCAGTGCGCTGCGCAAACTCGGCGTTCCTTCGATCCGGGAGTGCGCGCCGAGCGGGGAGTTCTCCCGGTAGAAGCCGTCGTCGTGGGTGACGTACGCGCCGCTTCGCAGCAACGGGAAGACATTCAGGCCCTCGGGCCACGGCTGGGTCAGCGCGTCGGCGACGTGGTCGAAGTACGCGCTGCCGCCGACCGTGACGATCACCCGGTCGCGGTCCTCGAACTTGCCGGCGAGCTGGACCGTGACGGCACGGATCTGGGTGAGGAAGTCGTCGATGGCCTTGAGGCCCTCCGCGGAGGCCTCGTGCGCCAGCGATCCCTCCCACCCGGCGGTGCCGACGAGCTTGAGCACCGGGCTGGCGACGATCGCGCCGGCGACCGCCTCGGCCGTCTCCGGCGTGCGCGCACCGGTGCGGCCGCCGGGCGCCCCGACCTCGACGAAGACGTTGACCTGGCGTTGCGCGCCCCGCAGACCTTCGGTCATCAACTCGACCGCGCGGACCGAGTCGGCCCAGCAGAAGAACTCGAAGTCCGGGTCGGCGGCCAGTTCGGCGGCCAGCCAGCGCAGGGCGTTCGGGTCGACCAGCTGGTTGGCCAGCAGGATCCGGCTCACGCCGAACGCGCGGTAGACCCGCAGCTGGCTGGCGTTCGCGGTCGTGATCGCCCAGCAGCCTGCGTCGAGCTGGCGCTGGAACAGCTGCGGCGCCATCGTCGTCTTGCCGTGTGGTGACAGTGCGAGACCACGCGATTCGCACCAACGGCGCATGGTCGCCAGGTTGTGGTCGATGGCATCGTTGTCGAGCACGACCAGCGGGCCGACGAAGCCGTCGGTGAACAACTTCGGGTTCGTGGCCAGTGCCTCGGCCACGGTCCTGCCGAACAGCGCGTCCGGCATTCCCTTGAAGCGCCAGTCGATCCGCTCCTGGCGGAGGCGGTCCACCGCGTCCCGGTCCATGCTCGCCGGCTCGGCCATCTCCCTGCCTCTCATTGCGTATGTTGCAACGGCTATTGCGCGATGTGCTGCGGTGGTGTGTAGCATCCTCATCGCCGCCAGGTCAACGTCGCAACTTCGAGCCCCCGTGCCGGCAGTGTCCCTTCATCTGGCTGGGGAAAGGATGGGAAACCCAGTGGAGACCGATGTGCTGTGCCTCGGCGAGTCCATGGCGCTGTTCGTGCCGGGCGAGCCGGGACCGGTGGACCAGGTCCGCACGTGGATCCGGACCGTCGGTGGCGCGGAGTCCAATGTGGCCTGCAATCTGGCGATGCTGGGCCTGCGGGCGAAGTGGGTGAGCGCCGTCGGCCAGGACGCCTTCGGCAAGGCCGTGGTCTCCGCGGTGGCGTCGCACGGGGTGGACGTGTCCGGAGTCGTGGTCGATCCCGCCCGGCCGACCGGGCTCTACATCAAGGAGAGCAGCGCGGGCGGCAGCCCGGTCCGGTACTACCGGCGCGGTTCGGCCGCGTCCGGAATGGGCCCCGCGTTGCTCGGTGACCTGGACCTGAACGTCCGGGTGGTGCATCTGACGGGCATCACGGCCGCGCTGTCCGACTCGTGCCTCGACCTGATGCGTGCGCTGGTCGCGGCGCCCCGGAACACTTTCCGGCTCTCGTTCGACCTGAACTGGCGGCCCGGGCTGTGGACCGGCCGGGACACGTCCGTGCTGCGGGAACTGGCCGATTCGGCGGACATCGTGCTCGCTGGTGACGACGAGGCACTGGACGTGTGGGGGACGAGTGACCCTGCCGAGATCCGCCGTATCCTGCCCGGCCCCGCCACCGTGGTGGTGAAACACGGCGCCCGCGGCGCGACGCTGATCGAAGGCGGTGTTTCGGTGTTCCAGCCCGCTTTACGCGTCGACGTCGTCGAGCCGGTCGGCGCGGGCGACGCCTTCGCGGCCGGGTTCCTCGCCGCGACACTGGCGGGGGAGTCACCCGTCCGCCGGCTCCGATCCGGACACTTGCAGGCCGCCACGACATTGCGGACGCATGATGATGTCGGGACACCGCTGCCGCCCGGCCTGATGACGTCGTTGCTCGACGCGGACGCGGACGAGTGGGCCGCCGCACACCTGACCGAGCAGGGGGTTTTACAGCCGTGAGCGCGCTTGCGAACGAACCATCCGACACAGGGCCCGGCTCATGCGACGCGAGCGGGCACAGCGGGGAGCGGGCATGAGCCAAAGTCTCGACAGGGCGTTGACCTTGCTCGACGCGCTGGCCGAAGGGCCTCGCACCCTGGACCAGCTCGCCGAGACCATCGGCGTGCACAAGTCGACCGTCCTGCGGTTGCTGCGGACGCTCGAAACGCATCGGTTCGTCCAGCGTGAGGGCGTGCGTTACTACCGGCTCGGCACAGCCCTGTTCGACCTCGCACACCGGTCCCTTGAGGACCGTGACGTCCGCCGGAGCGTCGAACCCGCGCTACGCGAGCTGAACGCGCAGACCGGCCACACCGTGCACCTGGCTTCGTACGAGGACGGCGAAGTCGTGTACATCGACAAGTTCGAGAGCCGCCACCAGGTCCGGATGTACTCCAGGATCGGCAAACGAGCCGCGCTGCACTGCACGGCCGTCGCCAAGGTGCTGGTGTCGGCGTTCCCCGAGGATCGGCGCCGCGAGATCGCCAACGGCATCACGTACGAGAAGAAGACCGAGAACACAATCCTGACGCCCGAGGCGTACCTCGCCGAACTGGCGACCGTCGCCTCGCGCGGGTACGCGGTCGACAACTCCGAGCACGAGGACTTCATCCACTGCATCGCCGCGCCCGTGCGAGGACCCCGAGGCGAGGTCCTCGCGGCCATGTCGCTGTCGGTGCCGAAGGTACTGTTGGACCTTGACGGGTTGCTGGGGCTAGTGCCCGACCTGCTGCGCGCGGCGGAGAAGGCGTCCGCCGAATGCGGATATCACCGATAGGAGAGGACAAACATGGCCAGGACCTTCATCCACCCCGAGGGCACCGTGAAACCGGCGGTGCCGCTGTCGCACGGGGTGCGGAAGGGCAACATCCTCCAGGTCGCCGGCCAGGTGGCGTTCGACGAGCAGGGTGAGGTGGTCGGCCGGACCGTGGCCGAGCAGACCCGCCAGGTGCTGGCGAACGTCAAGCGGGTGCTGGAAGCGGGCGGCGCGTCCCTCGACGACGTGGTGATGCTGCGCGCGTACCTGACCGACGTGGCGCACTTCGCCGAGTTCAACGAGGCGTACGCCGAGTTCCTCGGCGGCGACTTCCCGGCCCGCACAACGGTTTACGTCGGCCTGCCGCCCGGCCTGCTGGTCGAGATCGACGCGCTCGCCGTGGTGGACTGAGTACTGCCCGGGATGATCGGGCTCGCTTCGGCGGGCCCGATCACCCGAACACGCACCGCGAGGCGGTTACTCGCGGGGGATCTCGGCGGGCACCTTGGCCGAGCCGAACACCCGGGAGATCTCCATGCCGAAGCGCATGACAAGCGGGCCGACCTCGCGCACCCGGGCCGGTTTCATCCGGGAAGCCAGCGACGACACCGAAAGCGCGCCGATCACCTCGTCGCTGTGGTCGAAGATCGGCGCCGCCACGCACCGGACTTCCTCTTCGTTCTCACGGTCGTCGATGGCGTAGCCGCGGCGGCGGATGCGTTGCAGGTCCGCACGTAACGACTCAGGGTCGGCCAGAGTACGGCCGGTCACCGGTGCCAGACCACGGTCGATGGCGGCCTGGACCGCTTCCTCGGGCAGCCACGCGAGAATCGCCTTCCCCACCGCTGTTCGATAAGCGGGCACCCGGTTGCCTATCCGGGAGGCCATCCGTACCTGGTGGTCGTTCTCGACCTTGTCGATGTAGACAACGTCCGGCGGCTCGTACACCACTAGATGACAGGTCTCACCCAGCATGCGTTGCATGCGCCGCAACGGCTCCGCCGCGACGGTGCGCAGGTCCAACGACGCCAGGTAGGCCTGGCCGAGGCGCAAAGCGCCGTGGCCCAGGCGGAACCAGCCGGTCTGCCGGTCCCGGATGAGCAGGTTCGTGTCGAGCAGGGGAGTTGTCAGGCGCAGCACGCTGCTCTTGCTGATCTTCAGGTCCTCGGCGATACGTGACAGCGGGACACCGCGGGTCTCGTTCGCCCGGTCGGACACGTACTGGAGTACCGAAAGCGCGCGTCGTAGTGACGACGACTGGTTACGCGAACTGGGCTGACTGGACACAGTGTGAAGCATGACACGTGGTCTGGACCTGTTACGGCGACAACACGACTTTTTGCACTGCACAACAACCTGATCAACTCATGGCACGGCTGACCTGGGCGGTGGTCGTCTGGAAGGCGCTGGGGGTTGCACGCTCGAAGGGGTGACTATCCAATGAGTGAGGTCGGACGCCGGAGTTTTCTGGCGGGAGCGGGGGCCGCGGCTGTGGGGGTCGCGGCGACGGGCACGCTTGGCGGCACGGCGGTGGCGCGGGAATCGGAGGCTGGTGTCAGCCTTCCCGCCACCACAGTGCGGCCGGGCGACTCGAGATACGTCGACATGGTCCGGGGCACCAATCCACGCTGGATCGGGACGCCGGAAGCGGTCCACGTGGTCAGCTCGACCGCGCAGGTCGTTGCGGCGGTTCAGGAAGCGGTGACCGCGGGCAAGCAGATCGGGGTGCGTAGCGGCGGCCACTGCTACGAAGACTTTGTTTACAGCGGGAAACAAGTCGTCCTCGACTTGTCCGAGTTGGACGGCATCGGCTACGACCCGGCGGTGAACGCCATTTCGGTCGGCGCGGGTGCGAACCTTTTTCAGGTTTACGAGGCGCTGTACCGGGTTTGGGGCGTCATCATCCCGGGCGGTTCGTGCGGCACGGTCGGCGCGGGCGGCCACATCACCGGCGGCGGTTACGGTCTGAGTTCCCGCCAGTTCGGACTTACCGTGGACTACCTCTACGGCGTCGAGGTCGTGGTGGTCGACGCGTCCGGCCGGGCGCGGGCGGTCATCGCCACGAGGGAGGCCGACGATCCCAACCGGGATCTCTGGTGGGCGCACACCGGCGGTGGCGGCGGCAACTTCGGTGTGGTGACGCGGTTTCTGCTGAAGTCCCGAACCGCGACGGGCACCGACCCGGCCACGTTCCTGCCGAAGCCGCCGTCCGAGATCTTCATCAGCTCGGTGGCGCTGGACTGGAAGGACATCACCGAGGCGGACTTCACCAGGGTGGTGGACAACTTCGGCAAGTGGCACGAGCTCAACAGTGCGCCGGGTTCGCCGTACGCCGGGCTTTTCGGTCTGCTGAAGCTGAACAAGCGGACCGTCGATCCCGTCACCAAGGCGGTCGGCGGCCAGGTCGCCCTGCTGACCCAGGCCGACGCGACCGCGCCGAACGCACGGAAACTGCTCGACGACTACCTCGCGGCGGTCTTCGACGGCGTCCAGGCGCGGCGCACCGCGATGACCGCACGGTCCGGCGATCACCCGGCGCTGCCGCAGTTCGCCGAGCCGCAGCGGTTGCCGTGGCTCAACGGCACGTATGCCCTGAGCGGTGGTGGTTGGGAGTTCCGCGCCGACTACAAGTCCGCGTACCTGCGCAAGGGGCACACCGCCGAACAGATCGCCGCGACCTACCGGGCGTTGGCGACCACGGAGTACAACAACCCCAACGCGTTGGTGCAGATCGACTCGTACGGTTGCCAGATCAACGCTGTCGGTTCGGCGGACACCGCTGTGCCGCAACGTGATTCCGTGTTGAAGTTGCAATACCAGGTCTACTGGAAGGACCCGGCCGAGGAGGCCCAGCACCTCCACTGGTTCCGCACCTTCTACTCGTCGGTGTACGCGTCGACCGGTGGCGTGCCGGTGCCCAACGCGGTGACGGACGGCTGTTACGTGAACTACCCGGACATCGACCTGTCCGATCCGACCTTCAACAAGTCCGGCGTGCCGTGGTCGACCTTGTATTACAAGGGAAACTACGCGCGTCTGCGGCAGGTGAAGGCGAAGTACGACCCGCGTAACGTGTTCCGGCACCGCCAGTCGGTCGAGTCCTAACCCAACACGGCCGCCAAGGCTGCGGTGTCCTGATATTCCCGCCAGTGCACGGCTTTGCCGTCGCGCACGGTCAGGACGCCGATGAACCGGGCCGAGTGCCGCTCTCCGGTGGCGTTCACCGTACCGGCCAGTTCGTACTCCACGACGATCACATCGGGCTCGATGGTGTCGTGGGTAGCGATGGTGGTGCATTCGGTGAGCGTCACCGGCAGTGCGGCCCGGCCCGCGCGGGCGACGCGCGACACGACCGGCACGCCTCGATGGCCACGCCCGGCAGGCGCACGCTCGGCATCGTTTTCGCAGGACTCCGCCCGTCCGAAAAAATTCTCCGATCCCGCTGAACCGCCGTCGGGGGCCGCTCGTGTTGTGGGTGAGCAACCACGGCCCCGCAGAGATGCACCGGGGCATCAAGCGGGAGAAGGGATCGACGTCATGGCATCAGCTCGGGTGAGGCACATCCTTGCCACCGCGGCGGCTGTCGGCGCCGTGCTGGCCACCGCGGCGTGCGGGGCGAGCCCCACAGCGACGCCTGCGGCCAATCAGCGGCAGCTGCAACAGGAAGCGCAGCCGCCCGCCGTCGCAGCGCCGACCGGGACGGTGCCCGTCGACGACGCGCCGGCCGCGAACGGCGCGGGCGTCACCGGTCTCAAGGCGACCGAGTCGCCGACGCTGGGCACGATCCTGACCGACAGCGAAGGCAAAACCCTATACCGCTTCGACAAGGACACCCCGAAACCGCCGAAGTCCAACTGCGCCGACGCGTGCGCCAAGGCGTGGCCCCCGGTGCCGTTCTCGGACAGTCTGACGCTCGAAGGCGTCGACAAGGCGATGGTCGGCTCGATCGACCGCCCGGACGGCATCAAGCAGCTGACCGTCGGCGGCTGGGCGATGTACTACTTCGAGAAGGACACCGCGCCGGGCGAGACCAAGGGCGAGGCGGTCCAGGGCACCTGGTGGACCGCGGCCCCGAACGGCACCCGCGCCAAGGACAAGGTGAAGGCCGCCGCGCCGGGCACCACTGTGCTGCGGGCGATGGAGGTCAAGCCGTTCGGCAAGGTGCTGACCAACGACAAGGGTTTCACCCTCTACGTCTTCGACAAGGACACCAAGCAGCCGTCCGCGTCGAACTGCAACGGTGACTGCGCCAGGAACTGGCCGCCGCTCAAGGCCGAGGACAACGTCGTCGCCGAGGGCATCGACAAGAGCCTGATCGGTTCGGTCACCCGGCAGGACGGCACCAAGCAGGTGACCATCGCCGGTTCGCCGGTCTACACCTTCGCCAAGGACACCGCTCCCTGCCAGGCCAACGGTGAGGGCGTCCAGGGCACCTGGTTCGTGGTCGCGCCGGACGGCAAGAAGGCCAAGGACAAGATCGCCAAGTAGTGCCACAGATCATGTGATCCGGCGCTGGCCTCCCCTCCTGCGCCTCACCGGCGCCGGGTCACAGTTGGGTCCGACCCCCAACACCCCTATGACGGCCCCACGGGACTCCCGTGGGGCCGTTGGTTCGTGCGGATTCGTGCGGAGGCGAAATGGGTCGGTGGACGGCCGGGACGGCTCAGTAGACCGGCCCGGTGTACTTCTCGCCCGGCCCGGCGCCCGGCTCGTCCGGGAACGCCGAGGCCTCCCGGAACGCCCGCTGCAACGACTGGAGGCCTTCGCGCAGCGGACCGGCGTGCGGCCCGAGATACTCGACGGAGGCGGTGACGAGGCCGGCCAGCGCGGTGATCAGCCGGCGGGCCTCGTCCAGGTCCCGGCGGGGCGACTCGTCGGGGTCCGGGTCGGCCAGGCCGAGGCGTTCGGCGGCGGCCGACATGAGCATCACGGCGGACCGGCTGATCACCTCGACGCTGGGAATCTCGGCGAGGTCACGAACGTTGTCACTGCTGGCAGGGTCTGCGACGGGGTCACTCACGGTCTGGTACCCTTTCACGTGCGACCAGCCCCTGTACCCACGGGGGCGGCAAGTGGAGCCCCGCTCCCACCTGTGTCACCGCGGAGGTGTCCGGGTCCGGTCTTTATCGCAGCGGCGTGAGCTTGCTGCGGCGCGACGTGCGTGCACGTCGTGGATCGGTGTAGGCAGCGGGCCCCGCGTCAGCAATGACGGCGGGGCCTGACGCGTTACTGGGGTCACACCGCAGGCCGCAGCTGACAGCAAGAGAGACTTTGTACTCGGGAAAGAGGAGGCACCATCAGCTCCGAGTCACGTATTAACGACCGCATCCGGGTGCCGGAGGTCCGCTTGGTCGGACCGAACGGCGAGCAGGTGGGGATCGTCCGCATCGAGGACGCGCTCCGCCTCGCCCAGGAGGCGGATCTCGACCTCGTCGAGGTCGCCCCGCAGGCTCGTCCGCCGGTCTGCAAGCTCATGGACTACGGCAAGTTCAAGTACGAGAGCGCGCAGAAGGCTCGCGAGTCCCGGCGCAACCAGGTACTCACGGTGATCAAGGAGCAGAAGCTCCGGCCGAAGATCGACCCGCACGACTACGAGACCAAGAAGCGCGCTGTCGTCCGCTTCCTCGAGCACGGCAACAAGGTCAAGATCACCATCATGTTCCGCGGCCGTGAGCAGTCCCGGCCGGAGCTCGGGTACCGGTTGTTGCAGCGGTTGGCCGACGACGTGGCCGAGTTGGGGGTCATCGAGTCCTCACCGAAGCAGGACGGCCGAAACATGATCATGGTGTTGGCGCCGCACAAGAACGCCAAGCCGAAGGCGAAGGCGACGTCGCCGCAGCCTGACTCCGCGGAGTAGTACCGACCGGGGTCACCCGAAGTAGCGAGCTGCTTCCGCCCGTGCCGACACGGGCGGAAGCACCTAGATGAGGACGACCATGCCTAAAAACAAGACGCACAAGGGCACTGCCAAGCGCTTTCGCGTGACCGGCAAGGGCAAGTTGAAGCGTGAGCAGGCCGGCAGGCGGCACATTCTGGAGAAGAAGCCCAGCAAGCTGACCCGCCGCCTTGAGGGCATCACCGACGTCGCCCCGAACGACGAGAAGCGCGTCAAGCGCCTGCTCGGCATCTGAGCTCCGCTCAGCTCCACTCCCTTGACCACCCGGGGCGCCCCGAACGCCCCATCGAGATAAGCAGGATGGACCCGTGGCACGCGTCAAGCGGGCAGTCAACGCCCAGAAGAAGCGCCGCACGACCCTTGAACTGGCCAGTGGCTACCGCGGCCAGCGCTCGCGGCTGTACCGCAAGGCCAAGGAGCAGGTGCTCCACTCGCTGAACTACGCCTACCGCGACCGCCGCGCCCGCAAGGGTGACTTCCGGCAGCTGTGGATCACGCGGATCAACGCCGCGGCGCGTCAGAACGGCATGACCTACAACCGCTTCATCCAGGGCCTGAAGGTCGCGGGTGTCGAGGTCGACCGCAAGATCCTCGCCGAGCTCGCGGTGAGCGACCCGGCCGCGTTCACCGCGCTGGTCGAGGTGTCCCGCGCGAACGTTCCGGCGCAGGAGAAGGCCTGAGCGAGCAGTACTCCCGGCCCGGGGCGGTCCAGCTCTTCACCGAGCGGACGCCCCGGGTCGCCGCTGCCCGGCAGTTGACCAGACGCGCGGGCCGGGAGCGGGCGGGCCGGTTCCTCGCCGAGGGAGCGCAGGCGGTCCGTGAGGCGTTGCGGTACGGCGAGGTGTACGAGCTGTTCGTCACCGAGCAGGCCGCCGCCCGGAATGCCGAGCTCGTCACCGAGGCCCGCGACTCGGGTGTGCAGGTGTCCACTGTGACCGATCGAGCCGCCGATGGGCTCTCGGAAACCGTGACACCGCAAGGCATTGTCGCCGTCTGTGAGCTCCTGGACGTCTCGCTCGACGAGGCCCTTGCCGAACCTGGGCTGGTCGCTGTGCTGGTCGGCGTGT
This sequence comes from Kibdelosporangium persicum, assembly GCF_013280595.1. Lineage (GTDB taxonomy): Bacteria > Actinomycetota > Actinomycetes > Mycobacteriales > Pseudonocardiaceae > Kibdelosporangium > Kibdelosporangium persicum. The sequence goes on from NZ_JAAATY010000007.1 coordinate 153,597, forward strand.
CCGATCCGGGTAACGCGGGCACGGTGACGCGGGTCGCGGACGCGGCGGGTGCGTCGGCCGTGATCTTCGCCGGTGACACCGTCGATCCGCACAACGGCAAGTGCGTTCGTGCGTCCACCGGCAGTGTCTTCCACCTGCCGCTGGCGCGTTCGCGTAACACCGCCGCGGTTTTCGAGGCGTGCCGTAAAGCCGGGTTGCGGCTGGTCGCGGCCGATGGGCACGCCACGACGGATCTCACCAAGGTCGACTTGAGCCGGCCCACCGCGTGGGTGTTCGGCAGCGAGGCGCACGGTCTTGATCCGGACGTGCTGGAAGCCGTCGACGACGTGGTGCGCGTCCCGATCCTCGGCAAGGCCGAAAGCCTGAACCTGGCGACCGCCGCCGCGGTCTGCCTCTACGCCACCCACCTGCGCTAACCCCCTCGTGAGTGTTTATCCGTGTTCTAACCCTGATAAACACTCACGAGGGGTTTTCAGGCGCGGAGGCGGGTGGTGAGGGCGCGGGCCGTGGGGTCCTGGGAGACGGGTTTGGACTGGGCTTCCAGGGCGCGGGTCAGGACGTCGAGCACGCGGGCTGTGATGCTCGGCGGTGTGTCGTCGGAGAGCAGTTCCGTGGCGTCCCTGGCCAGCTGTTCGGCCACGTCGGCGGCGTCCATCGCGACGTGGTTGCGGGCCGCGCGGACCATCAGGAAAATCTGCCAGTCCGGCTCGTCGAGGTCCGCCACGATCGCCGCGGCACGCATGTTGTCGTCCAACGCCTCAGCGTGCCGATCGAGCTGCGTGTACGTGTAACCCCGCAGTTCCAGCATTTCCGCGGTCAGCCGGGCGGCCAGGTCGCCTTCCTCGATGTGGGACTCGGCCCGTGCCAACGCCGTCAACGCTTCGAGCGGCGCGTCGTCCGCGATCGCGGCCGCTGTCTTGATCCACGCGCGGCAGGCTTCGACCGGCAGTTCGGCCTCCTCCCACAGCTCCGCGGAACGGCGGTGGCAGCGTTCGGCCTCGGCAGGCTCGCCGAGCGCGTGGCTGGTGGCGCCCAGACCGGCCCACACCATGGCCTGGGAGGCCGACGGCGCGTCCGCGACCAGGCCGAGCATGGCCTGGAAGTGCCTGCGGCCTTCGGCGTGCTCGCCGAGCTCCGCGCACACCGAGCCCAGCCGGTAGCGGGTCCGCAGCGTCTCCTCCTCGGCTTGCGAAGGCAACAGGCGCAGAGCTTCCTCAAGCGCCTCAGCGGCTTCGACGAGACGGCCGTGCGCCAGATAGCCGGAGGACAACACGTAACACGCGTGCGCCGTCTCCAGCGGAGTTCCCTCCGACCGGCACACGGCGACGGTTTCCACGAGCTCACGCAGGTGATCACCCGCGCGGTCCATGTTGTCCACCATGGACGCCCGGTGCAGCAACACCTCCGGCCGCCACGGCCCCGGGTACGCGCGGACGAACTCGACCAGTTCCGAAGACGTCCGCAACGCCAGGTCGACGTCACCGCGGACCTCGGCGATCGCCATCCTGGCCCGCAGGGCGTGGAACCGGTCGCCCGGCCGCAGCCCCGGCGTGGTCAGCACCTGGTCCAGGATCTCCTCGGCCGCGTCCAGGTTGCCCTGGCGTGCCAGGTGATCGGCTTGTTCCACCAGGACGGACGAAATCCGCTCGGACGCGGTCTCCTTGGCCAGCTCGAACGCCTCGTCGAGCAACGCGGTCGCGCGTACGTGCTCGTGCCGATGGTCGAGAAGCTCGCACAGGATCAGCCGGACCAGGATGCGCCCGGTCGACGACGAGTGCGCCTCGGCGGACACCAGTGCTTGCTCGGCCGTCTCGATCCCGCCGTCCAGGTCGCCGGATTCGGCCTTCAGCATGCCCAGTCGCGCGTGGAACCGGGCCGCCTGGTCGAGATCGCCGGCCTCGATCAGGCGCTGCACGGCCGACGGCAGGTCCTTGAGCGCGGTCGGCCCGGGGAACACGACGGTCCGGCGGGCGGCGAGTTGCGCGGCGAGTTTGGCGGGCAGCAACGGATCCAGGTCCGCCGGCAGCGACTTCAGCAGCCGGTGCCCGGTGAGGAAGTCGTTCTCCTCGTACGCCAGATGCGCCTGGTACGCCAGTTCGACCGGGTCCGCGGTGATCGGCTCGGGCTCGGCGGCCGGATTCGGCACGGCCAGCGGCACGTGCACCACGTCCGGAGCGTCCAGAATGGACTGGACGCGCTCGGACTGCCGGGTGGTGCCGTTGCGCTTGTCGAACTGCGCGGCCAGTTCCATCGCGCGGCCCGACAGGTACTCACGCAGCCGTCCCGCGGTCGTGTGCTCGACGCCGCCGCCAGGCAACGGGACGGCCAGATCGACGCGGTCCGAGTCGAGGCGGCTGAGCAGCAACGCCGCGCTGGCGGCGAAGTTCATCGTGCCGATCGGGCTGGTCGCGTGATGCACCTGATCGAGGTGCCGGCGCAGCAGCTCCATGCCACGCGGCACGTTGCCGGTCACGGCACAGAACTCCAGATGCAGGCCGACGTAACCCTGACTCGCCTGCTCACGGGACTGCCGGTACGCCAACAGGTGTGCGTTCTTGGCCCGTTCGATCTCACCCAACGCCGTCAACGCGGGCAGCAACGCGGTCAGCACCCCTTGCGGCTGCGTGCTGCACGTGAACCGGCCGGCCAACGCGGGTTCCGCGTGCCGCAACGCTTCCTCGTACCGGCCGCGCGTCACCAGGTGCTCGACCTGCTCCTCGACCACGCAGCCCGCGCAGTCGGACATGTCGTCGCGTTCGGTCGCGACGAACCGGGCGAAGTGCTCGTCCGCCAGGTCGAAGTCGCCGACATGGGAAGCGGTCAGCGCACGCTGGCCCCAGACGGGTTGCAACGAGAAGCCGAACCGCTTGAAGCGCGCCTCCAGCTCGTCGAGCACCGCCTCGATCTGCGCGAGCGTGAACCGCGGGTCGCGCCGCAGCCCGACCGGCACCCACTTGTGCGCCCAGTTCAGGCTGCGCATGTCGCTGTCGCTGAAGACCGACGGGTCACGCTTCTCCGCCGCGTGGCACCACGCGATCGGCGCGAGGATCAGGTCGTACCGGTTGAGGTAGTAACAGGACTGGATCAGGGCCACGCGGCAGACGGCAGGCAGGTGCTTGTCGCCGCTGGCGTCCGCGGCCCGCGCGGCGCGCTCCAGCGCCTCGTGCTTGGCCATGCCGGTCGGCATGTCCGTGGCCTCGGAGAACAGCCGCAGCGCGTACTCGACGGGATCGGTCATCGGCGCACCGCCCGGTCGAGCAGGTCGAGGAACGAACGGTTGAGCGCGGCGGTGTCCTTGGGCCGCATCGGCCGACGGGACTGAAGCAGTGCGTGCACGTAGAGCGACTCTACGGTCAGCTCGGCCAGCGTTCGGTCGGTCAGCTCGGAAAGCCTTCGCACCAGAGGATTGCGTGTGTTCAGCACGAGTTGCTGGCTCGCGGTGGACGCGGGTTCGGCGAGCTGGCCGAGCAGTTCCGCCCACAGCGGGTCACTCTGTTCGCTGATCTCGGCGTTGTCGCGCTGCCGTTCCCGGTCCGCGTCGGTGATCAGCAACGCGGGTAACGACACCGGGTCGAACTCGCGCGGCAACGCCTCGCAGTCGTGCCGGTCCAGCACGGTCTGCGCGAGCTTCAGGCTGGTCCGCAGCGCGCCCTCGATCCCGGCGTCGGGATGGTCCATCGTCGCCAGCAGTTCGCTGGGCACGACCCGGCGTGTGGCCGACGGGCCGTCGACCTCGGTCAGCCGCCGCATCAGTTCCGCGTCGTAGGCGTAACCCGCGTTGAGCAGCCCGACGCCCTGTGCCTGCGCGATCGACGCGAGCTGGCGGAACTCGTCGACGTCCGGCGTGTACGCGATGCTGGGGTACCGACGCCGGAACTGGCGCAACGTCATGGTGCCGTCGGTGGTCTCGAACGGCAGCCAGTGCTCGACGAGCCGCAGCAGTTCGTCGTCCATCAGCGCCACGGACTTCATGCCGAGCTGGTGTTTGGCCAGCAACGCCGACGCCCGGTCGGGCTCGGTGGCGCCGAGCCGGACCAGCCAGTCCTTCAGCACCGCGCCGAGCTCGTCCCGGACGGCCAGCAGGGTTTCGTCCTGGTAGAGCGACTCACGGCTGGCGGTCGGCCGCAACGCGGACGAATTCACCGCGCAGCGCACGAAATAGGCCCAGTCGGGGAGCAGTCCCTCGACAGAGTCGCCGACCAGCATGCGCTTCAGGTAGATCCGGTGCGCCTGCCGGGAACCGGGGTGTGCCGCGTCCGGCATGACGAACGCCGCCCCGGTCAGCCCGGCCGCCGGGATGTCCAGCGGCAGCACCTCGAACGGGCGGAAGCCGAACGTGCGCTCGCAGTAGGCGGCCATCCGGTCGGTGTAGTCGTCCACGGGTTCGCCCGACGGCCGCAGCCACGGCAGTTCGGGCAGGGTGAGCCGCTCCGAGCCGATCTCGACGTCGGCGGGCAGCAGTTCGCCGAATTCCCGGGCCAGCGCGGCGACCATGTCGTGCTGGAGCCAGTGTTCGGCGTCCTTGCGGGGAATCAGCGTGACGGTCGTGCCGATCTCGGCTCGGGCCGATTCGTCGGCCACCACTTCGTACGTGCCGGACGCGTCAGCGGTCCAGCGCACCGCCGGGCCGCCTTTCGCGGAGCGGCTGACCAGGTGGATCTCGTCGGCGACGAGGAAACACGACAGCAGTCCGACGCCGAACTGACCGAGGAAGTCCTGCCGGGCGAACCCGAGATCGTCCCGCTTGGAGGTGCGGCCCAGCGTGGACAGCAACGTGTGCACCTCGTCCTCGGTCAGCCCGATACCGGTGTCGGCGATCCGCAGCGTGCCGTCGCCGGTGCTCTCGGCCGGGTCGATCCTGATCGACGCGGGGCCGCCACCCCGTGCGGTGATCGCGTCCGTCGCGTTCTGCAGCAGCTCGCGGATGTAGACCCGTGGGCTCGAATAGAGGTGCTGGCTGAGCAGCTCGATGATGCCTCGGAGATCCACGCCGAACGATCTGGACATGAGTGGTAACTGACCTCGAAATGCGTGTGGGGTCGCGCGATTAGTCGCGCGCGTCACTCTATCGGGCGAGTTGCCGGTCCGTTACCCCACGGGATGGATCGTCTCTTGTGTGACCTATTGAGTTGCGCGAAGTGAGGGTCGCCTACGATCGTTGGGCTACCTTGCCTGTTTCAGGTGAACGCACACGCACTCGTGGACCCGAGGAGATGTCCAGCAACGATGTCCGGAGCCAACGACCCCTACGACCCTAAAGAGGTCGCGGCGCTCGCGCCTGAGACGCTTCAGCAGGCGGTCGACAAGGCTAAGGCTGAGTTTTCCGCCGCTGACAGCCTCGAAGCCCTCGCCGGAGTCAAGCCAGCCCATCTCGGTGACAAGTCGCCGTTGCTGGTAGCCCGCCGTGAGATCGGCGCGCTGCCGCCCAAGGCCCGTTCCGAGGCGGGCAAGCGCGTGAACGAGGCGCAGAACACCGTGAAGACCGCGTTCGAGCAGCGCCGCGCGCAGCTGGAGATCGAGCGTGACGAGCGTGTTCTGCGTGACGAGGCAGTGGATGTCACGCTGCCGTGGGACCGCGTTCCGCGTGGCGCACGTCACCCTGTCAGCACGTTGAGCGAGCTGATCGCGGACGTGTTCGTCGGCATGGGGTACGAAGTCGCCGAAGGCCCCGAGGTCGAGGCCGAGTGGTTCAACTTCGACGCGCTGAACTTCCTGCCGGACCACCCGGCCCGCACGATGTCGGACACCTTCCACATCGCGCCCGCGGACTCGGGCCTGGTGCTGCGCACGCACACCTCGCCGGTGCAGATCCGCTCGTTGCTGGACCGTGAGCTGCCGGTGTACGTGGTGTGCCCCGGCCGCACGTACCGCACCGACGAGATCGACGCCACCCACCTGCCGGTGTTCAACCAGGTCGAGGGCCTCGCGGTGGACAAGGGCATCACGATGGCGCACCTGAAGGGCACGCTGGACCACTTCGCCAGGGCGATGTTCGGGCCGGAGTCCAAGACCCGGTTCCGGCCGAACTTCTTCCCGTTCACCGAGCCGTCCGCCGAGGTGGACGTGTGGTTCCCGGAGAAGAAGGGCGGCGCGGGCTGGGTCGAGTGGGGCGGCTGCGGCATGGTCGACCCCAACGTGCTGCGCGCCTGCGGCGTGGACACCGACGTCTACTCGGGCTTCGCGTTCGGGATGGGGATAGACCGGACACTGCAGTTCCGAAACGGCATTCCGGACATGCGCGACATGGTGGAGGGCGACGTCCGCTTCACCACGGCGTTCGGAACGGAGGCGGAGTGAAGATCCCTCTCAGCTGGCTGAAGTCGCACGTCGACGTCCCGGAGGGGCTGACTCCGGACCAGATCTCCGAGGCGCTGGTCAACCTCGGCTTCGAAGTCGAGGAGATGCGCTCGCTCGACGAGGTGACCGGCCCGCTCGTGGTCGGCCGGGTCGTGGAGATCGAGGAACTCAAGGACTTCAAGAAGCCGATCCGTTACTGCCAGGTCGATGTCGGCGACGGCGAGGACGAGGACACCGTCGAGACGCGCGGGATCATCTGCGGCGCCACGAACTTCGCCGAGGGCGACCTCGTCGTGGTGGCGCTGCCCGGTGCCGTGCTGCCCGGCGGGTTCGCGATCTCCGCGCGCAAGACGTACGGCAGGACGTCCAACGGCATGATCTGCTCGGCCCGTGAGCTGGGCCTGGGCGAGGACCACGCCGGAATCCTGGTGCTGCCCAGCGGTGAGGCCAGTCCGGGGGACGACGCGGCGCCGCTGCTCGGCCTGGACGACACGGTGATCGACCTGGAGATCACGCCGGACCGCGGCTACGCCATGTCGGTCCGCGGCATGGCCCGTGAGCTGGCGATCGCGTTCGAGACCACCCTGGTCGACCCGGCCGCGATCGGCGTGCCGGGCGCCGAGGGCGACGCGCACAACGTCCACATCGAGGCCGAGGACGGCTGCTCGCGGTTCGTGGTCCGCCGGGTGACCGGGCTCGACCCGACGTCGCCGACGCCGTGGTTCATGCGCAGGCGGCTGATGCTGGCCGGTATCCGCAGCATCTCGCTCGCGGTGGACGTGACCAACTACGTGATGCTCGAGACCGGGCAGCCGATGCACGCCTTCGACACGTCCTCGGTCAAGGGCAACCTGGTCGTGCGGCGCGCGCAGCCCGGCGAGAAGCTGACCACATTGGACGATGTGGAGCGGGTGCTCGACCCGGACGACATGGTGATCGCCGACGACACCGGCCCGATCTCGCTGGCCGGGGTGATGGGCGGTGCGTCCACCGAGGTCCGGCCGGACTCCACGGACATCCTGCTGGAGGCGGCCGTCTGGGACCCGCCGTCGATCGCGCGGGCGGTCCGCAGGCACAAGCTGCCCAGCGAGGCCTCGCGGCGCTTCGAGCGTTCGGTCGACCCGGCGCTGGCCCCGGCCGCCGCCGAGCGGGCCGCGCAGTTGCTGCGTGAGCACGGCGAGGCACGCATCCAGCCGGGCCGCACCGACGTCGGACGGCCCGAGCTGCCCGGCCCGGTGCTGATGGAGATCGACCTGCCGGACCGCGTCGCGGGCATCAACTACCCGCGCGGCGTGACCGCGCGCCGGTTGAGCCAGATCGGCTGCACGGTCGAGGTGACGACCACCACCGCCGGTCGTGCCGCGGTGGTCGTGACGCCGCCGACGTGGCGGCCCGATCTGACCCGTCCGGCCGACCTGGTCGAGGAAGTCCTGCGGCTGGAGGGGTATCACACGATCCCGTCCGTGCTGCCCGCCGCGCCCGCCGGTCGTGGCCTGACGCCGTCGCAGCGTCGCCGCCGTGCGGTGGCGCGGACCCTGGCTGACGTCGGCTACGTCGAGGTCACGCCGATGACCTTCGTGTCACCGGAGACGTGGGACGCCTTCGGGCTGCCCGAGGACGACGTGCGGCGGCAGACCGTGAAGGTGCTCAACCCGCTTGAGGCCGACCGCGACGAGATGACCACGACGTTGCTGCCCGGCCTGCTGGAAGCGTTGGCACGCAACGTGTCCCGTGGCATCCGGGACGTGGCGCTGTTCCACGTCGGCCAGGTCGTGCTGCCCAAGGCGCAGCAGGTCCCGGTGCCGGAGCTGGCCACGGACCGCCGGCCGACCGACGCCGAGATCGCCACGTTGAAGGCCGCGCTGCCCGCGCAGCCGGTGCACGTCGGTGTCGTGCTGACGGGCAACCGTCAGCGCCCCGGCTGGTGGGGCAAGGGCGAACCGGCCACGTGGGCGGACGCGATCCAGGCCGCGCACGACGTCGCGGCTGTCGCGGGCGTCGAGCTGACGGTGCAGGCCGGCTCGCTGATGCCGTGGCACCCCGGGCGGTGTGCGGAACTGCGTGTCGGCGGCTTCCCGGTCGGGCACGCGGGCGAGCTGCACCCGAAGGTCATCGAGGCCCTCGGTCTGCCGAAGCGCACGTGCGCGATGGAGCTGGACCTCGACCTGCTGCCGCTCCAGAAGCACCGGCCGGCGCCGAAGGTCTCGCCGTACCCACCGGTGCTGCTCGACGCCGCTCTGGTGCTGGACGCCGCGGTGCCGGTGGCCGAGGTGACCGAGGCGCTCAAGTCGGGCGGCGGCGCCCTGCTGGAGGACCTGCACCTGTTCGACGTGTACACCGGCGAGCAGCTCGGCGAAGGAAAGCGTTCGCTGGCCTACTCCCTGCGCTTCCGCGCGCCCGACAAGACGTTGACGCTGGAGGAGGCCACCGCCGCCAAGGAGGCCGCGGTCGCCGTGGTGTCCGAGCGGTTCGGTGCAACTTTGCGCTGATCAAACCTCGTGAGTGTTTATCCGTGTTCTAACCCTGATAAACACTCACGAGGGGGTTTGGGTGGTGGGGCGTGGTTTCCAGGGGTATGAGGTCGTTGGTCGACGCGGTTCGCGCTGAACTCGCGCGGGCCGCGGATCCGGTCAAGGCGCCGGAGATGCAGCGGTACATGAAGTCGGACATGCCGTTTCGCGGCGTGCCGAAGCCGGAACGGGCCGTGCTGGCCAAGAAGCTGTTCGCCGAGCATGAGCTGTCCGATGTGGACGAGCTGCGAGCGGCTACTTTGGAGCTCTGGCGGAACGCCGAATACCGCGAGGAACGGTACATCGCGATCGACCTGACCGGATATCGCCGGTACGCGCCGTGGCAGACCACGGATCTGATGCCGATGTACGACGAGATGATCGTGACCGGCGCGTGGTGGGACTACGTCGACGAGATCGCGATCCGCCGGGTCGGGCCGCTTCTGCTGGCGGAGCCGGAAGTCATGACGGCGATGATGCGCGAGTGGGCGGCCGACGCCGACCTGTGGCGGCGCCGCACCTCGATCATCTGCCAGGTCGGTGCCAAAGCGGACGTGGACACCGATCTGCTGACCGACACCATCGAGGCGAACATCCACGACAAGGACTTCTTCCTGCGCAAGGGAATCGGCTGGGCGCTGCGCCAGTACTCCAAAGTGGACCCGGGCTGGGTGCGTGCCTTCGCCGGCACGCACCCAGCCCTCTCACCCCTCTCCAGGAAAGAGGCTATGAAGTACGTTTAGGCCCGAAGGCCGCGTACGCCACCAAGCCGGCCACACCGAGCACGACGGCGGTGGCCAAGGCCGGACCGGAGTCCGGACCTTGCGTCAGCCACAGCAGGATCTCGTTGTCAGGCGGCCAGACCGCGCCGACGGCGGCCCAGAGGGCGGGTGGCGACCACGCCAGCTGGCTGCCGAGTGTCACGGCACCCAGCCCGGCCAGGCCGGTCAGCCCGGCGGTGTTGCGCAGAACCACCTCGATGTCCCACAGGTTGACCGCGGCCGTCAGCCCGAACACGGCCAACGCCACGAGAACCAGGTGCGCACTTCGCCACAGCGGCCAAGGCAGCGCCCCCGTGCGGTCGAGGTGAACGTCCGCGCCACCAAGCCCAAGGGCCGCCACCGCGACGCCCAATCCCAAGGCCAGCAAGAGGATTCGCACATCGGGCACGTCGAGAGCCCACACACCGGCCGTCGCCGCCACCATCGTGGTCAACGCCGCGGGCACGCTCCGGCACCGTAAGTACAGCAGCACGTCAGCACTCCCGCGCCGTGGCGCGCAGCGAGGCGACATGAGCGGGCTGCTGGTCGGCAGGCAGAGCTTGTAGTGCCTGCCACATCGGCTCCGCCACGGCCATGACCTCCGGGTTCGGCGGGACACTCGGCCTCACGGGCTCGAACTTGCCGTCGAACCACGAAGCCACGACTGTTCGTTTGGCGCTCGACACCACGGACTTGTCCCAGGTGTCACAGCGCGCCAGCGCCGGTCCGGCGAGAATGGTCCGCCTGCTGTCGCGCTTGAACTCCCAGTCGTCGAAGTGGAAGTACACGACATCGGCGGACTTCGGCAGCGAATCCATGTCCCAGCTGGGCATCCGCGCTTCCTCCACCCTGGTCGGCGCGCCCGGCAGCTTGGCCAGCTGGCTCAACGCCTGCTTGGCGGGGCCGAGGACCTCGGGAAGGTGGTCTTCGTGGATTCGCGACACGCACACCTGGTCCTCGCAGACGAGGGCCGCGGCCGACGTGTCCGTTTCGAACACGCCGCCCTGGGACGGCAGCGATGGCAGGGCGATCGCCAGCGCCGCGAGCGCCGGGACCAGTGCGAGCAGACGTGCCTTGTCGCCTGCCAGCGTGAGCAGGCCGAAGCCGGTCACCGCCAACCCGATGAACCACAGGCCCTGCACCAGGTTCACCTCGGCGGACACCGTCGTGAACACGTCCGGCGGGTCGAAGACGGGGGACAGCAGGGCGACCTGTTGCGACACGGTGTTCTCCAGGGCGCTGCCGGTGCCCGGTCCGCCGGTCAGTGTGATCACCATCGCGGCCAGCCCGAGAACCGCCAGGATCGGTGCGGTCAGCAGGAAGGGGAACACCCGCCCGATGCCCATCCCCGCCAGCGCCGCGGCGATCACCGACAGCACGCCGACGATCATGATCGGCAGCCAGGCCGCGGAGAAGTAACCGGCGTTCCCGGCCACCTGAACCGCGCCGACGAGGAAGATCGCCAGGTAGGCACCGGCCACGCCGACGCACATCGCGGCGACCGGCGGCACCGCCCGCGTGAACGGCGACCTGGACGTCGTGGCCAGCAGTTCGTCCATCTTGGACCGGCGATCCCGCCTGCCCTGCCAGGCACCCGCGCCCAAAGCCAACGGCCAGGTCATGTTCAGCAGCCAGCGCTGCCACATGGCCAGCGAGGTCCATTCCTCGGTCCACGCGTCCATGCCTTTGCTCCACGGACCCGGCAGCGCGTAGAACAGCCCGACGCTGATCACAAAGATGAGCAAACCGGTCCACAACCCGGCCGAGCGGCGCAGCTCGATCACCACGGGCCTCATCGCGCACGCCCCAGCAGAGCCGAGTAGCCGCGTTCGGCCGGGCTGTCGCCGACGTCGGAGTCGCCGCCCGCCGCCGCCAAGGACTCCGGAGTGCCTTGGAACACCAGCTTTCCCTCGTCCATCAGCACCACGTCGGTACACGCGACGGCGACGTCCTCGACCAGATGCGTCGACACCACGACACACGTGTCCGTGGCCAGAGACCGCACCAGCTCCCGGAACTGCATGCGCTGCGCTGGATCGAGGCCCACTGTCGGCTCGTCCAGCAGCAGGATGCGCGGGTTGTTGACGAGCGCCTGCGCGATGCCCGCGCGCCGGACCATGCCGCCGGACAACGTCTTGAGCTTGTCGTCGGCCCGGGACGTCAGGTCGGCACGGTCGATCGCGCGCTGCACCGCGCCCGGGATCTCGGCCTTCGGCATTTCCTTGAGCCAAGCCATGTACTCGACGAACTCGCGCACGGTGAACCGTGGGTAGAACCCGAACTGCTGGGGCAGGTAGCCGATCTCGCGGCGCAGCGGCCGGAGGTCGCGGCCGCCCGGCTGCTTGCCCAGCAGTTCCAGCGAACCGCCCGCCGGGCTCAGAACCGTTGCCAGCGCCCGGATCAACGTCGTCTTCCCGGCCCCGTTCGGCCCGAGGATGCCGTGCACGCCGACACCCAGCGACAGGTCGAGCCCGTTCACGGCCATCCGGCGCCCGGCCCGGACCCGCAGGTCCGAGGTGTGGATCTCCCATGCGTACGTCGTCGGCGCGGTTTCCGCGGCCTTCACTACGCGTCCCAAAGTTGTTTCCCCTTAACGCAACAGTCGCGCGTAGGCATCGGCCCGCAGGGCCAGTGCCGCGACGCACCCGGCAATGGACAACGCCCAGAAGGGCAGGCTGGCCGGTTGCAGCACCACCGGCAGATCGTCCCGGATCAGGCCAGGACCCACGACGAGCACGGCCCACACCGCGGCAAGCACGCTCGCGGCACGCGTAACCCCGATGAGCAAACCGAAAGCGAGCGCCCCCACCGTGAAGGCCAAGCTGGGCACCAGCCACAGCGCGGGTGACGCCCCGCCCGGCAGTCCCGCGAGCACCAGTGCGGGAATCACCAGTACGAGGACCGAGACGGTCCGCCGGAGCACCAGTTCCAGCCCCGCTCGTGGCGTTCCCGCGACCAGTTCGTGCATCGGATCGACGTTCTTGTTCCACGAGGCCGCCACGCCGAGCATGGGCGCGATCGGAGCCAGCAGCAGCACCAGTGAGGTGTCGAGTGGCGCCAGCAGGTCGAGCAGCGTCGCCACGGCGGCCACCATGATCGTCATCCCGATCCACGGCAGACCGAGGGGCGAGACCCGCAGCCGGCGGTGCTTCGCGGGTGCTTCGGCGGGCGTGAGCCCGGCCCACACCGTGTCCAGCAACGGCGTGATGCCCTCGGTGTGCGAGGCCAGCACCTGACGGCATGTGGCGCACAGTTCCATGTGCGCCTCCAAGGCCCACACCTGGTCCGCAGGTATGCCGTCATCCCCGTGGGCATATCTGCGGACCAGGTCCCCCGGCACGTGGTTCATGAGAGCGCCTTCCGTAGCAACAACCGTGCTCGGCGAGCGCGGGTCTTCACCGTTCCTTCGGGCACGCCCAGCAGGACTGACGTTTCGCGCACGGTCAGCCCGTCGAGCACCATCGCCTGGAGCACGTCACGCAACTCCGGCGCGAGGCCGTCCAGTGCGGCGCCCAGTTCGGCCCCGACCGTGCCCGCCAACGCCTCTTCCTCGGCGGCAGGCGCGTCGGCCGGGATTTCCGGCCGGAGCGCGGCGTGTTTCTGCTGCCTCCGGAAGACGTCGACAAGCCGGTGCGCGGCGATGGTCCACAGCCAGCCGACGGCGCTGCCGTCCACCGCCGCACCGGCGAAGCCGCCTGCCGCACGCCAGACCGCCAGGTATGTCTCCTGCATGACCTCGGCGACGACCTGGTCGTCCGGACATCGGCGGCGCAACCGCACAGCCAGCCACGGTGACGTGCGGCGGTACAGCTCCTCGAAGGCAGCCTGATCGCCCCGGGCGATCCGGCGCACCAACGCCGCTTCGTCATCCGTCATGCCCAGCTAGACGACGGACTGGCCGGATCGGTTTTCGTCCGCCGGAGTTTTCTCGAAGCCCAGCGCCGCCCAGGCCGCGTCCACCGAGACCTTCCGCAGCTCCTCCTGCGGAACGTCGGCGTACTCGATCGTGCAGTCCTGGAGGCCGCCCAGCGCGACGGTCGCCCTGACCGACTCGGCGAGCGTCGGTCGCGGGCCGATCAGCAGCACGGCGATCCGCCGTCGCCACGCCATCACGGTCTCGATCAGACCGAGCATGTGCAGCGTGTTCAGCTCCTGGACGAACAGGATGATGTCTTTGCGGTGGGCGTAGTGGAAGTCGAAGTAGTCCTCCAGCACGGCGCGGTGGTCGACCTCGGTTCGTGACTCCTGGCGGCGCAGGAACTCCTCGCCGCCGTCGATCACCGGCTGCACGATGCTGCGGAGCAGGTCCTCGCGGGAGGTGAAGTGGTAGTACAGCGCGGGCTTGCTGATGCCGAGCCGGTCGGCGATCTGGCGCAGGCTGGTCCGCTGGACGCCCTGCTCGATGAAGAGCTGGCGGGCGACGTCCAGGATGCGCTGTTTCGTGTCGGCCACGTCCTGAAGAGTAGGTGACCTACCGGCAGGTCAGGGCCTGCCGGTAGGTCGTTGCTCAGATCAGGTGATCGAACTCGCCGTTCCTGGCGCCCGACAGCATGGCCGCGATCTCCGCCTCGGTGAACTGGAGGATCGGGCTCGCCGCTCCCAGCTTGGAGTCACGGACACCGATCACGTCGCCGACCTTGGCGAACTGGACGCAATCATCGTTTGGTTGGCTGGCAGCCGCTTTCTGCCACAGCGCCCCCTCGAAGGCGCTGCCTGGCAGGTAGTCTCGCTCGCGCAACGGACTGTCCTTTCCGAACACGGTTCACTTGTACTCCTCCGCCACTTTCCCGATGAAAACGCGGGATTCCACCGGGCCCAGCGCGGCGGCCTGAAGAGTGCCCCACAGCCGCTCGTAGCCTTCGACCAGGTCAGGGGCGTCGATGTAGCGCGCGTCGTCGTACTGTTCGAGATGCACGAAATTCAGTGGTGCCGCGATTCCCGGACTCGGGACGTGGATCAACGCGAAACTCAGCCAGCCGAAGCTGGTCTGGGTGCCGCTGGTGAACGGAAGCACCTGGATCTGAACATTGGGCCTCTCGCCGATCGTGATCAGGTGGTGCAGTTGCTCGTGCATCACCGTGTGATCGCCGTGCACGCGCCTGAGCACTGACTCGGAGAGGATGAAGGTTGCCATGACGTCACGGTCGAGAACGGTCTGCCTCTCCTTGCGCGCCTTCACCGTCTCATCCTCGTTGAAGGTGTACCCGAATGGGGATGGCATGCGGCTGATGGCTCGGACGTAGTCCTCAGTCTGCAGGAGGCCGGGGAGGATCTCGGCTCGCATCTGGCGGATGCGGTCGCAGTGGGCCTCCAGATCGATCAGCATCCGGGCCGACTCGCGGTAGACCGCCTTGTAGCCGGTCCAGTCACCCCTCTTGCCCAGCTTGCGGGCGAGGTCCGTCATGACCGCGATCAGGTCGGGCCCGGCGCCGTACACCTCACCCATCATCCGGACGTCGCCGACGCTCGGTTTCGAGGTCATGTTGAGGATGCGGTTGATTTTCGTACCGGCACATCCCAGGTAGGCGCCCGCTTCGTCATCTTTGATTCCGGACTTTTGTTTCAACCTGTTCAACTCGTTGTTGAGCATTAGGAGCGGAACGGTCTTCGTGGTCATCGTCAGGTGGCCTTCCCGGGGATTGTGAACTCCTGGCGAGAGTATCGTCACAGTCCGTCACTCGGTGAATCACCTGATCGGTTAATTCTGTTTCGGGGAAGCCTAGTTTAGCTTTGTTCCCGTTCCCGAACGAGGTGCGTGCATTCCTCGGCGGCGCCTGCTCTCGATAAGTCGGCCCGCTTGTGCGCACCACCGCCGGTCCGTGCGATCAAGGCGACTTTTCCACCAGCGCCGCCGAGATCGCGCGGACCGGCCGAATCCCACTACCACTAAGGAAGTCCCGTGTCCGAAGAGTTCGCCAAGCAAGTCGCGGAAATGGTCGCCGACCAGGCGCCGAAGGTGTTCGCGGTCGTCCTCGAATACGGCGCCCAGCTCGACGCCCAGGTGGCCGCCTGGGGCATCGCGCTCGACGAGGGCGCGTTCATGACCACGGTCGACGGCAGAAGCCAGTACGCCTTGGCCCAGCCGGAGAACGCGCTGCGGTACATCCGGCACCTCCCCGAGGTCACGCCACGCCTGGTCTGGCCCTGATCCCTTTACTTACCGGTAGGTCAGATTCGGTGCTAGTCTGACTTACCGGTAAGTAGGAGGGGATCATGCGGGTACTTGTCTCTGGGGCGAGCATCGCGGGGCCGGTCCTGGCGTATTGGCTGGTCAGGTACGGGCACGAGGTCACGGTCGTCGAGCGTGCCCCCGCGTTGCGCAAAACCGGCGGGCACGCGGTCGACCTGTTCAAGCCCGCCATGGACATCACCGAGAAGATGGGCGTGCTGCCGCACGTCGAGCGGCTCGCCACCGGCACCGAGCGGATGACGTTGCACCGGCCGCGCGCCAAGCCGATCCGGGTGAACCTGGGCAAGGTGTACCAGGCGGCGTCCGACCGGCACGTCGAGATCATGCGCGACGATCTGAGCGAGATCTACTACGACGCCACGACCGGCGACGTCGAATACCTCTTCGGCGATTCCATTACCGAGATTTCCGAAGACGGGAAGGTCACTTTCGAGAATTCCGCGCCCCGCCGGTTCGACATCGTCGTCGGCGCGGACGGGCTGCACTCCAACGTCCGCAGGCTGATGTTCGGCGAGGAATCGGAGTTCAGCGAATTCATCGGCGCCTACCTGGCCGTGATCACCGTGCCCAAGGAATTCGGGCGGGACGGCGAGTTCACCAACCACCTGGACGTCGGCCGCATGGCCGGTGTTTACAGCGCCAAGCACATGGACGACGCCCGTGCCGTGTTCCTGTTCCGCAGCAAACCACTCGATTACCACTACCGGGACGTGGCGCGGCAACGAGAATTGTTGCGTGACGCGTTCACCAGGCTGCACCCGGACGTGAACCGCTGGGTGGCGGAAGCCGAGCACTCACCGGCGTTCTACTTCGACTCGATCACACAACTGCGCATGAACACGTGGTCCCGTGGCCGTGTCACGCTCGTCGGCGACGCCGGATATTGCCCTGGCCCTGCCGTTGGCGGCAGCACGAGCATGGCGGTCGTCGGGGCGTACGTCCTGGCCGGGGAACTGGCCGCGGCAGGCGACGACCACGAGCGAGGTTTCGCGGCCTACGAGCGGGAGATGACCGAGTACGTCCTGCGTGCGCGGAAATTCGCCATGCAGGCGGCCAGGACCATCATCCCTGGCGGCGCGTTCGGCGTGTGGGCGCTGGCCAACGTGTCCCGCCTCGTGTCCGTGCTGCCCGCGTCGTTCAGCCGGGCGCTCGCCAGGCTGAACGCGTCCGGCGCCCGCATGCACGACGAGTTCCCGCTCAAGGACTACGGCTGATCAACGGCCGTCACTGAGTCCTGGCGCGTTCCGCCGCACTGCGTTCGACGCAGAACTCGTTGCCTTCGGGATCGTGCATCACGACCCAGCCCAGGCCGTCGGGCCTGCGGTGGTCCTCGAAGATCGTCGCGCCGAGCTCCAGCAGCCGGACCACCTCTTCGTCGCGAGTGGTGTCCGGCCGCAGGCAGATGTGCATCCGGTTCTTGATCGCCTTGGCTTCCGGCACCTGCTGGAAGAACATGTTCATGCCGCCACCGAGATCGATGGCGACCTCGGGGTCGCCGGGGTGGTCGTCGTCGCCGACCGGCTTGCCGTAGACCTTGCTCCAGAACTGTGCCAGCCCGTACGCGTCCAGTGCGTCGAGTGAGACGTTGTGGATCGTGGATGCCATGGGGTCATCCAAGTGCAGGCCAGGAAAACCGGCAAAACGATTTACCAGCCGGGCAGGTCGTCCACGGGCTTGGCGTTGGCCTCGTGCCGCGCGATCGTGCCGTCCAGCGCCGCGGACAGGTCCACCCCGGTCTGGTCGGCCAGGTTGATCACCGTGAACGCCAAGTCGGCCAGCCGCTGCTCCCAGCCCTCGGTCGGGCGGAACGGGCGACGGCCGTTCGCGGTCGCCGCGAGGACTTCGTCGGACAGCTTGCCGATGTCCGACAGCAACGTCAGGGTCAGTGTCGGCGCGTTCGCGTGCAGACCGAGTTTGTCGGCGGCCTGCGCGACCTTCTGCTGGACTTCTCGCACGGCACTACACAGTAGAGGACCCGCCCCGCCCCCTTTCCCCCTCGTGAGTGTTTATCCGTGTTCTAACCCTGATAAACGCTCACGAGGGGGAGTCGGCTGGTCAGCGGTCGCGATGGATGATCAGGCTGGCCAGCGCGGCCAGTTCGGCGGCGGCACCGGTCGGCGGATCGGCCGACCGCAGCCGGTGGATCGCCCTGGCCAGCCGGTCGTCCGCCTGCTCCTGGCACCATCTGCGGCCACCGGCCAGCTCCACCAGCTCGGCGGCGCGTTTGACCTCTCTGCCCGACAACGGCCGATCGGCGTGGTACAGCTCGTGCAACTGACGCCCGGCGACGGTCCGGGACGCCAACGCGACCACGACCGGAACGGACTTCTTGCGGTTGTACAGGTCGGAGTACACCGGCTTGCCGGTCACCGCCGGATCGCCCCAGATCCCGAGCAGGTCGTCGACCAGCTGGAACGCCAGGCCGAGCTCCTCGCCGAACGCACGCAGATGGTCGACCTGCTTCGCGCGCCCGCCGCCGAACAACGCCCCGATCGCACACGCCGCACTGATCAACGCGCCGGTCTTGCCGCGCGCCATCGCCAGGCACTCGGCCAGCTCGATGTCCCGCCGTTCCTCGAAGGAGACGTCGCGGCTCTGCCCCTCCACCAGGGACTGCACGGCCGAGCTGAGAATCCGCATGCCGTCCCGGGAATCGGGATGCCCGCTCGCCGCGAGCACCTCGAACGCCAGGGCCAGCAACGAATCCCCGGCCAGGATGGCGGCGTGGCGGCCGAACACGGTCCACGCCGTCGGGCGGTGCCGCCGGGTGACGTCACCGTCGATCACGTCGTCGTGCAGGAGCGAGAAGTTGTGCACCAGCTCGATGGCCACCGCCGCGGGCACGGCGGCCGACGCCACGCCGCCGACCGCTTCGGCCGCCAGCAGCGTCAACGTGGGCCGTAAGGCCTTGCCACCGCACGACGCCGTGGGTGTGCCGCGTTCGTCCCACCAGCCGTAGTGGTAGCCCGCGATCTGCCGCATCGAGTCCGGCAGCGTGTCCACAGCGGCCCGGCTGGCCGGCTCGACGAGCTCCCTGCTCCACGTCATGACCTCGCCGGGACCGCGGCTTTCGGCTGTCACTCCACGGGCCGTCATGGTTCACGCCCGAGCTCGACGCCCTCGAGGATGCCGAGCGCGTCGGGCACCAGCACCGCGACCGAGTAGTACGTGCTGACCACGTACGACATGATCGCCCGGTCGTCGACGCCCATGAACCGCACGTTGAGCCCCGGCTGCTGCTCGTCGGGCAGTCCGGTGCGGTGCAGGGCGATCACGCCCTGGTTCTTCTCACCGGTCCGCATCGCGATGACGGACGTCCGGCCGGTCTCGCTGACCGGGATCTTGTCGCAGGGCAGCAACGGGATGTTGCGCCACGTGCGCACGGTCCTGCCGTGGAGTTCGGTGGTGTTGGGGTAGATCCCGCGGCGGTTGCACTCCCGGCCGAACGCCGCGATCGCCTTGGGGTGCGCCAGGATGAACTGGGTCTTGCGGCGCCGGGAGATCAGCTCGTCCATGTCGTCCGGGGTCGGCGGACCGGACCGGGTGTGGATGCGCTGTTTGAGGTCGGCGTTGTACAGCAGCCCGATCTGCCTGTTGTTCATCATCTCGTGCTCCTGCCGCTCACGCAGCGCCTCGATGGTCAGCCGGAGCTGTTGCTCGACCTGATCCATCGGATGGTTGTAGAGGTCAGCGACGCGGGTGTGGATTCGCAGAACCGTCTGTGACACGCTCATCTCGTACTCGCGGGGCGTGAGCTCGTAGTCCACGAAGGTCCCGGGCAGCTGGTACTCGCCCTCGTGCCCGGAGGCCAGCTCGATCTCCGCCTCACCCTTGGCGTTGCTCGGCTTCCCGCGCATCGCGACGTAGTTCGCCACATGCGCCAGCAGCGTCTCGGACTGCTCGCACAGCCGGTCGAAGTCCTGACGGGACAACGACATCGTGATGCACCGGGTCTTGGCCTTCACCGAGAAGTCCCACTCGTGGGGCTGACCGGTCAGTGCCTGATCACCGAAGTACTCGCCTTCGCCGAGCGTGTCGACGATCTTGTCCTCACCGTACTCGCCCCGCCCGATCTTGCTCGCCTTGCCGTGCGCCATCAGCACCAGCCGGTCGGCGGACTGTCCTCTTTGGATGATCAGGTCGCCTGCCTCGAACTCCTGCTGCTCGAACCTGTCCGCCAGCGCGGCCAGCGTGTCGTCGTCCGCCAGGCCGCGCAGCAGAGCCAGTTCACGCAGTTCCGGCGGGACGACCTGGACCCGTCCGGCGGTGCTGATGAAGCTGACCAGTCCGTCGCCGAGGGCGTACGTCAGCCGCCGGTTGACCCGGTAGGTGCCGGCGTCGGCCTGCACCCACGGCAGGACGCGCAGCAGCCAGCGCGGCGTGATCCCCTGCATCTGCGGTACGGACTTGGTCGTCGTCGCCAGATTTCTCGCCGCCGACGTGCTGAGGCTCAGCTGCGGCTGGGGATTCTCGACCTGTGTCACCTGTGCGGCCTGCCTGTTCGTCGTTGATCGTGGGGAAGGTGGTTGGACGCCCGGCCGATGCCGACCGGAGTCGAAGGCCCGCGGATGGCGGGCCGCACATCGGCCGGCGCCCCGCCCGGTCACCGTGACTCTGCCCCTGACCGGTGGGGCACCACGCCTTTCACCCGGCTGATGGGAGCGCCGATGGCCGGCCGGGACGTGCGGCGTGGCAACGGCCAGGGCCTGGCGGCCGAGGTCAGCAGGCCCGCGGCCGAACCGGGCCGGTCCGCCCGGCGTCAGTCACCCGCGCGGCCGAGTTCGACGTTCTCCAGCACACCGAGCGCGTCCGGCACCAGGATCGCCGCCGAGTAGTAGGCGCTGACCAGGTAGGAGATGATCGCCTTCTCGTTGATGTTCATGAACCGCACCGACAGGCCGGGCTGGTACTCGTCCGGCAGGCCGGTCTGGTGCAGGCCGATCACGCCCTGGTTCTGCTCACCCACCCGCATCGCGATGATCTGCGTGGTCCGGGTGGCGGTCACCGGGATCTTGTTGCACGGCAGCACCGGGATTCCTCGCCACGACGGCACCTGGTGCCCGTTGAGGTCGATGCTCTGCGGGTACAGGCCGCGCTTGTTGCACTCCTGGCCGAACGCGGCGATCGCCCGCGGGTGGGCCAGGATGAACATCGGGTCCTTCCACACCGTGGCCAGCAGTTCGTCCATGTCGTCCGGGGTGGGCGGGCCGGACCGGGTCGGGACGCGCTGTTTGAGGTCGGCGTTGCAGAGCAGGCCGAAGCCGCGGTTGTTGATCAGCTCGTGTTCCTGGCGTTCCCGCAATGCCTCGATGGTCAGCCGGAGTTGTTGCTCCGTCTGGTTCATCGGCTGGTTGTACAGGTCGGCGACCCTGGTGTGCACACGCAGCACGGTTTGCGCGACGCTCAGCTCGTATTCCCGCGGGGTGAGTTCGTAGTCGACGAACGTGCTCGGCAGTTCCGGTTCCCCTTCGTGGCCGGACGCCAGTTCGATCTCGGCCTCGCCGTACGTGTTCGCCGGCTTTTTCGGGCTGTTCACATAGGCGGTGACGTGTGCGCGCAGTGACTCGGACTGCTCCTGCAATTCCTGGAATGCCCGCTTCGGCAGCGCCAGAATGGTCGTCGGCGTCACGGCCTTGGCGGTGAACTCCCAGATGCCCTGATCCTGGATGAGCCCCTGGTCGCCGAAATAGTCGCCGTCGACCATCGTGCCGAGCACGGTCTGGTCGCCGTACTCGCCGGTGCCGATCTTGTTCACCTTGCCGTGCGCGACCACGTACAGATGGTTGGCCTCGTGGCCGAACTCGGCGATCACGTCACCGGGCTGGTACTCCCGCTGTTCGAACCGGTCGGCCAGCGCGTTGAGCGCGTCTTCGTCCTCGTAGGTGCGCAGCAGCGCCAGTTCGACCAGGTCCGGGCCGACGACGTGGACCTGCGCGCCGAGGTTGGAGACCGCGATCCGGCCGTCGCCGATGGTGTAGCTCAGCCGCCTGTTCACCCGGTACACGCCGCCCTGGGCCTGGACCCACGGCAGCACCCGCAGCAGCCACCGCGAGGTGATGCTCTGCATCTGCGGGACGGATTTGGTGGTGGTCGCCAGATTCCGCGCGGCCGCGGTCGCCAGGCTCTGCTGTTGCTGGCCGTTCTCTACGCCAAGGTTCGACTCCACCGTGTCGGTCACAACTTGCCGCCGTTCTTCCTAGTCGGGTCCGATGAACACAGAAAAGACAGGGTGTAGCTGGTGATTGGCTCGAGACAATGCGGGAACGCCCTTTCGTGTCCCGGGAATGCACGAAAGTTCGGGCGGTGCCAAGACGGAGGCTAGCACCAGGTTTCGAACGTGCGCAGTCACCCAAAAGGCTTGCCGGTTGGTGGAAAACAATCATGGGACGACTCGTGGCCGGCCAGGAGAAAAACGACTGAAAGTGCAACTCGGGAAATGCCGTTCACTCGGCAGTGCAGGCGACTGCGACGAACGTGTGTAGCGGTGGGGCCCTGCGTGATCTGGTGCTAATCCATCCGGGGCAGTGGCATCCGGTCCAGCGCGGCGATCACGAGCGCGGCCATCCTGGCCGGGTCGCCCTGCTCCGGACGCAACACCAGTTCCGGCGCCACGGGCGGCTCGTACGGGTCGTCCACCCCGGTGAACCCGGTGATCTCACCGGCCCTGGCCCTGGCGTACATCCCCTTGGGATCGCGGGCCTCACACGTCTCGATCGGAGTGTCCACAAAGACCTCGAAGAACCCGAGACCCGCTTGCTCGTGCGCGGCGCGCACCCGGTCCCGATCGGCCTGGTACGGGCTGATCAGCGACACCACCGCGACCAGGCCCGCGTCCGCGAAGAGCCGCGCGACCTCGCCGACCCTGCGGACGTTCTCCGCGCGGTCGGCCGCGCTGAACCCCAGGTCGGCGTTCAGGCCGTGGCGCAGATTGTCCCCGTCCAGCAGATAGGCCGGACGGCCCGCGGCCACCAGCCGGCGCTCCAGTTCCACCGCGATGGTCGACTTGCCGGACGCGGACAGCCCGGTCAGCCACACCGTGCACCCGGTCGAGCCGCGTTCGGCGCGCCCCACGGCGGTCGAGTGCCAGACCACGGACTGGCTCGGCCCGGTGATCATGCCGGCGGCGACGGTGTTGTTGGTGGTCTCGTCCACCAGGATGAAGCTGCCACAAGCCCGGTTGCGGCGGTACGCGTCGAACAGCAGCGGCTGCTGCGTACGCAGCTTCACGCGACCGATCTCGTTGAGCGCCAGGGACTCCGCGGTCTCGTCGCGGTGCAGCGTGGTGATGTCCATGCGGTAGTCCAGCGACGTGACAACGGCCTTGGTCGTCCGGGTGGTGTTGACCACCGTGTATTTCGCGTCCGGGCTGAGGTTCCCGCGTTCGGTGAGCCAGCAGACCATCGCGTCGACGTCCTGGCCGACGTGCGGGCGGTTGTTCGGACGGCAGATCAGATCACCCCGGCCGACGTCCAGATCGTCGGCGAGCCGCAGCGTGACGGCCTGCGGCGGGAAGGCCTCGGTCACCGGCCGCCCGCCCGGGCCCCAGATCGCGCTGACCGTCGTGGTGAACCCGGACGGCAGCACGAGCACCTCGTCGCCCGGTTTGAACACACCGCCCGCCACGGTCCCGGCGTACCCGCGGAAGTCCTTGTGCCGGATGACGTACTGCACCGGGAACCGGGCGTCGATCAGGTTGCGGTCCGAGCTGATGTGCACCTCTTCGAGGTGGTGCAGCAGGGAAGTCCCTTCGTACCACGGCATCGAGGCGCTGCGGTGGACGATGTTGTCGCCGTGCAAGGCGGAAACCGGCACGAACGTCAGGTCCGGTACGGCGAGCTTCATCGAGAACCGCCGGAACTCCTCGCGGATCTCCTCGAACCGGTCCCGTGACCAGCCGACCAGGTCCATCTTGTTGACGCACACCACGAGGTGCGGGATGCCCAGCAGCGTGGCCAGGAACGCGTGCCTGCGCGACTGGTCGGCGATTGCGTTGCGCGCGTCGAGGAGGATCAGCGCCAGGTCCGCTGTGGACGCTCCGGTGACCATGTTGCGCGTGTACTGGATGTGCCCTGGCGTGTCGGCGATGATGAACTTCCGCCTGGGCGTGGCGAAGTAGCGGTACGCCACGTCGATCGTGATGCCCTGCTCCCGTTCCGCCCGCAGCCCGTCGGTCAGCAGGGCGAGGTTCGGGTAGTCCTCGCCGCGGTCGCGGCTGGCGCGTTCGATCGCCGCGAGCTGGTCGGCGAAGATCGTCTTCGAGTCGAACAGCAGCCTGCCGATCAGGGTCGACTTGCCGTCGTCGACGCTGCCCGCGGTGGCCAGGCGGAGCAGGTTCGGCATCAGAAGTAGCCTTCCTTCTTGCGATCCTCCATCCCGGCCTCGGAGATCCGGTCGTCCGCCCGGGTCGCGCCACGCTCGGTCACCCGGGTCGCGGCCACCTCGGCGACGACCTCTTCCGGGGTCCTCGCGGTGGATTCGACGCACCCGGTGCAGGTCGCGTCGCCGACGGTGCGGAACCGCACGGTCGCGTCGAACGGTTCCTCGTCCGGCAGGAGCGTCACGAACCTGGTGTGCGCCAACAACATTCCGTCCCGCTGGAACACCTTGCGCCGGTGCGCGTAGTAGATCGGCGGCAGTTGGATGCCTTCGTCCCGGATGTAGTGCCAGATGTCCAGTTCGGTCCAGTTGGACAGCGGGAACACCCGGATGTGCTCGCCGCGCCGGTGCCGCCCGTTGTAGAGGTTCCAGAGTTCCGGCCGCTGGTTGCGGGGATCCCACTGGCCGAACTCGTCCCGGAAGCTGAACACGCGCTCCTTGGCGCGTGCCTTCTCCTCGTCCCGGCGGGCGCCACCGAACACCGCGTCGAACCGGTTCTCGTTGATGGCACGCAACAAAGCCGTGGTCTGCAGGCGGTTACGGCTGGCGCGTGGCCCGGTCTCGTCGACGACCCGGCCCGCGTCGATGTCGTCCTGGACACTGCTCACGATCAGCCGCACGCCCGTGGTCTCGACGGTGTGGTCCCGGAACTGGATGACCTCGTCGAAGTTGTGGCCGGTGTCCACGTGCATCACCGGGAACGGCGGCGGCGCGGGCCAGAACGCCTTGGCGGCCAGGTGCAGCATCACCACGGAGTCCTTGCCGCCGGAGAACAACAGCACCGGCCGTTCGAACGTCGCCGCGACCTCGCGCATCACGTGTACGGACTCGGCTTCGAGCGCGCGCAGATCGGACAGCTCGTACGTGGTCGCCACGATCAAAAACTAGAACAGGTTATTGCGCCCGGTCAATGGCCGGGGTTCGATGATGGCATGAACTTGCACACGATCGAGGAGATCCGCAGGCTGAAGTACCGATATCTGCGCGGCGTGGACCAGAAACGCTGGGATCTGCTGGAGAACGCGCTGACCGAGGACGCGGTCGCGGACTACGGCACCAAGGCCATGGGGGAGCCGCTCGTGCTCACCGGCCGCGCCGCGATCCTGGACTTCCTGCGGCGGAACCTGGGTGGCGACAAGATCGTCACGTTCCACTTCGCCGGGCAGCCGGAGATCGACGTCGAGGGCGACACCGCGAGCGGGACCTGGGCGTTCGAGGACACCGTGATCGTCAAGGAACACCGCCTGGTGATCAAGGGTGCCGCCTACTACGAGGAGCGGTACGTCCGTTCGGCCGAACACGGCTGGCGGATCAAGCACATCGCCTATAACAGGTTGTACGAGGTGATGGTGTCGATGGACGACCTGCCGAGCCTGAAGTTCCTCGCCGGTGTTTGACCAGCTGTTAGAACACGTTCTAGCCTAGGTCGGTGCTCACCGAGTCATTCGCCGCCGCGATCGCCGAGGCCGAGAAGATCATCGCCGAGGCGCCGCACGTCCAGACTGAGCAGGACCTGACCGAGGGCTACGACTACCTCGCCGGCAGCATCCGGGCGTCGCTGCAGATGGCGTGGGCGTACGACCGTGACTTCCCCTTCTTCGTCCAGTCCACCGGGCCGTACACCAAAATGGGGCTGGACAACCCGGACACGCTGTACTTCCACGCGTACATCCGTGAGGACGCGGAGTACGTGGTGACCGGCCGCCGTGGCAGCACCGCGGATCTGAGCTTCCAGGTGCTCAACGGCGACTACTCGCCGGTGGACGTGCCGGACAGCCTCACCGCGTTCGACGACCGCGCGTTCGACATCGCCGCGGACGGCTCGTTCGAGATCCGGTTCGGGCCGGGCGAATCCGGGCCGAACTACTTCCACCTCGGCACGGGCTCGGCGATGCTGATCGTGCGGGAGGTCTACAGCGACTGGACGGCCGAACAGCGCGGCATGATCAGAATCCGGCGCGCCGACACCACCGGCAGCGCGCCGCCGATGCCCGCCAAGGAGCTGATGGCCAAGCGGTACGGCGTGGCGGGCAAGATGCTGATCGGCAGGCTCAGGACGTTCCTGGCGTTCCCGAAGTGGTTCTACCTCAAGCTTCCGGTGAACACGATGACCGAGCCGCGCTCGACACCGGGCGGGCTGACCACCCAGTTCTCCTCGGCCGGCCACTACGACCTGGCCGACGAGCAGGCGATGATCATCACGGTGCCCGCGTCCGAGGCGCCGTACCAGGGCTTCCAGCTGGGCAGCATGTGGTACGTCTCGCTGGACTACATCAACCACCAGACCAGCCTGACCGCCGACCAGGCCAGGATCGACCCGGACGGCAGAATCCGTTACGTGGTCAGTGAACGCGATCCCGGGCTGGCGAACTGGATCGAACGCACCGGCCATTCCCGCGGATATCTGCAGATCCGGTGGCAGCGGCTCTCGCGTGAGCTCAAACCCGAGGACGGCCCGCAGGTCGAAGTCGTCGACGTCGGAGACCTGCCGCGCCGGCTGCCGTTCCACGCCGAGGCGCGGGTGACTCCTTCGCAGTACGCAGAACGGATTGCCGCGCGCCAGGCGGCCGTGGCGACCAGGATGGTGGGCTGATGTTGTTGCAGGACAAGGTGGTCGTGGTCGCCGGGATCGGCCCGGGGCTCGGCCGGTCGATCGCGTTGCGATGTGCGCGGCAGGGTGCGGACATCGTGCTGGCGGCACGGACCGAGTCCCGGCTCACCGAAGTCGCCAAAGAGGTCACCGATCTCGGGCGGCGTGCGGTGACCGTGCCGACGGACATCTCCGACGAGACCGCGGCGGCTCGCTTGGCGGAGACCAGTCTGGAGTCGTTCGGGCGGGTGGACACCTTGGTGAACAACGCTTTCGCGATGCCGCCGATGCAGACCTTTGACCGGGCCCCGTTCGACGGAATCCGGCAGGGCTTCGAGACCAACGTTCTCGGCGCGCTGCGGCTGGTGAACCTGTTTCGTCCGGCGCTGGAAGCCAGTCACGGCTCGGTGGTGATGGTCAGCTCGATGGTGATCCGGCACTCGCAGCTGACCATGGGGCCGTACAAGATGACCAAGTCCGCGTTGCTGGCGATGGCGCAGAGCCTGTCGACGGAGCTGGGCCCCCAAGGCGTGCGGATCAACACGATCGCGCCCGGCTACATCTGGGCTGACAACGTGAAGTTCTACTTCGACTACCTCGCCAGGCAACGGGGCATCACGCCACAGGAGGTCTACCAGGAGGTGGCCGCCAACATCGACCTGCGCAAGCTGCCGGAGCCCGATGAGGTGGCGGACACGATCGTGTTCCTCGCCTCCGAACTGGCTCGTGCGGTCACCGGGCAGTGCCTTGACGTGAACGGCGGGGAGTACCACCACTAGGGGTTGCACTGTGGATGTCGAGTCGTTGCACGCGTCGGCCACCAAGATCACCGGCCTGACCGACTTCGGGGATTCCGCTTATCTCGAAGGCCTTTCGGTGCTGCTGGCCTCGTACGAACGGGAAGCCGGGCTCACCGAGCTGGGCTACCGGGTCAAACGCGCCGGCCTGCGCACGGCGTTGGTGGCGCGGCTGTTGAGCGAGGCGGCGTGGCAGCGCCATCCCGGGTACGCGTCCGTGCCGATCGAGCGGCCGATCTTCGTCACCGGCCTGCCCCGCACCGGAACGACGGCGTTGCACCGGCTGTTGACCGAGGACCCCGCGCACCAAGGCCTGGAACTGTGGCTCACCGACGTGCCCCAGCCCCGTCCGCCGCGTGAGACGTGGGACGAAAACCCGATGTACCAACGGATCCAGGCCGGATACGAGCAACACCACGTCGAGCACCCCGAGTTCATGGGCCTGCACTACATCACCGCGGACATGGCCGAGGAGTGCTGGCGGCTGCTGCGCCAGTCCATGTTGTCCGTGTCGTTCGAATGCCTCGCCTACATCCCGGGGTACTCGGCATGGCTGGCCGAACAGGACTGGAGCGACGCGTACCACCGGCACCGCCGCAACCTCCAGCTGATCGGGATGCCGGACGCGCAACGCCGTTGGGTGCTCAAGAACCCCAGCCACCTGTTCGCGCTCGACGCGCTGATGGACGCCTATCCCGATGCGCTGGTGATCCAGACGCACCGGCCGCCGCGCACCATCATCGCGTCGATGTGCAGCCTCGCCGAACAAGCCGCCGGGGAGTGGTCCACGGTCTTCCGTGGCCCGGTCATCGGCGAGACCCAGTTGGAGCTGTGGGCTCGTGGACTGGAGAAGTTCACCGCCGACCGCGCGAAACACAATCCCGCCCAGTTCTTCGACGTGCGGTACGACGATTTCGTGGCCGATCCCCTTGGCGTCGTCACGGACATCTACCGCCATTTCGGCATGGAGAACTCCGACGAGACGCTGACCGCGATGAAAGCCGTGCACTCGTCCGGCGATCGCCGCCGGTCGCACCGGTACGACCTGGCCGACTTCGGTCTGACGGTGGAACAGGTGGAGGCGAGGTTCAGTTCCGTAGCGCAGTGACCGCGACGGTGTTGAAGCGCATCGTGAAACGTCCGCCCATGGCGTCGATGGCCTCGCCCATGGCCACCAGCACTTCGGCGACGGTGTCCGCCGGGAAGCTGCTCATGCCGCCGTGGGTCGGGACGCGGTCGAGCCACTCGTCCCTGGTGTACTCGCGTTCCCAGCTGAACTGCCACTCGTCCGGCGCTTGGAACGCGCCTGTTTCGCGAATGCCGTCGGCGGCGCGACCGGTCATCACCGCGTATGGGTTGTCGTTGTTCGTGATCTGCGCGGGGAACGAGTCAGGCAGAAGCCTGCGGTAGATCTCGGCGAACGCCGTGGCCAGCTCGGCAGGCGGTTGGTCGGCGTTCCAGAACACGGCGAGCAGCCCGCCGGGTCGAAGGACTTGCGCCGCCTTGGCCGCTCCGTTCACCGGATCGACCCAGTGCCAGCACTGCCCGGCGGTGATCGCGTCGAACGTCCGGCCGGCGGACTGCCATTCCTCGATCTTCGCGACCTCGACCTCAAGGCCGCGTTCCCGGGCGTGCTCGGCCATCCGGGCGTCGGGCTCGACACCGAGCACCTCACATCCGGCCGCTTGCAGTTGGCGGGCCACGATGCCCGTACCGCAGCCGACGTCCAGCACGTGTGCTCCGGGGCTGGTGGCGACGATTCGGTCGATCAACGCGTCCGGGTAGCGGGGACGCGTTCGGTCATAGCGTTCCGCGTCGACGCCGAAGGACTCCGCGACGTGCCGGTACTGGTGAGGCTCTAGAGTGGGCATGTGCCCACCATAGTGGGCAAGCGCCCACTCGACAAGGGAGGAACCCCGGTGCCGACCGGCGTGAGCATCCGTGACGTGCGCGCCCAGCTCTTCGCAGCCGCCGACCGGATCCTGCTGCGGGACGGCCCGAGCGCGCTCACCAGCCGCGCCGTCACGGCCGAGGCAGGTGTGGCGAAAGGCGTCCTGCACAAGCATTTCGACGACTTCGACGCGTTCCTCGCCGAGTTCGTGCTCGACCGCGTCGAACGAATGGACGCCGATGCGGCAGCCCTGCGCGACGCCGCCGGAACCGGCTCGGTCGTCGACAACCTGACCACCGCGCTGATCGCCGTGTTCGAGTCTGTCGCTGTCGCGGTCGTCGCCCTCATCACGTATCGCGACGAACTCCGTGCCCGGTTGCGTGAGGTCTGGCCCGCGGGCGTCCCCGTACTGACGGAGGCCGCGATCATGATCGGCGACTACCTGGGCGCGGAACGGGACCGCGGCCGCATCTCGCCGGACTCGGACGTCAACACCCTTGCCGCGATGCTCATCGGCTCCGCGCACCTGCTGTTCGCCGACCGGTCCAACCGGCCGGACACCGAGGCCGTCCGCCGGATCGTGACGACGCTACTTGGTCCAGAAGCGTGACCAGGTCGCGGGCGGCCGCGACTCCGTGAGCACGTACTCGCGGAACGCCTCGACCACCGCCGGGGCGTAGTGATCAGGGCACCAGCCGACACCGATCGTCCTGGCACAGCGCGGTTGTGAGATCGGCAGTTCCACGACGCCGGGCAGCGGCCCGGGAGCCGGCGCGAGCAGCGCCACCCCGCAGCCCGCGCCGACCAGGCCGCGCAGCATCGTCGGATCCTCGCCCTCGAACGCGATCCGTGGCTCGAAACCGGCCTCGCGGCACAGCCGTTCGGTGATCGGCCTGAGCCCGAAGCCGTGCGCGAACGTCACGAACGGCTCGTCCTTGACCTCCGCGAGCCGGACCTTGCGGCGTCGCGCCAGGCGGTGCCCGACCGGGACGACCAGCGCGAGCGGCTCGTCCAGCACCGGTCGCCAGGTGATTCCCGGCTGGTCGGACGGTTGTGCCGCCAGCACCATGTCGACCTCGCCGTCCAGCAGGGCCTGTTCGTTGCGGCTGGTTCCGCCCTGCCGGAACGCGAACTCGACCTTGGGGTACCGGGCGCGGAAACCGCTCAGCAGGGCGGGAACCAGTTCGGTGCCGAGCGTGTTGAGGAACGCGAACCGAACCGTGCCGTGCGTGGGATCCGCGGCGGTTCCGATTGTCCTGACGGCACCGTCGATCGCGTTGAGCGCTCGTCTGGCGGCGTCGAGCAGTGTGCGGCCGTTGCTGTTGAGCCGCAGCACGCGGCCGACACGGTCGAACAGGGGAGCGCCGACCTCGCTCTCCAGCCGCGCGAGACCGCGCGACAGGGCGGGCTGTGACACATGCAACTGGGCCGCCGCGGCCGTCACCGTCCGGCCCTCGGCGACCATCACGAACCATCTGAGCTGGTCAATCTCCACACCAATGCATGGTACGCATCGATGTGATCGCTGACGTTCATTGGACGCATGACTGTGGCGTGCCGGAGAGTGAAGGACGTGGACTTGCTGGTCGTGGCCGCCGTGGGGCTGGTCGCCGGTGTGGTGAACGCGATCGCCGGCGCCGGTGCGCTGCTGACGTTCCCGGTGTTCCTCGCGATGGGCATGACGCCATTGCAGGCCAACGTCGCCAACTGCATTGGTGTCGTGCCAGGCAATGTCGCGTCCACCGTCAGCTTCCGCCGTGAGCTCGCGACGCAGAAACCCCTGCTGCGCCGCCTGATCCTGCCTGCCGCTGTCGGCTCGCTGATCGGCGGCCTCATCCTTTTCGCCCTGCCGGAACGGGTTTTCACGTACCTGGTGCCCATCCTGCTCGGCCTCGGCGCCGTGCTGGTGCTGAGCCAACCGCTCGTGGCCAAGAAGCTGCGCTCCACGGCCGCCCATCGAGGCCCGCTGAGGTCGCTGGTGTTCGGCACGTCGGTGTACGGCGGCTACTTCGGCACCGGGATCGGCGTCATCTTCTTCGCCGTGCTCGGCCTCTTCGCCAAGGGAACCGCGCACCAGTTGAACGCCGTGAAGGTTGTCCTGCAAGGCATCGCCAACGGCGTCGCCGGTGTCCTGTTCTGCTTCATCGCGCCCGTGCCGTGGCCACAGACCGTGGTCTTCGGACTCGCCACGATGATCTCGGGCCCGGTGGGTGCGTACCTGTCCCGCAAGATCCCACCGGCCCCGCTGCGGTACATCATCGGGACACTGGGCCTTGTCGCCGCCGTCCGGCTCGCGGTGGCCTGACTCACAGGTAGTCGAAGTGCACGCCGTCGATCGAGAAGATGCGCGTCGCGTCCCCGTCGAAAGTCTTCAGCAGCGCGGGGAAGTAGTCCCGCAAGGCTTGTTCGTAGCTCACCGTTCCGTCCCGCAGCTCACCTGCCGCGGTGACGATCCGGTCGAGATCGTCGACGATCCGCGCCCGGCTCATGCTCGGCGTGCGCGGCCCGTCCTGGTCCGCCATCATCGGCAACTCGCCGAAGACGGCGTAACTGGGGTAGCGGTCCACGTCGGGGATGATCGACCGGAACGGCACCCCGTTGAAGAAGAACTCGAACCAGCGGCCACCCGACAGCGTCAGCCACGGCGTGCCGACGGCCAGCGCGGCCATGCCGAACCCGGTGTGCGGCGACAGGAAGACGTCGCTCGCCTCGACCGCGGCCAACTGCTCGGCCAGGCTCTTGTCGAAGCAGTTCACCGGTCCGGACCGGTGACCCAGCAGCCGGTGGAGATCCTGCTCGGTGAGGGCGGTGGACGTGCGGTCGTTCTTGACCAGCTTGCCGACCAGCACGAGTTTCGCGTCCGGGTACGCCTCGGTCAGCGCGTCCATGATCAGCAGCCACGAGTCGGGCGACGGGTACAGCGCGGGTTCGCTCGATCCGCCGGGCATGATCGTGATGGTCCGGTGCCGCGGTTCTTGTCGCGGTGCGGGTAGTTCGAGCCGGAGCTGTTGGCGTGGCACGTAACCGGCTTTCGGGCTGGAGACGACGGTCCGTCCCTGCCGGGCGATCAGGTGCTGGTCCGTCGCGGTGTAGTAGTCCCGCAGGCCAGGGAACATCTCGAGCTGGTAGTCCTGGTATCGCCGGGATTCGTCGATCACCCAGTCCCATTCGCGCGGCAGGTGGGCGATGCGCCGAGCCGAATCCGCGCAGTGGCCGAACAACGGATGGTCGACGGTGTACTTGGCCGTGATGAACGGGCAGAAATCGGTGAGCTCGACCGCCGTGGCCGCGTTCAGCACGACCGCGAACTCACTGTCCGGGTTCGCCGCGTGGTGGCCGTTCGCGTAGTACAGCGCCTCGATCGCGTGGCCGACCGGTTGGCAGTAGAAGAAATTGACCAGCACGCGTCCCATGACGGGTGTTTCTACCGGGCGGTGCGCGGCTGGCGAAACTTGTTTTGGAGTCCCGCCGGCGGGTCCGCGACTCTGGTGCCGTCCTTGCTCCACGCGGTCGGCCGGGTGTCCACAGTGGTCGTCACCGGTCGTTTCGTTACCGGGCAGAGTGATCCGCGTCTCAAGCCGAAAGGCCCGGTTCCCTGGAGTGGGGAACCGGGCCTTTCGAACGCCTGTGGGCAATACTGGGATCGAACCAGTGACCTCTCCGGTGTGAACGGAGCGCTCTCCCGCTGAGCTAATCACCCTCTGGCCTGACAGAGACCAAGCTTACAGCAGGCTTCCAGTCGTTTGTAAGCACCCCCCTTTGTTCGGTCTGACCTGGGGAAGCTCGCTGACTGTCAGATCGGGGTGAAGCCTCCGTCGCAAGATTCACGCGTTGGCGACTACCAAGTTCAGGTCGAACCCAGCACTATGTACCCGTAGGTCCAACGAAGTGATTACAGGGCGGAGTCAATCGGTCGCATAGTGTCGACGTATGGGGCCCGAACGGGTGAAGATCGACCACAATGCTATCGACGGCCAGTGCTGTTGCGTCACAGGACTAAGGCTCAGTCGTTCAAGGCTGGGAAGGGAGCAGAAGGGTAGCGACGATGCGCAACGATCACGTGACGCTCCGCTCGACCGCGGTCTTCGACCTGCTCGCGCCGCGGACGCCGGCCGTGCCGGTGAAGGTCGAGCTGCGCTATGACACCCGCGACCCGTATGCGGTCGTCGCGGCGTTCCGCACCGGCCGGGCGGGCTGGGTGGAGTGGGTCTTCGCGCGCGACCTCCTCGCCGACGGGCTGATCGCCGAGGCGGGTGACGGCGACGTCCGGATCAGGCCGGCCGTCGACGACCCCGAGGTCGTGGTGATCGAGTTGAGCTCGCCGTCCGGCCACGCGGTCTTCGAGGCCTCGGCGCAGGAACTGGCGGACTTCCTCGACCGGACCTACGACGTCGTCGTGCCCGGCAACGAGCACACCTGGGTCAACGTCGACGAGGCGCTGACGCACCTGATCTCCAACGACCTGACCTGAGGAAACGCGGAAACCGACCCCCGGTTTGAAACCCGTTTGGAGGGTCGGATAAAGTTCTGCACGTACCACCGAGGCGGGCCGAGAAGCCCGCCAAGCTGGGGCAGGCGGACGTAGCGCAGCTGGTAGCGCATCACCTTGCCAAGGTGAGGGTCGCGGGTTCGAGTCCCGTCGTCCGCTCGGCGTCGGCCCCTCGGGTCGGACTCCTGGGCAGTTGACAGGAAACTGGCGCAGTGGCCGAGTGGCTTAGGCAAGGGCCTGCAAAGCCCTGTACGCGGGTTCGATTCCCGCCTGCGCCTCGGGCGATTAGCTCAGTGGGAGAGCGCTACCTTGACACGGTAGAGGTCACTGGTTCAATCCCAGTATCGCCCACCAGTTATATACGCTGGTCAGACGGCCTGTTGACGATCTTCGTCAGCGGGCCGTTTCTCGTCTGTGGGAGCACTATGGGAGCAGGCGATCTTGACCACAGTTGTTTCTGGGTAGTGGTCAGTCCAGATCGTGCTCCCAAACTGCTCCCACCGGGCCTGGAGCCCGGCGAGCATCGCGTCGATCATCGGCCGGGTGACGTGCGAGTAGATGCCGGGGACTCCGTGGTATTTGTGGCCCATCTGTTTGTGTTGGAGGACGTCGGGCACGCCGTCCTCGATGAGCCAGGTCTTGTAGGTGTGGCGTAGGTCATGGAAGTGCATGCCGGGCTGGATGGGTGCCCATCCCAGCTTCGGGTCACCGGCCAGCGCGGGGAGCCAGACACGGCGGCGGAAGTTGGAGCGGCGGAGCAGACCACCGTCCGTGCCGGTGAACACGAACCGGGCTGTCGGGTTGCGGCGGCGCAGTTCGGCGAGCGCGTCAACGAGAAACGCCGGCAGGTACACGGTTCGCACGCTGGCCGGGGTCTTGGGTGGCCCAAGCTCGAGACGTCCCTTGATCTCATGCAGGGCGCCGACCTCCGGGTCGATGGTGATCTGTCCCGTGTCCAGGTTCGTCCGGCTCCACTGCAGTCCAGCCAGCTCGCCCCATCGCATCCCGCTGTAGGCGGCGGTGGTGATCAGCACGGCGTTCTCGGGCGAGACGCGTCCGGCCAGGGCATCGACGTCGTCAGCGCTGGCGTGTGGACGCTCCGGCGGGCCACCGACATCTATCCGGAGTTTCCGGCAGGGGTTCGCCCCGATCAGCTCCTCGTCGACTGCTTCTCCCATGATCATCGAGAACAACGTGACGACGTCCCGGACGCTGGATTCAGCCAGTGAGCGTCGTAGCGTTTTCACCCAGCCCTTCACCACGATTCTTTTGACATCACCCAGGGGCATGTCGGCGAAGCGAGGCAGGATGTGGTTGTGCAGGTGCGAGTTGTACTTGGCCCACGTGCCGTCGCTGACGTCGTGCGCGGCTGTCCACTCGTGAATCCAGTCGCCTACCGTTGTTCGTGCGAGCCGGGGGTCGACGAACTGGTCGCGTCGCTGGTCGGACTCGACGTCCGCGGCCCGGTTCTCCGCTTGGTCTCGTGTCGCGAACCCGGTCTCGGAGTATAGGGAGCCGTCAGGAAGTCGGTATCGGACTCGAAATCCGTCTCCATGTTTCTCAACCCATGCCACTTTTGCGGCCTTTCAGTAGATAGGGATCCCGGAATCGGGCGTGGTGTATTCACGCTCCATTGCTGGAAAAGCGCAACCTAAATGTGGTCACGTTCCGAAAGAGCCCTGAAGTTAGGCGGTCGGCCGGTAGGGCCGCTTGTTTCCGCGGTTTCGAGGTCGTGGAGCGTGCGGGGCGGCACTGCGGCGGCCGCCAGA
This sequence comes from Kibdelosporangium persicum, assembly GCF_013280595.1. GTDB lineage: Bacteria > Actinomycetota > Actinomycetes > Mycobacteriales > Pseudonocardiaceae > Kibdelosporangium > Kibdelosporangium persicum. The sequence goes on from NZ_JAAATY010000007.1 coordinate 189,267, forward strand.
CGGTGGGACTGCGGCTCGGCGAGCGGCATCGGCCACGATCTGGTCCAGATCTGCGCGGGAGAATCGCAAGTGTTTGCCGAGGAAGGTGCAGGGCACCTGTCGGCTGGCGGCGCGGCGCCGTAGCCAGGACTCCCGGACCTGCAACGCCGCCGCTGCTTGGGCCGGGGTGAACAGCAACGGCACTGGATCACCGGCTCCTGGGCCGGTCGCGGGCTGTACTGCACCTACCGCGGCATCCATACCCAGGTCGGCATCCGCCGACGGCTGCGGCAAAGGAAGAGACGATGCCGTCCTGCCACTCGGACCTGTGGCCCGCTGCCCGGACTGGCGCGATGCATCCTGCTTTGTCGGGCAGCTCTTGTTGCCACGATGGTCGTCCACGTGAGGCTGCGGTGCCGCAATGGCCTGCGCGGTCTGTTCGTGTGGGTTATAGAACGTGGCCATGAGGCAGTCCCTTGATGGAAGGCATGCCCGATGTGTCGTCGGCTTGCGGTACGGCGGTGAGGCACGACGACTTCCGGTTGACAGACAGTTATTCAGCGGGCGCGACGTGAATGGGTGCGTTCGTCCGCCCGGCCACACCCACCGTGTTCGCGGTGCCGTGCCGAGGTTTTCAGACTGGCCGTTTCCTTGCGGGATCGCGTCGTGCAGCTGATTGTGCGAGGTCAGGTTCGCCTGGTGAACACGCGTGGCGGCAGGCGCCAGTTGCCTGTCGGCCGTGAGTGGCGGCAGTGGACGGAGGCGATGCGGGCCGTGACGGCCCTGGCAGCGGGCACTCGGCCATCACCCGTACGCCGACCAGGGAGTGCCGGGAGGCTGTTAAACGGAAGGTATGTGTAGTCGTGGTTGTGGCGCTCATGCCGCCTGCTCCTCGGTCTCCGCCCCGGTGGCCGGCTCACCGGAGCGGCACGACCAGGGCGAGCAGCCGTCCGGATCGCCGTCCTCGTCATGTGCGGCCTGGGCGGTGATCAGCCGCAGATGCCGTTTGCTCTTGCCGGGGGTGTCGAGGTCGACTTGGTCGAGCGGTTGGCAGGAGCGATGCAGGAAGTACTGTCCCCGCAACTCTTGTCCTTGTTTGGTGGCGTGCGGGTAGCCGTGCCGGATGGCGTGGTCGAACTCGACTGCCTCCGTCCACCCGTCGGGGTCGTTGTCCCGGATCCAGCGCCAGCCCGCGTTGCCGTGAAATGGACAGCCGACGCAGGCGGATTTCACCGTGTGTCCGAAGCCTCGCTCGGCGAGGAACTCCACGCATCGGGCGCGGTCGAAGCCGAGGTCGAGGAGTGGGAAGACGTTGTGCAGGAACCGTACTCCGGAGTCCTTGGCGCGTGTGATCTCGTCGAGGCTGATGCCGATCGCTTGCTCCGCGTACACTCCGCGCGGTACTCGGCGCGGGTGGGGGTAGCTGAGCAGTTCGCGGGCGGCTTTCTTGAGCGGAATGATCTTGTACTCGCTGGTGCACTGACGTCGAGCTAGTCCTCGAGATCCGTCCGGGTTGAGGGTGTGCAGGGGCATCGAAACGAAGCGGTGCTTGGGGTCGAGGGCGTCGGCGCGGATGTTCCCGGCCGACACCCGGCGCACCGGGATGCCCTTCGTCGCCGCGTGCGCGGTCAGCCGGTCGAGGTTGGCGTACACGGCGCGCGGCTCCCAGCCTGTGTCCGCGAAAAGGGCAACGTCGAAGCGGGGGATTTCGCCTTCGCACGCCAGGAGCAACACGGTCGTGCTCTGCACACCGGCACCCAGAGACAGCAGTCGCAACGCAGGCCCGGCATCAGGAACCGCCAGGTTTCTCGCGGTCATGCCGCAGCCACCTCCCACCCCGGCTGCCGGCCGGTGTGGACAAGCGCGGCGAGGTCGTCCAGCAGCAGGGACACCGCGTGGGCGGCTTGCTGGGGAACGACACCGTTGCCCAGCGCGCGCAGTAGGACGGTGCGTGGCAGCGGGAGATCGGTGACCCAGCCGGGCTCCAGCCCTTGGAGCCATTCGACGAACGTGGGTGCGAGCACGGGGCGGCCGTGCCTGCCTGGTTGCGTCGGGAAGGGTGCTCGTCGTCCGAGCACGCGCTCCCAGCGCCGGACGGCCGGTGTGTAGGCACCCCAGTCCAGACCGGACGCAGATGCCGAGGTGTCATTCAGGACGGTTGATGCCGGGACAGCTACGAGGTGCCGTCCGCGGCGTTCGGGCCGGGCAGGCGCATGACCGCTGAGGGCAGCATGAGGTCGCCTTTGGAGCCGCGTTGCGCCGGGCCGTCCTTCGTCCCGTCGGTCGCTCGTGGGGTCGGCAGCAACGTTTCTGGGGCCGTCAGCATCCGGGCTTCGTCGGGGAGTGCCGGCCCACCGCGCTGCGTCTTGTGGGTGCAGTTCTTCGCGTCCGACGCTGTGGGGGTGGGCAGGAGTTTGACGATCGCGTTCACTGCGTCGTGCAGGCTCACTTGTCGTCCGCGGGCACGGCGACGGGCGGGGTCGGCTGCTCCTCGGTGATCCCCGTCGCGGGCTTGTGGGGTGGGCAGCATCGGTGTTGGTGCGGTTGCGGGGCCAGGCGAGCAGGAACACGCGTTCGCGTCGGTGGGCTGCGCCGATGTCGGCGGCGCGGACGCTACGCCAGAGCGCGTCATACCCTGCTTCGGCCAGGTCGCCGAGTACACGGTGGAGTCCTCCCGCGCGCCAGCGAAGCGCGGCGACGTTCTCCAGCACGACGAGCGCGGGTCGTAGTACGCGAATGCCTGCCACGATGTCGGTCCACAGGCCACTGCGGGTTCCTTTCTCGATGCCCACGCGCCGTCCGGCGGCGGAGATGTCCTGGCAGGGAAATCCGGCGGTGAACACCTCGACGGGCGCGATACCGCGCCAGTTGATGCCGCGGATATCGCCGAGGTTGGGCACGCTCGGCATCCGGGCGGTGAGGATCTGCGCGATGTGTGGGTCGGAGTCGGCGCACCACGCGATTCGTCCTCCGCCGAGCGCGGCCAGCACGCCGAGGTCAAGCCCGCCGTACCCGGTGCACACCGAGCCGATGACCGGGCCTGGACTCGCGGTGACCGACAGCGTGCCGGGAACGGTTTCCAGCGCGGTGTGCGGTGTGGCCGCCCGCTCCGCCCTCGCCGCCGTGGTGGTGACGGCGACGAGGGCGGGGGCGGAGCTGTTCGCCGGTGGATGTGTGGTGCGGCGTGATTGGACGCTCATGCCGCCCTGCTGTCTGACACGCTCGGGTTGGTGGCGTGTCGTGCTCGGCTTGCGGGGGAGCGTCGGGAACGTGGGCGGTCTGTCGCGATTGCCGAGCCCGCGGTTCGGCGCAGCGGAGTGCGGAACACCAGCACGTCCTCGTGTGCGATGAGGTGCAGCGGTAGTCCGGCTTCGCGTTGTTTGCGGATGAAGTCGCGCTGGAAGAACGACCCCCTCGGGACGAGGTCGGTCTCGGCTGCCCGTGCGAGTAGTGCGACGCAGCGTTCGACGGGGATCAGTCCGGCGTGCAGGCCGCAGGCAAGGATCTGGGAGGGCAGGTCGATCAGTTCGGCGTGTTCGCGCCAGGGCCGGATGGTGATGGCGATGTGCCCGCCGGGCCGCAGGAACGGCACCAGTCCGGTGAGGATGCGGGTGAATCCGGTCAGCAGGCGGTGGTGGCCGATGTTGGCGAGGTTGCCGCGGTCGAGGGTGTTGCCGTAAAGGTGGTGGTACTTCTGTACGCCTTGGCCTGGTGCGACGGCGACCTGTCCGTGGGTGGAGGGCCCGTAGGGCGGTGAGGTGACCACGAGCGCGGCCTGGCCGAGGTACTCCGGCGGTAGCAGGGAGCCGATCTGGCGGGCGTCGCCATGGAACACCCGCCCCTCATGCTGCGTCCCGGCGGCGTGGGCGCGTTGCAGGTTAACTCGGGTGACGTGGGCCCAGTGTGGTTCGTACTCGATGCCGACGGCGCGTCGCCCGGCGTGCAGGGCTTCGACGAGGCTGGTGCCGATCCCGCACATCGGGTCGAGCACCAGATCGCCGGGGTCGGTGTAGTGCGTGATGGCGTGGGCGGCGACGGCGGGGAGCATCTTGGCCGGATGTGCGGTCGATTCGGCCACGTAGCGGTTCTTGCGCTGGGCCGCCGGGGAGATCTGCGCGGTCGTCCACACCGACACCGCCGGCTCCCGCGGGTGGTCCTCGCCGGTGCGGTCGACCGGGGTCGTGGCGTGTGGTGGTGCCGGGTCGGGCAGGGCGTGGAGGAAGCGGTCGTCAGCCACGGGCGTGCCTTCCTGACGGTGGTCTCCGGGGTGTGGGATCGGCGCGCCAGTCATCGGGTGGCTCCGGTGTCGGGATTCGACCGGGCCGCGCTCGCCGGGTGGGGCCCGTGTTCGTGTGGCTGGGCGAAGACCAAGACGTCGGAGTGGATGCGCTGATGTGGTGCGGGCAGCCCGCGCACGGCCGCGCGGTGCCGAGCGCGCGCGTGGTCGTCGTCAGCCGCGTCGTGGAGTTCGGCGAGCCTTTCGACGGCGAACCGGCCGTCGCGCACCGGTGTGTGGAGGGCGACGATGTGCTGGAGGTAGAGCAGGTCGGCGTTCTGCGCCGCGGCCACCAGGGCACCGGTCGGGTCGATGAACTCACCCGTGGACAAGTCACTGTGCGTAAGTACGGCGAGGATGCCGCCGACGCGCAGCAGCCGAGCCGCGACCTGTGCGACAAGATCGCTGGTGTGGTCGTGGCTGTGCTCGGGACGCAGGCTGGTGATGATCAGGTCGGTGTCCGGCGAGACGGCGTCGGGGCCGTCGAGCACTCGGCCGCGCACGGCTGACGGCGACGTGGGGGAGACGGTCACGGGCACTGGGTCAGGGGCGGCGACAAGGTCGGCCCAGAACGGTCGCGCGCCCCGTCCGGTGAGGTCGTCCTCGGCCGCGACGTGCACCACCCGACTGCTCCGGTCGAGGCTCTCGATGACGGCGAGCGCCTCGGTCACGTCGTCCTGGTCGGTTCCGGGTGCGTGCTTGATCACGCCGTCCGCGCCGACAGCGTCGAGCCCGTGACGCTTACCGGGTGCCGGGTCTGTGGTCGGCCAGGGCAGCAGTGCGACCCGTGCGCCGGGTTTGCTGAACGAGTTGACGATCTTGCTGACGATCGGGGTGGGCCAGGTCGCGTGGAGGTCGATCGGTACCGGTCCCGCTGTCCACACGGTCGCCGGGGTCGGTGCCGGGGCCGAGCCGCGTGACCGCGGGCGGGTGGTGGTGGAGCCGGGCTTGGCGGGACTGACCCTGGTGGTGGTTGGCGCGGTGGGGTAGGGGCGGCGGTCGCCTCCTCGGCGGGTGCTCGCGGGGCCGTTGGAGTCGGTGCGCCGCTTCGGGCCGCGTGCGCTGGGGGTGCGCGCCGAGCGGTCGGACTGCGTCATGGATTCCTCCGGAGCCAGGGGGTGCGCCGCGCGGTACGTGGCGCCCTGTGACACCCCCCGACTCCGAAAAACGCCGCACTTTTCCAGGCTTGTTATCCAATCTTTATCGGCGATTTTCGTGGGTGTCTCAAACCTGGATAAGACGTGCACGTGTCTCGCGTTGACATGCCGGGCTGTGCGTCGTCTCTGGTCGACGAGAACACTGCGGAAGTTTTCTGTGTCCTGGTCGTTAAGGGCTAACCGAGGGCGTGGCTGAGGCGTCTTGGCGCTCTCGGAGGGCTCTTACCGGATCGCCACCAAAACGCCACAGCGTAACTATTTATGCAGCTCATGGCCTATTACTGTCGATCACCAACGATCTTGGATGACGGTTCGACATCCCGGCCGTGCATGCCTCTAGATGATCTCTGTGGCGGACGGAACCGATCACTCAAGATCATCCGTGGCGGTTTTGAGGTTGTTCGGAGGCGGTTTCGTGGCGTTTTGGTGGACTCGGTTTGGCGTCCTTGCCTGGTCGTTGTTTCTGCGACCTCGCAAGGAGTCGTCCGTGGCCCCGAATCACAAATTCTCTCGTGCACCTTTTGAGCACGATTCCCTGCCGCTGGACTCCGCCCGCACCGCGTTCGAGTGGCTGGTCACCGAACCGGAACCGCTGTCGATCGACGGCCGCTACTTCCCCGGCCTGCCTCGGCGACGGGTGCCCCTGGACGAGCTGCGCGATCTGCTGCTGGAAGGCACGCTGCCGATGCCGGCCGTGGACCTGATCTGGATGCACCTGGTCACCCGCTCCCGCGACGAGGGCGGCGCCTGGACGGTGGCCTGCGTCGGTGTGGCGTTGCCCGCGCTGTTGTCCATCGCCGCTGAGTTGTGCGCGCCGTACGCCGATGACCGCCGCGACATCCATGCCGCTGTTCTGACCGGGTTTCTGTCCGAGCTGGCGAGCATCGACCTTGCCCGGCCGTGGGTGTTGTGGCGGTTGCGGTGCGCCGCGCTGCGCGCGGGACACCTGTTCATCCGGGACGCGCTGGAGCGCCCGCTGCCCTCCGATGAGGACTTCCACTCCAGCGAACCCACACCGCCGTGGGGCCACCCGGACTTCGTGCTCGCCCGCGCGGTGGCCGAGGGCGCGATCACCCGCGAGGAAGCCGAACTGATCGGCTCCACCCGGCTGGAGGACTACTCGCTGTCCGCCGCCGCGGCCGATGCCGGTGTCAACGTCACCACCTTGCAGTGGGTTCGGGGAGAAGCCGAAGCACGCCTGGTCGCGTGGCTGACCGAGCAGGCCCCGCACGACGATCCCGGCGACCGCCGCGAGCGCGATGTGGAGATCCGCGCGGTCAACGCGGCGACCATCACCGCAGCCGCCAACGGCACCGGCAACACCCTGCGCCGCCCAGCTGGCAAGTCGCGCAGAGTGACCACTTCAACGGAAAAGTTGTCGGTCACGGTTCGGTATCGGACCTGGAAAACGGCGCCCCAATCCGGAGTCGAGGGCTGCGGGAGGACCTCAGCCGCCCCCGCGCACACCACCTCGCCCGACCGGCCGAGCGCGCCCGCGCCGCGCCCGTCGGGCACGACTCCGGAGGTGCCGCGATGCGCCTGACCCGTTCACCCCTTCCTCACCGGCCAGACCACCGTTGCGTTGACCGTCGGCCTGGCAGCCAGCACAGCGCGGTGGCTCGACAAGGCCGCAAGATTCGCTCCTGCGTACCGCGGTCGAACGCCGACGCACCTGGCACACGTCCGATGTCTTTCGTCTCGACCGCACGCCGGACCGCCGTCCGACGGACGCTCGTGGTGATCACCGAGGTGGTCGGCGTCGCCCTGCTGCTGTTCGCCGCCGGTGTCTCGGCGGCGCACGCGGAGACCGTTCAGGTGCTCGCCCTGGCCGGATCGATTGATCAGGTTTTGACCAACATCCGCAACTGGGTGATGGGCATCCTCGCCGGTTTGGCGACGGTGTTCTTTTCCATCGGCGGTGTCCGCTACGTGATGGGCAGCGGCGATCCCGGTGAGATCGAGAAGGCCAAAACCGCGTTCAAGGCCTCCGGGATCGGCTACGGCCTGGCCGCGCTCGCGCCCCTGGTCGTCGCCGTGCTCCAGGGCATCGTGGGGGCCTGAGCCATGTCCGGCCGATCAGGGCTGACCAGGCCCACCGGCTGTCGGACGGTGGCCGCGCTGACGGCGCCGAGCCTGTGCTCCGACGAAGCTGCCCACACCCATACGGAGGTCACCGGCGCCGACCGGGAACTGCTCGCGCCTCCAGTCGCCAGCACCACCCAACGCGCCGCTGGCGGGTCGCGGTGGTGGCCGCGCATGACGCGAAACCGGGCGCTGGCGATGTTGGCGGTGAGCCTGGTCCTCCTGCTCGGCGGCGCCCTCGCCGTCGGTGCTGCCGAGCCCGGCAACGGTCCGGCCACCGCGCAGCCCGCACCAACCCCACCCGCCCCGAATCCGCTCGCGCCGGTCCCGACGAGCGACCCATGCACACAGGACTCGCCGCTGCCGGTGTGCCACCTGCCTGCTCCCACCCCCACACCACCGTCCACGGGTGTTCCGTTGCCGATCCCGACCGGCCCACCGACCTCGGTGACGTGCTTCCCCGGATCGCTGCAGTACGAGTGCCTCAACCAGTCCACCCCGTCGGCCCCGCCGCCGTGCACGGGCGAGGGCTGTATCCCGCAGCCTCCGTCCTCGACGGCACCGCCGACCGATCCGGGCAGCAGGCAGCCCGGCCAGCCGGGCGAGGACGACGACGAGTGCGGCATCACCGATATCGGGGCCTGCATCACCGAGGCGATCAACGCCTTCTTCCGCGGCATCGTGGAGGCAGCGCTGAACCCGCTTTTGGATCTGTTGTCCAGGACGCTGCTGACCACACCGACCCCGGATTCGCTGCCCCGGATTGGCGAGTTGTGGAACAACTCGTGGCAGATCCTGCTGGCCTGCTATGGGCTGCTGATCCTGATCGCCGGTGTGCTGATCATGGGCTACGAGACCCTGCAGACCCGGCACTCGGTCAAGGAGATCGCGCCACGCCTGGTGGTCGGGTTTCTCGCCGGTGCGTTGAGCTTGTGGGTGGCGACCAAGGCCATCCAGATCGCCAACGGCCTGGCCCAGGCGGTGATGGGCGGCGGCGTGGACGCCAGCTCGGCCGGTACGACGCTGCGCAACCTTGTCCTCGGCTCGCTCAACGGCGGCATCTGGATCATCTTCCTCGGCATCTTCTTGGCCGGGATGCTGATCGTGCTGCTGGTCACCTACATCGTGCGGGTCGCGCTGACGGTGATCCTGGTCGCCGGGGCGCCGGTCGCGCTGATGTTCCACGCGCTGCCGCAGACCGAGGGCATCGCGCGCTGGTGGTGGAAAGCGTTTGGCGGCTGTCTGGCCATCCAGGTGTGCCAGAGCCTCACGTTGATCACCGCGATGAACGTGTTCCTCGCCCCTGGCGGGTTCAGCATGTTCGGCCCGACGGTGAGCGGTTTGGTCAATCTGCTCGTCGCGCTGGCGCTGATGTACATCCTGTTCAAGATCCCGTTCTGGGTGTTGGCTTCGGTGCGCACCGGCTCCGGCCGATCGTTGCTGGGCACGGTCGTGCGCGGCTTCGTGGCCTACAAGACGTTCGGCCTGTTCCGCGGCCGGGGCGGCGGCGCGACCGGCAGGCCACGCCCGTCCGGCGGTAGCGGTCGCGCAGGAAACAGCGGCGGTCGTGCACCAGCGGACCCGTATGTCCGCACCCGCGCCACCGCGGACGGCCAGTACGTGCTGCCGCTGACCGGTGTGCGCCGCCACCGACCAGCGGCCAAGCCGAAACCGGCTCCCGCGCCGAAGTCCGGCGCGGGGCAGGGGCGGCAGCTGGCGTTGCCGCTCGGGGACGACTGGCCGGAGCACAAACCAGTCCTGGGACGCGACGGCCAGTACCGGCTTCCGCTGGAAGTCGAGCGGGTCACGTCCACGCCATCCCCGGCCGCATCCGACCAGCCGGGAACGGGCGATCGGCCGCGGGGCCGATCCGGTGGCGGGCGGCAGCTGGAGTTGCCGTTCGACCCTTACAAGGGCAACCGGGCGACCCGTTCCGGGCAGTACCCGCTGCCACTGGATGGCGTGCGCCGCACACCGCGGCCGCCGAGCCCGCCACCCCCGGCCGCGCCACCGCCACCGCGGACGCGCGCGACACAGCCGGAACTTCCCTTCGACCCGTACAAGGGCAACCGTGCGACCCGTTCCGGGCAGTACCCGCTCCCGCTGGACGGCGTGCGCCGCGTCGCGCCCGCGAAACCCGCGCCCGCACCGCCACCAGCACGGCCCGTCCCGCCCGCCGGGCAGCAACTCCGGCTCCCGCTGGACCTACCGAAACCACCACGCCGCACCCGACCACCCAAGCCCGGAGGCATGTCGTGACGTCTCCCGTTCGCATCCCCGCCGACGTTGACATGGCCGATCGCGTCCTCGGCCCACTGACCGGCCGCCAGCTCGCGATCCTCGCGGTGACCGGCCTTGCGCTCTACGCCGCCTGGACTGTCACCCGCGTGTTCCTGCCGGTCCCGGTGTTCGTCGCGTTGGCCATCCCGGTCGGTGCGAGCGCGGCGATCCTCGCGCTCGGTCAGCGTGACGGCGTCTCCCTGGACCGGCTGCTGCTCGCCGCGATCCGGCAACGTATCCGACCACGCCACCAGGTGGCCGCCCCCGAGGGCGTGCGGCCCGCGCCGGACTGGCTGACCGGTCAGACCACCACCGCAAGCCGGGCTGCGGGCAACGGCGCCAAGGGCGGCAGAGGTTCGGTGCGGGAGCAGATCTCGCCGTCGGCGTTGCGGCTGCCCGCCGAGGCGGTCACCGACACCGGCAGCAACGTCGGGGTGGTCGACCTGGGCAGCGACGGCCTGGCTGTGGTCGCGGTGGCCTCGACGGTGAACTTTGCGCTGCGTACCCCGTCCGAGCAGGAGTCGCTGGTCGCCAGCTTCGGTCGTTACCTGCACAGTCTGACCGCACCGATACAGCTGCTGGTGCGCACCGAACGGCTTGACCTGTCCGGTCAGATCAGCGAGCTACGGGCACGTGCGGGTGGGCTACCGCACCCCGCTCTGGAACAGGCGGCTCTGGAGCACGCCGACTACCTCGCGCAGCTCGGTGAGCAGGCCGACCTGCTGCGCCGCCAAGTGCTGCTGATCCTGCGCGAGCCACTGGGCGCGACGACCGCGCCCACGGACGGGCTCGGCGGACCCAGGCCGCTCGCTGTCCTGTCCGCACTGGCCCGCGGCACACGCCGCACGACCAACCAGACCGGGCACGCGAACGCCGGGGCGCGGCGGGCCGCGGAGTCACGACTGGTGCGTCGCCTCGGCGAAGCGATCGAACTGCTCGCACCCGCCGGAATCGTGGTCACCCCCTTGGACGCCGGACAGGCCACCGCCGTGCTCGCCAGCGCGTGCAACCCCGACACCCTGCTGCCGCCCTCCGCGGACCTGGCCGGAGCCGACGAGGTCATCACCACCGCCAGCGATACCGACCTGGACGACCACCTCACCGACAGCGCCGCCCTCGACCATGACGGACACGACCCAGAAGACGGTGGCGAGGTCGATGACTGGGACTACGAGGACTACGACGAGGAGAGGGGGCGGTGGTGATGACCACCCGACCACGAAACCGGCGCCGCCGCCCCGCGACACGTCCCGCCCACCGGGCCGCGGCGTTCACCCCGGACGCCCTGTCGGTCGGCGCTCGGCATCTGGAAGTCGGCAACGAGTGGGTGTCCAGCTTCGCGATTACGGGTTTCCCGCGCGAGGTCCACCCCGGCTGGCTCGCCCCCTTGTTGACCTACCCCGGCCGACTGGATGTCGCCCTGCACGTCGAGCCGATCGACCCGGCCACCGCCGCCGCACGGTTGAAGAAACAGCTCGCCAAGCTCGAGTCCGGGCGCCGGCACACCGCCGAGCACGGGCGCCTCTACGACCCCCAGGTCGAAGCCGCCACCGAGGACGCCTATGACCTCAGCTCTCGGGTTGCGCGGGGCGAGGGCAAATTGTTCCGCGTCGGCCTGTACCTGACCATCCACGCTCCGTCCGAGCGGGCGCTGGCCGACGAAGTGGCCGCGTTGCGGTCGTTGGCGGCGAGTCTGCTGCTGGATGCCAAGCACACCACCTACCGGTCGCTGCAGGGCTGGGTGTCGACCCTGCCGATGGGCCTGGACTTGATCGGGATGCGCCGCACGTTCGACACCGCCGCGCTCTCGGCGGCCTTCCCGTTCACCAGCCCGGACCTGCCCGCGGCCGACCCGACCTCGGTGGCCGCACCGTCCGGTGTGCTGTACGGCTACAACGTCGGCAGCCAGGGCCTGGTGCACTGGGACCGGTTCGGCGACGGGATGCACAACCACAACTCGGTCGTCCTCGGCCGCAGTGGTGCGGGCAAAAGCTATCTGGTGAAGCTGGAGCTGCTGCGCAGCCTGTACCGGGGCATCGAGATCGCGGTGGTCGACCCCGAGGACGAGTACGCCCGGCTGGCCGCCGCGGTCGGCGGCACCTACGTCCACCTCGGCGCGGCAGGCGTCCGGCTCAACCCGTTCGATCTGCCGATCCACACCCGCGCCGACGGACGCCGCACCGCACCGAAAGATGCCCTTGTCCGCCGGTCGTTGTTCCTGCACACCGTCATCGCCGTGCTCGTCGGCAACGCCTTGCAGGCCGCCGAGCGGGCCGCCCTGGATCGAGGCATCGCCGCCACCTACCAGTCGGTCGGCATCACCACCGACGCCCGGACCTGGACCCGGCCCTCGCCCACGCTGCGGACCTTGCGCGACCAACTCGCCATCGCCGGCCAGGCCGGCGACCGGGCCGCTGCCGAGCTGGCCGCGCGGCTGCACCCGTTCGTCGAAGGCGCGTTCTCGTCGCTGTTCGATGGGCAGACCACCACCAACCCCGAAGGGCACCTCGTGGTGTTCAGCCTGCGCGACCTGCCCGACGAGCTGAAGCCCATCGGCACCCTGCTCACCCTGGACACGGTCTGGCGGCGGGTGTCCAACCCCGCGATCCGCCGCCCGCGCCTGGTGGTCGTGGACGAGGCGTGGCTGCTGATGAAAGAGCGATCCGGCGCAGAGTTCCTGTTCCGCATGGCCAAGGCCTCCCGCAAACACTGGGCCGGCTTGACCGTCGCCACCCAGGACACCGCCGACGTTCTCAGCAGCGACCTCGGCAAAGCCGTCGTCGCGAACGCGGCGACCCAGATCCTGCTCCGGCAGGCATCGCAAGCCATCGACGAGATCACCCAGACCTTCGATCTGTCCGCCGGGGAACGCGCCTTCCTGTTGTCGGCGGACCGGGGCCAAGGACTGTTGTCAGCGGGCACGCAGCGGGTCGCGTTCCACTCCATCGCCTCACCCACCGAGCACCGTCTCGTCACCAGCAACCCAGCGGAACTCGCCGGATACGCGGACAACACCGACAGTGGCGGCGACACCGACGCCGAACCGTCCTTCGTCGACCTGGGCTTCGTCGACGAACCACCGTGCGCGGCCGAGGGTGACGAGTTCGGTTCCTCCAGTGTGGACGACCACATCGAACTCGACGCCGCCTGACACCGGTCGTCTTTCCGTTCCTGGCTTGTGAGAGGACCCGTCATGCTTGCCTCGATACCGGCTGCCCTCATCCCGTCCGATGTGCCCATTCCGTTGACGTCTACCGGAATCGCGCGGACGGGCATAACCAACGGGTGGTTCGGGGACTACCTGCGGGATCCCGGCGGTGCCCTGCTCACCTTGCTCGATCGCCTGCGGGATGGGGCGATCGCGTGGGGGCCGATCGTCGCCCCGGTCCTCGCCCTGGGCATCACCGGGTTCCTGATCGGTCGGCGCTGGTGGGCGCGGCGCTGCCACGCGAGACTGGTCGCCGACGCCCGCCAGATCACCGTGCTCGCCCCACCCACCGTCGACCCCGCGGGCGGGCAGGCATTGTGGGCCAACCTGGTCGGACTGTTGCGGCCCGCCTGGCGCCGCTGGTTGACCGGGCAGCCACACGTGGCATGCGAGTACGTGTTCACCGAGGCCGGTGTCGCCATCCGATTCTGGGTGCCCGGCGTGATCCCGCCCGGCCTGGTCGAACGCGCCATCGAGGCCGCTTGGCCCGGCGCGCACACCCGCGTCGGCACCGCCGATCCACCCCTGCCGCCGCCCAACGACCGCCAGCGGCGGCTGGTGGTCGGCGGCGAACTGCGCCTGGCGCGGTCCGAGGCGCTGCCGATCCGTACCGACTTCACCGCCGACCCGATCCGTGCCCTGATCGGCGCCCCGGTCGGGCTCGGCCGCGACGAGTACGCCTGCGTTCAGATCCTCGCCCGCCCGGTCACCGGCCGACGCGTCGCCCGGGCGCGCCGCTCCGCGCGCAGAGTGCACGCCGGCGGCTCCACCCGCGTCGTCGGCCGCCTGCTCGACCTGATCACCCCCGGCATGACAACCAGCCCCGTCCGGCGGCACACCACGAAGTCCGGGGCATTGCACACCGATCCGCAGACCTCGCTGGAATACGCCGCGCAGAACCGCGCCATCGTGACCAAACAGCGCGGCTCCCAGTACGAGACCGTCATCCGCTACGCGGTCGCCACCCTCCTTCCGACAGACACCACCGAGGCCGAGATCCGTGCCGCGCGGGATGTGGCCCGTGGTCGGGCACACGCGCTGGCGGCCAGTTTCGCCTCCTACACCGAGCACAACCACTACACCCGCCACCGCCTGCGCCACCCCGACCGAGCGCTGGCCGACCGGCGACTCGGCAAAGGCGACCTGCTGTCGGTGGCCGAGCTGGCGGCGATGGCGCACCTGCCGACCGACGAGGCGATCCCTGGTGTCCAGCGCGCCGGTGCCCGCGCGATCGCCCCGCCGCCCGGCATCGCCACACCCGGACCGCAGGCCAAGCCGATCGGCGTCACCGACACCGGCCACGAACGCCCCGTCGCGCTACGCGTGCCGGACGCACGGCACCACCTGCACGTTATCGGCGCGACCGGCTCGGGCAAGAGCACGTTGCTGGGCAACATGATCCTGGCCGACGCCGAAGCCGGCCGCGGGATCGTGCTGATCGACCCCAAAGGCGACCTCGTCACCGACGTGCTTTCCCGCCTGCCCCGCTCGGCCGGTGACCGTGTCGTGCTCTTCGACGCCGACTCCAAGACCCGGCCACCATGCCTTAACCCATTGGACGGCGGGGAAACCGACCTCACGGTCGACAACCTCGTGTCAGTGTTCCGACGGGTCTACAGCGCCTTCTGGGGCCCGCGCACCGACGACGTCATGCGCGCCGCCTGCCTGACCCTGCGCGCCCAGGAAGGCGTCGCCACCCTCGCCGATCTGCCGAAACTGCTCGCCGATCCCGCGTTCCGGTCACGAGTGACGGCTGGGATCACCGACCCGGTGTTGCGCGGATTCTGGTCTTGGTACGCCGAACTCACCGACTCGGCTCGCAGCCAGGTGATCAGCCCGCTGATGAACAAGCTCCGGGCGTTCTTGTTGCGGCCGTTCGTCCGGGACGCCATCACCGGCGGGCCTTCCACTGTGGACATGTCCAGTGTGCTGGATGGCGGCATCTGCCTTGTGCGCATCCCCAAGGGCTCGCTCGGCGAGGAAACCACCCGACTGGTCGGATCGCTCGTCGTCGCGCGCACCTGGCAGGCCACCACCGGCCGCGCCCGCACTCCACAACGCCAACGCCGCGATGCGAGCCTCGTGATCGACGAATGCCACAACTTCCTCAACCTGCCCTACCCGATCGAGGACATGCTGGCCGAAGCCCGCGGATTCCGGGTCGCGATGACCCTGGCCCACCAGCACCTGGGCCAACTACCCCGAGAGTTGCGGGAAGGCATGTCCACCAACGCCCGCAGCAAGATCTTTTTCAACGCCTCCCCAGAAGACGCCCGGGAACTGTCCCGGCACACCGCACCCCGGCTGTCCGATCACGACCTGGCCCACCTCGGCGTCTTCCACGCCGCCGTGCGCCTCGTGCTCAACGGCGAGGAAGCGCAGCCGTTCACCATGCGCACCCAACCACTCCCGAGCGCCATCCCCGGCCGCGCCCGTGACATCCGCGGCATCGCCCGCCGCGCCTTGCACCGCCGCGCTTCTGCCCTCACTCCGCCTGCATCCGGCTCGGACACCCGGGCTCCGCAGCAGCCTGCCGGAGCCACCCGGCAGCCGCAGGCGATCACCCGCGAGCACCAACACCAGCCCCGCGTCCGGCCACACAGCACCGACCCACGCCGCCGCCAACCCTGACCCGCGCCAGGCCGCAACAAAGCAGCGGACGCAAGCCCTTTCCCCGCAACCCTTTCTGGAGGTTCGCGCCGTGATCACCAATCCCACTAGGCAACGAGCACTGCGAGGCCACAAAGCCACTCGCCCGTCCCCGCGTGCGGCGAACACCACCGAGCACCAAGCGGTGCTGGCATGGCGACTGACTCCACGCGACCGATGGATCATCCGGATGCTGCACGAGCACCGCGTGCTCACCTCCCACCAGATCACCGCACTCGCGTTCCCCTCCTTCCGCTCAGGCCGGATGCGGTTGCGGGAACTGTTCCAGTGGGGCGTGGTGGACCGGTTCCAGCCGTTCGTCTCGGTCGGCACGGCACCCATGCACTACGTCCTCGCGCCCGCCGGAGCCGCGGTACTGGCCGCCGAGGACGGCCTGGACGTCAAAGACCTCGGCTACCGGCACGACCGCGCCTTCGGAATTGCCCACTCCCTACGGCTCGCACACACCATCGGCGTGGCCGACTGGTTCACCGCCCTCGTGGACCACGCCCGCCACAGCGACCCCGCCGAACACGCAGCCCTGTGCGCCTGGTGGTCCGAGACCCGCTGCGCCAGGCACTTCGGCGACCTGATCAAACCCGACGCCTACGGCCGCTGGACCAGCCACGGTGCGGAGGTCGAATTCTTCCTCGAGTACGACTTCGGCACCGAAGCCCTGACCAAGCTCGCCGGGAAGCTCACCGGCTACGCCAAGCTGGCCGAGGCCACCGGCATCATCACACCGCTACTGGTCTGGCTGCCGACCGCACGACGCGAGGCCACCGCCCGCCGACTGCTCTACCGCGCCTGGCAAGGACTCGACGACCCCGACACAGTCCCGCTCGCCACCACCACGGCCGAGATGCTCAACCCCGAGACCGCCCACCCCAGCCCCGCCGACCAGATCTGGCTGCCCCTCACCACCACCAGCACCACCCGCGACAGCGGCAGCCCTCGGCGCGCACTGCACCGGTTGCTCGACGCCTGGCCGCACGTCCCGGCGCCCAGTAGCGACAACGAGGGCGGCGAGTCGGCGATCGGCACCGACATGCCGCTGCTGATGGCGCCAGCGCCGACACCGATGCCACCGCCGAACCCGCGCGGGCCAAGTACCTGCAGGCGGTGACCCGCGATGATCCTGAAAGTCGGTGCCGCTGCGCTTGCGCTGATCCTGTTCATCCCCCTGCTGATCGGCAATGGCGTCTCCGGAACGATCTCGGCGGTGTTCGGCAGCAGCACCAGCAGCCTGGACTGCGTCCTCACCGGAGACACGTCCGCGCGCGTCGCCGGATACGGGCCGGCGCAGCTCGCCAACGCCGCCACCATCGTCGCCGTGGGCAGACAGATGAACGTACCGGAACACGGCTGGCTGGTCGCCCTCGCCACCGCGATGCAAGAGTCCACATTGAACAACCTCGACCACGGCGACCGCGACAGCCTCGGACTCTTCCAGCAACGCCCCAGCCAAGGCTGGGGCACCCCAGCGCAGATCATGAACCCCACCTACGCCGCCACCCAGTTCTACCAACACCTGCTCGCCGTCCCCGGCTGGCAACAGATGAGCATCAACGACGCCGCCCAAGCCGTCCAACGCTCCAGAACCCCAAGCGCCTACGCCAAACACGAACACACCGCACGAGCCGTACTCGCCGCAGTCCACGGCGCCACATGCACAGCCACCACAAGCGAAGTCGTCGGCACCGGAGACTGCAACGCCATCCAAGCCCCCAACCCAGCTACCCTAGCCGCCATCAACTACGCCTGCGGACAACGAGGACTGCCCTACGTATGGGGCGGAGACGGACCACAAGAAGGCGGATTCGACTGTTCCGGCCTCACCAAGGCAGCCTACGCCGCAGCCGGAATCACCCTGCCCCGCACCGCCCACACACAATTCCACGCCGGACCACGCGTACCCGACGGGCAACCGCTGCTACCGGGTGATCTCGTGTTCTACGGCAACCCCAACACCAAGATCCGCCACGTCGGCCTCTACATCGGCGGAGGACTGATGATCGACGCACCAGACCGCGGACAGGTCGTCAAGATCCAGCCCTACCGACACCGAGGAGACGACTACGCGGGAGCAACACGGCCGGCCAATTGACCCTTTGTAGGTTCCGCGGACACTTGACCTCTTCCGTATGCAGATGACCACAACATGACCACCTGATCAAGTACCACGGAAGGAGCGCCCAACTAGTTCATCGAAGATGTGTACCCTGCCCGGGGCCAAGCGTCGGGCGACGAAGCCGCCGCTGTTACCGCGGTTGGCCACGACGCCAAACTTTTCGTCGTCGAACGGGAACGACAATCGCAGCGGACTTTTCCGCGTGCCGGAC
The DNA here is from genome assembly GCF_013280595.1 of Kibdelosporangium persicum. GTDB lineage: Bacteria > Actinomycetota > Actinomycetes > Mycobacteriales > Pseudonocardiaceae > Kibdelosporangium > Kibdelosporangium persicum. Next base: position 207,240 of record NZ_JAAATY010000007.1, read on the forward strand.
GGAGGTGAAGTTGACTAGGGTCAACATGGTGCATGCTATGAACGGGTAGAGCCAGAGGTGCGGATCACCCCAGAATTGTTCCGGTGACGCTATTGGTATCTGCCGAATTTTTCAACTAGGGTTCGCCCGCTGACCGGTCTCCCATGTCGGGACTTCACTTAACGCGTGGAAGCTTTGTGCGGCGATCTCACTGCCAGCTTCACCGCTCGCCGCCGCCAGGGTTTGGCCGGGACGGCCTGAGCGGTGCCTATCGCTGTACGACGCCGGAACACGTGGCTCGAGCGTTTGGGCCAGACTTCGTGTCTTCAGCAACTACTGCATCTTGGTGCGTTACTCGGCATGTCACCGATCCTCCGTCTGGACCAGTGATAGCGACGAGGAGCACGGTCTGGGTGTGTCCGTTTTGCATCGGGGCGACCGCTCGCCACGGAAGAGCCGGTCGATCCAGCCGCTGTCCATCGGGTGCTGTGATCGTGATGACTCCGGAGCCGGTGACCTCATATATGAGGTTGTTGTCTCCCGCGCTCCCCGCCGCAGCGCGTTGGCTTGGTGGAATGGCCGATGAAGGCGCAGTGTTGGGCACGGCCGTGACATCTGTTCCGACCGTGCCTGTCGTGAACGCTGCGCGTGTCGATGTGCCCGACGGCTGCAGCAGTGTCGCGGCCAGCACGGACGCGGCAACAATGATCGCTGCTAGCAATCCGATCAACAGCATTGTCCACTGTGGCGAAGATCGCCGAGTGGGTTGTCCGGGATCAGGAGCAGTGGTTGACACACGTGATCCTTTCCTGGCGGACGGTGGGGCGCTGGCGGCAGTTACGATACGTGATCCAATCGCGATCAGTCTGGGGCAGCAGGTGGCAACTGCTGACAGCGCCGCCCTTGTTGGACGTTTGCCCACTTCCCGTCGTGATGTAGTCGTGACGTCGGTTGTTCCCTTCGTCAGTAAGGCAATGTTCCCACGGCGAAGGTCGACATGTTGTGCAGCCAATTGGCCTTATCCAGCTCGGCGGGCAAATGGCGGTGTCGGGGCTACTTGAGGGTTACGGCGCCTGTTGCCGCCATCCGAGTGAATCTCACTGAGAGCTATTTACCAACCACGGGGTGACATCGCTAGGGTCTGTTCTGCGGCTGGCTCGGTGGGGACAACTTCGCCAGACGCGGTAGTGGGTGCGCACTGTCAAGCGACGCCGTTGAGGCGTTATTTCGTGTGCCCGCTTGCATTTTTAGCGAGGGCCCTCCGTGTCATTAAGCCGACAATTTCTGTCACTAGAGAAGTCTGGCAGCATGATGTCATTACGCAATGGGAGGATGTCGTGGGTTCACGAAGATTAGGCGTGGTATGCGCTGCGATCGCTGCTTTGCTTTTCGCGGCCGTACCACCGGCCACGGCTCAGGAGTCACAACACCACCAGCGTGTCGACCTATCCAAGATTGTTGGAAACCTCGGCAAAGCGCAGCCGAAGCCGCCTGTGCCCGTCAGACCCCGTCAGGCCACTAGTGCGACACCCGACTGCGAAACAGTCAATGCGAACTTGGCTGACTATGCGAAGCAGGGCGTGCAGAAGGTCCTGTGTGTGTCCAGCACGGCGGAGTCTTCGGCGCCTCAGCCAGTGCCACGTGTAGGACCGGCAGCAACAAATGTGTGGTGCAGCCCGGGCGCCCCGAACGTGTGGTATGTCACCCGCACGGAGCTGTGCCTGCACGACGGCTATCAGAGATTCATGATCATCGAGGTGCCGACCGGTGTCGTGCTGGGGACAGCGGTGCTCGCGATCGATCACGAAGTCACGCTGTCGGCGACAAACCTAGATATCGAGGACTCCACCGCGATCACCCTGGTGTCGTCCAGCGGGGAGTTGCGTTCCCCGGTCGCTACCCTGGCCAGTCGCTGTGGCACACCGTGCGGCACAGTCGACAACGTGGGGTTCACCAGAGAGAGGTTCACAGAGTGGGGCCAGACGCACGACGGTTTTATGCTTTACCGCGCGTCGCCGTTCAATCGTGCCGACTTTTTCGGCGTCACGTACACTCTGACTGTAGAAACGCCAGGGGCTGTGCCGCCGCAGGCAACAGGTGAATGGTCGATCCCGTCGGACATGTTCCGCTGTGACGACCTCGTGAGCAACTTCGCCGGATGCGTAATCCCGTTCTTTAAACCGGAACTGCAACTCACAACCTCGGTTCACAAGGAGGCGGCGGTCGGCATTCTTGTAGGCCAGCTTGAGTTGCCCGACGGTTTCGGACGCACCCAGCCTTTGACCCGTTTGGCCGATGACGCTGCAGCGGAAGCCAACCGGCAGAGGATCTGTGACAGCACGTTTAGGCCGCGGACCGATGTCACAGATGACAGCTGCGACGAATACGCATTCGCGAAAACCAGGCAAAGCGGCGGGTATCTAGGTCTCTCCGGTAAGGACTGCGCGGAAGTCATACCCCGGTACGACAGCCAGACCGGCGACTTCTGGTACGAGCCGATCCGGATGCTCGGCACCGAACGTTGCCTGCAAGCTCACGTGCCGCTTCCTATGAACAGCCGCGTCGGCGGTGATCTCGGAGCGCTCACCAACACTGAACGGCTGCTGGACAACGATCCGTACTACGTCGGCGTCTACGCCTTCTAAGACTCCGACCGATCGGATTCGGCGGCGGACGCGGGCCGATGTCCTGCGTAGGGCACGGCTCGCGTCCGCTCGGCGGCCTGTTCGCGACCGGGAAGCCGATCCCCCGGAACTGATATCGACCGGGCCCGACGGGACATATGGGTCGCCAGTCTCGCCGCAGCCGCTTCGATCGCTTTGGGTGTCGCGACAACGCCTTCCCACCCGGCGATCAACTGAGAACGCCACTCCGAGCCCGGCCGACAGTCCAGCATCTTGGCCACCGCCGCCCTCGGGCCGCTTCTGAGCAGCGCAGCTGCGGTCAGACCAGCCGATACACGTGCGTCCACACTCCGCACATCGACATTCCTGCCGCGGGAGCCCACGGGTGGACCCGAGATCAACCACTGTTCGGCGACAACACGCCGCAACGCCTGCCCAACGGGAGAGTCGTCCTCCACAACTCCCGACGGTTCGGCAAGCGCATCCAGAAGCTCACTTGAGCTGATTCCGACATCAGCCAACATGGCCCTCACTTGCTCAGACACCGCCGGCGCTAGTTCTTCGCAGCTCCCGGACTCGGCCAGCGCCACGATCTGTGCGTCGATGTCCGAGCGGACCGAGCCGCTCTCGGCGAACGACACCGGAAGCAGCGGCAGGATCACGCCCAGCGTCCCCGGCGAAGCGACCACACCGTCGTCAATCGGAAATCCACAGATGTCGCCCGCGAACTCGACGGCACTGCGCATCCGGCGTTCATCTGACCAGTTCTCCAGCGACACTCCGACACGGTCTGCGACCGCGTCCAGTTGATGCCAGCCAGCATCGCTCCGCCTGGGGACCTGGAACGGCCCGATCACATCGCCAAGCTCGGCAAACCCCATCTTGTATTCAGGGATGTGATCCAGACTGACCGAGACCACCCGACTGGCCGCCGACAACCGCCGCAAGACCGGTTCACGCATACCTTCGAAGCTGAAGCTCTCGACCGCGACACACCATTGGCCGTGCTCGACCACCCGTACCACGGGCCGGTAGCCGGTAGCGAGGCTATAGAGGCCGAGTTCGTCGCGGGCATCTCCGCGCACTGCGGTATCCAGGTCGGCGCCGAACGCGGCTAGCACTCGGACGGGGTCGGGTTGCTCGACGACAGTGACACAGTAGTTGTTGAGTCGACTCATCCACCCAAACGTTGAGTACACAGTCTTCCCTCACCTGCCAGACGACTCATGACTGTACGGAGCACCGCCGAGCCTATCGGTGCCAATCTGAGCCACGCCGAGCTTGGGTCGGAAAGCCCATCGTGTGGAGCCGCCGTTTCTTCGCTGGTTATGAACTCCTCGCACACGCTCGGGTGACACAATCGCTCTCAGCCCGCAGAACGCCACCCATTGTCCACGTCCGTTGTGCTGTCCCAGTGATCTACGCCCGACGTTGCCTCGGCAGGCTAGTCTAAGAAGACTCACTTATGCGCTGAGTTGCGCGTCGGCGTCCCTAGGCGCCATCGACCTGACAACCCATATCTCGCTCTCGTGCCACGGGTCGATCACCCCACTCAGGCGAGCGAATGATCAAATAGTGCGGACACCAGGCGCTTGCCGAGCGACAACACTACCTTCGGCATCGCGAGCCACAGCCGGGCGTACTCGGCCTCCACCGGGGGCACGCCGGGGCGCCTGGCCGGCGGTCGGCCAGTGGGCCGACATCAGCTCGTACAGCTTCCGCCCGTACAGCGACAGCGCGATGTCCGATCGTTCCCAAGGCCAACGATCAACTAGCCCGAAAGGAAATGCCACCAGTAGTGATCAACTACTGCGGAAACCGCAGGAGGAAGCCGCCAAAGTGATCACTTCAAAGCGGAAAGGACACCCTTTGTAACTTCCGCAGCAAGATGAGCATTTCCGTATGAACTTGAGCACTGGACGAGCATTTGCACAAGTTCGGCGGAAGCCATCTCCGTACCGCCGCCTGAGCAGCTGGCGTGCGGGAATCCCCAACCAACGTCCGCAGCGGATGCCTTGCCTTGGTCGACAGGGAACCGCAACGCACTCTCATACCGATGGGCGGATAAACGGGCTGCGTACGGCTGACTCCGCGTGTAGGTTCCGCGGACTCGGTCGATCCAGCGGGAGGCGGAGATCGGTCGACTACCAGTTGGAGAAGGTGATCGCGTGTTGGACGACGACCTGTCGGCGCTGTGGCGGCGGCAGTGGCCCGAGTGCCCTCCGTTGGCCCATACCCTGAAACACGCCCACTGCGACCGATGGGTGCGGATTCACAGCCTGCCCGGATCCAAGCGCTATCCCAGCCACGACGCCGAGTACGACATCGTGCTCCATCGCCACAACACGATCCTGGACGAGCTGTTCCACGGACAGGAGGTCCGAATCGTCACCGCCGACTGGTCGGACGCAACCGATGCCCCGGTGCTGCCCGCACATCACGAGCTCAGGAACCCCGGCGCCCTTCACTGGACGTCCGTGCGCACGGACGAGGACGAAACGGATCCGGACTTCATCACCTATACCCACCTGTACGCCAGTCGCAGGCCCTGGCGATCTGGTCTCGTGGACGACCTGCTCCGCGCTGTGGCCGACGATGTCACCGGCAACGTGATGATCACCAGTCTGTCCTTCGACCGCGTTCACCACCCGTACGACGGAGGCGCCGACATCCTGCTGCCCACGACCGGTGAACGTGACGCCTTGAAACATCGTCACACCGACTGGCTCTCCGCCCACCCTCTGGGCCTCTGAGCTTCCCCTGTCCGCTCCTGTCCGCTGACCGGTCACGCCGACCAGGGCAGCGAGTGCTCAAGTAGTGCGGAAACCAGTTGCGGACTGGCCGCTCGTATCACACGAGCTTCCGTGCACGGAATCGTGGCGCAGCCGTTTCTCCTGGAGGCAAAGCGCGACCAGCGCATACGGCGCCACGTCCCGGACGTCCTGCTGCTGACCGACTCCACACCGATCGTTGTGTGGACGTGAAGCCGCGGCATCGAGTCTCTGCCCAGAACGTCGCCGTCGTGCTCGCGTGGACCCGACGGGCAGTGGAGTCGCGTGGCTGGGACGACAACCCCGATGGCACCCCGTTCTGACACGGTCCGCCCACTCCGCAAAGACTCCTCCCGCCAGCCAGGGCCGCTGTGCGACGGCAGTTGCCTGTCGCACAGCGGCTCCGGCTCGGACCATGCACGATTGCTGGGTGGGGTAGGTTACTGCCCGCGCCGCGCGCGAAGTTCTGCCCGCAGGTCACCCAACGTGCGCCCATCGGATACCCGCCGAAACGCGCTCCAGCCGTTCTGGTGGTTGCCGCCCAGCGCTGTGGTGGCACCGCATGGGTTGGCGTACACCCGGCCGTCGGCGAGGACGAGGGTGCCGTCGGACCGGATGCGGGCGGTGTGCCGGACGCCGAGTTTGCGGCGGTTCCAGATCAGTTCCTCGCCTGCCGTGACCAGTCCGGCGTCCAGCAGTTCGGCGATGCCGCCGCGCGCCCACTTGATCAGCGGCGGGGAGGTCGACGGCGGGGTCTCCGACCAGATCGCCGCCTCGGTGGCGTCGCCGTGCAGTCCCATCACGGCGGCGGCCGTCGGCGCGACGAGACTCGGCCAGCCGTCGTCGACCCCAGCCCACTGGCCAACACGCTGCCAACGGCCTTGGTAGGCCAGCAGCATCTCGACATCGGCGGCGTGGTCGCGGGGCAGCGGGTACGTGGGATCGGCCGGGTGGGTCAGGCGCAGGACGAGGTCGCCGTCGTACAGGTTGTCGGCTGGGGGCTGTTCTGGCACCCAGTTCCCGGCGAACAACGCCACGTCGCCCGCGCGGTCGGGGTCGGCGTCGCCGATGATGTCGACCGCTGTCACGAGCATCGCCCACACGTCGTCGGGGCATCGCATCGGCGGTGGGTTGAATGCCGGGGCGAGGATCATCGTGTCCGGTGGCAGCCCTTCCCACGCTCGCATCGTCGCCTCGTCGTGCGGCTGTGACGCCCCGGCGGTCGCGGTGGTGTCCATCGGGTCGGGGTCCGGTCGTGGCGCGTCCACGGCCACGTCGGCGGCCAGTTCGGGTGGTTCGTGGATGTCGCGGTCGGTGGTCATTGTCTATGTGCCCCTTCGGTTTCCGGGTGTCGTGGCCGGATGGCCGATGTGTATGGACGCTTCGTGACCGCGTTGTTGTCAACGCACGTGTGCGCCACCGGGCCAAAGTGGGCCCATGTGGCGCAACGAAATCCCAGCTATACGCCATCGTCTACACGAGACGGTCGTCTTGTTTGCTGAACCCACTTGACTTCATGGGCCGAAGGAAGCGTCCATAGTCGTGTAGCCCGAACACACCGGCAAGCGCACCACGGGCCACACCTGCTCCGGCCGGGGCATGACCACCCAGCAGCGATCACGAACGCGAATCGAGGGATGTCATGTCCAGCAAGACCCGCACCCGCAAAACCCGCACCATCACAACCGCCGCCAGCACGACCGGATCCGCTCCGACGTTGCGGTCGGTTCCCGAGCAGACCGTCGCCGCGAAGGTCCGTACGGACACCGAAGACAGGCTGTGGGAGGCGTTGCACGCCGCGCCGAACAGCACCGCCGCCGACTTGTCCGCAGCAGCGAGGATCGGGAAGTCGACCGCGCAGAAGATCCTGGTCAAATGGGCCGCCGACGGCAGCGTCGCCCGCACCGCCGGGATCGCCGAGGGCGGGCGGCGTGCCGCCGACCTGTGGGCGATCACCGAAGGCGACACCACCCAGGCAGACCCGACCCCAGTGGACACCGCTGCGGCGGACGACGCCGACACGACCGACACCACGCAGGCCGAAACGGTCGCCCCGGACGCACCCGACGCCAACGACTCGGCAGTCACGGAGGAAGACCCCGTCGAGCAGACGGACACCGCAGTCGATGGCGCGCAGGACCCGGCCGACTCCGACGAAGCCGACCCGGTGGAAGCCGAGCCTGTCGTTGCCGAGGTGAACGACCCCACCGCCGCCAACGGCGCGGACGGCGCAACGACCGACGGCGACACGACGACGGAGAATGGCGCGGACGCGACGGGCGAGAAGAAGGCACGGTTGGCACCCGGCGGGTTGCGGGGGATGGTTGAGGACTACCTGCGCGACCACCCCGGTGAGGAGTTCGGTCCCACCGCGATCGCGAACGCGTTGGGCGGGAAGTCGTCGGGCGCGGTCAGCAACGCGCTGGACAAGCTGGTCGAGGGCGGCGTGGCGGCGAGGACGCAGGACAAGCCGAGGCGTTTCGCGCTCGCCCTGGCGGAGCAGGAGGCCGCCCCCGCGCCGACGAACTAACGCCCCGACGGCATGGCGAATGTGGTTGTGTCCCAGCGGAACTCCGTTGGGACACAACCACATTCGCGTCCGCACGCTATCCGGTCGCCAGATCTCCGGGATGCGGGGACGGCGCGTGCGCCTGGTTGGCGAGATGCGCCCACCAGGAACCGGTGTCCTGGACCGACACGGCAAACCCGAGCGCGGCCAGCACCCGCAGTACGTAGACCTCGATGAACGAGATCTGGTTGCGCACAACCTCGTGCGTTGCCGTGAAATCGCCCGCGTCGAGGGCGTCGCTGAGCGCTTGGTCGGCGGCGCGGTTGTCGTGGTCGGCCTCGCACAACGCCGTCAGGACGGCGTTGGTGGCGACGGTGTGTCCGGCTTCGGCGGCCCAAGCGACAGCGGCTTCGGCGATCGCAGTCATCGCCCTGGTGTCGGCGACCGCTGCCCGGCCCGCGCTGTCAGGCGGGGTGTTGAGCACCGTGATCCACCGGTGCCCGTTGGGGCTGTTGGCCAGCAGCAGCGCGGTGTCGCTGTCGTCGACGACCGCGATCAGCGTGGGCGCTGCGGTGGCTTCGACCAGTGCGGCGGCCAAGCCGGATACGTCCGGGAAGTCTCCTATCACGGCGGCCAGCTGCCAGTGGTCGTCGTGGCGGCCGACGAGCTCCGCCTCGTGCGAAGCCAGCAGGTCCATGTCGAGCAGCGAGATCGGGGTGCGGGCGAGGATGAGCAAACCGGTGAAACCCATGATCGGAACCTTGTCGTTAGGGTGGTCAGCGCGGTGGACACGGGTGTGGTTGGTGGGTGCGGTGGGCGGTGACGGCCTGCGCGGCGACGTCGGCGCGGACTCCAGCAGCTCACGGGCGTGGTCAAGGGTTGTGGCCCTCGGCGTAGCGGTCGGCGTCGAGCAGGAACCGCGGCGCGGTCACCAAACGTTTCATGCGCGAACGGCTCATCGGCAGGCAGCGCGTGCAGGCCCCGAGCCCGGGCCGCAGCAAACCGTGCATGATCTCGCGGATCGCCGGGGCGGCGAGGTCGGGCAGAGGACAACGCTGGCCAGCACGTACCCCGCGGCGCCAAGCACGGCGGCGGCGACTCGCCGCGGTGCGAGCGTGAGGTAGGCCGGTGGCACCGGCAGCAGCAAGGTGGCGCGGATTGAGACCGGCAGGCCCCGGAAGCCGGTGTAGGTGAAGAGATGACCGGGCCACCATCCGGTCCAGACGTCTCGCCCCGCAGTCGTGGTCGAGGTCGCACATCAGCCGCTGCAGTCCGGTCACCAGGCAGGGCGATGTCACACCCGCCGTCGTACTCGTCGTATTCGTGTGGCTCACCGACGATGACGGCGGCAGTCCGGGCAGTTCGGCTCGAAGTCCAGGAGCCGGAACTGTTCGCCTTGAGCGCTTCATTGTTGTCGTTCATCGCGCGTCCTTTCCTTGGTTTCGGCGACCGTGAACTCCTGTGGTGCTAGTAGGGATGGCTATTACTGAGTCCTACCGCGACAGTCACTGCTGGACACGTAGCCATGCGCGTCCGGTCGTGATCCACACCCGACCGTCGGGGAACGTGAACAACTCAGGTCCCGTGTGGCGAGGCTGTCCGGCCACGGCTACGGGCAGACGTGGCGGGGTGTTTGCCTGTGGTCCTCGTCGGTCCAGACGTCGAGCAGGTCGGTCGGCGGTGGCGGTCACTGGTCACGATGTGGCGGACGGGTCGCGTCGCGGAGCCGCTGATCGACCTCGTAGCTGTCGCGGGCGGTGAGGATGGTGGTCAGCACGAGGACGGCGGCCTCTTCGGAGACCGGGTTGACGGGTTGGTCGTCGAGGGTGAGGGGATGTCCGAGGGCGGTGACGATGCGCCAGTCGGACTGGTGGACGCGGTCGGCGCAGTAGTAGCTGCCGACGAGTGCGCCGTTGTGGGTGACGGTGCCGTACAGGGTTTGTTGTGCGTCGGCGGGATCGGCGACGATCGCGGTCACCTCGCAGCCGTTTTCGGTGAAGCGACGGATGACGGTCTCGGGTACTTCGTAGGCGGTCATGGATGGTCTCTCCGATGGGGTGCGTGCGGTTCCTACGACCGCTGCGGAAGGTCGAAGTAGCATTCGTCGTCACAGTCCTGACTGCCTTTGCTTGCCACGAAAGGGCATTCGTCGCGGTGGGCTTTGGTGAAGGTGACGCTGCCGTCGGGGTGCTCGAAGATGTGTAGTGCGCCGCCGTGGCTGGTTGCCCAGGCGATGTCGTCCGGGTCGATGTGGCATTCGCCGTTGAAGCCGCTGCTGGTGGCCAGCAACGCGCTTACCGCTTGGTAGATGTGGGGCGAGAAGGTCACCATGGTCTGCGGTGCGGCGAGGATCTTGGCGGCCCGGCGCAGTAGCCGCTCGGCCAGGGGGCCTAGCACGGTGGCGGCGTGGACGTCCGGACTTGGCGGTGGTGTGTCGTGCCACCAGTTGTTGAGCGCGTCAGCGGCGAGGCTGATCCACTCCGCTTGGTCGGTGAGCACCTCGGCGACGGCTCCGCTGTCTTTCCCGTAGAAGCCGCGCACGACGCGGGCTCGGACGGTGTGCCCGGCGATCTCGACGACGCCGGTGTAGTGATAGCGCCTCGAGGAGGCTCCAGCGTCCTGGTCATGTTCGGTGATTGAGGGAGTCATGGTGGTCTCCGTCGCGTGGGATTGGGGTTGTGGGGGCAGCGAGTGGCGAGTACGGGATGCGGTCGCACGGGGCGTTCATCGGGGTTACGTCGCCTATAGGTGCCAAGCCCCGCCCCGCGGACTCGCTGGCGAGTCCGCGGCGACGAGTCTGGGGACAAGGCGGTGGTGCCTGTCGTGGGCGACTGTGCCGAAGGCGTCGACAGTGTCCGTGGTCGTGGGAGGTGTGGCGCGGGTTAGCTGCTAGTCGCCGACGGTCGGCAGGGCGAACGTGCATCCCGGTCGGTGGAGGGACGTGTCGCGGGCCTCGTCAGCGGGCGAGATCTCGTCGTCGGGGTCCAGGTACTGGCTGAGGTCGGCGAGGCTGGCGACGCGGGTGGCGGGGATCTCGGCTTCGCAGTCGGGGCAGCGGTCCAGCAGTAGCCATCCGTCGCCGGGGGTGGTGACGTCGGGGATGAACCGCCACGCGCGTCCGCTTAACGGGTCGGTGACGGTGATCAGGTCACCGGGTACCGGTCCGGTTCGGGTGCGGTAGGTCCGGTGCGGGTCGTTGGTGACGAGTACGGCGTCCACGGGTACCCGCAGTGCGGTGGCGATGGTGCGGGCGACGCGAGCGCGACGTGCCCACCTGTTCCACTCCTCCGGAGTGTCGTGGCGGCGGTAGAACCCGTCGCGGTCGGCGGTGCGGTAGGTGCGCGCGGCGTGCACGGCACGCTCGGCGAGTCGGGGCGTGGTGGTGTTCGGGGTCGTGGATGCTGGGTTGGTCACTGTGACCACCCGAGGGCGTTGCTTGCGGGTCCGGGGAGGTAGCCGATCTGTTCGCCCTCGCCGAGCCACACCACGGGCGGGTCGGTGTGCGGGGTGTCGTCGCCCTCGGTGTTGTCGGGGGTGCACACGATGTGGCCGAGGGTGTGTTCGATGGGGTGGTCGGGTTGGGTGGCGAGTCTGACCGGGGTGGTGGGGTCGTAGCGGTCGAGGGCGGCGATCAGGTCGCCCACGGTGGCGATGTGCTTGTCGTTCATGATGGACACCTCCGACGGTGCTCGTGGTTGGTGGGGTCCGGGGCGGGGTTATCGCCCCTGGACCGAGGGTGGTCAGCGCGCGGCGCGCAGGGCGGCGGTGGCGGCGCGTCCGATGGCTTGGGCGGTGGCGGTGGGGTTGGTCAGCTGGTGCACGGTGACGCCGTCGAGGGGCGTGTCGCCGGGGTTGTTGGTCAGCCACAGCACGGCGCATCCGTTGGCGCGTAGCCGGTTGATCAGTTTCTGTCCCTCGTGGCGTTGGTAGGTGTGGACGAGGTGTCCGTCGGAGACGATCACCAACAGCCGCGCGGCACCGGGTTGGGACAGCCCGAGGGCACCGTCGAGGGCGGCGGTGGCGGTGGTGATGTTTTCGTAGTCGTCGTCGGCTTCGAACTCGGTCACGACGTCCGGAACGGTGCCGGGGCGGGTGATCGGGCGGACGTAGCGGCCGAAGATGACGGTGGCGGTGTCGACGGGCACGGTGGCGTGGCGTGCGGCGTTGGCGAGGATCCACGCCGTGGAGGCGACCGGGCGGCGCAGGCGTCCCATGGACCCGGACACGTCGCACGCGATGCCCAGCCGCAGGGGCGGGGTGGGCACGGTGCGCCGGGTGGTGCGGGTGAACGGTTCGGCGGTCGGCATGGCACCAGCGGCACGTTGGGCGTCGGCGGCGAGTGCACCGCGCATGCGCAACCGTCCCGGCGGGACCAGCGAGGTGGACTTCACCGCCACCCGATCCCGGACCCCGGCGGTGGACAGGGCACGCGCCAGCACGCGCGCGGCGGTGCGCTCCTTGGCGGTGGGCTTGCGGGTGCCCGCGATGGCAGTGCGCCCGGTCCCGGTGTAGTGCTCGCTGGAGAACACCGTCCGCGCGGCGTCCTCCGCGTCCTCGCGCGCGGCATCCTCCGCGGCCTTCGCCGCTGCCGCGACGACGGCGGGGTCCTCGGGTGGAGGCTCGTCCGCTACCGCCCGCGCCACGTTCGCCAGGGCCTTTCCGATGGCCTCGGTCAGCGGCGAGGGCACAGGCGACCCGCCCGACGGGTCGGGGGCACTGGACGAAGCCGGATCCGGCGGGGTGGGGCTGTCGGGGTCGGTGCCGATGACCTTGCACCACCGCCTGCCGAGGCCGATCATCGCCTCGGCGTCGTCATCGGCGGTGCGCAGGGCTTCCCGCCACAACGCGCGCAACTCGGCCAGCATGTCGGCACCGAGGATGCTCTCGACCACGGTGGCGACCGGGGCGGTTTCGGTGGCGGTGAGGATGCCGCCGTCGACACGTGCCAGCACCAGGGCGGCGGTGTGGGCGGCGTCCGCCGTGGTCATCTTCGGTGCGCGGGCGGGGTCGGTGGCGTCGGTGTCGGCGAGGATCAGGTTGGTCGCCGACGCGCGGAGCCAGTGCCGGTCGTCCGGGCGGCGGCGGATCTGTGCGGCTTCCATCCGGGGCTCTTCCAACAGCATGGCGGCGGCGATCACGGCGGGCGGGGTGCCCTCGGGTGCGTCCCATGCGGTGTGTTTGGCGTGCCCGCACTCGTGGGTCAGCAGACCCCACGCGGTCGCGTAGCGGGCGCGGTCGGCCAGGTTGGCGGGATCCACGGTGGCAGGGTCCACACCGAGGTGGGTGCCGTCGATCTCGATGACCGCGCGGGCCGGGTCGAAGCATGCCGGGGCACCCCCGCCCGCGCCGGGCGCGATGCTGACCAGCAGGTCCTCCCGGTCGGCGATCACGGGTACCTCGTCGGCCAGCGCGGCGGAAAGGGTGAGCCATTCGGGGCGGGCGGGAAACACGGCGGCACCGGTCGCGCCGGGGTCGGCTACCAGGTGGGCGGTCATCGCGAGTGTCCTTTCCGGACGGGTGGCGGGCGCACGGTGGCGGCGGTGGGGTCAGATGCGGGCACCGAGGGCGAGGGGTTTCACGGTGGTGCCGAAGGCATCGCGCACGGCGGCGGCGACGGTGTCACGGTCCTCGTCCGGGGCGATCCCGACGAGGTTCCCGGCGGCGGCGTCCGCGCCCAGCACGTCCGCGATCTTTTGGAACGCGATCAGCTCACGCAGTTGCGGCGCCCACCCGATCTCGCCCTTGGCCTGTCGGGTGGCGAGGTTGCGGGCGACCTTCACCGCACGGCGGTCGATCTTGAGCTGAGTGGCGAGGTCGTAGTCGGTGGACACGTGGATCTGGGCGGAAAACCGCGACGACAACGCGTCGGTGAGGATCGCGCCGTGCACGCCGGGGTTGTGTCCGGCGACTACGTAGAAACCCTCGGCGGCGTCGACGACCTCGCCGCCGTTGGCCTTGATCACGATCTGGCGGCGGCCGTCCATCGCGGGATAGACCACCGCGAGCACGGTCGGCGGGATCAGGGTGGCGTCGTCGATGAACAGCGGCACCCCTTCACGCATCGCGCGCACCAGCGGACCATGCACGAACACGTAGCGGCCATCGTCGGTTTGGGTGTACTCACCCACGAAGTCAGCGACCGTGGTGTCGCCGTCGCCCTGCACGGTCAACAGGTCGGGGAAGGCTGCCTCGACGACCGAGGTCTTGCCGGTTCCGGGTGGCCCGTACAGCAGGGCGGCGACTCCGGCGTCCCGCAACCGCCGTAGCGCGGTGACGTCCGGCATCCCGGACAGCAGCCGGGGGTGGTAGGCCATGCCGTTCGGGCGGGTGACCAAACCGGTCACCACCGCCGCCGTGCCCGTCACACCGGACGGGGCGGGCGGCGTGGTGGCGGCCGTCTTTTTCGGGCGACGTGGGCGGGCTGTGCCGGACGGGGCGGGTGTGATGATGGCGGCGGCCACCGACTCCGTTTTCGCGGTCGCCTTGTACATCAGCGGGGCGGTTGACGCGACCTCGGCTTCACCCCGGTCGGCCAACGATTTCAGCGCATTGCCGACCGCACCCGACGACCGACCGCCAAGCGCTGCGGCGATATTGCGCGGGGTTTGCGACGTGCCCCCGCAGTCGACCAGAACCCGCGCCACCATCGCGCGGAGTTCGCCGTTGCGCAACCGGAACACCGACCCACCCGTCGAGGCGGTGGGCGTGGCGGTGGCGGGCGGGATAGGCGTGGTCATCGCGGTGTTCCTTTCCGATCGATCTTGCGCGGGTGTGTCAGGAGACGACGCGACCGACGGTGCCGTCCGGCAGCGTGTACTCGGTGCCACGACGAAGCCGGACCGGGACACGGCCAGCGTCGGTCGAGAGCCAGACGCCTTGGACCAGATTCCGGCGGTAACCGGTGCCGTAGTAGAAGGCGGTTACCACGCCTTCCGTCGCAATCCTGGTTACGACGACCTGCGAACCGATGGTTATCACCGTGGATCCTTTCGATCTTGCGTGCCCGTGCGGCGGGGTCGGCTAGTTGTGCGGCGTGGGGATGTGACCGACGACGCGGACGGTGCGGGCGGCCAGGTCCACGGTTGCCCAGTCGATGACCAGCCCGCAGGAACGGCACAGGTAGTACCGTCCCGGCCATTGGCCCGGCGAATCGTCGAAATCACGGCCCGTCTCGTCGGTCAGCGCGAAACCGGCGAACGTCGGATCGTTGCCGCACGCGCATTCCCACCAATCCTCGGCGGTAGCGGTAATGGTTGCGATATCGACGGTGTTCACGGTTCGCCCCTTTCGGTGGACATAGCTCCCGCCGGGTGTGGTATTCGGTGTGGTTTCCGGTTCCCCGGTGCTAATTCAATTGTTACTCCACGGCGTGCCGAATGCAAGGGGAATGGCCGCCCATTTCAAGACTCTTTCGCGGAAATTCGACGCCATCGGTTTGATGGCGAATGGGAAGTCGTCCGTGCGGCTGCAAATCTCCTGCCCCTCACGGCGAGTTTCCGCAGGTCGACGGCCGCGAGGGTGCACTGTAGCCGTGGACGGAAATGGCAATGCGAACTGCAGGAACAGAATGTAAACATGAGAGAATGGTGAAGTCTGTGAAGCTCGCCGGTGAGCGGAAAGAAAAGACGGTCACCGTATTGCGGTGAAACCACTGGCCGCGCAGCCCGCCCGATGTGTCTACCGGCTTGTGGACAAGCGAGTCTGGGATACCAGCGGATCCCCCGGTGGCCCCGGTGACCAGCACCTTCGCAACATGCAGACGGTGGTCCTCTAACCTGATCCTCCGCATGAACCCCATCCTGATCCCCCGTATGAACCCGTGCTGGCCGTCACTAACCGTCTCGATGGACGCCACCTTGGTCACCCTGCGTAACGTTCGGTAGATAGATCGACTGAGTAGAACTACGGAAGTACGCATTGCTCCGTTCGGCGTAATATCGAGAGTCCTGCGGCGTCTCCATGGTGAGGCGCGGCGATGGCGGCGGGCGCGCTGAGCAGGCATGACCGTGCCACGGCGCTCGCAGACGCGATCAGGGTCGCGTCGGTGTGCGGCGGAAGGGCAGGGCGCGGCGAGGGGACCGGGCCGGTGTAACGGGGAGGCGGCATGGCGGCAGACGACGAGCAGTTCCTGCGGGATCTCTACAACGTGAGGTACCTCTTCGCGGACAAGTGGGCTCCCGCGATCAACGTGACGCTCTCTCATGGCCCGATGCGGCGCGCGGAGATTCTTTCCACGATCAAGTCTTATTCCCTCGACAAAGAATGGTCGGACAAAAACAGTGTCCTGCACGATAGCATCCTTGCGCGCACACTGAAAAAGATGACCGAAGAAGGCCTTCTGGTGCGTACGCGCGACACAGAGACTTTTCCGCCGAAAGTCTTCTACTCGCTGAGACCGGAAGTCGCCGAGCTTCTCAAACTGTTGGAGCCGCTCGTCGAATGGGTCAGGCGAAACCCGGATCTCATCGCAAAGGCGCAAGCGCGTAGCCGCGGATACAGTGACGAGGCAGGCACACTGACCGCACTTGATAGCGCCGACGGAGACGACGACGAATCCCGACCCGAGGATTCCCGCACGGTGTGAGCGGACTGCGCCTGACCGACACCACGGCATAACGGCCTCGTCAGCTGGCGGCGCTTCGGCCGCGCTCGCCCAGGGTGGTCGACCTCGCAGGGGCAGGAGGCCTGTGGTCGCGGCGCTGGCCCAGCCGGGCGGCCAGTCCCCGAGCCTCCGGAGTGGGCGCTGCATCGATTTCGGCCAGCCGGGTGGTCAGCAAGTTCAGCGTCCGCGGGATGGCGTCGAGCTGTCCCAGCCGTTCCTGCAGCCGCATGATGTCGCGGTAGAGCAGCTCGTTGTGCGGGTCGAACGCCCGCGCGACCTCCAGCAGATCCAGCGTCTGCTGCGGATCGGAGTCAACCAGAGCACGGGCCAGCGCGGCCACGGCATCGATCGCGTCGCGCCGAATCGCTTCACGCGCGGGCTCGATCCACTCCCAGCCCATGCCGTCGGCCAGCGGTCCGCCATAGCTGTTGACCACCTCCCGGTAGGCCGCGACGCGGGCCTGCTCGGTGGACGCGGCGCGGCGGGCGGCGACCGCGTGCGCGAAGCGCCAGTAATCGACCTGGACCATCGCGGGATGGAGCTGGTAGCGGCCGTTATCGACCGAGACAATGTCGGTGACCACGCCGCCGGTGGCCGTGGTCAGCGCCGAACGCAGCCGCGACAGCGCCGTGTGCAAGGCGTTGGTCGGACGGGTCGGCGGATCTTGGCCCCACAGCGCCGAAACAAGCATCTCGCGCGTGGCGCCATCAGGGTGCAGCGCCAACAACACCAGCAACTCCTTGGTTCTGGGCTGCAACGCTCCGGTGATCTCCCGGCCCTGCCGATCGGCGGTACCGGTGGCATCGGGTTCGGGGGTCCAGTGCACGCGCAGGCCACCGAGCACGGTGATCATGATGGCCGCGGAGTTCGTGCCCGCTTGGTGGTTGCCTCGAACTGGTGGCGGAGTCTGGGCTGCGGTCATGGTGGGCTCACCGGCCGGCGCTGGTTCGTCGTTGACCTCGCCTGTGTGCTGGTTGTGGTCGGCGACGTGCGGCGCGGCAGGCCGCTGGGCCGTCCTGACCGATGGGCGCTGCCGAGCGCCGTGCTCCGGTAGGGGACCGGGACCGAGAATCTCCAACTCGGTGTCCGGCGGCTCTGGTCGCTCGACCGCGGCCGTCACCTCCAGTTGGACCGCGCGCTCGTCAGCGTGGCCTGCCTCGCCCGGCGCCTGGTTGCTGCCGGCAGGGTGGGTCGGCACGACTCGAGGACACGGCACCGGCGCCGCGACCGTGAGGTCGTCCTCGGCTGGCGGGTCGGGTTCGGCTTGGTGCAGCAGGGTGAGCAGCTCGGCGGTGTCATCGTCGCCGAGGCGGAACATCCGAGTTCCACGCAGAGCCTCACCCAGGCCAGGGCCGGTCGCCGAGACGGTGCCGTCCTTCCGGACGTAGGCGGTCACACCGGGTTGCCACTGGCCCAGCAGCACTCCGGTGACACCGAACGGGGCGCCGTTGTCCAAGACCGCTTGCAGTCGCTGGCGTTGGTGTTGTGGGGGTCGTGCGACCAGCACCAGCGCTGGCCATGTCCCAGGCTGGGCGTCGCGGTCACGGCTGGCCGTGGCGCGCACCAGGGTTTCGGCCTCCACCGCGTCGAGCGCGTCGTTCAGGTCGGTGACGACGCGCAGGGCTGCGGGCAGTTGCGCATGGGCGGTTCCGCGTCCGAGCAGTGCGGCCAAGTCGTCGGCAGGGACGACAACGCTCGCCCGGGCCGATGTCGCGAGATGGTCGGTGCGGGAGGTGACCGCGGCCACCAGCAGCGCGCGAGCGGCCGCCGGAGCGCCGGCTCCCACCAGTCCAAGGCCGCGGGCGGTCGCGAGGTCAAGCGCGACCTCGCGCCCGTCCCGCACACCCAGTCCTGGAGCGAGGACTGGGTGCTGGTCGGAGCCGGTCTGGGGCGCACCGACCACAACGCGCGGCGTAGGGGCGTGCTGGGGGCGCTCGCCCTCGACGTCTGGGTCGAGGTCGAACTCGTCGTCCTGTTCAGCGCGCAGGTGCGCCAGGTGCAGTTGGTAGACCACCGGCGCCACCGGCAGGTCGTTACGATCGCCGCTGCCGGGCCGATACCGGCTGCGGTGACGGCGGCGGGCGATCAGCAATGCCGCGCTGACCGCGCCGGCCAGCCCGAGCCCGACAAACAGTTCCGGTCCCCAGCTGAAGCCCGGCTCCGGGGTCGTCGACGGCTGCGAGTTCGTGCCGGTCGCTGCGGGCGGCGTGTGCTGTGTGGATGGCGCGGGTGGCGCTGGAGTGGACGGTTGGATGCTTGTCGGTGGCGGGGCGGTGGTCGATGGCGTTGGGGGAGTGGGCGCGGGACGGGGCGCTGATGGGGGAGGCGGTAGTGGCGCGGTCGCGTCGGCGGGCAGGAGCAGTTCCTCGCCGGGGAAGATCAGGCTCGGCTTGGTGAACGGCTTGCCGTTGGGTTGTGGCTTGCCCTTGTTGAGTTCGAAGATCTCCGGCCAGCGGGTGCCGTCGCCGAGGGTGCGCGCCGCGATCCGCCACAACGAGTCGTGCACCCCGTTCTGCGGTGCCAGCACCACCACCGACTCCGGATGCACGGGCGCGCTGGCGACACTTTGGCGTGCCTGAATGGCAAGGACCGCTGTGCGGACTGCCGCTTGACCGTCAAGCGCCGGGTTATGCCACGCTGAGGCGGTCGCCACGACCTGCGACCCAGTTCCGGACACGGTGGGCAAGGAGCTGGCTGGTGCTGGTGCGGGTCGGTTGCCCAGCACCGACAGTAGGACCGCGCCTACCAGGACAGCTGCGAGAGCGTGCATCGGACCAGCTGCCGAGAATTCCGGCAGGCGGGCGGTGTCGAAGCCGCTGCGTGCCAAGGTCACCGTGCAGCGCAGGACGTCGACGGTGAACGCGGCCCAGGTGATCCAGCACAGGCAGGCTAGGAAGTCCAGCAGGAACGTGGTGGTCATCGGGCCGAGCAGCACGCCTTCGATCTCGGGCCAGGTGGGGACGTGGTTCGGCAGCGGCCAGCCGATGTAGTGCCACAGCGCCCAGGGCAAGCCCGCGACGAGCGCGAGCAGTACCACGGCGGCGATCAGACCCTGCAGCACCCGGCCGACGAACCAGACCGTGCCCGTCAGCATCCACCAGACGCTGCGGCCCGTGTTCGGTGGCTGTGGCTCCCGGCGAGATTGGTGTGATGGTGCGGTCACGGCTGGCTCGATTCCTCTGGCAGTACGGGTTATGGTTCGGCGCTCACCACGCCACGGGGTGTCACACGTAGGGGCCGAGCTTCGGTCTGCATCTCGGTTCCGCACGCCCAGGCGGCGTGGTTGAGGAAGGTCATGACACCCCGGCCGGGACACGGGCTGGTGTGTCCGCAGCGTGGGCGTCCGTGCGCGGTACCGCGGTCTCGGGCGCTGCGGCGGCCTGGCCTGTTGTCGACGTCTTCGTCGTAGATGGACCTCGGTTCGCGTCGCTCGACACACCCGTGCCGGGCTTCTTGCGCTTGCTGCGGCTTGGTTTCCGGGCGGCGAGCCATCGGGTCAGGTCGGCGGCAGGTACATCGGTGAACCGCGCAAGCTCGTCGATGTCTATGACGTCGCTGGAGTCGGCGAGCACCTCGCCGAGTTGTCGTTCGATGTCGTCGAGCTGCTCGGCAATGGCGGTCCGGCGTTGGGCGAGTACGCCGACCTGCTTTGCCGCAGCGGACCGCTTCGCACTCCTGGCCGTGTCGGCCTGCTGGACGCGGCGTTCGATCTCTTCCTCGGTTGCCATACTGATTCCTTCCAGTGAACGGGCTGCTTCGGTGCTAGCGCTGGGGATGTCATGGGTCGATCGTGTGAACCGTCCAAGCCGACTGGCTGACCCAACACCTGGGCCTGTCCGCTCAAGCCCTGTGCGAAGACCGCATCCGGCACGGACTGCACGCCACCGTGGGCGACATCCGTCGCTTGTGCGATCTGTTTGGCCTGTCCATTGCCGGTGCGGCGGTCGACCACCAGAGGCCTATAGTCCCGAACGTTGGCTCGATACAGACGTCCGTGAACGCGACCTCGCCGTGCGGCGCAAGGGAAGGGAACGGTATGACGCACGCGCGCAAGACCGCGCTGATCAACATCAGGGGGTGGCTTGAGGGCAGCCAGGACGGCCTTGAACTCGCTCAGCGGTTCATCCAGGACGATGCCGCCAACAACTGGTACAACTTTGGCTGGACGTTCCCGCACCAGCAGGTGACTGGCCACTGGTATGCGTTCTTCGGGCTGCATGTCGATGATGGCAACGTCGACTGGTTTCTCAACCAACTGCGGCACCTGGCGACACTGGCTGCCTCTGGCGCCAAGCCGTTGATCCGTGGCCTTTTCGTCATCAGCAACGAGGAGAAGACCATGAGCCAGGTGCACGTGAGAGACGGCCACGTGCACATCACGCCCGGCGACCCAAAGCTCGCCTACCTCGACGCGTGACGCGGCATGCTCCAGCTCGCTCCAACGAGTCGACCGGCTTGCCCTTCGCGAGCCGAACCAGGGCCACGATGGCGTCGCTCGCCCTCGTGCTTCGGTGTGTGAGCCCACAACCCGATCTACGCCGACTGCAGCCGTGCCCACGTCAGGTCGCCCCAGTCCGTACTTCAGAATTCGCGAACTCACGGGCTTCGCTCACCACGCCGCGCTGAGGGCGGGCGCTGCCGGTGCCGCGAACGGTGATGCTGGAAATCCCCACCATGCCCAGCAGTTGCGTGTTCTGGGAGGCGGTGACCGTCACGGTCACGGTGTCGCCGGAGACGCTCACCGTGCCGGATGCGCCGACAGCGGCAAGGTAGTTTTGCGCCTCGGCGACCGCCTGCGCCGGCATCAGTTGCAGTGTGCCGTTGACGCGGTAAGCGGTCAGGTCGATCGCCTGGGCGCCGGCGCGGGCGGCGGCCTCGGCTTGACCGGTGGCCTTTACCTTGGCGGACAGGGCCAATCCGCCGTCCAGGGTCAGCCCGGCCAGGGCGAGGATCCCGGTGGTGAGGACCACCACGAACGCGGTCGCTCGACCTTCGTCCGTCCGCCACCAGCCTTGCCGTGTTCGCCGCCACCGAGCCGATATCGTCGGCCGCGCATGGTATGTCCGGCGGATCATGCGCCGCCTCCGGGCGTATTCACCGGGCCTGAGCGCCACGTGTCGACCGGCTCGACAGCGGTGGCGGACAAGCGTTTCTCGCCAGGTACACCGAGGATCAACGCGTCACCGAAGTCGACCACGCAGGAGACCGTCACGCTCACCGTGCCGCCCGGCCACAAACCTCCAGTGGAGGTGGCCACGTTCAGCGACGCGCACGCGACCCCTGCGGATGCCAACGCGCTGGACGCGGTGGCCTGCGCCGCCGCGATCGCCCTGGCCGAGGTCCGTTCGATGCTCGCCGCGCGAGCCGCCTGATGCGCGGCATCATCCAGCCGCAGCCGAGCATCGACACCTCGGTGGATGACCACGGCGACGAAGACGAGCAGGATGATCAGGAACGGCGCCGCTACGGTAACTTCCGCCGCCACGGATCCCCGGTCTGCCCGCCACCAGGCTACCCGTCTACCCCGGCGGCGGTGTTGGGGTGACCCCACTGGCCCGGCCTGGTCCTGGGCACAGCCGCCCGTGACATCCGCACCGACCGGATCCTCGACCAAGTCCAAGCCACTGTCGGCGATCTGCGCCGCATGTGCGCCCTGGTCGGGCTGTCGGTCAAGGGCGCCGCCCGCTACACCGCGATCCTCGACCACCCTGACCTCACCGGCGGTTCCGCGTGGCAACCCCCGCGCCACCCTGACCCGCGGTGAGCAAACGCGACCCACCACAGGCACCATGACCCGATGACCGATCGCCGACCGGACTTGCGAACCGTCCTGCGCAACAGCGGCTACCGCCGCCTGTTCGCCGCCCAGACCATCTCGCGCTGGGGCGACACCATGAACACGGTGGCCCTGGTGGTGCTGGTCTTCCAGCTGACTGGGTCCGGCCTCGGCGTCAGTGGCGTCGTGATCGCCGAAATCCTGCCGGTGCTGCTGCTCGCCCCGATCGCGGGTGCTGTCGTGGATCGCCTGCCGCGCGTGCGGGTGATGGTCGGCGCTGATCTGGCGCGCATGGCGCTGGCTGGCGTGCTGCCGCTGGTCGACCAGCACATCGTGGCCGTCTTCGCCATCGCGTTCGGAATGTCGGCCGGTTCGGTGTTCTTCAACCCCGCCTCCGCCTCCGCGCTGCCCAGCATCGTTACCGAAGACGAACTCGTCGCCGCCAACAGCGGCCTGTGGTCGGCGGCCGTGGTCTCCCAGATCGCGCTCGCGCCCCTGGCGGGCGTCCTGGTCGCTGCATGGGGACCGGCCCCCGCATTCTGGTTCAACGCCGCCACCTTCGCCGGCTCCGCGCTCGCCCTGACTCGGCTGCGCCTGCCCCACCCGCCCGCACCGGTCAGTTCCTCCACCTGGACCGTACGTGTCCTGGAAGGACCCCGGCTGCTGATCCGCGACCGCCTGCTGCGGTTGCTTGCGTCCGTCCAACTCTTGGCCGCCCTGTCGGCCGGCGCGACCAGCGCCCTGCTCGTGGTCCTGGCCGAACTCCACCTCGGCGCCGGCCCGGGCGGGTTCGGGCTGCTCCTGGGTGCCATCGGCGTCGGCGCCGCCTTCGGTCCCTTCCTGCTGACCCGGCTGACCAGCAATCCGCGCCAGCCGACGCTGCTCTTCGGCCCCTACTTGCTGCGCGGACTCGTCGACCTCATCCTTGCCGCCACCCGCAACCTGCCCACCGCCATGGGCGCGCTCGCCCTCTACGGCGTCGGCACCTCCACCGGCATGGTCACCTACAACTCCCTGCTGCAAGCCGAGGTCGCCGAACACCAGCGCGGGCGCGTGTTCGCCGGGTTCGACATGCTCTGGCAATCCGGGCGGCTGGCCTCGATCGCCCTCGGCGGCCTGGCCGCCGACGCCTTCGGCATCCAAGCGGTCTACATCCTGGGCGGAATCCTGCTCCTGATCGCCGGCACGATCGGCCTGACCGGCTATAAGGCTATACAGACCCGGCGAGACAGCGACAAATACGACTGAACCCCACTCGAATGCGGTCAACGCGTCAGTGCCCGAACCGAAGTACCCGACTACCCTCATCACCCACCACCGCTTCGGTTCGCGGCCGACAAGGCTTCAGAATTCGTGAACCCGTAAGCAATGGGGACGAACCGTTCGACTGGGCCGGACGCCTCGGCGTGCACCGGCAAGCTGAGAAACGGGATCACCGTCGTGGCGATCCCGGAGATCCGGATCGACGCCGACGTCGCCGTCCGTTCGGCGCTGACGCTGGCATCGGCCAACGGGCCGCGCGCGAGCTGGTCGAGCATCTGCTGTGCGCTCGCGCTGCCCGCGGCCGCGGTTCCGCCGTGGACTCGCGCAGCTGCCAGCCCGTGCGACGCGGCGGCTTGGGCGATATGGGTTGCGTGTGACCACAGCGCGAACTGCACGATCGCCAACAGCATCAACAGAAGCAGCGGCGTGGCGATCACCAACTCGGCGCTGACCGCGCCGCGCTCGCCGCGCAGCAGTCGTCGGACCGGTCCGCTCGTGCCGGTTTTCCCGCACGCAGGACGCGTTCGGTCACCGCCGCGGTAGCGACAACACCGCCGCCTGAGTGGCGACTGCTGCCCGCGTTTCACGGCTACAAGTTGATGCCGTTGGCCTTGGCGGTGACTTTCGCGATGACGATCGCGATGACCGCCAACGCCGCTACCACCAACAGCGCGGTCACCAGCACCGTCTCGGTCGAGTACCCGGCCTCCGGTTCCCGGCGCAGCACTTCCCACCGCGCTTTGAGCGCGGTCCACAATGCCTCCAAGTACGGGTGCATCGTTGTCCTTCCTTTCCACGAGCCCGGCCTCACAGTCCATTGAGGACCTGTACAAGCGCGGGATAAGCGATGAAAGCCAAGAAACCCAGAAACAAAGCCATCACCGGCAACGACATGCGCTCGGTCGCGGCATGGGCGTCGCCTTCGGCGTCGGTGATCTGATGCGTGCGCAGCGCACCGGCCTTGGCCGCCAACGAGGCGCGGACCTTGGCGCCTTCAGTGCCGGCCAGGCTGACCGAGGCGGCGAGTTCGGACAGTTCGGTGACGTCTAGTTCCTCGCCGAGCTGGCGCAGCGTGGCCCACGGCGTTGTCCGGGTCAGCCGAGCGGTGTCCAAGGCCCGGCGGATCTGCTCGAACGCCCAGCCGCGGCCGATGGCGACCGAGTCGTTCAGCGCGCTGTCCACCCCGGCGCCACCGGCAAGGGTGATCCACACCAGGTCCAGGTACGCGGACAGGGCGTGGCGAAACCCAGTGCGGAGCTTGGCCGCCTCCGAGCGGGCTCGCAGGTCGGGCAGGACGAATCCGGCGACGGCCAGCACGAGCCCGGCAATGATCGGGAACTCGATCCCCAGCGACAGACCGGCCAAGGTGAGCAACAGTTGCAGCAGCACCGGGGCGAGCAGCCCGGCGATCGCCAGGGTCGCCTTCTCCGCCAGATGTGTCGCGACCGGTCGCCCAATGACGGCCAGATCGCGGGCCAACCGTTCGCTGGGCAGGCCGACCGCAGCCAGCGGGGCGATGAACGGTCGGCCGAGTTTGGCCGCCCACCCGGTGTCCTTTGTGGCCAGTATCGGTGCCGGTGCTGGCGGCGCCGTCGTACGCGCCAGGATCACGCCGAGGGCGGGTCGAGGCGGGAAGAGCCACACCGCCAGCGCCCACAGGCCGACGCCGAGCCCAGCTCCCAGCAGGAGTGCCGTCATCATGGAGACCGCCGCCTCTCGGCAACCAGCGGCGCGCGGCCCACCGTGGTGTTCTCGGCCAGCGACAGGAACCGGTCAGGTTCACTGACCGCGGCGATGCGCACCAGCCACGCGAACCCGAGCGCGAAGAGCACCCCGATGCCCAACAGGACGATCTGTCCGACCGCGGAGTCGTAGGCGGACAGGTACGAGCGGTTGAGCAGCACCACGGCGACCGCGAAACACAGGGTGGTGCCCACGATCACCCGCACCGAGGTGCGAGTGCGGGCGCGCCCGGCCTCGACCCGCATCCGCATCGAGGCTTGTTCACGGGCGGCGTGGGCCAGGGAGCCGAGCAGATCGCCGAGCTGGCGGGCTTGTTGCTCGGCGGCCAGGACCAGCGCGGCGATCACGAGGTCCCCGGTGGGGTCGGCGAGCCGGTCGGCCAGGCGCCGCAGCGAGGGGGCCAGCCGGTCGCCGTTCTCGATCCGTGCGGCGAGGTCGGTGATCTCACCCCGGATGGCCGGCGGGGCCAGCGGCGCGGTGGCGAGGATGGCCTGCTCCAGACCAGCGGCGGCCGAGAGCGTGTCGCGCAGCATTTCGGTCCAGGTCGCGATGGCCTCGATCCGAGCCACCCGGCGCGCGTGCTCGGGGTCGCGGCCCAGCACGCGGGGCAGCGCCCAGGCAGCGAGCCCGGCCAGCAGGGCTCCGACAACCCAGCCGGTTGCCACCCCGGTCAGCACACCGACCGCGATCGCAACGCCGACCCGCACCGCCCGGCGCTCATCTCGCCGGGCGCCCTGGGCCCGCGCAAGGCGTGCGCGGCGGAGCGGCCCGGTCCGCAGGTTCCCCTCCACGCCGCGCCAGCCGACAATGATCAGCAGCAGGCCGACGCCGACCCCGAGGCCGAGCAGGGCAGCCACGGCAGTGGTGGCGCCGATGGCGATGGTCACTGCGGCCACCAGCCTTCGGGTTGCTCCAGCAAGCCGGGGTCGAACCCAACGTCCACGAGGTCATCGAGTGTGTCGCTGCGCAGCGCACCGGCGACCGGGCGGGCGCGGCGATCCGAGCCAGGCCGGTAGACCTCGTTCGAGATCACCTGAGGGCCGTCGGCACCGACCACCTCGCGGACCGAGGACACCACGCGGCTTGTGCGGTCCATGCCGCGAGCCAGATGTACGACGAAGTGCACCGCGCTCGCGACAAGCAGGTTGGTCGCCTCCAATGGCAGGCGTTCGACGCCCTGGGCGGCGTAGGAGGCCAGCCGGGTGAAGGCGATCCTCGAGCTGGAAGCGTGCAGGGTCGCCATCGAACCGTCGTTGCCCTGCGACATGGCGTTACACATCGGGATGACCTCGGGTCCGCGGATCTCACCGACAATCACCCGGTCCGGGCTCATCCGCAGGCCCCAGCGGACGAGCTCGGCCTGGGAGATTGCGCCCTCGCCTTCGACGTTGGCTTCGCGGGCCTGGAAGGCGGTCACGTCGGCGTGGATGTCAGGGTCGAGTTCCAGGCCGAGTTCGAAGGCGTCCTCGATAGTGACGATGCGCTCCATCGGGTCCATCTCCGACGCGAGCGCTCGCAGCAGGGTGGTCTTGCCCGCGCCGGTGCCGCCGGTGATCAGAATGTTCTTCTTCGCCCGCACCAGGGCACGCAGGAACTGCTCCAGGCCAGGGTCAATGGTTCCGCGGACGCGTAGCTCAGGCAGCGTCACGGTGAGATAGCCGTGCCGGCGGATCGACAGCGAGGTCACCCCACCCGCGGTCAGGCCCATCACCGCGAACAATCGCTCCCCGCCGGGAAGCTGGAGGTTGACCGCTGGGGAGGCGTGGTCGAACCGGCGTTCCTGGCTGGAGACGCGCGCGGCGAGCAACCGGACCAGATCGGTCAGCTCCTCATTCGACGAGGCGATCGGGGCCACTCGCGCGCGTCGACCGTCGTTGTACTGCACGAATACCCGGTCGAAACGGTTGGCGTTGATCGTCTCAATCGTGGGGTCGTCCAGCAGCGGCTGCAGACCTGCCATGCCGAACAGCTCGTTGATGACCTCGGTGATCACTTGCTGCTCAATATCCCGGCCCACGAGCGAGCGGTTGTCCATCAGTTCGTTCTCACTGTGCGCCAGTACCGCGTCATCCAAGATCGCCCGCGCCAGCTCGCGACGGGCTTCACTGGTGACCGACATGCCCGTGCGGCGTTGTTGGGCGTCCACCCGCCGCGGTAGCTCGGTACCGAGCGTGTCGCGCAGGTGTTGGCGAAGTCGCCCGACGGCCTCGGTTGCCGGTACCGGTTCCCTGTCGCTCGGCGACTGCAGGAGGCCAAGTGCATCCTGCTGCCGAACCGGCGCTGTCCAGCTCGGTTGAGGGGACGCGTTGGCTGGTTGCCAGCCACCGGCTCGTTGATCCCGCTGGTAGGGGCGCAGGGGTACCGGTGGCGGGTAGTCATTGGGCGGATAGGTCATGACGCTTGTCCTCCGCGCGACGTGGTCTTGCGGTTGGGCGGTGAGGGTGGTGGCGCGAGTCGGAGACCGTTGGCCGAAACTGAGTTGGTGGGCACACCAGGAACCGCCCGCAGGATCGGTATGGGCCGGTTCTCGGCAGGCCCCTGGCGCGGTGGTGCGGATCGCGGCGCGTGTTCGGCGAGGGCCTTCGCAACCTTGTGCGCGACTTGCCCCAACGCCGAATGGGCCGGTCCGCGGCGCCCCCACCGCAGCGCGCTTGGCCGTCCACACAGCACAGCCGCGCCGCGCGGGTCATCAGGCACGCGACCCAGTGGCAGCACGCCGAGTTCGCGGGCCACCTCTGCAGCGGAATACCCCTCACCGACTAGCAACATCACCGGATGCGCGGTCCAGCGGCCGATCACTGGCAGCTGGCGGGCCAAGTGCGCAAGGTCGTCGGCATGAGCACGGCTCAGCAAGACCATTGCGTCGGCCACCCGCACAATCGGCATCGCTGGAGATTCAGCGCCGATTCGGCCACAGTCCACGATCACCGCGGTGTCCGGCACACTCGCAGCAGTCCGCACGACTCCTGCCCCGGTGGCAGGGTCGGACAACGCGGACAGTGCGGCTCGCGCCCGGTCGGCGTCAGGGGGCGCGGCTACCACTGGCAATCCACCCGGCAGGGCTTGCGCGTGCTGCCACAGCAATGCCGGGTCATCGCTGCGCCGTGCGGCAGCCGCCAAGCTCATCAGACCTGGCGTCGACGCAAGCGAGAACCGCGTCCCCACGTCCCCACCGGACGGATCGGCCTCCAACAGGAGGGTGCGCGTAGCCGACGGCCAGCGCGCGGCCAGCGCGACCGAGAACGTAGTCACCCCAGGCGACCCTTTCACTGACAGAACCGCCACCAACATCACTGACCACTTCCTGGAAGCATCACGATCGACAACTGGCCTGCGGGCACAGCGGCGATCTGGCGGGCGGCTGCCTGGCTCAGTTGCACCGAAACCACCGTGACCTGTTGGTTGGGCGGCGAGGTCACGCTGGTAACCACCGCCGGCCACGCTGTCGTGGAGTCCGGCGCCGGCGGGCTTGCTGGTACAGCGCCCGTCTGGCCGGGCACGAACACCACCGAGACGTGGTTGCCCGGTGCCACCTCCGGAGGGAACTGGCCCACCTTCAACGCCAGCGCCGCGAGCGCTTTCCCGGCCGCAGGAACACCGGCTCCGCTGACCGCGTCGCGCGTGAGCAGCGCACCAGCGGGCAGGTTCACGGACATCGTCTTACCCACCAGGCTGGCCGCCTGGTTCGCGTCCACAACAGCGACTTCGGAGTCAACGGCGACGTTGGCCTGTTTGAGGTCCTGTGCGGTCAACACCTGCCCGACCACCACCGGCTTCGCCAACGCCAAGACCGGTCGCCGGTTCGCGGAGTTCAGCGATACCAAGAGGAACCCAGCGGCACACGCCAGTACGAGCAGAGCACCCAACAGCAGGTGTGGGACGCTGCGCCGCCGTTTCGTTCCGCGTAGCCGCGAGGCAGGCTTCTTGCCGTCCGCGACCCACGAACCGTTCGCTGACATCGTGGGTCGGTCGGTGTCCGGCTGGGTCGTGATGTTGTTGGTCACGCCGGTACCTCCTCTGAGCATGGGGTAGTGCGCCGCGTCGCCAAAGGTGCAGCGAGCGGAAGGACGAGTTGCTGTTGCGTTGTTATGAAGGGAAGTAGCGTCCCGTGAGGATCAGCCGCCGCCTTTGTTGTTGAGTGCTTGGGACTCCGCAACACGGAATGCCGCGTTGCCGGTTGTCGTCAGGTTCGGGAACGTTCCGCCTTGGCCAGCACCGGACCAGGTGACTGCCCAGTGCACCGTCGCGGTAACCGGAAATGCTTGCCCGGCTTGCTTTGCGGACGAGGTGCGGTAGGTGTGCCCACAGTCAGGCGACGGCGCCCTCGGGTCGCTACCGGCACGGAATGGCGTTCCCGCCCCGGTGCACGTCACCGTGCTGCCATCGCCCATGGACCATGACACCGAGGTCGGTTTCGCAGTGGCCGTCACCGACACGCCCGGCACAGAAGCCGTCGCTGACACCGGCTCCCAGCCGCTCGACAGCCACATCCACGTCGGCAAGTTCACCAACTGGTCACCAGCAGGGTTCGCTGAAATCCTGGGGGTCGGCAGTTGCAGCCTCTTACGCGCCATCTCAGCGACCTGAGCTGGCGACAAGATCGGTGTGGCGCTTCCCTCCGCCGGAATCCATATTGGACCCTGGTGATTCTTACCGTCGGCCGAGCACAACACCATGAACCATCCACCCGGGCCTTCTGGTGGTTGGCCCGGTGGCTGATAATCGACAGGTACAGTCCTGCACGCGAATGGATCGGGAGACCCGCCTATGCCGACCGCTGGACCTCCAGCGCCTGGGCGGTTTCCGCCAGCTGTACCACCAGCAGGGCCGGAACCGGCAACAAGATCGCACACAGGAGAAGGGACTTGGTCGCAGGTCGTACTTCCCCAGCCGTCGGCCAAGGCAGGTGTCGCCATGCCAAGCAGACTTGCAGCTGCAATCCCGGCAAGAGCTGCGACAGCTGTGATCCGTCGCATGGTCAACACGTCCCCAGATCATGTACGCCGAAGTCAGAGACCTTCCACGAGCCGTCGGCCTGCTTCTCGACGATCGCGTTGATCAACCGTCGACCACCAGGGGTATCGGCGAGTTGCCCGTTGTCTGCGCGATACTTCAACCAACGTGTCGAGTCACCACAGTCGGTCACGATGATCTTCTTCGGGTCGTTGGCAGGCTCTGCAGAGGACACGCTCGGATTCAAGATCGGTTCGCCTTTAGTCACCAAGCCGTTGTAGTGATCGGCGTACAAACCCCGCGAAAGGTTCGTCAGGGCGACTCCTGTGGCATACCGGCCCAACTTCGGCGACTGCCAGTCCGATGTGGTCCCGGCAGCGACGAAGTCCTGCCACATGCCTCGGTACGCCGTTACAGCATCCTGCTTTGCCTTGTCCACCACGGAGAAGCTTGTCGTCGGCGGAGCCGAGATCGACGGTGGCTGACCTGTTGGCTGTGTCGCGTCAGGCGGGCCGCTGACCGCATCAGAACTGCAGGCGGTGACCGCCAGCACGGCTCCGAGCATGAACGCACCCGTGACCCGGCCCCTACGTACGACCAAGATCTCGCGAGCCACCACAGCCATCCCCCGAAGTCGGTGAAGATCGTCAGCCTTTGTGATACACACCACGTCTACACCATGGACCCCCGCCGACTGCAAAGTGTGTAGGTAACTGACTTTGAAGTCGGAATGGCCCAATTGCGAATCTTCACTCTTTCGGGCGAAAGTCGTCACTGTGCGATGGCTATGCCGTTAACACTGGACCTGTGACCAGCAGCTTTGTAGAGCGAGTACTGAACGTCAATGACCGCGGCGTTGGCTGATGTCGGCCGGATTCATCACCACATGGGCGAGCCTGGGAACCCTCACGGGTGCAGCCGTCGCGGTCTGTTACTTGCGGCATGCCCCACTGGCCTTGCCCGTTCTGCGCGCGGTACGACTCGCTGCCACGCTGCTGACCGCGCTTGCGTTCGGTGGTCTCGCCTGGCGCTTCGGTTACGAGTTCGACCTGCTCCCGTACAGCGTTATCGCCGGGCTCGGTGTCATGCTCGGTTTGATCGATCTCGTTGAGCACCGGCTTCCTCGAGTGCTCGTTTACTCCGGTGTGATCCTCGTCGGTGCCCTGTTGGCGACATCGGCGATTCTGGACTCCCGCGAGTCGGACTTCCTTCGCGCCCTCGCTGGCATGGCGATCATCTTCGTCTTCTACCTGATCCTTGCGTTGGCTTCCGGGGGCGGGCTCGGCGCGGGCGACGTGAAGCTGGGTGGCCTGCTCGGGCTGGCACTCGGCTGGCTGAGCTGGACCGCGCTCATCACGGCCACCTTCCTGGGATGGATCGCAGCCGCCCTGGCGTGGCTGGTTCTTCGAGCAGTTTGGCGGAGACCCCGGGACTCGCCATTGCCAATGGGGCCATTCCTGGTGCTCGGAACCCTGGTCACGGTCATTGTTGCGCCAGCGTGACTCAGTACGGCTACGCCAGCTGTGGACCGGGCACGCCGACGGAACCATTCGGTCACGGTCTGCCCCAGCCGAGATCTTGGAATGTGACCAGCCGAGACGGGCTGGGTAGCTCTGGGCTACACACCGTTGTGCCTTAACAGGGTGGAGACTTCAGACGCGAAACAGCGATCACGAATCTCTTTGCTTGACTGGCCAACGTCAGCCTTAGGTGACCACAAGGTCGACTTAGGAGTGTTGACATGGGGAACCCTGGGAACACCGAACTACCACGGTAGGCAACTGCTGCGCGAGCTGATACGGCTGCGCGAACAGGCTGGCTTGCAGAAGCTCAGTCGGATCGGGAACGGTCAGCTGCCCACCTACCACGAGATGCAGGCCATGCTCGTGGCCTATGGCCTGGAGCACGAGGAGTGCACGCTGTACTTCAACTTGTGGGAACAGGCTAAGAAGCCTGGCTGGTGGCGCGAGTGCGGACTGCGGGACTGCAGTTACGTCTGCATGGAGCAGGAAGCTTCAACCATGACCGAGTTCCAGCTCGGTTTCCTACCCGAACTGCTCCAGACCGAGCGCAAGCAATCCAGAGGCAGACCCTCAGGTGAGTGTCCGATTGCGACGGCAGCAAAGGCTTTACGGCAAAAGGAAGCCTCTGGTCCTACATACGCTCATCCACGAACCCACTCTGCGCCAAGGAGTGGACGGAAACAGCAGCTTCGGTTGATCGAACGTGCTAAGTTGCCGAACGTGACCCTGCAGGTCGTTCCGCAGTCCACTGGGATGCATGCCGGGCTTGTCGGCTCTGTGATCCTGCTTGACTTCGACGATCCGCATGAGCCTGACATTGCCTTTACGGAAACCGTGCTTGGCGTCGCTCATACTCAAGATGAGGCCAGAATATCGAACATGCGCAAGGTGTTGCTGGAAGTCGCCGCTATGGCGCTGAGCCCGGAGGACTCTCTCGACGTGATCAAGCCGCTGGCACGTAGCGAAAGCTAGCCTGTAGAGGCGGGGCAGTCGTTAGGCCGCACTGCCGGTGCTACGAGGTTTCCTGCCTAGGCCGCGCGGCGGCAACTGTATGCCGAAGGTTGTCGCCGCGCGGAGCCACAAACTTCGCTGGTGCGCGGTCTGCGTGGCAGGGGGTTGGTGCGGTAACTCCGCGGCTTAGGAAGCGTGAGCAGGGGAGGCCAGGTCCTCGATGCCGGGCAGTGAGACTCGGTGTTGATTCGATAGGTCAGCGATGAGGCGCGGGATGCGGCGCGGGCGTGGGACAGTGCGGCGGCGTCCGGTCCTCGTTCCATGTCACGCCATTGTGATGGTGCCCGGCTCATACTGGTCCAATGAGCTCCAGGGCCTCGTGGCACATACAGGCGATTGCCTGACCGGCTAGCTCACCTCGCGTTGACGAGTTGAGTCGGCTGGCGTACGCGCAAATCGCGGCTTGGAGAGCCAGTCGTTGATCTCGGTCAACTCCGCGGCGAGTCGAGCGCAACGACGACAGCTTGACAGGTGGGCTTCGACCAATGGTGTCCAGGATGGTGGCCTGGGCCCTTGTGCTAGCCAGGCTCCGAGCCGGGCCATGGTGAAGCGGCAGTTCTTGGCAAAGTCGACGGACGGAGGAACTTGAGCTTGAACGTACGCGGCGCGAAGTTCCTGGCGTGCGCGGTACATCCTGGCGCTCACGCAGTTGGGGGACACCCCAAGGAGAACGGCGGCTTCGCTGGGTGAAAGTCCCAGGACAATAGTCAGAACAACCGTGTCCTTGCTCATTGGCGGCAGCTTGTCAAAGGCCTGCGCTGCTGTGGAGTTTTCGAACTGTGTGGTCAGGGGGTCTTCGAAAGGCGCGGCCTCAGCGGCATCAGTGGCGGCTACGATGTCGTCGCATAGGGTGAGCCGGCGATCTTTGCGTGTCCTGTCGTAAGCGACATGCCGGATGGTTGTCAGGAGGTAGGCACGAAACTTGTGTCGTCGTGGGCCTTCGCCTCTTACGAGAGTGGCCAGCACGCGTGCGAACCCTTCTGCGACAAGGTCGTCGGCTTCGCTCGTCGAACAGCTGATACAGCGTGCGACGCTGTATGCGGCACTCTTGTGTCGTTTGTACAGCAGTTCGTAGGCGGACGTGTCACCCAGTCGAACGGACTCGATCAGCACCGCATCGAGTGGCTGATCGCCTTCGGATGGACAGGTGGCCGATCGACGGATTCGCCCGGAATGGCCAACGTCGGGTGGCGGTGCTCCGGTTTCAAACCGAGCTGGTGGCTTCGCGGTCTTGTGCCGACGTGGTGGCACAGCGCTGATGGCAGCAGGCATGAGATCCCCTGTGGGAGAGAGTCCAAGCAAAGATCACGGCGGTTGATCCACTGGGCTTCCAGCGAACGCGTCTTGGACATGGGTGTGAAGTTCATGGCGGCCCGTTGCTGACGCTGGGCCGAGCAAGGATGCCGAGAAAGCCGGGAATAGTGCGGCCATGGCGCGGACGCAGCACAGTGGACACAAGGTGTCTGGGACTGGCGGTCGCTGTTCCCAGATCTCCTCGACTGGAAGCCCGCACACCGCGAAGGACTCATTGTCCGGCCAGACCACGTGAACACGGCCGCCGTAGCGGTCTCCAGTTCCGCCCTGGCGGTTAGTTCCCCAGAGCAGTACCGGATTTGCCTCAGTTTGAGTCTGCCTCATGGGTCACCAAACCAACACGGTCGGACGTCCTGCGACGTGACAGGCGGCCTCATGGATAAGTCATGTCGAGCGCGGCATGACGGGTTGCGCGGGTAGTCGAGCGTGATCGCTGGAAGCTTCTCGGCACTACCAGCGTCTGTAGTGGATCAATTAGAACGCGGTCGGAGAGGCCATCGCTCTCGTCGTGGCGATGACTGCAGATTGCGGCGGAAAGTCGCTTGATGCTTCCGGTTCGCGTTCCCAGCGCCACAGTCCAGCCTGTTCATCTTCTGGCGAGGGCAGGATGATGTGGTTGCCGTGTAGGGCGACTGATGCGCCGAGACGGAGCAGTTCAACGGAGGCAACCTCATCGAGCGTGTGGCCGGGGCCGGTGATGAACGTCCATCTGTATGTGTGAAGGCGTTCGACAACCGGGCCAGCGAGCATCCGGATTTGCAGGCCGGCAAGCACACGGCGGCCAAGCTCTCCAGGCATCGTGATGGCGCCGACAAGTCCGCCAACAGGAAGGAGGATCCGTCGTGCCGCTGGATCGAAGGCTGCTGGTAGGCGATAGGTGTCACGGTAGAAGGCGCACCGCTCTTCCGGAGTCGAATCCGTGCGTGTCGCTGGACTGTTAGTGGTCGACGTTGTCACGACGAACCACCTCCTTGGTTTAGGCCGGGCTCAAGCAGCGCGAGTCACGGACGCGCTCTGGGCCGGGTTGCGAGATAGGCACCTTTGGGGTGCTTGTTACTGCTTGTCGACTGGCGTGCCGGGGGCTGCGTGGCCGGGCGACGGGTGATCGACACCCTGGGAGGCGAGGGCGCTGCCGTCGTCTGCGGTGCCATGGGCGCGGGCGCGGTGGGACTTGTCTTCGCATTGCCGGAATCCGGCAGTGCTCGCCGAAGTACCCACCAGCCGACACCGGCTCCGGCCACGCAGCCACCACCAGAAGTAGCGCCACTGAGATCGCCAACCCAGACCCTTACCTGAGCGAGGGCTTCTCCGGCACCGGGGGCGACCGCGGCCATCGCAGCGGCGATGGTAATTTGTGTACTCATCGCTCTGCGCTCCTCCGTGAACTGGGGCTGGTCCGTATGTCTGACTAGAACGTAATCTGTGTACTCAGATTAACTAGACCCCGAACGGGTGGATTGTCGATACGCTGCGCAACCAGCCACCCTGTCAACGTGAGGGACTCCGTGACGCAGCACCTAGAGTTGCCGCCGCCCGTGATGAAGGTCGTTCTCGGCAATCAGCTCGCTCGACTCCGGAGCACCGCCGGAGTAACCCAGGATGACGCGGCAGCCGTGCTCGGCTGTACTCAGCAGAAGATCGCCCACATCGAGGCCGGCAGCGGGATCAAGCTGGTCGAGCTGAACGCCCTGCTCGACCGCTACGGCGCGAACGACGCGGACCGGGCGTACACGCGAGACCTGCAGGCCGAGAGCAACCGCCGAACGAAGCGCGGCGCCTTCAGCACCAGGTTCCGTCAGTACATGCGGCTCTTGGTGGACATGGAACCGAGCTGTAATCGGTACTTCTCCTACCAAGCCCTGGTCGTCCCAGGACTGCTGCAGACCGAGGAGTACATGCGCCGCAACGCGCGGGCTTGGCGGCCCTCGCTGGCAGCCGGGGAGATCGACAAGTACGCCGCTGACCGCCTAGACCGGCAGCGTGTGCTCGACAACACCGACCAGCAGTTCTGGTTCATCATCGACGAGGCGGCCCTGCGCAGGACCGAAGGTGGTCGGGTGATGAAGGCCCAGATCATGAAGCTCGTCGAGACCATCGATCGGCCGAACGTCGAGTTGCAGGTCGTGCCGTTCAGTGTCGGCTACTACATGGGCCAAGGGCATGACTACACGATCTTCGGCTATGACACCAAGCCGGCAGTTGACATCATCTACCTGGAACAGCACGACGGCGGGGAGTATGTCGACAACAGCAAGCGCACGGCACAGTACGTGAAGCTGTGGGACTACCAGAAGGCGGCAGCTAGTGGGCCGGAGCAGACCCGCAGGGCACTGCTCGACATGGCCGCGTCGTTGTAGTTCGCATGTGGCTGGAGACCGGAAGGGTACGAGGGAGCAGATGAACATCCAGGACACCCACAAGTGCCACCTCGACACCAACTTCACCGAGTGGCACAAATCGCCGCTGAGCGGCCCGCCGGACAATCAGTGTGTCGAGGTCTCCTTCACCAGTAATGCGGTGGGGCTGCGGGACAGCCGGAACCCGGACGGCTACGTGCTCGTCTTCGACCACGGCGAATGGGAAGCGTTCGTCGGCGGGGTAGCGGCTGGGAGCTTCGATCTGCCGAAGTCCCAGTAAAAGGGCCGGGTCGGAAGCGTTCCACGCCTGCCAGCGAGCCCCGGCCGTTCTTCGTGCATGGTCTCTGTATCCCTGGGTTGCCCTGGTAGTCCACCGTTGATCGAACCTCCACGACTGGCTGGTGACTACCGTCCAGAAACCGTCCATTGCCCGTCCACGGGCCTGCCAGCATCGCCAACGACCACATCGGCTCCTACGCTCGCCACGGCAGGACATCATCGACTCGGCTGAAGGAGGACCGAGGTGGGACCACGTCGGGCATCGACACCGAAGCACCCACCGAACAAACGGCTGACCTGGCAGCGGCTTCAGCGTGGATGGAGCCGTGAAGAGCTGGTGGAGCAGATCAAGCGGAGCATGAAGCGGGCCGGGGAGGCGGAGTCCGGCCTGAACGTGGACATAGTCCGAAGGTGGGAAACCGGAGATCGCACGCCGGAGCCGCGGTATCGGAAGCATCTGGTGTTGATCTACGACAAGCCCGCCAGCGAGCTTGGTCTGTTGTCCGCGGAGGAGTTGGCGTGGTGCCCGGCCCAGTCCGTCACTCCCGCTGTGACCGCCATGCCAGTCAACGAAGAGCTCGTCGACGCCGTGATGAAGAAGGTGATGTTGGTGCTGCTGGGCGGCGATGCCGAGTTCGGCCGGCACGTGTTGGTGAAAGGCCTGCTCGGCGTGAGCCTGGCTGCTTTGCTCTCCAGCGGAGCGGCCATCCCCGACGGCATCGAGGCTCTTGCCGATGAGCAGCGGACGCGGTTGGATCCGCGGTCGATCGAGGCGTACTCGGCGATCACCACGTCACACCGCGACCTCTACTGGACGAGCCTCGCCGTGGATCTCCTACCGTCGGTTGCCGCGCACGTTCAGCTCGGTGCCAGGATGCTGAGATCGACCACGGACGCCGAGGGAATGCTGCCGCGCCGCCTTGCCGCCGCTGTGGCGGAGTCCGCGCTCCTCGCCTCGCGCCTGAACTTCTTCGACCTCAATCGAACTGATGAAGCGGCGCCGTTCTTCCAACTCGCAGAGGACGCGGCTGTCGCTTCACAAGATCACACGCTTGCGGTTGCGGTACTGGCCCACCGGGCGTTCGTTCCGGGCTTCGCGGAGCAACTGCAGCCAGCGCGTGATTTCCTGAAGGCCGCACAAGCACATGCGCGCTACGACGCCGGACCGCTGTTGCGCTCGTGGCTTCATTGCGTCGACGCGGAAATATCGGCGCGCACTGGGCAGCCGAAGTTAAGTCTTGCCCGCATCCGATCCGCGGAAGACGCGTTGACAACCACCGGCGACGACCCAGTCTGGCTCGACTACTTCGACGCCTCTCGACTCGACGGGTTCGCTGGCAACACATTGCTGCTGGCCGATCAGCACCGTGCTGCCGCAGCCCGGCTCCAGCAGGCGATCGACGGCCTCGCCGTGACCGCCACCAAGCAGCGGGCCGTGCTGCTGTTCGATCTCGCCGCGGCGCAAGCCCCCATTGACGCTGAAGAGGCCCTCGCCACTGCATCCCGGGCGTGTGACGTGCTGGGACGTGTC
The DNA here is from genome assembly GCF_013280595.1 of Kibdelosporangium persicum. GTDB lineage: Bacteria > Actinomycetota > Actinomycetes > Mycobacteriales > Pseudonocardiaceae > Kibdelosporangium > Kibdelosporangium persicum. The sequence continues at coordinate 245,475 of NZ_JAAATY010000007.1, forward strand.
CCTTATGGAGCTGCGCTTCAGCGGGTGCCCAAGGTGCGTGCCGCCCTGAGTGCCACGCCCTACGTGAAGGAGCTGGACGAGAAAGTCCGCACGCTGACCAGCACCGGTGGCGTGGTATGACTCAGTTGTGCTCAGCGTTGTGGCGAGCCACGCGATCGGGCAATTCTGCCAGGCCGTCCAGGCGGAACAGGCATTGATCCTCCACCTCAGGAACATGGAGGATGTGCCCCCAAGGCCCGCGCCGGACAAGAGCAGTCGCGAGACCGGCGTTCTGGGCCGGCCGGATGTCGTTGTCCAGCCGGTCGCCGACGTACAGCACTGAGCTCGCCGCCACGCCAGCCTCCTCGATTACCCGGTCGAAGAAGCCTGGCGACGGTTTTTCCACGCCCCAGCCATCGGACGTGCCAATAACGTCGACCGGCAGCTCCAGCGCCTTGAGGATCTGCTCGGCCCGCGCGGTCTGGTTGCCCGCGAGCCCGACGCGAAGTCCGGAGGCCTGAAGTGCCTGGAAACAGGGCCCGGCATCGCTGTACAGGTCCTCTTCGGAGAAGGTCTCCGGTTGCCCTGTGGCCGCCCGCCGCTCCCGCTCCACAGCGAGGTCGAACCCCGGCCTGAACACCTGGAAGGTCTCCCGGTAGTCCCTGCCCTGGGCGATCACCGCACCGAACACAGCCGAGAACGTGTGGCGCGGAACCCCGAGCCAATCAGCCCAGGTCCCGTACTCCCGGGTCTCGTTGACCAGTACCTCCCCCACATCGAAGAAGACCGCTTCGATCCTTGCCACGTGGAAATCCTCCCTGCAAGATGTGCCGCTACGCATACCCATGGTGCCGGACACCGACGCTCGGCTGCTTCGGAGGTTCAACCTGCGGCTCGACACCGCGCCGGCGGACGGCAAATGGACGGGGCGTGGAAGGTACCTCGTGACGATCTCGGGTTGTTGACTATGTGCCTCGAATCAAGCATTTGCCGTGACGGAAGGTGTGGATGTGCCGAGCACCCAGCGCACTCGAAGCCCTCGCTGGCGGCGACTGTCCCATAAGAAGCAGCGAACTGACGTACGTCAGGCACGAGAGGCGATGACACCTCCATTCTCGGCGAGTCCGATAGAGCTCGGGCTGTCCGGCCCGTGCGAACCTGTTCGGCGCTGGGTTGCGAGCACGTCGGTGGAAGCGCGCTTCCTGAAGAGCTCGGTGACGTCCTTGAGTGTCCGTGGGAACGGCGAGCGAGCGTCAGCCGACGGGCTTGCATTAGGAGTTACGACTTTCGACCAGCCATTGTGGACCGGTCGTGAGTAAGCGTGCCCGCAGTGCGCGTCGCCTTGCGGGGTTATTGACCCGGACGGCCGGGACTCATGTGCGAGTCTGCTACGACCGCGAGATCCGGAGATACAGAGTGGTGTGGTCGAACGGGCCAGACGCGGCGCAGATGTACGCTTTTGCAGTTCAGAAAGCTGGCGAAGTGCCAGAATTGGATGTCGCAGCCTTGTTATGGGATCGAGGAACAGCAAGCGAAGATTGACTCATGTGCGAGAGAAATTCGCACAACTTCCGCCTCTGGTGAATCTGACAAGCCGTCGCAACTGACTATCCGTCCTCATGTCGTGGCAGGTATTGTCCGCACCAGCTGATACTGTCGACGAATAGCGCAACTTATCTCGCGCTCGCTCGTGTCGAACCGCCGTATTTCCCGGCGACTGAGAGAAGGAGACGGTAGACCCGTGCCTGTGCAACTGGTCTGCATTGCTTCGGCTGCTTTCGTAGCGGTGTTGGCTGTTACTCTGACTGTCTGTAGGAATTTCGCCACGTCCCACGGGCGACACCGGGCGTCGAACATGGACAACGCCGCCGAGGCGACTGAAATACTTGAGAAGGCCAGCGGCCAGTCCGCGAACAGCGAGATCGGACAGCTAGCCGTTCGAACAACAGCTGTTGAGGTCGATTCGACCGTGCCCTTCAGGCGGCCGGGCGACTTCGCTGCGGACGCAGACACCGATTTCTACTGCGCGATCGACCCGGCTCTTGTTCGGCCATACGTGGAGTCGATGCCACATGACCTGCATGAGCTGGGGTGGTTTCGCACTTCGGGATCAGTGGAGAAACGAATAGTGGCGCTTCCGTCGCAGCGGTCCAGCGGAGATGACAGCGGAGCGGTGCGGACGTCCGGACCTCCATCGCTGTTTAAGACGTTGCCCGCCACGGAGTCCATCGGCATGGCGTACGCGGCGTAGGAGCACGAATGATTATGGCTGCAAAATCGTGGTTGACGACAGCTTGTCAGAGAAGCGTGGGCTGTGCGGGACAGCCGTGGAAGCGCGGGAGACCCGTCCAATCAGCATGCCGACGTGCATCACCTGACATTCATCGCCTCTGGCATTGACGTCCGACACAACGCTTCTCGTGGAAATGCTCGCCTCGTCCCCACCGGCTGACTGTCCACAGAGGTCACACGTTGGTGTGGAGGTTGAGGCGTTAATGGCCCGCCACGAACTATCCGTACGGGCGAGGCGAGTCTTGGACGAGCTGGTCGCCAGGCGACGTGCGACACCCGTCACTACGTCGTTGTTGCGGGTTCAGGCCATCTTGTCCTGCGAGCCCGAGGTCGCCCGGGTGATCGTGCACGAGCTGGAGGCAGCGGGCTACGCGGAGCAGAGCGAGGGCCGGGCAATCCGCGTCTCGCCGACGCCGCACGGTGGTGACGTCACGAAGTTCCTGAACTTGCTCCAGGCTGTCGCGGGTGAGGCTGCGCAGAAGGCCCGGCTGGTGAGGGATCGCGACCGCTGGTGGTCTCGCGGTACTCCCGCCCGGGAAGTGATGCCCCTGCCGGATGAGGTGAGTGGCTGGCTAGCCACGCACGGCCTTGCGGCGCAGACCATGGTGGCTGTCGCGTCAGAGCATGGCTGGTACGACGTAGTCCGCCCGTTTGCACAGGATCTGGTGGACCTCTGGTGCGCGACCAGACAGTTCGGACACGCGCTGGATGCTCTTAATGCCGCGCTGGATGCGGAAACCCATGTCCGGCAGTCGCGCATCGCCGAACTGCAAATGATCCGTGCCAGGCTCCTGGATGCTGCAGGCGGCCGGTATGACGAAGCGCTGCGCGCTGCGTTGTCGGCAGTGGTGTCCGCCTGGGAAACGGGAAGCACGGAGCTGGTGGCCTCGGCCTACCAGGCTCGGGCCGAGGTCTATCAGCACGGCGGCCATTCCACACTGGCACTGTACGACTACGGACGCGTCGAGGCCCTGGCGAGGCGAGCCGTGCAGGATGCGCCGTTGGGAGATACGTCTGTCGTCGCAATAGATCCTGTGTTCGCGGCCGCGCGTTTTGACGACGCGATGCGCCGCTTGGAAGAGGCTGCCGTCGATCTCGCCGTCGCGCCTGACACGCAGGGCTTTGCCAACGTGCTGTCTTTGCTCGCGGACACCCTTGCGGCGACTGGTGAAGCGGACCCCGCAGGGATTCGGATCGCGCGCTTCGTGAAGAAAGCCACGACGACGTTGCCAGATGCCGAAGCAGCCGCCATCGCGATCACCGTTGGCCACTCGGCAGAACAAGCAGGCCACGTCAAGCTCGCTCGCACCTGCTACGGACTTGCGGCCATCCATTACACGGGCGCGGGCCAGCCCCACGAGGCCGCCGCGGCCCGCGAACGGCTCGTCGCGCTCGATCAGGCCGACAGCGCTGCATCGACCAGTTCCGCTGCAGACGGGAAGGCCGATGTTGACGAGCAGGCGTGACGAAGCACTCCAGGTCTGGTGTGAGCGACCTCCACGTGTGGCGGAGCTGCGGTCATCCTTACCCACCCTGTCGCACCTGATCGTTCGTCCGGCCGCGACAGACACGACGTCCTGAACCGCCGACGTCACGGAACACGGCGACTTACCGTTCTGCGCTCAGCGCGACGAACGTCCCGCATCCAATGCATTGCTAGGTAGTGCTCGAGTTAGATAGAACAATGGAGATCTAGTGCCCACTCTTTGCAACTTTGTGTTTCTCCGAATATCCTTTGGGCTTCTGTCCGTAGCGGCTTCTGTGGCGGCCCTTCTCGTTCTTATCTACTTCGTCTTCATTGCCACTGTCGACGCTTCCGGAGTGATGCGCTTGTTGCACATCGGATGCATCCTCCTTTTCTTGGTTGTCATCGCTATTGATGTCCTCCTTGGGCAACGAATGCGCCGTAAACCCGGTTCCCGGGGTATCGTGGCAGCGTTGAATAACTGGCGAGCATGGACCGTGCGTCTGGTAGGCCTCCCCTTCGCGGGTGCTGCGGCGGCGAAGATGGTACAGACTGGATTCGCCTCGCCGATAAGTGCAACAGGTATTGCGGTCGTTGGCTGGATTGCGTTCGACGTCTCTACTGTCGTCGGTGCTGCAGTACAACGCAGGGCGCGTTCGCAACGAAACGTCACAACGTGATACGGGCTAGAAGCTGGTTGTCTTGACTACATTCGAGTGAAGGATCAGGAATCATGCCAGGTGTTACACGGGACCTGAATTTCCACGGTCGCAAGCTGCTTCGCCTGCTCCGAAAGCTTCGCGAGGAGGCAGGGCTCACTCAGGGCGACGCTGGCGAGAAGGCGCGTATCGAGTTTAGGAAACTTAGTCGACTTGAACTGAAGCAGCTGCCCACTTACCACGAACTCGTCATATTGTTGGACGTCTACGGTGTGCCGAGCTGTGACTTCGAACCATACGTCCAGCTGTGGGAAATGGCGCGCACGCCGGCCTGGTGGGCGCCCTACAAGCTGAATGACGTCCGGTATATCCGGATGGAGAGTGAAGCCGACTCGAAAAGCGAGTTCCAACTTGGCTACATTCCCACTCTCCTGCAGACGGAGCGATATGCGCAAATGACCTTCGAGGACCATGTTAGGTTGTACGGAAAGAAGAGAATTCAGCAACTGGTAGAAGTCAGAATGCGTCAGCAAGACCGTTTGTCCGGCAAGCAGCCTCTTGTTTTGTCGGCTCTCGTGCACGAACCGGTACTCTGGCATGGCGTAGATCGTGAGCAGGTGCTTCGCCTGATCGACATGGCGGAAATGCCGAATGTTACTCTCCGGGTCGTTCCACAACACAAGCGACAGTTGCATCCTGGCCTGGTTGGTTCCTCGGCCATCCTGACGTTTTCTGACTGTGACGAGCCCGATGTCGCCTTCGTGGAGACCATGTTGGGTATTGACGAATCGAGCGACAACATTAAGGTTTCGACCGTGAAGCGTGCCTTGGGCAGAATAGAATCTCGCGCCCTGGATCCTCGCGAGACGGTCAACCTTCTGAAACAGATGACTTAGCCGTGTCTCATGTGGAGGCTGGAGAGCTCCTTGCAGAAGTTGAGGGCGCCGGGGGCGAGGAAGCCGCAGAACTAGGGGACGTTCTCTTGGCGGATAGTCAGACAGCGGCACGGGACGGTCAGGCGGTACTGCGTTCAAAGCCCAAGCGGTGGGGCGCGACGGTGCTGGCGTGCCTTGCCTTGTTGGCGGGCGCGTGCACGACCGTGAGCACAGGTGCTCCTGTACCGCAGGGGGCCGCATCGAGCAGCGGCACCGCTCCGCGGCCGAGCACGACGAGTATTGGTTCAGCCGCGACTACCGGGATTAAGTCTCGCAGGCCGGAACAACTCGTCTTGGCCGATGTCCAGCCGTGTGGTCTGCTTACGGCGGGCCAGCAACAGCGGTTCGGTGTCGACCGTCCACCCCGCATCACCGACGCTCCCGCGTTGAAAGCGCCAAGCTGCAACTTTCTCTCGTTCGAGCAGGGTATCGTGATCTCCATCTCGCCGATGACGAGTTTCGGAATAGACCGATTTCAGCCGGGACAGGTGAATGGCGAGGTGCGGCCGTTGACTGTGCGCGCGTTTCCTGCGGTTGAGGTGTTCACGGAGACGTCGGAGCGGTCTGACATGTTTTGCGTTGTTGTGGTTGACGTCGCTGATGGACAAGCAGTGCATGTCAACTACAGCGAGGCCGGGGTCCGGCCGCATCTGGGCAGGAACGTCGTGTGCGACCGCGCCGCGCAGGTGGCGGATGTCGTGATAGAGAACCTTTTGGCGCGTTGAAACGGTGCCTGTCTAAGGAGGAACGATGGCTGGACGCAACTGGCTTGCCACGCCCTATGAGCAGATGTATGCCGATATCCAGGGTGGACCGGTATCGAGGCCACAGCCACGACAATATGATCCGCGACGGTGGGACAGAGGTGCTGTCCAACGGATACCGCTGCCCGGAGCCTGGGGCCAGCCGAGGCATCGGCGCTACTGCCAGGTTTCGGTGCCGTCGAGGTACGAGACCTCGCTCGTGGACCTCGGCGATCAGGTTTGCCCCCGCCGAACTCGCTCGTGCACCGCGCAATCCCGCTCGCACCCAAGGCCTCCTCTGTGGAGCTTCTTCCTCTGCCCGCCGCGAGCTGCGTTGTCTGCGGTGGATCGGGGATGGTCATGATCCACCGCTGTGCCGACACCAGTGCCTCTCGACGAAGCGTGATCACGTCACAGGCGTTGATGGGAGGAGAACGCGCGCTGAACTCATCGTCCGATCGGCCATCGCGACGTGCTGTGGGGCACATCGGTCACACGCAGTAATCTGGCGGTGCCGTCATTTGAGATTAGGCCCACGAACAGGGCAAGTGTAAGTGTCAGCTTCGAACGGTCAAGCCTCCTCCGCTACTCTGAGCCAAATTGGAACTGCTGTTCCGAAGCGGCGTCGATCCACTGTCAGTGGCCATTTACGTGCAAATCATCACCTATCGGCGGATTATTCTTTTGCCCTGCCAAGGCGTACTGTGATCGTCCGGATTCGATCAGCCAAATACATGCGCATCACTACCCGCTATCGGTGGGCGTGATTGTCGCATGGTTTCGAAAGGCGCTCCATCATGGCTCGTACGCTAAGGATGCTCACGATATCCATGCCCGATAGCGAGGTATTTCAGCTATACGACTTTCTTGCTGGCCCACTGGAAGGTCGACGACCCCGTCTCCAGCATGGGCGTCGGGTCAACATCGTGGCGCGGCTGCACCAGGTGTTGCACGAGGCGAACCTCCGGGGCCAGTTGTGACTGTCGGGATGCTGGCACTGATGGTCGTGATCGGCCTGGCCGCCGGGGTGCTGAACTATGCCGCCGCGTCCGGAAGCCTGTTGCCATTCCTGGTGATGTCGTGGCTGGGAGTGCCCATGCTGGTCGCTAACGCCACGACATTGGCGGCAACTCCCTTGAGTTTCGTACGCGCATTCTGGGAAATCAAACGCGTTCCCCAGGTGATGGCAGTCCCACTTATATTCGCCGCCGCGGCCAGCGCGTTCGGCGCTTTCCTTGTCGCAAAGGTGGTGACGGCGGAGTTCTTTCGTGACGCCGTTCCCTACGTACTCATCGTCTGCGTGGCCGTATTGCTGACCTTCCGCAAGACCAAAGCACGCATCGACACGAACTCGTGGCGCGGCCGGTTCTCGCCTGCTGCAACCCGAGTCCTCTTGACGAGCGGCTTCAGCGTCACATCTGTGTACGCCGGAGCGTTCGGCGGCTCGGTCGGGGTGATGACACTCACCGTGTTCGGCGTCGTGACACGGTGGCCATGGCCGACGATCAACGCCGCCAAGAACGTGCTGTGCCTGACGACAAGCCTGGTGGGCTTCGGCGTGTACGCCACGACCGACCTCGTGCTATGGCCGGTGGCGGCCGTGGTGGGCATGGCCATGGTGACGGGCAGCCTCATCGGCGAGAAGCTGCTGCACACGCTGTCCGACAACACACTGCGGCTAATCGTGGCAGCCGCGACAACACTGGCGGCAGGTGGTCTGCTGTGGACGTCATGACAGCTCCGGCTCACGATCTGCGGTTATCACGACCCTCCGCGCTCGCGCGTGAGTTTGGCGATCGGCTGCGCCGTCAACGCGAACGTATGCACCTCACAATGGATCAAGCAGCAGCCCAAGTTGGCTTCGATCCCGACCAAGTCACTGCCATCGAATCCGGTTACCTGCCGCCGCATGTGACCGCAAAAGTCGAGAACTACCTGTCCGCGCTTGGCTGTACCACGCCTGAACTGCAGCGCGAACACATCACGCTACGCCAGATCCTGTTGAACCTCGGCTTCTGGCTCTGTGACAGGGAATCGTTGACCTACCACGAGACCCATGCCACCCGATGCGTCAGCTATCACCCGTATTCCGTCCCGGACGCCGCGCGCGTGGCCGCGCAGAGCGCCAAGCGACCCCAGCAACACCGGATCTACCTGATCGACGAGCGCGCGCTCACTGACCCTCAGCAAGATGCGGGATGGTGGATGGCCGCTCTGGCGCCCATGACCGGACTCGACTCCGTAGCCATCCGAGTAGTCCCTCATGGGCCATGGTCCTGTTCGGACACGTTCCGCATATTGGAAGGTCCCGGCCACAACGATCTCGTTCACCTTCCCAGTGGGGCTGGACATCTACTCCTCGAGGCCGAGTGCTACACGAGGCACTACCGAGACGTCGCCGCGAAGCTGCTGGCCAACGCCCACGACGCTGATCGCAGCCGGGATCTCTTGAGCGAACACTCCGACTGGACATCTCGGGCCTCGCCGACAGAAGAATCTCGATGATTCGTCCCACGACTGCGAAGCGCGTGAGAACCCCACCTCAGGCATCCTCAAAGACGGGACAGCTCGCATGACGAAAACCGGCAACACCACTGGCTCGCCCCGCGTTGGGGCATATGCCCTCATTGGACGAGAGGATCGTCTCCTGGTCATCGCACAGCCGGATCGCTCTGTTCTGCCCGGTGGCGAGGTACACGCCGATGAGCCTGTCGAGCAGGCGCTTCGCAGAATCCTGCGCTGCCAACTCGGCGGTACCATCGCTGACCTGGACTTCTGCGCCGTGATCGAACACGATGCGGCCGAGCCTGGTGGGCCACGCGCGTTCGCACTGGCTTTCCTATTCGACGTCACGCTCACCGAACCCCACTTCGTCGGCAAGTCAGCATCACATCCAGTTCGGTGGGCTCATACACGCAACCTCGCCACGCTCGCCCCACCGACCGTCAGAAACGATGTGATCTCAGGGCTACTGTCATCTGATCGCCCATGGCGTGGATGGAGCCCCTGAGCGTTCCTGGCGCCAAGGTGTGCCTGACCCGCTGGTCCGTTAGGGGCGGCGGACATGAACGTTTCTGGACTACACCGGCCCAAATCGGGCGGTGCGAGACGTGGCTCGACGGCACCCCGACATGCACGAAAGTGTACGTTCCTCGGTCAGGAGGGCCTCCAGCACTGCGACGGTGGGCCGTGCGGCGGCAGCCGCATGCCTGCCGGTACTGGCCGAGGGGAACCGTCGGCGGCAATTAGATGCTGGTGGGCGATGGTCCACACGGTGCACGGGTGTCGTCGCGGGCGTCGCCATCCCGAGCGTTCCGGGCAGCGGCCGTGCTCGTCGGGGGCGTGCAGTTCCAGCAGTGCCCGCCACGCATCTGTCAGTCGGGCGATCTCCGTTTCCGCCAGGGCGGCGCGGGACGGCTCATCACCTTTGGTGACCGATCGGTCGAGGTAGTCCAGACGTTCGGTCACCGCCGTGTTGAGGGTCGAGGTCAGGTACTTCATCCATCGGGGGACTCCTCGTCGAACCAGGTATCCGATCGCGGGCCGGCTTGGGGTCGTGGTGCGGGCGGGGCGGGAGATCGGGACTTCGGCTTCCCCCACAGCCGGGCGTGGAGGTCGTTCGGTATCCAGTCGCGAAGCTGCAGCCCGGCGGTCATCACCTGACGGGCAGCGGCGTTGAACCGGGAGCACGGCCAGGACTCGGTGCAGCACAGGGGGCAGGCCCACGGCTCATTTTGGGGCGAGAGGTGCGCGGTCAGTTCATCGATCGCCTCGACGACGCGTGCGGTAGCGCTGTCGGCTGCGACGATGACGGCGACGACTTCGCCGATCCGGCCCATCGGCTCACGCCGCCGTGTCGGGATGGGTCGGGGTCTCGTAATGCCGCGGCCGTCGTTGCCCGGTCTGCAGGTCGGTGATCAGGTGGCTGGCTGTGGCCGAATCGTGCGACAGCGCGAGTACGCGGGAGCCGTTGGGGGCGAACAACGGGTAGTTCCCGGCTGGGATCTCGGTGTTGTGCAGGCCGCTCATGATCAACCTTCCTGGTTCGGGGCGGCGTTAGACAAGGCTGGCGGCCGGGTTGTCGTTGATGGCCAGTCCGATCGCCGTCACGTCGTCGCGGGTCAGGTCGATCTGAACTGCCATCAGGTTCTCGTGGAGGTGAGTGCTGCAACTGGTGCCAGGGATGGGCATCATTACCGGGGAGCGGTGCAACAGCCATGCCAGTGCGAGCTGGGCGGGCATTGCGTTGTACTTCGTGGCCAGTTCGTCAAGCACGCCACCGAGTTCAGCGAGCTTGCCGGTCGCGAGCGGCGCGTATGGCACGAAGGCGATCTCGGCGATCTCGCAGTGACGAAGAACCTCTTCGAACACGCGGTTGGAGACGTTGTACTTGTTCTGCACGGCAGCGATGTCGACCAGCTCGGCGGCCTTGCGAACGTGACTTATGTCCACCTTGGACAGGCCGATGTGGTGGATCTTCCCTTCGGCCTGCATGTCGGAGAGCACAGCGAGTTGGTCTTCCATCGGCACGGCAGGGTCGATGCGGTGGAGGTAGTACAGGTCGATCCGGTCGACCTGGAGCCGCCGCAGGCTTATCTCGACGCACTGGCGCAGGTACTCCGGTCGGCCGCAGGGTGCCCACTTGGCGGGGCTTTGGCGAGTGAGTCCGCCTTTGGTCGCGATGACCAGGCCGTGCGGGTAGGGGTGCAATGCCTTGCGGATGTACTTCTCCGCGGTGAACGGGCCGTAGGCGTCGGCGGTGTCGATGTGCGTCACACCCGCGTTGGCCGCGTCGCGGAGTATCTGCATGGCCTGTTCCGGATTGTTCGGAGCGCCCCAGTGACCGGGGCCGATGATCTGCATGGAGCCGAACCGAAGGCGACGCGTAGGCGGCTCACCGATCGGGAGAACGTTCGGCGTCGAGTGCTGCTTGTCCGCGGTCACCATGAATTCCTTGTTGTGGTTGGACAAAGTAGACGACAGGCGGCATCGTCGCGAGCTGCGCCTTGGTGGACGGCGGGATCAAGGGTCGGGGCGCTTGACCCCGCCGCCGGCTTTGGGGGTGGCTACACCGCTGCATCGCCGGATAGCGACGTGGCGACGAACTCGATCGCCCTGGACAGAGCCTGGTCGTGTCCGTTTGCGGGCAGCAACTCGTGGGTCAGGTCGAGTTCATCGAGAACGCGGCCGACGAAGCGATCCGCGAGCACACGGAATTCACTGTCCTCGTCGCGGTCCTTGTTGTTACCCAACGGAATTGATGCGTCCAGAGTGGTGCGGAGCAACAGGTCGTAGTGGACGCTGTGACCGCGGACCAGGGATTCCAAGTAGGCCAGGGTGGTGGGCTCGGGCTGCTCACCGCGGTACTCCAGCGCGGCACGGTAGTAGCCGAGGGCGTCAGGCACTGGCCGGTCCACGAGTACGACATCGCCGTGACGCCACGCTTCCAGTTCGTAGCTGATCCCGCGCGTGGCGAACCACAGTGTCGAGGCCCAGGTGTGGTTGTGCAGGATCGGTAGCCCGGCGCGTTGGGCCTGCTCGCCGAGATCAGCCACGGTTGTGACCTGGATGTGCCGGCGGCGCAGGTCGTGGGCGAGGCGGGCGAGGAAGGTGGACTTTCCGGTGGAGTGGGTGCCGAGCACCCCGATCACCACGGGCTTTTCGACGTCACCGATCACCACAACCCTCCTTCGGGTTCACTGGGTGGAGCGAAACCTGGGAGCGCGGCAAGCTTGATCAGCTTGTCCCAGTCGAGGCTGCCGAGTTCGATCAAAGCGAGTAGCAGCTTCCAGGCGCACCAGGTGTCGTAGCCGGCGCGGTGGTAGCGCTGCTCGGTGATGCCGCTGGTATCCAACTCGACCACCCGGACCACGTTGTCGAGCCCGTAGCCGCCGCTGAGGTTGGGCAGGACGTACTTGGCCAGGCGCAGGGTGTCGAGCACCATCGGCGGTTTCCAGGCCGGGAGGTGGGCGGTGAGGACGTTCAGCTCCACCGAGGCGTTGTGCGCGATCAGCGTGCGCTCGGTCAGCAGCGGTTCCACCTCGGACGCGACCGCGGACCATGGTGGACAGCTGGCCACGTCGTCGTTGCTGATGCCGTGGACCTTGCGGGTCACCATCGCGGTGATCGGCCGTTCGGGGCGGATCATCCACGACCGCAGGTGGTCACCCGACACCTCGCCGTCCACCGGCAGCACCGCGATCTCGATGATCTCGGGCGGCTGCTGGCCGTTGCCTTCCACGTCGACCACAGCAAGCTGCCGGCCCGTCAGGACCGCGGGCAGGGAAGCGGTCACGGCGTCGTCTCCTTCATGGTCGCGGGCCAACCGAGGTCGGCTCGCCCGTGGCGGCGCGGGTGGTGCGGCTTGCTCACGTCGTGCACCTGGTAGCCCAGGCTGTGCTGCATGACATACCGGCATTGCTCGTCCAGTCCGGCAACCACCACGGCGCGGTCGTTGATGCCGACCAGCTTGCCGCCCAACCTCTCGGCCATCGCGGCGACCTTCTGTGCCTGCGGGCGAGTCCACGCTTTCGCGCAGCGCTGTAGCTGGCTGGCCGGGCAGATGTCGCACAGCTCGCGGATGCCGTAGTGGCCGTTGAAGTCCGCGACGCCGTGCGCGTAGGTGACGGCACAGGAGGTCTTGCGAAACAACGGTGAGCCACCATCCGGGCGGGACCGCGCGGCGGCCAGGATGCGCTGTTCCAGCGCCTCGGGGAAAACCTTGCGGCGTGCTCCTTCCTGGTAGGGCTCGGGGAGGCCGTGGTCGCGGTAGTAGGCGCGGATCTGGTCCTTGTAGAACAGGCCGGTGAACACGGTGGCGTGCGCGTACCGGCTCAGGTCGAGCGCTCGGCTCAGGTGCTCGTCACTGTCGTTGAGGCCCGGCACGATCGGCCGCCAATACAGGACCGTCCGATAGCGCTCGGCGTGCTCAAACGCCGTGCGCAACGAGGTCGCCGCAATGGTGGAGTCCACCGGCTCGACCTGATCGTGCTCGATCCCTGAGTGCGTGATCAGCAGGGTGAGCTTGATGTTGCGGAACGAGTTCAGCACCGCACAGTCAGCCGGCTCGACCCGCCAGCGGGAGATGACCAGGACGTGGTTGGTCAGCTTGTGGGCGTCCAGTAGTCGTAGCGTCGCGAAGGTGTGCGGCTTGACGGCCGGCAGCATCGGGTCGGTGGCCCGGTTGAGCAGCTGAATCGGGGTGACGTGGGGCTGAAAGAACCGGTGCCCGACCAGCAGGTCAACGGCCTGCTCGTCGCTCATCAGCGCGCGGGGCACCTTCATGGCGAAGTTGTCGAACAGGTGCCGCACGCAGTACCCGCAGTCCAGCGGACACCCGATCACGTGGTTGAGGCTCAGTCCGCTCTTGCGGTTCTCGATCACCTCCAGCAGCTCCGGCCGCAGGCCCGCCCGCTGCTGCTCGGTCAGGATCGGCAGCGGCTTCCGCGAGGTCACCGCGGGCCTGTCCTGAGCGGGTGCGGGGCTGGTGGGCGAGATCGTCACAAGAGCCTCCTGCTCGTTGGGGCGCATTTCGAGGAGCCGATTGCCATGTGAGCAGGACCACCTATGCTCACGGAACGGGGCAACTCCACGACACCGTGTGGTCGGCCCCTGTTGCCCCTCCGCGACACATGCAGCGCCGGGAGCCCGCGATGACCCACGACGACGCAGCCGAGGGCACCACCCTCGGTGAGGACGTCGAACCTACGGCGGGGCGGCTTGCTGAAGAGATCCGGCGACGCCGCAAGGCCGCCGACCTCAGTCATGCCCAGTTAGCGATGACGATCGGCTACTCGCGCGAGTACGTACGGCGGGCCGAGAGTCCGCGCAAGGGCTTGCCCTCGGTTGACCTGGTCCGCGCACTCGACCACGCCCTGGGTGACGACGGCACACTACTGGCCCTGCGCGAACAAGCCGACGTCGCGCGGCAAGCACGTCGCCGCTCGCGCGCCGGCTCGCTCGTGGCGGGAATGTCGATGTCGGCGATCCCCACCACGGTGTCTGGTGTCCCCGCACTCGCTCTGGACACCAGCGGCGGAGCAGACACCGAGGTCGCCGTCCAGGCACCACCCGGCCGGTTCTTCACGGGAACCTCGATCGCGGCCAGGGCCTACCCGGCCAGCGACGACGGCCGCATCCTGACCACCGTCCCGACCGGGTTCGCTGACGACATGTTCCTGCGGCGCCCCCGGCGTGGGCTGGTCATCGGCGTCACCAAGAACGAGCACGGTGTCGGCCTGTTCGGGCTGGACAGCCGGCAGGCGCGCCGACGATTGGCAGGTGCACCCGAGGGAGCACGGCTGCTGATGTCGCGTGCCTACGCCCTCGACGACCTCACCCTCGGCATCCTGTGGGCGGTGGCCAACCTGGATGAGGCGCTGCTCGACGACGACGCGACGCTGTCGGCCAGTCGGGGGCAACTGGCCGTCTACGAGCAGTCGCCCCGCTCGGCCGCTGGCTGTGAGATCGCTGCCGATCTGGCTCCCGCCTCGCGGATGTGGCTGGGTTCCCAGTTCTGTGCCAGCCACATCCTGCGCCACACCGACACCCTCACCGGTATGCCCGCGTTCTGGACCCGCGAGCAGCGCGGCGAGGAGGCCAGCACCTGGCTGCTGTTCGCGCACAAGTACGACTACCTGCGCCAATCGGCCAGTACAGCCTCCGGGGCGGATGCAGGCCCCACCCGCGCCTTCTGCGTACCGGCCTCGGCAGTGGCCAACTCCAGCCGACCCGAACGGATCCTGCTGCTGCTTGCGGTGGCGCTGATGGAGTCGTTCGGTATCACGGTCGACGTGTGTGCTGAGCCCGAATATGTTGCGGTGCCCGGCTTCGTTTTCGACGGCCATCGGCGCGCGATCGTGGCGAACTGGGTCGGCGCCGACGGCATCTGGCAGGTCGACGTCACCGACACCCCGCCGTTGCTGCGCGAGTTCGCCGACGCCACCGGCTACGCACGCTCCCACTCCATCGCCGCTGCCGCCACGCCGAGCGAACGGCTGCACGCGTTGGCGGACTACCTCGACCTGGACTGGGCGTGGCTCGTCCACCGCTGCCGGGAACTCGGCGACTACGGCAGCGCTGGGATCGCCCAGCCCCGCAGCCGCTTGCTGTCCACCGAGGGCGTCGACCAAGCCTGCCGCTTCCTCGC
Organism: Kibdelosporangium persicum; assembly: GCF_013280595.1. Taxonomy (GTDB): domain Bacteria; phylum Actinomycetota; class Actinomycetes; order Mycobacteriales; family Pseudonocardiaceae; genus Kibdelosporangium; species Kibdelosporangium persicum. The sequence continues at coordinate 260,696 of NZ_JAAATY010000007.1, forward strand.
GCAGGCTGATCAGGTCGGCCGCTAGGCTGCCGAGGCATCCCGGCACCCAACACTGGAAGGGATACCTGTGCCCGAACCCTCCACCACGCTGGCACGCCGAGTGGTCGTTTTCGGCCTGGGCGGCACCATCGCCATGACCACCAGCGACGCGGGCGGCGTTGTACCCGCGCTGTCCGCCGACCAGCTGGTCGCCGCGGTGCCAGGGCTGGCCGAGTCCGGCATCGCCGTCGATGTGGAGGACTTCCGCCGCGTCCCCGGCGCATCGTTGACCTTCGACGACCTGGCCGCGCTGGCCAGCGCGATCGACCAGAAACTCGCCGCCGGGGCGGACGGCATAGTGATCACCCAGGGCACCGACACCATCGAAGAGACCGCCTACCTGCTCGATCTCACCCACACCCGCTCGCAGCCCATCGTCGTGACCGGGGCCATGCGCAACCCCACCCTCGCCGGAGCCGACGGCCCGGCCAACCTGCTCGCCGCGGTGCAGACCGCCGCCAGCCCCGACGCACGCGACCTCGGCACCCTGGTGGTGTTCGCCGACGAGATCCACGCCGCAGCTCGCGTCCGCAAAACGCACTCCACCAGCGGATACACATTCGTCTCCGCCAACGGCGGACCACTCGGCTACGTCGTGGAAGGACAGCCCCGAGTACTCAACCGCCCGAGTAGCCGCACCACCGTCCCCACGACCGGCGAGTTCCGCCCGGTTGAGGTCGGCCTGGTCACGATGGTGCTCGGCGACTCCGGCACCCTCCTGGAAGCCGCCGCTGATCGCCTGGACGGGCTGATCGTCGCCGGCTTCGGCGTCGGACACGTCCCCAAACGCGTCGTCGACACCCTCACCAAGCTGGCCGCCCAAATGCCCGTGGTACTGGCCTCCCGTACCGGGGCCGGCTCTGTGCTCGCCCGCACCTACGCGTTCCCCGGCTCCGAGTCCGACCTGCTGGGCCGGGGCTTGATCTCGGCCGGGTTCCTCGATCCGCTCAAGGCCCGCATCCTGCTACACCACCTCCTGGCCACGGGACACGACCTGGCCGGTATCCATGCCGTGTTCGCCCAAGCCGGCGGCGGACATGACGCCACAAACCCGCGCTCTAGCCACCCAGCCAGCACCCTGCAGGGAGCCGCCCGTGCGTAGCCACGAACTGACCCTCGGCCGCAGCTTCGCCGTCGCCTTCGACCACGGCGACGACTTCTTCACCGCCCTGACCGAGTTCTGTCAACAGCACGGCGTGCGCCAGGGCTACATCCCCGGCTTCATCGCCGGCTTCAGTGAGGTCCAGATCGTCGGTACCTGCGACAAGCTCGACGACCCCAACGCTCCAGTGTGGACCAAGGTCCACCTGACCAACGTCGAAGCCTTCGGCGGCGGCACCCTCGCCTACGACCCGGTCAACGACCAGGTCGCCCCACACATCCACGTCGCGGTCGGCCTCAAGGAACACAGCGCCACCGGCCACACCAGCCACCTGCTCGGCGCCACCGTCCAGTTCCTCACCGAGATGCTCGTCATCGAAGTCGCCAGCCCACAGATGCACCGCGTCCGCCAACCAGACCTCTACGACGTCCCCCTCCTGCGCTTCCAACCGAACGACGAGTAGCGGCGGTTGCGGCCACCACGCGATCGCGTGAGCCACCACCTCGCCGTCGTCCTACCGGTGCTGCCCCAGCGCGGTGCCAGCGGGACGTTCAGTGGAACCGCGGCCAGCATCTGCGTGAGGCGGATCGAGCCGCCGACCTCGGGGCGGCGCGCTGGGATCGGGGTCTCGGCCCTGCACAACGCGGAGGTCGCCTGGTCGGTGCGGATCGCTTCGCGGCTGAGTGTGCAGACGACTCAACGCATCTACCCCCTAGTCGGCATCGACGATGGCATCGATGCCGTTCTCCGCCGTTGCCTCGAGCTCAGGGGGTGCGTTCCATGGGTCGGCGATGGGTTGCGAACGTTTGCTCCGCGCGTGTCACCGTATTGAGTGGTTTATGGGACTGGCGTGCGCGGGCCATGCCGCCAACTGCTGGATAATGCGAGGGCGACGCCGCAGTTTGGCTCTGCCTCGCCAGCAGCATCCAGCGCGCGGACTGGGAGGTGTGGCCGTTGCCCAGCGAGAGCACGACGCGGTCGATGCTGCTGATCGATGCGGCTCCGCGCAGCGGTGATCACCGAGTGATTGTTGGTGAGGACGCCAAATTTCGGACCGCGCACGTCAACGCGCCTCCGACGGCTGGGCTGGCACGGACCTCAAGAGCTGGAAGGACCAGCTACTCGCCCAGTCGATCCAGCTCACCGAACTCTTCGTCATTCCGTCCCGAGCGAACAAGGGAGCGTCATTCATGGCCGTTTCCGCCGACCTGGCCAAGCAACTCGACAAGGCTTACGAGAACCTCACCGTCGCTGAAGTACTCGATGCACCCGTGGCGGCCCTGTCCGGCGTCAGCGAGGGTGATGCCGAGAAACTCGCCGCCGCCTTCGGTATCAAAACCGTGCGTGATCTGGGCACCAATAAGTACTTCCGGCTCGCTGCGGCCCTGACAGAACTCGACGCGGCGGCGAAATAACCCATTCAGAGCGCCCGGAGAGCGTTGTCTCTCCGGGCACTTGTTCGTCCTGCACAGCGTGGCACAGCCCAGGTTCGCTCGGTAGCAACTGGTCGAGCACCTTGTCCACGGTGACCAGACCGATCAAGGCTGCGTCGGCCTCGACGAGTTGATGGTTGCGGCGCTGGGCTTTGTATTTATCACCGTCCATGACCGCGTGGCAGCGCACGCACAGGCGATCGCCTTACGGGTACCTCGCCTCGCGTCGCGACATCCGGGCTCAACACCCTGCGCCCTGACGTCGAGAAGGCGGCGAACGAGTTCAGCCAGTTCGCTCTGATTCTGTTCGAGGCGAAGGGTTCGGCTGATCGTGGCTCAGCACGCCGGAAGATGAGCGGCGCTCCAGGAAGACGGTGTCGTGCCAGATACCGTCGAATTGGGCGATGCGTTCGCGGATGCCGACGGTGCGGTAGCCGGCGGCATGGTGCAGGGCGATGGCTGCCCGGTTCTCGGTGAAGACCGAGGTTTGGAGAGTCCAGAGACCGGCCGTGTCGGCGTCGGTGACCTGCTTGTGCAGCAACGCTTTGCCGACGCCGCGGCCGCGGTGGCTTTCTGCTACGTAGACCGCCGTTTCGGCGACGCCTGAGTAGCAGTCGCGGGTGGAGACCGGGCTGGCGGCGGTCCAGCCGACGACTTCGCCGTCGATCTCGGCGACCCAACGGTGGTCGGGCAGCCAGCTGGCGTCGAGGCTGGCCCGGCTGGGCACCGTGGTGTCAAAAGTGGCCAGCCCGGTGGCGATGCCTTCGCCGTAGATACGGCGCACGGCTGTCCAGTCGTCGGGTCTGAGGGCGCGGACGGTGACGTCGGCGGGCACGTTGTCTGGGCAGCAGGGGCGAGGTGCGAGCAGGCCCATGATCGCGTCGGCGGCGTGGGGCAGGCCGGAGCAGCAGGCTTGGTTGATGGTGATGATCGTGGCGGTGCCCTCCTTGCGGAGGTGGACGAAGCCGACGTCGGCGAGTTTGCGGACGTGGTGGGAGGTCGTGGACTGGCTGGTACCGAGGATCTCGGTCAGCGCGCCCACGGTGACGCCTTTCGGGCTGGTGGCCACGGCATGCAGCAGTCGCACCCGCATTGGTTCGGCCAGGCAGGCGAACCAGTCGGCGTAGGTGGCTGCCTCGGCAGCTGGCAGGACCTGGGCCTGGGGCAGCGCGATCGGCATGGGCGCCATTGTATCGATCGTCCTCGATAGTTGCGTTCATCGATGCCGCTCGATATTGTCTGGCTGATCAATCGAGCGGTATCGATGAAAGGGGTTTGGGATGGGTGACCTGCCTGTCGTGGTGATCGGTGCGGGGCCGGTGGGGCTGGCCGCCGCGGCGCACCTGGCCGAGCGGGGCCTGCCGTTCATGGTGGTCGAGGCCGGTGACGGGCCGGGGGCTTCGGTGCGGGAGTGGGCGCACATCCGGTTGTTCAGCCCGTGGCAGTACAACACCGATCCGGCGGCCAGGCGGCTGCTGGAGCCCACCGGCTGGGTACTGCCCGACGCCGAGGTGTTGCCGACCGGCGCTGGGCTGGTCAGCGAGTACTTGGCGCCGCTGGCGGCGCACCCGGCAATCGCGCCGCACGTACGTTATGGGGCGCGCGTGGCGGCGATCTCTCGCGAGGGCGTCGACCGGGTACGTACCGCGGGCCGGGCGGAGGCGCCGTTCGTGGTGCGGTTGGCCGATGGCCAGGAGTTGTCCGCGCGGGCGGTGATCGACGCTTCCGGTACCTGGCGGCAGCCCAATGTGCTGGGGGCCAACGGGTTGCCGGCCCGCGGCGAGGAGCAGATGGGCGAGGTCATCGCTACCGCGCTGCCGGACGTGCTGGGCGCCGACCGGGACAGGTACGTCGGTGTGCACACGCTGGTGGTTGGGGCCGGGCACTCCGCGGCGAACACTCTGCTGGCACTCGCCGAGCTTGCCGAGACGGCACCGGCCACCCGCATCACGTGGGCAGTACGCGGTGCGAGCGCGGATCGGGCGTTCGGCGGGGGTGACGCCGATGCGTTGCCCGGTCGTGGTGCCCTCGGCAGTGGGCTGCGGATGCTCATCGAGTCCGGCCGGATCGAGCTGCGTACGGGGTTCGGCGTGCGCGCCGTGCGGCCCACCGCTGACGGCCGGGTGGCGGTCGACGCCGATGGGCAGTCGGTGACGGTCGACCGGGTCGTGGCCGCGACCGGGTTCCGGCCAGACCACTCGATCGCTGACGAGTTGCGGCTCGACCTCGACCCAGCTGTCGGGTGTACCCGGGCGCTGGCGCCGCTGATCGACCCGAACCTGCACTCCTGCGGCACAGTGCGCCCGCACGGGGTGGACGAGCTGTCGCACCCCGAGCCGAACTACTTCATCGTCGGGATGAAGTCCTATGGCCGAGCGCCGACGTTCCTGTTGGCCACCGGGTACGAGCAGGTCCGCTCCATCAGCGCGGCCCTAGCCGGTGACTGGTCGGCAGCGCGCGATGTGCAGCTGGAGTTGCCCGAGACCGGGGTGTGCTCGGTGACCGCCGGGGCTCGCGCCATCGCCGCCGATGCCGCCGTCCGCCTTGGTCTGCCCGCGGACGTGCCGGCCAGGCTGGTGTCGGCCACGATCGCCCATTACGCGGTCACCTCCGACCTGCATGCCGCGGTGCGTGCCGCAGCCGACGAACTGGAGATCGAGGCGACCGCCGCCGATCAGCTTGCCGTACTGGTCGCCGATCAGCTTGAGGCCATGCTGGACACCGGCACCGCCGACCCTACCGTCGATGCTGCTGGTGACGGCGAGGTGGTGGGCGCGGCCGGCGGATCCTGCGGCGCACCTGCCGGGGCCGAGAACCTGTCGCTGTCGGCCTCGCTGGCTCGCTGACCTGGCGTGGCTACGACGCAGACGCCGGCCGAGTCGGACCCGGCGACCCGTGCGGGGCTGCGGCGAGTGTTGGTGGTGCTGTGCACCACGGAGATCACCAGCTGGGGCGTGCTCTACTACGCCTTCCCGGTGCTGGCCGGGCAGATCACCACTGCGACTGGCTGGTCGGCCACGGCGCTGACCGCGGCGTTGTCGGCCAGCCAGTTGGTCGCCGCCGCGATCGGTATCCCGGTCGGGCGATGGCTGGACCAGCAGGGGCCGCGCGGGGTGATGACCGCTGGGTCATTTCTGGCGGTGGCGGCGGTGGTCGCGGTCGCCACTGCCCAGAATGTGGCGTGGTTCCTCGGGGCGTGGCTGCTTGCCGGGGTGGCCATGGGCGCGGTGCTCTACCCACCGGCGTTCGCCGCGTTGACCCGCTGGCACGGCCCCAACCGGGTCCACGCGCTCACGGTGCTGACGTTGGCCGCGGGGTTGGCCAGCACCGTGTTCGCCCCGTTGACCGCCTGGCTGTCGGCGCACCTGGACTGGCGCGGCACCTACCTGGTTCTCGCCGGAATTCTCGCCATGGTCACGATCCCCGGACACTGGGTGGGCCTGCGTCTGCCCTGGCCGCCCCGTCCCACGGTAGAGCCGCAGCACGCCCAGGCCGCCGACCCGGCCCGGGTGGCGCGTAGCCGCGCGTTCCTGGCCCTGGTGACGGCAATGAGTGTGGCCGGGTTCGCCACGTTCGCAGTCGTGATCACCCTGGTGCCGCTGCTGGCCGAACGGGGCGTGGACACCGGCACCGCGGCGGTGGCCCTCGGCCTCGGCGGCGCCGGTCAGGTCGCCGGCCGACTGGGCTACGGGGTGCTGACCCGGCACACCAGCGTGCGTATCCGCACCCTGCTGGTTCTGCTGGCTATGGGCGCCACCACCGCGTTGCTGGGCCTGCTCACCTCCGTGACCGCGCTGATCGGCGCGGCGATCATGGCGGGCATGGCCCGTGGGGTGTTCACCCTGCTGCATGCCACCGCCGTGACTGACCGGTGGGGAACGGCGCACTACGGCCGGCTCACGGGGCTGCTCTCGGCTCCATTGACGATCGCGATGGCGCTCGCGCCGTTCGCCGCGACCGCCCTGGCCGAGCTGTTCGACGGCTACCCGATCACCTTCCTCGCGCTGGGCGCGGTCACCGTCGCCGCTGCCCTGCTGTCGCTGGCCACGACCCACAACCCTGATGAAAGGACTCGATTTCGTGATTGATGTCGTCGTCATCGGCGCGGGCCAGTCCGGCCTGACCGCCGCCCGCATCCTCCGGAGCCACGGCCTCACCCCGGTGGTGCTGGAGGCTGGACCGGAGCCGGTCGGCTCATGGCCGCGCTACTACGACAGCCTCACCCTGTTCTCCCCGGCCGGGCACAGCGGGATGCCCGGCCTGGACTTTCCCGGCGAGCCCGACCACTACCCCCACCGCGACGAGGTCGTGGATTACCTGCGTCGCTACGCCGCCGACGTGGACGCAGACATCCGCACCAACACCCCGGTCACCGCGGTGACCGCCCACGACGAGCGCGGATACCTCGTGCACACCTCCGCGGGCACGACCCTTCACACGGCAGGGGTAGTGGCCGCGACCGGCTCCTTCGACAACCCGCACATGCCGGTCTTACCCGGTCAGGAAAGGTTCGGCGGGCGAGTGCTGCACGTCGCTGACTATCGGAATCCCAAACAGCATGCCGGTGAACGGATCATCGTGGTCGGCGCGGGCAATTCCGCTGTGCAGGTCGGCTATGAACTGGCCGAGGTCGCCACGGTTTCCCTGGCAACCCGCCGTCCGATCACGTTCCTGCCCCAGCGACGCGGCGGAAAGGACGTCCACCACTGGCTGGTGACCAGCGGTTTTGATCAGTTGCCCCCGGAATGGCTGATCCGTTATGTCGGCGGAACGCTGGTGTTGGACACCGGCGACTACCGCACTGCCCTGACCACCGGGCGGCTGGACCGGCGCCCGATGTTCAGCACCTTCGACGGTGACGGTGTCGTCTGGGCCGACGGCACTCGTGACAAGGTCGATACCGTCCTTTTCGCCACCGGCTACCGCCCGCACCTGGACTACCTCACCCCGCTGGGCGCCCTCGACGAGCACGGCATGCCTCGTCACTCCGGCGGGATCTCGGTCACCCATCCCGGCCTGGTGTACGTGGGACTGGAGTTCCAACGGTCGTTCTCCTCCAACACCCTGCGCGGTGTGCACCGTGACGCCGGGCACGTCATCACTGCTCTGGTCGCCCACCTCCGCGACGCGCCCGCCACCATCGGCCTGTAACCACCAGACCGCGCAAGACGCGGGTTTCGGACGCTCGTGCAGCACGTCCGGCCGAACTCGTCCCGGATCGGCCGGACGTGCTCCACGAGCTTGCGGCACGGTCGCCGACTGCCTTGTCTAGTCCAGGATTTCAGCTACCAGCCGACGAACTCGGCGGTCGATCTCGTCCCGGATCGGCCGGACGGCATCCACACCCTTGCCCGCCGGGTCGTCGAGCTGCCAGTCGAGATAACGCTTGCCAGGGAACACCGGACACGTGTCGCCGCAGCCCATAGTGATGACCACATCGGACGCTTCGACGTCCTCAGTGGTCAGCTTGGACGGCACCTCGGCGGTAATGTCCAAGCCCCACTCGGCGAGCGCCTCGGCCGCGGCGGGGTTGACTGTGCCCGCCGGGTCGGAACCTGCGGAGCGCACGGCGATGCGGCCGAGCCCGTAGTGCTGCAGCAGCGCGGCAGCCATCTGGGAACGGCCGGCGTTGTGCACGCAGACGAACAGGACTTCAGGAACGTTCGCCACCACGTACTCCTCTGATCAGTTGTCCTGGTCTTGGCTGTAACGGTACAACCCGATCACCAGGCTGCTGCGCAGCCGTCGTGTCATGGTCGATGCCCGCGCGGGCCACAACGGCCTTGTCGTCCACATGCGACTGTTCAGTCGGACAGTTCTGACAGGAGACCGCGGATGCGGTGGCCGATGTCGTCGCGGATGCGACGGACCTGGTCGAGGGGCGCGCCGACCGGGTCGGGGATGTCCCAGTCGAGGTAGCGCTTGCCCGGGTAGACCGGGCAGGCGTCGCCGCATCCCATGGTGACCACGACGTCCGCCGCGCGCACGACCTCGTCGGTGAGCGGTTTCGGGTACGCCTCGGTCAGTGGGATGCCGAGTTCGGCGAGCGCGTCGGTGATGGTGTCGGGCATCTGGTCTTGTGGGTGGCTGCCCGCGGAACGGACGGCCACTTTGCCGGAAGCGTGGTGGTTCAGCAGCGCGGCGGCGATCTGCGAGCGGCCGATGTTGTGGAGGCAGATGAACAGCACCTGTGGCGCGGTGATGGGGGTTAGGCCCTGGGCGCGGCCGTAGTCGGTAAGTCGTTGCTTGGCGAACCTTGCGGTCAGTGAGGCCAGGTGCAGTGTGACGGTCGCGCGGGCTTCCAGCAGGTCGTAGGTTTCGTAGACGAACCGCCCGACGGTCCCGCGAGCGAACACGCCCTGGAACTTCTCGGCGAGCTCGTCGGTGATCCGGTGCAGTTGATCCCCGATGTGGTGCTGGGGAAGGCCTTCGGTGGCGCGAGTCATGATCGGCTCCCTGCCCGTGCACTCCGCTGAGCGCTGTTTCGACGCGGGACAGCACAGCAGTGTGGATCGACTCTTGTCAATCCAGAACGTACGCTGTGTGGCACATCGCTTCCTCTGGGTGAACGGGAGATAGGGGTCTTTGGTGGCCACGGTGCCTGATGGCGCGGACTTGCCCGATGACGATGCGGTCGCAGTGCGCGTGGTCCTGGTGTGTCGTGCGCTGGCCAATCCTGTGCGGGTGCGACTGCTCAGCCTGTTGCGTGCCGCGCCCGGTGGCGAAGCCTGTGTGGGCGAGCTGATCGAAAGCGTCGGCGTGTCCCAGTCGACCGTCAGTCATCACTTGCGTGTCCTGGTCGACGCCGGACTGGTCCGCTCGGCGCGCAGGGGGCACTGGGTCTGGTATTCACCCCGGTCAGACCAGCTTGACGTGATCGATTTCCTGCTGCGGTGAGCGGCATGCGGCAGATTCACCAGCTTCCGCTGCGTCGAGTTTTTTCGATCCGATGCGGCGCTGTCACGGCGTGTTCACCTGCTGTTTAGAACGACACTCTTCGATGCAAGAGTCCCGCGATCGCGGGTTTGACAGATCGCCCTGAGGCGGGGCGGCACCCATCAGGAGGGCACACCAGTGACCATCCGCCAGGTGAAATTCGCGCGTGTGGCACCCGTTTTTGTGGCCGCCGCGTTGGCGCTGGCCGGCTGCGGAGGCAGTGAGAACGCCGGCACCGGCACCGGCGAGAGCGGCGGTGAGCAGCTGTCCGGTCCGGTCGTGATCGATGGATCGAGCACGGTGAAGCCGTTGTCGGCGACCGCGGGCGAGCTGTTCATGGAGGCCAACCGGGGCGTCCAGGTCACGGTCGCGACGTCGGGTACCGGTGGTGGTTTCAAGAAGTTCTGTGCCGGTGAGACCGACATCTCCAACGCGTCCCGGGCGATCACGGAGGCGGAAAAGAAGCTCTGCGCCGACAAGGGAATCAAGTACACCGAGCTGCAGGTGGCCAACGACGCGCTGACGGTCGTGGTCAACAAGGACAACAACTGGGTCGACTGTCTCACCGTCGAACAGTTGAAGAAGATCTGGGAGCCCAACTCCAAGGTCAAGAACTGGAACGAGGTCGACCCGAAGTTCCCGAACGAGCCGATGGCCTTGTACGGGGCGGGGTCGGACTCGGGCACGTTCGACTACTTCACAAGCGCGATCAACGGCAAGGAAGGTGCAAGCCGCACCGACTACAACCCCACTGAGGACGACAACATCACCGTCCAGGGCGTCAGCGGGTCCAAGGGTGGCCTTGGCTACTTCGGGTTCTCCTACTTCGAGGAGAACGCCGGCAAGCTCAAGGCCCTCAAGGTCGACGGCGGCAAGGGCTGTGTCGAGCCGTCGGTGAAGACCGCGCAGGACGGTACGTACACGCCGTTGGCGCGGCCGCTGTTCGTCTACCCGTCGGACGCTGGTCTGAAGAAGAAGCAGGTCGAGAAGTTCGCCGAGTTCTACCTGGAGAAGAACGAGGAGATCGTCAAGACGGCCCGGTTCGTGCCGCTGACCGAGGAGCAGAAGAAGAAGGCCAACGAGGCACTGGCCGCGTTGAAGGCGCAGGCGGGCGGCAAGTGACGGTCCGCCAGACCCGCAGGAGTGGTCCCTCGGCGTCGGGGGACCACTTCGTGCTGTGGCAGGGGCCCAGCGTGGACCTGACGCAGCAGCGCCGCCGGATGGGGGAACGCGTGATCAAGGCGTTCCTGGTTGGTGCGGCGCTGCTGTCGGTCGTCGTCACGGTCGGCATCGTGGTGTCGTTGTTCGCCCCGTTGACCGAGTTCTTCAGTCACGTGGGCATCGGCGAGTTCCTGTTCGGGACCGAATGGACGGTCGGCTTCGGGAACAAGGCCAGCTGGGACGACAAGTCCTGGGGTGTGCTGCCGCTGGTGACCGCCACGTTCGTCATGACCGCGATCGCCCTGCTGGTCGCCGTGCCGCTCGGTTTGGGTGCGGCGGCGTTCCTCAGTGAGTACGCCTCCCCGCGAGCGCGCAAGATCCTCAAGCCCATCCTCGAGATTTTGGCCGGTATCCCAACTGTCGCGTTCGGATTCATCGCACTGACGGTCGTCACCCCGCTGCTGGGTAACATCTTCCAGTTCAATGGCATCTTCAACATGCTCGCCCCTGGCATCGTGATGGGCTTCATGATCGTGCCCACCGTGGCGTCGCTGAGCGAGGACGCCATGTCCGCGGTCCCGCTGGCGCTGCGGCAGGGCTCGTATGCCTTGGGAGCCAACAGGATGAAGACGACTGTGCGGGTGGTGTTCCCGGCCGCGTTGTCCGGCATCGTCGCGGCGATCGTGCTGGGCATCTCCCGGGCGGTCGGTGAGACGATGATCGTCACCATCGGCGCGGGCCTGCAACCGAAGATGACATTGGACCCGACACAAGGCGCGCAGGCGATGACCGGGTTCATCGCGCAGATCGCCAGCGGAGACGCCCCGGAGGGCAGTCCGGTGTACTACTCGCTGTTCGCGGTCGGTTCGCTGCTGTTCCTGTTGACCTTGCTGATCAACATGATCAGCATCCGGTTGGTGCGCAAGTACAGGCAGGCCTACTGATGACCACCACGACAGTTTCGTTCGGCGAGCGTCTGCGTTCCGGACGCCGGTCCAGTACCGCCTCGATGGTGTTCACAGCCGTCCTGTGGGCGTGCATGGCGATCATCTGCGCGTTTCTGTTCTTCGTTCTGTTCACCATCATTCAGCAGGGTGTGGCGAGGCTCGACGGGAACCTGCTGGACCGGCAGCCGTCGCAGATCCGTCCGGAGACCGCGGGTGTGCAGTCGGCGTTGTTCGGCACGCTGTGGGTGATCGGTCTGACAGCGGTGATCGCGGTCCCGCTCGGGATCGCCGCCGCGGTGTACCTGGAGGAGTACGCCGACCCGAAACGCTGGTATAACCGGCTGATCGAGCTGAACATCCAGAACCTGGCCGCGGTTCCGACGATCATCTACGGCATCCTGGTGCTGGCGTTCGTCGTGCGCGGGCCGCTGTCCGTGGGCGCGGTGGTCCTGGCTGGTGGTGTCGCTCTCGCCTTGCTGATCCTGCCGGTCATCATCATCACCACCCGAGAGGCGCTCAGAGCTGTGCCCGAGGAGATCCGGGCCGGATCGCTGGCCTTGGGCGCCACGCCGTGGCAGACCACGTGGAAGCAGGTGTTGCCGGCGGCGATCTCCGGTATCGCCACGGGCACGATCCTGTCGCTGTCGCGGGCGATCGGTGAGGCCGCGCCGCTGATCCTGGTCGGTGCCACGACGTTCATCACCTTCAACCCGGACGGCGTGTTCTCCCGGTACACCACGCTTCCGGTGCAGATCTACACCCTGGTGCCGGAGGATCGCGACGCGTACCGCGACTTGGCGTACGCGACCATTTTGTTGCTGATCATCGTTCTGCTTGCCATGAACGCCATCGCGATCTGGCTGCGCAACCGCTACCAGCGTCGCTGGTGACCGGGGGAGGAGACCGATACCCGATGACTCGAGCGGAGCATGACACTGTGACCCCAGCCGACAAGGACGCGACGGGCGAGATCGCGCAGCCCCCAGGGCACGTCGAAGTATGGCGCGGCAACGAGCATTCACCTGTGGAGGGAGCACCCGACGGTGTGATCACGCTCAAGGACCTGGAGGTCTACTACGGGGACTTCCGTGCCGTCACCGATGTGAACGTCCAGTTCGGCAGCAAGGAGATCACCGCGCTGATCGGCCCGTCCGGTTGCGGCAAGTCGACTGTGCTGCGGTGCCTGAACCGGATGAACGACCTGGTGCCGGGAGCTCGGGTGGTGGGCACTGTGGCCTACCACGGGGTGGACATCTACGGGCCGGATGTGGACGTGATCGAGGTCCGCCGCCGGGTCGGCATGGTGTTCCAGAAGCCGAACCCGTTCCCGAAGTCCATTTACGACAACGTCGCCTACGGCCCCAGGGTGACCGGCATGAAGGTCGACTCGATGGACGAGCTCGTCGAGCGGGCGCTGCGCGGTGCGGCGTTGTGGGACGAGGTGAAGGACAAGCTCAAGCAGAACGCGTTCGGCCTGTCCGGTGGTCAGCAGCAGCGGTTGTGCATCGCGCGGGCGATCGCGACCAGCCCGGAGGTGATCCTGATGGACGAGCCGTGTTCCGCGCTGGACCCGATCGCCACGGCGAAGATCGAGGATCTGATGGCCGAGCTGGCCAAGACCTACACGATCATCATCGTCACGCACAACATGCAGCAGGCCGCTCGTGTCTCGCAGCGCACCGGGTTCTTCACCGCCGAGGCCGACGAGATGGGGCACCGGACTGGGCGGCTGGTGGAGTTCGACACCACCGAGCACATCTTCGGCAACCCGTCCGACGAACGGACCGAGGCCTACATCACCGGCCGATTCGGCTGACCGCCATGCAAAGTCCGGTTCTGCCCGCCTGGGAGTCGGACAACTCCCAGTTCCACGTCCGGCGGCGAGCCTGCCTCGCCGCCGGCGGACGTGTCCAGAACAGGCTCGCGGTGCTGCTCGTGGATCACGACGGCGACGTCGTGCATGAGTTCACCACCGCGGTGGCTGGGCAACCGCTGGAGATCCGTACCTGCGGCGACCCAGCGGAGGCGTTGCTCGTGCTCGGTCGTACCTGCCCGGACATCGTCCTGCTCGGCCCCGCGGTGGGCCGCCTGGACCCGGTCGAGTTCATCCGCATCGTCCGGGCGGACGACCCAGAGGTGCCGATCATCGCCGGGGCCGGCGCGGGGTCCGGTGACTTCGCCGCGCGGGCGGCCGACGCGGGAGCGAGCGTGGTCGTACCCCGCCCGTACCGGGCGCGGGATGTGGTCGCGTTGCTCACCTCGTTCGCGCCGGAATCCGAACAGATCTCGGTTCGCCCCATGGAGATCGACCTCGGCCGGCTGAAGGTCGATGGTGCGGTCCCGCAGATCTGGCTCGACGGCGAGCGGATCGAGCTGCCCATGCGGGAGTTTCTGTTGTTGCGGTACTTCGCCGAACGGGTGGGTGCCGTGCACACCCGTGATGAACTGCTCAACGCGGTCTGGGGCGGACGGCATTCGACGAAGAGCAACACCCTGACGGTTCACATCCTGCGTCTGCGCAAACGTCTTGGCGACAACGAAAACGATCCGCAGTGGATCAAGGCCATCCGCGGTCTGGGCTATCAGTTCGTTGTGCCTGACCGTGAGCCGACGAGTCCGCCGCGGCCCCGGCACCCGGCCTGAGGAGGCTGAGTCGTGGCGGCAGCAGAGCGCGACCCAGTGCGAGCTGGCACGCCACGTCGGCGGGATCCGCTCGACCTGGCCGAGGCGATGACAGCGGCCGAGTTGTTCAGGGCGTGGGCCGATCCCGTCCGGGTCCAGATCTTCACCCGGATCCGCGAGGCTCCGGACGGTGAAGTCTGTTTCTGCGACCTGGCCGACGAGTTCGGCATGCCGCAGTCGTCGCTCAGCCATCACCTGAAGATCATGGTCGACGCGGGAATCCTGGAGCGAGAACGGCGACGGACCTGGAGCTGGTACCGGGTGGGGCAGGACGCTTTGGAGCGGCTGGAGACTCTGATCCGCCCCGGTGGCCCGCTGCGCGCGGCTGTTCCCCGGTAGCCCGGCGAGAAGGCGGCTCCCAGCAGCCGGGAGCCGCCCCTGAGGGTTGGTTGTTCCGGACCACCCTCACCCGGCTGGAGGACCGGGCGTCTAGTCGTCCTCGCCGATGCGGCAGTTGCCGCGGCTACGCCACACCGACACCACCGACGGGCGCGTGAGATTGCCCGGCCCGTCCGGCCAGACCGACACCGGCTTCTCCACACTGGCGCCGTCGACCTCGCCAGGGTGCTGCACCGCCACCATGACGCGCTTCTCGCTGATGATGGGACCGCAGGTCTCGGCGCCGATCGGCACGGTGAGGAACTGCTTGACCTGACCGCGGTCGCGACCGCTCACCGCGACCCCGAACAGCCCGTCGTTGGAGCCCAGGGCGTTGCCGTCCGTGGCGATCCACAGGTTGCCGTACCGGTCGAACGCGAGGTTGTCCGGGCAGGACACCGGGCTGACCTTGTCCTTGGGGAACCCGGCGAAATAGGTGCTCGGATCGGCCGGGTCGCCGCACACCAGGAACAACCGCCACGTGAAGCTGGTCGCCGCCGCGTCGTTGTGCGACTCCATGACTTCCATGACCTGACCGTGACGGTTGCGCGTGCGCGGGTTGGCCTCGTCCGGGCCCGCCTTGCCGGCGGCGCCGCGGTCGGAGTTGTTGGTCAACGCGACGTACACGGTTCCGGTCTGCGGGTGCGGTTCCACATCCTCCGGCCGGTCCATTTTGGTCGCTCCGACCTTGTCCGCGGCCAGCCGGGTGAACACGTAGACCTCTTCGGCGCTCATCCCCGGTACGAACGACCGGTTGCCGCTGGCGAGCGGGATCCACTTGCCACGACCGTCGAACTCGCCGTCGCTGGGCAGTTTGCCGCTGCCGTCGATCTCCGCGGCCGGGCTGTCACCGGTGAACTGCGCCACGTACAGGGTGCCCTCGTCCAGCAGGGTCAGGTTGTGCTTCCGTGCGGCCGGACTGTTGCCCTTCTTGACCCGGTCACGGGAGACATACTTGTAGAAGTAGTCAAACCGCTCGTCGTCGCCCATATACAGCACGACCCGGCCGTCCCGGGTCAGCCGCGGCTCGGCGGCCTCGTGCTTGAACCGGCCCAGCGCGGTGCGCTTGCGCGGCACGAAGTCCGGGTCGAACGGGTCGATCTCGACGATCCAGCCGTGCCGGTTGGTCTCGTTCGGCTCCTGGGAGACATCGAAGCGCTTGTCGAACCGTTCCCACTTGCGCTCACTGGCCAGACCGCGCAGGCCGTAGCGGGCCAGCTGGGCCTTGACCGTGGGATCGGTGACAAGGTCGGCGTTGCCGAAGTACTGGTTGAAGTTCTCCTCACCGGACAGCACGGTGCCCCACGGTGTCGTGCCACCGCCGCAGTTGTTCAACGTGCCCAGCACCCGCGTGCCGGTCGGGTCGGCCGACGTCTTGAGCAGCTTGCTGCCTGCGGCAGGTCCGGTGAACAGATGGGGGGTCGTGGCGGTGATGCGACGGTTGAGGCGGTGGCGGGTCACTGGGGTGAGCCGGCCCGAATCGTGGTCCTCGGCCAGGACGAGCACGCTCATGCCGTGCGCGGCCCAGGCGATCTCCACCTGCTCGCGCGTCGGATTCGCCGCGTTGTAGCCGGCGAACATCAGCACCTCGTCGGTGTACTCGTGGTTGGCCACCATCACGACCCGGCGCGGTTCGCCCGGCAGGTCCAGCACGGCGAGGTAGTCGCAGTTGTATCCGAACTGGGCGGCCTGGGCCGCCGCGGTCTGCCGTCCCGGGTTGAACGCCGGTGCGCCGGGCAGGACCGGATCACCCCACCGGACCACGACTGCCTGCTCGTAACCGGGCGCGACGACAACCTGGTCCAGCTTGTTAGGCGCCACCGGCTCGAACTGCAGTCCCTTCGGCTGCCGGCCGCGTCCCAGTGTCAGATCCGCCTCGCCAGCGGGAGTTGCGGCAGCGGACGTCGCCGCCGCGGCCATGCCCACTGCGCCCAGGGACACCACGGACCCTGCCCGCAGCAGCGACCGCCGCGACAGAGCCTTCGCGATCACGTCACCCAGGTATGGGTTGCCCGAGGTGTTCGGGGCCTGGTGAAAACACGCATCCCCACAGCGGTAGCGGCAAGTCAAAGCGGCACGGCCGCCCTCGTGGGCAGGAATGACCGGCAGCGGAACGATCCGCTGCCCGGCTTCGGAATGCGGGGGCACAAAAACCTCCATGGAGTCAATCCGGGAACGAGACCACCGACTTTCGATCGGAAAGTCTCGATCCAGGACCGTAAGCGCTCCGACTCCCGTTCCGGCCACGGCTCGGTGAACAGTCAGCGAACCCCTCGGATGTCGCGAGCCGGGCGTCACGGTGGGTGCCCGAGCATTCGCACCACGGCAACAAGGGATTGCGCTACCGGGAACGCCCAGCCGGATGGCGTATGGTGATCGGCTGGTGTTCACCGCACGTTCACCTGCTTTGATCAGTATGTCACCATGGCACGCAACGCAGCCGGAGTGAAGAACGTGGATGAGGTGGTGTCTCTGGTCGCGCTGCCCGCCGGGTCTGAACCGCTGGATCCGGACGACTCCGCTGCGGCGGCCAGCCTGTTCAAAGCCCTGGCCGACCCTATCCGGCTGCAGCTCGTCGCACTGGTCCGCCAGGCCCCCAGCGGTGAGGCGTGTTTCTGTGACCTGGCCGACGAGTTCGACATGCCGCAGTCCTCGCTCAGTCATCATCTCAAAGTCCTGGTCCAGGCCGGAATTCTGGAGCGCGAACGGCGCGGGACCTGGAGCTGGTATCAGGTGGCGGACAAACCGTGGGATCTGATCGAGCGCCTCATCCGTCCCGGCGGCCCGTTCCGGGACAAAAAGGCGCCGACCAAACGTGGGCGTCGTAACACTCGCTGCTGAACGCTTCACGGCGGACGACCCACCTCCTATCATCGCCGCGTGATACCAGTGGCGACTGATGTGATCAAGTTGCTGGCCGACCCGCTGCGCGCGCAAATCGTGCAGTTGCTGGCCGGTGAGGCACTGTGCACGTGTCACCTGGTCGAGGAAACCGGCGCGAAACAGACGAACATCTCCAATCACCTCCGTCTGCTGCGTGAAGCCGGTGTGGTCGAGGCAGAACCGTACGGTCGCTTCACCTACTACCGGTTGCGTCCCGAGCCGCTGCAGTCCACTGCTGATCACCTCGCTGCCCTTGCCGAGCGTGCCCGTAGCCACTCCGAGAGCAGGAGGCCCTGCTGATGACCGCCACCCAACCCGCCGCCGAACCGGACGTGTTGCGCGGCCTGTCCTTTCTGGACCGGCTGCTGCCCGTCTGGATCGGTCTCGCGATGGCCGCGGGGCTGCTGCTCGGCCGGTTCGTCCCGGGTTTGCAGGGCGTGCTGGACGCGGTGAAGATCGGCGAGGTCTCCCTGCCGATCGCGCTGGGCCTGCTGCTGATGATGTACCCGGTGCTGGCCAAGGTCCGTTATGACCGGCTCGACACCGTCACCCGCGACAAGCGCACGATGTGGCTGTCACTGGTCCTCAACTGGGTCGTCGGCCCGGCGCTGATGTTCGCCCTGGCCTGGCTGATGCTGCCGGACCTGCCCGAATACCGGACCGGGCTGATCATCGTCGGCCTGGCCCGGTGTATCGCGATGGTGATCATCTGGAACGACCTCGCGTGTGGCGATCGTGAAGCCGCCGCGGTCCTGGTGGCGCTGAACTCCGTGTTCCAGGTGATCATGTTCGGCGTGCTCGGCTGGTTCTACCTCGAACTGCTGCCGGGCTGGCTCGGCCTGGACACCGCGACGCTGGACATCTCCGCCTGGGAGATCGCCCGCAGTGTGCTGATCTTCCTCGGCATCCCGCTCGCCGCCGGCTACCTCACCCGCCGGTTCGGCGAGAAGTCCCGGGGCCGGGAGTGGTACGAGGCGAGGTTCCTGCCGCGGATCGGGCCGGTGGCGCTGTACGGGCTGCTGTTCACCATCGTCGTGCTGTTCGCGCTGCAGGGCGAGACGATCACGTCACGGCCGCTGGACGTTGCCCGGATCGCGTTGCCGCTGCTGGTGTACTTCGCGTTGATGTGGGGCGGCAGTTACCTGCTGGGCAAGGCCTGCGGACTGTCCTATCAGCGCACCACGACACTCGCGTTCACCGCGGCGGGCAACAACTTCGAGCTGGCCATCGCCGTGGCGATCGGCGTGTTCGGTGTCGCGTCCGGGCAGGCGTTGGCCGGTGTGGTCGGTCCGCTCATCGAGGTCCCTGTTCTCGTCGGTTTGGTGTACGTCAGCCTCTGGCTACGCCGTCGCTGGGTGGCATGAACCAGGTCGTCGTCATCGGAGCCGGGCAGGCCGGCCTGGCCGCGGGTTTCTACCTGCGGCGGGCCGGGCTCGACTTCGTCCTGCTCGACGCGCAGACAACCCCGGGCGGTGCCTGGTTGCACGGCTGGGACTCGCTGCGCCTGTTCTCACCTGCTCAGCACAGTTCGCTGCCCGGCTGGCCGATGCCGCCCTACCGCGGCTACCCGCCTGCCGATCACGTCGTGGACTACTTGGCGGCGTACGAGAAGCGCTACGAGTTCGACGTCCGCCGACCAGTGCGGGTGACCGCGGTCCGGCGCACCGACGGGCAGTTCGAGATCGCCACGGATGGGGGAACGTGGCGGGCCGACGCGGTGATCAGTGCGACCGGCACCTGGTGGCGGCCGTTCATCCCCGCCATTCGAGGACGGGCCGACTTCCTCGGCCGTCAACTGCACACTGTGGACTACGGCGGCCCAGACGAGTTCGCGGGCCAGCGTGTGGTCGTCGTGGGCGGCGGGAACTCCGGCGCGCAGATCGCCGCGGACCTCGCCGAGGTCGCGCATTTGACGTGGGTCACCCGGCGCCCACCGCGCTACCTGCCTGACGAGATCGACGGGCGAGCCTTGTTCGATATCGCCTCTCGGCGGCAGGAGACCGGCGGCGTGGCCGCTCTCGGCGACATTGTCGCTGTCCCGCAGGTCCGCGCCGCCAGGGACGCTGGGCTGCTTCGCGCCCGTCCCCTGTTCGACCGCATCACCGAGAGTGGTCCCGCGTGGACGGATGTCGTGGAGCCTGCTGATGCCGTGATTTGGTGCACCGGCTTCCGGCCCGCTCTCGGGCACCTCGCACCGCTGCAGCTGCGCGGCCGGGATGGAACCGTGCGAACCGATGGCACCCGAGTGGTGGCTGAGCCGCGGCTGCATCTCCTCGGTTATGGAGACTGGACCGGCCCCGCGTCGGCGACACTGATCGGCGTCGGACCGACCGCTCGTGCGGCGGCGAACGAGATCGCAGCCCAACTCACACGGCGGTAACTCGCTTCTGTCTCAGGAAGCTTGTGCCGCCGGTTCGGCCTGCCATTCGTTGGCCGGGCGCGCGAGCAACGACGCGAGCCGGTCCGTGACCTCAGGCCGCAGCCAGTAGTACACCCACGTTCCGCGTCGCTCGGACCCCACCAGGCCGGCTTGGCGCAGCAGCTTGAGGTGGTGCGAGATCGTCGGCTGGGACAGCTCGAACGCAGGAGTGAGTTCGCAGACGCAGACCCCCTTGTCCGCCTCGGCCGCGGCAATCAGGGACAGCAGCCGGAGCCGGACCGGGTCGCCCAGAGCCTTGAAGATCGCGGCGAGTTCCACCGCCTGACCTTCGCCGAGGGGCGCGGACTGCGGACTCGTGCAGCACGAAGTGGTCTGCACGATCGGCAGCTCCTGTTTCGACATGCCTCTATATTGACGTACTTCGATGAACCGGGCAACATGAATAGAAGAACGTCAATACAACCTGAAGGGAGTGTCATGAGCGAATCCGCTGATCTGCGCGAGGAGGTCCGAGCCCGGTATGCCGCCGCCGCGACAGCTGTCGTCGAGAAAGGCGGTGGCTGTTGCGGGCCGCAGGCCGTTGAGGTCGACGAGAGCTTCGGATCGGGCCTCTACACCGCCTCGGAGCGGGACGAGTTGCCCGCCGAGGCGATCGCGGCCTCACTGGGATGCGGAAATCCCACTGCGGTGGCCGAGCTGCGCGAAGGCGAGCGAGTGCTGGACCTCGGTTCTGGTGGGGGTATCGACGTCCTGCTCTCGGCTCGCCGCGTGGGGCCGACCGGCAAGGCCTACGGCCTGGACATGACCGACGAGATGCTTGCCCTGGCGCTGCAGAACAAGGCTAAGGCGGGCGCGGAGAACGTCGAGTTCCTCAAAGGCACGATCGAGGCGATCCCGCTGCCCGGCAACACCATTGACGTGGTGATCTCCAACTGCGTGATCAACCTGTCGGTCGACAAACCCGCGGTGTTCGCCGAGACCTTCCGCGTCCTGACACCGGGTGGGCGGATCGGGATCTCCGATGTCGTCGCCGACGACAACCTTACGGCCGAGCAGCGCGCGGAGCGTGGCTCCTACGTCGCGTGCATCGCGGGCGCGCTCACGTTCGCCGAGTACCGGGCTGGGCTGGAAGCGGCCGGGTTCACCGATATCGAGATCACTGCGACCCATGAGGTCGCCGACTCGATGCACTCGGCGATCATTCGTGCGGTCAAGCCGGCCAATGCTGTTGTCAGTCCTGTTCAGACGGCCTCGGCTGGTTCGTGCTGTGGCTAGCCGACTGGTGTTGACGCCGGAGATTTAGTCAGTCATCATTGACTCAATGAACGCTGACTGGCCTTCGACGTTGGTCGAGCGCGCGCGGGTGCACGCAGCGCTCGGCGAGCCGGCGCGGCTGGCGATCGTGGACCTGCTCTCGCTCGGCGACGCCTCGCCGAGCGAGATCGGGAAAACGCTCAGCCTGTCGAGCAACCTGCTGGCGCACCACGTGAAATTGCTGGAACAAGCCGGTGTGATCGAACGGTCCCGCTCCGAGGGTGATCACCGGCGCACTTACCTGCGGCTGAGAGCTTCGGCCTTCACCGGCCTGACGCCGACTGGAGCCCGGTCGGCGTCGCGGGTCGTCTTCGTGTGCACCCACAACTCCGCGCGTTCGCAGCTTGCGGCGGCCTTGTGGAAGCGCCGCAGTTCCGTCCCCGCTGCATCAGCGGGCACCGCGCCCGCGGAACGTGTTCATCCACGTGCGGTCGCCACGGCGAAGGAACACGGCCTGTCGCTGTCGCGAGCCCGCACGGCGCACCTGCAGGACGTTGTCCGACCCGACGACTTAATCGTCGCCGTCTGCGACAACGCCCACGAACAACTCGCCCATCAAGACCGGCTGCACTGGTCGGTGCCCGACCCCGTCCGCGCTGGCACTGACGAGGCCTTCGAGCAGGCCTTCCGTGACCTCGCCGACCGCGTCAACCGTCTTGCCCCCGCCGTACATCCCTTGGGAGACACCAATGACTGAGACCCACGAGCTGAGCATCGACCAGCAGGTCGCGCTGAGCACGGCCGCCGCCCGCCTGAAGAGGGAGTTCGACGGCGTGTTCGGCAAGGAGACCATCGAGCTGTTCCTGCACACCAGCTACGACCAGTTCGCCTCGCGCAGCACCATCCCGAACTTCCTGCCGCTGCTGGCCGAGCGGTTCGCCCGCCAACGGCTCCAGGCACTGGCCAAAGTGGAAGGACACGCGCACGACGGCAAGCCGACCGTCCTGTTCCTGTGCGTGCACAACGCCGGCCGTAGCCAGATGGCCCTCGGCTTCTTCCAGCACCTGGCCGGTGAAGGAGCCGTAGCCTGGTCCGGCGGCTCGGAACCCGGCCACGAGATCAACCCCTCGGCGATCGAGGCCATGGCCGAGCGGGGGATCGACATCTCCAGGGAATTCCCCAAGCCGTGGACGGACGAGATCGTCCAGGCCGCGGACGTCGTGATCACCATGGGCTGTGGCGACGCCTGCCCGGTGTTCCCCGGCAAGCGCTACCTGGACTGGACTTTGGACGACCCGGCTGGCATGGGCGTCGAGGCCGTCCGCCCGATCCGCGACGAGATCGAACGCCGCGTCCGCGCCCTGCTGGAAGAACTCAACGTCCCAGCCCAGCACTGACCGGCGATAGCAAGCTTCCGGCACCCGGCCAGCAACGCTCCCATCCGGCGTTCATGGTCATCGAGTGTCGGTGGGCGGCACGTTCTCGACGACATGCAGCACGAGATCCGCGTCCGGCAGTGCGTCCCGTGCGGTCTGTACGTCAGCGCTGGGTACGTTGAACAGTTCGATCCGCAGGGAGCCGAGAGGGCGCAGCCGCACCAGGTCTTCGATCGACTGGACGTTGTTCAGCGTCAGCTGTCGTAACGCAGGCAGCCTGCTCAGCTCGCGTACCTCCTCGGCGGTGGGGATTCCCTGCGCGGACACGGTTGTCAGCGTGGGCCATCGCTCGATTCCGAGCAGGGAACGTCGTTCCGGTCGCATGTCGACCGCGAGTTCGGTGAGGGGAAGGTCGTCCGGCAGTGGGTGCAGACCGTCGGCCAGCTGGGGATGGCGGATTGACAGTCGCTGGAGGCCGGCCCCGGTGAGGGATTTCAACGCCGGCACAGAACCTCCGCGGTACCCGGGAATGTGCAGCCGTAGTTCGGTGACGTTCAGCTCCGCGAGTGTCGAGAGGTCCCGCAACGCGTTGGCGTAGCCGGAGATCCACACCGAACGCAAGCTCACGCACCCGGCGAGCCCACGCAGGCTGCGCAGAACCTCGTTGGACCTGATCTCCAGGTGCCGCAGGGCAGGCAGGTCGGCAAGGGGATAGAGCCCGGCGGACCGGTCGGCGATGGCAATGTTGCCGATCAACTGCACCGCGGTCAGCGTACGCAGGTGCTTCAGGCGCGGCAGGACGTCCCAGCGGTGAACCTTGAGCACCAGATCCCCGAAGTCGACATTGGACAACAGAGTCCGGGCATAGTCCTCGGAGTACTCGTTCTGCCGCCATGCGCGCAGCAGCTCGTTGATCACGGCGCCCCGGTGGGTGTCGCTGAACGCCTGGATCTTGTCCCAGGCTTCCTCACCGCCGATCATCGCCAGAGTCCGGATGACGCACGCGGCGATCGCCGCGGGGTCGCCGCCGGACTCTTCGGCGTGCTTGCCAACCTCGATCGGGCCGGGCAGCAGATCGATCACGAAAGAGCCGGCTCTGGCCAGCAGTTCCGCTTCCTCGAGCCCAGCAGGCGGAATGAGCCTGCGCGCCGCGGCCATGACGTCGGTGCGGACGTGTTCGGGATCAATCACATCGACGTAACCCAGGGCCGCCGCCGCGATCAGTTCCAACCTGTCCGCGACCTCCTGATCCTTGCGGGTGACTCCTTTGCCGGCGCGCGCCAGCAGGCCGAGGAGCAGCTCACCGGCCTCGCGAGCACGTGCCTGCGCCGCGGCCATGAAGATGACTTCGTTGAGCGAGTCGTCATGGGCGTGGTCGATCAGATAGCCGAGTTCACCCGCCTTGACGAACTCGCCCGCCGCGAGGAAGTCCCGGAAGGTGCGGTGAACGAACTGGATCTTGCCGTCCACCGCGCTCTCCCGCATCAGGCCGGTGCGCTCCAGCATGTGTCTGAGCACCAGTGCGGGTGGCACGCCCTGTGAGCGTAAACCGGACATGGCCCTGCCGAATCGTTTCTCGGCTTCGTCGTGGCGCACCAGCAGCTCGGAGTTGCGCACCATGGGCGCGGCGAACCGCTCCAGCAGGATGATCTTTTCCTTCTCGGACATGCGCAGCTCGTCCTCGACCTGGACACCGCGGCGGACGTCCCACTCGCCGAGAAGCAGCTCGAGTGCCCGGTCCAGCAGTTCCTTGCGGCTCTGCGGGAGGTACATGTTCTCCTTGCGGTACAACGCGCACAGCAGAGAGCACAACAATGGGCTGGACACGAGTGTGCGAGTGTCCGGCCGCGTGGACAGCGCCTGGATGAGGCGGTGCTCGCAGCTGGTCAGCCATTCCCGTTGCTCGGGTTCGGTTTCCGACGCTCGGGCGGCGGTGAACCAGTGCCCGATGAGGTCACGCAGCCCATGGCCGCTCAGCGGAAGCAGCTCGTATCGTGCGAGGCCGTCACTGGCGTCTGGGCGGCTGGGGGCCAGCCAGTCTTCGGACACGGCTGACGGACGGGTTGTCACGACATAGCGCGCCAGCGGATAGGCCCGCAGCAGCCCGCCCAGCCACCGGCGTACGTCCTCCCGCCGCCCGAGCAGCAGCTCGTCGACACCGTCCACCAGCAGCATCGCACGCCCGAACCGCAGCAACGCACTCACCCAGCCGTCCGGTTTCTCCCCGGCCAGCGCCGGTGCGGTGACGCGGACGAGGTCCTCCGGCTCCGGCAGGTCCCGATCGGCGAACTGCCGGAGCGACACGAAGAACGGAACCACGTACTGCCGGGCATCGTCGGCGCCGTCCCGACGGTCCCGGACCGCGGCGGCCTCGGTGTGGGCCAGCCAGTGCAGGAACGTCGTCTTGCCTGCTCCCGCACCACCGAGCAGGAGAACATGCTGGGCCGAGGCGATGGCATGCGCACCGTTGGTGCCCGCGCCCGTGAGTTCGGTGTCGGACTCCGAGCGCAGCCGGCGCGCGATCGACGGCACGGCATAGAAGTCCGAGAACCTGTAGCGGGTTGGCGCGCGGCCCACACTGACTTGGAACAGTTCGAAGGTCGCGTGATCGTCGGCCACATAGGACACATACCTGCGCTCGAACGCATCGGCGCGCAGACGGTCACGCTGATGCGACTGGCGGGCCAGTTCGTCGACACCCTCCCTGATGGTGGTCACCTGAGTGGCCACGTCGACCTGCAGTGCCCGCATCACCTCATCAACGGCTCGCGCACGCAACGCGATCCGGCGGCAGCATTCGTCCAGCAACCGCTGATACGCCTCGATTCCCTGATCACCCAAGGCCGCTGACGCAAGCGCGCGCTTGCCCGCAGTACGGACCCTGGCCCGTAACCGAGCAGCGTCGGTCAGAACGGCGGGCTCGGTCTGGATCAGCCTGCCGACCACGACCTCCTGCAACGACTCGGCGACCGCATGCTGGGCGGCGTGCCAGTCGCCGTCCGGCAGAGTGGCGAACTCCGCACGACGCAGGTCGGCTAGGTCGTTGCCTGCGGCCGCGAGCAGCTTGGCGTGGTCACCCAGCGCCCGCCTCCGGCGCTGCTGTTCGTTCCGGTCCGCCGCTTTCTCCACAGCCCATTGGTGCAAGGCCGAAAAGGTCGCACCCAGCACCCCGGCGAGAGCAGAAGACAGCGGATCTACCAAGCCAACCCCCTCAACGGCACACACCACGGCCTACAACTCCACATTACCGACGACAAGCGACGACGCGTGCCCGCGTTCTCGGACCTGTGACTGGTAGGCACGGCACACGAGACCTTCACCCGCCGTTCACCACGACGTTCCCTCACCCGCGCCACACACTGGTTGAATCCAGATATATCGATCCAGAGGGTGACGGCCCATGCAGCACCACCAGGTGGTCGACCTCGATCCACTGACCGCACGTCGTTCCCCGCAAACGAACCGCGCTCGGCCGCACGCCAACCTTCCGGGGATGTCGGCTGACGAGGTTCGCCTATTCACCCGAGTAGCCGCTGATGAAGCCCGTGCGAGCGGCCCAATGCCGCAACCGTCCCGGACCATGGACGCCCAAACGCGGGCATCCCGGCATGAGCGAGGAAATCGGTACCGATGGCGACAGCTGACCACAAACCGCAGCAGAACGTCGAGGACATCACCAGGGAACTGCTCGTCGCGGCCTACCCGGAGAAGGACTCGTCCTGGATCGACGAGCAGGCGACGGCGGCCGGGCAGCGGATCACCCGGGCGAAACAGGGCCAGCCCTCAACGGCCGCGGCTGCCCGGCGGCTATCCGACACGGTGGTCAACCGCTCCGCTCCGCGCAGCACCCGGCCCTCGCAAGTCCCCATCGGGATCGGGCTGGCCGCGGTTGGCGTTCTGGCGATGGTTCTGGGAACCACGGAGCTGCAATGGGTTGCCGAGACCACCAACAGCACGGCCGGCATCGGCGTCCTCCTCGCCGTCACGGCAGTGGCCAGCCTAGGCACGATCACGTCGTACGCACGGTCGCGCCGCGAGCGGATTCTGTCCTGCCGCGTGCGGATCGACGCTCCCTTTGGATCCGAACTCGGCGAAACCGTCCGGCTGGAAGGCGAACGAGCCACCGTGGTCGATCCCGGCGTGGTTGTGGTGCGGGTGAAGAACACGGGCGGCACGCCGATCCAACCGGAGGATTACATCTCGCCGCTCAGCCTCCGTTTTCCCGGCCGGAAAGTGTTTTCGGTCGGTGCCACCGAATTTGAGCCGCCGGAACTGCAGCGCGTTCTCAACGCGCTGCCGGGCTTCACCATCGAACAGGACCGGGTGCGACTGCCGATGATCGGCCCGGACCAGGGCGACTCCTTCAAGCTGATGATCGTGCTGTCCGGGACCAAGGCCGGGAAGAAGCACCAGGTCGTCGTCGAGGGCGGCCTGCGGGACGGCCGGATCACCACCCGGGCCGGCAAGGAGAAGATCAGGCCCGACACGCTTGTGTGGGGCGGTCTGACCGCCATCTGCGCCGGGGCACTCGCCGTGGTGCTGCTGTTCAACAACGTCACACCATTCATCAGGCTGCCCTAAAGGTTGGTGTGTGTGCCCGGAACGCTGACAGTGGAGGGATCGAGCGCGTCCGGCCGTGCCGCTACGGAACTGGCGGGCCCGTACGCGCGTACTGTCGGGCGGTGTTGTCAGGGTGCGCACGCCCGGTAGTCGGGAAGGGCTGTTCGACGTCGTTGTCGTTCGAGCGATGGACGGTGACCGCCGAGAAGATCATCACGAGAAACCCCATCGGCTCGCTGACGACCAGGAGGTCCCGAGTCGTGTAGACACCTGCCGCATTGATCCGCAACGAACCGGGGCGAACTACACGGACGCTAACGGCAATGAGCAAGAGAGCAGGTAGGGCCTCCTGCCCGGATGCTGGCCTCGTCCAGCCAGCCAGTGAGATCGCCGGGCAAACCCACCGGGCTCCGATCAGCCAGTCATGCGCGGAATCCCTGATGAACGAATCCCGGGTGGCCATGACATCCATTCGTGTCACAACCACCCGAGGCTCGCCGGGATCGTCAGCTGTCGGGCAACAGGCCGTTCAGCTTCACCATCAGCTTCTCGAACCGGTTCAGCGTCGCCTGGTTGATCTTCGGCAGGAGACTCTTCTGGTTGCGCAGCAGCGCAGCAGCGGGCTTGTAGTGATTGAACTTCCCGCCGGCGACGTTGTTGGCCCTGAAGTACGCCTCGACGGCGCGGACCACCCGCGGATCATGCTCGTTGAGGTCGGCGAGCATGATGGGCGCGAGGAGCACCTTCTCATAGGCGGCGTTGACCAGCCGAAGGTAGAACTCGCGATCGAAGAGATCTTCGATATCGGCGTCCGTAGTGCCAGTGAACTCACTGACCTGGATCAGCCCGTTCTTGTCGAGCTGCCCGTTGTCGCGCAGGCGCTTGATCGCGCCCGCGTCCTGGGTGCTGGAATCGATCAGGACCGCGACGTGGAGTCTGTTCGCACCGAGCAAGGTCGCGAATGTGGACAGCTTGCCGGCGCCGCCGATCGGTGTCTTGACCCACCGGGTGTCGAGGCCCGCCTTGTTCTTAACCTCCAAGGCGTCGGTCAGGACGTCGAGGTAGATCAGATCAGAGGGGCCTTCGAGCAGCAGCGTGTGCTCGCCGACGAACAGCGTCTGGCTCAGCCCGATGCCCATCGCGTTGAGCAGCGGGAAGGCAGTGTCCTCGTCGGCCTGAAAGACGTCTGCCGAAACCTTCGTCCCGACTCCATCACGGTCGATGACCGTCCGCACCCGCTGGAAGTGGTCCGCCGAGACCAGGAACGGCGAGTGTGTGGTGTAGATGACCTGGTGCTTGGGGGCCAGCCGGGCGTCGATCAGCTTCAGCAGGTCCTCCTGGGCCCTGCCGTGCAAGGACAGTCCAGGCTCGTCGAGCAGCAGGATCAGGTCTTGGTTGGCTGCAGCTTCCAGCTCGTTGAAGTAGGCGAGGAAGCTGAAGAACCACACAAACCCGCGGGAGCGGTCGTCAAAGGGAACCGACGCCCTATGCCGGCTGTTGTAGACCCGGATCTGGAGGATCGGGCCCTCGTTCAGAGGCGGAAGGGCCTCGGTTTCGGGAGGCAACACCTTGAGCTCGACGGCGAGCTCGGTGTTCTGCGACCAGTACTCGAACACCTCGTCGGATATGACCGTGCTGGAGTTCTCGAGTTCTCGAATGAGGCGTTCGTGCTTGTCGTTGTGTAGGAACTCCTCGGGCGTCGTCCCGGCCATACTCAGCAGGCTCAGCAGAGCCTTCTCCCCACGCGTGAGGGTGCCGTCGTCGCGGCTGCGGATCAGATATGGGATGGAGACGGTCCCGGGCATCGAGTCGTAGTCGTCGAAGTAGACGAACTTCGGCAACCGCGGCCGCAGCAGCCGCTCGATGCAGCGGAAAGAGTTACCGCCCCACTGAACAAGGCGTTCGAGGAGCCCAGACGCCCTCGTAGTAGGTTCCTCGAGTTCCTTCAATGCCGTCACCAGGCCACCGACCGTCGTGGCCTTGGCCAGCTCCGCAGTTGCGGCCGCGTTCAGGTCGAGCGAACTACGGAAATGGTCGAGCATGACTTTCTCGCTGTACCGGATGCTCCAGTACCGGGTGGTGTCGCGGTAGCCACGCGTCACAGTGAGCTCCGGATCGGTGATGACTCCGACGCCGAGCACCTTTTCGACCGTGTCGATCTCGGATTGCTCAAGGCGGAACGTCGCGACGACGACCGGGACCTGCTCGTCTTTGGCCCACCGCTTGCGCTCGCGCGTCTTGCGGGTCGGGAAGTCGATTACTTCGTCGTAGACGGCCGACTCTTCGACCGGGTTGAGCCGGAAAAGTGCCCGGAGCGTCGCGGTCTTACCGGACTCGTTCTTACCGACGAGGCAGGTCACATCCGGCTCGACGGCGAATCTGCCCGAGTCTTCGACCGACCGATAGTTCGTGATGTGAGCATTGATCAGTTTCACGCAGTTACCTCAGGTATGTACGGAGCACTCACACGCACACAACGATGAGACTTGGATCACAAGAAGGGTGGCCATCTGTCACCCGTTCGTGAACCCGAGGTACGTTCATGACGCCAATCTGGACGGACCCCGGTCCTCGTCGCCCCATGCGCGCGAGCACCGGGGATTCCTATGTAGTCGGCAAGCTTAGCTTGGGACACCGACACTTTCACGTGCCTCCACCCGCCGCCGCGCTGGGTTTCTTCCTGTGCATTCAAACGCTCGCTGGCCGTGACGGCGCGCACACCTGGTGTGTCATTTTAGCGGTCAGTGACCGAACGAACACAATGTGGTGGGCATACCTAGTGTTTAGGCCCTACCGGGCCGTTGAGCGGCGCTCGATAAGGACGGTGCCGTGCCAAACACCGTCGAGTTGCGCGATGCGCTCGCGGATGCCCACGGAGGGGTAGCCGGTCGAGTGGTGCAGGGCGTGCTGGTGCGGTTCTCGGTGAAGATCGAGGGCTGCTGAGTCTAGATTCCGTCGTCGGCGACCCGCTTGTGCAGCAGGGCTTTACCGACGCCTCGGCCGTCCGCCACAGATTGCCGCCCCCATCAGCGACAGCCGCGAACGGGAACCATTGCCGAGGTCGACGTCATCCACGCCACCATCCCACGCCTACGCCCGCCCTCGACCGACTGGACCTGTCCGACGACGGGCCCACCAGGACATCGGCCGACCTGTATGAGAGATCGACCGAGCCAGCGACGACCAGCTGCGGTCCCCGCTACGGCAACCTCGCCCGCCGCCTACCCGACCTCATCATCGAGCTTGCCGGCGCCGGCAAACTCGGCGCCGCCGCCGAGCGCGCCCGCCGCGCTGCTCACCCTGGCGCTGCGCGCTGCCGACGGTGTGGCCTTCAAGTACGGATACGTGGACTTGCCCGCGCGGCTGATCGACCTAATGCGCTCAGCCGCCCAGCTCGCCGAGGACCCGCTGCTGCTGGCCGCGGTGGCGTACGTGCGAACCGAGACCTTCTTCGCCACCGGCCACTTGACACCGCCGCCCGCGCCCTCGAACTCGCGCCGACCGCGTACCCGACGTTGGCACCGCCTTGTCCTCGGCCCCTCCTGTGGTAGTTCGCGTGCAGCCGCAGGGATTTGAGCCTGCAGAACGCGCCCGGGAGATGGACGTGGCGATGAGGCATCGCCGACTGGATCGACGGTCATGGCGAGGTCGACAAGCGGCTTGCCGACGCGCTGCATGTCGTCGACCGTCCACTACAGACGGTGGAGGTCATCCGGCACGTCGGCGGCGCCGCGGTGTCCGGGCGGTCGCGACCGAGGAGGAGGTGTCGGTCCGGCGGATTCCGCCGTCCGGTCTTGGTTCCCAGGCAGCGGCGCTGCTGCCTAGCGTTGCTGAGGGCTATGGGCGTTCGGTGTCTGTGCCGACCGAGGCTCTGCAGGCCGCGGCTCACGCTGCGGGCGATGACATGCGCTCGTTACGGTCGCATCTGGAGCGGCAGGGGGTGTCTCAGGACGTGGCCCACCTGGTCGCGGTCATGAATCAGGACACTGTCGGTACCGCCCAGTTCGGCATGACGGTCTGCGTCGGTGACCGGGTTCGTCGTGCCGAGCACGTCATCGGCTGGTGGGCCACCAAGACCGGCGGCTACCTCGCTCAGCAACGCCGAAGCTCGTCCAACGAGTGCTGGACGACGATGACGCCTGCCGGCAATGCCAAGCTGGCACACCAGATCGACTCGGAACTCGCCCGGCTCAGCAGGCAGGCTGGTGTGCAGTGACGCAGCATGCCCGACGACCTTCATTCGCGTTTTCGTAGTGCGTAGTCGGGCACGAGTTGGTCGTGGACCTCGAGTTTGTCTCGTCGGCCGTCGGCGTAGGGGATGGCGAAGTTGACCACACCGAGCCAGTTGCCTTTCACGGTGGGCCACCAGCCGTACAGGAAGCCGTGGACTTCGCCGGTCATGTCCAGGCCGTGGGCGATGGTGTGGACGGGTGCGCCGCGGACGCGGACATAGATCCAGTCCAAGCGCACCCAGACGGGCGTCAAGACAGGGTGCCGGCCGTGTAAGTCGTCGCCTTCCCAGCGGGTGTAGGGGCTGTTGATCACGGGACTGCGCTCAGCCGAGCTAGGCCAGCGGTGTGTCGGTGAGCAGGTGGGCGTAGGGCGTGTTGTTGAACTCCGCCGATTCGGCCTGGCGGCCGTCTGTGGTGAAGGTCCAGGTGTGGTTCGGCCTGTCGTCGGTGACGCAGGACTGGCAGGTGACATGCAGGGTGCGGTCGGTTTCGTAGATCCGGTAGCCGGTGGCGCTCAGCTGGTGCAGTCCGCTAGGGCAGCGGGTGGGGACGAGGACTTGATGACCGTGACCTGCGGTGCGGTAGTGGGCAGGGCCGTGAGTCTGCTGGGCTTCGGTATCGCTGCTGGTCACGCGCGTCGTCATGCGGGACAGCGTAGCGCCGTTCGAACATATATTCGACTCCGGCGTAGGATTTGGCCCCTACGCTGCGGGGGAGGTTCGGTGTGTGTCGGGGTCAGGTCGCGCGTGCCACGGTGACGTGGTCGGTCTTGCCACGGCCAGCCTCAACGGCTAGTGCTCGCGGCCCATGAGGACACGCTCGATCGATCCAGTGGCGGCAGGTCACAGCACCTGTCCTCGCTCCCCACCCTCATCCGTCCAGCCTCGAACCGGGTCACCAACCGGGAGACTGACCCACGTCGGGCCCGCCGACGGCTACGGTGAGCTGCGGTGTTCGACGCTATCGTGCGGAGGGGGAGCCCATCCGAACCCGCACCATCGCCGTCCGCCGGGCTGCAGATCACCCACCATGTCGGGGAGGGGATCCGGTCGTTGTGGTTGCGGGCGAGATCGACGTGGAAACCGGGCCCGTGCTGGGCGACGCCGTGAGACAAGGTTGGACCAGGCGGCAGGCAGGCCGTGCGTCCTGGATCTGACGGCCATTACCTTCCTGAACTCGACCGGGCTCACGCTCTGTTGGACGCCACCCGGCACGCCTACGCCCGATGAGAACCGCTTCGCATCGTGTCGATGCCAATTCGCCTGGTGATCAGGCCGATCAAGGTCAGGGGCCTCGACCGCGTGTTGGCGCTGTATCACAGCGTGGAGGAGGCACTCAACGTCGGCGGCCGGCCCTAGCTGGGCGGTGGATCGAGTTCGTGGTGGCGGGTGGCCAGGGTGGTGGCGAGTTCCGCCAGTTTGACGTTGAGTTCCTGGGAGGCGCGGCGCAGGATGTCGAACGCCTCGTCGGCGCTGATCCCGCGACGGTTCATCAGGATGCCTTTGGCCTGCCCGATCACGTCGCGGGAGTCGATCGCGCGCCGCAGTTGCGCCTCCCGCAACGCGGCGAGTTCGACGGCCTGGTGCCGGCCAAGGCCAGCGAGGCGTGCGTGGCCAGCAGCAACGCGATATCCGCTGCCTCGCCGCGCAGGGCACCCGGCTCACGCGCGTAGATGTTCAGCGCGCCCGACAGCAGCGGCGGTTGAGCATCGGGCACCAGGACGGTGGACAACACCGCGTTGAAGCCACGTTCGGCGGCAGCGGCGCCGAACTTCGGCCAGGCTGGTGTGCGGGCGAGGTCGTCGTCGTACACATGGCCGGGTCCGGAAGCGCCGGGCAGCCTCCAGGCACGGGCCTTGTCGGGTGTCGTACTCCACCTGGTCGAGTTCGGTGGCCACCGGCGAAGTCTCCACTGGCGTGTGAAACGCGCCGTCGGCGGACCGCAGCGTGACCGAGACGAGGTCCGCGCCGGGCACGATCCGCTGCGCTGTCCACACGACTTGTTCGAGCACATCCGCGGTGGTGGAGGCGGCCCACAACGAGCGGGTCACGTGGGCGAACTCGGCCACCAGCGGGCTCGGGCTGGGATTGCCGACCCGGTGCTCGGCATCGTGGGCGTGCGCGACGAACTCGGCTCGGTCACGAGCCCAGTCCTGCTCATCGGCCATCTGCGATACCCGTGGTTTCCCCGTGCCCGGCGCCGGATCCTTGTGGGCACGGTCGTGATGGTGCCCCTCACGGCGCTACAGGATGGGTCGCGCTGCCGCCGCGGTGACCATAGCGATCACTACCCGGGCAGCGATCACGGTGACCAGACGGCCAACCCTACGCTGCTGAAGGCCGGAGCTACACCCGCCCGACCACCTGACGACCACCGCGAACGTAGCCAGCCGCCTGTCGCCGCTGCGCTCACCGTACGCGCTCCACCCATGACGGCACACCCTTTACTCGTGCCACAGACCCGCCTCGATGTCCGCGGCCGAGCTTGGCGATGAAGCAAGCCCGCTGGTCCTCGATCAGTCGCCAAGCAGGGGTAGAGCGGAGCCAGTCACCGTCGACGTGTTTTCGATGGCCCCGGCCTCGTGCCGTAGGTGAGCAGAGTCCCGGTCTTCCACGATCACCGGGATGCGTCGTAGCCGAAGCCAGAGGCCAACCGGTGCCGCACCATGTTGTTGCCCCATCAGTCCGCGGACCGCGCGGCACTTCGGGCCGGATGGTCGTCCGGCGCCGCAGGCGCCAGCAGGTCCCCGAAGGGACCGGGCGGACCCGAGTTCACGAGGCTGATGTCGAGTGGGGGTACCGAGTGCCCGCGTCCCGCCGTCGTCCCGGCGATGGGGACTGAGTGGCTTCCGGAGTGAATCGCTCTGCCGGGTGTCGGTGAGGCCGCATCAGGCGGCGAACGGTTACGCCGTCGTGGCCAGGCCGCCGCAGCTCTGCGGTGACCGAAGCGGGTGGGTGAGAGCGAACAGGACGTCGCGGTAGCCGGATATCAACCAGCGTGGCCATCGCGGCGCCTAGCGTGCCAGCGGGATAAGCAAACGCGAGGGCGATAGCCGAGACACCGGCTACGTCAGTTTCACGACAAAGACGTCCTTCAACCGCCGCTTTCTGAAGTCGGCGACGATACCGGCCTCCCTGAGGTGATCGAAGACTGTCCGGTGCGTCTCGTCAGCGGGCACGTCGAACTCGTCTGTGGCGCGGCTGATCAGATTGCTGTACGGCTCTCCCAACTCCGTCAGCACTGCAACGACCTCGGGTGCTGGCATGGGTGAGGCGGCAGCCAGCAGTTGTAGCGTGAGGTTCTTGTCGCGCGTGGCCGTCGCAACTCGGCGAACTTGGTCGAGGGGAAGTGTCCGCCCACGGGTAAAGGCATAGCGCCCTGCGGCCGAAAGCGCAGCGGTATCGTTGCCGGGTACGTACTGCGCGAGATTGTCGACGACTTTGTCGCAAGCCTGTCCCGGTACCACGTGACTGCCGAGGAGGTCTTTGACGAAGCCATTGATCAGTTCGGGCGTCATGAACTCCACGAAGTTCTCCGACTTCGCGATCGCAGGCTCGATGGCTTCCCAACCGGCAGTGCGGAACTGCGCGAAGGACTCCAGGGAGTCATCGACGAGATCGTGTTCGAGCAGGAGTGCCAGGAAGTCACCGGCCTCGGGTTTGATCTCCCCGGGCGATATGTAGTGGTCGAGTTGTAGGCTCACCACCAGGTTGACCCTCTGGCGAGCTTCGGGGATGGTGTCAGTCGCATTGAGGACGTCGATGGCGACGTTGAGCCGGACAGTTGCGTCCTCGCCAGCGTCGTCGATGCTGCCGGTCTGGACGAGTAGGTCGGCGAGGCTTTGATCGATAGAGCCGAGCGAGTCGCGGTAGGCCCGCACATTTCGAAGAGTCGAGCGAAAGAGGCGGTGTGCCGCGAGGTCAGGCCAGAACAATGGGGGAGCGGAGTCCAGGCGCTCCAGTCGACTATCTGGCGCGGCCATCGCGATGAGTTCCCGAACGTGGTCGATGTCCCAGGTTTCGGCGACGTCAGGGAGCACTTCGGCGAGGGTCGTCTCGGTAAGGACCGAGTACGGGGTGTGGCTGTCGTTCTCCACCGCTGCCAGGTACTCGTTCGGCCTCCGACGGCAGAGGGCGTACACGTCTGCGTTCTGGCATACCCGGTCGAAACTGACGTCTCCGGTGACACCAAGAGCCTCGCGCAGGTTGTCGGCCGTGAGGAGGTACAGGTGTTCGTGCACGACGCGATTCCGAATCGCCTCGTCCAGCCCCGCGAGTCCGGGAAGGATGACTCCTGCCTTCTTGATGAGCGCGACGACTTTGTCAGCGACCGCATCGTCCTGGTGACTTGTGAAGACCGCCATGTCCAGGTAGTTCGCGACGATGAAGTCACGCACCTCAGGACCGAGTTCGTAAGTCTTGCCGTCCACGGCATCGCGGAGTGCAGCGTCAACGAGAGCGGGTCGAACATCCGCCGGGATACCCTCGTCTTGGACCAGATACGTGAACACGCCAGGCCAAGGACGTTTGCTCAGCAGGGCGGCAAAGCGCGCTCGTTCCGAACCGGAGTTGAGGTATGCCGCGAGGAACGCTTGTGCGGCGTCCCCGAAGTTCGAGGCGATGGTGTCGGCGACGTCTACCGCGCGATCGTCGTTCTGCTGGAGGAGGTAATCGACTATTTCGATGTTGTAGGCGCTGACCGTGCGCGAGAAGTCCGCTGTCGTCTCGGCAAGGAGGTTCGCGATGGCCTCGGGCCCGCTGAACGTGTAGTCGATGTCCATCGTGTTGGTTTGCACGCTCTGCACAATGAAGTTGGCTACGTCGATTCCTGTGAAATCGCCGTAGAACTGTGCGGCATAGAGGGCGAAGTTGCGGTCCAGGTAGCCCTGCTTGACGAGATCCTGAGCAAGTCGCGACTTCATCGTCGCGTCGATGACGCTGGCGAAGGTCTTGTCGCCGTCCTCTGTGGACACGGTGAACCGGCTTTCGCGTGCAAGGTCCATGAAGTCTGCTCCTCGCAAGAACGTGATGTCCTCGTCGAGACTTTTAAGGGCGGACTGACGCTCGATCTCGTCGATCTCGACCCACCGGTTCGCGTCCAACGCTTCCGGGAAGAGCGCTTGGATCTGGCTGCGGCTCAACTTGCCTACCTCGGCGTGCTGACTGCCGTTCGGGTCGGCGCAAGCCAGGATGGAGACCGCACGGGTCTCGGCGACAGCAGCCCAGAACTGGTACGAGTTCATCTGGTCTCGGGAGTGCCGTGCCGAGCCGACAGAGAACTGTACGTGCGGCCAATGCGGGTAGGTGGAGGAGGCGGCTTTGACAGCCATCCCGAGCGCTTGCAACCGGTCGCCAAGCTGCTCGGCCATCGACGCCATCGACTTGTGCCTAGTTGGCTCGTTCAGTAGGTCGCGCTTGCGGGCCTCGCAGGCGTCGATGGCTGTGCGTACAAGTTCCCGACGCCGGTCGTAGAGCACGTCGAGGTCGCTGTTGCGGCGGGAGATCTCCTCGAAGTCTTCGAGGTGAAAGTTTTTGTAGGCAACGAGCGCGAAGAGGATGCTGGCGGACAGGCCTGGAGCGGTCTTACCGGAGGTGAGTAGTCGCTCAGCGAATACCGCGTACTCGTTGCAGATGTTCCTCAGCAGTCGCATGTCGGTGGCGTGCTGAGCAACGAGTGTTACGAGGGACCGATCGATGCCGGTGAAGCCGCTGGCCTTGAGCAGGTCGGCGAGGAGTTCGCGTGCGTTTCGGTGCGAGATGAACGGAACGAGTGGGATGACGACGTCGAAGAACTTCGTTCGGTTGGCGCGCGCGGTCTCGGCGGTCGCAGCGTCGTCGTTCAACTTCGTGGAGTCGGAGCCCAACCGCTCGAACAGGCTGTCCTTGATGGCGTAGATGAACCGAAGGGGTTCTCCCTTCCTGTGGCGCTTGGCCGTGTGGTTGAGGAGGGTGTTCAACTCTCGCAGTGCCTCGAAGATGTGTGGGTCGTCGAAGCGGTCAAGGTCCTCGAAGATGACGATGTCGGGCGAGACCTCGTCGAAGAAGTAGACGATTTCTTCCAGGTACTCGTCGAAGTAGGTCGAGGTGCGCTGTGTCAACTTCACCGCGGCCCCAGCCGCTGACACATCGGAGAGGACGAAACGGCCGTAGATGGTCCGTCTCAGCGCGGCGAGAACTATGACGACGAGGGCGGCGAAGGCGAGCCACGACAACACGCGGACCAGCCAGTGCTGGCCGGGTCCCGTTCCAGCCACGGCCGGTAGCCATCCGAGGAGCGCCAGAATCGAACCGACCACGCCGACTGCGATACTCGCTTCAACAGCCGCGCGCTTTCGCGAGAGCGGGACGATGCGATTGAAGCGTGAGAAGGCAAACTTGCGGGGAGCCGCCCGGTATAGGAGTTGTTTGACGAGCTCTTTCTGGATTCGATTGGTGAGGGTCACGCCCTCAGAGTTGGGTCCGAGGGTCGAGATCGCTATGCGCAGCGTCTTGTTCTTGTTCGTGACCTCGAACTCGTCGAGAACGCTGGACTTACCCGTCCCGTATCGGCCCGTGAGCGCTATGTTGAGATTCTTCGGCTTCTCGACTGCCTCTTGGAGATGCCGCAGGTATGTCACGTGCTGCTCGGGCACGTAACGCGAAGCCAACGATTCCAGCGCAAGGGAACCAGGGATGGGCGCGGGTGTAGCAGAACCGCCTCCCCTGTCGGCACCACCGGACACACCGGCGTCTCCATTAACTCCGGAGTCATCGGCTGGTTGATGCACATCGTCAGCGTTGATCATCCCGGTTCCTCGACTGCTCGGTGGTTCTCGGTGTCCAACTGTGCTGACCGGTAGCGCACGCCATCGGGGAGCACGCACTACGCGGCCATTCCTCGCCACTACGCTCGGCGGCCAACGCGCCGGACAGGCTCCAAGTGTGATGGCTCTCGTTCCAGTTCGGCCGACGACCCGCCGGTCAACCGCAGGTCACGCCATCAGGAGCTCTGACGGCCGCCTCTACGTTGAGCGGCCCGTGGCCAGCACGTCGAGCGCCACAAAGCGACCCGTCCGTCCCCACACGCGGCCAACACCACCGAGCACCAAGCGGTGGACCACGCCGCACGATCGTCGCCATGGCCCAGGATGTCTTTGGCCCGTGCAGTGGCCTTGCTCGCGAATGCGGCGACAGGAGGACAACATCGCCGAAGCTTTGGACATGGCAGGCGCGCGACCGGTACGCCGCCGTGGCGACCACTGGTAGAACAGGTTCAACTTGCCGTGTGAACGAGTCCGGCTGGTCCTGCCAGCCGTATGCCGGACAGCACCACCGAACCGGCCGGATCGCCGCCGACTGCGGTCAGTGGTGTCTGCGGCACCTTGCCGAGAACGCGGCGCCCGCCACGAGGGCATCGAAGAACGGATGGTGTCCGCAAACCTGCCACAGTCCACCCCGGTGCCGAGACCAACAGCCTCACCTGCGCCGCCGCATACCAGCGCGGGATGGAGCCACGGAGGCTGAGCGAGAAGCCTGCGATATCCGCAAGGATGCATTGTTAGCCAAGCTCAGTCGGCCGACGACGCAAATTCAGCGCTTGGCACGTCACGGTTACTCCGGTTGCCGAGCGGGAGCAACCGGAGTAACTGCGGGCACATACCAGGCCGGTCGAAAATAGGTCGACTCGTCAGGCACCGACATGGCGCAGGTTCGGAGTGGGCGACGACTGCGTTGTGGCCACGAATCGCCTACGGAGGTGTGACACGAGCAGCCTACCGTCGTGATCAGGTCTCCGTCGGGGAGCGTGTCGGATCGTTCGTCGGATCAGCGGGGTTGGCTGCAGGTGCTTTGCTGTCCCCAGCAGCTAGGTCTGCGCCGCGGATCAGCGCTTCGCCGAGCTGGCGTGCTTCGGACGGTGTCAGATGCAGCTCGTCGATGCGACAGTGTGCCTCGTGCACGATTACCAGGGGTGCGGCGTCCCGGACGTGCTGATCGAGCCGTGCGACAAGCTCGAATGGCACGTACCAAGGACCGTCCCCGGCTGGTGTGCGCTCGACAATCGTCGGCTCCTCCGTTGTCAGCACGATATGAGCCGACCAGTCGGACATGTGCCGCCGGTCGTCGACGAAGTCTGAGTCCTCATGCAGGTTGTCACACCAGGCGGGGCACGGTTCGGTTTTCCAATACGGGTGTGTCCGCGCCAACGTCTGGACGGAGGGAGGCTGTTTGGTCGTCATCGCGCACCGCCACCTTCAGCGTGCCGTTGGGTGATGTCACGACGGACTTGGACGGCAGCCTCCTGGAGATGGGTGGCCATCGTGAGCGCCTCATCTGGCGACATCACGACGTCGTACGGCTCCTCGCCGTTGCAGTCGTTCTCCAAGGCGCGCAGGTGCACGACCGGGTCGCAGCCTTCGACGCTCTGCCCCAGGCCGACCTGGATCGTCAGCCCCCACTCGACGAAGATAGTCCGGACCCCCGCCCGGTGATAGCCGTCCCAGTGCCACACGCGGCTGTCGACGATCTGTGGCCGGACCAGGCACCAACCGGGCGAGCAGATGGTATCCGGGTGCTCAGGCTCGCGCCGCTTCTCCTCGTTGAGCGCGGTCATCTGCTCTTGGCTGAGCGAGACGCCCACCCGGTTCAAGGCCGGTGCGGGCGAGGTCTGCCCGCTGTGTTCGATACACGGCGCCGTAACCGACCTGGTCGAAGCTTCCGTACTTGCGAGTATTGACATGGTTCTATCCTCCATTTGCTCATGCGTGTTCGTGAGACCACTCAGTCGCCGCGAAAGTGACTGGGTGGTCCTTCATACGACGGTCGATCTTGGCGGTCATTACGCGGAAGGGGGTTGGTTCGATCCGCTTCGGTGATCCACGCGTCCGGATCGTTTTGGTAGATCCGTTGCCGACCAATTGAGGATGTTGCTTACAGTAATGCGCCGAGCTTGCTGTTAATCACCCTTCGGAGTCGTTTCCGAACTTGGCGGGCTACTGATCTGCGGCACGTCCGGCACGCTCAGCCTTGGCCAGGTGCAGCGCCTCCGTGACGGCCGCAGAACTCATCGAGCGCCGCTTGCTGGTCAGGGTTTTGACGGTCAAACTGAGTCCTGCGGCGGTAACGTCGCCGTGCAGCGAGTTCTCGGACCGAAAGCCGGTCGACAGTTGCAAGTCGATCGCCCCGATGGTCGTTTTGAGGCTGTCGTCGAGTTGCACCACGTCGAGCACCCTGGTTGCCGCATCTTCCTGGCCGAGCGCGGCGTCGGGCCGTCCGGCCTAGCCCGGCGGGCCGAAGGCCGTCGGATAGGCAAGGTATCGTCGTCGGCATAGGCGGAGGCGTTCCAAGGTCGTGAGCAGCGCTTTCTATGTGTCCTGGGCCAGTCGGCTTGCGGCGAGTCGGCTTGCAGTCTCGCGTCTCGGCAGCGGAGTTTTGAGGTCGAGTTGCTCGGTGTTTCCGTGGACGTCTCGATGAAGCTGCCGAATCTGCCGCGGGTCGGTTCGTCAGCGTCCTGGCATCCGAGCTTGTGTCCATTCGATGAAGTGTGAGCAGTACAGGCCTTGGCGGCGCACGATCACGCTCTTCTCGGCGTTGGTGGGTTTTCGTGCTCGGTGACGATCACCAGTTAGTGGGCTGGGATGAACACCCGCCGGGACGGTTGTGACGCCCTACCTAGGCCTGGCGCGGCTGCGGAAGAATCTGGGAGGTGCGAACGACTGGACGAATAGTGATCGTGGTCGTGGTGGCCGCTGGCCTGGCTGGCGTCGTGTGGATGTTCACCGGGCGGGTGGCCGGTGATGCTGCTATAGGCAATGCACAGGTGGTCGGCGCGCTGGCCGGGGTATTAGCGGTGCTAGTCGCGGTTGTGGTGTTGTGGCCACGGGGTTTCCGACGCGTCAATGCGCAGCAGACAGAGAACGGGCACGCGGAGGTGGCAGTCGAGTACCTGGCCAACGAGACGTTGCGGTACTGGCGGCGTGAGGCCAAGGATCGACG
The DNA here is from genome assembly GCF_013280595.1 of Kibdelosporangium persicum. GTDB lineage: Bacteria > Actinomycetota > Actinomycetes > Mycobacteriales > Pseudonocardiaceae > Kibdelosporangium > Kibdelosporangium persicum. The sequence continues at coordinate 302,030 of NZ_JAAATY010000007.1, forward strand.
GATCACTAATCCCTCGCCAGCATCCGTGCGGTGGGCGTGGGGGAGCCCGGATTTCGCCGTTCCCGCGGCGGAGCTGCAACCCGACCTGCCCGCAGTCTCCGGTGGGTTGGTGCTGGGGTCGACAGGCAAGGTACTCACAGCCGGGGTTGTGACGGAGCTCCGCCAGCAACTCTACGAATGCCTGGACGTCACACGAGGGCGGATCGTGGTGCTCGGTGGGCCAGGAGCGGGCAAGACGTCCGCGATGTTGCTGTTGCTCATCGACATCTTGGAACACCGACAGGCTGGCTCCCGCGTGCCCATACCGGTGTGGCTGTCCCTTGGCGGGTGGAACCCGGACAGCATCTCCCTGGAGGACTGGGCGGCCGAGACCTTGATCCGCGACTATCCCGCTCTGTCTGCCAGCGTCCACGGCGGTCGGGCCATCGCCAAGGAACTGATCCGCACCGGAAAGGTCGCGTTGTTCCTCGACGGGCTGGACGAGATGGCGCCCGCCATCCAAGGGCGGGCGTTGCAGAAGGTCGACCGCGACGCTGCCGGACTCAAGGTGGTACTGACTAGCCGTCCCCGCGAATACCATGCGGCGATCAGGGACGGGCGACTGTACGGAGCTGCTGTTGTCGAGGTCCTGCCGGTCGACGTTGACGACGCCGCAGCATTTCTGCTTGCCGAACAATTCGGTGAGCGTCGCATGGCTTGGCAGTACGTCACCGATCAACTGCGCGATCATCCGGATAGCGTCGCCGCCCGCACCTTGAGGACCCCGCTGGCGCTCAGCCTCGCCCGCGAGACCTACACGCGCGCTGATCCTGCCGAGTTGTTCGACACCCGCGCTTATCCCAGCCCTGACACGCTGCTGCAGCACCTGCTCGCGCGGTCTCTCATCCTTGCCTACCCGGACCCCGCCGAACGCGCCCGCGCCACTCGATGGCTGTCCTGGATGGCCCGGAACATGGGCGCCCGCCGGGACTTGCTCTGGTGGGACATCCTCGCCTGGGTGCCCTCCTGGCCCACCAGGCTCGTCTTCGGGCTCGTGGCTGCGCTGCCGGTATGTCTCACGGGTGGCAGGGGAGTCCTGCTCGGGCTCGTAATTGGGTTCGTGGCGGCAGTTGTGTCCGGGTTCGAGCTGGGGCCCCGAACTTTTGTTTTGCGGTGGCTTACGTATAGGGAACTGCGCGATCTTCTGGTGTCCGGGGTTGGTCCTGAGCGCGCTGTGGAACTCGCGGCTTTCTGGGCCAATCCTTCTGCTACAGCACGTGCTGGTAGCCCATTGGAGCTCTATCAGTCTGATCTGCGACGGAGTCTCGTCCTCGGGCTTGGAACCGTGCTTGTGCTCGGGCTCATCGGTGGGCTCATGGCCGATCTGGCGGTCGGGTTGGCACTTGGGTTCGTTGCCGGGCTCCCATCGGGACTTGGCCCGGCCCTACAGCTGACCGTGGTCCAAATGACCTGGTGGTCACGAGGTCGCGGGGTTCGGTTCCTGCCACTACTCAACACTGCGGTGCACAGGCAAGTCCTGCGCCAGGCGGGAGCGGCCTACCAGTTCCGTCATGCTTGCCTGCAGGACTACCTCGCAACTCTTGACCAGCCGAAATGACCAGAGGTGTTTCGAGTTCTCCGAGTACGACACGTTCACGGCGGTGCAGTTGCTGCGGCGCTGAAAGTCGGCGGTGGCCTGACAATCGGGCGGAAGGCAGAACGCGGGGGTCACGAGTAAGTCCTGAGTCGGCGGTGGCTGGAGACGCGACGTAGTGTGTTCAAGATCAGTTTTGTGACGACCGACCTGACCGCCGTGGTGTGGAGAGAGCGACCGCATCGTCGACCCGGCATACGGCAAGGCGTACGCCGCCGCGATCCCGACCTCGACATTCACCGTGCTGCCCCGCATCGGTCACCTGCCGCAGGTCGAGACACCCGAGGAACTGCTCGGCGACGCTGTTCGACCGCCTCGACCGGTGACATCTTTACCAGGCAAGGAGAAACCACCATGCCCAACGGCCGGATCGGTCACACCTGTCAGCTGATCGACATCGGCAGGATCCGAGTTGGCACCGAACCGCGTGGTTCACCTAGCGGGGGACGTCGGCGCGCCTCCTGCGGCATACCGGTCGATGTGCGGCCTGCTGCCCGAAGCCCGTGGGAGCAGGAGGTGGGAGCAGTTTGGGAGCCGCTAGGTGCGCTCAACTGCGTTGAACTGCACCCAACGGCTCCCAACGGCTATGTGCGACGTGCAGAAGTCGTGTTTCCGCAGGTCACTGAGATTGTTGATCTTAGTTGACACGGTAGAGGTCACTGGTTCAATCCCAGTATCGCCCACCAGGACGTTTGTCCAGGTCAGAGACCCTTTCTCGCGATCAACGAGGGAGGGTTTTTCTGTGTCCACCAAGATCCTTTGTAGATCGATTGTAGAACCCTGCACGCCGGTTTCGGCGGCAAGATGCGGGAACCAGGACACCAGCCTGGCACGCTCCGTCGCGGTGAGCCCGGCCAGCCCGTCCCGCCACCGGGCCTCCAGCACGTCGAGGACCTGCTGGCGCATCTCCGGGGTGACGTGGTCGTAGGTGCGGGCGATGCCCTTCATCTTCTGCCCGAGCCGGGCCCGCCGGGCGACCTCGGGGACACCGTCCTCGATCAGCCAGGTGGAGTGGGTGTGACGTCCTTCATGGAAGGTGATCCAGGGCAGGATCGGAGGCTGATGGTCGGGTGATGTGGGGTAGTCCACATCGACGCCGTCCCAGGTCGGCCGCCAGTAGCGCTGCCGGAAGTTCGACCGCCGCAGCGGCTGCCCTTCGGGCGTGGTGAACACAAACAGGTGCGGCAGTCCTTGATCAGCAGCTCGTAGAACACCGCGATGCTCGGCGGCAGCTCCACCAGCCGGGTACCGGCTGGGGTTTTGGTCCGGCCGCGCTGCTTGCCCCGAACCCGCCGCGGCTGGACCGCGCTGACCGGCGTCGCCGCCAGCTCATTGACGGTCTTGCCGCCTTTGGTCAACACGCCGCTCACCTCGAGCAGCGGGGTGCGGATGTTGATCCCGCGTCGCTCGGGGTCGTATTCGTGGGGCTGCTGCCCGACGAGTTCACCCCATCGGGCGCCGGTGTAGAAGTCCAACAGACACAGCACAAACCCCGGCAGGCCCATGGTTTCGTACAAGCGCATGGCGGCGCGGAGCGCCTGGGTGGGCGTCGCCACCAGGTACTCGGTCTCGTAGGCGCCGGCGGTGACCCGGACGCCGTAGCACGGGTTGACGGGGATCAGCCGGGCGCGCACGACGGCGTTCATGATGGTGGAGAACGTGGCGAAGATGGATGCCACGGTGGACTCGGCGAGGGGATCAACATGCAGCTCCTGACCGACCTGCGGCGCGACGGCGTGCCTGACATGGTGCGGCGTGCCCTCGATCAGGTACTCGCTCGTCTGCGGGAACAACCCTCCGAGGGCTTCACGGCTTGCACTTGACGTAAACGTCAACTCGTAACGTCGGCGCCATGACCATTGCTGTTCCTACTGTCCATCGTGAGGTGCGTCTCGCTGCCCGTCCGGAAGGGACGTTCAGGACCGATCACCTCCGGGTCGTCGAGGCTCCCGTTCCCGAGTACGGCCCCGGCCAAGTGCTTGTCCGCAATCGGATGATGAGCGTCACCGCTGTGATGCGCACGCTCATGGACGGCGACATCGGGTTGCCCATGCCGGCGTATGAGCCAGGTCAAACCTTGTGGGGACCGGCCATCGGCGAAGTGATCGCTTCGGCGGACACTGACTTGAGTCCTGGCGATCTCGTCGTGCACAACCATGGTTGGCGGGAGTATGCCGCCGTCGGCGCGGCTGATGTGCGGCGTGCTGACGTTGACTCGTTGCCAGACTTGGGTGCGCACCTGTCCCAGGGGTTGACTGCATGGCTCGGCGTTGTGCGGACTGCCGAGGTGCGGAGTGGGGACACGGTGTTCGTGACCGGTGCTGCGGGTGGTGTCGGTTCCCTTGCAGGGCAGTTCGCTCGGCTGCGTGGTGCCACGCGGGTGATCGGCAGCACCGGTTCCCGGCGCAAGGGTGAGTACTTGGTCGGACAACTGGGGTACGACGCCGTGGTCATCCGGGGTGAGGGCGCTATCGAGGACCAATTGCGCACGGCGGCTCCGGATGGCATCGACGTGGTCTTCGACAACGTCGGCGGCGAGCAACTGCTTGCTGCTCTGGCGGTTGCCCGACGCGGCGCTCGCGTCGCGCTCATCGGCACGATGTCCAGCCAGACGTCGGGTGGCTTCAGTGCTCCGGTCACGATCGACACGGGCGCACTCATCTTGCGGGGGATCACACTGCGCGGCATCGCGGGCAGCGACCACCTCGATGCCACTCCCCAAGCGATGCGGGAGTTCGGTCGTGGGCTCCGCGACAAGACGCTTGTCTTCCCCCACACGCGTCTGTCAGGCATCGATCAGGCACCTCGTGCGTTGTGCGAGTTGCTTGAAGGGCGCCATATCGGTGCGGTGATTGTGGAGCTGTAAGTCCAGGGGAGGACCAGGAATGCGGATCGGCGAAGCTTCGGCAGCGGCGGGGCTTACCCCGAGAGCGCTCCGCTACTACGAAGAGCGAGGGCTGCTCGCGGCGCGGCGCACGACATCGGGCCATCGTGAGTACGACGAGGAGGACGTCCACCGGTTACGGATCGTACGGGAGTTGCTGGCAGCAGGACTGACGATCAGTGATGTCCAGGCCGTGGTCGAAGGCCTGGACATGCCGCTCAAGCAACCTGGCGATTGCCCGATCGTCGACATCACCAACCGGCGGCTGGCCGAGCTCGACAAGCGCATCGAGCGGCTGACCGAACTGCGCCGTCGTCTGGCCAACGCGCTCACTCACCGATTCGACAAACAGTTCCATAGACCTGACCAGCAGGCGGTCGCAATGCGACGCCGACTGAATCCGTGTGAACGCCAAATAAGCGATGAGTTCACGGTGACGTGAGCAGCTCGGCTTCGTAGCCGCGGCGGAAAACCTCCACAAAGGACGGTGCATCGGGCGGGAACACATCGCCGATCCGGCGCACGGGCACGCCCGGCGTCCATGAGTTCATGACCACGGATCTGCCCAATGTGGACAGATCCTCGACTGTGATCTCTTCGACACGCTGCGGGACGCCGAGGCGGTCCAGTTGCCTGCGAGACGATGCTCATCGTGATCCCGGTGCGGATGTCGACGTGTGCCACACCACCGCGGTGCCGTCCCAGAAGGCGAGGTTCCAGATCGTCGCTTCGCTGAGCCTGCCGCGGCGGTCGATGAACGCGGCGTCGTCGAAGTGCTGTTTGACGGCCTGACGGAGGTAGTAGGTCTTGGCCACCTCGCCGACATGCTTCACTGCCGGGAGTACGTGTTCGTGTTCCACCACCGCCAGCGGCAACGGACCTGTCGGACCCGAGGAAGGTGGCGCGGTCCGGACCTGTGGGGTTCCAAAAGTCGGCTTCAGGGTGTGACCAGGGTTTACGCAGCCGTGGGTGGGATTGACCCGATTCGACAGACAAGGTCGATATGTGGTCAGGCTACCGCAAGCCCGGTAGCAGTTTCCTGGGCCGCTTCGTAGGCGGCCGGGCTGGGGTATCCAGGGCTGGAATGCCGCCGGCGGGTTGTTGTACCAGCCTTTCACGTATTCGAAGATTGCCTTGTGCACCAAGGCTTTCGTGGGCCACGCCTGCCGATCGAGCAGCTCGGTCTTGATCGAAGCGAAGAACGACTCCGCAACCGCGTTGTCCCAGCACTGTCCCTTCCGGCCAACCGACAGCCGCACCCCGCTGTCGCGCGCGAGCCGGGCGTACTGGCCGGAGGTGTACTGACAGCCCCGATCGGAATGGAAGATCACACCAAGCTCCGGGCGGCGCTGGGTGATGGCGTTGCGCAAGGCCTGCTCGACCCGATCCCCGTGTCCGCACATTACCCGCGAGGAGTTGCTGCGACGGGTCTGTTCCGGCGGCGCCACCGTGATCGACGTGCGTCCGCACGAGGAATACACCGCCGGGCACATCCCCGGCGCGGTGTCGATTCCGCTGGCGGATCTCGCCGAGCGCTTGGCTGAACTCCCGCTCGATCAGGAGATCGTCGCCTACTGCCGCGTCGCCTACTGCGTGTTCGCCCACGACGCGGTCCGCCTGCTCACCGCAGCCGGTCGCCCGGCTCGCCGGTTGGCCGACGGCATGCTCGAATGGCGCTTGGCCGACCTACCGGTGGCAACCTGACCGAGATTTTCAGGCGCGGTGCCGAATCGGGCGTGTTGTCAGTCTTCTCCTGAGCAAGGAGAAGTTGAGCTGGCCGCATCGCGCCATCGCTCTGCACACCACGTGGCCGGCTCCGAGGCCGCACTGACTGAGCTGTCCACATTGGATGATGTGCTGGACCATTGCCACCGCTATCACGCCACCCGCGCAGAGCCGATGCGCGAGCTCGGCCACTCCAGGCAGGCTCAGGCCGCCGAGCGTCGCGCGCTGGAGCTGATCGCCCCCCGGATCAACCGGTGGTGGCTGCCGACGTGGTCGAGCAGCAAGACCGTCCCGTCGGGACGTAGGACCCGGTGCATCTCGATGATCGCTGCCCGCTCGTCGGGGAAGCCGCACAACCCGAGTGCACACCAGGCGAATCCCTCCACCAATGCGCGGGTCAACGCCTCCAAGCGTCTGGGTCCTGCCAGTCAGAACTGCGCCAGCTGTCCGCGGCGCAGCTCGCTCGCGCCGCCGGTTGGGTGATCTGCTTCACATGGTGTCAGGATTTTCGTCGATGCGGTGTCTTGTGCTCGATCCCCAAGAGCGAAGGAGACACCGTGAGCAAGAACATCGACGTGGTCGTGATCGGCGGCGGATATGCCGGTGTCATGGCGGCCAACCGTGTGACGCAGCGCGACAACGTGACGGTGACCGTGATCAATCCGCGCCCGGTCTTCGTCCCGCGGCTGCGTCTGCACCAGTTGGTGGGTGGGACCCACGATGCGGTCGTCGACTACACGGAAATCCTCGCCGAGGGCGTCCAGTTGGTCGTCGACGGCGCGACACGGATCGACGCAGCTGGACGGGGTGTGACGCTGGCTGAGGGCGGCAGTATCGGCTACGACTACCTGATTTACGCGGTGGGCAGCGGGAGCGCCGGCCCGCAGGTGCCCGGCGCGGCCGAGTTCGCGTACCCGATCTCCACACTGGAGGCGGCGCAGCGACTGCGGTCAGTGCTCGACGACACCCCTGTGACGGCTGCGGTGACGGTCGTCGGGGGTGGCCCGACCGGCATCGAGACCGCCGCGGAACTGGCAGAACAGGGTCGCAGCGTCACGTTGGTCTGCGGGGGTGTCGTCGGCCCGTACTTGCACCCCCGCGCTCGGCGCACCGCCCGCAAGTACCTCGCCAAGCTGGGGGTCGATGTGTTGGAAGGCTCGGCTGCGTCGGTCAGTGCGGTGACACGGGAGGCCGTGCAACTCGGTGACGGCCGCACGCTGGCGAGTCAGGTCACCATTTGGACCGCGGGTTTCGGTGTGCCCGATCTGGCGGCCAACAGCGGGTTGCGCACCGACGCCGCCGGGCGCCTGCTCACCGACGAAACACTGACCTGCATTGATGAGGAGCGAATCGTCGCGGCAGGTGACTCGTCAGCCCCGTCTGGCCTGCCGTTCCGAATGAGCGCCTACGCCGCAGGTTGCCTGGGCGCCCACGCCGCCGACACCGTCCTGAACCGGATCGCGGGTGAGCAGCCGGCACCGATCGACCTGTCGTTCCCCGCCATGTGCATCAGCTTCGGCCGCCACACCGGGATCTTCCAGCTCGGCCACAAGGACGACACAGCGATGCGGATCTACTTCAGCGGGCTCGTGGGCAAGGCGCTCAAGGAGTTCTCCTGCGCCGCCAGCGTCAAACACCTGATCACCGAAGCGCACAAGCCCGGCTCGCACTCCTGGCCGAAAGACGGCAAGCACAGGCCGCAGTTGCTGCGGGCCCAGCACAGCGACGCGCCCGCACAGATCGCCTGAGACACCCCATGGACACAACAGGTGCACCCGACGGGCAGCGGCGGGCCGACAGCGAGGACCACGCCACCGTCGACGCGACGGAGACGTTCGTCGTACACCGCAATCTGCTGTTCACCGTCGCCTACGAGATGCTCGGATCAGCGGCCGACGCCGAAGACGTCCTGCAGGAAACGTGGCTGCGATGGGTGAAGGTCGACGTAGCCAAAGTGAGCGACCCGCGCGCCTACCTGGTGCGGATCACGACCCGACAGTCGCTCAACCGGCTGCGCTCGATGAAACGCCGCAGGGAAGCATATGTGGGCTCCTGGCTACCGGAGCCACTGCGCACCGCACCGGATGCGTCCGCCGACATCGAACTCGCCGAAAGCGTGTCGATGGCGCTGATGCTCGTCCTCGAGACACTAAGCCCGACCGAGCGGGCGGTGTTCGTGCTGCGCGAAGCATTCGGAATCGGCTATGACGACATCGCGGCCGCGGTCGACAAGACCCCCGCCGCCGTGCACCAGATCGCCCGTCGTGCCCGCCGCCACGTCGAAGCCCGCCGGCCGCGCCGTGCGGTCACCGCACGGCAGGCCCAGGCGGCTCTCGAAGCTTTTCAGCGGGCGCTCGAGACCCGGGACCTGCAGGGCCTGCTCGACGTGCTCGCCCCCGACGTTGTCGCGATCAGCGACGGCGGCGGTATCAAACAGACCACCCCGCGTCCGATTGTCGGCGCCGACAAGGTGGCCCGGTTCATCGTCGGCGGACTCACCAGGAACGACGTGTTGCTCACTGTCGAGCCGACCATGGTCAACGCCGGCCCGGCACTGGCATTGCATGTCGACGGTGAACCCGACGGCGTCATCGTGATGCATGTCGTGGACACCCGCATCACCGGCCTCTACTACGTCCGCAATCCGCAGAAACTGACCCACATCGAATCCGCGACCCCGCTCACCCTGCGGTGAACACCGGTCACGGCCCAACTGTTCAAGGAGTAGACATGACCCCGCGAGCACCGCTCGCCACCGACACCCCTCCGTCACGATGGTCGACGGTGGCCGGCGTCGTCGTCCTGCTCACGGCGATCACGGGCATGTTGCTCATCGCGTTCGCCTGGCCGTCAGTGCGGTCGTCGGTGCACGATGTGCCAATCGCTGTCGCTGGACCGGCCAGCGCGGCCGCACAGATCCGCACCGCGCTCGATCAACGTCTGCCGGGCGGCTTCGAGATCACCGAAGTCGCCGACACCGATGCCGCTGAACAACTTATCCGCGACCGGCAGGTGTACGGGGCGATCGACCTCAGCTCCGGCCCCCCGCAAGTCATCGTCGCCTCAGCCGCCAGCACCGCAGTCGCCCAAACCCTGCAGACCATGGCGACCGGCCTCGGCCAGGCAGACAAAACCGGCACACCCGTCGCCGTCCGCGACCTCGCCGCGCTGCCCGCCGACGACCCGCGCGGCGCCGGCCTGGCCGCAGGCGCACTGCCACTGGTCATGGGTGGTCTGCTGGCCGCGGTGCTGCTGACCAGACTCGTGCACGGCACCGTCCGCCGGGTCACCGGGGCACTCGCCTTCGCGACCATCGGCGGCCTGACAGTGGCAGCGATCCTGCAGTTCTGGCTCGGCTCCCTGAGCGGGTCCTACCCAGCCAACGCCGGCGCTCTCACCCTGACCATCGCGGCCACATCCCTGACCGTCCTCGGGCTGGAATCCCTGCTCGGATACGCCGGAATCGGGATCGGCGCCGTGGTCATAATGCTCATCGGCAACCCACTCTCGGGCACGGCGACCGCACCCGAGATGCTGCCCGGCTGGTCCGGCACGCTCGGCCAACTACTACCCCCCGGAGCAGGCGGCCAGGTGCTGCGATCGACCGCCTTCTTCGACGGCCGCGGCACCACCCACGCCGTCACCATCCTGATCGCCTGGATCGCGCTCGGTGCAGTGCTCTGCCTCGTCGGCGGCCTCCGCGCACGCCGTGCCGCCAACGCCGCAGCCGGACTTCGGACGACGTACACATCACCGGCCGACGCCACTAAGACGATGCCTACATCGTCGTCACACCCGAGTACAACACCACTCCGCCCGCCGCACTGACCAACGCCATCGACCACCTCTACGAGGAGTGGGGCGGCAAGCCGGTCGCCTACGTCGGCTACGGCACCTACGGCGCGGTCATGGCGGTGCAGAAGCCACGCGCGCAAGCTGGCGTGCCGCGGATGGCCGACATCGGGCCGCAGGTGGTGCTGACGCCGCGCGAATGCTGGTGTGGGCGCAGGCACTCGGCCCGTTGCGCACACCTTCCCAACCGTTGACCAGCGAGATGCCCTACCAGAGGAAGGACAGTTTTCATGCACATCACGGTCTTCGGAGCCAACGGTCCCACCGGCCGCCTGCTCACCGGCCAGGCACTCGCCGCCGGACATCAGGTCGCCGCGATCACCCGGCAGCCGGACGCGTTTCCGCTGCACCATGACCGGCTCGAGGTAGTCGGTGCCGACGTGCTCGATCCGATGGCCGTCGACGCCGCCGTGGCGGGGCGGGATGCGGTGCTTTCGACGCTCGGGGTGCCCGCCAGGAAGGAACCAATCAGCACCTATTCGCGTGGTGCGGCCAATATCATCGCCGCGATGCAACGGCACCGGGTGCGCCGGCTCGCCGCGGTCAGCTCGGCCGGGGTCGACCCGCACTCGTACTCCGACGGTGGATTCCTGTTCAACCGAGTATTACTGCCATACGTGACGCGGGTGCTGGGTAAGACGCTGTACGACGATATGCGGCGGATGGAAACGCTGATCCGCGCCAGCGATCTCGACTGGACGATCGTGCGCCCAAGCGGGCTCTTCCACCTGCCGTCGGTCACCGACTACACCCTCGTCGAGGGCCACGCCGACGGCAGGTTCACCGCCCGCGCGGACCTGGCCGCGAGCATGCTGGCCCTGCTGAACGACGACCGCTACCTCCGCACCACCGTCGGCGTCATCACCACCGTCGACAACCCCACCTTGCTCCGGTGGATCCGCCGCGAAGCACTCGCCAAGAGCTGAGCCGATTCATCCGCATCCCGCCGCCGAGTCGCTACCGCCCTGGGTACGCGTGCGAGGGACTGTAACGCGAAGGGCGCAGTGAATGATCATCACCGTCACCCTGCCGGCGACAACCTGACCGAGCCAGCGCACGTCCGCTCGGCGCGCACCGGGATGAGCGCGGTGGTGCCGCCGTCAGTGCGGTCGGCGGGATGATCGTTGATGACATGATCAAGCCCTCTGCGCCGATACGGTCGGCTCCGTAGTAGAGCCGCCGCAACTGCTTCCAGGTGCAACCAACGGGTCATGGACACCGCGGGCCGTGTGGAGAAGTTCAACCGCCGCTACGGAAACAGGGCCCGCTGATGGCCGTTCGCGACATCGCCGCGCACAGTGGAAAGCACGGGCTGCCGACCTTGTTCCGGTCACCACTGTGGACGGTGCGGTCGCTGTGGGCGTGTCGCAGGCGGCTGGCACTCGGTGGTTCCGGCAGCGTGGTGGCATGCCTACGTTCACGTCGACACCGTTGGCGAGCCGCTATCTGTCGTTCGGGGAGCGGGAAGAGATCGCTGTGCTGCGAGCTCAGGGGGTGGGCGTGCGGGACATCGCCGGCCGGTTGGGACGGTCCCCGTCAACTGTTTCTCGGGAGTTGCGCCGGAACGCGGCGACCCGTGGAGGGAAGCTGGACCCGGAAACTCATCGCGACGGCCACCGCCGCTCCGCGCCGTCCGGCCCCTCGTTCCGGCCGCGGTCGTACTCCGCCGCGAACTCGCCGGCCGGGGTCGCCGCTCGCACGGCTCGTTCCAGTGCCGCGGTCTCCGCCGGTGCCCGCTCGCCGCCCCGGCACGCGGTGGCGGCGCCGAGCAGGAACGCGGCCTCGCCACCGCGACCCGTCGCCAGCACCGTCGCCGCCAGTCCCTCGTACGCCGCCGCCACCGTCTGCGGTGAGCCGGTGGCCCTGGCCGCGGCCAGGGCGCGGCGATGCCGGCCCAGCGCGGCGCCCGTGTCGCCCCGGGCCTGCGCCGTGTGGCCGAGCTCCGTGAGCGCCATGGCCTGTTCCTCCGTCGGCGGCTCGCCGCCCCGCTCACCCAGCCACGCCGTCAGGCGGGCCTCGGCCTCCGCCGTGCGGCCCTGTCGCCGTGCCACCGCGCCCAGATGCAGGCCCGCGAACCGGCGGCCGAAGATGTCGCCGTGCCGTACCGCCAACCCGTGCCCCCGCTCCAGCAGGTCACGAGCCGCCGCCAGGTCACCGCGCAGCATCGCGGCCCGCCCCAGGAACGCCGTCCAGTGCGCGACCTTGGTTGCCAGCCCCAGGTCCTCGGCCAGGCGCAACCCGGCGGCACCGAGGCGGGCGGCCTCGGCGTGGTCGCCGACCGACTCCGCGTGCCGGCGCAGCACCGCCATGGCCTCCAATCGCCCCCACGTGTCACCCAGTTCCTCGAACAGGGTGAGGGCACGGCGTCCTGCGCCACCCGCGTCCTGCGCCGACCCCCGCATCAACGCCAGCCACGCTCGGTTGCACAGCACGGCGGCCACACCCCATCGGTCGTCCCTGGCCTGGAAGTCCGCGAGGGCCGCCGCCAGCATCCGCTCACCCGCCGCCAGCTCACCGACCTCGATCAGCATGGGACCCATGAACCACCGGGCCCGCGCCGTGGCCGCCGCGTCGGCGCCGGTCGCCACCAGCGTGGCCACGGCCTCGGTCGCCGCGGCGACGGGGTCGGCAAGGTCTCCGTCGACGAGTTCCAGGCCCGTGCACCACGCCGCGGCCACCGCTCGCAGCGCCGGCGCACCGCCGGGCAGCGCGAGCGCGGCGCTCAGGGTGTGGTGCGCCTCCCGCAGCCGACCCCGCAGACAGCGGTACCAGAAGCCGCCGACGGCCAGCCGCAGGGCGCTGTCGGCGTCCGGCACCCGCAGGGCCTCGGCGAAGGCGGCCCGCAGGTCGTTCGCCGACTCGTCGAGCCGCCGCAACTGACGTGCCTGGTCCGGGCCACGCAGCGCCGGCTCCACCCGTTCCACCAGCGCCACGTGGTACCGCAGGTGGCGGTCACGCACCCGGTCGGTCTCGCCGGCCGCCGCCAGCTTCTCCGCCGCGTACGCCGCGATCGACTCCAACAGCCGGAACCGCACCCCGTCGGCGCCGTCCGTCGGCACCGCGAGGGAGCACTCCGCGAGGCGCGCGAGCGAGTTGGTGGCGGGGCTGTCCAGCACGGCAGCGGCCGCCTCCGGGGTGCACCCGTCGGCGAAGACCGAGATCCGCCGCAACGTGACCCGCTCCGGCTCCGCCAGCAGCTCCCAGCTCCAGTCGATCATCGCGCGCAGGGTCCGCAACCGCTCCGGCGCGTCACGCTCACCGGAGTCGAGCAGGGCGAACCGGTCGTCGAGCGCGGCGGCCAGCGCGGTCAGGCCGAGCGCCCGCACCCGGTTCGCGGCCAGCTCCACGGCCAACGGCAGCCCGTCCAGGCGCCGGCAGACGGCCGCCACGACCGGCTCGGTCTCCGCGTCGAGCCGGAATCCGGGTGCGGACGCCGCCGCGCGGACCGCGAACAGCCGGACCGCGGCGCCGTCCGGCCCGGCGCTCAGCGGGTCGACCTGGTACACCCACTCGCCGCGGATCCGCAGCGGCTCCCGGCTCGTGGCCAGCACGTGCAGCCCCGGCGCGGCCTCCCGCAGTGCCCGGACCACGGCGGCCGCGGCGACCAGCACGTGCTCGCAGTTGTCGAGCACCACGATCCCCCCGGTGCCGGCGAGCGCCCCGGTCAGCCGCGCGAGCCCGCGCTGGCCGCCCTCGTCCCGCATCCCCACGGCTGCGGCGACCGCGTCGGCCAGTTCCTCGGCGTCGTCCCCGAGGGTCACCGGCACACTGCCGAGCTCGACGAACCAGACCGCGTCCAGCTCGTCGGCCACCGCACGGACGGTCTCCACCGCCAGCCGTGTCTTTCCGACGCCACCCGGCCCGGTGAGCGTCACCAGCCGGCGCCCGTCCGCCACCAGGAGCCGGCGCAGGTCCGCCACGTCGTCCTCCCGGCCGACGAACTCGTCGAGTCGGGCGGGCAGCACGGCACGACCGCCGCGGACCGGCTCCGGCCATGCGGCCAGGACGGGGTCCTGCCGGAGGATCGCGGCGTGCAGGTCCACCAGCTCGGGGCTGGGGTCGACGCCCAGCTCCTCGGCGAGCGCGTGCCGCAGGCTCTCGAACGACGCCAACGCCTCGGCCTGGCGGCCGGCCCGGTACAGGGCACGCATGTGCGCCGCGCGGAGGCGTTCCCGCAGCGGGTGGGCGTCGACGAGCCTGCCCAGCTCACCGGCGAGCAGCGGGTCGCGCCCCAGCCGCAACAGGACGTCGGCGCGTTCCTCTGTCACCGTGAGCCGGTCCTCGTCCAGGCGTTCGGCCCATGTGTGGAGCGCGGCCAGGTCGCCGACGTCGCCGAGCGCGGGACCCCGCCACAACGCGAGGGCCTCGTCGAGGGTCGCGACACGCACGTGCAGGTCGCCGCTGGCCCTGGCCTGCTCGACCAGCGCGCGGAACAGCAGCGCGTCCAGCTCGTCGTCGGCGAAGCGCAGGGCGTACCCGCCGGGACCGTGCACGAGGCGGTCGCGGCCACCGGGCTCGGCCGCGTCGAGTACGGCACGTAACCGCGACACCTTGGAGCGGAGCACCCGCTCCGGCGCGGCCGGCCGGTCGCTCTCCCACACGTCCTCGACGAGCGCCGCGGTGGTGACGGGTTCCCCGTTGCGCATGAGCAGGGCGGCCATGATCGCGCGCACCTTGGCCTCGAGGACCGAGACCGGCTGTCCGTCGGCGTTCCACACCTGAACAGGCCCGAGAACACCGAACCGCACAGGTGGTGACCCTACTACGGGGGTTGCGGTCGCACCGCAACCTCTTCGGAACCCCCGGCGGCCATCGTGAGCAGTGGAAACGAAACCGGAAGGGGGACGAAGAACCATGGCGACCGGTTCGCGGGCCGGTGTACGGGAGTGGGTCGGGCTCGCCGTGCTGGCGTTGCCGATCCTGCTGATCTCACTCGACCTCACCGCACTGCACCTGGCGCTGCCGCACCTGACCGCCGACATGGCGCCTACCAGCACCGAGCAGCTGTGGATCCTGGACATCTACGGCTTCATGGTGGCCGGCTTCCTCGTCACCATGGGCACGCTCGGTGACCGGATCGGCCGTCGCCGGCTGCTGATGATCGGCGCGTCGGCGTTCGGCCTCGCGTCGCTGGCCGCCGCGTACGCGCCCTCACCCGAGCTGCTGATCGCCGCCCGCGCGTTGTTGGGGATCTCGGGTGCCACGCTCATGCCGTCGACCCTGTCGCTGATCAGCAACATGTTCCACGACGCGCGCCAGCGGGGGTTCGCCATCGCGGTGTGGGGCAGCTGTTTCGCCGCGGGCGGGGCGATCGGGCCGATGGCCGGTGGCGCCCTGATCGAGTGGTTCTGGTGGGGCGCGGTGTTCCTCATGGCCGTGCCGGTCATGGTCCTACTGCTCATCGCCGCGCCGCTCCTGCTCCCCGAGTACCGCGACCCGGTGCCGGGTCGGCTCGACCTGGTGAGCGTTCTGCTGTCGCTGGGCGCGGTCCTGCCGTTCGTGTACGCGTTCAAGGACGCGGCGCGACACGGGTGGCAAGTGCCGACGGTCGCCGTGCTCGCCGTCGCCGCGGTCGTCGGGTGGCTGTTCGTCCGGCGGCAGCGGCGGCTGCGGGACCCGTTGATGGAGCTGTCGCTGTTCGGCGAGCGGGCGTTCACCGTGGGACTGGGCAGCCTGCTGCTGGGCACGCTGGTCCAGGGTTCGTTCATCCTCCTGCTGGCCCAGTACCTGCAGCTGTCCCAGGGCCTGCCGGCCCTGGCGGCGGGGCTGTGGATGGCACCGTTCGCCGCGGCCAACATCATCGGCTCGCTGGCGTCGCCGCCGCTGGCGAGGCGGTGGGGCCCCGGTCGCACGATCGCGGCCGGGCTGGTGCTGATGGCCGTCGGGTTCCTGTTGTTCGCCCAGGCCCGGCCGGACTCGGCGCTGGCGGTGCCGATCACCGCCGCGGTGGTCATCTCCATCGGCATCGGACCGCTCCTGGTGCTGGTCATCGACCTCGTGATCGCAGCGGCGCCGAAGGAGAAGAGCGGCTCGGCGTCGTCGATGTCGGAGACGGCGTCGGAGATGGGCATGGCCCTGGGCGTGGCGACGCTCGGCGCCATCGGCACGGCCGTCTACCACGCCGAGCTGGCACCGAACCTGCCCGAGGAAGTCCCGGCCTCGGCGGCGCCGCACGCACTCGACAGCATGGCGGGCGCCGCGGCGGTGGCCGAGGGACTACCCGCGCAGACGGGTGAGGAACTGCTGACCGCCGCGCGGGAGGCCTTTACCTCGGGGCTCGCCGCCGTCTCGTACACCAGCATGGCGGTCCTGCTCGCCCTGGCCGTGCTCACCGGCCTGTTCCTGGACCGCCGCCGCTCGGCGCAGCAGGCGGATGCCGTCACCTCCCATGTCTGACCTACTCAGAGGAACCGGCCTTGACCCGGCGACGTTGACGCCCTGGCGCCGATTGCGGACGGTCAGGGCGTGGATGAGCCGCGTGAGCAACGGCGGGCGCTGTCTTGGACGAACTGCACCGCGCTGTCCAGTTGCCCGTCCCAGTAGGCAATGAGGCTTTGCAGGCCACGGGCCCACGAGCACATTGCGTTGTGGCCAGCCAGCTCCGCGCACAGGAATGCGGTGTGTGCGTGGGTATGAGCCGCTCGATAGTGGCCAAGGTCGAGGCAGATGTGCGCTGCAGGCCGCCCAATCGGCTTGCCGCGAGGCAGAGGTTACGCATCTGATCGGGAAACCTGTTGTTCTCCACCAGGTTGAAGACCTCACCGCGGAGCGCGCGGATATCCATGAACAGTTCCGACAGCGGCTGAGCGAAGTAGCCTGTGGCGAAACGGCGAATCTCCGAGCTGATGTGGTCCAAGGCCGAGGTGCTGATCCTCGTTTCGCTGATCTGGCAGGCGAACCGCGCTGCGTCACGGGCATCGTTCACGATCAAGGCACGGTCGAACCGCGCATCCGACCTCGCCCGGGCGGGCACGTCTACCGCCAACGCGCCCGTCATCGCAGTCGGGGTGAGGAACTCAGTGTTGAGCCAGGATCCGTGTTTGGGGGTGTGGTGGATCTCCAGGCGCTGGGCCAGGGCGAAGGCCTCGGCGGGCGTGAAGGCCTCATAGAGGGAGGCGATGCCGTGGGTGTTGAGGTTGTCCATGACCAGCACCACGGTCTCGGCGTCGGGATAGTCGACGGTCAGGAGTTGTTTGACCTGCCCGGCTCAGTCGATCTTGGTGCGCTGGGCCAAGGCGTGGACGCGGCGCCACCCGCGCAGCGGCTCAACCCATACGAAGATCGAGCAGGTGCCACACCGGACGTATTCGCTGTCCTGGCAGGCGTCCTTGCCTGGTCGTGCGGGCTGCGGCTCGCGGGCGTGGCCGAGTAGCTGGAAGGGTTTCTCGTCCATGCACACGACCGGGCGGGTGAGGTCGTACGTGCGGGCGTAGACGGCCAGGACGTCTTCCATGCGGGTGTTTGATCGGGTCGTGATGCCACCGCAGCACGGTATCCGGGCTGACCATAGCCGGAGTCGGCGCACCGTCGCGCGGGCCAGTGGCACGAGCAGGGCCGCCAACAACGCCCTGTCCTCGGGGTGCAGTCGTGGAGGTAGACCAGACGAACAGACACGACCGCCGATCATCGAACGTCACGATCGCCCAGGTCAAATCGGATGGCCGCATTCTCGACCAGGACAGGCGCGGTGGAACGTCTCTTCGTACTCAGCCGGAGGAGTGTTCCCGCAGAAAGAATGTAGTCGTCCGAGTTGTACCAGGCAACCCATTCCATCGTGGCTAATGTCACGTCCGTCGCGTTCTTCCATCCTCCGTGGAAGTCGATCAGTTCTTTCTTGTAGAGGCTGTTGAGTGACTCGGCCGCAGCGTTGTCATAGGAGTCACCCTTGCTACCGACTGAACGCGCCGCACCGATTTGGTCGAGTCGTTCGGCGTAGCGAATGGACGTGTATTGAACTCCTCTGTCGGAATGATGAACAAGGCCGTCAACCTTTCCTCCGCGCGCCCAGATCGCCATTTCCAAGGCGTCAAGCGCGAGGTCGGCACCCAGGTGGTCGGCGACCTGCCAGCCGACGATGCGGCGCGAGTACAGGTCCTGGACGAACGCGGTGTACACCCAGCCGGCCGCGGTGGCGACGTAGGTAATGTCGGCGACCCACCGCTGGTTCGGCGCGTCCGCAGCGAAGTCCCGTTCCAGCAGGTCACCTGGCCTGTCGGCACCTGGGATGGTGGTGCGTGGCCGCTTGCGGGACGCGGTCACCCCGCTGATGCCCAGCTCGCGCATCAGCCGCTCGACCGTACATCGCGCCACCATGATGCCCTCGCGGTTGAGCTGCACCCACACCTTCCGCGCCCCGTACAAGCCACGCCCCCGGCCCGTACCACACCCGCAGAATCTCTCCTTTCAACCATTCGTCTCGAACCGCACGAGCCGACCGATTCGACTCCCGCTTCTTGGCCGCCCAATACGTCGACGGCGACACCTCCAACACGACACAGATCGGCTCCACACCGAACTGCCCTCGATGGGTATCGATGAACTCGACTAGGGCGGCGGTTTGGGGTCGAGTTCCCGGGCGAAAAACGCCGACGCCTTCAGAACCTCGTTCGCCCGCCGCAGTTCACGATTCTCCCGCTCCAGCTCAGCAATCCGCGCAGCATCACTCGTCGACATCCCCGGCCGTTTCCCACCATCAACCTCGGCCTGCCGCACCCACGTCCGCAACGCCTCCCGATGCACCCCGAGCTGATCCGCGACCCGGCCGATCGTCCCGGTCCGCTCACCTGTCTGCTCACGAAGCTCAAAGACCATCCGAACCCCACGTTCCCGCAGCTCAGACGAGTACTTCCTCGGTGGTGCCATAGCTCCTCACCCTTCCAGGTATCAGAGCCTCCAACCAACCCGGGGTGGTCCAAGAGATCGACCGGAGGGGCGACGAGCGGGGCGGCCCAGGCGGGCACACCAAGCCAAAGCGCAAGGTTGAAGACGTTGCCGAAGCCAAACAAGAATGTCAGGCCAACAACCGTTCCCATGATCACGGTGACCGACCTGACAACAACCGCCGGGTCGACGGCGGGCCGGGCCTTGCCGAACTCGACCGCGGCCATCAGGCATCCCGCCCAGCGGATCCACGGGAAGGTGCCCTCGATCACCAGTCGGCCAGCAAGACCCCCGGTTAGACCTCCATCCTTCTGCATGGTGCCCTGCCGACAGCAGCGTTCCGCACCGGCTCCCGCGCAGAATCGCTGATCGGCTTGCCCTTGCCGGGTCATCCGCGTGTCAGGGCCTGGCGGGACATCAGGCGGTGCGTGAAGTTCCTGCGACCTCGTGCGCGTGGAACCGGAACAGGTTGGTCAGATGCCGGTCGGCAACGCGCGCGAGCGCCAGTGCCCTGAGGTCGAAGGTACCCGGTTCCTCTGCCAACAGGCCGATCCCGGCTGTTGCCCGGTCGGTAGCCAGAGCGAGGGCGATTTTGGCGTGGATTCCGTTGCGGAACAAGAATTTCTCGAGGTAGCGCTGCGAGGAGGGATGCTGCTGGCTCAAGGGAGCCAGCATGTCGAGCGAGACCACGCCTGAGTGCTGGTAGAGAGGCAGGAACGCAGGCTGCGCGAAAGGATCGTGCTGATGGGCGCTTTCGATATAGTGCGTAACCATTCGACCGGCACGACCGTTCACCACGGGCGCGCGGTCGGTGAAGACCTCGGGCAGTGTCCGTCCGATGAAGAACGTAGCGTGCCGATACCCGAAGTAGCGGCCGAGTGAATCGACCACTGCCTCCTGAAAGGCGCTGAGGTTCGGCGCACGTTCGCACTCGTCCAGTAGGCCCAATAGCTTTTGTAGATCCGCGGCGTGCAACAGCTGGGCTGGGTCCGCCGGCGGCCGACCGGTGAACGATCGACGCGACCTGAGCTCGGGCAAGGACTGTGCTGGGTACGGGTGGTCCGGCAAGCTGATCCAGCCCACTGTGGACGTTTCCTTGATCGCGACCCGCACCGGCCGGAAAGTGGCGGGGTCGGTGTCCGTGCTATGCCGGACGACTTCGTCGAAGAACCACCCGGATGTGATCATAGCCAGCTCACCAGGCGATTCGGCCAGCGCCGTCCGCACTGCGGGAGCGTTCAGCAATCGGAGCGCCAAGTTGATCGAGGTGCCAGTGACCCCGTGCTCGTCGTAGGCGACTTCTCCGGCGTGCAGGGCCATCCGCAGCCGGATCTGTTCTTCGGCCGGGTGACTCGTGTTGTGGTGGTGCAGCGCTGTTGCCAGTGCCAGCGGCACCGAGTCCACGAACGGGGCCTTGAGTACCTGGGCAGGGGCCAGCACGATCACACCATCGCCCCGATCCTCGTGGTCGCATTCGGCCCACGGAATGCCTGCCTTGTCGAACGCCTGCCGCAGAGCGCGGTACAGGCCCGCGCGCACGGTGAGTTGATGGGGTCTGGTCCGGCGCTGCTCTGTGAAACCTTCGACGTCGACGACCAGGACTGTGCGGTGGACGGCTGCTCGTGGATACTTCATCTGTCTCTCCCCTTCCCCGTGCACCGCCGCAGGGATCGCGCCTACCGCGTTGCCTGGCGGTCTCTTCATGGCCCCTGGGCATCGTCCAGGGGCCATGGATTACCCAGAAATTGGATCAGAGTGGATGTTTGGGGCCGAAGCCGTAGGTGAGGTTGTCGAAGTAGTAGTTGGGCCCGGTGGCCCCGCCACTCGGCAGATTGCTCACCGAACTGTCATAGGCTTTGAAGATCGCCACTGATCGGGTCAAGCAGTTGTTCCACAGCGCGTCGTACGATTGTCCGTAGAGTTGGCTGACCTTGTTGGACGCGGCCCCCACTGAGCTGTTGGGAGTGTCCTTACAGCGCCATTGGGTGTAGTAGCCACGCGTGATTCCCTTACCCCGCAAGCCCCTGAACGTGTCGAACATGGTGTTGAGGTCGCCGCTGTCCCGCCAGTTGTAGGACGCTGATTCGGTGGCGCCGAAGTTCCAGCTCTGGCTGTCACCGATACGAAACGCCCACCCGACGTGTCCCATCCTGGCTGGACCGACCGGGGCGCCGGTAGGGGCGTTGAACATACAGACAACCCCTGGCCCCAGCGCTTGTGCCGGAACGGCCGCGACCGTCAGTGCCGCGAATCCCATGGCAGCGCCGATCACGATCGCGAGCTCGCTTGCTTCGTTGTCGTGGCGACTTTTTCTCCATCACAGCCTTCCCTTTCCGTTGTCCTGACCGGTACGGGAGGAATGGTGGTGCGATCCACGGCGACGTGTCATGCCGTGCGTTGTATGACGGGTGGTGGCACCACATCTACTACGCCGGTACCCAGAGTTCCGCGTACGGGTCTGGTTCGAGCAGCAGTCCGCCGCCCGCGGCGATGAGTGTTTCCCTGGCTCTGACAACGGACTCGGCGTCTGGCGGGGTGGTGCCCCGGGTGACGAGGATGGTCAGCAGCACCTTGGCGTCGTCGATGTCGGCGCGTACCACGACCGCCTGGTTATGGTCAGCCAGTGAAAGCAGCAGCGTGCGGGCGGCGCCGGCCAGCACGGCGAGGTTTTTCTCGTTAGGTCGCTCTGCGCGGAGCCGACGGTCGTGGAGGTCGACCGACAGTCCGGCGGCGCGCGCTTCTTCAGCCACGCGATGTAGGTCGTTCCCCACGGGTGTCGCCTCGGTCTCGACCAGTCGCCGCAGCCACGCCGCTCGGCTTCGGACCACCTCACGTTGGTTCTGATCGGTGATCAGGTCGCTGTACGCCAGTGCCTCCAGGGTTTGCAGTATCCGGTCATGCAAGGCGCGCACGTGGCGATGCCGTTCACGTTCGACTGCCAATTGGGTAGCGCTGGTCACTTCACGCCGCCGGGCCTCGACGATCTCCGCGTCCGCCCGGCGTTGTGCACGCACGGCCGCCCAGCCGATCACCGTGTAGGCCACGTAACCCGGCACCACTCCCAGAGTCGCCACCGGGTCCACGTGGTGAAAGACACTGACAGCCAACGTGTAGCCACCGCTCCAGGTCAGGCCGGCCAGCACCGCCCCCAGAGCCGACCGCACCGCCATGCCCAGCGTCAAGGACAGCAGAACGGTGTACGGAAAGGTGAAGAAACTCCACCCCTGCGGCCAGTACGGTGTGATCGAGGCGTTGGCGAGCATGGCGGCAGGCCCCATGGGGATGTCCACGGCCAGACCGGCCCGGGTGACCATCCCGGCGCGCCGCCAGATGAGCAGGACGACGCAGGTGCACAACGCCAATCCGGCCAGCAGCACCAGCGCGAGTGCCGGCTCGGAGAACTTCCGCCACACGAAAGGCACTGCGAAGGCGACCACGGCCAACGCACTCAGCCGAATCACCACGGCGATGAGCAGAGCTGCCTGCGCCAGTGCTCCATCGAGAGCGGCGATGTACCGGTCGCGCAACGTCATCGGTTCACCGGCACCGAAACGAGTACCCGCGTTCCCCTGCTCGGAAAGGACTCGATGCGCGCCTGGCCGTCGACCTCGATCAGCCGCCGCTGGATCGACTCGCGAATGCCCACCCCGACAGGCGCCACCGAGGTGTCGAAACCTCTTCCGCCGTCGATCACTTCAATCGTGAGGGCGCCGTCGACGACGTCGAGGTTGACGTCGGCCTCGGTGACACCCGCGTGTTTGACCACGTTCGTCAACGCTTCCCGTGTCGCGCCAAGCAACGCGTCCGTTCTCTCGCCAGTCAGCTCTGGGCGCGTTGCCGCCCACCGGACATTGAGCCGTAGACCTGTCGACTCCTTCTCCCGGAACAACTGCTGGAGATCGTCGAACACGTCGCCTGAGCCTGCGGCTGGTTCGGCCGCGACAAGCCGCCGGAGCCAGGCTGTCTCGGATCTCAACTGCTGCCGGACGTACTCATCGGGCACCGCGTCCGCGGCCATGAGGCCCTCCAACACGTCCAGCAGTGCGCCACGAAGCATCTGGGCCTGCCGTACTCGCTCACGTTCCCTGGCGAGGCGGCTCGCCGCAGCGACGGCGTGTTCCCTCTGGGTGTCAAGGTGGTTCGCCGCGATGCGGACCGAAGTCGCGATCAGCCAGCTGATCATCGTGACCACGAGCGGATTGGCTATGTCCGGCACGACTGTCCATGTCACTTCCGTCATGGTGGCGGCAACGGCGACAGCGGCAGCCGCGCCCACCCCCAGCGTCGTCACGAAGGACCACCCGGCCAATCCAGCCACTGGAACAGCGATGATCAGATAGTTGTAGGAGTGGCTGACGGTGTCGGTGGGCGGGATGGTTCCCGGCCAGAGCACGGCGATCGTGACGGCCACGTCGGCGAACGCCGCCACCTGCGGAATTCGGCGCCGCCGAAGGCAAATCGTGATGAACAGCAAGCTTTCCGTGACGCAGAAGCCGACTACACCCAGTAGTAGCGGAGTCCCCGCTATGACCAACGGAACCAACAACGGCAGTGAGAACAACCGGCCCACGGCCACCACCACGACCAGGACCCGCTCGACATGGTTGGCTGCGCTCTTGACCGCGCTCACCACTTCAGCTTGGCCTACCGGTCACCGGACGGGAACCCGCTCCACAAACAAAGTGGGGCACCGTGTGGTGCGAATGACCGACACACCGCCCCCTACCGGGCCCGGCCACCCGCCTCACACAATGCCGGAGGGGGAGCCAACTCCCAGATGCGTCCATCGGGAGGACGACACCCGCCCAAGGAGAACGCCAGAATGACCACAGAGGGCAACCGGCGGCCGGAGGAGGACGACGTGATCCGGGTGGCCATCGTCGACGACCACCCGATCGCCCGCTACGGCATCGAACACGTACTCACCGGCACTCGCCACATCGACGTCGTCCTCACCGCGGGATCCGTCCGGGAACTCGCCGAGGCCTTGCCCGAGCACACGGCACTGGACGTCCTCATCGTCGACCTGTACCTCGGCACAGACGAACCAGCGCTGGCCGCGGTCACCGAACTGGCCGCCAGTACCCGGGTTCTGGTCATGTCCGCCTCCGGGCGGCCCGCGGACGTCCTTGGCGCCATCCGCGCCGGGGCGAGCGGGTACATCACCAAGCACTCCGGCGCCGAGCTGATCATCTCCACAGTCGAAACCGTGGCAGCGGGCGGTTTCCTGCTCTCGGCGGAACTCGCCGACGTCATCCAGGCCGAGTTGATCAAGCATCTGCCGGCCGCGACCACCCCCGCCGCGGACTCCGGACCGCGGTTGTCGCCTCGCGAGGAGGAGACACTGCGGTGGGTCGCGAAAGGATTCACCCACGCCCAGATCGGAACCCGAATGGGTGTCAGCAAAGCCACCGTCGACACGTACGTGGAACGCATCCGCGCGAAACTCCAAGTCGGCAACAAAGCCGAACTCACCCGCGCAGCGCTCAACCGACTCAACAACCCAGGCACCAACCCAGGACGCTGGGTCTGACAGCGCTGCACGAGACGGCGACGGCCTTCCACGGACAGCGGGTTACCGAGGAGCACGAGGCTATCCTCCAGGCCGGTTGTCGCTTCCGCGGGTCTGTGTCCTGATCACGCGCCGCAAACAGCCATCTCGTCACCCCGCGTGTGCGCTACGACCACGCCGTCACACCAGGCGATCAAGGCGACGGCTGACGCCGCTGGGCGCTGCGGTGATCGTCGCGCGGCGGAATGCGTTTGCCCCAAAGGACAGCACCACCCACCAAACCGATCTCCGCGACGACCTGATCCAATACTTGACCGCGCTCAGCAACTCCCTCGCCGGGTTCTTCGCCATCGCGGCAGCCGCGTCGTTCTCGGGGCTGCTCACCGCCACCGGCCTGTCGCCCGCGGAGATCCGCGAACAGGCCATGGGCGACCAGCTGCTCCCACAGACGCGAACCATCTACCGGCAGGCCGCGGCCCGCGGCGAGATCATCCTGGAAGGCATTCCGCCAGCGGTGCTCGCCCTGCCATTCGACCTCGTACGACACGACTTGCTCATACCTCAAACCCCTCAACGCCGAACGCATCCACTCGATCGTCGATGAGATATTCCTGCGCCTCGTGCGGGCCCACCGCACGAGCTGAGGACCTGCTCAGAGCCGCTACCAGCCGCTTGCCGACCAGCTGGCCGAGTATCGCGAAACATTGAAGGCAAGCAGGAAATGACGTCCGATCGAGACTGATCTCGGTGGCATCGCCGTGAGACAACCGAGAAACGCCAGATCGGACAAGATCGACATGTCATTCGTGGTGGGACCCTACATGATCACGGGCCGCGCTGTTGATCTACTAGTTGGTCACTCGATGTGGTGATACCGGTTCGTCCTAATTCGCCGCCGGCGAGGCCGGTCGGTTGCACCCCGACCTCAAGTTCGGCGACGTTGTGCTGGCCAAGAAGATCTACGCGATCCACGGCGGCAAGGAGGACGACACGGGATTTCGGCCACGTCCCATCTCATGGCAGCCCGATCATGGCCACCTCCAGCGGGCCGAACGTGTCGCCGAGGACGACGCGTGGCGAAACGCGCGTCCCGACCGGCGGCGAGTTGAGGCGAAAGCAGTCGTACGCGCGATCGCTTCCGGCGAGGTCGTGTTGGACTCGGTCGATTCGCCGCTCGCGCGGATACTCAAAGAGCAGTACAACGATGCCGCGGCGATCGAGATGGAGGGAGCCGGGGCCGCGGTCGCCAGCCACCTGAACAAGTCGCTCCCCATGGTTGTCCTACGGGGAATCAGCGACTATGCCAACGGCCAGAAGGAAGCGGCCGATCAGGACGGCTGGCAGGAACACGCCGCGCGCAACGCAGCGGCGTTCGCCGTGACTCTGTTGACAGAACTCATACCCGACCGCTGGGCCGCCTCATCGCAGGCCGCTCGTGCGGTGGAGGAAGACCTGCTGTACGGGAGCGCGGAACAGCAGATCGCAGCCACGGATGCCTTGAGCAGCGGTCGTTTTGAGAACGCGGTGTCCGTGCTGGTGCGAGGTTTCGAGGCGACCCTCGACCCTGATGTGACCTGTCGGATCATCGCGGCACTGGGCCGTTTGAGGACCATTCTCGCACGGGATGCCTTAAGAACCCTGAAACCACGCTATCGGATCGAGGAGCTCGCCATTCGCCGAGCCCTCGAGGCGTGGCAGGAACCACTGGAATGAAAGGGGATCGACTTTATGAAACGCCGACATTGGCTGCGAAAGCCGAGGACCGTCGTACTGGCGGCGGCGGTCCTTCTCGGCACCAGCACAACCGGTTGTGGCATGTTCTCGGATTCGCCCGAGCCTCAGCCGGAGTCGGAGCCAGCGTGCATACGCGACAAGACACCGTACTCGCTGGGGCCGGACACCTACGCTGAGGTTGGAAAACTGGGTGATGCGAGAGGGAACGGCCGTCCCTTCGTGACCGTTTTCGACGAGCAGCACGCATCGCGCATCGGGCAGGTGGAAATAGCCATGATGCTCAACCGCCTCTACCACACCGCCAACCTGCGGAATCTGGCGCTGGAGGGGAGCATCATCGAGAAGCCTCGACCGAACCTCGCGTGGTTCACCTCGAAACCGGACGCTCGACTCCGTGCCGATGTGGCGTTGCAGCTACTGCGGGAAGGCGAGGTGAGCGCCGCGGAGTTCGCGGCGATGGCCCTACCCGGCTTCCAGTTGCATCCGATCGAGCACGAGAACGAGCACCAGGTCGACCTGCCGGACGCGGCCACCCGCTCGTACACCTCGTACATGGTGGCCATCGCGGTGATGTCCATGACGGACAGTCAGGCCACGCAAGCGGAAGCGCTCCTCAAACAGGGCAAGAATGAGGATGTGATCAAGTTCATCATCGACTCGAATCCATGGACCAAGGAGCGGTACGAGCTCTACATGCGCAAGGCACCCGTGGTGACCACCGAGGAGATGCAGAAGCTCGGCACCGAACTCGAAGACAAGGCCCGGCAGGTCGGCGCCGACGTCTCGGAGTACCGCGATGGCCTCCAAGCCGCTCGTAAGTTCTTCGACACAGCCACGCAGCGCAGTTCCACGATGGCCGCGGCGACGGCCGACATCGCCACAGCGCGTATGGGCGAGTGCGCGCCGATCGCCATGAACATCGGCGCAGCCCACTCCAGCCAGGTCGCGGGTCTGTTCGGCCACAAGAACGTGTCCTATGCTGTGGTCTCGCCGTCCTCACTGGAAACGGGTACCACCATCGGCAACGGCAGCATGGCCCTGCCAGTGTACGAACGCAAGGTGAAGGGCCAGTCGGTCGATCCGGCCGGCGGCATCGGGGCCTTCCTGGACGGACGACGCAAGCCGCCACTGGCCAGTCAGAACGAATGGTTCAAGGCCAAAGCCGAGCTCGGCTACGGCACCGCCGTCATCGCCAGTGCGGCCGCCGCGGCGGGCGGTTCGGGCATGCAGCCTCCGTTCGGCCTCGATCAGAAGCAGTTGGGCCTGGGCGGATCCGGGCTGGACGCACCGTCCATCTCCATTGACCTCTCCACGATCAGGATAAGGCCGGTCCAGGACAACGGGACCACGCGAAACGACGTCATCTTCCAGGTCACGCTGCTCAAGCAGAAAACCGCACTGTGGATCCGAGCGGGTGCTTTCGCTGCGCAGCCCGGCGCGCACGACGAAAAGCTGACTTTGCAGCAAAGCCTCGAACAAGCGCTCAAGAAGATGCGTGAGGAGCTCAAGAACGAGCCTCCCACCGACGACCCGCCAACTTCGGGGCAACCGAAGGTGGCCGAGATCGTCCCCGGCATCAAAGCCGCAGTCGCAACCAGTGAGGAGGCCGCCGCGGCCGTGAAACTGTCCCCGTCGTGACTGGCGTCAGAGGCAGTCTCACGTGTACTCGGCGGGCGTCCAGCCTAACGACCTCGTGCATGGTTGGCGTTGAGGCGTGGCGGGCCGTGGGAGCGGCGGGCGTTACATGGTTGTTCCGGCTGGCAGTGCGGCGACGGGTTGCCGGGTCGGTTGGGTGTGTTGGTGGTCGGAGAGCAGTCCGGCGACGGCGCGGACGGTGTCGTCGAGGGTGTCGCGGCGGCCGAGGTGCCGGGTCAGGCTGCGCCAGTTCTTCATGTGGGCGATGGTGTGCTCGACACGGACTCGCCGACGAGCATGAGATTTCCTTTGCAACCACTACACCCGCCACCGCGTCCGCCACCCCGGCATGGTGTTGGCCGAGCGGCGCCTCGGGAAAGGCGACTTGCTGTCGGTGGGCGAACTGGCGGCCGTGGCGCACCTGCCCACCGACGAGGCGATCCCCGGCGTCCAACGCGCCGGAGCCCGCGCTATCGCCCCGCCGCCGGGCATCGCCACACCGGGGCCGCAGGCCAAGCCGATCGGCGTCACCGACACCGGACACGAACGCCCAGTGGCGTTGCGCGTCCCGGACGCGCGGCACCACCTGCACGTCATCGGCGCGACCGGCTCAGGCAAGTCCACGTTGGTGGGCAACATGATCCTGGCGGACGCCGAAGCCGGGCGCGGGATCGTGCTGATCGACCCCAAAGGCGACCTCGTCACCGACGTCCTCTCCCGGCTCCCGAAATCCGCAGGAGACCGCGTCGTGATCTTCGACGCCGACTCGAAAACCCGGCCACCGTGCCTCAACCCCCTAGATGGCGGGGAAACCGACCTCACTGTCGACAACCTCGTCTCGGTTTTCCGGCGGGTGTACTCGGCGTTCTGGGGTCCGCGCACCGACGACGTGATGCGCGCTGCCTGCCGACCCTGCGCGCCCAGGAAGGCGTCGCCACTCTCGCGGACCTGCCGAAGCTGCTGGCCGATCCCGCGTTCCGGTCACGCGTCACGGCCGGGGTCACCGACCCTGCGCTGCGCGGGTTCTGGTCCTGGTACGAGGAACTCACCGACTCCTCCCGCAGCCAGGTCATCTCGCCCTTGATGAACAAGCTGCGCGCGTTCCTGCTGCGGCCCTTCGTGCGTGACGCCATCGCAAGCGGGCGCTCCACAGTGGACATGAGTGAGATGCTGGACGGCGGCATTTGCCTGGTGCGTATGATCAAGCAACGAACGAGACTATTCGCCAGAGTTGCGGTTCTCATGGTGCTTCCCGATAGTTCATCGGTGTCACGGGGTCCTGTTCTGGTGTGCGATTACGGTGATCGTGACCGCTATCCCGATGACCACTGTTGTGATCGCGGCTGTGGTCGGCCAGCCGAACCATTCGACTGCTGTAGCACCGAAGGCGCTACCGAGACTTCCGCCCACGAAGTACACCAGCATGTACGCGCTGTTGAAACGTGCCGGTGCCGCGGGGTCGATGGACAGGACGGTGCTCTGGTTCGCGACCTGAGCGGCGAAGAGACCCGCGTCGAAAACAGCCAGACAAACAAGGGTTACGACGGTGTTCGCGAGCGTGAAGCCGACGACAGCTGCGGCGGTCCCCGCCAATACCAAGCCCACCAGGATGACGCGCCGGGCGCCCACTCGATCGGTCCAGGTACCGGCGACCTGTGTCGCCAGGATGCCCGAGAGACCGGCTAGTGCGTACAGGCCGATCCGCTCTGCTGAGTACGAATATGGGGGCTGCGAGAGGGCTACTGCGAGCCCGGCCCACACAACGCAGAACGCGAAGAACCACAAGGCACCGCGGGTTGCCGCAAGCCGTAGTGAGGCATACCGAACGAACAATCCGGGAATTGAGCACAGGGTGGCAAGGTAGCCGTGCTCGGTGCCGCCCCGCGTGGCTGGGAGCACCAACAGCGACCACAATGCAACGAGCGCACAGGCAGTGGCGAACACGAGAACCGTGCCACGCCAGCCAATCTCGTCAGCAAGCCAACCGCCAACGATCCTGCCGGCAAGGATCCCGGCTGAGATCCCAGCGGTCACGATTCCCAGGATCGCCGCGCGGCGACGCTCAGTCGCGAGCCGACCCGCTACTGAACTGAGGCCCGCGCCCACTGCCGAACAGGCTCCGATCACGCCGACCACCGGCCCCAACACCAACACACCGCCCACAGCGGCACTCAACGCCAACGCAATGGCCAGGACCCCGAACTGAACCGCGAGCACCCGACCCGGGGAGAAACGGTCGACCAGGGGAACAAGAAGGCCGAGTCCGACCATGTATCCAGCTGGGCCGCACGCAAGCGCGACTCCGACAGCGGTGATCGAGGAGCCCAACGAGTCCGCGACGGCCGCGATCGCAGGCTGCAGCGGGTAGATCGTGGACGTGCCCAGCGCGGCCGCAAGCGACATGAACCACACGACGGAACCACGCAGTTGTGCGGCGATCGGGGTCTTGGCGGCAGGATCAACATTCACGGGGACCGATCGTAGGCAAACAGCAACCCCCAACGCTGGCGGAATATAGACATCACCGTCACCCCGGGACCGTCACACCACCGCCTGCCCTCGCACCGCAACTGCCGTAACCGCAAGCAAACAACCTCAGTAACCATCCCGGTCGGCGATCCATCCGGTGAACATCAGCCGGCACATTTCAATCCATTATGGACAGCATCGGGGTGGAACACCCTGCGCTCTGCCACACAACCGTCTCCGATACCCAGGAAGTGATCCCGCATGTCCACATCCACCAAGATCGCCGTCGGCGCGGCAGCCGCGGTACTGCTGCTACCCGTGCTGCTCGCCGCCGCTGCCGGCAGCGTAATCAGCGCTGTCTTCGGCCGCGGCACCAGCACCCCGAGCCAGACCGCGATAGCCGACATACCCGCCGACTACCTCACCCTCTACCAGCAAGCCGCCACCGAATGCCTCGGACTTGACTGGTCCATCCTCGCCGCCATCGGCAAGATTGAAAGCAACCACGGCCGGAGCACTTCGGTCGGCGTCGTGGACGGCACATCGAACTACGCGGGTGCCCGTGGGCCGATGCAATTTCTCCAGTCCACATTCGATAGTGTGATCACTCGGCACACGATCCCACCCGGCGG
Organism: Kibdelosporangium persicum; assembly: GCF_013280595.1. Taxonomy (GTDB): domain Bacteria; phylum Actinomycetota; class Actinomycetes; order Mycobacteriales; family Pseudonocardiaceae; genus Kibdelosporangium; species Kibdelosporangium persicum. The sequence goes on from NZ_JAAATY010000007.1 coordinate 332,986, forward strand.
GAAGAGCCCACCATCCCCCTGGGACAAACACGATGCGATCTTCGCAGCCAGTTTCTACCTCTGCGACAACAACGCCGGCCACGGCCTGCGCGCCGCGATCTTCGCCTACAACCACGCCGACTGGTACGTCGACAAGGTGCCCACCCAAGCCACCCTCTACCGCGGCGCCCCGCCCGACGACAGCCCGGCCCGCCAAGCAGCCCTGGCCGCCGTGGCTTTTGCTCAAGCTCAACTCGGCAAACCCTACGTCTGGGGCGGCGATGGCGACTCCGAAGGCGGATTCGACTGCAGTGGCCTCACCCACGCTGCCTACCACGCGGCGGGCGTCACCATCCCGCGCACCGCACAAACCCAACACAACGCCGGACCACTGCTCCCGCGCGGAACACCACTGCTACCCGGCGACCTGGTGTTCTTCAGCAGCCGCCCCGGCAAGATCACACACGTCGGCATCGCCATCTCCAGCACCCACATGATCAACGCCCCCTACACCGGCGCCGTCATCCGCATCGACCCCATTGGCCGCTACCTCGCCGCAACAAGACCGTCACAAGGACCGGCAGCATGAGACCGCGCGGAGGAATAGAGCACCCCTGAAATAAGTACCCTCCGCCAGTCAATGGACCCGATGGTGGGCATGCGGGCTTCGACTGCTCGGGCTTGACCAAGGCTGCCTATGAAGCCGCCGGGGTTACCTTGCCACGCACCGCCCAGACCCAGTTCAACGCCGGACCCCGCGTCCCGGCCGGACAGCCGCTGTTGCCGGGCGACCACGTCTTCTACGGCACGCCCATCAAGATCCACCATGTCGGCCTCTACATCGGTGGCGGACGCATGATCAACGCGCCGACGTTTGGCCAACCGGTGCGGATCAACAACTATCGGTACAAAGGAGACGATTACGCAGGCGCTACAAGTCCCGCTGGTTCCGTTGCGGTTCGCGTGTAGTTCCGCGCACACTTGACCATTTTCGCGCGCAGACGACTACAACATGATCATTTGATCAAGTGCTGCGGAAGGAGTGAAGTCGGGTCCACCGGATCACCCGGTGGACCCGACTTCGTTGCTTCTATTGTTCGAGTGCCCTGGCTTGTGTGAGCCAAGTGGTGAACATGTGTGTGTCGATGTCTTCGATGTCGGCGAGTTTGACGCTGGCCATCTGGCGTGCGCCAGGTTGGAGACGGCCGGAGGGGTCGGTGATCTCCTGCCCGCGCCACAGTCCGAAGGTGACGTAGGACTTGTACGCCTTGATCAGCGCCACGGGTGTCTGGCCGGCTCTGTCCCCGAGCCCCCACACCGGATGCCCGTGCCACATGGCGCTGTGTGCGCCGGGCAGCGCGTCGTCGATGGTGGCGCGAAGTGCCTGGGCAGTTTCCCGCAGCGGTGTGTCGAGCGTGTTGATGTAGGCGGTGATCTGGTTGCTCATCGGGTGGCCCCGGTCTGGTAGTGCAGGTGGACGACGCCGGTGTCGAAGGTCCGCGTACCGGCCAGGGCTAGGTCGACGCGCTTGCCCTCATCGGGGAACAGCCGGGTGCCGGTGCCGAGAACGATCGGGAACACCATGAGGTGCAGGTCGTCGAGCAGCCCGGCTGCCAGCAGGGTGCGGACCACGCAGATGCTGCCGGAGATGTTGATGTTCCGGCCCGGAGTGTTCTTCAGCTCGGTCAGCCGCGCCGCCAGGTCGCCGGTGAGGATCTCGCTGTTGTTCCAGTCGGCCGCGGTGAGGGTGGTGGATGCCACGAGCTTGCGCATCCCGTTGAACGCGTCGGCCATCGGCCCGGTCTGACTTGCCCAGTGCGCGGCGAACTCCTCGTACGTGGCTCGGCCAAGCAGCAGCGTGTCGGCCTCGGCGATCAATCCGGTGATCACGGCGCCGGCCTCCTCTGTCATGTGCTGGAAGGTCCACTGCTCCGGCGCGCCGACCACGCCGTCGGCGGAGATGAACAGCCCGGCCACGATCCTGCGGTTCGTCACGTCGCTCTCCTTCATCGTTGGTGATCAGTGACAGCGACTACGTTCCGTCAGCGCGAGCCCACCATCAAGAACACTTACGGCTACGATCGTTGCGTCCCAGTCAACGATGGGAGCCGACGTGCTGGAACGCACCGAGACAGAGGTGTTGCTCGCCCTCGCTGAGGAGCTGCACTTCGGCCGCACCGCCGAACGACTGCGGCTCACCACCAGCCAGGTGAGCCGCACCGTGAAAAGCCTGGAACGACGCATCGGTGCGCCGCTGTTCGCCCGCACCAGCAGGGCCGTCGCGCTCACCTCGATCGGCGCCCGCCTCGTCGAGGACCTCCGGCCCCACGTCAAGGGCATGGACGCGGCGGTACGGACTGCCATTGAGGCCGGCCGGGGTGTCAGCGGGACGCTGCGAGTCGCGTTCGTCGGGGCCGCGGCCGGTCAACTCCTGCTCAAGGCGGTGGCACTGTTCGGCAGCCGGTACCCCGACTGCGAGGTGCACATCCACGAGGCCCAGGTACACGACGCCTGCGAACGCGTCTACAGCGGAGCAGTGGACGTGCTGATCACCGGACTTCCGGTGCGCGGAGTACGGGTGGGACCGGTGCTGTTGTCCGAACCGCAGTTCCTGGCCGTCCCACGCCGACACCGCCTCGCCAACCGGACCAAGGTGACCAGGGAGGTGCTCGCCGACCACCCGGTCGTCCAGATGCCCGACACACTCCCGGAAGAGACCAGGCGCTACCGCATCCCCGACACCACCCCGAGCGGACGACCTGTGCGGCACGGCCCGAAAGCCAACACCTTCCCCGAGATCCTCACCCTCGTCGCCGCCGGGCAAGGCGTGTTCCCCGTCGGCGAGCACGTGACGCGCTTCTACCCCCGACCGGACATCACCTACATCCCGATGCCCGACGCCCCACCCCTGCAATGGGCACCGGTATGGCTCGACACAAACGAAACCGGCCCAGTACGCGCATTCGTCACCTGCGCCACTGAGATCACCGCATCACCCGCTTCGACCAAGTCAGCGTGACGGATTTGTGGGTGGGAAGGACGACCTGGCTCCTGTTGACGGATTGGGCTCGCGGCAACGTCCCACACCGGGTGGTCCTGCTGGGCCGATCGATGCATGCCGATGGGCAGGGGGCATCGGTGGCCCGGGTCAGTTCTCCAGGAGGGTGCGCAGCGTCTGGCGAAGCTGATCCGTCGCATTCGGACTGATCGCGGCCAGGAACGCGCTCTCTGCCTTCCCGTACGCCACCCGCGCCGCCTCGTAGGTCTGCATCCCCTGTTCGGTGAGCTCGACGACGTTCCTGCGCCGGTCTGTGGGGTCTGGTCGCCGCGTGACGATGCCCTTGCGCTCGAGCACGTCCAGCAACGCCACCATCGTGGTGCGGTCGATGCCGAGCGTCTGCGCCACCTGCAGCTGCGACGCCGGTTCCTGGTGGGCCAGGACCCGCAGTGCCCCGAAGTCCTTGCTGTCGATCCCCAGCTGTTCGAGTGCTGCGTCCGTCAACGCCGTGAGCTTGAGGGTCGCGTGCTTGAGGAGGTACCCCAGGACCTCGTGCGGGTCAGCGGTGGTGCTCGGCTCGGTGGACACGGCGCCTATCTTACGCTTAGTCTGATCGTCAGTAGTACTGACGATCAGACTTGCTGCGAAAGGTGCGATCATGATCCTCGTCACCGGAGGGCTCGGCTTCATCGGCTCCCACACCGTCCGCGCCCTCACCGAGGCCGGCGAGGAGTGCGTCCTGCTCCAGCGCCGTACCCCGCAGGTCCCCTCGCACATGGCCGGCCTGCCCGTCCACGTCGTCCAGGCCGACGTCGCCGACCTCGACGCCCTGCTCGCCGTGGGCCGGCAGTACCCGATCACCGGGATCGTGCACCTCGCCGTCGCTCTGCCGTGGCCGGTGACCGACACCGACCCGATCGAGGCCACAAGGGGCGCACTGGACGCGTTCCTCAACATCGTCCGCGCCGCGCAGACCTGGGGTGTGCGCCGTGTCGTGAACGCGAGCACCATCGGCGTCTACGGCTTCGCCTCCGAAGGCGCGCTGACCGAGGACGTACCGATCCCCCTGGGGCACTTCCACGCCATCCCGACGTTCAAGAAGGTCACCGAACTTCTTGCCGGCCATCTCTCGGACGTGACCGGCGTGGACATCGTCAACGCACGCATCTCCGGCACCTGGGGGCCCGGCGGCCACCTGCCCGACCCGTTCTTCGCCGCCCCCTCCCTGGCTCATGCCGCAGCCCGGCGCAGCGAACCCGACCTGTCCGGACTCATCGCACCGCCGCACGCCGAAGACGCTCTCGATCTGCTCTACGTCAAGGACACCGGTCGCGCGCTCGCGCTGCTGCAGCTCGCCGGGAAGCTGAACCACTCCACGTACAACGTCGCCTCTGGTCGCGCCACGAGCAACGCCGACGTCGTCACCGCGATCAACTCCGTCGAGCCCGACTTCCAGTGCGAGCTCCCCTCGGCCGCAGACCGCCCGGTGCGCTGGCTCGACATCACACGCCTGCGCGAGGACACCGGGTTCGAGCCCCAGTACGACACCGCCGCGGCTGCCGCGGACTACATTGCCTGGCTGCGCGCGGGAAACCAGCGATAACCCCCAGCCGCCCTCGGCTGCCGTCACGCAGATCCGATCGTTGCCTTGCCGGAGGACGATTCCCATCGTCCTCCGGCAAGGACCCTCACCAGTCCGACCTCGACCGTTCTCCACCTGCCCGCGGCGGGGAGCGTGATGCGTGCTTCAGGCCGGTTTACGATCCGGGGCCTTCCTTCGACGACGTATCCGAGCGGGCCGCCGGTGGGGGACTGAAAGGTGAATCCGCTCGTCGAGTGTGTCTTGCGTACTCGGCTGGCGGCGTGGATTTCGTCGGCGAACACCACCAACACGCCAAGGTCACGGGCCGGGATGCTCGCGGCCACTTGCACGGCGGCGAGCAGGTTGGCGGGGCCATCCGCGCCGGCCAGTGTCGGGTTGCGCATCGCGCCCGTCACGACGACGGGCTCTGATCGACCGAGGGATAGGTCAAGCAGGTATGCCGTTTCCTCGATCGTGTCCGTGCCCTGGGTGACGACGACGCCGTCCACGCCATCTGCGAGACATCGGCGGATCGCCTCGATCAACTCCTCGAGGTCGTCGAAGGTGAGGGATGCGCCGGGAACCCGGCGGAAGTCCTGGACTTCGACGGTGATGCCGGAGTCGGCCAGGCCGGGGACGGCGGCGACGAGTTGGTCAGCCGACAGCGCTGGTACGACGCCACCGCCTTCGCTGGCAGTCATGGCGATGGTGCCACCGAGGCCGAACACCGTCACACGGCGTCCAGGCGTTGCGGAGAGGTCGGGCACAGGCGTCCTGTCGGCTGTCGAGGAAGGCGATCACAGCAGCCTATTGTCTGCCGCATCCGGCAGCTGCGAGCCCTGCATCTCACCGATGTGCGCGGCGGCCGGTTGCACGTCGACGACCGCGCCATCCCTCTCGGGGTCCCCGTCCGGCTCCGGTTTGCTGTGACAAGGAGATCGCCATGTCAAGAATCCTCGCGGCCCAGAATGGGCGGCGCATGCAGTCGCGCTCGAGCGGCCAGGACTGGATCGTGTCATGGCATCCACCGCGAACTCCTCTTGAGGGCACACCACACGGAGCAGCTGGCGTCTGTTTGACCAGCGACCACCAACTCGTCTTGATCAGCCACGACGGCAAGCACTGGGGCTTTCCGGCCGGCCGGCCGGAGGGCCACGAAAGCCCAGAGGAAACACTTCACCGGGAGATGCTCGAGGAGGCGTGCGCGACTGTGACGGGCGCGCAACTGCTGGGCTTTGCCCGCAGTGAATGCGTCAACGGATGGCAGTACGGCCTTGTCCTCGTCCGGTCCTACTGGCGAGCCGATGTCGAAGTCGCGCCCTGGAAACCGATGTACGAGATCCGGCACCGTCGTCTGGTCGCGGCAGCCGAGGCAACCGATCACGTGAGAGATCCTGACCCGGTCGCCACCCGCATCTCGCACCGTGCTCTGGCGGAGGCTGGGCTCAGCTAGCCCCAGCAGGCTTCCCAGACAGGGCAAGCACATGAGTGGTGGCCGAACCGAGTCTGTCCCTGTGTACTGTGAACCTCGGGATCCAGATGCCCTCATGGCACCTCCACCCACCCGGAGTTCGTTTCAGGGTTCACCGACGGCGACGCCGCGACCCGTCGCGTCGAAGCCCTGCTGCTGAGGAACTTCGATGCCACCGAGGTGCTGGTCACCACCAAGCAAGGCTAGCTGTTGTGCGTCGCGCCCGGAGTGTTGGTCGACGCGGCCACCGAATTCGCCCGCCACCTTGAGGTTGTCCTCTCGCCCGAGCGGAGATGGCAGGTCGCTGTGGGACGGGCGCATCCTGGCCCCGGCGGGATCCTCCGATCCTATGAGGAGGCCCGCAGCACGTTGGAACTCGCTGACTCCCTTGGTCTGGACGCCCGTGTCCTCAAAGCGACCGAACTTTTGGTCTTCCAGGTGCTGTTCCGCGACCGGTCAGCGATCATCGACCTCGTCAACACCGTCCTCGGCCCACTCGACAACACTCGTGGTGGCGCGCGACCACTCCTGGAGACGCTCTCGGCCTACTTCGCGGAGGCCGACAACGCGGCCGCTGTCGCCCGGCGGTTGTTTCTCAGCGTTCGGGCCGTCACCTATCGTCTCGACCGGATCAAGCACTGACCGGCCACGATCCGCGAAATCCGGCACAGCGATTCACTTGGGACGCGCCAGCACCGGGTGTGGTCGGCTGTGCTCGTTGGGCATGCGGTCGTCGCCCAGCGCTGACGGGCGCTGTTCGGCGGGGCAAGCTGCCGGGGTAGCACCGCCGACATCACCCAGGCCCGCCACGCCCGGCGTGACCGACTGGCTCGAACATACGCTCGGCGGGCCTACCTGCGCTCATGACGCCTCGCGGTGCGCCAGCCGACGACTTGAGGGACGCACCGTCCCGGCTCAACCGGTCCTACGGCCTGGACTACAGGACGATCATGTCCGGTGCGCTGCTAGCCGTGCTGCCGCTGGTGGTGCTGTTCGTGCCGTTCGCCCGCAACTTCATCGCCGACGCCGTGAGTGCGCCCTGCGCGGCTGACCGCGAGTCCTACCAGGGGAGGTTTTCCTCGTCGTCGTCGGTCTCCGTGTCCTTGCGCCGCGGAGGCCGCCCCTGCGGAGCATTGGCCTGGGGAGCGTTGCCCTGCGGGGAATCCGGTTCGGACCCGGCCGGTTCGTCGTCGTCTTCCTCGTCGTCTTCCTCGTCGTCTTCCTCGTCGTCGGCATCCGGGTCGGGGAAGCGGCTGCGCAGGTTGTCGACCATGAGCGTGCGGGTCTGCGGGTCCTGCTCGCCGATCTCCTCGTCCATGATGTCCGAGACGCGATCGGCGATCTGCGACTGGGCACGCCGCATGGTGGTGAGGATCTGGTCGGACAGCTCCTCGAGCGGCATCGTGCGGGCCGAGCCGGCCAACTGCAGCCTGGTGATGCTGCCGTCGGCGCGTACGGTGACCTTGACCGAACCGTCGCTGTTGGACGAGGTCAGCCGCAGCTCCTCGGTGCGTTGCTGCGTGGCCTGGTAGCGCTGAGCCTTCTCGGCGAGGCCCTGCGCCCAGGCGTTGACCCCGGCCATCGCCTCTTCCGGGCTGCGCATCAGGTGGCCGAGTCCGTTCGGGCTCGTCATGTCACATCCTTCTCTGGCTCAAGGCAAGAACATCAGGCGAACGAGAACTGCTGTCCCTTGGGGTCCTTCTTCCACGGTACGAAGCCACCCTTGCCGTCCGGCGCCAGGAACTCGCCGGTGATCGTGTCCATCCGGGTGCCCTTCGGCGGAAGGTCGGCCAACGGCATCATGCCATTGGCCTTCAGCTTGTCCACCACTTCCGGCGTGACGTTCTTGTACTCCGCGTTGATCTCGATGTAGTCCCGGATGGACCGCTCGAACGGGTTGGGCGAGTTCGGGAACTTGACGTCGTCGCTGACCTTGACGTTGTACTCGATCTTGACGTTGTCCGGCAGGCCCGACTTCTGCCACGCCTCGCCGTTGACCCGGTCGACGAAGTCCTTCACGGCCTTCTCCACGCCGCCGTGGTGCGCCTTGTTCGCCTTGTCGGTCAGCGGCGTCAGGTTGTCCGACGTGCCCTTCCCGCCGAGGTTGTCGTTCTCCAGGTGCCCCTTGATCCACTTGGTGTCCGGGGCCATGTTGTTGTCGCTGAGGTGGTCGGCCAGCTCCTGGGAAAGCTTGTTCTCGCCGTACCATTCCCCGGTCACGGGGTCCTGCTTGTTGGTGGTGATCGCAGCCTGGTTCAGGTCCTCGACGTCGGTCAGGTGCCCCGGCTTGGGCGAGTTGCCCGCGGCGTTGCTGGTCGAGTTCCCCTTGCCGTAGGTCCCGCCGCCCTCCTTACCGCCACCCTGCTGCTGGGTACGCCCGGACTTCGGGTCGACGTCCGACCGCCTGGGTTTCTTGGCAGGCTGCCCAAGCTGGCCCCCGTCGTGGTCGCCGCCAGGGCGTTTGGGCGGCCGGTTGCCGGAACCGCCCGCGCCACAAGGGGCCTTGTACATCAGGCCGAGCGGGTCGGTCTGCAGCAACGGGTTGGGCACGTACGCGGCGGGATCCGGCGCGGGACGCAGTCCCAACGGGTCCTGACTGAGATACCGGCCGGTCGCGGGGTCGTAGTACCGGTACACGTTGTAGTGCAAGCCGGTCTCGGGATCGGCGTACTGGCCGGGGAACCGCAGCGGGATACCGCCGGGTGTCGTCACCTTGCCCCACAAGGTCGCCCGGCGCCGCCACGTCAGCCCGGTCGTCGCGGCGGCCAGTTCAGTGGGCGAGCCGAGCTGGTCGGTCACGACCATGTTGACCCGGCGCGCACCGCCGATGAGCTCGGCCTGGGCGATCGGACGATCGTCGGCGGGGTGCCGTTCCCACGTCAGCACGTGCCGGATTCCCTGCGCGTCGGTGTACACCTGTTCGATGAGCTGGGTGTTGGCCCAGCCGAAGTCGACGCGTTCCGCCACCGTGCCGTCGGGCCTGAGCCGCAGCTTGGCGATCCGGCGTCCGAGCGGGTCGTAGAGGTATCGCCAGCGGGAACCGTCCGGCGTTGTCACGCCGGTCATCCGATCGAGCGGATCCCAGCTGTACAGCCAAGTCTGCGCACCGGCCGCCGGGTCGACGAGCGTGCGCCTGATCAGACGGCCCTGCGAGTCGTACGTGTAGCCCACGACTCCGGCCGAGGACAGCGTGTTCGCGACGTAGGTGCGCGTGCCGTTCTCGGCCTCGGGCGGCCACTGACCGGCCACTGTGGACTCGACGAGGTGGCCGGCGGGGTCGTACCGGTAGCTCTCGTGATGGTCGGCCGCGGCCACTTCGACGACACGACCGGCCGGGTCGTAGCCGTACCGCGTCACGCCTGACAGCGCGTCGGTCACCGCGTTCAGCGAACCGTCGGGCCGGTAGTCGAGTCGTCGCTGCTGCAACGGGCCGGACGGACTGGCGAGCGTTTGCCCGGTAAGGAGTTCCGCGTCGAACGACTGGGTGAGTTCGAGGGAGTCGTCGATCGTCCGGCGCAGTTCCCGGCCGGCTCGGTCGTGGTCGAAGCGCATTTCGTGCCCGGCGAACGTCAGTGTCGAAGGGATCCCGTCGCCGTCCACCCGCCAGTGACTGTCCACACCGGACGACGTGCGCCGGGAGACGACGTTGCCCGCACTGTCGTAGGAGAACACCACGCTGTTGCCGTTCGTCGTCTCCCTGAGCACGCGTCCGGACTCGTCACGGTCGAACTCCAGCGCGGCGTCGGCGTTCGCCGCGCGGACGAGCCTGCCGACTGGGTCGTAGGTGTACTCGGTGATGCCGGCCGGCGTATGCCGCCTGACGATGTTGCCCAGCAGGTCGCGGGTGTAGTCGATCGCCTCGCCGAGCCCGTTGACCGAGCGGACGAGTTGACCGGCCGCGTCGTAGAAGAACCGGAGCACCCTGCCGTCGAAGTCGCGTTCCTCGACCAGTCGCCCGGCCGGGTCATAACGGTAGTGCCAGGTCAGGCCGGCCGGGTTGGTGACCGACGTCAGCTTGAGTTCGGTGTCGTAGCTGTAGGTTGTGCGGGCACCGTTGGCGTCGATTGTGGCGGTACACAAGCCGAATGGGCCGTACTCGGCGAGTTCGGTCCCGCCGGTGACCGTCTTGTGCTCGATCTCGTTGCCCTCGGCGTCATAACGCCACTGCTCACGCGCGCCGGTTCGGCCGATCCGCGCTGCCCGAAGGCCTTCCACGGTCCACTCGAACCGGACCTGGCCGCCGAACACGTCGGTCCGCGCCCGGGGACGGCCGAACAAGTCCCGGTACTCGCTCTCGTCCTCGCCGGATTCCGGCTCTCCGTCGGCATCTCCGGCGGGCAACCCGGTCGCGACGCCGATCTGTTCGCTGGTCAGGTCCGGAACACCCGCGCCCGGCTGCCCGGTGTACTCACGCGACCAGGTGCGTTCGCCTTCGGCGACCTCGATGATCAACGGCTGGGCCGGATCGGAGTTGACCGACACGACGGAGCCGTCGGGCCGGACGACGCCGCTGAGCCTGCCGAAGGCGTCGTAGGTGAAGGAAGTGGTACGGCCCAACGGATCCGTGCGGGACAACAGCTTGTCGTAGCGGTCGTGCACGAATTCCGTGACATTCCCGAGCGGATCGGTCTCCCGCACCACCTGACGCAGGTCGTTCAGTTCGAACGTCGTGGTGTGGCCGAGGGAGTCCGTGTACCGGGTGACACCTGGCTTGTACTCGAAGGTGCCATCGAGGTAGCCCTTGTCGCCGACTGTGCGGACGCACCTGCCCTGGTCGTCGTAGACGTACCGGTACCAGGCGCCGTTGCGGTCCTGCCAGCCCAGCACCCGGCCGGAGTCGTCGTAGTCGAACACCATCGGCTTGCCGGACGAGTTGACCACGGCGGTCAGCCGGCCGAGGTGGTCGTAGCCGAACGCCGCCACCTGGACCGTCATTCCGCCCGAGGCGTCCACAACGGACAGACGGCGCAGCCTGCGGTCCTCGATGCCCAGGTCGACCCGGTAACCGTCGGAGTGCAGCCAGGACACCGGAACGCCGTCGGCGTTGTGCTCGATCCGGATGACACTGTCACCGCCGCCTTCGATGGCGGTCAGCGGGTGCGTGCCATCCGCGGCCGGCTTGGCCGCGAATGTCAGGGTCCGCCGCCGCGCTGGATCGTTGATGACATACGCGCCGGAAGCGTCGATGCTCAGCGGCCAGCGCGGGCCTTCCAACGGCTCCTGCGGCCGGCCACCGGGCGACGGCAGCGGGTAGACCAGGATCATACCGTCCGGCGAGAAGTAGCAGGCGTGCTCCTTGTCCAGCTCCAGCCGCTGGTCCACACTGGACGCCCACGACGGGCCGAACAGCCTGCCCGCACGGTAGGACGAGACATGCGTGCGCTGCAGCACGAGCTCAAGCGCACCGGGGAAGCTTACGTCGTCCTGGATCAGGATCATCTCGCCGGACGCGACGTCGATCGGGTCGGACTTGCACACGCGGTTGTCCGGACCGACGCCGGTGTCCCGCGCATTGTCGGGCTTGTTGGGGTTCGGCGACGGGTCGGGTGTCTTGCCGCTGCCGGAAGGACCGCTGCCGGAAGGCGTGGTCGATCCGCCGCCAGGGGTGGGGGAAGGCGTCGAGTCCGGACCGCCCTTGGGGGTGGGGGAGGGATCCGGGCCACCCTTGGGAGTTCCGCCACCGTCAGGCGAACCCGACGGTGTCGTACTGCCGTTCCCGCTTCCTGAAGGTGTGGTGTCGCCGTTGCCGCCCTTGGGCACGCTGGTGTCCTTCGGCGGCGGGCCGATGTCGCCGTTCTTCTTGATCGGGTCGACCTTGCCCGGCTTGATGTTCCGGAACGCCTTGGCCGCGTCGGAGAACAGGTCCCCGGCCCGCTTCAGCAACGGGATCAGGTTCTTGATGGCCTTGATCAGCCGGTTGGTGAACTGGGCGATGTTCGCGGCGGTCTTGGCCACCGCGTTGACCACCTGTGGCACCACCCACGTCAGCCCGATGCCGAGGGTGAACAGCACCTGCAGCGCCCAGCTGATCATGTGCCCGACCAGCTCGGCGATGATGTCCCGGACCAGCGCACGGACCGCCGCGACGACCTCACCGGCGGTCTGGACACCGCTGGACGCGCCCTCGCAGCCCTGCTGTGCCGAATTCAGCAGCGCGACCGTGTCGTCGACTCGCTTGCGGTACGCGTCAGCGGACGCACCGGTCCACGACGCGGTGTCCGCCTCGGTCATCTTGGCGAGGTCCTGGCCGATGGCGCCGAGCTCGGTGGCGACGTTCTTCCAGGTCTGCGCCTGGGCCTTGACTTCGTCGGCATTGCCGGTGAGGCCGTCGAGGGCCTCCTTGAGCGGTCCGACATGCTCCATCAGCCAGCCGACACCGTTGGCGAGGATCGCTCCGAACGGGTCGAGCGCCACCGACAGCGCATCCAGCGCGGTGCCGACTGTGCCCAGCGCGACCGAAGCCCACTCGCCGCTCTCGATGGCGGACTTCAGTTCGTGCCCGGACTCCAGCAACGACATGCCGGTGTACCACTGAGTCGAGTCCTGGACCGGAGCGACCAGGGGGTTCGTCACTACGCGAGCTCCTTCAGGCCTGGTTGAACGAACTGTCGAACGAAGCCTTCTGCGCCTGGTCGTCGTTCCGGTACGCCTCGGCTGCGACGCGGACGTTGCCCGCGATCTGCTGGATGCCTTCGACGGCGGCGGTGATCGTGTCCTTCGCCTGTTCGCCCGTGGGGTTGACGATCGGCGGCAGGAAGGCGCAGATGAGGCCGTACGCGTCCGGCGACATCGCGGTGTTCGCTGCCGCGGAGGCTGTCTGCAGTCTGTCCGTCAGGCCGTCGAGATGACTCCCGTGTGCAGCCAGATCATCGGGTTCTACGGCGAAACCGGATGTCACGCGCGCACACTCCAATCATGGGGCAAGCCACTGGGAAGGCTAGGAAGCTAGCAGGTGGGACGCGCACGGGTCAGCGACACATGGCCGGATGTGCACGAATCGCCAGTGATTCTTGCCCGCTTCACCAACACCGGACCAATCGGCGTGCAGCTTGTCGCTCCGCCCCAACGGAACCGACAGCGGTAACGGCGTGGCGGCCGCGGTCGACAGCAGAACTGTGAAAAGTTGCAGGGGCCGGTATCGCGCGGGGCCGTCGTAGTGCCGTAACAGTGGGCGAAGCGGCAGGGGTGGAAGAAGTCGAGCGGGCAGCGATCTCGGTGACGGTGACACCGCGTGGCCGGGTCAGCGGTCAGAAGTTCCTGATGGGCGTGCTGGAGGCGCGCCTGATGGATGTAGCCCATGGGGCCGAGGCCGGTGACCGGCCAACCGCACCGGATTCTGGGGGATTCGGAGCCGGCGCGGTGCTGAGTCGCGACTGGGCCGGGATGCTCAGGTCCGCTTGTCGAACTCCAGCAGATCGATCACGTAACAGGCGAGATCACCGTCCGCGGTGTGGCCGATCCAGGTCGGATAGACGCCATCGCAGCCGATGGTGAACCCCACCGTCTGGCGACCGTCCTCGTCCTCGGATGGCTCCAGCAGCTCACCGAAGCCGAGGTCGGTTTTGGCGGTGTCGACAAATTCGCCGTACGTGCCGGTCTCGTGCAGCTCGCGGAGGTACTGCGCGTCGATCAAGCTGCCCTCGCCGCCGTCCACCGGAAAACCGTAGAAGCCCTCTTCGCTCAACTCGGTGGGGTCCTGGCCGGGCAGCAGCGCCATGGTCCAGGACGCCACCGGCTGGTCGCTGATGACCAGCCGCACCGCCAGTGGAATCGGAGCCCGCGTCTCGGCGCCGTCCAGCACCAGCGGGTGGAGCAGCACTGGGTAGCGTCCGGGCGGTGCGGTTTCGGTGAACCCGATCGGCTCCCAGCGCCATTCCGAGGCGACCACCTCGCCCGAGGGCAGCGACAGTTCGGTACGCAGCGGTTCGGCGACGGTCCCCGATCCGGACACGGTGTCGACCCTGGTGCCAGGGACGAGTAGCCGGTCGAAATCCGGCGGTGTCAATGCCATGGGATTATCCAACCATCTCCACCACAGCGGACAGTCCCGGTCGGTGCGGCGTCCGTGACGTGACGCATGTGCTTCTCAATGGGGTTGGGTGCTGACTCACATCATGACGATCATCGATGATGGTCACCATGGATTTGGTCTGGCTCGACGCGACAGAGCTGGCGCGCCTGATAGCCGTCGGCGAGGTTACCGCGGTCGAGGTCGTGCAGGCGCATCTGGATCGCATCGACGCGCTGGGCGAGCGGGTCAACGCGTTCGTCACCGTGCTGGGTGAGCAGGCTCTCGCCGCTGCCGCTCGCCCGCGTACCGGGCCGCTGGGTGGCGTGCCGTTCACGATCAAGGACTCGTTCGACACCGGGGGTGTGCGGACCACCCGGGGATCGTCGTTGTTCGCCGATCATGTGCCGGAGGCCGACGCCACCGCCGTGGCACGGCTGCGGGCCGCGGGCGGCATCCCGTTGGCGAAGACCAACTTGCCGGAGATGTCGTACTGGACCGAGACCGACAACCTCCTCGTCGGCCGGT